>NZ_FO704550.1:0-1398400 GCF_000968195.1 Xenorhabdus doucetiae
CGACCATTTTTAGTGGCCATACGAGAGCGGAAACCATGAGTACGGTTACGCTTCAGTACGGATGGTTGAAAAGTGCGTTTCATAGCGATTTCTACCTAGCTTAAAATTTGTTACTGATTCAGCAAATGCGTTAGCGACCAGAAAGAGGCAGGATTGTAATAAAATGTACTCCCCTTAGTCAATCCAAGATGACGCGAGTCTAACTGCCTTCCTGTCGGATTTTTTTACTTCAATCAATCGTTCACAGACAGGGCCAGACTTTTTGCTACCCGAAGTGCTTACCCCAAATCCTCACCAGACATAACCGGAAAAAATCGTTGGCATACACGCAGGGTGCAAGATTATACGGACTGTGCAATAAAGCGCAAGGATCATACACAGATCATTGCCTGTTAATGCGTGATCATCACATTATTTTCATATTGAATTTTAAACAATGGTTAAATGAAGTTTGCTATATGCCATGATTACACTACAGTATCTCTTGCGGGCCTTTATATTCTGCAAGTGCCAAAGCGTGGTGATCTCCCTGTGGATAAAAAGCGTCAAAGCTGTGTAAAAGAATGAGGATTTGTGTCGTCTTTTGCGTTATGATCGTTGATCCCGATCCTAATATCTCATCTTGCAGATGATAGAGATCTTTGGGGAGCGATGAGGTTAAAAATCGCCACAAGGTACATGCTATCTTCCTTGCCACATCATGAGGAATAAGAGGAATAACACCTTGTGCCCAGTATAACGTATCTTTTATTCCGGTTTCTTTTATTGGTCTTGTTTTAGGGGAGTTCGCCGTGTCACTTTCGCTTTGGCAGCAATGTCTTGCCCGATTGCAGGATGAGTGCGTTGCCATTCTGATGAAGAAAGCGGACGAAAATCAAATCCAGTTGCCGGGGGAAGTGGCCTTTTTTATTGCTAAACGCCTGCGATCTAACGTGCGTGAACTCGAAGGCGCTTTGAATCGAGTCATCGCCAATGCCAATTTTACCGGTCGCGCGATTACCATTGATTTTGTACGTGAAGCATTACGTGACTTATTGGCTCTACAGGAAAAGCTGGTCACCATTGATAATATTCAGAAAACGGTGGCTGAATATTACAAAATCAAGGTTGCGGATCTGCTTTCCAAGCGCCGCTCACGCTCTGTTGCCCGTCCGAGACAAATGGCAATGGCGCTGGCAAAAGAGCTGACCAATCACAGCTTGCCTGAAATCGGGGATGCCTTTGGTGGACGTGACCATACAACCGTCCTTCACGCTTGTCGAAAAATCGAACAACTGCGTGAAGAGAGTCATGACATCAAAGAAGATTTTTCTAACTTAATCAGAACATTATCTTCCTAGCGCTATGAAATTCATCATTGAACGTGAGCAATTATTAAAACCTTTGCAGCAGGTTAGCAGCCCCTTGGGAGGCCGCCCTACCCTGCCCATTTTAGGCAACTTATTATTGCAGGTCACAGAGGGTTCCCTGCTGCTGACGGGCACCGATTTGGAAATGGAAATGAAGGCGCGGGTTACCCTTACCCAGCCACATGAACAAGGTGCCACCACCGTCCCCGCCCGTAAATTCTTTGATATCTGGCGCGGGTTGCCTGATGGGGCAGAAATCAGCGTCGAACAGGATGGTGATCGCATTCTCGTTCGTTCTGGTCGCAGCCGTTTTTCACTCTCGACACTACCCGCATCAGATTTTCCCAATCTTGATGACTGGCAGAGCGAAGTCGAATTTACCCTGCCCCAGGCCACACTGAAACGCCTGATTGAATCGACCCAATTTTCCATGGCACATCAGGATGTTCGCTATTACTTGAACGGTATGCTGTTTGAAACCGAAGGGGAAGAACTGCGTACCGTTGCCACAGACGGCCACCGTCTGGCGGTTTGTTCCATGAATATCGGGCAAAATCTGCCGTCCCATTCCGTGATCGTCCCCCGCAAGGGCGTCATTGAATTAATGCGTCTGCTGGATGGCGGTGACAATCCGCTGCAATTGCAGATTGGCAGCAATAACATTCGTGCCCATGTGGGTGATTTTATCTTCACCTCGAAGTTGGTTGACGGCCGTTTTCCTGATTACCGCCGCGTATTGCCCAAAAATCCCAATAAAACGTTGGAAGCCAATTGTGACATGCTTAAGCAGGCATTTTCGCGGGCGGCGATTTTATCCAACGAAAAATTCCGCGGAGTTCGCATCTACTTAAGCGAAAACCAACTGCGAATTACCGCTAATAACCCGGAGCAGGAAGAGGCCGAAGAGATCGTCGATGTCAGTTATCAGGGCGCTGAAATGGAAATTGGCTTCAATGTCAGCTACGTATTGGATGTTCTCAACGCATTGAAATGCGAGCAAGTGAGTCTCCTGCTAACAGATGCCACATCCAGCGTAAAAATTGAGAATTCAGCCAGTCAGGCGGCGACTTATGTCGTGATGCCGATGCGCCTGTAACAGAATTAATTCATCGATATGATTCTCTCGCGTTTGCTGATCCGCGATTTCCGTAATATCTCGGATGCTGACCTGCCACTGGCAACCGGTTTTAATTTTCTGGTTGGGCCAAACGGCAGCGGCAAGACAAGTATACTGGAAGCCATTTATACCTTGGGCCACGGCCGTGCTTTTCGCAGTATTCAGGCAGGCAGGGTGATTCGCCATGAATGCGACGAGTTTATTCTGCATGGGCGGCTTGATCAGCCACCCCATGAACGCAGTTTATCGGTGGGCTTAAGCAAAAATCGCCAGGGCGACAGCAAAGTCAGGATTGATGGCAGTGATGGGCATAAAATTGCTGAATTGGCGAAAGTCCTGCCGATGCAACTTATCACGCCGGAAGGTTTCACCTTACTAAATGGTGGCCCGAAATATCGTCGGGCCTTTATTGATTGGGGCTGTTTTCACAATGAGCCGCGCTTTTTTGCGGCCTGGGCTAATCTAAAAAGGCTGCTAAAACAACGCAATGCGGCACTGCGACAAGTGACCCGCTACAACCAAATCCAGCATTGGGATCAAGAACTCGTCCCGCTGGCAACCGAAATCAGCCAATGGCGGGCTGACTATATTGCAGGCATTGCCGAGGATATCGAAAAAACCTGCCAACAATTTTTACCTGAATTCACACTTAGTATCAGTTTCCAACAAGGTTGGGACAAAGAGAGTGAATATGCGGAGCTGCTCGCGCGGCAGTTTGAGCGCGACAGATCGCTAACCTACACCGCGGCCGGCCCGCATAAAGCCGATCTGCGGATCAGGGCGGACGGTACACCAGTAGAAGATATGCTGTCCCGTGGTCAGTTGAAGTTACTGATGTGTGCGTTGAGGTTAGCACAGGGTGAATATTTCACCCGACAGAGCGGGCAAAAATGCCTGTATCTGCTTGATGATTTTGCCTCAGAACTGGATGCCGGCCGTCGTCAGTTATTAGCCGAGCGTCTAAAATCTACGCAAGCCCAAGTGTTTGTCAGTGCAATCACATCTGGGCAAGTTACAGACATGATTGATGTAAATAGCAGGATGTTTCGCGTAGAACATGGCAAAATAGAGGTTCAACCACAGGATTAAGATGAGCGAGAAACGTTGATGTCGAATACATATGACTCCTCAAGTATCAAGGTATTAAAAGGGCTGGATGCCGTCCGTAAACGTCCAGGCATGTATATCGGTGATACCGATGATGGTACTGGCCTGCACCACATGGTCTTCGAGGTTGTTGACAACGCTATCGACGAAGCCCTCGCAGGCCATTGTGACAAAATCGTTGTCACAATCCACGCAGATAATTCCGTTTCTGTGCAGGATGATGGCCGCGGTATTCCTACCGACATACACGAAGAAGAAGGTGTTTCAGCAGCAGAAGTCATCATGACCGTGCTGCATGCGGGGGGTAAATTCGATGACAACTCCTATAAAGTTTCCGGCGGTCTGCATGGCGTGGGGGTTTCTGTTGTTAACGCCTTATCGGAAAAACTGGAACTGACTATCCGCCGTGACGGCAAGGTTCACGAACAGACCTATCATATGGGCGTGCCACAGTCACCACTGAAAGTCGTCGGTGATACTGAGCAGACAGGAACCACGGTCCGTTTCTGGCCAAGCATGGAGACATTCAAACTTAACACTGAGTTCGAATACGATATTCTGGCAAAGCGCCTGCGTGAATTATCCTTCCTCAACTCCGGTGTTTCCATTCGTTTAGTTGACAAGCGTACCAATGCCGAAGATCACTTCCACTATGAAGGCGGCATCAAAGCGTTTGTTGAATTCCTGAGCCGCAATAAAAACCCCATTCACCCGAATGTCTTCTATTTCTCCACCGAAAAAGACGGGATTGGCGTTGAAATTTCCATGCAGTGGAATGATGGTTTTCAGGAAAATATTTACTGCTTTACCAACAACATTCCTCAGCGCGATGGCGGCACCCACTTAGTCGGTTTCCGTACCGCAATGACCCGTACCCTCAATAGTTACATGGATAAAGAGGGTTACAACAAAAAATCCAAAGTCAGCGCCACCGGTGATGATGCCCGTGAAGGTCTGATTGCGGTGATTTCCGTTAAAGTGCCTGATCCTAAATTCTCTTCCCAGACCAAAGATAAGCTGGTTTCTTCCGAAGTGAAGACCGCCGTCGAAACCCTGATGAATGAGAAGCTGGTGGAATACCTGCTGGAAAACCCGAACGATGCCAAAACCGTCGTCGGCAAAATCATTGATGCCGCCCGTGCCCGTGAAGCCGCCCGTAAAGCCCGCGAAATGACCCGCCGCAAAGGTGCACTGGATCTGGCTGGATTGCCCGGCAAACTGGCTGATTGTCAGGAGCGCGACCCCGCCCTGTCCGAACTGTACTTAGTGGAAGGTGATTCTGCGGGCGGTTCCGCAAAACAGGGGCGCAACCGTAAGAATCAGGCGATCCTGCCACTGAAAGGTAAGATCCTCAACGTTGAGAAAGCCCGCTTTGACAAGATGCTCTCCTCACAGGAAGTTGCCACCTTGATCACCGCGCTGGGCTGCGGCATTGGCCGTGATGAGTACAACCCGGACAAGCTGCGTTATCACAGCATTATCATCATGACCGACGCCGATGTTGATGGTTCTCACATCCGCACCCTGTTGCTGACCTTCTTCTATCGCCAGATGCCGGAAATCATCGAGCGTGGCTATGTCTACATTGCCCAGCCACCACTGTATAAGGTGAAAAAAGGCAAACAAGAGCAATACATCAAAGATGACGATGCGATGGAAGCCTACCAGATGTCCATCGCACTGGATGGCGCAGCGTTATACGTCAACCCGCACGCACCGGCCCTGAAAGGTGAAGCGCTGGAAAACCTGGTGACGGAATTCAATGCTACCCAGAAAATCATCCGTCGCATGGAACGCCTGTATCCGCTGGCCCTGCTGAACAACCTGATTTACCATCCCAAACTGACCGAAGACGCCTTAAACGATCAGGCAAAAGTGGAAGAATGGGTCAGTGCACTGGTTATTCGCCTGAATGATAAAGAGCAGAATGGCAGCACTTACAGCTACCAAATCCATGAAAACCGGGAACGTCAAATTTTCGAACCCGTTCTGTGCATTCGTACTCATGGCGTTGATACCAACTACAATTTGGATTTCGATTTCATCCACGGTGGCGAATATCGCCGCATCACCAAACTGGGTGAATCGATCGGGAACCTGATTGAAGAGGGCGCATATATCGAGCGTGGCGAACGTCGTCAGGCGGTAAGCAGCTTTGAACAGGCTCTGGAGTGGTTGACCAAAGAATCACGCCGTGGTCTTTCCGTCCAACGTTATAAAGGTCTGGGAGAAATGAACCCTGATCAGTTGTGGGAAACCACCATGAACCCAGAAACACGTCGCATGATGCGTGTCACCGTGAAAGATGCGATTGCCACTGACCAATTGTTCACCACGTTGATGGGTGATGCAGTTGAACCTCGCCGGGCATTTATCGAAGAGAATGCCCTGAAAGCGGCGAATATAGATATCTGATATTCATTTCAGTAACCCAGATAACAACTGTTATCTGGGTTACTTATTCAATATGATATTAAGATTTAGGGCGAGTTAGCAGAACAAACAGGCCTAAAATAATATCGCCAATGACCCACATTGTCAGAATCATAGCTATTCCCAAACCTGAACCAATCGCTCCCCCTATCTGTTCTGCTGTTGTTCCTGTGTTTACAGCTTCAGAGGCAACATTCATGCCACCGACCAACCAGAAAGCCATAATGACATTAAATAGAATAAATCCCCATTTGATGATTTTTCCAAAAAAACTTCTCTTCGGTTTTCTCAATTGAACACCACAACTTGGGCACTTCAGTGAGTTATCACTTACACTGTTAGAACATTCCGGGCAATTAATAAGTGCCATATTTCATCCTTATTCAATAGGTTTTACTGATAAAAATTTAAACAAAAATTCAGGTTCTTTCATAGAACCATCAATCGTCAAGCTTGTCTCTTTGAGCGAATCTTCAGATGATGGAAAGAAAGAACCAGAAAACTCAATTTTCTGTCCAACTTTCAAAGGAAAAAGGCTTTTGTAAACAGATGTACCTTTTTCAATTAATGTATTATCCCCAATATCGGAGAGTTCATTATTCCAAGTTTTTACCGTAATATTAGGTGCAATTTGAACAGACAGAATTGCTTTTCCATCACTATTAGTGTCCAGCTCTTGTATTTTACCGATCCAAGAATTTACCGAATACCCTGAAAAGATCTCTGAAATCTGTTCTTTTCTTTCATCTCTGATTGAAGACTTCTGTAATTCATTGTTTACCTGAACATACTGATCAAAAAACGATGAAACAACCTGAATAAACTGAGACTGGGATTCTGGTATTATTACAGCTTTTGGACTGCTTGTTTTGGGGTTACTATCAACTTTAACCAGTGATGGTGGTGGTGATGTCTTTTCACCATTGCTTCCAATGAAAATAAAAAGTAAAAAAATCGCCACCAAAACAGCGATAAGTCTAATTAAACGGTTTTTTTTCACTTTGTGTCCACAGCCTGGGCAAACTTTAGCTGATTTATTAACAGACTTCCCACAAGATGAACAAGCAGTAAAAAGACTTTCACTTTGCATATCTTCTCCAATAGATAATATTGCAATAAGTGATATGAAAAAGAGTTAATCACTTTAAACTAATGACTTAAACTTGATCTGGCCAAGTACCTTAAGAAATGAGAACCAAAATCATATATCAAAATCTATAATCCATCAAAAAATAAAATCATATTTATGGGAAAATGTTTTTAAATGTATTCCAATAATAAGCCATATTACAGAATAATATATTACCCTTGGATTCGCATATTAAGCGCAACACCGTAATGAACGAAGTAAATGAGTTGGGGTTCCTGTAAATAACTCATTCGGTGTTTTATAATCTCGTGTCTTACGTGGTCGATTATTTAGTCGGTTTGCCACAAGGTTAACCTCCCGCTCTGATACCTTATTAAAATCGGTTCCTTTTGGGAAGTAATCTCTGATTAATCCATTTATGTTCTCATTTATCCCTCTTTCCCAAGGGGAATACGGATGAGCAAAATAAATTTTTGTCTCTAAATTTTTACCGATCCGTTCGTGTTCGGCAAATTCGAGTCCGTTATCAAAGGTAATTGTTTTAACTTTATGTTTTATCATCGATAAATGTCTTGTCGCCGCTTTGGCAACACCTTCTGCTGTTTTATCTTCAAGTTTAATGATGATCGTAAATAACGATTTTCGTTCAACTAAAGTCAATAAGGCACTTTTACGATCTTTGCCAACGATAGTATCCCCTTCCCAATCCCCAATACGCTGCTTTTTATCAACAATTTTTGGGCGATTATCAATACTGACTCTGTTTTTAATTTTTCCTCTGTGCTCATGGCTTCCATAGCGTTTACGATACGGTTTTTTCGCTATCCTAAGATGTTGCCATAAATCACCGCCATTTATTTTATCTTTATAAATCAATCGATAAATTGTTTCATGATGTAAAGAGATTTTCGCTTCCCGCTTGAAATAACCACAACTTGTTCCGGACTTAAATCTTGCCAAATAACTGTTTTATCCACTTTGGTATTTCTTGGGGGAATTTTACCGGCTTTACCTAAAAATGACGGCCTTCTAATGTTTTCCGCTAACTTTGTCAGGTTCATTTTTCTCGGTTTCCCGGTTTCGCCTTATTTCCCGGCAAATTGTGATGGGGCCCGATAAACGAATGTGCAAAAAAACGTGTTGAAAACCGGCTTTCTTTAAGCCCAAAAATGGGATTCTTTTCTTTTCCGGGCAGGTGGCTTAAAGGCCAAAATGATTTTTTCTTTGGCGAGAAAGATGCCTACTATAGCAACTGACCGCCTTTCTTAGAAATTGCACTTACTATGCGAATCCAAGACCTGATAGATTTAGAGCTGAACTCTAGAGTAAAAAACCATAATTTACAATAGTATATATGATTACATCGTATGACAGAAGTGAGTAAACAAAGCCAACAAAGAGACAACTTGAAAGATAAAAAATGTTGCTAGGAAAAATCAAATGAATGATCATTACTCAACATGAACAAAATTCAACCGACACTTCTGTTTAATTTTTTATACCCTTCTTTCAATTCAGATATTAATTTTCAGTATTTTTCCACAAAGTTATATTACGAATGAAAAATTCATTCTTGCAGTAATTAGAATAATTAGCGTAAAAAATAAAAACCGCCAATAAATATTTCTTATTGGCGGGCTGTTTGGGTTTATTAAACTATTCCTACAACAAAATCCGCAACATCCGGCGCAACGGTTCAGCCGCACCCCACAACAACTGATCGCCCACCGTAAAGGCAGACAAATATTCCGGCCCCATATTCAGTTTACGCAGACGACCCACAGGCGTATTCAGCGTACCTGTGACCGCAGCCGGTGTTAATTCCTGCATCGTCAATTCACGATCATTCGGGATCACGCGCACCCAATCATTATGGGAAGCCAGCAGGGTTTCAATTTCATGGATCGGGATATCTTTTTTCAATTTCAGGGTAAATGCCTGACTATGGCAGCGCAATGCCCCGATACGGACACATAGACCATCAATCGGGATCACATGATTGCCCGTATTCAAAATCTTGTTAGTTTCCGCCTGCCCTTTCCACTCTTCACGGCTTTGCCCATTTTCCAGTTGCTTATCAATCCACGGGATCAGACTCCCCGCCAGAGGAACGCCAAATTGATCCATCGGTAGTGCGCCGCTGCGGGTAAAATCAGTGACACGTTTTTCAATATCCAAAATCGCGGAAGCGGGGTTCTGTAATTCCTCGGCAACCTGATTATGCAGCATGCCCATTTGTACCAGCAGTTCACGCATATGACGAGCGCCACCGCCAGAAGCAGCCTGATAACTGGATACCGATGCCCACTCAATCAAATCATTGGCAAATAATCCTCCCAATGACATCAACATCAAGCTCACGGTACAGTTACCGCCAACAAACGTTTTAATGCCTTTATTCAGACTGTTCTGAATATGTTGGGAGTTGACAGGATCGAGAATAATGACCGCATCATCATCCATACGCAGGGAAGAAGCCGCATCAATCCAATATCCCTGCCAACCTGTTGCTTTCAGTTTGGGATAAATTTCATTGGTATAATCCCCGCCCTGACAACTAATGATAATATCCAGCGCACTTAATGCCTCGATATCAAAAGCATTCTGTAGCACACCTGATTTTCCTGCGCTATTGATTGCACTATTTATTGCAAAGCTCGGAGCTGGAAGCCCGTGTTGGGAAGTGGTGAAGAAAACCGGATTGATTTGGTCAAAATCCCGCTCTTCCACCATCCGCTGCATTAAGACTGAGCCGACCATGCCACGCCAGCCGATAAAACCTACACTTTTCATCATAATTACCCTGCCTTGAAAGATATTCGTCAGACACACTGATATCACTAAAACTGACAAAATATAGCGAAAGGTGCAAGTCTATTTATGAACTATAGCACTAGCTTGTTTAAGGCTTTGAAGCGAAAAAATTTGTAGATATAATCGGGGATATCTTAGATTTTTCCACTACTAATTTTCCATTTATAAGAAAATTAATTTATATTTTCCGCTTATTTAGGCACTCACCATTTCATTCCTGTAAAGACGCCAAAATGCGTGTATTTATCGCTTAATTCTTATGATGAAAAGTAATAAATCAGCGTTACCCATTTATTGCGATACGATTCAAAAAAGCCCTCTTTTCCCCTATTAAGTTATTTTTAAACCTGTTTTAATTAAGTATTATTTAATAATTATTATCGTCTTGAGACAGCATTCTGATGGCGCTTTTCTTACAAAATTGTTTGGCCTTTCCGGTTATTATTTTCAGCGGATTATTATTCATTATTTTGGTTTATTGGCTATGTGCGGCTTTTGGTTTGCTTGATATTGATATCCTGAATATGGATGTAGATGGTTTCGATGCTCCTTCTCTGGCGGGTTGGTTAACAAAACTCGGTCTGACAGGCATTCCCGTCACTGTCATCATAACGCTGATTACACTGATTGGCTGGCCGTTAAGTTATTTCAGCATGCACTTGATGCTCCGCTTCATCGAAACCGATCTGCTCCGTTATTTACTGGGAACGATCACTTTCTTTGCCGTGAGTTTCATTGCCTTATTACTGGCAGCAATGTTATTGCGCCCATTGCAACCGAAACTGGCGAAACTCAATCGCTCCAACAGCGTCGATAACCTGATAGGAAAAGTCGCCGAAGTCCGTTCTCCCATCGTGACAGAACAGCGTGGCGAAGCCCTGATGGATAACCTCGGTGCCAGCCTGATCTTACAAGTACGGGCACCGGAAAGTGACGGTATTACCCGCGGCGACCGTGTTGTATTAATCAGTTACGACGCAGAAACTCACAGCTACACCGTGGTCAGTGAAGATGAATTTAAGCGGTAACGGCTGGCTTGCCGCTACCTAATATTAATTCGCTCATCGTCAATCTTGCTATCTGACATGCCTCACTCAACAATTCGGTCATGGATGAATAGCAGTTTAAATAATGGAGAAATACATGTCAGATATTGCCTTGGCAGATTTCATGCCTTTTTTGATCATCGTTGCGACGATAATTATCGTCATTCTGGGTTTCTTTGGGCTTTTTAAAGCGTTTTACATCAAAGTTCCCCAGGGAACAGCGCTGATCGTCAACGATATGTCATCCCAACCGAAAGTCCATTTCACGGGTGCGCTGGTTTATCCGGTGATTTACAAAAAAGAATTCATGCGCATCTCCCTGCTGACGCTGGAAGTGGATCGCCGCGGTAAAGATGGCCTGATCTGTAAAGATAACCTGCGTGCAGACATTACGGTTGCCTTCTATCTGCGAGTTAATGAAACCACTGAAGACGTATTGAAAGTAGCAAAATCCATTGGGGTTGACCGTGCTTCCGACCATAACGCTGTCAATGCCCTGTTTAGCGCCAAATTCTCAGAAGCGCTGAAAACCGTGGGTAAACAATTCGAACTGGCAAAGCTGTTTGAAGACCGCCAAAATTTCCGTGATCGCATTGTTGACGTTATCGGTAAGGATCTGAACGGTTATGCGCTGGAAGACGTTGCCATCGACTATCTGGAACAAACACCGAAAAATTCTCTGGACCCAAACAATATCTTTGATGCGGAAGGTATTCGTAAAATTACCGAAATTACCGCTATCCACAATATTGAAACCAACCAGAAAGAACGTGACCAAGAACTGGCTATCCAGAAGAAAAATGTGGAAACCCGCGAAGCTAGCCTGGCACTGGAACGCCAGCAAGCCGATGCCGAAGCCCGCCAAAAGCGCGAAATCGAAAGTATCCGCGCCCGTGAAACCGCTGAAACTCAGCGGGTACAGGAAGAAGAGCGCCTGAAAGCAGAACAGGCTCGCATCCAGACCCAGCAAGAAATTGAAATCCGCGAAGAAAACCGTCTGCGTGAAGTTGAAGTCGCGCAACAAAACCGCTCCCGCGCAGTTGCCATTGAAATGGAAAAAGTCATTCGTGCACAGGAATTGGAAATTGTTTCCCGTGAACGTGAAGTGGAACTCCAGCGTATTGAAAAAGAGAAAGCACTGGAAGAAGAGCGCAAAAACATCTCTAACGTGATCCGCGAGCGGGTCGCCGTGGAAAAAACGGTTGCTCAGGAAGAAGAACGGATCAAAGAAGTCCGCATGGTTTCAGACGCCGATCGGCAAAAACAGGTCACGATTATTCAGGCTCAAGCGAAGGCAGAACAAGAGCTGGTTCGTCAGGTGAAACAAGCCGAAGCGGATGAAAACAGCGCCAAATTCAAGGCACTGGAAATCAGTACCATGGCACAAGCAGAACTGGAAGCCGCCGCCAAACAGTCAGAAGCGAAGAAACGCATGGCGGAAGGTATTGAGGCAGAAGAGGCGGCATTAGGTCTGGCCGAAGCCCGTATCCGCCAAGCCAAGGCCGAGGCCGAAGAGAAAGAAGGTCTGGTACAGGCGAATGTGATTGCGGAGAAACTGCTGGCAGAGGCTCGCGGGACACAAGAGAAAGGTCTGGCGGAAGCGCGGGTGATGGAAGCCCAAGCCTCTGCTTCGGAGAAACAAGGTCTCGCCGAAGCGAAAGTGTTGGAAGAGAAACTGGCAGCACAGGCACGGGGGGATGAACAACAAGCCAATGCCAAAGAAAAACTGGGTCTGGCAGATGCCAAAGTGCTGGAAGAAAAACTGGTGGCGCAAGCCCGCGGTGAAGGCCAATTGGGGACTGCACAAGCGGAAGTTATCCGCCAGCGCCTGAAAGCAGAAGCCGATGGTCTGACCGACAAATTCACCGCGATGGGTAACCTCAATGACACGGCCCGCGATCACGAAGAGTTCCGTATGCAGCTTGAGAAAAACTTTGAACAGGCAATGGCCTCCATCGCGGCCAACAAAGAGATCGCCAAAGAGCAAGCAGACGTGCTGGCGGCGGCACTCAGCAAAACCAACATTGATATCGTGGGGGGCGATGGCAGTTTCTTCAATACCTTCTCCAAAGCGCTGAGTGTGGGCAAGGCCATCAATGGCGTAGTCGATAAAAGTCCGCTGGTAAAAGAAACCATACAGAAACTTCTGGCAGGCAAAGGTGAAAAAGGTCACAGCGAAAAAGAAGTCGGGGAGCAAAAACTGAGCCTCGATTCACTCCTGCAAAACCCAGAAGTGCAGTCTTTGGTTAACCTGTTTAGTGCAAATAAAAAGCGCCCTAACAAAGACAATACCGAAGAGTAATCTTGAACAAGGAAACGTGATACGCCATGTCAGATAGCCAAATCAATAATCGTGAACAGGAATTACTGGATAACGCGGTTGCGGAAGGCGGAGCCTACGATATCTTACGCAATCGCCTGTCTGAGCAAGGCCAGCAGCTACATGAAAAAGCCGGCCTGCTGAACACCCGCCGTCTGGACGAGTTTGGCAAAAACCAGACTGACATTATCGGGCGTATCCGCATTCGCACAGAAAACAACTGTGTTGCCCGTGATATTGTTCGCGTTGGCGATTGGCTACTGTTTGGCTATAACGTATTCCTTGGTTTGAAAAAAGAGACGCGGGTTGAAGATGTCTTTTCCCTGTACAAGCTCAAAAAAGAAAATGACGAATACGATGTGGAATCCGTCCCACTGACCGGCACATTTCTCAATATCACCAGCTTCGTGCAGGATTTCAGCGAACTTTATACTTACTATAAAAACACCCAATTGCTGGGACTGGTCGAACGCGACGGCAAACTTCTCGCCAGTTTCCAGATTGGTGAACGGATCACGGATATTCGCGTATTTCGCTGGGCAATTTCCAGTGATAAAACAGAAATCACCTATATTGATAATCGTGGTGAACGCGATATCGCCCTGCCCCCCGCCTATGATTTTGAATGGCAAAAAACCACGCGGGAAAATACCGTCAATGGCCGTTACCCACACATGAATATTCTGGATACGGTGTTTGTGGAAACCATTGGCGGCGATCTGACCATAAAATGTGAAAACAATACCGAAGATGGTCTGGGGATTTACCGGGAAGCGGTGCTGGATAAAACCCAGTCCTTAGATGATGCCCAGATTGAATACGCCCAGACAGGCAGCCTGATCTTGCTGAAAATTCTGCCCTATCGTGAAGAATCTTGGCGTTATCTGGTTTACAACACCCTGACCCAAAGTGTCCAGCGTATTGATGCCATCGGTTTGGCTTGCATTCAGCTACCAGAAGATCACGGTATTATTTTTCCCGGCGGTTATTACTTGCAAAACGGGGAATACAAAACATTCGATCAACCGATGGAGGGCATGCGCTTCCGCCGTGTTCGCCGCTCCCCGAATGGGGAAGATGTGATGTATATCTTCTATGAACCCAAATTGGGGCGTCTGGCACTGTTCAATTACAACCTGATCGAACGCAAACTACAAAACCCGCTGTTTGGTCACGGCTATGCCATGCTGGAAGATGGTCAGATGGTGCTGTTTGCAGGGCAATCAGAAGAGCCGACTCGTATTCACCCGATGCAGATTTGGCAAACCCCGTTCTATTCCGATGAATACGCCGCCCGCCAACCGGCAAGAAACAGCTTCTTAGGTCGAATCGGCAATGCTGAACTGGTACGTGGTATTTCTGATCTTTACCATATTGCCAAGGAAATAGAACAACAGCAGATATCTTCCCTGCTCTACGAAAAACTCTGCCAGGACGCCCGCCGTCTGCTAGATACCTACTATTGGCTGAATGACGAACAGAGCCTGAATATCGCCGGGCTGCTAAAAGAGATCGCCAATACTGGCGAAAAAGTACTGTATGAATACGAAAAAGTAGAAAGCATCCGCCGCCAGTCTGTTCGGGCGATGAATGAAGCAACGTCGCATCAAAAAGCGTTATTGTCTGCCATGCTGCCGGAAAGCTGGACAGAAACGCAGCAATTTATTGACGCCTTGAACAGCCTGAGCATCCAACGCGGCCACTTGATCACGCTGCGCGATCATCGTTACATCGATTTATCCCGCCTTGATGAAATGGAAGCGCAACTGTCTGATAACCAGCAACGTATTTCACTGGCAACCGCCGAATTCCTTGCCAGCGAAAAAGCATTACAACCTTTTACCCGACAATTACAAGAGCTGGAAAAACAGGTTCAGGCCGCTGCTAACAGTGCTCAACTGAGCGAGCCACTGGCGAACATGGAGAAAATGTCCAGCGATTTGGATATGCTGTCAAACTTGATGGCAGCGCTGAAATTCGAAGACACCACTCAGCAAACCCAACTCATTGAGTCGATTTCCGAAATTTATGCCCTGCTCAACCAAACTCGTGCCAGATTGCAACAACGCCGCAAGGAACAAAGCTCCGTTGAATCCGTTGCCCAGTTCGGCGCACAGTTTAAATTATTCAGCCAAGGGATCACCAATGCCCTGACCCTCTCTACCGATCCAGAACGTTGTGATGAACAACTTTCTCGCTTGTTGGTACAACTGGAAGAATTGGAAACCCAATTCAGTGATCACGATGGGTTCTTGAATGACATTCTGGACAAACGTGAAGAGTTGCTGGAAACCTTTGAAACCCACAAACAGTCACTGCTGGATGAACGTCAGCGAAAAACCCAGAATTTGCAGGTGGCAGCCGAACGTTTGCTGGATAGCATCAGCCGCCGGACGGCGAAGTTTTCCTCTCTTGACGAACTGAATGCGTTCTTTGCTTCCGATACCCTGTCGCTTAAAACCCGCGAACTGATTGAACGCTTGCGGGAACTGAAAGACAGCGTAAAAGCGGATGATATTGATGCCAAATTCCGGGTGGCGCGAGATCAAGCCATTCGCAGCTTACGGGATAAAACCGAAATCTATGAAGATGGCGGTAACGTTATCAAACTTGGCCCCCGCCACCGTTTCAGCGTCAACACGCAAGAGTTGGATCTCACCATCTTGCCACGGGGTGATCACCTCTATCTGCACCTGACAGGAACAGATTATCAAGAGCCCATTGATAACCCGCAACTGGAATCCCTGCAACCTTATTGGTCAATTACGCTTGAATCGGAATCACCGCAGGTTTATCGCGCGGAATATCTGGCTTATTCACTGATCTACGCCGCCAGCAAAGAGCACGATAGCCTGACACTGCACGGGTTGAAGTCCCTGTTAAGCCAGCCTGATATGCTGGAAAAAACCGTGCGTGAGTTTGCGGCACCTCGCTATAAAGAAGGCTATGAAAAAGGTATCCATGATCACGATGCCATCGCGATCCTGCGTAAATTAATTCCTGTCGGGGAAAGTGCCGATCTTTTACGCTGCAATCCCCATGCCAGAGCGATTGCGGTGCTGTTCTGGGAACAGATGCAGCACGAAGAGCAGCCTGCATTGTGGCCGGAACGCGCCCGTACCTGCGCGAATATTTATCAGCTTTTCCGCAATGACGCGGGTTTGCTGGATCTGCAAGCCGAAATCGAAGCAGAAATTAGCCTGTTCCTTGAACATCATCCCATTAAGTGTGAACCTTACCAGCAGACACAAGCCGCAGAATACTTGAGTTTGTCCCTAAGCCGAACCACGGTGGAATTCAATTTCAGTAAATATGCCCGCACGCTATTGGAAGGGCTGCAATCTGCATTGGAAAAAGCCCATATGTGGGGGGATTTCAACCATTCACAGCAAAATCTCGGCCAACGTTTCGCCCAACGCTGGATGTTGGTAGAAAACTGGCTGAACGGTCTCTGTTCCCTGCCCGAATTTGCTGCACTGACAGGCTATATTTCAGAAGCAGTGGCATTGGTTTTATTGGAAAAAGCGCTTAATGCCCGTTTCAGTGAAGTCGATCTGCATTTCACCGTCACGGGTTTGATCGGCGAACACCCGTCTATCGTCAATCAAACGCTGACCCTGAGCCTTGATGACTATTTCTGCCGGATGCGCCAACAGCGTAAAGTCTTTATTCCTGCCTATCATCATTATCAGGCGTTGCGTCAGGGCATACTGAATGAGCAGAGAAAAATACTGCGACTCCATGAATTCAAGGCTCGACCACTCAGTTCCTTTGTGCGCAACAAACTGATCAACGACGTTTATCTGCCGCTCATTGGCGATAACCTTGCCAAACAGATTGGTGCCATCGGGGAAGGCAAACGAACCGATTTGATGGGAATGTTATTGATGATCTCCCCACCCGGTTATGGCAAAACAACCTTGATGGAATACATTGCCAATCGCCTTGGGTTGATTTTCATGAAGATCAACGCGCCCGCCCTGGGGCACCATGTTTTGTCACTCGATCCGGCTCAGGCGCCGGATGCCACCGCACGCCAGGAGTTGGAAAAACTGAATCTGGCGCTGGAAATGGGCAATAACGTGATGCTGTACGTGGATGATATTCAGCACACCCACCCTGAATTCTTGCAGAAGTTTATTTCCCTGTGTGACGGTACACGGCGTATAGAAGGGGTTTGGAAAGGCCAGACTAAAACCTATGACATGCGTGGCAAAAAGTTCTGCGTTGTGATGTCTGGCAACCCTTATACCGAATCCGGAGAGCTGTTTAAGATCCCAGATATGCTGGCAAACCGAGCCGATATTTATAACCTTGGCGAAGTGTTGGGGGGGATGGAAGAAGCCTTTACGCTGAGTTATATCGAAAACAGCCTCACCTCAAATCCGGTACTGGCTCCGCTGGCACTGCGCGATATGAACGATCTCTATCTGTTTATCGATAAGGCGATGGGCAAACCGTTCTCCAGCAATGGCCTGAGTTATCCCTACAGCGAAGCTGAGATCACTGAAATCGTCGCCATTCTTGAGCGTCTGCTGATGATGCGGGATATCGTCTTCAAGGTAAACCAACAATACATTGCCAGCGCCGCGCAATCTGACAAATACCGAACAGAACCCCCGTTCAAGTTGCAAGGCAGCTATCGCAACATGAATAAACTCAGCGAAAAAGTCTCAGCGGTCATGAATGCCGAAGAAATACGCCGCATTATTGATGATCACTATTTGGGTGAAGCCCAATTACTGACCAGTGGTGCCGAAGAAAACCTGCTCAAACTGGCAGAGATCCGCGGCACCATGACAACGGAACAGGCGCAACGCTGGCAGCAAATCAAACGTGACTTTATGCGAAATAAAGCACTGGGTGGTAATAATGCCGATGTGGGTGATCGCGTTGTCGCCCAACTTATTGATTTGGTTGAAAGCGTTCAGGCGTTGGGAAGTTATTCGAAAAATTAAGGAATTGATGTCAGTATTATTGGTGAAGCATTTTCAACAGGGAGACAATGATGACACTATGGTTCAAGCAACGTTTTCATATCCTAATAGGACTGGCATCGATCCTTATCATTGCCCAATTGCTTGATACCTTAACCGGTGGATCATTAATCAATCTTGGCATTATTCCCCGCGAAGTTCGAGGATTGATTGGTATTCCTTTCTCCCCTTTTCTGCATGGTAGCTGGGCACATTTATTCAGTAATCTTCCGGCATTATTGGTATTGAGCGCGTTATTGATGACGCATTCCATTCGTTATTATGTGCTTGCCAGCCTGTTTATTATTTTTACAGAAGGAACTCTGGTCTGGTTGTTTGGCCGTACCGTCATTCATGTTGGTGCCAGCGGCTGGGTTTTCGGCCTGTGGGGATTATTGCTGGCTAATGCTTATTTCCTGAGACGGGCAAAAGATCTCTTCTTTGCGATTTTGGTGATTATTTATTACGGTGGGATTGCCTTCGGTTTGTTACCACAGCAAGAATACATTTCAACCGAAGGGCATATTTTTGGCGCTATTTCAGGGGTTGCTTTCTCTTGGTTCAGCAAAAAGTGGCTTATCACAAGCCATTCGTTAAAAAACCAAAATACCAACATCCCCTGATCGTAGAGTAGATTTACTTCCACTGTAATGCCGGATCATCAATAGGTTGCCCCAATACTTCTTTATCCTTTTTATAATCATGCGGCACATGCCAATTTTGGCTGCGCCCCTGACGCGGCAAACCGGATTCATCACGTCTCACATAACCCGAACGCAAAGCACCAAAAATATGCTCATCAATCACGACCTCATCCGGTTGAGCATGGGGTATGACAGCCTTGGCATGACGACGATCCATCTCATTTAACAAACGACAAATATATTCTGCCGAAAGATCAACTTTTAATGTCCAGGCATTATTGATATGGCCAAACAGGTAAGCAAAATTAGGAATACCCTGTAGCAATGTTCCCTTATATAACAATTGAGTATTGCTCTGTGGCTTTTGCCCATCAATAAAAAGTTCAATTCCCCCCATAAGGTGTAATCGCAGCCCGGTCGCTGTCACGATGATATCTGCGGGTAATTCCTTACCCGACTGCAACAAAATACCCTTTTCAGTAATCCGTTCAATCTGGTCAGTCACGATAGAAGCTTTACCTTCCCTGAGTACCTTAAAAAAATTATTGTCCGGAACAAAGCATAACCTTTCATCCCACGGCATGTACTTTGGCGTAAAGTGTTTCATGTCAAAATCGGCGCCGACTTTTCTGCGAACCAATCTCAGTAAAAATGATTTGAGCAGATTGGGAAAATAGCGACTTATCTTATACAACGCACTGAAAAATAAGATATTTCGATTTCTGCTTAACGTGTAAATCCAACGTTGCGGAATAATGCCCTTTAGCCATTCTGCAATCTTATCCCTTCCCGGTAAGGATAAAATATAACTGGGGGAACGCTGGAGCATAGTGATATGTTCAGTCTCATTGGCCATTGCCGGCAGTAACGTGACTGCGGTTGCTCCACTTCCAATCACAACAACCCGCTTTCCCTTGTAATCTAATTCCTCAGGCCAGTGTTGAGGATGAATGATCGGCCCTTTGAAATCTGCAAGGTTGGGAAATTGGGGTAAATGGGGTTCATCATGATTGTAGTAACCTGTCGCAGCGATAAGAAAATGACAGGTAAATTGCCGAGTTTCGCCACTGGCTTCATCAATGGCATTAACAGTCCACTGGCAAGTTTCAGTCGACCAATGAGTGTGGGTAATTTTTAATCCAAACTGGATTTTCTCATCAATGCCATACTCTTTCGCTGTTTCATGGAGATAGCGCCTAATTGAAGGGCCATCAGCAAAGATACTGGTATCATCCCAGGGACGAAATTTATAGCCATAGCTCATCATATCTGAATCGGTGCGAATGCCCGGATAGCGAAATAAATCCCACGTTCCCCCTATCGCATGGCGACGATCTAATAGGCTGATTTTTTTATTGGGACATTCTCTTGCCAAATGGCACGCGATACCAATGCCAGAAATTCCGGCACCTATGATCAAAACATCATAATGGTTATTCATGTTCCTTCTCCCGCAAAAAGATTTTCTTCATCAGGCTTCAAGTTGCCATGGTATTTTTTATTTGCGGGGGCAACCATTTGCATTTATGTGGGGGGAGTATCAGGGAGAATGGGGCTTCATCAAATTAAATAAAAAAAGCCAATAGAAATAGCATTTCCACTGGCCTTATAAAATGAATATTCAGGATTACTTTTTATTTTTCCTTATCCATTCTTGCATTTGCTTAATTTCAGCATCCTGAGCCTTGATAATATTTTCTGCAAGCTGCCTCATTTCCGGATCTTTGCCATATTTAAGTTCTATTTGAGCCATCTCAACCGCCCCAATGTGATGAGCTAACATTCCTTCCGCAAAAGCTTGATCGGCATTATCGGTCATCATACTTTTATGCATATCATCATGCATTTTTGTCATTGATGCGTTAAGTTCCTCTTTCATCGTATTGGTATTCGCGATGGCGCTGAAAGCAAATGTACCGGCAATGATTGATGCGAAAACTAACGTTTTTTTCATAGTGTTCTCCTTAGGGTTATCTTAAAAAGATAAACCTTACCCTAAGGGGAAGGTCAATAAGGTATAGCCGCCAATAAATCCTGAATTTTTAAAAACATCGGAGTTGTTCCATTGGATGCAGGCGTTCCCAGCTCAACAAATCCAAGAAGTATGTAAAACGCAACAGCGTCAGGATCGGCATCCAAAAATATTCCTTTAATTGGCATGACCTGATGTACTTTAATAGCGTGCTCTAAAAATTCCCTCATTAAAATATGACCATATCCTTTCTTTTGATGTTTAACCGATACGCCCAACATCACCAAACGAATAACAGAAAGGTCACTTGGCATGGAACCGCTTAGTACACCACTTAGACGAGATTTTGCCAGTGAATAACCGGTAAAACTGCACACACCAAGCAACTCACCCGTTTCAGCGTCAATTAAAGCCTTAGCAACACAATTTCCGTTGGCGACATTGCTTTTAAGACTACTGCGGACATAACGGTTAATAACATGATTGCCACAATCAAAAGCTTTTTGACCCAGATAGGTTATATCGCTCTGATAGTTCACACAAATGTATTCAACCCTAATTTCATTTAGTGACTTTTCCATTTTTGTTTTTTCTCATCAAAGCACGTAAGGCAAGAGTTGGAGAGGCAGGTTCAGCAATCAGTACATTCAAGGTACGCCAGTTTTCTTCATCTAATTCACGACGCTTTTGATTTTCCAGCACTTCTTCCGCTCGTTCAAAAGCCGCACTTAAGATAAAAGCACTTAAATCAACACCAGCAACCTGTGCTGCCTGACGCAAGGTTTCTTTTAGCTCGGTACTGGTTTTTAACTCTACACGAGCATTTTTAGCCTCTTTTTGAGGTTTTTTTACCGATATTGTGGCCATTTGGGTTATTCCGTTTGTTGGTTGTGTTTCATAATAGGATTCCATTCCTGTGTGTTTATTGTACTAACGGAGGATAGCATTTGGTGGGATAATAAGCAAATAGGTACGGCTGATAGCCGTACCTATTATATGGAAGTGTTGATGTAAAGATGGGATTTAAAGCTTTTTACGGCCTGGTTTTGCTAGTTTTGTTAATTCACGTTCTGCTTTGATTTTTTCCAGTATGTTAGCACTGGCATTTATCATTGTATGGCTACCAATGTGGGTTGATTAATTCGTGAACATAAAACATCAACAACTCCTAATGTACAAAAAAAATTAATTATCATCCTAACGCCTTATAAACCGCATCGATTGGATTGGCATAAAAGCTAATTTGGAATTTAGAAAATAATTCTGCAGGAACTGATGGAATATCCGTAACTGAAGACATTGGCAATAAAATCTTCTTAGCTCCACTATCGAAAGCAACCTGAAAACTCGCCGCCAAATCCTGCACTGGCTTAATAACCCCACCTAACGTCATACTACCCAAAACCACCATTTGCTCTTGGACTGGCTTGCTGAGCAAGACTGAGCAAAATGCAATTAAGGCGGCAAGGCTGGTACCCGTGCTTGGCCCCGTACCATGTAGTTCAATCACATGGAGATGATACTCATGCTCAGAGAACTTAGCCACTGCACTAATATGATTTAAATTACCTTTGAAGTAATCAAAACCGACGCGAATAGCTTCTTTAGCTGCGGTGTTTGAGCCTAATCCAGAAGCGTTGTGCTTACCACTCCCCACTATCATTTGGGTTTCAAAACGATACAATCCCGTTAGCCCTGAATCGGCTTGAGTAACTAAATGCACCACTCCAGGTTTTGGCATACCAACAGGAATGAGCTCACTCCCGCCTTGTTCTGCCACG
The DNA here is from genome assembly GCF_000968195.1 of Xenorhabdus doucetiae. NCBI lineage: Bacteria > Pseudomonadati > Pseudomonadota > Gammaproteobacteria > Enterobacterales > Morganellaceae > Xenorhabdus > Xenorhabdus doucetiae. The sequence goes on from NZ_FO704550.1 coordinate 22,650, forward strand.
CTAACAAAAAACTCTTCAAGTGTTTCATTATCCAAGTAACTGAAATTCACATCAAAGAATTCCAAACCACCCAATTTCTTCAACTGCTCTTTTATGCGACGACGAACTTCTAATGCATAGATTAAACAAGCTCGGACATCTTCTTTGCCGTATTTAGCATCAGGATGCAGTAATTTAAGCAACCCTGACACGGTTCGACGCACAGCAATAACATCACGCTGATTAAGATTGTTACCTAACTTAAAAAAGCGATCGACAGCATCAGAGAAACTACGCTTACGCATTTCGCGCATATACTCCGCCAGATAATCGGTGATGAGTCCGTACCGATTAGTGAAGAACTCTGGGCGCATCTTCGGAATTTCCCAGCCCGGGATATAAGCATGGAATCGGTCAAAAAAGGCAGTGTCAATCATAGTCGTAGGAAATGGTGCTAATAGGTGGCTGGTTTTAACTAACGTTTCTACACTCTGATTAATGTTACCAACAAACACCATTGACGCTTTACCTTCAATAGAATCACGACCACGGGAGAAAGACCCAGAAGCCATGTAGTCCTTCATGATCTGCACACCATCTTTATCTTTGAAGGTGATCCCTGCCACTTCATCAAAAGCAACAACGTCCCAAAGCCCTACCAAACCAATTTGCCTGCTCGCCATGTTGTAAAACAAATTCGCCACCGTAGTTTGCCCACCAGACACCAGCAGTGAGTTCGGCGAACACTCTTTGTAAACGTGGCTTTTACCCGTACCGCGAGGCCCGAGTTCACAAACGTTATAATTATTCTCAACGAATGGGATCATGCGAGTGATGAGATGCCACTTGGTACGCGTTTCCAAATTGGCAGGCTCCATACCCACCGAACGCAGCAACATATCAATCCACTGATCGCGGGTGAAATTAGCCCGCGCATCAAATACCTCATCCATATTCATGTTAGGCATTTGGATCGGCTTAAGCATCATCAGGGAGAATGGCGAAGTTTTCTGGCCTTCCTCAAAGAAGTAGTTGACGGTGATCATGCACCAGATTCCTCCCATCAACAGCTTCTCGTTGTCTTTTACCATCTGCGAGGGCACCAAAGCATCTTTAATACCTAAGTTAGAAAGCTGTGCCTCATAGACATCTTTCTTCTGATTCAGCTTAACACTAACTTTATCGATGATCTTGTAAGAGCCGCGCTCACGAATTAGAGATTTTACCTTCTCAGCTTCGTCAGGGCGCACATAGTTATCAGACAAAATACGCTTAACGCTTTCAAGTCCTTGCATAACCACGTCGTCATCATCAGATGCGCAATACATACCAAGCAAATACTCGAGCACATAAATCGGTACGTTGGCCCCTTCTTTCAGTTGCTTGGTCAAATCCTTACGAACCACGCGACCACGAAACTGTTGGTTCAGCAACGAATCCAAATCCATTACTATCATTCCATCTACTTCACTTTCAATGAGAGGAGCTGCCAATGACTCACCTTTACTCACCAATGCATTTTCATTCGCAACGTAGATGTTCTGCGTTAATCCTGTAGATTCTTCACTCTCAGACTGCCACTCCACCTCATGAGAGAATGTATCTGGCAACTGGCTGTCTTTATTGTCCGGTAGCATGATGCCTCACTTAAAAGAAATCATCCTGAATGGCGAGATCAATGGTCACAGCATATTGGCTAAAACGCGTCTGGGTTTCGCTGTCTTCCAACACTAGCGTGTAACAGTTTCTACGGTCAAACTGATTACCTGCCAACTTCAACGTAACATCACGTACACGTTGATCCATACCTTCATTATCACTATCAAAATTTACCGTTTCCTTCGCCGAAACGATGTTATTCCCAACATCGACAATATAGATAGTGAGTTGGCGTGCACGATACTGTTCATTAACCGGCTCCGTCTGAATAAAGCTAACTTTATCAATATTACTGACCAGCTTAATGTTTTGACTCTTTGCCACCACGCCAACTGGACGTTGCTGACGTTTTTCTGCTTTTGCTTTATCCAACGGTTTTACCTGTAGAACAGGGACACAAATCTCTTGCAACATCGCGCCACCGTGAACAAAACGGGCACCACCGGTGAAGTGGAAACGCTGTATCCCCTTGGGTAGCAAAAACTCACTGTTATCACTGCTGCCAGCAGTATCAGCAAGTTTTCCACGCCAGCAGAATGGGTCATCAGGAAGTTGATGCCCAATGATGAAACGTTTCTTCGCTTCAATGGTATTTTCTGGCTTAATTTGCAACTTGGTTTTATCTGTCTCAGTCAACGGACGTTGCTGGAATAAGAAACCGTGGTCAGCCGTGATATAAACACGAGTGGCATTCAAGCGGTTAATGACGCGGGTCACTAAATCCTTAAGCTCATTGATCGCCGTACGGCAAGCCTCAAAGGTTTTATCCTCGGTTGACCCTGTATCGCCAGTCGCATCAATCGTGTTATGCCAGATATAAACCACTTCTGCATCACGGACTTTTTCACGGCCTTCACTGTTATTCCACTTAAACAGCTCTTCTGACTTAACCGCCATACCTTTCACATTACGCAAAATAGCTTCACGATTAATAAAGCCATGTGTCGATTGCCCATCAGCGTAAATTATCCCAGAATTATCTGGCAGGTAACTTAGTTCTCTGTGAGGTAAAAGCGCTGCCATCCCCAATTGGGTGTAACTTGGCAACACCCCGGTTTGAGAACGCAACTCAGAGCTAAAGCGCTTTTCACTGTTAATTAGACTGTCTAATTCCTGAGCAACCTCGTAACGCAATGCATCGGAAATAATAACGAAGACACGTTTAACCTTCGTGGTACTTAATTCGTGTTTTACCACGTCATTATAGAAATTACACTGCAACGGGATCCCGTTGAATTTCCATGTTTGTAGCTTCTGTTCATCATCCAGCAGACGGTTCCATTCGCGGCTCAGCTCAGCTAAATACCAGTTGGTGTAAAGCGCTTCAATATGTTCATCAAGCGCACGTAAAATATCTGCGCCTTTACTGTGCACCTGCATGGCCTTCTCGTTAAATAAACGATATGCCTGATCAAAACGATGAAGTTCCGAGCAATAGGCCTTCCACAATGAGGAGGAGTCAGCATAGTGGAAACCATCAACATGGATATTACGTAAATTCAGTAGCCGTTCCGCATGGCGTAACGCTTCATAAATGGAATAATATCCTGGCCTGGTTTGGCACCAATGCGCCATTAAACGATGCGATAATAAATTCTTAAACGCGACGCGATCGAGCGTTGTGCTCTGCTCCAACAACAGTGTAACCAAGGCCTTAATGATAAATTGTTCGATAGCCTCAAAGGTTTCACATTCTTGTAGAGCATACGGCGAACTTTCACGATAGTGCTCGTTAAGGTCAAACTTGGCAGCAAGCTGATTGGCGATAAAATCATAATCTTCACTGAAACGACGATCAGCGCGCCAACTCGCCATAAAGGCTAATGCCGAAGCCTTACCCGCAGCTGTACGTAACACATTGCTGTTCAACCAATCACGTCGTTCTTTATCCCCCTGCAACCACAAATCGGTGCAGAACAGTTTGAGGATAAAGTCATCCAGCGAAGGGGTTTCACTCTGATAGCTCATTTCCTGCTGAAGAATTTTCCACAGTACTGAGGTAAGTTGCAGGCATTCCATCACCACCAAAATATTTTCCAACGCGTTATCTTCTTCATCACGATGTTGGCGCACGTAATGCTGCATCAGGCTAAACAGGATCTCTTTAGTCTCAAATGACTTAGCGCCTGCGACTACCGCCAGCATTTTTTTATCCAGTGATTCTTCTGACTCACCTTCGGTGATCCAATTTTTTAGGGTTTGAGTACGTGCGTTAACGGCAAAAAACGCCTCACGTCTTTGAATATATTCACGTAAACCCAATTGAGGGATCTTGAGATCACTTAGAATCATCGCTGCATGGTCAGCATGGAATTCATCACTATATAAACGAATATCCAACAGCCAATCCTGCTCACGCGCTGGCCGTTCACAGTTAAAATAGAGCAGAAATTTTTGCTCTGGCTGATCAAGTTCGATTCTTTTTTTTATCGCCAGCAGTGATTCTGTACTCATGTCCAATACAATAACGCTTTCCAATCCAAGATTAGGTAGAACACTGTTGAAATGCTTATCGGGATCGTGCCAAAACACGATCCGATACTGTTCAAACTTTTGAGTGATACCTGCGTTCAGGTCTTTAATTTGCATTATCTGCCTCAAAATACTCGGTAAGTTCTCTCACGCTGTGGCAATTAGGATGTTGGGCGGCGTTATCTACCTTAAAACCATAATAGTTGACCATCTTTTTCGCAAAGCTCACTTTATTCGCGGGACCTCTTTTGCCTGGTTGTCGTCCAAGTTCTCTCAAGCGCTCCCACGGCATACCTTGTGTCGCCTCGGGATGTTCTTCAAAAAACGCATCTTCATTAAGCCAGATTTTCATAGCCTCAGTATCAGCTAAAAACCATGCTTCCAACGCTTTTACGGCAATAAAGCAAATATCAATATCATCATGTGCAATACGAGTCCTAACCTCATTCGGGGAGTTAGCCTCTTCCAAATCAGTGAGAATACAAATTTTCTCTGCACCTGCTTTCTGTAATCTGTCGATAAAACTCTCTATATATTTAGGCAACAGATTTCCCCCGCCTTCAGCATCAACAACAGGTGTAACTAGTTCATAACCATGTGCATACAAAAAAGCTTTAAAGTTAGGAGAACTAATGATTATTGACTCACTGGCACCTTCAACGATAAATCCCACTTTTACCATGGTAAACCACCGTCAAATAGATTCGTTAGCCACGCAGTATCTAGTGGGATTTGCTTCTTATCTACACCTGAATCAGAAGCGTGTTTCAGCTGAGTTTTGCCATCGTTCTTGCTCACGAGCCAGAGCTCTTTTGGCTCCAGATTACGCACTACAGACTCACTGTGAGTCGTAATAATTATGGGATGTGCAAGTGAAGCAGTATCACGCATCAGTTGTACTAACTCACCAATAGCCTTAGGATGAATACCACGCTCAGGCTCTTCAATGATGGTCATACCCGGCTTGGATGCACGACTTAAAACCGCGGTCATAATGCATAGCGCATAAATAGTGCCATCAGAAATCAAATTTGCGGGAAAAGGATTTGCCGTGCCTTTTTCTTTAAAGGTCAGTACCGTAGCACCATCCAGTTTTTTCTTCTCAGTTGACACGCTTTCCATGCCAGGCACAATGAGTTCCATCCAGTCTAAGATTTGTTCTTTAAACTCAACATCCTTTTCCAACCTAGAAAGCACAGACGCAATATTACTGCCATGAGTGTCAAGATACGTCTCATCTACTGACGAATTGTTGGCTTTCTTCGCAGAAAGAGGGTCGATGCGAAACACTTCAATGTTAGTGATATATTGATAAAACGGGCTTTCCCCTAGCAACATCAAGGCTGTCATGTCTGAAGAATAAGCGGGTAACTCTGTGAGTTTAGCCCCGGGTTTCAACACAATATTGACTTTATCACTCTGCTTACGCTCAATAACAACTGCACCATCAACGGAGAGTTGTTCGGTAATAACCGGTTTTTTATCCATCTCTGTGATCGTCAGAAGATAATCGAATTGCTGCTGGCTGATCGTAATCACCAGACGAAGCTCAACAGTAGCGCGGTTTTTACCTCGCAATTTATAGCAATGAATATGCTGGAAGCCACCGAAATCTCTAATTGCTTGAGTAGCTCCAGTCTTCACCACGGCACCAAAGAAAGCCAGAGCATCCGTAATATTACTTTTACCTGCACCATTAGAACCCGCGAACGCGATAAATGGCGAGTTCTCATCAGTTATCGATAATTCAGCAATGCTTTTAAAACCTTTAATGGTTAGTGGAGCGCTACTCATCTATTCCTCCTGAGCCTTATTGCCCGTGATAGCTTTCACATCCGCGAGCAGGTTGCCAAACTTGCCGTAGTTAACCTTAACACCGTCATCGAGATCAATAGTGATCCTCGTATCAGCATAGTGACGCAAACGGTCGTCGAAACCTCGCAGTTCGTTAAATTTTTTGCTCAGCCCTTCTTGCTCTTTTTTCAGTCGGTTAGCTTCGGCGGTGGAAGATGCGTTATCACGCTGTTTTTGCAGGCGATCAATATTGCTTTGATAACGTGCCAACAGTGGCACCACATATTCAGTTCTTATGCGCGCTAACGTGGCGTCATTATAGCGATGCAGATAAACCAGGCACTCAAACGCCTTCTCTTTACCCGAACTAAATAGCCAGTAAATTGGGCGTTTCTTATACATCTTCATATGATCTTTCCAGAACTGAGTGGAAAGATAACGGCGGATGGTGTCGAGTGCAGACTCGCCTTTTTTCGGTTTGATGGCGTATAAGCACAGGCTTTCAGCAATAAAATCGAGGTTTTCTTGCAGATGTTCTTCACCCCACACAGTGCGGACAAACTCGCGCACGCGGGTGGTGATGTCATCATCAAACCAATCAGAATCCATTAATGGCAGAATTCCATCGTTATCGGCTGGGAAGGTTTTGTAGGCACCCTGCTCGACTAGCTCAGCAAAACCTTTATTGCCGGCGTGAGCGTAGACCAAGCCTTCTCTATCGAGAGAGTAGCGGCCCATCATGCAGCCAATGGCGTAGCTGAGGAGTTCGGCTAGGGTGTCGGATTGATTTCTATTTTTTTTATCATCTAACCCTAATAATTCACTATATCTAAATAATAAATTTCTTTTAACCGTTACATTTGATAAGGAAACCTCAAAAGGCATTGAATTGCTAACATTATAGATATCATTTACTATTTTATTTATTTCTTCCTCAATATGTTTCATATCATTAGATATCTTTTCATTTTGCTTAAAGTACTCTTCAATACTTATTTTTAGTCTATTACAATTAAATGATAAAACTGGATTTTTCTTAAACTCCCACGATTCCTCATAAGAATCCCAATCAAACTTAGATAATGTAATTAAATCATTACAGAAGGATTTTAATAAATCATCACTAAGCAATTTTTTCTTAGTTGGAATCTTTAATAATGAGCCAGGGTTAAAATCAAGAGTAGGACAAAGTAAATTTACTATATCTTTACAAAAGGAACTATTGAGAAATGACATCGTGCTAAGAGTCAAATGATTAGGTACAAATACCATTGAACCTTTCTGATCAAATAAGTAGCCATTAGGAATAAAACGGCATGAAAATGAACCTGAAGATAAACTACTATATGTAATTCCAGAGTTAAAAATATGATCTAAATTAAAATTATGTGCCCATATTTTATCTTGTGTTGGATGTTTTCTTGTGCGTAATAATTCACCATCCCTTTCCCAATTTACTACATACTCATTATTTCCATACCATTTTCTTATAGCTCCACCCTTAGTATACGGAAACCATTTACTTGCTGATTTATAAGCAGCTTTTCTATCTACACTTTCAAAATTTATTTTCTCGAAACATACCTCATACCAATATCGCAAGTAGAAATCATTATCACATGTGGTCATCCCTTGTAAAGTTTCACCAAACTCACTAAAAGGTACATTCTGTTCGAAAACATGAACTATATCTTCACTAACCCAATACGCTATAGGAGCCCCAGAAATTTTTTTGAAATCACCCTGTTTAGTGTTATCGAAACGCTGATACTGTTCTTTTAACGCTGTGCACTTTTCTTCTTCATTACCATCAATTAAACGGAAAAATACTGGTTGATAACCATCAGCATGATGTTTATTCAATACCCAAGCCGTAGTCTGGACTACCTCACCTGAAATCTGCCCAAATGCCCTAGCGCCTAAATGCGCCATGGTAACAAACGTTTTGGTATCTAATAGCCATTCACGCAATTTTTCATAGCTAGACAGGAACATCCACGACTGCATATTAACCTGAGCATTAAAGCCATTGGCTTTTAACAGGCTAAACGCATGCTGCATAAACATCGCAAACAAATCAGACTTACTATCCGGAAACTGTTTCTTAGCAAACTCTTTCAGCTCACGATTCATTCCTTTTCCGCCCATATACGGCGGATTCGCTACCACAGAATCATAGCGCTGTGCCAGCAACCATGCCTGATGGATAAATGGAATTATCACATGTACCGCTTCTTTCTGATGAGTATCACCATTATTTTCCAGTTCAATCAGCTGCTGTAAAAAGGCGTATAATGCTTCGGAATCCTGCTGTGGAACCTGAATTAATGAACCCAACGTTTTAGCCTGTGTAAACAGCGCCAAAGTTCTCAACAGTAGTTGATATTCTTCGCTGTGGTTTTCTGTGCTCACAACATCTTGCGCAAACATATCCACAGTGTTACCAGTACTACTCTGTTGATCCAAGTTAAGTGCCTGCCACAGCGCAGGAATATCCAGCTGAGCACTTTCCTGCAATGAAAGCACATTTAGGCGAATATCACGGGTGAAGATACGGCGATCGTCCTGACGAGCCATCATCAACAAGGCAAAACCTGAAAGCTGCGCCGCACGGTCGTCGATATCTAAACCAAAGATATTGTTCTCTAGAATCAACTGCGGAATATCACGGCTGCGATAACCACGCTCTTCATAAATACGCTTCAAAACGTTATAGGCTTCAATCAGAATATGCCCAGAACCACAGGCAGGATCCAGCACCTTAATGCTTTCCGGCTCAATGCTGTCCGGTGTTATTGCTGCCCATTGAGCCTGCACTTCGGGTGTTTGCTCTGCCGGTTCGATGTAGTACGGCATACTCTGTTTTAACGGAGAATCGGGATAAGTTTGCAGCCATTGGCGACCTACCGAGTTTTGCACCAGATATTGCACAATCCAGTTTGGAGTAAAGAGCTGAGTCGCAGCAGGAATATCCTCACTCTTCACCACCTTGCCCATTACCAGATCTTTCTTCTCAGAGATGTAGAACTGATACAGCCAGCCGATAACTTCAACCTGTTCCCAATCTTCCTCAGGAATGCTATCAACCAAACCACGCAAAATAGAGTCGGTGCGCATCAGGTTATCAGGCAACAACAATTCAGTTTCATCGTTCAACGAATCAAACAGGAACGGCATCGCTTTATGCAGGAAATGACACTGACCTAACAGCAGCTCACGGTATAGTGCTTCATCTTGATCGCCCGCCAGCTTCATCTCCACCAACTGTTGCGTATTTTTCAACCCAAGACTGGTGGCCACTTCTGGCACATGCTCTAACACTTCAAACCCAAGCGCATCGTTTGGGTTGGAAAGTACCCTAAAACCATGATCGAGATACCCATGCAGTTCCATATAACGCAACGCGCACAAACGGTTAAACCATGTATGAGCTACATGCTCAACCAGCTGCATGTATCCCATCACATGTGCACGTTCCACTAAATAATGGCGACGAGTTAACACCGTTTTAGGGTGAGCAAAACTACCAAAATGAACCTGATCACCCACTTCTGTGGCATCAGTAATCTGCAATTGGCCTTTTTTATCGACGTGAATCCCTAAAGAAGTGAGCTTTTGTGCAATAGCATTACAAAACTGGGTTCGTGCTAGAGGGGCATATTTTTTGATGTTGGAAGTGTTCATTGCTAATCCAATTTTTGCAGGCGGGAGAAACTCTCACCTGCGGAATTATTTCAAATCGAGTTATTGAAGACGAATGCGATCACCTGCATTGAGCGTTTCAAGCAGCGTTTCTCGCAGTTGTGCCAGTGCCTTTTCCATTTGTTCAGTAGTATCGATCACATCACCGCCAATCACCTTTGTCATTTCACGGGTGGCGTGGATAGCTCGGATCTTTTTAAGCATCGGCACAGGATTACTTGGCTTATGGGCAGGTTGTACTGGGGTTGGTGAAGTTTGTCCGCTGGCCTTCGCTGCTTTTTCTTCTGCTAGTCGCTTCTTGCGCTGCTCATCGATCCAGTTATTCATCAGGCGTTCAGCTTGCTCTTGCTGCGCCTTAACTTCTTTTTGTTCGTTATAGATCTCGGGAATCGATTGAGTATGCAGAACGCGTTCGCGGCTTTGCTGCATGGGGCGTAACGCCTGATTTAACAACGTATCTGGCGTCTGAATCTGCAACATTTGTGATTTAACATCTTCGATGCGGTTATCAATACGTTGCAAGCCGTGCTCACGCGCTTCTGCCAACAGGCGCTGGTTTACGGCTTGCACCTCTTCAATTAACGGTACCACACGACGCATATGGGAATACGGGCTCACCATTTGGTAGATATTGTGGAGCTCAATCAAAGCCTTTTGTGCTTTATCGTCTTTCTCCAGCGCGCTGCGGTTAGCCTTAAAGCTACCATTCAACGCACCAGAAAGCTGCTGCCACGCTTGGAACTGGTTGCCGTAAAAATCGCTAAGGTCATCGCGATCTTCTGCAAAATCTGCCAATGCGTTCGACTCGTCAATTACCTTCTCTACCAACGCAAAATCCTCTTTTTGCGATAACAGAGATTTAATCAAACGCAGACCTTCCTGTATCTCTTTTTCACCGGGGAACTTGCCCGTTTTGGCCGTTGTTTGGTAGCCCACATATTCCCGCTCCCAGCCTTCTAACGTAGTACGAATATGCTTTGCGAGCGCTTGTTCTTCACGCTCATTGAACGATTCGGCTGCCGCATCATTCATGATGTGTGCTGCTTTACGCAACTGGCTTTCATCATGCAAGCGCACTTTTAGTAAGCGTAACTCGCTATGGCGACGGGAGTTTTCAAATTCATCCCACGCCTGCTTAAGTGAGAGCTGATTGTTTTGCTTGGTGAAGCTAATTTTCCCTGAACGCGCCAAACGTGCGACCAGCAACTTAACCTCATCTTCCGGCCAACCATAAGGGCGACGCCCAAAGTGGGTGAGCACATCACGCAGATACACTGCTTTATGATGTTCAACACACATACTCACCCAAAGCTCAACTTCACGCTTGGCTTCCGGGTTGCACTCTTCAGCGGACATATCCAGATTAATTTGCGCTGCATCTTCAATGGTAAGAAGTGCATGGATTTCACGGCTAATCTCACCGTCGGTTGAACGCAACAGTTTCAGCTTCGCGAAGCTGTTTTCGATAACGTATTTGCATGCCTCATCCACAATCGCCGTCGGTGAGGCAGATTTCTTCGGCAAACGCACGCCAATGGCATAAACCGCAGCTTCGGCCAACAGCTGTTCAATCCGTACGCGCAGTGTTTTTTCGCGATACTGATTTTCGCGCGATTTCTCCGCCAGCAGCATTGCCTGTTCCGGCCGTTGTCCTGATTGCTTGTTGAGAAAACTCTCGGTCTTAACCATTGTTTCCAAGTCTTTCCAGACCAGCGGCTCATCACCCAAGCGGATCAAGATACAGCGCTCATCTTTCGAATACGGAATACAGGTTAAATCATCTTCGTAATGCTTATAGCTGGTATCTAGCGGTGTCAGAATTTTCACCACTAAGTCTTCCAAGTTAGCACCGTCTAAAGGATGCCCATTACAGAAGCGGCTTATTGGGAAGTCTTGCTTGTTGACCGGATAACGGTATTTTCGGTTTTTCAGTAAGTCGTCAAAAATAATGTTTGAAAGACGCTTGTTGATGGTGGTGTATTCTACATCCACGTTGCGAATTTCGTTCTCAATCTCTTTTTCTTCATTCGTTAAGAACAGATATTCGTCACCACTACGAGCTATCAGCATTTGGTTTTCAAGGCGATGAAGGCTGGCTTCAATCTGGCGGCGTAATGTAATTTTATCCGCATCAATACGATCGATAGTTAATGTAACAAGATTATCTAAAGTACTCTTCAACACATCCACATAGCGGATCAAGAATAATGTTTTTAATAGTTGGATATCTTGCTCATATAAGCCAAGATCGTCTGCCTGTTCGATCGTGCGTTTAACCGCTGGCTCAAGAAAACCTTCAATCGGTTTATAGAAGCGCCAGAATGGGATCAACGTATGTAAATCTTGGTTCTGTACCTCCTGTGCTGCCGACTGGAACGCAGCCAACAGCGAGCGTTCTCCCATGGCCAAATGTTTACCGGTAGCACCTTTGGTACGGATGGACTCAAATACTTTTTGCACCAGCTGGAAGTGCCAAGGAACGAATGGATAGTTATCAACGAATTCCGCAGACTGAGTATAAGGTTTGAGGGTCGCTTTCGTGGTGGCATCAAAAGCCAGCTGGTTACGCAGGATATCGCCTTTTTCTGCAAAAATATTTTGCAGAGCTTCTGCTGCTGGCTCCGTTTTAGTAAGCAAACGCTTTTGAATTACTTCGGAAGTGTTCGAACTGGAAAGCTGTAAACGGGTTGGGAAACGTCCCTGAATTTTAGAAAAATCCTGGCCATCTCGACGATCCATGCCGCCAATGGCCGCATCAATATCAGCCTGTGATGTCACCACAACCCATGCACGGCCGCCACAGATAGTACCGAGGTTCTCGGTAATGGTCTGTAGCTTTAACATCATTTGAGTATTTTTGCCGATGAATTGCCCCACTTCATCGACCATAAACAGGATGTTGCCGTCTCCTTTGTTGTCTAAATACTCTTTTACCCACTTGCAGAAGTTGGTGATGTCTAAAGGAAAATTGGTGTCAAACTGCTCTGCCCACTGACGGGATGATTCTTCAGTTTGACCACAGGCAAAGCTTAGGGCTTGCGCCATTTCGTCGCGGAAGAAATCATACGCTTCACGCTCTTTCTCCCACGACGAATCGGTAATTTCAGCAAATTTCTTCTTGAATTCGATATATTGACCACGGCGATCCAATTCGCGTTCTAAATGCGCGATATGCGGGAAATCCGCACAGTAACCTATACGTTCATTAAAGACCTTAAGAAAGGCTTTAAGGATCGCATCTTCACGGTCATCAGCATTAGCTCGAGAATCAATATTGAACAAAATCACTTCTGTAGGATATTTCACTGCGCGGTGAATATCAGCCAACAGCCACTTATCATCAATTTTCTCTTCAAAAAATGACAGCGCTTTACGGTTATCACCCTTGTGACTAACCTCGCGGTTGGCCAATAAATAAGACAAAATTTTGATGAAATGCGATTTACCAGAACCAAAGAAACCGGAAACCCAAACGCCAATCTTATTCTCAACACTGATGCGCTCAGGGCCTACTGCTGGCAAATAAGACTCGAAGAAAGCACTAAAATGGCGATCAAGTTCACGGGTGATGACATATTCGTCTAATTCTACGTAAGCGCTTTCGTTATCAGTCTGTTCAGCCTTAACAACCCCATTGATATTCCTATTAATAGGTTTGGCAAAGATTTGTTCAATTTTCATAGCTGTGCTCTTCAATAATTATTCAGCAATGCCGCAGGGCCAGTTTCAGGAACCAATCGGAATGCACGATAATAGTTACGGGAATCAATGCCAGACAACGGTGTTAAGTCATAACCGCTGTAGGTACCCGGATAAAACATCAATAGAGGCGTAAAACCCATAACATCCTGTAGGGCGCTCATCAACTCATGGCCACGAACAAATGGCCACGCACTGCCTAACCCTGAAACAATCACAAAATTTTGATCTTTTAATGCAACGGCTTTGGCGATATGGTCAGCAATATTTTTTTGACTTAACAACCCCGCCAGATGTTTTTTCATCTGCTCAGTACCAATCTGCTTTTCTCGTGCACAAACCCGCCAAAACAAATTTCTGTCTTCCAACATATCTACCAAAATTTTGAAAATATTTAGGTGAACAAAGGAATAATTTTTCTCTAACCGTTTTACAAGAAACTGCAAATATTCTCTGACCCTGATTTCTTCCTGCGCTGGATAGTCAAAGATCCAGAAACTGATTTCATTTCCTGGGCGCATATTGCGCGGAATACCTTCCGCTTCAATACGTGCTTCGATTTGTGCCAGGCGATACTCCAGAACTTTATCCGTCACTGTTTCCCCTCCATCAAGGGAACCAAATCATTACGTTCAATACGCGCTAACAGATCTTGAACCTCCGGTAGTAGGTATACCGTCTGTAAGTTGCGGCGACGCGGCGTATCAATATACCCCACTTCGCTCAATGCTTTTATCGTGTTATTACCCATTTTCTTGAGCGAAGACTCAGAAAAATTTTTCAACTCTGGATGAACACTGCTTTGGTCTTCAACGAAAGTTTCCCATGCATTCATGGGGAGAGATTCGCGGAACTGTCTTTTAGCATCATTGACAACCAATGAGATAAACACTTCAACTACAGGTGACTGCAACATCAATGCCACAATCAAACACTGATTTCTCTCTCGTTCACTACCAAAGGCAATAAGCTCTAATCCTTTACTATCAAGCATGGACAGACGTAAGCGGAGTGTGCGCGAATAGCGAATTGCCGTCTTATCAGAAGATGCCTGAAGGATATTTTCAACGACAAGATAATTCTGCCATTCTTCCTCATTGGGTGATTGCAACATCAGTTCAGCGATTAAACGGCTCTCACGGCTCATCAAAGAACCACCGAGGAGGTCGCCAATCCAGGTTTTGTCATACTTCATATCGTTTGTAACCAATGTTGAGAGAAGAACCAATTTTGCGATATACCAATCTAACTTGAAGATGCAGGTTTTAAAATCTGAAAGTTGTCAGTCAGTCTAGTCGTGAGTTCTTTCGCTTTTTCTGGCAAAGTGACATGAAAAAAGTGACGAAGGGTTTCACGGAATGTCTTCGCATCCGGAAAATAAACATTGTTACGTACTTGCTCATTCATATACTTCCACAATCGCTCTATTGGATTGAGGTTTGGGCTGTAAGGCGGTAGGTAATGCAGTTCAATATTAAGGACATATGCCACCTCTTTCACCAATTCTGCCCGGTGGTAACCCGCCCCATCCAGAATAATATGAATTTTTTGCGAAAGTGGGTAAGTTTCTCTAATAGCGCCGAAAAAATACGCGATATTTTCGGCATTGATACTCGGGTATTCACGGATCACGGTGTCTTCAATTCGTTGTAAATTGAGGGCGCCCAGAAGATTGAGACGGGTACGACTGCCGGTGGTTTCGACCACTTTTACCTGATTTTTCCCCGCTTTCATCCAACCATAGCTGAGCTTTGTGGACTGCGAAGGATGCACCGCATCAATAAATAGGATAGGTTCATTCTGACCTGCCCGGTCTTTCAGAGACTGGTAGTCATCAATAAATTGTTGCTGCTTATCCGCATCGAATTTATGAGGAACGCCCTTTGGCTTTTTGTAGCTGAAACCTTGTCGGTGAAGCCATTTCGTCATGCCTCCCACGCTGAAAGACACCTGCCAACGAGCTCGTACATAATCCACATTTGAAGCGGTCGTATGCAGCAAATTTGCCGCCAAAAATCAACAGAACGGCGGTTTGTTTGGGAAAAAGATGGCTTTCAAACCCCCTTTTCCGGGGGGGAATTTTTCCTGCGCGATGAAATCTTTTAAGGGGACGGCTTACCGTAATTTTATGAAAACCTAAAGGCCCGACCAATCATTTGGAGCGGCCCCCCCCTCTGACCCCCAAAAGCCACGCCCTTGATGCGATCACAGACTCGACTATCACGAGTGGTATCATGCATCAATTCGAGGGCACGTTTTTGTTCTGGTGTCAGATGAATTTTCATGATTGCAAGCATGATCGGGTTTGGATAAGAAATCAAGCATCTTCAATGGCGATTGGTATATATATCGCAAGTCAGAAACGATGATTGTACTGTCCTTAACAGGTTGATGCTACCCAGGGAGAGAGTGTGAACGTTATTTAATCAACATTGGAAAATTTACTTCACAGATTGACTCCGCACAATTTCAGCAATGTTTTATTCACTGATTTCAGACCACACCATAACTTAATCAATTGAAAATTAATCAAAATAATAACTAAAGCATCGAAATAATATCAGCTCTACTGAACTGGAACCGATATGCTTTACGGCGGCAGTGAGCTCTCATTGAGGGTTTAGAATCGCGTCCATTAGATACTTGATGTATCAATGAATGGATAACAAGGTTATTTCCTCTAAAAACCGTGATACCTCATGAGCAAAATTTTCTTACTCTTAACAACATAAGATCATTCAATTAGATACTTTTATTATTAACTGAATAAAAAAATCCGGCTTACTTACACATAACCGGATTTAGAAAGTTTAAATTTTCTTCATGTTTCTATATTAGAATAGATGAGTATTACTCCACCGTCACCGATTTCGCCAGATTACGCGGCTGATCCACATCCGTACCTTTGATCAAGGCAACGTGGTAAGACAGCAATTGCAGTGGCACGGTGTAGAAGATCGGGGCGATCAACTCTTCTACGTGGGGCAGGGGGATGATCTTCATGTTTTCGCTGTTGGTGAAACCAGCATCCTGATCGGCGAAGACGTACAGCAAACCGCCACGGGCGCGGACTTCTTCGATGTTGGATTTCAGTTTTTCCAGCAGTTCGTTGTTCGGTGCAACGATGATCACTGGCATGTCCGCATCGATCAGTGCCAGCGGGCCATGCTTCAGTTCACCGGCAGCGTAAGCTTCTGCGTGAATGTAGGAGATCTCTTTCAGTTTCAGCGCACCTTCAACGGCGATTGGGTACTGATCGCCACGGCCAAGGAATAGGGCATGATGCTTTTCAGAGAAGTCTTCCGCCAACGCTTCAATCAGCTTGTCTTTGGACAACATGCTTTCAATGCGGCTTGGCAGGGCATGCAGGGCGTGAACAATGTCCTGTTCCAGTGCGGTATCAGCTCCTTTCAGGCGTCCCATGTAAGCCACCAGCATCAGCAATACGGTTAACTGGGTGGTAAAGGCTTTGGTCGATGCCACACCGATTTCAGCACCGGCTTTGGTCATCAGGGCAAATTCAGATTCACGTACCAAAGAGGAACCGGCAACGTTACAGATAGTCAATGAAGTCAGATAGCCCAGCTCTTTGGATAGACGCAGGGCAGCCAAGGTGTCAGCCGTTTCACCAGACTGGGACAGGGTGATCAGCAGGCTTCCTTTGCGGCGTGCTGGCTTGCGGTAACGGAATTCAGAAGCGATTTCAACGTCACATGGAATGCCTGCCAGTGATTCGAACCAGTAGCGCGAAACCATGCCCGCGTTAAAAGAGGTGCCGCAAGCGACGATTTGAATATGCTCAACTTGGGACAGCAATCCCGCTGCATTAGTACCCAGTTCGGACAGATTGACCTGACCATTACTCAAACGGCCTTCCAATGTGCTTTTGATCGCCATTGGCTGCTCGTAAATCTCTTTCTGCATGTAGTGACGGTATACCCCTTTATCACCTGCATCGTATTGAACGTTGGATTCAATTTGCTCGCGCTCAACCGCTTCGCCCTGTACATCAAAGATGCGAACGGTACGGCGGGTGATTTCGGCGATGTCACCTTCTTCCAGATAGATAAAGCGACGGGTCACCGGCAGCAGCGCCAATTGGTCAGAGGCAAGGAAGTTTTCCCCCACGCCCAAACCAATCACCAGTGGGCTGCCAGAGCGCGCAGCGACCAGCATATCAGGGTGACGGCTGTCCATAATCACGGTGCCATAAGCGCCGCGTAATTGTGGAATGACACGCTGAACGACTTCCAGCAGTGAACCGCCTTGTTGCTGTTCCCAGTGAACAAGATGGGCAATCGTTTCAGTATCGGTATCAGAAGAGAAGGTATAACCACGCGCTTTTAATGTTTCGCGCAATTCTTCGTGGTTTTCAATAATGCCGTTATGCACAACCGCGATATGTTCAGAAACGTGGGGATGGGCATTGCGTTCGCTGGGCTCACCGTGCGTCGCCCAACGCGTGTGGGCAATCCCCGTACCACCAATAACAGGCTGTTTGTCCGCTTCATCAGCCAGCATCTGCACTTTACCCACTTCACGCAGGCGGGTCATGCGGTTTTCACCGTCAGCGTTTTGACTGTCAACAACAGCCATACCCGCAGAGTCATAGCCACGATACTCCAGGCGACGAAGACCTTCGATCAGTATTTCTGCAATATCTCGTTGTGCACAAGCACCAACAATTCCACACATTTTGTTTTATTCCTAAAAACAGGGCGAATAAACGCCCTTTTTATGTCGCACAACCTGATTGTCTTACGGCAAATCGTGTTCCGGCTTTGCCGTCCCCGAGCTTTGTAGAGATGGGGATTTTTATTATGGATACAGCTTAATTATTTTTTCTTTACTGGACGCTGCCAATTTTTAATATGGGTTTGCTTTACGCGGCTGATCACCAATTCGTTTTCAGCAATGTTTTTTGTGACTGTGGTTCCGGCACCAATTGTCGCCCCTTGCGCGACGGTCACGGGTGCGACAAGTTGGGTGTCAGAACCCACAAAGACATCATCACCAATGATGGTTTTAAATTTATTGGCACCATCATAATTGCAGGTGATGGTTCCCGCACCAATATTTACGTTGTTGCCAATTTCAGCATCACCAAGATAAGTCAGGTGACCCGCCTTGGAACCTTCGCCAAGCGTGGATTTTTTCATTTCTACGAAATTGCCAACGTGCGCTTTTTCCGCCAATTTGGAACCTGGGCGCAAACGGGCAAAAGGCCCAATGGTGCACTCAGCCGCAATTTCAGACTCTTCGATGATAGTGTAAGGACTAATCACTGCCCCATCACCAATCACGCAATTTTTCAGGATACAGCCAGTGCCAATCTGAACATTATTTCCCAGTGTGACATGACCCTTGATAACCACGTTAGTATCAATCACCACATCACGGCCATGTTCTAATGTTCCACGCAGATCAAAACGAGCAGGATCTAACAACATGACGCCGGCCAGCAGTAGTTTTTCAGCTTGTTCTGACTGGTAAATGCGCTCCAGAGTGGCAAGTTGCAGGCGATTGTTAACCCCTTCCATCTCACTTAAGCGGCTTGGGTGTACGGCCTTGATTTGACGCCCTTCCTGGTGGGCAAGGGCAATAACATCGGTCAGGTAATATTCGCCTTGGGCGTTGTTGTTTTCCAACCTTGATAACCAACGTTTTAAATCCCCGCCATTCGCCACCAAAATACCGGTGTTGATTTCGTTGATTTTACGCTGTTCTTCCGTGGCATCTTTCTGTTCGATAATGCCGGTCACTTCACCCTGTTCACGAATGATACGGCCATAACCCGTTGGATTATCCAGAATGGCCGTCAATAACCCAATTCCACCCGCAGGTTTTGCTGCAATCAAACGCGCTAGGGTATCTTTGCCAATCAGCGGCACATCGCCGTAAAGGATCAGAATATCTTCATCATCCGAAAAGTGCGGAGCTGCTTGCTGCATGGCATGACCCGTGCCAAGCTGTTCCGCTTGCAGTACCCAGTTCAAATTCTGGTTAGCAAGTACTTGCTTCATCAGGTCACCGCCATGCCCATAAACCAAATGAACATTTTCAGTACCCAATTCCATTGCAGTGTCAATGACATGCTGAACCATGGGTTTACCGGCCAGCAAGTGCAGAACTTTGGGAAGGGCAGAATACATGCGTGTTCCTTTACCAGCGGCAAGGATCACGACACTTTTTGCACTGTTACTGTTTGAGATAATAGACATAAGAAACCTGACAATTCTAATTTTAAGTGTGAAAGTAAACCTGTTTGCAAAATAAATTGCCACATATTTTGCAATGCAAAAATGCAATAAAAGCAAAAAAGCCAGTTAGCTTTCACCAACTGGCTTTTTATCTCACTGCCTGTCCCCTTATCTTTCAAGTTGCCGCTCAATGATGAGATGCAATTCGAAATCTATCGGGTACTGATTACATCATTTTCTTTGTCAGCTCGATAACGCGAAGTTTCGCGATCGCTTTCGACAATTCAGCAGATGCCTGAGCATAATCAACATCGCCGTGAGAATTACGGATGTGTTCTTCTGCCTTGCGCTTGGCTTCAAGCACTTTAGCTTCATCCAAATCCTTACCACGGATCGCTGTATCGGCCAGTACGATAACGCCGTTTGGCTGAACTTCAAGAATACCACCCGACAGGTAGATAAACTCTTCTTCACCAAACTGCTTAACAATACGTATCATGCCCGGTTTTATGGCAGTAAGTAGTGGTGTGTGTTGAGGATAGATCCCCAGCTCACCTTCACTACCTGTCACCTGAATCTTCTGTACCAGCCCTTCAAACATCTGTTTTTCAGCACTGACTACGTTCAGGGAGAACGTCATTGCAGCCATATCAACCTCCCGTCAGCCGTATTAAAGCGCTTTCGCTTTTTCCACAGCTTCTTCGATGGAGCCAACCATATAGAACGCCTGCTCTGGCAGGTGGTCATAATCACCGTTCAGGATGCCCTTGAAGCCACGGATGGTGTCTTTCAGAGGAACGAATTTACCTGGTGAACCGGTGAAGACTTCGGCAACGAAGAATGGCTGGGACAGGAAGCGCTGGATCTTACGGGCACGTGCCACAACCAGTTTATCGTCTTCTGACAGTTCATCCATCCCCAGAATGGCGATGATGTCTTTCAGTTCCTGATAACGTTGCAGGATAGACTGAACGCCACGCGCCACGTCATAGTGTTCCTGACCAACAACCAGTGGATCAAGCTGACGGCTGGTTGAATCCAGCGGGTCAACCGCAGGGTAAATCCCCAAGGATGCGATCTGACGGCTCAATACCACAGTTGCATCCAAGTGAGCAAAGGTTGTCGCAGGTGATGGGTCAGTCAAGTCATCCGCAGGAACGTAAACGGCCTGTACGGAGGTGATAGAACCCGTTTTGGTTGAGGTGATACGCTCTTGCAGCGCACCCATCTCTTCCGCCAATGTTGGCTGATAACCTACCGCAGATGGCATACGTCCCAACAGGGCAGAGACTTCTGTTCCTGCCAGGGTATAACGGTAAATGTTGTCAACGAACAGCAGAACGTCACGGCCTTCATCACGGAATTTTTCTGCCATGGTCAAACCCGTCAAGGCGACACGCAGACGGTTTCCTGGTGGCTCATTCATCTGACCGTATACCAGAGAAACTTTATCCAGTACGTTTGAGTCGGTCATTTCATGATAGAAGTCGTTACCTTCACGGGTACGTTCACCCACACCGGCAAATACGGAGTAACCTGAGTGCTCGATCGCGATGTTACGGATCAGTTCCATCATGTTAACGGTTTTACCCACACCCGCACCACCAAACAGACCCACTTTACCCCCCTTGGCGAACGGGCAGATCAGGTCCATAACTTTGATACCGGTTTCCAGCAGTTCCTGAGAGTTGGACAACTCTTCATAGGTGGGTGCTGTACGGTGAATTGACCAGCGCTCTTCTTCGCCGATCTCACCTTTCATGTCAATGGGATCGCCCAATACGTTCATGATACGACCCAGTGTGGCTTTACCCACCGGGACTTCGATTGGGTGCCCTAAATCAGTGACGTCCAAATGACGGCGCAGGCCATCGGAGGTACCCATTGCGATACAACGGACAATACCCCCACCTAACTGTTGCTGAACTTCCAGCACCAGTTTTTCTTCACCGTTTTTAACCTCAAGGGCATCGTATACTTTTGGTACGCTGTCCTGAGGGAATTCGACGTCCACTACGGCGCCGATTACCTGGATAATCTTTCCAGTAGCCATCTTGAATCCTCTACGTAATTCGTAAACCTAGCTGTTAAACCGCAGAAGCACCCGAAACGATTTCGGTGAGTTCCTGAGTGATGCTGGCCTGACGAGCCTTGTTGTAAATCAACTGCAACTCTTTGATCAGGTTGCCACCGTTATCGGTCGCGGCTTTCATCGCTACCATTCGTGCGGCCTGTTCACTAGCCAGGTTTTCAACGACGCCCTGATAAACTTGCGATTCTATATAGCGGCGCAGCAGGGTATCCAACAACGCCTTAGGATCTGGTTCATACAGATAATCCCAGGACTTCTTCTTCAGTGTTTCATCGTCTCCGGCTGGCAGAGGCAATAACTGAGTAATCGTCGGAACCTGAGACATGGTATTCATGAACTTGTTTGTCACTATATACAGTTTATCCAGACGCCCTTCGTCATATGCTTGCATCATGACGTGGACTGGCCCGATCAGTTCGGACAATGATGGGTTATCTCCCATCCCTGTTACTTGGGCAACAATGTTGCCGCCAACAGAAGAAAAGAAAGATACCGCTTTTGATCCAACAAGTGCCAAATCAACCTGGACGTTTTTATCAGACCAGTCTTTCATTTCTATCAGCAATTTTTTGAACAAGTTAATGTTCAAACCGCCACATAAACCACGGTCTGTCGAAACAACCACGTACCCAACACGCTTCACTTCGCGCTCTGCAAGGTAGGGATGTTTGTATTCCAGATTACCTAACGCAAGGTGTCCAATCACGCTGCGAATGGTTTCTGCATAAGGACGGCTGGCCGCCATGCGATCCTGCGTTTTACGCATTTTGGACGCGGCGACCATCTCCATCGCTTTAGTGATTTTTTGCGTGTTTTGCACACTGGCGATTTTGGTACGTATCTCTTTTGCGCCGGCCATTTCTGCTTCTCCGAATTCAACCAGACGGCCCGTGTTTTTTAATCAAACCGGGCCGAATAGTGTTACCAGGACTGAGTCGCCTTGAAGGATTCCAACAGAGCTTTCAGCTTCGCTTCGATCTCTCCATTGTAATCACCAGACTGGTCAATCTCTTTCAGAAGATCAGCATGTTCACGGCTAGCATACGCCAACAACGCAGCTTCGAAACTGACCACTTTCGCGATTTCGATATCTTCCAGATAACCACGCTCAGCGGCAAACAGAGACAGGGCCTGCTGTGCAATGGACATCGGCAGATACTGTTTCTGTTTCAACAACTCAGTCACTTTCTGACCATGATCCAACTGCTTACGCGTTGCATCATCCAGATCAGAAGCAAACTGGGAGAATGCCGCCAGTTCACGGTACTGAGCCAGAGCGGTACGAATGCCCCCAGACAGTTTCTTGATGATCTTAGTCTGAGCCGCACCACCGACACGGGATACGGAAATCCCTGGGTTAACCGCTGGGCGGATACCGGAGTTGAACAGAGAAGATTCAAGGAAGATCTGACCATCAGTGATGGAGATAACGTTGGTTGGTACGAACGCAGAAACGTCACCCGCCTGAGTTTCGATGATTGGCAGCGCAGTCAGAGAACCTGTTTTACCCTTCACTTCACCGTTGGTGAATTTTTCAACGTATTCAGCGTTAACACGCGCTGCACGCTCCAACAGACGGGAGTGCAGATAGAAAACGTCACCAGGGAATGCTTCACGTCCAGGTGGACGACGCAGCAACAGGGAAACCTGACGGTATGCGACAGCCTGTTTAGACAGGTCATCGTAAACAATCAGTGCATCTTCACCGCGATCACGGAAGTATTCACCCATCGCACAACCCGAGTAGGGTGCCAGATATTGCAGGGCCGCAGATTCAGAAGCGGAGGCAACAACCACGATGGTGTTTTCCAGTGCGCCGTGCTCTTCCAGTTTACGCACCACGTTAGCAATGGTAGAGGCTTTCTGGCCAATCGCAACATAGATACATTTGATACCAGAATCACGCTGGTTGATGATCGCATCGATAGCCAGAGCGGTTTTACCGGTCTGACGGTCACCGATAACCAGCTCACGCTGGCCGCGGCCGATTGGGATCATGGCATCAACGGATTTGTAACCTGTCTGGACAGGCTGGTCAACGGATTGACGATCGATAACACCGGGTGCGATAACCTCAATGGGTGAGAAGCCATCGTGCTCAACCGCGCCCTTGCCGTCAATCGGCTCGCCCAGTGTGTTCACAACACGACCCAGCAGACCACGACCAACAGGTACTTCCAAAATACGGCCAGTACATTTGACTTTCATGCCTTCGGCTAAGTCAGCATACGGACCCATGACAACCGCACCTACAGAGTCGCGCTCCAGGTTCAGTGCAATTGCGTAACGGTTGCCAGGCAGGGAGATCATTTCACCCTGCATGACGTCAGCTAAACCGTGGACACGAATGATACCGTCGTTAACGGAAACAATCGTTCCTTCATTGTGAGCTTCGCTCACGACATTGAACTGAGCAATACGCTGTTTGATCAGTTCGCTGATTTCGGTGGAATTCAGTTGCATATGCTCCAGTCCCCTTAAGACTGCAAGTCGTCTGTTAAACGATCCAGACGGCCACGAATACTGCCATCGATCACCATGTCACCTGCGCGGATAACCACACCGGCAATAACAGACTTATCAATTTTGCAATTCAGCTTCACTTTGCGTGACAGACGTTTTTCCATCGCCGCAGAAATTTTAGCCTGCTGCTGCTCATTCAGTTCGGATGCAGAAATCACTTCAACATCGATAGTCGATTCAAGTGATGCACGCAATTGGATAAATTGCTGGAAGACTTCTGGCAGTACCAGCAAGCGACCATTTTCTGCCATGACACGAATAAAGTTCTGAGCATGCTCATCAACCTGCTCACCACAAAGGGTGATGAAGGTTTTAGCTAACGTTTCCGGTGCCAATGAACCGGAAAGCAGCTCACCAACCTGCTCATTACGAGTCACCTCAGCAATGAACGCCAGCATGTTCTGCCAGTGTTCGAGAGATTGGTGTTCTACAGCAAAGTCAAAAGCTGCTTTGGCGTAGGGGCGAGCTACCGTAGCGAATTCAGACATGCCCCTCCCTCCTTACAGTTCAGCGACCAGTTTATCAACGATGTCGCTGTTAGCAGCTTCATCCACGGAACGTTCGATGATTTTCTCGGCACCTGCGATCGCCAGCATCGCAACCTGTTTACGTAACTCTTCACGAGCGCGTTTGCGTTCAGCTTCAATTTCAGCATGAGCCTGCGCTACAATTTTGTTACGTTCCAGCTCGGCTTCTGCTTTAGCATCATCAATAATCTGGGCTTTTTGTTTATTAGCCTGTTCAATGATAACTTGGGCATCCGCTTTCGCTTTTTTCAGTTGGTCGGTCGCATTGGCTTGCGCTAAGTCCAGGTTCTTTTTAGCACGCTCTGCTGAAGCCAAACCGTCAGCAATCTCTTTCTGACGTTTTTCAATGGCCGCCATGATCGGAGGCCATACATACTTCATGCAGAACAGAACAAACAGGACAAACGCAATGGCCTGGCCGAGGATTGTTGCGTTAATATTCACGACACAATACCTCTATTTCAATTAATGAATTGGCGTAATTTTAAGTTCTGTTTTATTAACCGCCAACAGCGAACATCATAAACAAGCCCAGGCCCACAGCAATCATCGGGATGGCGTCAACCAGGCCCATGACAATAAAGAACTGCGTACGCAGCAGAGGAATCAGATCAGGTTGGCGAGCAGCGCCTTCCAGGAATTTACCCCCGAGGATGCCGATACCGATCGCAGCACCAATAGCCGCCAAACCCATCAGAATAGCGGCAGCTATGTACAGCAGATCCATGTTTATATCCATGACAGTCTCCAGTTTGTTTCAAGTTAAAACACAATTATTGATTGATAAAAATTAATGCTCTTCAGATGCCATCGACAGATAAACAATCGTCAGAACCATGAAAATAAAGGCTTGTAACGTAATAATCAGTATATGGAAAATCGCCCAAGGCACGCTGAGTAACCACTGTGACCACACTGGTAAAAGAGCAGCGATAAGAATAAAGATCAATTCGCCAGCATACATATTACCAAACAGTCGCAGACCAAGTGATATCGGTTTAGACAGCAAGCTGACCCCTTCCAGAATTAAGTTAATTGGAATAAACAGTGGATGATTGAAAGGCTGCAATGTCAGCTCCTTCGCAAAACCACGAATCCCTTTCATCTTAATGCTGTAAAACAGGATGAGGACAAAGACGCCAAGGGCCATCGACAAAGTCACACTGACATCTGCGGTTGGAACAATGCGCAGAGCAGGCAAGCCGAAGAAGTGTTCACCGACATAAGGAATCATATCGATTGGCAGCAAGTCCAATGCGTTCATGAGTAACACCCAGACGAACACAGTCAAAGCCAGAGGCGCTATCACTTTGCTCTTGCCGTGATACATATCACGAACAGTGTTATCCACGAAACCGATTACCATTTCTATTGCAGTCTGAAATTTCCCCGGCACGCCATCAGTGGCGCGAACCGCGACTCTTCTGAATACAAACAGAAACAACATCCCTAATACGATGGAGAAAAAAAGCGAGTCAATATTTAACGTCCAGAACGTCGCCTCATAACCACTAGCGTGGGGATCGACCAACTCAAAGGTACGCAAGTCCAACTGAAGGTGCTTCAAGTGATGACTTATGTACTCCGAAGTTGAAACTTCTCCTGATGCAGACATGATGCTTTTTACCCTTTTGTTGTTAAAAACGCTAACCGTTCATTACGGCAGGTGCGATGATCTGCACCATCAGCACCGCTAAATAGGCCACACCAAGTGGTGCAAATGCCGCCTTGAACACCCCTAAAGCGACTATCAGCACGGTTATCGTCATGATAACCTTCACCCCTTCGCTAATCGCGAAAAACCATGCAATCCGTACTGGAACGCCTTCTTCCTTTACCTTTTGGAAGCGGCTAAGCAGCATAAAAATGACATTTGGTAGCCAACATGCCAACCCGCCGGCAAAAGCAGAAACGCCCCACTCTATACTTTTGGTACAAAAAGCTACACTGAGAATAACAAAAGTCATTAACTGCCAAAATAACAGTTTCAGTGCCGTTCTACCGCTGTAAAGGGATACAGACATGACTTTTGTTTTCTCCCTGTGGTACACCATCACATATCAGGCTTTACTGAATGTTGTATAAAACTGGCTTTGCTTAAGAGTGTCAAGTGACAAAAACGTGCAAATTATACGGGCAGCCAAAATGAATTCAATCCATAAGTAGCGAAAAAGTGAATAATTATTTAAATTTCTAACTTTGCTGCTAGATCGCTCACAAATACCATTTAATATTCTGTCATGGCTAAGGGTACAGACTCAAAATTAAACGTGATGCACATCACATCAAACAAAAACCATTAATTATATTTATCATTAAATATATGATAAAAATCTTTTATTTTTTCTACTGAAAATCAACCAATTAATATTACACCCATAAAGTTTTATCTGATATACCAATAAAAAAGATTCAATGATTATTTTACTCACTTTCTCCTAAGTTCTTTTATAAAGAAAACCGATAACTATCTTTGAAAAGAGAAGTTCTACCAATATAAAAATAACGTTGGTTTTCTGTAAATCATCAGTAAATGAAGTTTAGTCTATGGAAAGGAATAATTAGTAACGCTCGTTACATTTTAAGTGTTGTTAGCGTCACTAATTATTTAGATTTTTATTGACAAATAGCAAAGTTAGTTTGACTTAAGTATTACCACATGACGCTGTTCATCCAACTCTGCAACTTGGAGAGGAATCACGCTGTCGAGCACAATCCCCATTGGTAATTGAACCAATTCATCTTCCGGTAATATGCCTTTCAAGGCATAAAAACGCCCTTCAGAGGGTTTGGGGAGATGGCTGCACCATGACAACATGTCTTGCAGTGAAGCAAATGCACGGCTAATCACCCCATCAAACGGAGGCTCAGGGATAAATTCTTCAACCCGACTCTGTACTGGTTCAATATTGGTCAAACCCAGTTCATGCTGAACCTGACGCAAAAAGCGCACACGTTTTCCCAAACTGTCCAATAAAGTGAAATGGGAATCTGGACGTACGATTGCCAGCGGGATACCTGGCAAGCCTGGCCCTGTTCCCACATCAATAAATCGCGTTCCATGCAGGAATGGATTAACCACGATGCTGTCGATAATATGACGAACCAGCATCTGTTGCGGATCACGGACAGAGGTCAGGTTATAAGCCTTGTTCCACTTATTCAGCATGTCAACATAGGCGACGAGCTGCTGTTTTTGTCCCAGTGATAACTCAATGTCCGCTTTCGCCAGCAATGATTCCAATTTGTTAAGCAAAATCTGTCCCCTTAGGCGCTACGACGCAATAGACCTTGTTTTTTCAGCCATACCAGCAAAATAGAAATGGCGGCTGGAGTGATGCCTGAAATACGTGAAGCCTGACCAATTGAGCTTGGTTTATGATCATTCAGTTTTGCAATCACTTCATTGGAAAGCCCGCTTACTTGTTGATAATCCAAATCAACAGGCAATGCGGTATTTTCATTACGCAATTGCTTTTCGATCTCTTCTTGCTGACGAGCAATGTAGCCTTCGTACTTCACTTGAATTTCAATTTGATCCGCCGCTTGGGGTTCAGTCAGCCCTGGGGCAAAACGTGACAATGATGTCAGCAATGCATAATTCATCTCAGGACGACGCAGCAAATCTTCACCATTGGCTTCTTTTGACAACGGTGTTTTCAGCATCTGGTTGATATCCCCTAAGTGATCAGAGTGAGGATGCACCCAGATATTACGCAGGCGCTGACGTTCCTGCTCGATCATGTCAACTTTGCGGCAATAATGTTCCCAACGGAGATCATCAACCAGACCCAGTTTACGGCCCTGTTCAGTCAGACGCAGATCCGCATTGTCTTCACGCAGCATTAAGCGATATTCCGCGCGGGATGTGAACATGCGATACGGTTCTTTCGTGCCGAGTGTGCACAGATCATCGACCAATACGCCAATATAAGCCTGATCACGGCGTGGGAACCAACCTTCTTCACCATTGGCATAACGTGCCGCGTTGAGGCCCGCCAGTAGTCCTTGTGCCGCCGCTTCTTCATATCCAGTGGTGCCGTTGATCTGACCGGCAAAGAACAAGCCGTGAATAAATTTACTTTCCAGGGTTTGTTTTAAATCACGCGGATCGAAGAAGTCATACTCGATCGCATAACCGGGACGAATGATGCGGGCATTCTCCATGCCTTTCATGGAGTGAACAATTTGCATCTGAACGTCAAATGGCAGGCTGGTCGAGATCCCATTCGGGTAGATTTCGTTACTGGTCAGCCCCTCTGGTTCCAGGAAGATCTGGTGAGCATTACGATCAGCAAAACGCATGACTTTGTCTTCAATGGAAGGGCAGTAACGCGGGCCGATCCCTTCGATGATCCCGGCATACATTGGGCTGCGATCCAAGTTATTGCGGATCACTTCATGGGTTTTTTCATTGGTATGGGTGATGTAGCACGGGATCTGGCGTGGATGTTGATCAACGTGGCCCATGAATGAAAATACGGGTGTCGGATTATCGCCAAGTTGCTGTTCAAGCTGGCTAAAATCAATGGTTCGTGCATCAATGCGCGGGGGTGTACCGGTTTTCAGGCGAGCGACGCGCAAAGGCAGTTCACGCAAACGGTGAGACAATGAGATCGCAGGAGGATCCCCGGCCCGTCCTCCACTGTAGTTTTCCAAGCCGATGTGAATTTTGCCATCAAGGAAAGTCCCTACGGTTAGAACTACAGATTTAGCTTTAAATTTCAATCCCATGCGAGTAACAACACCGGTCACAGTGTCGTTTTCAACAATGAGATCTTCTACAGGTTGCTGGAAGATCATTAAATTAGGCTGATTTTCCAGTGCCGTTCTTACAGATTGTCGGTAAAGTACTCGATCCGCTTGTGCTCGCGTTGCCCGAACAGCCGGGCCTTTGCTGGCATTGAGTGTTCTGAACTGAATACCGGCTTGATCCGTGGCTTTCGCCATCAGACCACCAAGTGCATCGATCTCTTTTACCAGATGCCCTTTACCGATCCCACCAATGGCTGGATTACATGACATCTGGCCCAAAGTATCAATATTGTGAGTCAGTAATAAGGTTTGACGCCCCATACGTGCGGAGGCCATCGCCGCTTCAGTACCGGCATGACCCCCGCCGATAATGATGACGTCAAAGTGCTCTGGATAAAACATGTGCGAACCTTCAATAGTGAGAATGCTTCATATGCATTGGGGAGAGAATTCTACTCAAGTTTGGACCTCAGACCAAGAGGTGAGAGATCGTCGTTAATTAAAAGAAGATCTTTTTATTTAAAGATCTCTTTATTGGATCTTTTATTAGGATCACGATCATCTGTGGATAAGTGAATTTTCCATATAAAGATCATGATGCTGTAAAGGATCATTTGCTGTGAATGATCCGTGATCCAACTCAGTATAAGCTGGGATCTAAAAGCCTAGTTATTCACAGACACTCGATTGTAACTTAGTTATTAAATGGATAACTACGGGTTAACCCCTGCTTTTAAGATAAGTTATCCACAGTTGATCGTTATATTTTTAATCGGATCAGAGTAACTTTGACCACTCTTTAACCCATTCTTCGGCCGGATCTTCGGGAATTTCGTGTTGCTGAATGTCGATTTCCAATCGATCGCCGATCCGTTTTGCGCCGTGATCCTCTAATAAACGCTCCAGTGATCTTATTGCGCCACAGAATGTGTCATATTCGGAACTGCCGATACCAACTGCACCAAATGTGATATTGCTGAGATCGGGTTGCTGTTGTGTGATCGCATCAGCCAGTGGCTGGAGGTTATCAGGTAAATCCCCAGCACCGTGCGTTGAAGTCACCACAAGCCACAATCCTGCAAGGGGAAGATCTTCCAATGAAGGGCCATGAAGCATCTCTGTTGAAAAGCCGTCATTTTCTAAGATCTCAGCCATATGTTCTGCGACATATTCAGCGCTACCCAGTGTACTGCCGCTGATTAAGGTAATTGTGCTCATCATGATCCTTGCTAACTTAAAGAGCAACTATTGTACGCTGTGAATCTGTTGGGATCTACCTGTGGATAATGGGGTTAACGGGTTTTTCGCCTTAAGGTTTTATTGTCCTCATGATCGGGTTTTGCAGGGAGATCAACGTTTCCGTTGACTGAATTTCATCAATCGTCTGGATCTTGTTGATAAGTACGTCCTGAAGGGATTCGATGGATCGGCACATCACCTTAATGAAAATGCTGTAGTGCCCGGTGGTGTAATAAACTTCAACAACTTCATCCAGCATATCGAGCTTTTTCAGTGCGGCCGGATAGTCTTTGGCGCTTTTTAATATGATGCCGATAAAGCAGCACACATCGAACCCCAGTTGTTTCGCACTAATATCAACCCGTGTCCCCGTGATGATCCCTGACTGTTTCATTTTTTCCACACGAACATGAATGGTCCCCGGACTGACTGCGAATTTTTTGGCTAATTCTGCATAAGGTGTACGTGCGTTTTCCATTAATGCGTGAAGTATGTCACGGTCTAAATTATCGATCTGATAAATTTCTGCCATTTCCAACCCCTTTTTTTGAATAATATTCATTTTTATAGTGTAAAAATTATCGTTTATAAATCTTGTGCCCTATTTTTATTATTATATATTGAATTTTTACCCCGTTTTGTTGCTTAATCTATATCAACAGGACACAGGGCCACTAAAAATTTGAGAGCAGCATCATGAAAACATCCTTTATTGAAAAGCAACAGCAGATTAGTTTTGTTAAATCGTACTTTTCCCGTCTGTTAGAGAAACAACTTGGTCTAATCGAAGTTCAGGGACCTATCTTGAGCCGTCTTGGTGATGGGACTCAGGACAACTTGTCTGGCCATGAAAAAGCGGTTCAGGTGAAAGTGAAAACTTTGCCGGAAGCGACATTTGAAGTGGTTCACTCTCTGGCGAAATGGAAACGTAAGACATTAGGCCGCTTTGGTTTTCAAGCTGAACAAGGATTGTATACTCATATGAAAGCCTTGCGTCCTGATGAAGATCGCTTGACGCCTATCCATTCTGTCTTTGTTGACCAATGGGATTGGGAAAAAGTGATGGGTGAAGGTCAGCATTCACTCGATTATTTAAAACAGACAGTAGGTAAAATCTACGAAGCAATAAAAGAAACACAACAAGCAGTAAGTAAGGAATTTGGTCTGGCACCGTTCCTGCCAGATCAAATTCACTTCATCCACAGTGAAGAGCTTCTGCAACGTTACCCCTCTCTGGATGCGAAAGGTCGTGAGCGTGAAGCTGCCAAAGAGTTTGGTGCCATTTTCCTGATGGGCATTGGTGGTAAGTTGTCTGATGATCAGGCACATGATGTCCGCGCGCCGGATTATGACGATTGGACGACACCAAACAGCGATGGTTTCTTTGGTTTGAACGGTGACATTATTGTCTGGAACCCAGTTTTGCAGGATGCCTTTGAAATTTCTTCAATGGGTATCCGTGTTGATGCAGAGGCACTGAAACACCAGCTTGCACTGACGGGTGATGAAGATCGTCTGCAATATGATTGGCATCAGGCACTGCTCAAAGGTGATATGCCACAATCTATCGGTGGTGGCATCGGGCAATCCCGTTTGGTGATGTTGCTGCTGCAAATGGCACATATCGGTCAGGTTCAGTGCGGTGTTTGGTCACCAGAAGTCATTGAATCAGTTGAAGGTGTACTCTAGGTTTTCATTGAGTCAGTTTTAATTTTGCCACCTTCTCCGTAAACGGCTTGTCATCCCGGTATCAAAATGCCAGATATGATCAAATATCTGCATAATACCGGGTTTTCCATAATGGGAAAGGGAGACCGCATGGAAGCGGTGTTGTTGGTGCTGTTGCAGATTTTTTATCTGATGGATTAGGGAACCCGGCAAACGTTGGGCAATGAAATCTGAAATAACAACAGCATCGGCATCTTGCCAAATGTTTTCTTTCATTTTTTCAACGGTTGCATTTAAACAGGATGCCAGATCGGTCCCTCCCTTAAATGTTTGCCCCAGAAAATGCGTCGCTTGAGTCAGCCCATCCGGTGATGTTAAGTCATAGTGGACGAGTTCTGTTGAGAACAACATGATGTGACAGTGGCGATTATCTGCCAACGCAATGCGCATCAACGCCAGACAAAATGCTTTTGCACACTGTTCATTGAATCCGCCCATTGATCCTGACGTATCGACGCAAACAATAAAAGGTCCCCTGGGCTGTTTTTCATTGTGGTGATGTATAACCGGTTTGAGTGTGGTTTTGGATTGCCAATCGTCCCCTTGCAGGCGATAGGACAGTAGTTTTTTCTCCATCAGCCGCCGATAAAACTCATATTCCAACTCTTCAATACCCAGCATCGCCATCTCTGTAGGTAATAGCCTTAAGATATCGTCACTTTGTCTAATCCCACTAATTTGTTCAGGCAGGGTATCTGGCACTCTTTCGAGTTTGGTGGAGGGTTCTAATACCGGACTGTCTTTGGGAATGGATTTCGCGGTCTGACTGCGGCCAAGTAATTGTGCCAGTTTTTCCAGCTCAGGCTGCTGTTTGAGAACATCCGCATAGAGAGTAAAAAGTTGTCTATTTTGCGAAGTCAGGTGAAGTTGCCCTTTACTCATATCCCACAATCGGCCTGCGGCACGATCATTGTGATCAAACAGGGGATCAAGGCTGCCGCTTAAGGCCAATGGCTTCTGGATCTTTGCGAGAAATTGCTCTTTTTCTTGTTCCAATAGTGCCTTGTTAAAGGTGGTTGCTTGCAGGATCAGGCTAAGGCGCCAACGTTGCAGAAACAGCATGTGTCCTGAAGAGGTGTATTCAGAGAGCGCTTTGGACAGGGTATCGGCTTCATTGGCAAAGGGAGAGGCGAGATGTTGAAGTTTCTCCACGATATCAGGTAACTGTTGATAGAAATCGGTCGTATCAATTATCTGGACGTGTTGGTATAACTGAAATTCTTCAGCTAATGGTGCAGGGATCAGCGTCTCTTTGATCCTCTGCTGCAATGTTTGCTGCCATGCCGGCAGATCTTTCAATAATGCGCGTTTAAGCCTTGGGAAATTTCCAAAGAAAATAACCAATTGAGGGGAGCCTAACAGCGCCAAGATGATCTCTTCGATCAGCTCGCCTTCATTGATGGACAGCAAGAGATCGAGTGTGGCCAGCGTTAACATGTTGCTCTCCCATTTTGGATCTCAATTGTTGCAGTTTTTCCGTTAATTGAAGAAAACTCTGTTCAATGCTGGCAAGCCAATGTGCTTCGATAAATAAACAGGGTTGATGCTGACTAAACAAATTGCGTTGTTGTTGAATTTCATCGCGAATGGATAGCAGCTTTTCATTCCACTCGGTATTGGTGTTTTTTTCTGTTAGCCATTTTTTGTCAGATAGGCAGAGAACGGCACTATTACGGCTGATATCCAGCACGGTAAGCTGATTTTTTTCATTGATTTCTGCTGTGAGGGTTTGCGGAAAACCAATACCATTTAAGCTGGCAGAGAGTTTTCCGGTATTATTTTTTAGGGTGTTTTCCAGTGACTTTTTCTCTATTTCGATGAAATTAACTTCAATATCATGCAGGTGTAATGCAGGATGTAAAAACAGAGTCAGTTTTTCACCTGTGATATCTGCGGGCAGTGAATAAAGGGTTTTACGGCCAAACAGAGCGGTTTTGCTGACTAATTTCAGCGGACGATGGTCATTTTTATCTTGGCTGGATTGTACCCACTGCTGGTATAACTTTTCCATTTTCTGCACAAGGGAATGTTGTTGGTAGGCTTGTTCTGTTAATAACGTATGCAGGAATTGAGGCAGAAGTTTTAAGGTGTTTAAGTCGTGCCACAGGCAATCTTTTAATAGCACGATATCTGGCGGAGATATCTCATTTCTCCCGCTGAAAAGTGCGCTAGCCCGCAGCAGTCGAATCGATTTTTTCCAACGGCGATCTGAGACATCTGCCGTATTGCCGGCAGCATTTATTTGCTGGCGGAGTTGGTAAACCAGCTCGAAAATATGATCTGGCAGGGAAACATGGCTGATCTTGCCTTGCCATTGATAAAACTCGTCATCGGTAATTTGAATATGGGCAGGCACGGGATTGTTATTTTCGTTATTCTGGTCAGTCAGTAAGGCGCGAAAATTTTTCTTTTCCTGAATCTTATCCAGCCAGAGCCGAATCAACATGCGATCGTAGAGTGCTTCCAGACTGTTATCACTGTCCGGGAGTTCATTGGATGCGGTAACCAGTAAACGCATCGGTAATTGTTCTTCCTGATTACCATTCCTGAATTTTTTTTCATTGATCGCCGTAAGGAGCGTATTCAGAATGGCGGGGCCTGCTTTCCAAATCTCATCCAGAAAAACGATTTCAGCTTCGGGTAAATAGCCTTCGGTAAGACGTTGGTAACGCCCTTCATCTTTGAGTGCTTGAATGGAAAGGGGGCCGAAAATCTCTTCTGGGGTGGAAAAACGGGTCATCAGGTACTCAAAAGCGCGTGCGTTTTGAAAGGCAAACTTGAGGCGACGCGCGATAAGGCTTTTGGCTATTCCAGGAGGCCCAAGAAGAAAAACGCTCTCTCCACATAAGGCAGCCAGCAAGCACAAACGAATGGCTTGTCGCCTTTCATATAAGCCTCTTTCCAGATATTGACCTAACTGGGATATTTTCTCGACCAATTGCATCTTATTTACACCTTGGCTCGTTTAGTTACTTACCTTTATTTATAGATAAAAATCACTCTATGCAAAGGTCTTAGTGACCTTAAACATTTTTATAATGATCACATTTTCGTCTTAATCATGTTGTCTTTGATCGTTGGCTTTATATGATGACGAATAAGCGAAACGTTTCGCTAACAGACTTATAAAAATGAAAAAAGGCGTTTTATTACATTCTGATATTTCAGCCGCTATTTCTTGTTTGAGTCACACTGATCAAATTTAGCGCTAACCCAGGGAATACCCTATCTGTTATCTAGTTACAACAGGGAAATGCAATTGCGATAAAGTCACTTTCTGAGGTTATCATGGAGCCATTACTGGAGCTAAAAGGGATTGATAAGGTTTTTCCTGGGGTAAAAGCGTTGTCAGGAGCTGCACTGCGTGTTTATCCCGGAAAAGTGATGGCGTTAGTCGGCGAAAACGGTGCCGGAAAATCTACGTTGATGAAAATCTTGACCGGTATTTATACAAAAGATGCGGGGACGATCCGCTATCTTGGGCAAGATGTCGCTTTCTCTAGTCCTAAATCCTCTCAGGGTGCGGGTATTGGTATTATCCATCAAGAACTCAATCTCATCCCTCAATTGGCGATCGCAGAAAACATTTTCTTAGGACGTGAATTCGTCAATAAACTTGGCGTTATCAACTGGAAAAAAATGTATGAAGAAGCAGATAACTTGCTGAGGCGTTTAAATATTCGCTACAGCAGCCATCGGCTTATTTCTGAGTTATCCATTGGTGAGCAGCAAATGGTGGAAATTGCCAAGGTGCTGAGTTTCCAATCCAAAGTCATCATTATGGATGAGCCAACAGATGCCTTGACGGATACCGAAACTGAATCCTTGTTTTACGTCATACGGGAACTGAAAGCGCAAGGATGTGGCATTGTCTATATTTCCCATCGCTTGAAAGAACTCTTTGAAATTTGTGACGATGTGACGGTATTACGCGATGGCCAATTTATTGGTGAACACCCCATTAATGCTCTGAACGAAGAGCGATTGATCGAAATGATGGTGGGGCGCAAGCTGGAGGAGCAATACCCGCGTTTGGATCTACCGAGGGGTGAAAAAAGGTTGGAAGTTAAAAACCTCTCTGGCTCGGGGATCAACAATGTCAGTTTTTCCCTGTTTAGTGGAGAAATACTGGGGATCTCAGGGTTGATGGGGGCTGGCCGTACTGAACTGGTGAAGGTGATTTATGGAGCCTTACCAAAAACTGATGGCAAGGTTTCGCTTGATGGAAAGCCTCTGACGATCCGTAATCCGCAAGAGGGGCTAACTAATGGCATTGTCTATATTTCGGAAGACCGTAAGCGTGATGGATTAGTTTTTGAAATGTCGGTTAAAGAGAATATGTCCCTCACTGCATTACGCTATTTCAGTCGAAATTTTTGTCTTTTACATCACTCCGCAGAACAAAAATCCGTTACCGATTTCATTAAGTTGTTCAATATAAAAACGCCCTCAATGGAACAAACCATAAGCCTGCTTTCCGGTGGTAATCAGCAGAAAGTCGCAATTGCCCGTGGATTGATGACTCGTCCAAAGGTATTGATTCTTGATGAGCCAACCCGAGGCGTAGATGTAGGGGCGAGAAAAGAAATCTATCAGCTTATCAATCAGTTTAAAAAAGAAGGCTTGAGTATTATTTGGGTTTCTTCTGAGATGCCTGAAGTGATGGGAATGAGTGACCGTATTTTGGTTATGCATGAAGGTAGTATCAGTGGGGAATTCAATGCGAATGGGGTTTCTCAGGAAGTGTTGATGGCTGCTGCTGTTGGTAAGCAATTAAAAGAGAACGATCAAGGATAATCGATATGAATTCTAGTACAGCGTCAGCTTCCCGACGTTGGTTGACGAAAACATGGTTGATGGAGCAGAAGTCACTCATTGCGCTTTTATTTTTGATTGCAGTGGTTTCTTCCCTTAGCCCCAATTTTTTCACATTGAATAATCTGTTCAACATTCTCCAGCAAACTTCTGTCAACGCTATCATGGCGGTAGGAATGACGCTGGTTATCTTGACATCTGGAATTGATCTATCTGTTGGTTCCTTGTTGGCTCTGACAGGTGCTGTGGCGGCATCGATCGTAGGGGCCGATATCAATGCGTTAGTCGCTGTTGCCGGGGCTTTGGTATTGGGAGCAGCAATTGGGGCGTGTACTGGTGTGATTGTCGCAAAAGGTAAAGTTCAGGCATTTATTGCGACATTAGTGATGATGTTATTGCTGCGTGGTGTGACTCGGGTTTATACCGATGGGAGTCCGATTAATACTGGTTTCAGTGACAATGCTGATCTGTTTGGTTGGTTTGGTATTGGGCGTCCATTAGGGGTGCCTACGTCTGTGTGGATCATGTTGCTGGTGTTTGTCGTTGTTTGGTTCATTCTTCACCACACCCGTCTTGGTCGTTACATCTACGCATTAGGTGGAAATGAATCTGCAACACGTTTATCAGGTATTAGTGTTGATAAAATAAAGATAATCGTTTATTCCCTATGTGGCCTGTTGGCTGCATTAGCCAGCATTATCGAAGTTGCCCGGTTATCTTCTGCTCAACCCATGGCGGGTAGTGGCTACGAATTGGATGCCATTGCAGCGGTCGTATTGGGTGGAACTAGTCTGGCAGGAGGCAAGGGGCGAATTGTTGGTACGTTGATTGGTGCGCTGATTTTAGGCTTTTTGAATAATGGTTTGAATTTATTGGGAATTTCATCCAATTACCAGATGATCGTCAAGGCAGTTGTGATCTTATTGGCGGTCTTGGTTGATAACAAAAGCAGTAAATAACCTTACCCTACAGGAAAAAATAAAATGAAAATGAAGAAGTTAGCGACTATTTTCTCTGCCATGGCATTGAGTGCCGCCATGAGTACGAATGCATTGGCAAAAGATAGTATTGCATTGGTTATTTCAACTTTGAATAACCCTTTCTTTGTCACAATGAAAGATAGCGCACAAAAAGAGGCCGATAAGCTGGGATATGACTTGGTTGTCCTTGATTCTCAGGATAATCCGGCAAAAGAGTTGGCTAATGTACAGGATTTGACAGTAAGTGGCATAAAATTGATGCTCATTAACCCAACCGATTCAGATGCCGTTGGTAATGCAGTGATCATGGCAAATAAGGCCAATATTCCTGTGATTACGCTTGACCGTTTAGCCAATAAGGGCAATGTTGTCAGCTATATTGCTTCCGACAGCCGTTTGGGTGCCAAAATGGCGGGTGATTTTATCGCTGAAAAATTAGGTAATGATGTCAAAGTTATTCAATTGGAAGGTATTCCAGGCACTTCAGTTGCACGTGAACGTGGTGAAGGTTTTGGTCAGGCAGCCCAAAAACACAAATTCAATATGTTGGCCAGCCAGCCCGCTGACTATGATCGCACAAAAGGGATGAATGTCATGCAGAACCTGCTGACGGCTCATCCGTCAGTACAAGCCGTTTTCGCTCAAAATGATGAAATGGCTCTTGGTGCATTACGCGCGTTGCAGACAGCCGGTAAAGAAGATGTGTTGGTTGTTGGATTTGATGGCACTGCCGATGCGCTTAAGGCTGTACAGAATGGTAAATTGGGGGCAACGATTGCACAGCGTCCAGATCAAATAGGTATCATCGGCGTTCAGACTGCGGACAAAGTGTTAAAAGGTGAAAAAGTTAATGCCACCATCCCAGTTGAACTGGAATTAGTTGTTAAGAAATAATCAACATTGTTCATTGCAGCCATGAGTTTTATGGCTGCATTATTTTATGCAGGAATAAATGTAATGAGCATGGCAAAACTTATCGTGATGGGCAGCATTAATGTCGATCACATATTGAATCTCGAATCTTTTCCTCAATCTGGGGAAACAGTGAAAGGAGAACAGTATCAGGTTGCATTTGGAGGCAAGGGGGCAAATCAGGCCGTTGCTGCGGGTCGTTGTGGTGCTGACATTACATTTATTGCCTGCATTGGTCAGGATGATATCGGTGAACGTATTTGCCAACAGTTGGCGAAAGATAACATCGATACCTCGTCAATTGAGGCTATTGAAGGAGAGTTAACGGGGGTTGCTCTGATTTTTGTCAATCAGCAGGGTG
The DNA here is from genome assembly GCF_000968195.1 of Xenorhabdus doucetiae. Classification (NCBI taxonomy): domain Bacteria; kingdom Pseudomonadati; phylum Pseudomonadota; class Gammaproteobacteria; order Enterobacterales; family Morganellaceae; genus Xenorhabdus; species Xenorhabdus doucetiae. Next base: position 62,087 of record NZ_FO704550.1, read on the forward strand.
AAAATGTCATTGGCATTAATGCAGGGGCAAATAGGAGGTTAACGTCAGATTATTTCCTCCGTCATGACCAAAAGGTCAAGGATGCTGATGCGTTGCTATTGCAGCTTGAAACGCCATTGGAAACGGTACAATTTGCTGCTGAAACGGCCAAGAAACATCATGTTAAAGTGATCTTGAATCCAGCACCGGCACAGCCAATCTCCGATCAGCTACTTTCGCTGGTGGATATTATCACACCGAATGAAACCGAAGCGGAGTACTTGACGGGTATTGCGGTAACAGATGATGTTGGGGCGGAAAAAGCCGCTTGGGCTTTACATGATAAGGGCATAGAAACGGTCATTATCACATTGGGTAGCCGAGGGGTATGGCTGAGTGAGAAAGGTAAAGAAGGAAAAATTGTTCCCGGATTTAGCGTAAAAGCGATCGATACCATTGCAGCAGGGGATACTTTTAATGGCGCCTTGGTAACGGGATTGCTGGAAGGAAAAGAGATGTTGTCGGCGATCCGCTTTGCTCATGCTGCGGCTGCGATAGCCGTGACGCGTCAGGGAGCGCAGCCTTCGGTTCCGTGGCGAAATGAAATTGATGCTTTTCTATCTGAACAGGATTAACCGTGGCTACGATGAAGGACGTTGCTCGTCTGGCGGGCGTATCAACCTCAACCGTTTCTCATGTGATTAATGGCAATCGTTATGTCAGTGAGAATGTGAAAAAGAGAGTCAATGCAGCGATTGAGGAATTGAATTATGCGCCGTCTGCTTTGGCAAGAAGTTTGAAAATTAAGCAAACCAAAACCATTGGTATGTTGGTTACGGCCAGTGATAACTCATTTTATTCTGAAATCGTTAGAGGAGTAGAAAAGAGCTGTTATGAACGGGGATACAGTTTAATTCTGTGTAATACTGAAGGTAATGTTACCCGTATGATTAGCAATATGGAAACCTTATTGCAAAAGCGCGTTGATGGTCTGTTGATCATGTGTTCTGAGACTCAGCGCCCATCCAGTGACGCCTTTCGTCGCTATCCATTGGTGCCGATGGTCATTATGGATTGGTCTCCCTTTGATTCCTTCAATGACATTATCAAGGATAATTCCTTGCAAGGGGGGGAAATGGCCACCAATTACCTGATCAGTCGAGGTTTTCGCAAAATTGCCTGTATCACGGGTCCACGGGATAAGACACCGGCCTGTCAGCGTTTGGCTGGATATCGAAAAGCGATGCAGGATGCTGGGCTGAGGATTCCCGCTGGATATGAAATCTACAGTGATTTTGAATTTGCTGGCGGATTGTCATCAATGAATCAACTTCTACAATTATCTGAACCACCGGAAGCTTTATTTGCAGGTAATGACGCTATGGCGATTGGCGCTTATCAAGCTTTGTATCAGCAGGGGCTTTCTGTACCGGATGATATCTCTATCATCGGATATGACGATATTGCAATCGCACCTTACCTTATCCCTCCTTTGACAACCATTCATCAACCAAAAGATGAATTGGGTAAGCTGGCGATTGATAGCCTGCTTTATCGAATGAGCAATCCAGAAAGTGAGCCAAAGCAACTGGTTCTGACACCTAAATTGATCGAACGAAGTTCTGTAGCCAGCCGTTAACCGGATCATTTCTTCTTAATTAAGTTATTACCGTCTTCTGTATTCAGTAATAGAAAAACAGTAGAAGAAATTAAGGTAATCACGCCCATTGTGATTAAAGTATAGTGGAAATGGCTTATGGCTGAACCATATTCCGTTGATTCATAAAATCGCAGAATTGCCGCACTGATGGTCACCCCAAAACTAATGGATAACTGTTGAGTTACTGCTAGCAGGCTGTTACCGGCACTTGCATTGCCATCATTCAGATCCCCCAAAGTGATGGTATTCATCGCGGTGAACTGTGTGGACATGGCGATTCCTAATATAAAAAGAGGAATTATCAAAAATGCGATGGGGAGCTCCGGTGTCTGTAGCGAAAATTGTGAAATCATCATACCAATAATAATTGTGACCCAAATGAGTGTATTTCGATATCCAAAGCGGGTTAGTATGTTAGTCACAAAAGACTTGGCTAAAATTGAACCCATTGCGTTTGGTGCCATCATTATTCCGGCAATCACGGCTGAAAATCCAAACCCCACTTGCAGCATCAAAGGAATAATAAATGAAAGTGATCCAGTACTTAGCCGAGTAGCAATATTGCTGGCAATGCCAACTGAAAAGGTACGTGTTTGGAATAGCTGGAGGTTAATGAGGGGGTTTGAGTGTCTTTTTGCATGAAAGATATACCCCAATAGCATAACAATACCGCCAGAAAATAAAGCGAGCGGAATATAGCCAGAGAAGGCGTGATCCCCAAATAAATCAAAGCTGACTGAAATCATCACCAAGCCTAAGCTAAACAATATGAATCCCAGAAAATCGAAAGGGCATTTGGGCATCGTTAAGTTGGGCATATTCTTACTGGCGTAAATGATACCCAATAATCCAATGGGAATATTGATGATGAAGATCCAATGCCATGTTGCATAGGTGACTAACAACCCGCCGAACATTGGACCCAAAATCGGTCCCAATAACCCAGGCATGGTGACAAAATTCAAAACAGGTAACAGTTCGCTACGCGGATAGGTTCTTAGTAAAGCCAGACGAGCAACTGGCATCATCATAGCTCCGCCTATACCTTGAATAACGCGGGATATCACTAAGAAAGAGAGATTGTGCGACAGTGCACAAGCAAGTGAGCCTAAAGAAAAGAAGGAAACAGCATAAATAAATACCGTGCGAGTGCCAAATCTATCAGCAAGCCAACCGCTTACGGGAATTAGCATCGCTACCGTTAAAGGATAGCTGACTATGGCGGACTGCATTGCCAGTGGAGAATGTTGAAGACTTTTAGCCATCGCTGGTAGCGCGGTGTTAAGAATTGTGGCATCTAAAGACTGCATAAAAAAAGCCATGGCCGCAATCCAAGGTAACCCCGACATATTGCGTGCGGATTTGACCATTAGATATCCTGTTTATTTTTATGATAGTGAGTGAATACATAATATCTTACTACATCAAATTCAAACTATTTTTTGGTTATTAATAAAGCAAAAACTCCCTTTAAGGATAATTGACCGTTGTCGTAGTCAATTGAACAACAATCATTGTATGAGACATTGCCTTAATGATTGTTGCCTAATTCACCCATTTTAGAGTGGAAAAAATACATAATTACCATTTTTGTTGAAAAAAACCACGAACAGAAAAAAAATCAAAAAAAAACTATTGTCACTTCCGTAAAACTCCCTATAATGCGCCACCACTGACCGACGCCAAGCTGAGAACAGCCGCTGAGGGAAGCGGAAAGAAAGCGAAAATAAACGCTTGACTCCGGAGGCAAAAAGCGTAAGATACGCAGCCTCGCAACCCGGCACAAACGCCCGGTTGCCAACGCTCTTTAACAAATTAATCAGACAATCTGTGTGGGCACTCGCAAGACACTATCCAACGCCGAAAGGCGGAAAATATTAAAGTCTTGAAGAGTGAACAACAGTTAATTCATTATGAACTAACAGTAAGATTCTTTGAGCATCAAACACTTTGAATTGAAGAGTTTGATCATGGCTCAGATTGAACGCTGGCGGCAGGCCTAACACATGCAAGTCGGACGGTAACAGGAAACAGCTTGCTGTTTTGCTGACGAGTGGCGGACGGGTGAGTAATGTCTGGGGATCTGCCCGATGGAGGGGGATAACCACTGGAAACGGTGGCTAATACCGCATAATCTCTGTGGAGCAAGGTGGGGGACCTTCGGGCCTCACGCCATCGGATGAACCCAGATGGGATTAGCTAGTAGGCGGGGTAATGGCCCACCTAGGCGACGATCCCTAGCTGGTCTGAGAGGATGACCAGCCACACTGGGACTGAGACACGGCCCAGACTCCTACGGGAGGCAGCAGTGGGGAATATTGCACAATGGGCGCAAGCCTGATGCAGCCATGCCGCGTGTATGAAGAAGGCCTTCGGGTTGTAAAGTACTTTCAGCGGGGAGGAAGGCGTAGGCTTTAATACAGCTTACGATTGACGTTACCCGCAGAAGAAGCACCGGCTAACTCCGTGCCAGCAGCCGCGGTAATACGGAGGGTGCAAGCGTTAATCGGAATTACTGGGCGTAAAGCGCACGCAGGCGGTCAATTAAGTTGGATGTGAAATCCCCGGGCTTAACCTGGGAACGGCATCCAAGACTGGTTGGCTAGAGTCTCGTAGAGGGGGGTAGAATTCCACGTGTAGCGGTGAAATGCGTAGAGATGTGGAGGAATACCGGTGGCGAAGGCGGCCCCCTGGACGAAGACTGACGCTCAGGTGCGAAAGCGTGGGGAGCAAACAGGATTAGATACCCTGGTAGTCCACGCTGTAAACGATGTCGATTTGGAGGTTGTGCCCTTGAGGCGTGGCTTCCGGAGCTAACGCGTTAAATCGACCGCCTGGGGAGTACGGTCGCAAGATTAAAACTCAAATGAATTGACGGGGGCCCGCACAAGCGGTGGAGCATGTGGTTTAATTCGATGCAACGCGAAGAACCTTACCTACTCTTGACATCCAGCGAAGCCTTTAGAGATAGAGGCGTGCCTTCGGGAACGCTGAGACAGGTGCTGCATGGCTGTCGTCAGCTCGTGTTGTGAAATGTTGGGTTAAGTCCCGCAACGAGCGCAACCCTTATCCTTTGTTGCCAGCACGTCATGGTGGGAACTCAAGGGAGACTGCCGGTGATAAACCGGAGGAAGGTGGGGATGACGTCAAGTCATCATGGCCCTTACGAGTAGGGCTACACACGTGCTACAATGGCGGATACAAAGAGAAGCGACCCCGCGAGGGCAAGCGGAACTCATAAAGTCTGTCGTAGTCCGGATTGGAGTCTGCAACTCGACTCCATGAAGTCGGAATCGCTAGTAATCGCAGATCAGAATGCTGCGGTGAATACGTTCCCGGGCCTTGTACACACCGCCCGTCACACCATGGGAGTGGGTGGCAAAAGAAGTCGGTAGCTTAACCTTCGGGAGGGCGCTGACCACTTTGTGATTCATGACTGGGGTGAAGTCGTAACAAGGTAACCGTAGGGGAACCTGCGGTTGGATCACCTCCTTAAACCTGAGATGGTGAAATGTGAGTGTTCACACAGATTGTCTGATGAAAAGAAGAGACGGTATCGGTATAGGCTTGTAGCTCAGGTGGTTAGAGCGCACCCCTGATAAGGGTGAGGTCGGTGGTTCAAGTCCACTCAGGCCTACCAAATCTTACTTATCCCGCGTTATAAACAAACTCGCTTATTTCAATAAGCTTCGCTTGTTTATGCCTTGGCTAAGCAAGATTGCGGCGTATATGATACGGAATATGGGGCTATAGCTCAGCTGGGAGAGCGCCTGCCTTGCACGCAGGAGGTCAGCGGTTCGATCCCGCTTAGCTCCACCATGACTCTTCAATGAAAACATTTTTCAGAACACAGGGAAAACCGTGTGTTGTGAAAAATTTGCTCTTTAACAATCTGGAACAAGCTGAAAATTTGAAACAATCAGTGACCGTAATGGGTCATTGATGAGTCTCTCAAAACACTCCGACCTGAAGACACCTTCGGGTTGTGAGGTTAAGCGACTAAGCGTACACGGTGGATGCCTAGGCAGTCAGAGGCGATGAAGGACGTGCTAATCTGCGAAAAGCGCCGGTGAGCTGATATGAAGCGCTATCAGCCGGCGATGTCCGAATGGGGAAACCCAGTGTGATTTGTCACACTATCATTCACTGAATCCATAGGTGAATGAGGCGAACCGGGGGAACTGAAACATCTCAGTACCCCGAGGAAAAGAAATCAACCGAGATTCCCCCAGTAGCGGCGAGCGAACGGGGAGCAGCCCAGAGCCATCATCATTGTCAGCGCCAGGAGAACGGTCTGGAAAGGCCGGCAGTAAAGGGTGACAGCCCCGTATCCGAAGGTGTTGGCAGTGTGAGCTCGATGAGTAGGGCGGGACACGTGGTATCCTGTCTGAACATGGGGGGACCATCCTCCAAGGCTAAATACTCCTGACTGACCGATAGTGAACCAGTACCGTGAGGGAAAGGCGAAAAGAACCCCGGCGAGGGGAGTGAAAGAGAACCTGAAACCGTGTACGTACAAGCAGTGGGAGCCCCACCACTAAGCCAGTGGTGAACTCCGCAACGCATCTTTTGCTGGATGCCGGTTGGCGAAGCGACAGCGCCGCCCAACCGACAAAATCAAGCAGAGGGGGCTTAGTGGTGGGGTGACTGCGTACCTTTTGTATAATGGGTCAGCGACTTATATTCTGTAGCAAGGTTAACCGCATAGGGGAGCCGCAGGGAAACCGAGTCTTAACTGGGCGTTAAGTTGCAGGGTATAGACCCGAAACCCGGTGATCTAGCCATGGGCAGGTTGAAGGTTGGGTAACACTAACTGGAGGACCGAACCGACTAATGTTGAAAAATTAGCGGATGACTTGTGGCTGGGGGTGAAAGGCCAATCAAACCGGGAGATAGCTGGTTCTCCCCGAAAGCTATTTAGGTAGCGCCTCGTGAACTCATCTTCGGGGGTAGAGCACTGTTTCGGCTAGGGGGCCATCCCGGCTTACCAACCCGATGCAAACTGCGAATACCGAAGAATGTTATCACGGGAGACACACGGCGGGTGCTAACGTCCGTCGTGAAGAGGGAAACAACCCAGACCGCCAGCTAAGGTCCCAAAGTCATGGTTAAGTGGGAAACGAAGTGGGAAGGCTCAGACAGCCAGGATGTTGGCTTAGAAGCAGCCATCATTTAAAGAAAGCGTAATAGCTCACTGGTCGAGTCGGCCTGCGCGGAAGATGTAACGGGGCTAAACCATGCACCGAAGCTGCGGCAGCGACATTTTTATGTTGTTGGGTAGGGGAGCGTTCTGTAAGCCGTTGAAGGTTGGTCGTGAGGCTGGCTGGAGGTATCAGAAGTGCGAATGCTGACATAAGTAACGATAAAGCGGGTGAAAAACCCGCTCGCCGGAAGACCAAGGGTTCCTGTCCAACGTTAATCGGGGCAGGGTGAGTCGACCCCTAAGGCGAGGCTGAAAAGCGTAGTCGATGGGAAACAGGTGAATATTCCTGTACTCGGTGTTACTGCGAAGGGGGGACGGAGAAGGCTATGTCATCCGGGCGACGGTCGTCCCGGTTTAAGCGTGTAGGTGGGCAGTCTTGGTAAATCCGGATTGCTGATAACACTGAGGCGTGACGACGAGGCACTACGGTGCTGAAGTGACAGATGCCCTGCTTCCAGGAAAAGCCTCTAAGCACCAGGTAACATTGAATCGTACCCCAAACCGACACAGGTGGTCAGGTAGAGAATACTCAGGCGCTTGAGAGAACTCGGGTGAAGGAACTAGGCAAAATGGTGCCGTAACTTCGGGAGAAGGCACGCCGGCACTAGGTGAAGTGACTTGCTCACGGAGCCGAAGCCGGCCGCAGATACCAGCTGGCTGCAACTGTTTAATAAAAACACAGCACTGTGCAAACACGAAAGTGGACGTATACGGTGTGACGCCTGCCCGGTGCTGGAAGGTTAATTGATGGGGTTAGCGGTAACGCGACGCTCTTGATCGAAGCCCCAGTAAACGGCGGCCGTAACTATAACGGTCCTAAGGTAGCGAAATTCCTTGTCGGGTAAGTTCCGACCTGCACGAATGGCGTAATGATGGCCAGGCTGTCTCCACCCGAGACTCAGTGAAATTGAACTCGCTGTGAAGATGCAGTGTACCCGCGGCAAGACGGAAAGACCCCGTGAACCTTTACTATAGCTTGACACTGAACCTTGAGCCTTGATGTGTAGGATAGGTGGGAGGCTGTGAAGTGCGGACGCCAGTCTGCACGGAGCCATCCTTGAAATACCACCCTTGAATGTTTGATGTTCTAACGTGGGCCCGTTATCCGGGCTGCGGACAGTGTCTGGCGGGTAGTTTGACTGGGGCGGTCTCCTCCCAAAGCGTAACGGAGGAGCACGAAGGTTGGCTAAGCATGGTCGGACATCATGCGGTTAGTGCAATGGCATAAGCCAGCTTGACTGCGAGCGTGACGGCGCGAGCAGGTGCGAAAGCAGGTCATAGTGATCCGGTGGTTCTGAATGGAAGGGCCATCGCTCAACGGATAAAAGGTACTCCGGGGATAACAGGCTGATACCGCCCAAGAGTTCATATCGACGGCGGTGTTTGGCACCTCGATGTCGGCTCATCACATCCTGGGGCTGAAGTAGGTCCCAAGGGTACGGCTGTTCGCCGTTTAAAGTGGTACGCGAGCTGGGTTTAGAACGTCGTGAGACAGTTCGGTCCCTATCTGCCGTGGGCGCTGGAAGATTGAAAGGGGCTGCTCCTAGTACGAGAGGACCGGAGTGGACGCACCACTGGTGTTCGGGTTGTCATGCCAATGGCACTGCCCGGTAGCTAAGTGCGGAAGAGATAACCGCTGAAAGCATCTAAGCGGGAAACTTGCCTTGAGATGAGTCTTCCCTTGTCCCTTGAGGACACTAAAGGAACGTTCGAGACGAGGACGTGGATAGGCCGGGTGTGTAAGCGTCGCGAGACGTTGAGCTAACCGGTACTAATGACCCGTGCGGCTTAACCTGACAACACCGAAGGTGTTTTGGGGTGATTTTGAGAAAAAGACGAAAAGTTTCAGATGAAAGAATGTCACAGCTTGTTCGGGATTGAAAACAGGATTTGTCTGGCGGCAATAGCGCGGTGGTCCCACCTGACCCCATGCCGAACTCAGCAGTGAAACGCCGTCGCGCCGATGGTAGTGTGGGGTCTCCCCATGCGAGAGTAGGGCACTGCCAGACATTATTTTAGCCAAAAAAGCCATCCGTCATCGGGTGGCTTTTTTGCGTTTGGGACAAAATCGAAATAATTAACCATAAGTTAATGCGCTTTCCCTTGTTCGATTCCAATACCCGTTTGTGAACGAATAAACTGACCACGAAACAGTGCCTTTTCCCGTGTTCCTTGCTCCGATGTATCCGTAATCGAGACTAACCAGGCTCCGATAAATGCGATAAACATAGAAAACAGGGCCGGATACTCATAAGGATAAATGGGTTTATCATGACCAAGAATACTGACCCAAATCGTAGGCCCCAGGATCATTAATATAACTGCTGTCAGTAACCCTAACCATCCACCAACCAACGCGCCACGTGTAGTCAGCTTGCTCCAGTACATTGACAGTAAGATAATCGGGAAATTACAGCTTGCAGCAATGGAGAAAGCCAAACCGACCATAAAGGCAATATTTTGCTTTTCGAACAAAATGCCTAAACCAATAGCAACTAACCCCAAAATAACAACGGTGATTTTGGAAACTTTTAGTTCATCTTGCTCATTAGCTTGCCCCTGTTTAATCACATTAGCATAGAGGTCATGAGATACGGCGGAAGCGCCTGCTAGTGTCAACCCCGCGACCACAGCCAAAATAGTGGCAAAAGCAACAGCCGAGATAAAGCCAAGGAAAAAATCACCGCCAACAGCATTTGCCAGATGGACGGCAGCCATATTGGTACCACCAATTAATGCCCCAGTTGCATCTTTGAATGAAGAATTGGCGCTGACCAGTAAAATTGCCCCGAATCCGATAATAAACGTCAGGATATAAAAATAACCGATAAAGCCAGTTGCATAGAAAACACTTTTACGGGCTTCTTTAGCATCACTGACAGTAAAAAACCGCATGATAATATGTGGCAATCCCGCAGTACCGAACATCAATGCCAATCCTAAAGAGAGTGCAGAGATAGGATCAGAGACCAATCCCCCAGGACTCATGATGGCAGGCCCAAGAGAGTGCACCGCAATGGCTTCTTTAAACAGGGTATCAAAATTGAAATTGACGGCTTTCATGACCATCAGGGCCATGAATGTTGCCCCGGCCAGCAACAGAACCGCTTTAATAATCTGAACCCATGTCGTCGCCAGCATTCCACCAAACAAGACATAAAGCACCATCAAGATACCGACCAAAACAACAGCGATGTAATAATTCAGTCCGAATAGCAACTCGATAAGTTTCCCTGCTCCAACCATCTGGGCGATTAGATATAATGCAACAACAACCAATGAACCCATTGCGGATAAGGTACGGATGGGGCGCTGCCTCAGCCGATAAGAAGCGACATCTGCAAAGGTGTAACGCCCCAAATTTCTTAATCTTTCGGCGATAAGGAATAGAATAATTGGCCAGCCAACGAGGAAGCCAATGGAGTAGATCAGCCCATCATAGCCTGAGGTATAAACTAACGCTGAAATTCCCAGAAAAGAGGCTGCTGACATATAGTCACCTGCTATCGCCATACCATTCTGGAATCCAGTGATACGCCCGCCAGCGGTATAATAATCTGAGCGTGAAATAGTCCGCTTGGAAGCCCAATAAGTGATAACGAGAGTTAACCCGACGAATAACAGGAACATGACAATTGCCTGAATATTCAAGGGTTGTTTTTCTACCTTACCAGAAAGGGCATCAGCTTGAGCCAGGATAGGAAAGAGGGAGGAAAATAGAGGTATTGCTAACAATACGATTTTTTTCATTTTCTCACCTCGTTGAGAATCGTTGATGTCAGACGATCAAACTCACTATTCGCCCTGATTACATAGATCCCTGTCAGTATGAAAGAGATAAAGATGATCCCGATCCCGACGGGGATCCCTCTCGTCATACTGGTGTTTTCATAAAGTGGTGTGCCAAGCCATTCAGGATCAAAAGCAATCAGGAAAATAAAACCAACATAAATCACTAACATGATGATAGATAACAGCCAGGCAAAATGTCCTCGCTTCTTAACTAACTCCTTAAAGCGGGGATTATTTTCAATCTCTTGATAAATGTCGTCACTCATTGGAGTATCTCCGTGTTAGTTTTAAACAGCACACTATCAGTCATATCATCCTTGCATGGCTTGTCCTTTTGTTGGTGCTACGTTATCTAAGCCAAGCCGCCTTGCGGCGGCCCTTATGTTTTACGAAATGGTTTACGACATGTTGATAGATTGTTTTTCTTCCAGCAGTTTTTCAACAACAGCCGGATCGGCCAACGTGGAGGTATCTCCTAAGTTGCTGGTATCACCAGAAGCAATTTTGCGCAAAATACGCCGCATGATCTTTCCGGAACGCGTTTTGGGCAGAGAGTCTGTCCAATGCAGAATATCGGGGGTTGCAATGGGGCCGATTTCTTTACGAACCCAGTTTCTAACCTCGGTATAAAGTTCAGGGGAAGGCTCTTCACCATGAATTAGCGTGACATAGGCGTAAATAGCTTGCCCTTTAATATGATGAGGGATGCCAACAACAGCCGCTTCAGCGATTTTGGGGTATGCGACCAAGGCTGATTCAATTTCCGCGGTACCCAAACGATGGCCTGAAATATTCAGGACATCATCAACGCGGCCAGTGATCCAGTAATAGCCATCTTCATCACGCCGGGCGCCATCGCCACTGAAATACATTCCCTTGAACGTGGAAAAATAGGTTTGTTCAAAACGCTCATGATCGCCGTATAAAGTTCGGGCCTGTGCTGGCCAGGAATCCGTGATAACAAGGTTACCTTCACTCTCACCGGCTAAAATTTCCCCAGAATTGTCCACTAAGGCCGGACTAATACCAAAAAATGGCAGAGTAGCGGAGCCGGCTTTAAGATCGGTAGCTCCGGGCAACGGTGTGATCATGAACCCACCCGTTTCAGTTTGCCACCATGTATCTACGATAGGACATTTGCTATTGCCTATTTTTCGGTAGTACCACTCCCATGCTTCTGGGTTAATGGGTTCACCAACCGATCCCATAATGCGCAACGATGTGCGTTGAGTCCCTGCTATGGCCTTATCCCCTTCGGCCATCAATGCTCTGATAGCGGTTGGCGCAGTATAAAGAATATTCACTTGATGCTTATCAACGACCTGACAGAGACGGTTAACATCAGGATAGTTTGGGACACCTTCAAACATCAATGTTGTGGCACCACAAGACAGAGGCCCATACAGCAGGTAGCTATGCCCTGTTACCCAGCCGATGTCGGCGGTACACCAGTAAATTTCACCGGAGCGATAATCAAACGTGTATTTAAACGTTAAAGATGCGTAGACCAGATAACCGCCCGTCGTATGCAGGACGCCTTTAGGTTTACCTGTAGAGCCTGAAGTATAAAGAATGAATAAGGGATCTTCGGCACCTATCTCTTCGGCGGGGCACTCGTCATCAACACTCTCGATCAGTTCATGCCACCATAAGTCCCGGCTGTGATGCCAGTTTTTAGTATTTCCGGTACGCCTGAAAACAACTACATTAGTCACGCCAGTGACGTCTGGATTGTTCAGTGCCTCATCGACATTTTTTTTCAATGGAATTGTTCGGCCTGCCCGCAAACCTTCATCCGCAGTAACCACGAGCTTGGCATTGGAGTCGATAACCCGGCCAGCAATGGCATCAGGCGAGAATCCACCAAAAATCACGGAATGGATCGCTCCGATACGGGCACAGGCTAACATGGCAACCGCGGCTTCTGGCACCATGGGCATATAGATGGCAACAACATCGCCTTTTTTAATCCCCAGTTTTTTCAACACATTAGCGAATTGGCAAACGTCGTGATGTAATTCTCGATAGGTAACATGTCGGGATTCTGCGGGATTATCGCCCTCCCAGATAATGGCAGTTTGATCGCCACGCTCTTGCAAATGACGATCAAGACAGTTGGCACTTAAGTTCAGCGTGCCATCTTCAAACCAGCGGATGCTGATATGCCCAGGATCAAAAGAAGTATTTTTGACCTTGGTGTAGGGCCTAATCCAATCAACGATTTTACCTTTCTCACCCCAGAAGCCCTCTGGATCTTGTAACGACCATTGGTAGTCTTCCAGGTACTGTTGTTTGCTTATCAGGGCCGTATCTGCAATATCAGCAGGAATAAGATGCTTGATTATTTGAGTCATATTTTTATCTCCTTGCAATTGTTAATACTATGTCAAAACAAGGTTAACTAAAGTGTAAGAAGAGTTTTTGTTTCTTTTTTGCGCGGAAGATCACGCAATAAAGAGAATGAATTTCACGGAATGATCATTTAATGCTTTTGATTTTAGCAAGACTAAGTAGTGAGTTTATTATTTTAACTGGATCAATATCTTATTATTTTTGTTTTTATTGATACTTTTATCTAAACAAATGCGTGAAACGTGAAGGTATGAAAGGAAACCATAGAGATATCATGGAATTGATAATCATTTTCATTATTGCTCAATTTACTATAATAATCATGCCGTTCACAAGGTGTGAGCTTTATATATTCTAAACAACTGGAGATATGATATGAGCTATTCATTGCCTTCTCTACCTTACTCTTATGATGCACTAGAGCCTCATTTCGATAAACAAACGATGGAAATTCACCATACTAAACACCATCAGACGTATGTCACTAACACGAATAGTGCTCTGGAAGCCTTCCCAGGATTAAGCAAACTTGATATTGATGATCTGATCCAGCAGCTTGATAAAATTCCAGCCGACAAACGCACTTTTGTTCGCAACAATGCGGGTGGTCACTCAAACCACAGCTTGTTTTGGAAAGGGCTAAAATTAGGCACAGTATTGGATGGTGTTTTGAAGGTCGCGATTGAGCGTGATTTTGGCAGTGTTGACAGTTTCAAAGAAAAATTTGAGCAAGCGGCAGCAACGCGCTTTGGCTCTGGCTGGGCATGGTTGGTGCTGAAAGAAGATGGCAAGCTTGCTGTTGTTTCAACCGCCAATCAGGATAGCCCGCTTATGGGTGAAGAAATCGCAGGGGCTTCTGGTTACCCGATAGTGGGTCTGGATGTCTGGGAACATGCTTATTACCTGAAATATCAGAATCGCCGTCCTGATTACATCAAAGCATTTTGGCACGTAGTCAATTGGGACGAAGCAGCAAGGCGTTACGAAGAAAAAATTAAGTAATCCATTCAATGAGTTTACGCAAGAATGCTGGTCATCGCTGTGACCAGCATTTTTATTGCGCGTAATCTTGGCTATTATGCCAAGGGAATGCTGGCTCATCTTCACCCGCTCATTGAGAGGAAACAAAAATGTATTACCCACAAGTATATCGAGGCAAAATATTATCGTCAGAAACGCTGGGTTTTAGTGCGATCAATAAGCTGGTGGTGAATGGCCGCTTACAGTTAACCTCTCTTGGGCTGGAAGGGGATGAGCAAGCGGAAACGCGTTTTCACGGTGGGCCTGATCGGGCGCTTTGCCATTATCCAAGAGAGCATTACCTATTTTGGCGGAGGCAATTCCCTGAATTGACCGAATTGTTTGCATCCCCTCTGTTTGGAGAAAATATATCCACAGAAAGTCTGACAGAAGATAATGTCTATATTGGTGATATTTTCCAATGGGATGAAGCTTTGATTCAAGTCACTCAGCCGCGTTCTCCTTGTTATAAACTCAATCTTGTTACAAATATCAGTGATTTTGCTGCGATGATGCAAAATAATGGTCGTTGTGGCTGGTTATACCGGGTTATCTCTTCTGGTTTGGTCAGTGCGGGTGAACCGATAAAATTGTTAAGCCGCAATAGTGATGTTTCGGTTAAGGAAGCCTTATCCATTGCTTTTCATAACCCCTTTGATGAAGAGCTGTATCGTCGCTTAATGGGGGCTGCTGGATTGTCTGCAAGTTGGAATCTGACAATGCAAAAAAGGATATTGTATGGAAAAATTGAAGATTTTAATCGTCGCTTATTTGGGAATAAAAATAATGCCAAAGAATAAATTAATACCCTTTGGCATTCACATAAGAATAAATAGTTATGGATGAGCGATAAACCCTACCGCTTCATAAACCTTATCCAACGTTGCCTGAGCACGAGCCTGGGCTTTAGCGGCCCCGTCTGCCATGATTTGGTTCAGTAATGCTTCATCATTACGGAAATGGTGGAAACGTTCCTGTAAGCCAGTCAGCATTTCACTTACAGCATCTGCAACAGCGCCTTTCAAATGGCCGTACATTTTACCTTCAAACTCAGCCTCTAATTCAGGGATTGTTTTACCGGTTACACCAGCAAGAATATCCAACAAATTGGAAACACCGGGTTTGTTTTCCAGATCATAACGCACGCGAGGCGGTTCATCAGAATCGGTAACTGCGCGTTTGATTTTCTTGACGACAGATTTAGGATCTTCCAACAGGGCAATCAGGTTATTGCGGTTATCATCCGATTTCGACATTTTCTTATTCGGATCTTGCAATGCCATCACGCGGGCGCCGCCTTGTGGAATGAATGATTCTGGAACAGTAAAAATATCACCGTATAAAGCGTTAAAACGCAGTGCCAAATCACGGGTCAATTCAAGATGTTGTTTCTGGTCAATGCCCACAGGGATCTGGTTGGCCTGATAAAGCAAAATGTCAGCAGCCATTAAGACCGGATAATCAAACAAACCGGCATTGATATTTTCTGCATGACGGGCTGATTTATCCTTGAACTGAGTCATACGGCTAAGTTCACCAAAGTAAGTATAGCAGTTCAGCACCCAGCTCAACTGGGCATGTTGTGGGACATGCGACTGAACGAAAATAGTGCTTTTCTTTGGATCAATGCCACAGGCAAGATAAAGTGCCAGCGTATCCAGTGTGCGGTTTTTCAGCTCATTGGGATCTTGACGCACAGTAATAGCATGCTGGTTAACGATGCAATAGATGCAATCATATTCATCTTGCATTTGAACCCACTGGCGTAACGCCCCCATATAGTTACCGATGGTTAATTCACCGGAGGGTTGTGCGCCGCTGAATACAATAGGTTTTTGGGAGTTTGGTTTCATTACCGTGGGTTCATTCATTTTATTAAGCGTCCTGTATTTTCAGAGTAGATAAGGGTTCCAAAGTGGATAGCCCAATAGTTGGGAGTAAATCCGAAAAATGGTCCAATACATAATTTGGCTGGCTCAATGCTATCGATTCTCCGTAGTTATATCCATAGGTTAAGCCAACACAAGGGCAACCCGCGGCTTGTGCCGCCAAAATATCATTACGGGAATCACCAACAAAAAGCAATTCTTCTTTATGCAGGCCAAACATCCCCATCGTTAGATAAAGTGGTGCGGGATGAGGCTTTTTCTCTTTAACATCATCACCACCCAGCACCAATGAAAAGTATTCACTGATACCCAATGATTCCAGCAATGGCGCAACAAAGGGGGTTGGTTTATTTGTCACAATCGCCATTGGCAAAGGGTATTTTGCTAGTTCTGCTAAAGTCTCTTTGACGTGAGGAAACAGTTGGCTGCCCGTGGTTACGCTAGTTTCATAATATTTATCAAACAGCTTGCGTGTTTCATTATGCAATTCGGGAGACAGTTCTGCCCCCGCCCACATTAATGCACGTTCAACCATGACATCAGCCCCATTGCCAATCCAGACAGCAACGCGTTCTTTGCCCGCAGCGGGTAAGCCTTTGGTATTCAGGGCTTGATCCAGAGCCTCAGCCAAACCTCCCGCACTATCCACCAGAGTGCCATCCAAATCAAATGCAATGGCCCGAATTCCTTTTACGACGTTATTTTTCATTATGCTGCCTTCGATAATTCGCGGCGCATCTCATCAATAACCGCTTTATAATCTGGCTGACTGAAAATAGCGGAGCCAGCAACGAACATATCCGCACCGGCCTGAGCGGCCTCGGCAATATTATTGGGCTTGATGCCGCCATCAACTTCAAGACGGATATCATAGCCGCTGTCATCAATAATTTTGCGTACTTGACGCAGTTTTTTCAGTGTTTCTGGAATAAAAGACTGGCCGCCGAAACCGGGATTGACGGACATCAACAGGATCACATCCAGTTTATCCAATACGTAATCAAGATGGCTAAGGGAGGTTGCCGGATTGAAGACCAAGCCCGCTTTACAGCCATGTTCCTTGATAAGTTGCAATGTGCGATCGAGATGTTCACTCGCTTCAGGATGGAAAGTGATGTAGGTTGCACCCGCCTTGGCAAAATCAGGAATAATGCGATCAACTGGTTTTACCATGAGGTGAACATCAATGGGCGCAGTGATGCCATAATCGCGTAGAGCCTGACAGACCATCGGGCCAATCGTCAAATTGGGCACGTAATGGTTATCCATGACATCAAAGTGCACAACATCAGCGCCAGCTGCCAAAACCTTGGCGGTATCTTCACCTAAGCGGGCAAAATCTGCGGATAGAATGGATGGGGCAATCAGAAAGTCTTTCTTCATTGTTATCTTCTCCAATTCATTGTTTTATCCCCGTTATTTCAGGGGCCAGAAACCTCAATCACTTCTGGCAGTATAACGCCAAAAGCTCATCAACTTTACTTCGGGCAAGAATATTTCTACTTATTGTCCGGCGGGCCTTAACAATGTAAAGGGAAGCCTGATAGTACCATTCCCGTGTCATTGGCGTGTCATGGTTGGAGATGAGCACTGGAATACCTTTTTGCGACGAGAGATGATAGGCGATATTCGCCAGATTTTCCTGATCGAGAAGGTTAAAACTATTTGTATGGTAGGCGGTAAAATTAGCCGTGGCCGAAAGTGGGGCATACGGGGGATCACAATAAACCACCGAACCCTTTGAGGCATTGTTCAATGCGATTTCGTAATGCTGGCAGATAAAAGTGGCTTTTTTGGACTTTTCTGCAAACCAGTAAAGTTCATCTTGAGGAAAATAAGGTTTTTTATAACGCCCGAAAGGAACGTTAAACTCACCGCGTGAATTATAGCGACAAAGGCCGTTATAGCAGTGACGGTTCAGGTAAAGAAACAGCATACTGCGACGAAAGGGATCTTTGCTTTTGTTGAACTCTTCCCTCAGGCGATAGAAGTTTTCGGCAGTGTTGAACTCCGGTGAGAATAATGGACGGACATGCGTAATAAATTCATCCGCCCGAGATTTTACGGCATTGTACAGATTGATCAGATCGTTATTGATATCTGACAAAATGTAAGAATCATAATCGGTATTGAGAAATACCGAGCCTGCGCCAACAAATGGCTCAATCAAGCAATCACCCTCTGGCAGATGACGTTTAATATCATCTACCAAGGGATATTTTCCACCGGCCCATTTTAAGAAAGCGCGTTTTTTTTTCATGCCGTCAAATAGTTATTCAATAATTTCAGAGCCGCAGATTGTACTCTGTTTAGGACAGCATATCAGCGCCTAATCAAAATAGTTTTATTTTTTCAGATCTTGCTGAACTTGTTGTAGTTTTCTGACCCAAGGTTTTTTGGCCTGAACGTCTGCCGGCAGTGAGGAAATGGCCCTTTTAGCATCAGAAACAGAACTGTAATTACCGTGGATCAAGATAAACCAAGGTTTACTATCGCGTTTGGTTTCATAAACCTTGTAATTAGCAAGGTTATTTTTTTTCGCGAAAGCGGTTAAGGTATCAGAACGGCTGGCACTACTCAATTGTAGTGTGAATCGATTTGCAGATGCTTTCAGCAGATCACCACCAGTATCAGCGGTACTCTTTCTATCGGTATGACGACTATTCGTTGTGTTGGTCGTTGTTTTGGCGTGATTATCTTCTCTGACCTGATGCTCTGTTTTGGGTTTTTCTATTTTCGGTGGTGCAACTTTTGCTGGTGCAACCTGCTCTGGTTTGTTGTGTTCGGCAGGTGGTGTTGCCGCCGGTTCAGTGGGTTTAACCTGTGGTTGCGCCAGATTGTTTTGCACTGAATGATTAATCTGACTTTGCTGTTGATTCAAAGCATCAGTAATATCGCCGGGTAACTCTATGCGCTGGTTATAGCCGCCTGTTCCGGTTGCAGGAGGAAGATCTTTGCTTGGGGTGCTGCTAATGGGTGGCGGACTGATTTCACGAGGAGCGCCATGCGTTGTCGGTTCTGACGGTTTTTCTTGTTCACCGTCAGAGGGATTGGAAGAAAGTGAAGCAGAGCCAGACAGGTCGATACTCTTTTCTGCTGCATTTGAAGATTGCTGTTTTTCATGCTCAGTGGGCGATTTTAATGCGGAACTGATAGCAATAATTAGAAGCAAAAGCACCAGAATGCCAACACCGATCATCATTTGCTGGCGGGAGATGGCGAATTTAGATTGATTGAAGGGACTTCTGGAGCGCTGAGGGCTGCGATCAGAAGTATCCGGCTTTAATTCATTTTCTGTTTTTTGTTTGTTTTCTGATTTTAATTCGTCCATATACCCTCCCGACAGAGCAACTCAACAGAGATAGAACTGCCAATTGTTATTTAAGCGGTTTGGCAGTCTGACCTAACTAAAACCGATAATGTTTTATTTAATAATGTCGCTATTTTATAGCATAACAGATAGAAAATAATTCATCATATTGATGTCTGACATAGACGGATGGCATCCAATATCACTTCTTTCCCGATATCAGAACGAAGTTTTGCTTCCCCGATCGCGGTCGGCAGAACCAGATGCAGTTTTCCGGCCGATACTTTTTTGTCACGCATCATATGAGGTAAATAGACATCGGGGGACATGGATTCAGGGCCATTAACCGGTAATTTTGCCCGCTCCAACAAGCGGATGATACGTTGGGTATCCTGTTTTGAGAATGTACCGACCCGTTCAGATACCCTGGCTGCCATCACCATACCCGCAGCAACCGCTTGGCCATGCAGCCAGACGCCATAACCCATTTCAGCCTCAATCGCATGCCCAAAGGTATGACCGAGGTTTAACAGCGCACGCATCCCACTGCGCTCTTGCTCATCAGCCGCGACAACCAACGCCTTAAGTTCGCAGCAACGACGGATGCAATAGGCCATGGCTTGGCTGTCGAGGGCCAGTAATTTCTCAATATTTTCCTCAAGCCAGTGAAAGAACTCGCCATCCAGAATAATGCCGTATTTAATGACTTCAGCCAGACCTGAATACAACTCTTGAACCGGTAATGTTTTCAGACAATTGAGATCGACAACAACTGAGGCAGGCTGGTAGAAAGCGCCTATCATGTTTTTGCCGAGAGGGTGGTTGACCCCTGTTTTTCCACCGACGGAAGAGTCAACCTGAGAAAGCAGTGTGGTGGGTACTTGGATGAAACGAACGCCGCGTTGATAGCTAGCCGCGGCAAACCCCGTCATATCACCGATTACACCACCACCAAGGGCGATAAGTGTTGTGTCACGACCATGATTATTTTCCAACAAGGCGGAAAAAATGTCATTGAGCACGAAAAGTGATTTGTGCTGTTCACCGTCAGGTAAGATAACTTCATTTACCCGAAGATCCATTCTCTGCAATGTGGATTTCACCTGTTCAAGATACAGGGGAGCAAGCGTTTCATTGGTCACTATCATAACCTGTTGACCGGCTTGCAGGGGCTTGAATGCCTCACTGTCAGAAAATAGCCCTTCGGCTATGGTAATTGGATAGCTTCTTTCACCTAACGTAACAGTCACTTGTTCCATATCAGCTTTCGCCTTATCGTTTGCCGCTGTGCGGACGCGATATAATCAGTTTTTTTCCAGTAGTTCAATGATTTGGTTAGCGACGACTTTGGCGCTTTGCTCATCCGTGCGAATAGTCACGTCAGCAATTTCCTCATAAAGAGGATTGCGCTCATCAGCCAAGTTTTCTAAAACTTCTCGTGCTGGTGCATCAACTTGAAGTAAAGGGCGTTTTTTATCGCGCTGGGTACGAGCTAACTGTTTTTCGATGGTTGTTTCTAAATAGACGACCACACCACGGGCAGACAGGCGATTGCGGGTTTCTTTCGACTTAACAGAACCCCCTCCGGTAGCCAATACGATGCCTTGTTTTTCAGTCAGTTCGTTAATTATTTTTTCTTCGCGGTCGCGGAAGCCTTCTTCGCCTTCCACATCAAATACCCAGCCCACGTCAGCTCCGGTACGTCGCTCAATTTCTTGATCAGAGTCGTAAAACTCCATATTGAGTTGCTGAGCTAACTGACGACCAATAGTGCTTTTGCCGGCACCCATAGGCCCAACCAGAAAGATATTGCGTTTCTCTGCCATGTTTTTGGTATTACTAAGACTGTTTGTTAATGATAACCCGCCCCGCCAATCAGATTAGCCACGGGACCTAAACTGAAACCTCATGAGTGAGAATGTGAGATCAGATGGGAAAATTATCTCAGCACATCAGCCTGTATTGCAACTATATAAATTTCGCACGAACTTGAATCACTGGGTTTATGCTTTTGCTGACCGATTGAGAACCTATTGTATTTATCTTCCATCTTTCAAATCGCTGTTGTGCTGCAATTTGCAATCTATTGGATATAGGCTCCTGCTTGTGATGTTAGATCTGCTCACTCAATTAGGTAATCCTTGTATGCTAAATTGCTCTCAGCGTCAAATCCATAAACAGGCCAGACCAAGAAAAACAGTGGGTGATCTGGCAGAAAAAATACAATTATCGTTAATAATATTTTGATTTTTATGTGATATTTTTTGTTTTGATTAAATATCAGTCAGTTGAGGTGTAATAAAAATTACGAGTTCCCTTCGGCTATGTTGCTCTCCTTTTTGGTTAAATAATGATCCCAACAGGGGAAGGTCTGACAGGTAAGGAACTTTTTGTAAACTTGAGGTTTTTTTCTGTTGGAAGATCCCGCCAAGGATCAGCGTTTCCCCGTTTCTAATCGTCACTTGGGTGATGATCTCTTGTTTATCGATGGCCAGATTTTCATTTCCGCCTTGGTTGATGGGAAAACCGGGGGCATTCTGACTGATTTTCAGCGCAAGCCGGATTTTCCCCTGCCGCAAAATATGAGGGGTGACTTCCATACCCAATACCGCCTCTTTAAATTGAACGGTGGTTTTGTCTTTGTCCTGAACAATATAAGGAATATCAGAACCTTGCTTGATACTGGCTGTCTGTTGGTGTGAGGCGGTTAGCCGTGGGCTGGCAATAATATCGAGCTGGCTTTCCTGTTCCAATGCACTGAGTTCCAGTTCCAGCAAGTTTGCATGAATGCGGGCGGTATTCAGTACCAACTTGTGGCGCTGGTTACCGGCAGGTTGATGTAGATTCAAGCGGTTTAATCCTAGAGCTTGATTATGTGGGTCAGCGTTCACTCCCCAGTGAATCCCCAATTCATGCAGGGCTTCCTTACTGCTGGTCACGATATGAGCCGTAATCTGCACTTGTTGCTGCGGAGTATCAACTTCTTTCAGCCAGTTTTTGATCCGGGTAATGGCATCAAATTTATCTTCCAAGATCAGGCTGTTGGTCAAGGGATCGTGTTCAACTTTTCCCCATTTTGTCAGTAGTGCGGGACGATTTTTCTGTAATTGTTCGGCTATTTGCCCTGCATCGGCATATTGCAGGGTCATTGCCTGATATTCGATCTCTGGTTCTGGCTCATTTTGCTCTGTGGGAGAAAATTCCGTTGCGTATTCTACCGGGTCTTTGGGAGGCTGGAACGGATCTCTTATCGGCATGTCGAAATTGGGTTCTTCTTCGGTAATAGCTTTTTCGGTAAACGTTTCTCCGGCAAAACCCAATAGAGGTAATAAAAACAGTAAGAGACAGCTTAGGAGAATCAAAGGATGGCGGTTCATGATTTCTCCTTATCGGCAGGATCAGGCAGTGAAATATTGGGTAAGGTGGTATCTGACAAAGCGACATCTGAAAAAACCATGCGAACCGTCAGATTGCCGTCGGCAGGTGTATCAACAGGCGTAATCGCGATGTGCTTAATCAGTAACGGGGGTTGCAGTTTCTGAATTTCACGCAAGAAATGGAGAAATTGGCCATAATTGAGTGACAGTCGGATATGCCAGAAAACTTGTTCGTTTTCTTTATGGCTTTTCCACTCCATGAGCTGACTGCCAGAGCGGATCAGTGGCATATGCAGGCGTTTGAGTATTGGCGTATTTTGCGCAGGAATATTGTCTGAGGAGGTATTCCTGAGTGACAGGTCACTGTTTTGAGCAAGGTTTGCGGCCATGCGCCGAATCTGCTGCTGAGTTTCAAGCAGGGATGGCAGTTCAGCAAGCTTTTGTTGAAATAGTATCGTGTTGTGTTGTTGCTGCTTAATATTGCTCTGGAGGGCATGGATTTCATGCCGATTTTTCTGCCAAACCAAAAAGTAGAATCCCAACAGCAGTAAAATGATGAGTAATTGCTGCAAGGTAAGCTGTTGCCAGACCGGCCGATAAAACCATTCAAGGTAATTATTTCTCATCTGGCTCTCCCATCAACCAATTGGCATCAATGGTAAAAACCTTGAAATGATCTTCCGTCGTGATCATTTTTTTCAGTTGCACATTGATAAGCGAAGTGTCGTCAGTCAGGCTATCCAACAAATCTGAGATATCCGTATAGTCCTGACTGCGGGCAGTAAAAATTAATTGCCCACTGTCGTCACTAAATGCAGTCAGCCAACTGTTCTCAGGTAACAAATGGGGAAGTTGACGAAATAGCTGTAAATAGCGTTGATTCTGTTCCATGAATATGCGTTTTTTCCGTAATTGTTGTGACAATTGATGATGTTGTTGCACCGCTTGGTCTGCTGTTCTGATTGCTTGTTGTAATTGAGCCGATTGGTGAGTGATCTCCGTTAATTGTCCGCGATATTGTCTAATCTGGTTGGTTTGTAGCGTGGAAATAAATACCAATACTGTTGCCCACAATATCAGTTGTAAGCAAAGCAGTGCTCCCCATATTCGAGACCGGCGTTTCAGCTTTTTCTGCCGCCAAGGTAAGAAGTTGACCTGATACATCATTGATCACTCGGCCTGAGCGCTAAACCTGCGGCAATGATAAACGCATTCATTTTGTCTGGTAGCGGAGGATGATAATGGCGAAACGCCATCAAGAGTTGCCAGCTATTAGCCGATTCTGTTGATACGGATGTTAATGTCGGTGTTGATGTTGTTTTTACTGATATCGCTTTGATTGATGTCGGTTGCGCTTCGTCACTGTAATAAAGGGTATAACCTTCTGTTTCTGGGGTTATGGGGAGTTGATTGATGACCTGAACCAGATGGCGATCCGGTTGTGCCGCTATCAAACCATAGCTGAAAGGTCGGTCGGCAGGGGCGACCCATAGCCAGTCTGTCATACGTTTGTGAACTAACCAACTGTCGTCAGGTACGCCCGCCAGTTTGGCGGCATAACGCAGTGCACAAGGTGCAATATCAATAGCATCAAGGGATAAATTGATCTCTGAGAACAGGTTCAGCCAGAGATTGAGGTCTTTTTGACGGGTTGCGCTGATGCAAATCTGCTGACCATGCACACGATAATCCAGCGCCAGATCGCTGACAGGAAATTGTTTTCCAGCACTGGCATGTACAAACCAGCCAAGTTCCGGTTCCTGCAAGGCAGTTTGACCAGGTAAGGCAATTTGTTTCTGCAAAGTTTGTTGAACAGGCAGGGCGAATCTTAGATTAAGATTCTTGGGTAATATTTTTCGCCATTGGATTAAAATGTGAAGTAATTTTTCAGGATCTTGTAACCGTCCTCCTGAAATAGTCTCGCTGGATAAGCGATATTGCCAGCAATGCCGAAGTTGCCAACCGTCACGGCGTTTAATAGCGGCAAGGGCGCGAATGTCATGATCTTGGACATCCAGTCCGATATACCATTTAGGTGGATACATGTAGCGATCTCCTTATCTACTGTCAATTCAACAAAAACATCAAGTTAACGAAAATCGAATGAAACGTTGTTATACATGAATGGGGTATTGGTAAAGGTGATATCTATCGTGCTGTATAGCCCTTATACTAATCCCTTTATACTAAGCCTTTTACACCAAGCCTTTTATACTACGTACTGATCGTTTATAAACTGCCCGATTAACATGGCGTGAGAAATTTCAGGTGAAGTTCATAAAGTATTTTTTGATCCTTATTGTTGTTTGCATTTTATTGGGAACCGCCTCGATTTTTGGTTTGTACAAATATATTGAGCCACAGCTTCCCGATGTTGCGACCTTAAAGGATGTCCGACTCCAAACACCGATGCAGGTGTTCAGTGCTGATGGCGAATTAATCGCCCAATATGGAGAAAAACGTCGTTTACCCTTAACCTTGTCAGAAATACCGCCTCTCATGGTGAAAGCCTTTATTGCCACGGAAGATAGCCGTTTTTATGAACATCACGGTGTTGATCCCATCGGGGTTATCCGTGCGGTTTCAGTGGTAATAACCTCTGGTCATGCTTCTCAGGGGGCAAGTACCATTACTCAGCAGCTTGCGAGAAACTTTTTTCTCAGCCGAGAGAAAACATTGGTACGTAAAGCGAAAGAGGCATTTCTGGCGATTAAGATCGAGCAATTGTTAACTAAGGATGAAATCCTTGAGTTATATCTCAACAAGATCTATCTCGGTTATCGTGCTTACGGGGTTGGCGCGGCGGCTCATGTCTATTTTGGCAAGAACGTCAATGAGTTGACATTGAGTGAGATGGCGATGATTGCCGGTTTACCAAAAGCGCCTTCAACGTTTAACCCGCTTTATTCCTATGACAGAGCGGTCAGCCGCCGCAATGTGGTGCTGGGGCGGATGTTGGAAGAAGGATATATCACCCGGCGTCAGTATGATGAAGCCAGAGAAGAAAAACTGGTTTCCCGTTACCACGCGCCACAAATTGTTTTCTCTGCGCCTTATCTGACGGAAATGGCTCGTCAGGAAATGATTAATCGTTATGGTGAAAATGCCTATACAGATGGTTATAAAGTCTATACCACTATCACACGCAAAACTCAGTTGGCGGCGGTTGATGCGGTTCGTGCCAATGTGATTGACTATGATGTGCGTCACGGTTATCGCGGCCCTCAGGAAGTGTTATGGAAAGCGAATCAGCTAGCATGGAGCCAGGCGCAGATTATCGATAAGCTGAAAACCTTGCCCAAATATGGTCCTCTGGTGCCGGCGATTGTGACGAAATCCAGCGCTAACCAAGCGCAAGTTGTGCTGGTGGATGGCAGTCACGTTGAGTTGACGATGGCCGGCGTTCGTTGGGCGCGCCCATTTAAAACCGACAGCCTGCAAGGGGCGGCACCCCGTAGTGTCGATGAAGTCATTCGGGCAGGCGAACAAATTTGGATCAGAAAAGTCAATGAGACTTGGTGGCTGGCCCAACTTCCCGAAGTTAATGCGGCACTGGTTTCTCTCAATCCGATCAATGGTGCGATAGAAGCATTGGTCGGTGGATTTGATTTTGAACTGAGTAAATTTAACCGGGTGACGCAATCACTGCGTCAGGTCGGTTCCAATATCAAGCCATTCCTGTATACCGCCGCCATGGACAAGGGGCTGACGTTGGCCTCGTTACTGAATGATGCGCCAATCAGCCGTTGGGATGCCGGTGCCGGAACGGATTGGCGACCGAAAAACTCACCACCGACTTACGATGGGCCCATTCGCTTGCGTCAAGGGTTGGGGCAATCTAAAAACGTTGTGATGGTGCGAGCCATGCGTGCGATGGGGGTTGATTACGCCGCAGATTACTTGAAGCGTTTTGGTTTGCCGGGTGAAAACGTGGTGCGCACAGAATCTCTGGCGCTGGGATCGCCTTCATTTACTCCGTTACAGTTAGTACGCGGCTATGCAGTGATGGCAAACGGGGGTTATTTGGTTGATCCTTACTTCATCAGCAAAATTGAAAATGATGCAGGGAAAGTGCTGTTTGAAGCGAAACCTAAAATTGCTTGTCCACAATGTGAAAACATTCCGGTGATTTATGGTGAAACAGCACGTTCTATCGAATTGTCTGAAGATTCCATTGAGAACGTGGCTCATTCTGACGTAGTGCAAAATATGGCCTTGCCGCCGCAACCGGAATTAGAGAGCGTATCGGGAAATGTTAATGCGCAAGACCAACAGTATGCGCCTCACGTTATCAGTACACCGTTGGCGTTCCTTATCCATGATGCCTTGAATACCAATGTCTTTGGTGAACCGGGTTGGATGGGGACAGGCTGGCGCGCTGCCCGTGATTTGAAGCGCCGTGATATTGGCGGCAAAACCGGGACAACCAACAGCTCAAAAGATGCGTGGTTCTCCGGTTATGGCCCGGATATAGTGGCAACGGCCTGGATTGGTTTCGATGAGCACAGCAGAAGTTTGGGGCGCACTCCGGTATTAAAAGGTGAAGGGGGAGCGAAAACGGCTCAACCCATTTGGGATGATTTTATGAAAGCCGCGCTGGAAGGGGTTCCTGTGAAAATAATGGAACCCCCTGCCGGCATTGTTTCTGTCACGATTGATCGGGCAACGGGCAAGTTATCTAACGGTGGTAGCAATACCCGCAAAGAGTATTTCATTGATGGTACTCAGCCGACGGAGTATGCCGTACCCGATGTGGGGACGACAGTCACTGAGAATGGGGAAAGCCATGAGTTATTCTGATTGATTTTCCCGTCGTAAATATCACTAACTAAAATGAAAGATAAAAAGACCTTGTCGGGAAATCGGCAAGGTCTTTTGTTATCACTATTCTTTTGTTATTACTATGATGAAAGTTTATTTAACAAAAAGATATGATGATACGAATTAATTTTAAGAATATAGTTAAAGGGTTTATTTATTATTTTTAATAAACAAAATTATTTTTCATCAATATCATTAAAATTATTACACGCATAAATGTAAACCTTACTCTATTTGCGTGTTTATTGTTGACCGCTGTATTTCACTTAAAACAGGTATAAAATGGGTATTGTAATACCTATTTTATACCGTTTTTAAAGAATGAACGGATTAGTGTTTCCCATTATTTCTTTGCTTGCAGATATCGCTGGGCAAAAAATAGCGCACTGACATTTCTGGCTTCGTTGAAATCGGGATGCTCCAACAATGACATCATGTCAGAGATAGGCCATCGTTTCTGCACAAGCGGTTCAGGTTCATCCCCTTCCAGGCATTCCGGATAAAGGTCATGAGCAATCATGATATTCATTTTGCTGGAAAAATAGGACGGTGCCATCGTCAATGTCGTCAACAGCGCCAATTTTCCTGCACCGAAACCAATTTCTTCCTTCAATTCGCGATTAGCGGCGTCAAAAACACTCTCCCCAGCATCAATGGCACCTTTGGGAAAACCTAATTCGTATTGTTCAATGCCAACCGCATATTCATGAATAAGCACTAATTCATCCCCGATAATTGGAATAATTAAAACTGCTTCACGATTTGCCGGTTTCATTCGTTCATAAACGCGTTTTACACCATTGCTGAACTCAAGATCAACAGATTGAATATTGAATAAGCGTGAGCGGGAAACGTCATTTATATTCAGTATCTTAGGTTTTTTTAGATCAATCATGCTTGCCCCTGATGGTTGTCATGTGCCGGATAATTGAAAACAATAATCCGGCCAGTCACTTAAATACTACTGTATCTTTTAAGTGTTATAACGAAATGGATACGCATCCATGCTTTGCTTTAATATGGCTGATTATGTTAGTAAATGATAGCGATTATCGCTTGAATGTATTTTTGTTGCTATCTTACCCTTGCAAAAAGACTTTATTTTATGGAAAGGTATGAGAAAAATTATATAACCTTTTGTAAATAAAATTAAAATAGAAGGCAAGAATAGGAATAGCCTGATTCTGTGTGTTTCATGAGATTGTTATTCTGCTGATCTCGGTACTGCTGGCGTGAGCATGGGGAAAAAATGAGCTCATTGGTCATTATATTGGCTATTTTTATCATTAGCCTGATTATAATGGCTTCCTTTCTGATTTTCAGATGGAAGCGGCTTGATAACGCGCGTTATCTGCAATCGATAACTAAAACAGCCTGCCGCAAACTGAATACCGATGAATATCAAGCCATAGAATCTTATTTGCACAATACCCGTCTTCTGATGAAGCCGAATAGCAGTCACAGGGCTGATTATTCGGTGCTACCTGTTAAACAGGGGAATGTCTATACCATCACTCATCCTATTACCCGTTTTTCTTCCGCAATGGATGGGGTGCACCATTGGCGCTATTATCTTGGTGAAACGGAAATACATTTGCCCGTGTTGCTTGAGCCATTTATTAAGCAGCAGAATACGATTGAGATTGTTCAAACCGTATCAATGCCGCTGGTTATCGCGGTTAACGGCCACTTTCTGCAAGATTATCAGCAAGATTTGCCCATCACGAGAGTTGCGGCAAAAACCGAGCAGGCTTCCATTCAAAAAAATGGCAATTCGAGCGCTAACTTACTGCATGTCCGTAAGGAAACATTAGAAGAATATCGCCTGCGGAAATCAACGGGCATGCAGGAAAGTATTTTGATGTGTTTGGGTTTATCGTTGTGGTTTGCGGCTCTTTTCGTGCCCATTCCGATGTTACCGTGGTTAATGCTGGCGGCGTTTCTGTTTATTATGGGGAGTTTCTGGCTGCATGTTCGGTTGCCACCTGGGCGAAAACTAGCCAATATCCATTGCTTTAACGGCATTCCCAAACGTTGGGGCGTATTTAGCGAGTTTGAGCCAGAGCAAAAAAAGAATATCTCTCTGGGCGGTATTGATCTGGTTTATCCCGTACATTGGGAGCCTTATATTTCCCATTATCTTGATCAGAATACCGATATCGACATATACACTAACTGCCATGTTGTACGGCAGGGGCGCTATCTCTCTTTGCATGAAGAAGAGAAACACCATCCTTATCAGCGTAGCAGAAAGAATGTGATACTGCTGATCTTCTCTGTACTTGCCATGCTGTTGCTTTATTTTTACCAGCCAGTGAACTTATCCATACGGCTGAGTTTTGCTTGGTTATATGGCAGTAATACCAAGGTTATTACCAGTTTCAATGATCTAAAAAATATGCCGTTGAAGGAAGGGGATGTGTTAAAGGTCAAAGGATTAGGGATGTGCTATGTTCCCCCTAATCTCCTGCCCAAAGCCAACATTACCATATTCGCGCCATTTGATTGTGTGGGTATCTACTGGAATAGTGAAATTCCATTGCCTATGCTGGAGTCTGAAGTTGTCGAAAATGCGACCTCATTGCTTAAAACTGTTGGTGAGCAATTACATCCCGTTGAACGTAAAATTAATCCTAGCTTGAATGACGCGATTGCTAAATCGGGTATGACTCTGCTCGATAATTTTTCACAAATCATCTTGAAAACCCAAAAATTGTGCCAGAAAGATGCGGATTGTGATCGCTTGAAAAATGCGTTGGTCAATTTGGGTAATGCCAAAAACTGGGACAAGTTGTTGAAAGATGCAGAGAGCGGAAAGCTGGATGGGGCGAAAGTGTTGTTGCGTTCTATCAGTGTTGATGCGTTGGAAAAGTTGGTTGATATCACGACGGCATCATTTATTTATCGGGAGATCGATAGGATGGTCATTCTGATAAACAGTCCCTCCCCAGGGGGAGTTTTATTGCTGAGTGATGAGGGGAAAGCATTAGTTGAATACCCGATGCGGACACAATACATCTATGAGCACTCTGCTTTAGAGCGATGGCGGGAATTACAGGGGCTTTTAGAACTGTTGATGAAGACCCCCTTTGAAACCGAAGGGATTGTGACAAAATTGTCAGAAGATCCCAATGGGACTCGTCATATTATGTTGCACCGTGAGCCAGATACTACATCTGTCATTCGTTATCTGGGAAGCTGTCTGCTGGGGGCAATCTTGTTGGCCATGTCGATCATCAACACCGTATTGGTTATCAAGAAAAAGCAGAGGAACCAGCGGCGTCTTCAACATATCACGCAATACTACGATAATTGTTTCAATTCGCCTTCACCGCCGATGGATTGGCGATGACTTAACGGGCTGTGTTACCCTCTGCCCGTTTTTGGTCAGCACCGATTAAGCATGTGAATGAGATCATCGGGAGAGTATTCATGCAGAATTCAGACACTGATCAGGCTGTCCGCCTTGATAAATGGTTGTGGGCTGCCCGTTTTTATAAAACCCGTTCCATTGCGCGTGAAATGATTGAAGGGGGAAAAGTCCATTATAATGGGCAGCGAAGTAAGCCGAGTAAGCTGGTTGAGTTGGATGCAAAGATCAAACTGCGTCAGGGTGATGATGAAAAAACGGTAACCGTCTTGGCATTGAGCAGTCACAGACGGAGCGCTACCGAAGCCCAGCAACTTTATCAGGAGACAGCAGAAAGTATTATCAATCGGGAAAAAATGGCATTGGCGCGTAAAATGAATGCGCTCACCATGCCGCATCCCAACCGCCGTCCAGATAAAAAAGAACGGCGTACATTAATAAAATTCAAGAACACAAAATTAAATGAGCCGGAAGAGACTTATGACCAGACATGACCAATTACACCGCTTTTTATTTGAAAGCCATTCTGTCAGGGGGGAACTCGTTTCCGTCAGTGAAACTTACCAACGGATGCTGGAAAATCATCATTTTCCTCAACCTGTGCAGCAACTACTGGGTGAATTGTTGGTCGCAACCAGCCTGTTGACCGCCACATTGAAATTCAATGGCGATATTACGGTACAGATTCAGGGTGACGGGCCGGTCAAACTGGCGGTGATTAATGGCAATAACCTGCAACAGATGCGTGGAACGGCTCGCATTGATGGTGAAGTGAGTGCCGAAAGCAGCCTGCATGACATGGTTGGCAAGGGTTATATGGTCATCACCGTGACACCCACAGAAGGTGAGCGTTATCAGGGCGTAGTGGCGCTGGAAGGGAATACCTTGGCAGAATGCCTGGATGCGTATTTCAAACAGTCAGAACAATTGCCCACCCGCCTGTTTATTCGTACCGGGATGCAGGATGGAAAAATGGCAGCGGGCGGCATGTTATTGCAGATCTTGCCGGGAGCGCAGGAAAGCAGTGAAGATATGCTTGACCATCTGGTGCAACTGACCGCAACCATTAAGGGAGAAGAGCTGTTTACGCTGGATGCGAAAGAAGTTCTGCGTCGCCTTTATCATGAAGAAGATGTCACGCTGTATGAACCTCAGCAAGTCGAATTCCGTTGCACTTGCTCCCATCAACGCTGTGCTGACACGCTGGTGACGTTACCGGAAGCCGATATTCAGGACATTTTGCATAACGATGGCAAAATCGACATGGAATGCGAATTCTGTGGTATGCACTATATTTTTAACGAGAAAGATATCAGTGAAATAAAGGCGGCAAAAAAAGAGCAGTTGCACTGATTAGGCGGCTGCGTTGCTTATAGGGTTGCACTAATTGTTAATTCATCGGGCGTGACATACGCCCTTTTTACGCTGAATTATTCCCTTATTTCGTGTTCTGTGTCTCATATAAACTTAAAAAAAGTAATGTAATTTCAATTTTTTGATAACAATCGCTGTTAATTAGTCATAATTATTTATTATCCCCCGCAGAGAGAAAGTATAACTGACCAGGAGCAACAAATGAGTGTTACAGGCATTACTGAGCAGGAACTTGCGGTTTATGGTATTCGCGGTGTGAGTGAAGTTGTTTATAACCCAAGTTATGAACTGTTATTCTCTGAAGAAACTCAATCCTCACTACAAGGCTATGAGCGTGGTACATTGACTGACCTTGGTGCTGTCTCTGTCGATACGGGGATTTTCACGGGGCGCTCCCCGAAAGATAAATACATTGTCCGCGATGATGTTACCCGCGATACCGTATGGTGGGCGGATCAGGGCAAAGGCAAGAACGACAATAAACCGCTTAGTCAGGAAACCTGGTCTCATCTTAAGGGCTTGGTAACTCAGCAGCTTTCAGGCAAACGTTTGTTTGTCCTTGATGCTTTCTGTGGCGCCAATGCGGATACCCGCCTGAAAGTGCGTTTTATTACGGAAGTGGCGTGGCAGGCACATTTTGTAAAAAATATGTTTATCCGCCCGTCAGACGAAGAATTAGTTGGCTTCACGCCGGATTTTATTGTGATGAACGGGGCCAAATGCACGAACCCACAATGGAAAGAGCAAGGG
Organism: Xenorhabdus doucetiae; assembly: GCF_000968195.1. Lineage (NCBI taxonomy): Bacteria > Pseudomonadati > Pseudomonadota > Gammaproteobacteria > Enterobacterales > Morganellaceae > Xenorhabdus > Xenorhabdus doucetiae. The sequence goes on from NZ_FO704550.1 coordinate 94,984, forward strand.
TTGAATTCTGAAAACTTTGTGGCTTTTAACCTGACCGAGCGTATGCAGTTGATCGGAGGGACTTGGTACGGTGGTGAAATGAAAAAAGGCATGTTCTCAATGATGAACTACCTGTTGCCACTGAAAGGAATTGCTTCCATGCACTGTTCCGCCAACGTGGGTGAAAAGGGCGATGTTGCGATTTTCTTCGGTCTTTCCGGAACCGGGAAAACCACGCTTTCCACTGATCCGAAACGTAAGTTGATCGGTGATGACGAACATGGCTGGGACGATGACGGCGTGTTTAACTTTGAAGGCGGTTGCTACGCGAAAACCATCAATCTGTCCAAAGAGGCGGAGCCGGATATCTACCACGCCATTCGCCGTGATGCGCTGTTGGAGAACGTCACGGTACTGGCGGATGGTACCGTTGATTTCAATGATGGCTCCAAAACAGAAAATACCCGTGTTTCTTATCCGATTTACCACATCGAAAACATCGTTAAACCGGTCTCCAAAGCCGGGCACGCGACTAAAGTCATTTTCCTGACTGCCGATGCTTTCGGCGTCCTGCCACCGGTTTCCCGTTTAACCCCGGAACAGACCCAATATCATTTCCTGTCTGGCTTCACGGCAAAATTGGCGGGCACTGAGCGTGGTGTCACAGAACCCACACCTACATTCTCTGCTTGCTTCGGGGCGGCATTCTTGTCACTGCATCCGACCCAATATGCGCAAGTGCTGGTTAAACGCATGCAGTCATCGGGGGCGAAAGCTTATCTGGTCAATACGGGCTGGAATGGCACAGGCAAACGTATCTCCATCAAAGATACCCGTGCCATTATCGATGCGATCCTTAATGGTGACATTGAAGATGCGGATACCATTCAACTGCCGATTTTTGATCTGGCCGTACCGACCACCTTGCCGGGCGTAGAGACGAACATTTTAGACCCACGCAATACCTATGCCGATAAATCCGCATGGGATGTGAAAGCAAAAGATCTGGCACAGCGCTTTATTGATAACTTCGATAAATATACGGATACCGCAGCGGGCGCGGCATTGGTGAAAGCAGGGCCTAAACTGTAGTTAAGTTTTCCATGCAAGAACGCTATTCAATCGGATAGCGTTCTTTTTTTAATGCCTATTCTGCCATATCTGGGTAAAGGCGATTAAAACAAAACAAATCAGAGCAAGGACGAAAAGCCCCCACATTAAACCTGCCGCAGTGGTTGTATGCCCGCTGGCGAAAAACAATAATGCGATAGCTGCGCCGGCCATTTTTAGTGCCCCTTGTAAAGCACTCCCTGTTCCGGACAGTTCAGGATGTCCGTGTAAGCTGATCCCAAGTAATAGCGGAGAAGAAAGTCCACATCCCAGTCCCACCGTAAAACTATAAATAACGATAAATGCAATTGATAATATCTGCGTAAAATAAATTGAAATGAGCGCTACTGCGGTAAAGAAAAGTAATAACGGAAGCGAAACTTTAAGAATTTTTTCAGGAGCAGAGTGTGACAGCCATTTTTTCGTTAGTAATGAGCCTATTACAATTCCGGCAGAATAAATCATAAACAGATATCCATTCTGTGACGCGGATAAATCAAACTGCGTCTGAAATACAAAAGGACTGGCAGTAAAATAACCAATGGTAATGGCAAACAAAACGGCAGAGACAACGCTGTATACAACAAAATTAACGTCAGATAACAGAATTCGAAAACCCGCTATCCTGCTACTACCTGTTGATCTCATCGGCGATGTTTCCGGCAACGTCATCTTCACAAAAAATAGGCCTATCAGCATCATGATGGCGAGAGCGATAAAATTAAACTTCCAGGGCAGATACTGGGTGATATAGCCACCAATAACAGGCGCAAAAGCCGGTGAAACTTGTGATGCCATCGAAAAAACCGCCAATGATTGGGATAATTCCGTCTTATCACGGAAAGTATCACTGAGTATTGCTCTGCTGATAACAGGACATCCGCCTGCACCAATCCCCGTCAGAAGCCGGAATAACGACAGCGTGTGGAATGATTCCGCCATCGAAGTCAAATAATTACCAACAGCGGCAAATAATAAGGAAAACAAAATAACAGGGATACGCCCATGCTTATCGGAAAGAGGGCCATAAAATAGCTGAGACACAGCAAAACCCAATAGATAATAAACGACAAGCCCTTGCGCTTGATTATTCGTTATTGCGAGTGCGGATTTTATGGCGGGCAGAGCCGGATTATAGAGATCGATAGAAAATAATCCCAATACGAGAATAACGCATGAATTAATGATGATTAATTTTGATTTCATGGGTGCGCTAAGCGAATTCTGTCCATTTTTTGCATTATGCAAAGACGCCTGTAAACAAAAGGTAAATAAATTGTTTTATTGAGGTTTAGTGTTAAGTTTGAGGCGATTTTGGGCAAAAAAAAAGCCAACATAAAAGTTGGCCTATAAAAGTAAACACTGGAAGCAATGTGAGCAATGTCGTACTTTCACATGGACCCTGAAGGTGGTGCACTGAAAGTGATAAGAATGATAATCGTTCTCAGTATCATTTGTAAAGTGTTTTTTTAACCAATTTTGTAAAGTGCAGTTATGTTATCAGCTCACCCCCCAATTCCATTTGATAGAGATGTTGAGTACCCGTGTCGTGAAATTGATAGGGCGTTAACTGGTAGCCGCGTAGCCACAGCAAAAACCATCCATCATGGGTGTCTGGGCAAAGTCCGGCGAAGCGGAATCCGCCTTTTTTCAGCAACGGGCACAACCCCAGCGCCTCTTCACAGGCAGGTAGTTTCAAATAGATTAACTGCCCGGCAGGAAAATCGATGACCTCCGATAAAAAGTCAGAATGAACCTCGTATAGGGTGATCTCCAAACGCCGGCCGGATTTTTTAATGGCAAAGGGTTCAGGGATCATGGCGCGCTGATACGCGGATTGGGCATTTTGTGGGGCTTCACCCACATATTGGCTAATCCGGGAGACCCAATTTTGCCAGGGCCGGGGCCAGTTCAGCTTAGGCAGTGGCAAGGATTTAAGCGGCAAGATACCCTGAACAATACTTTCAGGTTTGGGTAAGCCAAAGGGTGAATCGACATAATCCAGCATCAGTGCCGTAGAATAGAAACCTAAATTTCGGGCGATGTACTGGCTCTTGGGGTGTGAACAGACCTGTTTTATCGTCAATAAATTATAACCTTGCTCTTTCGCATAACCGCATAAATAACTGCCCAGAGACTTCGCCACGCCATAACCTTGAAAATCGGGATATACCGCAATCAGTGCCAGCTCTGCCTGATTTCCCTGCACCGTATCTTTAACCAGAGCAGCATGACCGATAAGCCGCCCCTGATGGAAAGCCAGGGCCGAGTGCCATTGCCCTGATATTTGGTAGCCATTGATGAGTCTTGGCAGATAGATGTCAGGATAGACATAGGCATCGCCGTAAACCTCGCGGAATAACTGGCTGATTTTTTTATCATCGCCTGACTGGTAGCTGCGGATCTGAATCGCGGATTGGAAGATAGTCATTGATTTCAACCCTAGTTATAACGACGCAGGTCCACAACTCGCTGCAATTTGCCTGATCGTGGGTGCGTATACATATCATCAATATGGGTTTGCACGATCTCCAGCATGTTTTGGTGCCGGCACGCTTCTGCCAGATTGGGGAAGGCGGTCATGACCCGATGGCGTATTTTGTCAATATCTACCGTTTGCAGGCTTGCCACCAACAACCGGATCTGATCGTGCCCCGTCTTCTGGCTTAACTCCAATTGCCAGGCCAAAAGTTCCGTCTGCTGGGATAGCTGTGTGGCTAAGTCGTCAGGGAATAATGACAGCGTGCCAAATCGTACACGGTAGCCCTGATTAGCGCGTCCTTGCAGGGCGAATTTACGGCTTGGCTGTTCAGGTTCGCACCAGCAGGCCAGATCACCGGTAGGATAGCGGATCACCGGCATCAGGCGGCGTTGCAGGTTAGTGATAACCAGCAGGCCATTCTTCCCCGGCACCGTAATGGGCTGATGAGTGATTTCATCGACGATCTCAACAATCGTGTCATCACTAAATACGCGGTGTTCCCCCTGTTGGCATTCGGGATCAGCAAAGCCGATCAAACCAGCGTCGACACTGGCACACCCGATTGAGCCTAAACGAGCCTGCGGAAAAACTTGCCGTATGACAGCGATCTGCGCATCAAACAGGCTTTCCCCGCCGTAAAGAATGGTCTCCACCATCGGCAGTGTTTGCCCCCTCTCTTGCAGAGAGTGCGCCAGACGGATTAATTGCACCGGTACACCCGCCAGCACATTGATGTTATGCAGGCGGATATTGTGAATCAGCAATTCATCCTCGACCTTGCTGGTGAAAGGAAATTCTATGATGGGGAGCGGTGAATTCGATAATGCACCGTGGATGAATAGAAAACTGGTATAAAGATCGCCGGAAAAAAACAGGTTAGCCACCCGATCCCCGTGCTTTAATTGGCGGGCAATACCTTGGCCAAAGGCAGCAATAAAGGCTTGCCACTCCGGTTGGCTGAAAACGGATAACCGCCCATCACTGGTGGAGCCACCTGTTTTAAACACATGGCCGCCTTCCAGCGGTGCAGTCAGCACCGGCCAGGTTTGCAGGTCGTTTGAATGTGCCCAGTAATGACTGGGTTCCACGAGGGGCAAATCTTTCAGCGTCCCATTATCGGGAATGGATTTATAGCGTTCCCGGTAATAAGCAGAATGCTCGCGTGCATGATGGAGCAAATCAATCAATGTCGTTCTGGTCATCATCTTAATTTTACTCAATTAATATTGACGCAAGTCGATGAACAAGGGCGTTTTCCCGCTATGTTCATTGCGGCGAAACTCAGTGGCTGAGGTGGAAATCACGTCTAAATTCAGCAGATGTCCGCTAACCACTTCCATAATTTTGGGATCTTGCAATAAGTTCTGGCGCACAGTGAGCGGTTCGGCATGATCAACCAGTAATTGAATGCTATCGATACCCTCACGGTTATGATCGATGATCCATTGCACGGGCAGTGCCAGTTGCTCAGATAAATCAGCAAGATTGAAAAAGATACTGCCTATGCGTAGCAGGGAACCATGACGCCCTTTCAGCCGGAAAAGCGGTGAAGTCAGGCCACAAGAACAAGGTTGATTGACCCAGCAGCCGAGATCGCCTAAATCGTAGCGTTGGATGGGTTGTGCTTCACGGTGGAGGGAAGTAAATACCAGACGCCCGGTTTCGCCCTCTGCCACGGGCTGATCATTCTCTGGATTGAGAATTTCCAGCCATTGGGTATCCGCCATTAAATGAAAAACCCCGTCTTCGCTGGCGGCGCACGCATGGCCGACAGGTCCGGCATCGACGGAACCGTAAATGGTTGAACGTATCAGGGTGACACCAAAACCCGTCAGAAAATCCCGTTGGTTGAGATTGAGGTGTTCGCCACCCAAAAATAGCTTACGAATGCCGCCATATTGACGTAATTTAGTTCCTTCATTCAAAAATAACCGGTGCAACGTGCTTGGCATGCCGACCAGCGTATTAATGCGTTGTTGCACGATAAAATCAGCGATTTCACTAAAATCATTGTCAGTCGGCCCGCCCATGGGATATTGCGTCACACCCAATTTATCCAGAATGGTGAAGAAGCTCATCATGCCGCCGTACAGTTTCCCGCCATATAACAGATTCATGACGCGATCGGTTGCAGGTTCAAGCCTGGAGGCAAACACGCCATCGGCGGCGGCCTGCATCTGCCTGTGGTAATCACGGTAGCTAAAAGCGGCCAGTTTCGGTATGCCACTGCTGCCACCACTGCGGAAAAACAGACGGGCTTTATCATTGGGAATCAGCGCTTGAAAATCGGTTTTATCCATCACAGGAAGATTGGCTAACCCGTCTGGACGCGCAGGAGGAACATCAAGATGGGCGCAACCCGCCATTAAATCCGGCGCAAGGCTGACCGAGACTCGTTTGGTCAGGCGTGCCAGTGCGTAGACCCCATCGTGAGGCTCACCACTATAACCGTCGTGCATCTGACCCGCCGGGGTGATACGACTGATGCCCGCCGCAAACAGGATATGGCTCATTTCGCTGATATGTGCCTGACGGGTCATCAACGCACAGCTTTGCAGATGGTTACGCCAAGGCTGCAAAATAGCGCACAGGCGCTGACGCGGAGCCGGGCGTATCTGCAATGTGCGGAACAAAGGCGACGCCGCTAATTCCTCTTCGTGTCGCCATATCACCCGCCATCCATCGGCCTGCCAAATTTCACCGCGTACTTTTTCACCCTGTATTCGCGCAAAAGCGAAATCAAGTCGCTGGAAAGCAGTTTGGGTGGTAATTTCTGCGGCTTCCTGAATATCCGGTTGCAGGGCAGGATGTAATCCGGCGCGGCGTTGCAGGGCGGCAGCCATGCGTTGCCCGATATGTTGTAACACTTGCGGATCATCGCTATCCACCAGTAAACACTGTGGGCTGGAACAGGCTTGTTGGTCATAACAACAGACATCATCAGCCAAGGCATCCAATTGGGCATCATCGGCCGATTCAGGGCTTAGCCAGGCCATGCTGATGCGGTGTCCCCAATCTATCCAGCGGCAACCGGCGGGCAGTTGAGCACGTATAGACGCGAGGGAAGCGTCGCTGCCCCAGGCAGAAACTGCATCGGCCTGACTGAATAATTCTGCCAGTTGTGTGACGGGTAACGGCAATACGGCAACCCGATCAGCCAAATCCCCTGAAATATCATGGGATAAAAATTCTGACCAGAGTCGCGTACTAAACCCGTTATCGCTGCTGCTTGGGCGTAACCAGTTAATATTGCCCACCAGCAAACTTTCAAGCACTGCCATAAAGGGCAGGAGCTTCGCGTTGGAGGGGGTAATATGGACGACCAATCCCAATGGCTTCCAAGTCTCATAGCGATTCTGATTATAATCGAATCGACGTAGCGAAAACGGGTTTTGCCCAAGTTCCCGTTCCAGTTTGGCCGCCAGCGCTTCACGTTGGCAAAACGCGATAAGTTCCTGCCGGATTTGGCGATCAAACAGAGGGTGCTCACTCAGATTGGTAAGATATTCCGCAAAGCGTTGTGCACAATCAAGGACTTGTTCAGAAGTATGGGGGCGAGCCAGCAACTCAGGTAATCGCTCACGTAATTTCGCGATTTTTTGTTCAGTCAACTGTTCTGAGGAAATCGGGTTATTCGTTGTTTTTGTAGAAACAGTTTTTATGGAAACAGTATTTACGGAAGACATATCAAGCTCTCTTAATCAATTCTGAAGCGGCAATCGCACAACTACGGTTTTTACTCGTACCGGCCCGACCAAGCAGTTCAAACCAATCGGTGTCGAGTTCGCAACCACAGCTTTGACCGGAATGCAGTACGGCCAGATCGCTGGTCACAATGCTGTGGGCAGGGCAGGAAGTGATATAAGGTGAGATAAGATGCAGGAAACCGGGTTCACCATAAGGTTGGCAGGTCAGGTTGGCGGTATGGCGCACATAGGCTTTGGCATAGACGGGAACGTGGAAATTATGGTGGGAACATTCAACATAAGGAACCGGATGTTCAACGGAACCATAGCCATCACGACATCGAATATCAGGAATACCCAGTTGTTCAGTCAACCGTTGATACAGCGCTTTTTTCGGAATGGATTTATCGGCATGTGTTTTCCAGCCTCCGCCGAGGAAAACCAGCGAATCAGGGTGTAATTTCAATGCCGGCAGCCCCATTTGCTCCATTCTTTGCAGGGTAAACCACAAAAAGGCCGGGAAACCGAAAATACGCACCGGTAACCCTTCCTGAGCAAATTGCTGGAGTGCCGTAATCGTCCCGAAGGGATCAAATTCATTACCTTGCCCATTATGACGCAAGGCATAGTAGGCCCGATTGACCGGCGCATATTTGCACAGGAACTGATCGGTGTAGGCCGTACCCAGCGTGACAGCGCCAGCGGGTTCATAGCTAAGTAGCAGGTAATTACACGGTTGATCCGGGGTATTCCAGCCATAATAGTCAAAAATACAGTCCACCATATGCTGGGCTGCCGCGATGCTTGCAGCATCATAGCGCATACGGCTCTTCTGGCCGGTGGTTCCGGAAGAAGTCAGCTCCAGCGCATTTTGTGCACTTTCACTGAGGATCAGATTACGTTTGAAATAATTGGCAAACAGCAAAGGCAGTTTTGACCAATCATCCAGCATGGTGAGTGCCTGTTTATCCAGACCCTGATCGGCCAGCCATTGCTTATAACCCGGCGTCTGTTCACAATGGTATAGCGTCAATTCACGCATGGCGTGATTAAATAAGGCATCATATTCGGTACAAGCATGGTAAGGATGTGCGATAGCACACAGTGCTTCGACGTGAGGTAAGTTTTGCATATCAGTACTCATTTTTCAGTAACAACGACAAGATATGATTAATTAAAGAATTAATTGTTTGTTGTTATTTGATTGAAAGTAATAATTTTTAATAGGCGATATTCATTATTTGGCATATGAATTAACGCCTCTGTTTTTATTTAATCTTTGAGCGATGTTGGAATATGATGTGTTGGATTCTGACAGTGTATTAGCCTATTTTGTGGAAAAACTGTGATTTTATGGATAATAATAGGTTTTGTTTGTCTTTTTATAGTTAATGTCAGTCCTGCGTTTGCGGGGCGCATTATTCCAAATCAAATGCGAACATTCAAACGGTTTTTCTAATATTTCGTCCGGTTCTTGTCTTTAACACAATCATTATTTAATGTATTACTGTCATTATTTATCACTACATGATGATGGGTTTAATTTTCTTTTGGTAAGCGGATGGGCTGAGAAAAAAGGTTTATTTAATGCTGACTTGATATCAGTTTAATCCCGCCCGGAATTCCGGGCGATTTGTCACTTTATCGATGAAGCCTGCTTTCAGTTGGTTTATTTGAGGGAATTATCGTGACGAAAAGTATGGACAACGCAATTGTTATTCCCGCTATCACAAATAACGCCTGAAGTGATAATGCTGAGCCTATCCAGGCTCCCACTGAAGCACCAATGCCGATTGCTCCGTTAAAAAATGAAACGTAAACAGCCGATGCCGGAAAAGCTTCATCACCCGCTAAACGGAGAACCCATGTTTGAAAACCAACGAAGACACCTGAGATGGAAACTCCCCACACAACCAGAGCAATCAGGATATTAACGCGTGATAGTGACTCTGGATTATTACCTAACAGCAAAAGCACAATCCCGATAAGTAAAGCCGACAGGACGACCGTCGCTTTTAAATATTTATCAATAATTATCCCCGTGAGGAAATTACCTGACAGACCTGCAATCCCATAAATGAATAGGGTTGCAGGAATGAAATTTTTAGACAGTGTGGGTTGTGAATGAAGCCAAGGTTCGATAAAAGTAAAAGCGGCAAAATGTGCGGAAATCGCAAATAGTGTGGCGGAATAGATTTTCCACAGTGTGGCTGAACCCAGTACGCTTTTTAAGGCGTTAATACCCATCGTGCTTTTGGCGGTGATCTTAGGGACAATCAGCATAATACCCATAAATGCACTCACACTGAGCACAGCCATTAACCAGAATGCCTGACGCCAACCAAAATTCAATCCTATATAGTTAGACAGCGGAACGCCAAATACGCTGGCGGCGGATACCCCACCAAAGACAATCGACGTCGCCGCACCCAAATATTTTGGTGGCACCATTGCCACGGCCATAGCGCCGATCATCGCCCAAAAAGCACCGTGTGCCAGAGCACCAACGACGCGGGCAACCAGTAATATTTCAAATGAATCAACCGTTGCAGACAAGACATTGGATACGAATAGAATGACGGTTAGCGTTAACAACAGTCTCTTTTTGGGTAAATGCCCCAGAAATACAGAGGCAAAAAGTGCACTGAGTGCACCCACCCAGGCGTAAAGTGAGGCTGTCATGCCAATACTGGATTCTGACGTGGAAAGCCCTGCTGCAATAGGGGTTAGCAGACCGACCGGAGCCAATTCCGTTGTCACAATAGTAAATGTTGCGATAGAGAGAATAAATAAAGCTAACCATGTCCTGAATGTCATTTCAGGACTTTTAATTTCTGAAGCCATAAATTACGACCTTTAATAAGTATTAAATATTATCCCATCACTTATTTTGCAGAGATATTAAATACGCAATGGTTATGAATTCCGCGTATAAAATTAGCATTATAAAAATTCATGAGAATTGTTAATTTTGTGATTCATTTTTTATATCAAGGCATTTTTCGCTTGCTGGGTTAAATCGCGTTTCAAAATGATAGAAACCAATAACCCGCCAAAAAAATTGGAGTGAGATAAGGTGACAAAGTAAGATGACCATGTACTGGTCACCCAATAGGTCACTCAATGAATGGAGAATCTGTGGACAGCATTAACAATAAGCTACCCAGCATAAAACAGTTACAATGTTTTTTAGCCGTTGCTCAGGAGCTTAATTTTAGAAGGGCCGCAGAGCGGTTACGCATGACACAGCCTCCCCTGACTCGACATATAAAATGCCTTGAGGAAACGCTTGGGTGTGAACTTTTTGCCCGTAATACTCATGAGGTTCACCTGACAGAGACGGGCCTGATACTTGTTGAAAAAGCAACCTACCTTATCAATGAATTTACGTTGTTTATGCGTGAAATTAAAAACGATAAAACGCGTTTACGGATTGGCCTGACCCGAACACTGAATTTCGACAACATACCCGAACTTGGGCATAAGATAAAAACACTCATGTTTGGAGACGACATTGATACGCAGCACTTGACTTCCAGTCAACTTTTGAATTTTCTTTCGAAAGGACAAATGGATATTGTGATTACGGGAGAGCAGAGCCTGCATAGTGAGCATGATTTTAAATTTCACTGGCTTTATCGGGAACCACTTTTACTTGCCATTCCATCATCTCACCCCAGCAGCCTGAAGGAAAAAATTTCGCTTACCTATGTTGCAGATCTTCCGCTCTTTTGGTTTTCAAGGAATGCAAATCCTGTTTTTTATGACAAATGTGAAAAATATTTTCAGCGCTTGCCTTTCTTATTGAAAAGGCGCAAGGAACCCGATGATTCTCTGGTGATGCTTTCCTCTATTGCAAAAGGAAAAGGCATGGCCCTTATGCCCCGTTCCATGTGTACCTTTAATCAAGAAGGGCTTTGTTACCGGGAATTAGTGGATGATGTGGCTCAATCCCTGAATATTGATGTCTATGCGGCAATCAGGAAAAATGAAACCCGAGAAGGGGTCATCAATGGGTTAAACCGTTTGCTTAATGAGAAGCCTGTTATACAGCCTCAAAATTAACCGATGCTGTATCTGTCTTCTTCTCAGCGTACACACAGATGGTGTTAGTCGCCAACCAACGCCATCTGCCAAAGTGAACAAGCGGCTATTTTATTCTCGGTTCCCGGATACCAAAGCCTGCGCACAAGCCCATGCCGAGCTCCATGCCCATTGGAAGTTATATCCCCCCAGCCAGCCGGTGACATCAACCACTTCGCCAATAAAGTACAGCCCTTTCACCTTATGGGCTTCCATGGTTTTTGATGACAACTCATGGGTATCCACCCCGCCAAGCGTGACTTCCGCCGTGCGATAGCCTTCCGTACCATTGGGTTGTACCTGCCAGCCTTGCAGGGTGGTGAGCAAGGTTTTTTTCTGTGCCGGATTCAGTTGCTTCAGGGACAGTTCCGGTAATTGTCCAAGAGATTGCAAACATTCCACCAAACGTTTGGGCAGTAATTTCGCCAGCGTGTTTTTTAAACTCTGGTTGGGGTGGGATTCCCGTTCTTTATCCAGAAAATGGTCTAAATCGGTATCAGGAAGTAAGTTAATACTCACATATTCACCGGGCTGCCAATAGCTGGAGATCTGCAAAATAGCCGGACCGGAAAGGCCGCGGTGGGTGAACAGAACATTTTCCCTGAATACGGTGCCGTCTTCTGCGGTCACCACAGAAGGCACCGCGACACCGGAGAGCGTTTGGAGTTGTTCCAGTAGCGGTTTATGCAGAGTAAAAGGAACGAGTGCCGCGCGTGTAGGCAGGATATTGAGGGCAAATTGCTCTGCGATGCGGTAACCCAAAGGAGAGGCACCCAAGCCGGGCATGGATAAACCCCCGGAGGCGACAACAAGTGAGTGCGTACTTACTTCTTTCCCGGCTGTGGTAATAACAAAACCCGGCTCTTTCTTCTCGACATGGGTGACTTCACTGCGTAGCCGAATGGTGACCTTTCCTGTTTCGCACTCTTTCAACAGCAGATCCAAAATTTGTTGCGCAGAGTCATCGCAGAAAAGCTGCCCTAAGGTTTTTTCGTGATAAGGGATGGCATGGTGTTGGACCAGATCAATAAAATCCCACTGGGTATAGCGAGCAAGTGCTGACTTACAAAAATGGGGATTGGCAGAAAGGTATGCCGCCGGTTCGGTATACAGGTTGGTAAAATTGCAGCGTCCTCCACCGGACATCAGAATCTTACGGCCGGCTTTTTTGCCATTATCCAGTACCAGAACATTTAATCCGGCTTGTCCTGCCTGCGCAGCACAAAATAAGCCGGCAGCGCCGGCACCAATAATCACTACATCAAATTTTTCCATTCGTTTGTCTCTTTCGGCCGAGTTAATTGTAGGAATTCACTGCATTGTGAGGGCTCTGTTCACGAACTACAGAGAAAAATAGACATTTGGTTTAACTTTCTGCGGTAAGAAATTATTTTTCATCAAAAAAATATCAAAAGAGTAAAATTAAATAACTCTTTGATATATTTAATAAATGCAAGGTTTTTTATGCTATTTAACCCGCATTAAATCAAAAAAAGGTCATATTTCTCTTTTCCCGCTAACGTTTGTCACTGATAATGCGCGCGTTCATGTCCTACTAACTGGCTTAACGTCTATGCTACATCTGTTTACTGGCCTGGAATTTTATACCGGCCTTATGTTAGTGCTTGCTCTGTTGTTTGTGCTTTTCTATGAAGCCATCAATGGGTTTCATGATACCGCAAATGCAGTAGCAACTGTTATTTATACCCGGGCGATGCGTTCGCAGCTTGCCGTTGTTATGGCTGGGGTTTTTAATTTTTTGGGTGTGCTTCTTGGTGGATTAAGTGTCGCTTATGCGATTGTGCATCTACTCCCTACGGATCTTCTGCTCAATGTCAGTTCGGCTCACGGCTTGGCGATGGTGTTTTCCATGCTGCTGGCGGCGATCATCTGGAATTTAGGTACGTGGTATTTCGGTATTCCTGCATCAAGTTCCCATACGTTGATTGGCTCTATTATCGGCATCGGCCTGACCAATGCGATAGTAACCAGTTCCTCGGTGGTTGATGCCTTGAATATTCCGAAGATGATACAGATTTTCATGTCCTTGATCCTGTCTCCTCTTGTCGGTCTGGTGATTGCCGGAGCGATGGTGTTTTTATTGCGTCGCTATTGGAGCGGTACAAAAAAACGTCGTCGTATCCACATGACGCCGGTTGAGCGTGAAAAACAGGATGGTAAACGTAAACCGCCATTCTGGACCCGTACTGCCCTGATCCTTTCGGCTGTTGGGGTGAGTTTTTCCCACGGCGCGAACGATGGTCAGAAAGGTATCGGTTTAATTATGCTGGTTCTGATTGGCGTTGCACCTGCGGGTTTTGTTGTCAATATGAATTCAACCAGTTATGACATTGCTCGCACTCATGATGCCGTTGTCCACTTGCAACAATATTATGGGCAACATGCCCCGGCATTGGCTCATGCCATTGAGCTGTATCCAGCCGCGACTTCTTCGGTTGAAGAGCAGCCTGATATGACGTTCCATTGCGATAACTCACGCGCTTTAGTGGTGCTGAACAAGACTGAAAATATGCTGGCGAATATCCATCATTTCAGCGAGTTGAACCCGGATCAACGCAACAGCATGCGCCGTATGCTGATGTGTATCACTGATACGGCCAACGCAGTGGCTAAGTTACCCGAAACCAGCCATGAAGATGCGCGTTTCCTGAATAAACTGCGCAAAGATCTGCTGAATACGGTGGAATATGCACCCTTGTGGATCATTATTGCGGTGGCGCTTGCCTTGTCTTTAGGCACAATGGTGGGTTGGAAGCGTGTTGCTGTGACTATCGGTGAGAAGATTGGCAAAAAAGGCATGACTTATGCCCAAGGCGTTTCTGCTCAGGTGACTGCGGCGGTTTCTATTGGTGTTGCCAGTTATACGGGGATGCCCGTCTCCACGACACAAGTGCTCTCTTCTGCGGTAGCCGGTACGATGCTGGTTGATGGTGGTGGTGTGCAAGGCAAGACCATCAAAAATATCATGCTGGCGTGGGTGTTGACGTTGCCGATTTCTATTGCATTGTCAGGCGTACTGTATTGGATCGCCTTGAAACTGATCTAATGACGTTTTAGAAAAAGGTTGGCTGCCCGCTATTGCAAGCCAACCTTTTTTATTTTCATTGGTTTTTGGTTTATATTCATCTCGCAAACTTACGCTAAATCACAATCGCTATCAGGCATAGCAGAACAACGCCACAGAGCATTTCCATCAATATAAATTGCTTCCTCATCCTTTCGCACAGCAAGACGACATCAGGATCGTGATGGTTGATATAACTTTGTGAGTTGATATAACGCACTAGCCTAATCTGTTTATTGAACTGGCCATGAGTTTTAAAAAAACCATTTCCATCAACGGCTTGATACAGCATGGGATCTGACTCGCGTAAAATTGACAGAAGTACACGGAGCGAAGAAAAATAGCGAATGATATTAATCATGCAGATAAGGCAAACTGCCCAAAATAATGCAGTGGTATTGAACATACTTCCCCCTCCTGATCGCGGCAGCAACAGTTGCTTAGGCTGCCCGTCTGATGTTGACCGTAAAGAAGAAACCCAGCGGAAAAGTTTTTATTTGAGTAATAACTATATTAAATCTTTGGTAAAAATACAGTGTCCATTGGGTATTATCGTAGGGCGTATTATTCTTTATTATGGATAGCCTGCCGGGAAGCAAAACAATAAGTTGTGATCGAAACAACACTCAAAAGGCACATTGAGCAGTTATAGTATAAACATCGAATCATGGCGTTTAATGTTGCCAATCCATTTAATCGACGTTATGGAAGGAGTTCTTATGGCTTATAAACATATTCTTGTTGCGGTTGACTTATCTCCAGAAAGTCAGATTTTGGTGGAAAAAGCAGTGTCAATGGCGAAACCGTACAATGCCAAAGTGTCCCTGATCCATGTTGATGTTAACTACTCTGATCTTTATACCGGCCTGATTGACGTAAACCTTGGCGATATGCAGGAACGTATTGCGGATGAAACGCGCAATTCCCTGAAAGAATTATCTGCTGGTGCAGGTTATCCCGTTCAGGAAACGTTGAGTGGCAGCGGTGATTTAGGGCAAGTCCTTGTCGATGCTATTAAAAAGTACGATATGGATTTGGTTGTATGTGGTCATCATCAGGATTTTTGGAGCAAGTTGATGTCTTCTGCTCGCCAGCTTATTAACACCGTTCATATTGATATGCTCATTGTACCTTTACGTGACGAAGAATAATCTTCGGTTGATATTTTATTCTGTAAAATCGCCTGCTTATGCAGGCGATTTTTTTGGCGTCAGAAAAGAGGATGAAACTGCTTTAGAAACTGTCAAAGTTATTTTTGAGAAAACCTATAAAAAATAGTTGTTGAATTTTAAGCATGGAATAGTGATATATTCAGAAAGCAAACCGTAATTTCCTCACATTTTCGACAACAAAATAATATGGAAAATGGCTGGGGGTCATCACTTCTGAATGACAAAAAGGAAGCCCAAAATGAATGTATCATCATCTTTAGTCTCATTTCTCGATTCGGTTCAATCCCGTAATCAGCATCAAGTCGAATACTTACAGGCAGTACGAGAAGTGTTGACCTCTCTCTGGCCTTTTCTGCAACAAAACCCGCAATATTGTGAGCAAGGATTATTGGAACGTCTGGTGGAGCCGGAACGGGTAATCCAATTCCGCGTCTGCTGGGTGGATGACCAAGGGAAAGTACAGGTTAATCGTGCGTGGCGAGTGCAATTCAATTCGGCCATTGGGCCATTTAAGGGAGGGATGCGTTTTCACCCTTCGGTGAATCTTTCCATCCTGAAATTCTTGGGCTTTGAGCAGACCTTGAAGAATGCGCTGACAACATTGCCGATGGGCGGCGGGAAAGGCGGTTCTGATTTCGATCCCAAAGGGAAAAGCCACGGAGAAATCATGCGATTCTGTCAGGCCTTGATGACCGAACTTTACCGCTATTTGGGGCCGGATACCGACGTGCCTGCCGGCGATATCGGCGTAGGTGGTCGTGAAGTGGGTTTTATGGCGGGCATGATGAAAAAACTGTCCAACAATACGGCGTGCGTTTTTACGGGCAAAGGGTTGTCTTTTGGCGGCAGTTTGATCCGGCCTGAAGCGACCGGATATGGGTTGGTTTATTTCACCCATGAAATGCTTAAGCGTCATGGCATGGGGCTTGAAGGGATGCGGGTCTCTGTATCTGGCGCGGGAAATGTCGCCCAGTATTCCATTGAAAAATGTCTGGAACTGGGGGCGACAGTGGTTACGGCATCGGATTCAGGCGGGACGGTAGTGGATGAAGACGGTTTTACGCCGGAGAAACTGGCCCATCTTGCAGAGATCAAAAATCAGCGTTACGGCCGTGTGGAAGAGTATGCCAAAGAGCGTGGGCTGACTTTCCTTAAAGGGCAAGATCCGTGGTCTGTTCCTGTTGATATTGCCCTGCCTTGTGCCACCCAGAACGAACTGGATTTAGACGCGGCGAACACGTTGATTAAAAATGGGGTGAAAGCGGTTGCGGAAGGCGCCAACATGCCGGCGACGATTGCGGCGACTGAGGCTTTCCTTAAAGCCGGCGTTTTATTTGCACCCGGTAAGGCCGCCAATGCGGGGGGCGTGGCAACGTCGGGGCTGGAGATGGCGCAGAACGCAGCGCGTCTGAGCTGGAAAGCGGAAAAAGTGGATATTCGCTTGCATCACATTATGCTCGATATCCATCAGGCTTGCGTAGAGTATGGCGGAGAAGGGAAACAAATTAACTACGTACAAGGCGCGAATATCGCCGGCTTTGTCAAAGTCGCGGATGCGATGTTATCACAGGGCATTGTGTAGCCCTGGATAAAAAACGCAGTCAGCGGGGATAAATATCGAAACGGTGGTTTTTGGTGATAATGGCGGCAGACGCTTTAACGCCTGCCAGTGGTTCCGCATAATCCGGCCGTTTCACCACCACCCGACGTTCCGCCAACGCGCGGGCAGGTGCCAGCAAACTGTCAGCATCCTCATCTGCCCCGACCAACGACTGGAAAACGCGCATCTCTTTTTTGACCAGCGCGCTTTTTTGTTTATGCGGATACATCGGGTCGAGATAAACCACATCCGGCGGTGGCGTGATATCAGCCAAAGCGGTAATGCTTGAGACAGGGATCAGGGTCAGGCGCTCTTGCAGCCAGTCACCAATCTCAGCATCCTGATAGCCACGTTGTAGACCGTCATCCAGCAATGCGGCGACCACTGGGTGGCGCTCCAACATCCTGACATGGCAGCCGACAGAAGCCAGCACGAAAGCATCACGTCCCAATCCGGCGGTGGCATCCACGACATCAGGTAAATAATCTTTCTTGATGCCGACGGCTTTCGCGACGGCTTCACCACGACCACCACCAAAACGGCGGCGATGTGCCATCGTCCCGCCGACAAAATCGACATAAATCCCGCCCAGCTTAGGTTCATCGCGCTTGTGTAATTCCAGCCGTTCGGCCGTCAAGACTAGTGCCATGACGGACGCTTCATCGTGGATCAAATTCCAACGTTCAGCCAAGCGCGTTAAGGCGCTGTGATCAGCGCCTTCTTCACAAATCAAACAAATCTTCACAGGTTATTATCCGCCGATGCCGTAGCTCTCTAACATGGCATCCAGTTCTGGTTCACGGCCACGGAAACGGACAAACAGTGTCATGGGATCTTCTGAGCCGCCACGGGTCAAGATATTGTCGAGGAAGGACTGACCGGTTGTGCGATTGAAAATTCCCTCTTCTGAGAAGCGAGAATAGGCATCGGCGGCCAGAACATCCGCCCATAGATAACTGTAATAACCTGCTGCATAACCGCCATTAAAGATATGGCTAAAGGAGTGCGGGAAGCGTCCCCACTCTGGCGCTGGCACAACCGCAACCTGTTTTTTCACGGCTTGCAGCGTTTCCAGAACTTGCGTTCCCTTAGTGGGATCATATTCCGCATGCAGGCGAAAATCGAACAGGCCAAACTCAAGCTGACGCAGAATTTTCATGGCGGCCTGATAGTTTTTGGCTGCCAGCATATTATCCAGCATCTCTTTTGGCAGAGGCTCCCCAGTCTGATAGTGGCCGGAGATAAACGCCAGTGCTTCCGGCTCCCAACACCAGTTTTCCATAAACTGGCTTGGACACTCTACCGCATCCCACGGTACCCCATTGATACCGGCCACATCCAAGGCATCAATCTGGGTCAGCATATGGTGCAGACCATGCCCAAACTCATGGAACAGCGTTGTCACTTCGCTGTGCGTAAACAGGGCGGGTTGATCACCGACTGGCTTGTTGAAGTTACAAGTCAGATAAGCGACAGGATTTTGCAACTCGCCAGAGGCGTGACGCATTCTGCCGACATAGCTGTCCATCCAGGCACCACCGCGTTTATGCTCGCGGGCATAAAGATCCAAATAGAAACTGCCGCGTAATGCCTGTTGATCATCGTACAGTTCAAAGAAACGTACATCAGGATGCCATGTATCCACATCATGGCGCTCTTTGGCAGTGATACCATAAATGCGGCGAACGACTTCAAACAGCCCTTCCAGCGCCCGTTGTTCCGGGAAGTAAGGACGCAGTTGTTCATCATCAATGGAGAAGTCATGCTGTTTTTGCTTCTCGCTATAATAAGTCAGATCCCACGCTTCCAGCGCTTCAACACCGTAGTGAGATTTGGCGAAATCGGTGAGTGTTGTCAACTCATCCAGACCTTGTTGATGGGCGCGTTTGGCAAGATCATTCAGGAAATCGAGCACTTGCTGGGGTGTTTGCGCCATTTTGGTCGCGAGGGAACTTTCAGCATAGCTCTTGAATCCCAGCAATTGGGCGAGTTCATGACGCAACGCCAGTATTTCCGCCATGATGTCACTGTTATCCCATTTTCCGGCATCGGGTCCTTGCTCGGAAGCGCGGGTCGTATAGGCGTAATACATTTCCTTGCGCAGTTCACGATCATCGGCATAGGTCATGACGGGCAGATAACTTGGCATATTCAGCGTCAGCAACCATCCCTCCAGCCCCTTGGCCTCGGCGGCGGCTTTGGCTGCGGCCTTGGCACTTTCAGGCAGACCGGCCAGATCGCACTCATCGGTAATCAGCTTAGTCCATCCCATTGTGGCATCCAGCACATTATTGCCGAACTTCGCACCCAACTCAGACAAACGGGCGGTAATTTCACCGTAACGTTGCTGTTTCTCTTCTGGTAAACCAATGCCGCTTAATTCAAAATCACGCAAAGTATCTTCAACCACCTTGCGCTGTGGCTGGGAAAGGGCTTCGAAAGATTGACTCTCTTTCAGCGACTTATAAGCTTGATATAACCCTTTGTGCTGCCCCAGCCAGGTATCGAATTCGGAGAGCAGAGGCAGGCTTTGCTCATAGGCTTCGCGAAGCTCTGGACTATTCTTGACCGCATTCAAGTGCCCGACGGGCGACCACATGCGGGAAAGTTTATCTTTCTCTTCTGAAATGGGCTGACACAGATTATCCCAAGTAAAAGCGGCGTTTTCGGATAAAATTTTCTCAATGACTTGACGGTAATTGGCTAACGTCTCTTTCACAGCAGGCACGACATGTTTTGGTTCGATTGCAGAGAACTTGGGCAATGCAGAAGGTGTCAGTAACGGATTAGTCATAATGAGCGCCTTATATGTGTAGTTGGGTATAGGCGCAAACCGGCACTATAGCCCAATGGGTTGTTGACGATAGATGGGGATAAGATACCGTGAGTTCAATGCTAATACCGCTCTTTTATGTGAATAATTAGGCTCTTTTTCTATCAGGGATCTGTGAAGTCACGGGGAAGTTTAGATATTAGCGGGAACGCGCTATAATCCCTGCCCATCATTAATTTATTAATGGAAGATCATCGTCCCCGGTGGGGCGGCTGGGCTTCAAACCCAGATGGGGTCGCCAGCGACCCCCGGCAGGTTCAACTCCTGTGGTCTTCCGCCAGTTGTTGTCTTGTGTTGTCTTGTGTTGTCTTTTGCTTTCAATAAAAGCTATTAGATTCATTTTGTTATGTGATGGCGCTAAATATCACTTTGTGAGTGAAAAATAAAACTCTTGTTAACCAATCACTGAATTTTGCCATTAGCCGAGTATTATTAAGTAGACACTGGCAAGCTGCTTACATTGGATATGAAATCTGCTTAGCGTTCGCAGAATAATAAAAATTAGCTCGTCATTTTATATTCTTTATTGATACCTTCTTTTTAAGTATCTGACTGTAAAGCCCGATTAGTTATATACGGGACAAAAAAGAAAAAGTGATCAAAATTACCCTACATATCTTGTGTTGAAAATACACCGGTAAATTGGAGAAATAAGCAAATATGGCGATACAAGCTGAATCCCATAATAAAAAAAAGAGGGAGTTATCACTGGGATTTATTCTAATACTGGCAATGGCACTCCCTATGCTAATTCTTTATGCTTGCGGGGCATTGGCTCCCTTTATTTTACAGGAAGGTACGATTGATCGTGAACTCTTGGGAAGATTTACGTTAGCAGCATTTGGTGTGGCTGCCATTCTATCCTTATCTGCTGGGAGATGGATGAAAAAGCTGGGCATCCGTTGGGCGGGTATCATGTTGTTTCTATTCACTGGAGGGGCATTTGCGGCATTGATTTTGGCAAATCATCCTTGGTTGATGGTACTGGCAATAGCGGTTTGTGGTATTGCTCAGGCTTTGGCAAATCCAATGACTAATCAAGCCATTGCGACACAAGTGGCTCCTGTGAATAAATCGTTCATGGTGGGATTGAAGCAATCTGGAGTTCAACTCTCTGCATTAGTGGCGGGGTCGTTTTTGCCATGGATTGCGACACAATGGGGATGGCGCACAGCATTAGGCACCATTGTTCCAATGTGCCTGCTCATGGCGATTGTCGTGGCTGTTCGCAATTGGCAGCCCAGAGTGACCGTTTCACCGATGAAATCTCGCAAAGCGGGGCAATTGGGCGCCATAATGATGCTGATGTTAATGCAAGGCTGTGTTGGGATTGTGTTGGCCGCTTTTATTACTCAGGTGCCGATATTTGCTTCTCAATTGGGAATGCCTCCCGATCAGGCTGCATCTCTTATCACACTATTCGGACTGATGGGATGGCTTTCTCGTTTAGTTCTGACACCTCTGGCGAGTCGATTTAAGCAGGAATCCGACTTATTGGCGCTTTTGTTTGTCTTCGCTTTCTTCGCATTAATTGCAACATTTAATGCCACCGTACAAAACCTCTGGTTGGTTTATGCCGGGGTGATAGGGATTGGTTGTACGCTTGTTGCGACCAATGCTCTGGCGATGGTTATGATTCTACAACATGATTGTTTTGGAGAAATACCCACAGCATCTGGGCGAATTTCCTTTGCCTTTTTTGGCGGTCTAGC
This sequence comes from Xenorhabdus doucetiae, assembly GCF_000968195.1. Lineage (NCBI taxonomy): Bacteria > Pseudomonadati > Pseudomonadota > Gammaproteobacteria > Enterobacterales > Morganellaceae > Xenorhabdus > Xenorhabdus doucetiae. Next base: position 116,726 of record NZ_FO704550.1, read on the forward strand.
ATTGGGTTCATTACTTTTCCAATGGGTGGTGACTTATTTCGGATCGATATGGGCAGGGATGGTGTTTATGTTAATACTGTTAAGTTTCAGCTTTATTTCGGTGCTCCGTTTGCGCTGGTTTTTGTCACGGGCCGTATAAGCGCTCGGCCACTGAATAACTCAGTGGCCAAACAGGTGCCTTCGGACATTACATGTTCCTATATGCAAGTAATTGCTCAACCAGCTTCATTTTCTCTATCGTCGTGACCATTTTTCCCCGGCGTAGCGCAACTTGATGTGTTTTCATCTCCTGTTCTCCGACAAGCAAAATATTGGGAATTTTCATTTGATGGAACCGTTTGATTTTACGGGCAACGGAACTATTACTGTGGTCTGTCAGCACATGCAGGTCGGCAGACCTGAGCAAATCCACTAATGTATTGGCATAGTCGATAGCCGTTTCGTCAACGGTAGCAATCGCAACGGGTAATGGATGAATCCACTCCGGCAAGGCACCCTGAGTGATTTCCAGCAACATACCGAGCCATCGCTCTATTGAACCATACATGACTTGATGCAGGATAACCGGATGTTCTTTCTCTCCGGCAGCATTTGTATAGGCGATATCAAATCGTTCCGGCAGATTAAAGTCCAGTTGGATTGTGCCGCATTGCCACTCGCGCCCCAGATTATCTTGAAGAGCCAGCTCAATTTTGGGGCCATAAAATGCCCCTTCTCCGACTTGTAATTCGAAATCAATCAACGCATTTCGGCACACGTCAATCAGGATTTGTTCAGCTTTTTGCCACAATGCTTCGTCTCCCAGAGAGGATTCTGGGCGTGTGGAGACTTTGACGGAAAGATGCTGATAACCGTACTGGCGGTAGACAAGTTTGGCTCTGTTCAGAAAGTGAATGACTTCATCCTGAACCTGTGACCAGGCACAAAAAACATGCGCATCATCCTGAGTGAACTGACGCAGGCGCAAACAGCCGTTCAAAGAACCAGAAGATTCATTGCGATGAACAAGACCAAATTCAAATAGCTTGACGGGTAGTTCCCTGTAGCTGTGTACGCCGCGTTTGAACAGCAAAATATGCGCCGGGCAAGACATCGGTTTTAGCGCGTATGCCTGCATATTCTCTTGATCGCCACCGAAGAACATATCCTCTCCGTACATCATAAGATGGCCGGAAGTCTGCCAGAGATCTTTTTTCAAAAACTGGGGAGTACGAACCTCCTGAAAACCGTGTTGTTGATACAGTTGGCGAATATGCTGCTGAATATTTTGAAATAAACGCCATCCGTTTGGGTGCCAGAAGATCATGCCCGGCCCTTGTGGCTCAGAGTGAAATAGGTCAAGCTGTTGTGCGATTTCGCGATGAGTTTTCATCATGACTCCTTTAGTGAAACTCTGGGCGAAGCGCATGGGGCAGGTATAAAAAACCCTCTGGCGAATCGCTCAGAGGGTTTAAAAATTTAGTCGTGTTTACCCCCCGAACAACCTGATGGTTTCGGTGGTGGTAGTTTGTTGGATTGGCTTAACCAATTTGTCGATCAATTTATTTTTCATGATGCTGAAATTATTAACAGTCAGTATAAGAAAAAGCAAGTGTAAATTTTATACAGATGATTTTTTTATAAAAAACTCAAGGAAAGAAAATCACGCCTTGAGTTCTTAATGATTTATTATCAAATTGGTTTCTCTATTGAATTATACAGCATATCAAGTTGATGAATGCGTTGGCGGTAATTTTGCAGCAGACAGGCTGTCTCTCCCTTACATTTTTGGCGCTGTTTCAGCCAGGCATTTTGGTTATCATACATCTCGCCTGATACTCCCATAGCAAACAGCCCGCGCAGAAAGTGATATTTCACACTTAATTCCACATCCAGATCATTCAGCTTTGGATTTGAACAAATGGCTTTCTCATCCAGTGCCTTAGCTTTTGTACAGTCAAAACTGGCAGCAAAACTCAGGGGAGAGAAAATAAGTAACATCAACCAGAGATATTTCATTTATTTCTCCTTATGGGAAGGAATGACAGGCTCTGGCTCAGTTTGCAATTTTGGCGGAACAATGTTTTCGAACTTGAATGACCGGGCTTTGCCGATTGCATCTAATTTGCAGGAGAATCGTATGTTGTGCCAACCATCATCGGTTCTGTACATCCCTATGCCGACCAATTCAGACGCGTTTTTGAGTTTAATATCCCCTGGTGAATCAATGCCAAGGAAAACTTTATCAGCATCTTTATGGTATTTCTGAATAACGGGTAAGGCAAAAGGGCGACAAATAAACTCGGCCACTTTTTTGGTCTCTGACCAACCTTCGACCATTGATAGTGCAGATTTATCGATAACTTGTTCATTAATTTGCTGTTGCAGATATTTTTTCTGGCTTAGCGATAATTGTTGGGTGGGGACTTGTGCTTGTGCAAAGGTAGATAATGCAAAGGTAGAGAAGAATAGACTGATGGCCCCCAAATAAGTTAAGTATCTTGAGTAAAACATAATGGCATACTCCTTGTTTGAGATTAAAAAAGTATGGCACAGATTTCATGAGTATGCCATTAATATACTGCCATTGCATGAGTCTTCATTCAAATACCTTCCAATTGATAGCTAAGGCTAATAGTGCCGCTGTTGTATCTTTCACATTATCGATAAGGATGATATTAGGATATTCTGTTTTTGTTATAGCTGGATGAAGAACTTCTACCAATATATTATTTGCCATATCGGCTAATTCTCTGATACTGAAGCCAATCCCGGTGGAGCATGATGAAACTTCGGTAAATTGTTGAGTCAGAGTCCACTCTATTTCAAAGTACTGCTTTGGTGCATGGTCGCGCATCTTTTGAATTTGGTCATGAATCATGTAAATATAATCATCTGAATTAGAAAACTGAGAATACATATTTAATTCACTAAGGTAAAAAAATCCTGCATCTTCGTATTCACCTAAATCAACATCAGGTTCTTTTTCTTTATCGACAAAGAATAAAACGGCTGGGCGCGTTCCATTAGCGGTCAGGGTATTAATAGTTGAGTCGGAGACGTTACCTACACCGTTGTGATAGTATAAATAATTAATGGTAGATAATTGATCGAATAAATCAAACCACTGGTCTTTGTTAAACGGACGATATGTCTCAAAAAAACCGACGTCTAAATTAAGGGAATGGGAAAGTTTTATCATAATTAATTCATTATTGTATTCTGTAAATTTATTAATGCCATTAATGATAGATTCCATTGATTCACCAAGGGCGCCTTCCCAAATGATCACTTTACTAAAGTGCTCAGTAAAAAATTTCCCATCGCTAAGGGCGGGTCTAATATCAAAATATCTTATACCTAAATTCAACTGCCCTAAGATATTATTTGTTTGAGTTAATGTGTTACATTCGGCAGCCAACAATGTTTTCCATGTAACGACACTCATTCCTGCATCGTGAGAACCTGGGATACAGATCTCTTTTAGTGAATGGTCCCCTAAAAGAGGAAGGTGGTCTCGTATCCAAGATCCAGCATTTATATCAGGCCCTATATAATAATCGGCATCACCAATAAGAAATAAGCAAGTTAATTCCTTTGGTTTCGAACCAAGGCTGATTATATTCCCTTTTCTATGATTGAGTGTGTCTATATTTACCAAATCGAGTTCTAAACCTAATCGTCCAGGCCCAAGTTGATACCTTCCAAGTATTTTGAAACGACTATTTTCTGAATCCATTATTTGATATTCTACATCAAAGTAACAATTTACCATGTTATCCTCATGAGAACCGAAAATATAAAACCGTCTATTTTCATGAGGGTTAATTAAATCAGGGAAGACAGAAGTATCTACACCGTGAGACGATTCAGATATTTTTTTCCAAACGAAATTTGTGCCATTAACTGGCATGAAATCTGCAATTTGAAACATGATGATCTCTCCTTATTAAATGTAACTATGGATTATTATTTCTATATGTTACTTTTAAGTATAGCAAGGATTATCAAATATCAAGTTGGATTTAAATAATGTTTTTATATCGGATGAATATAAAGTTTTATTATGTTTTTGAAATGAAAAACCATACCCCGTCTTATTTTTTTACGGGGTATGGTTTTCTAAAAGGTTTTATAAACAACTTATTACGATAAATGACGATATATCAATATCGTTGTCATTTAGATATTAAGTATATTGACTCATAAGGTTTAATCTTAATTTCATGATCTACCTTGGCCGGAGATGGGTAATTGCTTATCAATACCTGCCATTCTTTGTTTAAAAGAGAGGATTCCGGAGACCAAAGTTGTGTTTCACCGCTGAGGTTTGCAATGACCAGCAAGGTTTGCTCCTGCCAACGACGCAGATAACACCACAGTGACGGATGTTCTGGTAACAGATCCAAGTAATCACCGTAGGTCAGAATGGGTTGTTGCTTTCTCAATTTAATCAAATTGTGGTAGCAATAGAAAACGGAATCTTCATCCTGTAAGGCGATTTCAGCGTTGATCTCTGGGTAATTACGGCAAGGCGCAATCCACGGCGTACCTGTGGTAAAACCCGCATTGGCTGAATCATTCCACTGCATGGGGGTTCGGCTGTTGTCGCGGGATTTCTGCGCCAGAATCGCCAGTGTATCCTCTGGTTGCAGGCCTTTTTCAATACGTTCTTGATACATATTCAGGCTTTCGATATCCCGATAATCTTCAATACGCGTAAAGTGAGGGTTTGTCATACCCAACTCCTCACCCTGATAAATATAAGGCGTACCCTGCATACCATGCAGCACCATTGCCAGCATTTTGGCGGAGGTTTTGTGATGCTGATGTTCATCCCCAAATCGAGAAACAATGCGGGGTTGATCATGATTACACCAGAAGAGCGCATTCCAGGCTTTTTGGTGCATCCCTTGCTGCCATGTTGAGAAAATCTTTTTCAGCTCAACATAATCAGGTTTTGCAAGCGTCCATTTTTCGCCATTTGGGTAATCAACTTTTAGATGGTGAAAATTAAACGTCATGGAGAGCGCCGTTCCGTCCAGAGCCGCATAGCGTTGGCAGTGCTCAAGGCCGGTGGAGGACATTTCACCCACCGTCATCAACCCCTTAGGCTGAAAAACATCACGGCTCATTTCTTGCAGAAACTCATGTATCCGTGGGCCATCAGTATAGAATCGGCGGCCATCGCCGTGATCATCATCAGGGTAATCTTGCTGTTTTGAAACAAGATTAATGACATCCAGACGCAAGCCATCAACACCACGATCAGCCCAGAACTCACAGATTTTCTTCAATTCGGCACGAACGCCTTCATGCTCCCAATTTAAATCGGCTTGTTCTACCGCAAACAAGTGAAGGTAATATTGTTGACTCTCTGCGTGCCATTGCCACGCATTACCGCCGAATTTGGATTTCCAGTTATTGGGCAGGGCACTTTCAGCACCCTCCCGCCAGATATAAAACTGGCGGTAGGGGCTATCAATCTCCTGTGCCGCTTGGAACCACGGGTGTTGGGTTGAAGTGTGATTGAAAACCATATCCAAAATAATGCGAATGCCGCGGCGATGGGCATTTTGCACTAAATTATCAAAGTCCTGCATGGAGCCATAATCAGGGTTGATCGCGCAGTAATCGGCGACATCATAACCATTATCCACTTGTGGAGAAGGGTAAATTGGCGTGATCCAAATAGCATCAACACCAAGCCGCTGTAGATAATCCAGTCGTTGGGTGATCCCGTTGATATCGCCCGTGCCGCTACCGGTACTATCCTGAAAACTCTTTGGATAAATTTGGTAGATAACGCTATCCATCCACCAGGGTTTTTGTTCCGTCATCATTTTTGTTCCGCCATAAATAGATACTTGCAAAATTAATTAGCGAGTTCATTGGGTAAGATTGCTTTGCGTTCATTTCTACGATAAACCAGAATGGTCAGTAGTAACGGCACAATAATCGCGACGATCATGGCAATAAAGTAAACCATCCAGAATTGCGGCTTGATAGAGAGAATGCCCGGAATGCCGCCAACGCCGATGCCATTGGCCGTCACATGATTGAGCCCACAAATCAGCCCGGCGATAGCAGAACCCACCATCGCACAAAACATTGGGTAACGATATTTCAGGTTGATGCCGTACATGGCGGGTTCGGTGACACCCAGATAGGCTGAAATTGCCGCAGGAATAGAGACTTCGCGTTCTTTTTGCTTCTTGCTGGCCCAGACAATGCCGGCAACGGCAGACCCTTGGGCGATATTAGAGAGCGCAATAATCGGCCAAATCGGGGTTCCGCCGGTGCTTTGGATCATTTGCAGGTCGATGGCCAGCGTGGTTTGGTGGACACCGGTGATCACCAGCGGGGCGTAGAAGAAACCAAACAAAGCCGCTCCGATAGGCGCAAAGCTACCCGTCATCAGCCCTTTGACCGCCCAGGCGACACCATCCCCGATAGCGCGTCCGGCAGGGCCGATCAGGGCATGGGCAAGGAAAACCGCCAGCAGCAAAGAAGTCACCGGGACAATAACAAGATAGAGGTAATCCGGCACCCATTTTTTCAGCCGGGTTTCAATCCATCCCAATGTTAGGCCGGCTAACAAGGAAGGAATGACCTGAGCCTGATAACCGACTTTCGAAATGGTAAACCAGCCGAAATTCCAAACTTCGGGCGTTTGTTGCCCAAGCAGGTAAGCATTCATCAATTGCGGGGAAACCAGCGTGATCCCCAGAATAATGCCCAGAATGGGGGTTCCGCCCATCTTTTTGACGGCAGACCAACAGATCCCCACAGGGAGGTAGAAGAATATCGCTTCCCCGATCAGCCAGAGAAAATCATAGATACTCTGCCAGACAGGATGGAGTTGCGCGAGGGATTTCCCGTCACTAAAGGGAATATCCCCGATCAGGTTACGAAAACCGAGGATTAAACCGCCGCTGATCAGGGCCGGCAGCAGTGGGAAGAAGATCTCAGCAAAATGTGAAATTGCATTTTCATACCATTTCATATTTTGGCGAGCAGCTTGTTTAACTTCTTCTTTATTAATGGATTGTTTCCCTGTGGTTTCAAGCAGCGCTTTATAATAGACATCCACATTCGTCCCAATCACCACCTGAAATTGCCCGGCATTGGTGAAGCACCCCTTGACCATCGGTAACTCTTCAATGGCTTTGGCATCGGCATTTTCTGGTGTATTAAGAACGAATCTGAGGCGGGTGATACAATGACTGACGGAAGCGATATTCTCTTTACCACCAATCAATGTAATAAGGTTATCAATATCCTTTTGATTTATTTGTTTTTTCTTCATGCCTTTTCTCCTTTGTGTGGCAGGAGTGATAAATAAACGGGGTCTTGCGATTAACAGAATGATTACTATCGTGATGAGATAATGAATAGACTGAAGTAATAGCAACCCAATCCTAGACAGATTTTTATATTTTGAATATGAAAAGATGTTTTGTTTGAGTTTTGGATCACATTTTAAGCCATTGATTTGAAATTAAAGACTTTTTTACATTTGTGATACTTATTATCATTAGGGGTTTAATTGCGTTGGTGATTAATGGGTACGGGTTATCGTTTATCCGGCAATAATATCGCGCCCGGATAATATTCCCGTGCCAGATGCAGGAAATAATTAATTCATTACAAGATTGATAAAGATCTGCGCTCCGTAACGGCGCAGAGTGTCATTCGACTCAGATCTATATGGATATGTGTGATTCATGGCTATTTCGTCAATGTAATATCCATGATGGTTTCAATCGTGCCGTTTCGTAAACATCGCTGTTTATTCGGCGTTACATGAACAGGTTGACTCACGGGCAGGACAGGAATGCCAGAGCCTAAAAATACCGGAACGGTGGTAATAAACAGTTGTTGTAACTCTCCTGCATCGGCAAAACTGGCGGCAGTTTTGCCTCCTCCAATCACCCAAACATCTTTTCCTTTGGCTGCGGCTTTTGCCTTGGCTGCAATAGCTTGGGGATTGTCTTGAGTGACAACGGCATTGATATCAGCAGAAAGCGTTAAATTTCGAGAGGAGAGGATAAAGGAAGGAATATTTTGATACGGCCATTCACCTGCGGCATTTTTCATAATCCACTCATAAGTTCCAGTTCCTATAATTGCGGCACCGATATTCTGATAAAAAGCATCATAAGGCGTGGCATCATCACCGGGTGGACAATCATATAACCAATCTAATTCATGGTGCTCAGCCGCAATATAACCATCCATTGTGGCGGCGACATAATAGATGAGCTTCGACATGGTTTTTTCCTCTCGAAATTTATTGGGAATAGACGTTCATTTCACTGTGTAAGCCACCAAAACGTCGATAATACGCCGCAGTGGGCTGAGGTAATTGACCAATGGTGGTTTCGCAACATTCACTGACATAGCGTGTCGCGGCTAGGTCAATACGCTGATAAATATTGATACACAAATTACGGGCAATCTGCCCTTCCCATTGTGCGGGTAGCAGGGCATTCGGCAGCAGTGGATCACGCAGGACGATGCGGCGGTAAAAGTGGATGAGTAACAGGCGTAGCTGGAAACAGCGTTCTGGTGTCAGGTCGGCTTCATGGCAATCCCGCAACAGTGCCATCAACGGGCGGAACGAAACGATAAATTCGTGATAGTGCTGTGATACCTGTTCCAGTGACCAATTGACAGAGACGAGTTCTTTCAGGTTCTGTTCCGAACGCGTGTAAGGATAATCAGCCCGGAAATAGATGACAGAATCGCTGGCGTTGAGTTCCCCCAATAGCGTGGGAATGTCTCTTTGTGGACTGCTTGGGGCGGCCATCAGGCTACTGTTAAATTGGGCAAACCCAAGCCAGCCTAGCGCTTTTTTCAGGCGGGTACGCGCGTTCTTAGCGACGCCTTCCAGGAGGAGTAGATCCCATTTGCCATCCCATTCCGGTTGTTCACTAAGATAGATTTTGTCCTCTGCATGACGGAACTGATTCATACCCCGTTCGGCGATGCGGTAATAACTGCGTCGCCCCAATTTTTCTACCGTAAGCCACCCCTCTTTTTGCAGTCTGAATACGGCTGTTCTCACGAAACGGTCACTAAACCCCATCGGTTCCAGCAAGAGGCTCAAGCTGCCAAGCCAGACTTCACCGCCCCGGTGGTTGAGTGCATCACCGTATAAGGAGATGATCAGCGATGTCCCGCTGATGGGCTGTGCATTGAGGGCGTACCGAATAAAGTCGTCAAGTTTGTGTGCCATAGTTGCTGTAATTTGCTCATAAAGTGTGTCATGACATTAGCATAACGGTATAAATGGGCTTAGGGAAAGGCTCCCTGTCATTGAACTTGGATGACGAAAATTTATTCATGTAATTAGTTGTCGATTATTCTCACCACCTTGCTTTCTGGGGGTGGTAAGGGCTTCTGGTGTTTTCGCAACAGGATGAAAAGTAATAACCTAACTAATCCGTAACTCTTTGCTTAACAATTCCAATATGCTATTCACCTTAGGAAACAATTGCCTTCCAATCGGCCAGACTAAATTCAGGGGCAAACCATCTGTGGTCAGTTCAGGCAAAATTGTCACTAAATCACCTCGTTTTATATCATCACGTATCAACCACGTTGCTAATTGTGCTATGCCATACCCGGCTTTAACTGCACTAACCTGAGCCTCGCCGCTACCCACGATGATACGCCCTTCCATTGTCTTACGTTCAACCAAACCAGTATTATTTGTAATCAACCAAGGACTCGTACTTCCATCAGCCTTACCGTAGAGCACAGAATCATGACATACCAGTTCGTCCGCTGACGCTGGTGTGCCGTGTTTTGCTAAGTAGCTGGGTGAAGCACAAAAAATTAAACGTTCCCTGCCAAGATAACGATGCCCCAAGGACGCTGGCCAGTGTTCCGCTCCTCCAATACGTACAGCCACATCTATTCCCTCATTTAGCAGATCAACAAAGCGATCAGTGAGCGATATGTGAGGCAGTAAATAGGGATGTTGTTCTGTAAATTGTAAAAGTAGCGGCAAAACGCGTAAACGGCCAAACGCCTCTGGTGCATCTAATCGCAATCGCCCTACAGGCTCTTTAAATTGAGTGCTGAGAACAACTTCTGCTTCTTTTAAGTCCGCGAGTACACGGACACAAGTGCGGTAGAATGCACTCCCAGCATCAGTCATCGTTAATCGGCGAGTTGTTCGTTCAAACAGGCGAGTGCCCAGTCGATCTTCTAAGCGTGCCACACTCTTGCTAATTGCAGAATTGGTCAAATTCAACTGATGTCCAGCTGCGGTGAAACTACCTGAATCAGCAGTGACTACGAAAGCTTCTATACCAATCTAACTTGAAGATGCAGGTTTTAAAATCTGAAAGTTGTCAGTCAGTCTAGTCGTGAGTTCTTTCGCTTTTTCTGGCAAAGTGACATGAAAAAAGTGACGAAGGGTTTCACGGAATGTCTTCGCATCCGGAAAATAAACATTGTTACGTACTTGCTCATTCATATACTTCCACAATCGCTCTATTGGATTGAGGTTTGGGCTGTAAGGCGGTAGGTAATGCAGTTCAATATTAAGGACATATGCCACCTCTTTCACCAATTCTGCCCGGTGGTAACCCGCCCCATCCAGAATAATATGAATTTTTTGCGAAAGTGGGTAAGTTTCTCTAATAGCGCCGAAAAAATACGCGATATTTTCGGCATTGATACTCGGGTATTCACGGATCACGGTGTCTTCAATTCGTTGTAAATTGAGGGCGCCCAGAAGATTGAGACGGGTACGACTGCCGGTGGTTTCGACCACTTTTACCTGATTTTTCCCCGCTTTCATCCAACCATAGCTGAGCTTTGTGGACTGCGAAGGATGCACCGCATCAATAAATAGGATAGGTTCATTCTGACCTGCCCGGTCTTTCAGAGACTGGTAGTCATCAATAAATTGTTGCTGCTTATCCGCATCGAATTTATGAGGAACGCCCTTTGGCTTTTTGTAGCTGAAACCTTGTCGGTGAAGCCATTTCGTCATGCCTCCCACGCTGAAAGACACCTGCCAACGAGCTCGTACATAATCCACAATTTGAGCGGGCGTATGCAGCAAATTTGCCGTCAAATAATCAAACAAGATCGGGCGGTTTGTTTTGGCAAAGAGATGGCTTTCAGAAACCCCCATTTCCGGGGGTGAGTTTTTCCTGGCGCGATGAAAATCTTTTAGGGGACGGCCTTACCGTAGTTTCCATGAAAACGTAAGGGCCCTGAGCAATCATCTGAGCTGTCCAGCCCTCTGACGCCAAAAGCACGGCCTTGATGCGATCACAGACTCGACTATCACGAGTGGTATCATGCATCAATTCGAGGGCACGTTTTTGTTCTGGTGTCAGATGAATTTTCATGATTGCAAGCATGATCGGGTTTGGATAAGAAATCAAGCATCTTCAATGGCGATTGGTATATATCTGGCTTTATGAAATGTTGTGACTGAATCTATTCATTGAGTATGGGGAGTAAAGCCTTGTCGTTGCTGGGTTGGTGATATTCAATATTTTCTAGGGGTACACCCTTTGGTACACGCTAAATCGAGGTGTTCCTTAACATCCTCAAAAAAGCGTGCTGTTATCATGGATTACAGCTCAGATTAGTATAGTCCACCAATTCGCGTAGGTGCTGCGCCAACTGGTCAACGGTTTTCTCGCCCGTAGCGGCATCTACTGTTAAGTTTTCCAATGTATTGTCGTTATCAAGGATCTTGATACCGTTACGATAGAGAAAAGTCATGGTAACGAAAAACGCTGTGCGCTTATTACCATCATTGAAAATATGACCACGAGCGATAGCAGCCCAATAGGTCGCTGCAAGTTCAAAAATATCTGTTATGCCTTCATAGTGTGTACGGTTTTGTACCCGATAGATGAGTGCTTCAGCTCTACCAGAATCGGGCATTCCGGCAACGCCGGGAAGCCGTTGTAATATTCGGTCATGAAAAGCGATAACTTCCTGTGCGCTGACCCATATCATCGATTTGTCAGCGCCTCTATCGTATGCCCATGACGTTGCATAATCGCATCGAACTCTGCATCCAGCTTAGCGTTTTGCCAAGCATCGAATTCTGCTTTACTGATAACGACTGCTGAGCTGCCGTCTCGACGGGTAATTTCAACAGGTTCACCGTGAGCCGCTGTGTCCAACACTTCCGCGATGTTGGCACGGGCTTGAGTTGAGGTGTATGTACGCATAATATTCCTCCAAATCTGTACATATTAATTGTACATTTCTTGGGTGATTATTCAACAACGCAGATAAAGTTTTGCAGTCTATGGATTCATTTGGTTCACGTCACCACATCATGCCTACGTTACGTAATCCTCACGAAATAAACGTAAACCCCACGTAAAAAGCCAGCTATAACAAGGTATATGCTGGCTTGATGAAGGGTTGTGAATTTCTAGGAAACCCTATTCAATATTTTGGATCTGCTCGCGCATTTGCTCAATCAGCACTTTCAACTCAATCGCAGAATTGGTGATATCCGCATTAATGGATTTTGAAGCCAATGTATTCGATTCGCGGTTAAATTCCTGCATCATGAAATCCAACCGGCGGCCAACGGCTTCTTTTTTCTTCAGGATATTGCGTGTCTCTTTAACGTGGGCATCCAGACGATCCAACTCTTCTGCCACATCAATACGTTGAGCTAATAAAATGAGTTCTTGCTCAAGGCGGCCATTATCCAGTTGAATTTGTGCCTCTTCCAGCTTGGTCTGCAAGCGTTCGCGCTGCCATTGCAGGATTGCCGGCATTTGTTCCCGGACTTTCATCGCCTCCACGGTGACCGCATCCAAACGCTGTTCAATCAGTGTCTTGAGAGCTTGTCCTTCCGTCTCACGGCTCTGGATAAATGCATCCAGTGCCAGATCTAATTCCACCAGCAATTGGGCACTGATGGCATCCAAATCTTGCTCTTCGGCAGACATCACGCCCGGCCAGCGCAGGATATCCACCGGATTAATTTCACCTTCATTACTTTGCTGTTTCACCCAGCTTGCCGCTTCAACCAGTTGTTTTGCCAGATTTTCATTCAGCATTAAGGCGCTTTGGGCAAGGGTGCCCAGTTCAAAACGCAGGTTACATTCCACTTTACCGCGCGTCAGGCGGGAACGAATGCGCTCACGGATGACAGGTTCAAGGCTCCTGAATTGCTCTGGCAGGCGAATATAGGTTTCCAGGTAACGCTGATTGACGGAACGCAGTTCCCAGGCTGCATTGCCCCAATCCCCCTTGATATCTCGCCGTGCAAAAGCGGTCATACTACGGATCATAATTCATTCCCAGTTTATAAATGATGGGCGGATTATAACGTCCCATGCAGATGCAGGATAGGCATTCGCCGCTTTAGGCCGTATAATGCGCCCCCAATCATTGCGAACAACGGAGATCACACTATGAGCTTAGTAGGAAAGCGTCCGGCGGGAAGAGCAGCGGGGCAGGTGCGTCCTATTAAAATGACCCGTCATTACACTAAACACGCGGAAGGCTCTGTTCTGGTGGAATTTGGGGATACCAAAGTGTTATGTAATGCCTCCGTTGAAGAAGGAATTCCACGTTTCCTGAAAGGTCAGGGGCAAGGCTGGATCACGGCCGAGTACGGCATGTTGCCGCGGGCGACCAATAGCCGTAATGCGCGTGAAGCGGCCAGGGGCAAACAAACCGGCCGCACGATGGAAATCCAACGCCTGATTGCACGTTCGCTGCGTGCTGCCGTCGATTTGAAAAAACTGGGTGAATTTACCATTACGCTGGATTGCGATGTGATCCAAGCGGATGGCGGTACGCGCACGGCGGCTATTTCTGGTGCTTGTGTGGCATTGGTTGATGCCCTGAATAAGTTAGTTGCGGATGGCAAACTGAAAGAAAGCCCACTGAAATCGATGGTTGCGGCAGTCTCTGTTGGGATCGTTGAGGGTGAAGGACGTTGTGATCTGGAATATGTCGAAGACTCTGCGGCCGAAACTGACATGAATATTGTCATGATGGATGACGGCAGAATGATTGAAGTGCAGGGCACGGCAGAAGGTGAACCGTTCAGCCATGATGAATTGCTCTCACTGCTCTCATTGGCAAAAGAGGGACTGGAGACGATTTTCAAAGCGCAGCGAGATGCGTTGGAACAAGTTCCACTAAAATAATCAATAAATCAGGCGGCGGAAGAGTCGCCTTTTTTATGCCCGCAATATACCTGATACCTGCAATAGTAATGAATGACAAAATCAAAGAGGAGAAACTCCAATGAAAGCCTATCAGCGCGAATTTATTGAGCTGGCACTGAAAAAACAGGTGCTGAAATTTGGCGAATTTACGCTGAAATCGGGTCGCAAAAGTCCGTACTTTTTCAATGCGGGTCTGTTTAATACCGGGCGCGATTTGGCGTTGATTGGCCGTTTCTATGCGGCAGCGCTGCTGGATAGCGGAATTCAGTGTGATTTGCTGTTTGGGCCGGCTTATAAGGGGATTCCGATTGCGACAACCACCGCAGTGGCACTAGCTGAACATCATGATATTGATATGCCATATTGCTTTAACCGCAAGGAAGCCAAAGATCACGGCGAAGGGGGTTCGCTGGTTGGCAGTCCGCTGCAAGGCAATGTGGTTGTTGTCGATGATGTTATTACCGCAGGTACGGCGATCCGTGAGTCGATGGAAATCATTAAACAGCACGGGGCAACGCTGTCTGGTGTGATTTTGTGTCTGGATCGTCAGGAGCGTGGTCGTGAAACGCTTTCAGCGATTCAAGAAGTGGAACGTGACTACCATTGTCAGGTTTTCTCCATCATTACCTTGAATGATTTGGTCAGTTATTTACGCGAAAATCCAGAGATGCAATCCCATTTGGAAGCGGTGGAAGCGTATCGTAAAGAATACGGTATTTGATGGGCAGTCAATATTGCCAGCAGTAATGATAGGTTGAGTGAAAAAAAAATCCCTCGCCCAAGGGTGGGCGGGGTGAGTAGTAGAAATGGCATCTATCATGGTAAGGATGGTGACAATGATGCCATTATTGAGCTACTGAGTCGTGAACTCAATGAGCCGGAACATAGTAACACAACTCAA
Organism: Xenorhabdus doucetiae; assembly: GCF_000968195.1. Classification (NCBI taxonomy): domain Bacteria; kingdom Pseudomonadati; phylum Pseudomonadota; class Gammaproteobacteria; order Enterobacterales; family Morganellaceae; genus Xenorhabdus; species Xenorhabdus doucetiae. The sequence goes on from NZ_FO704550.1 coordinate 131,792, forward strand.
TAAAAAATCCGCACGTTATCCTTCGCTGCATAATAAAAGATGCGAATTTATGATGCTGCGATAAGCGATTGTCGTGGCAGATTATTGTAGTTGGGTCAGCATTAAAGGCCAGCGTATTTCAAATTCAGTTGTCGGGCGATAGCGAAACTCAGAGCGAACAAAACGGGAGAGCATCCCTTCACAAAACGCCAGTAATTGTGAGGCCAATACGGTTTCATCATAACTGAAGCCCTGTCCATCACGGATTTTTTTCTCTTTTAAAATTTGGCGAAGTTGCATTTCGATTCGCTCAAATAGCTGATTGATGCGATTTTGCAATCTGTCTTGTTCAAACATAAGCGCATGACCGGTCATGATACGGGTTAGTCCCGGATTTTTTTCCGCAAAGCCCAAAAGAAGGGCGAGGATTAACCGAACGCGCTTGATGGTGTCTTTTTCATCTTGCAGGATCAGATTGATACGTGAAATCAAAGAATCTTCGATAAACTCAATCAAGCTGTCAAACATCCGGGTTTTGCTCGGAAAATGACGGTAAAGCGCGGCTTCAGAAACACCAACGTTGGCGGCGAGTTTTGCAGTCGTAATGCGTTGGCTGCCATCACTGGATTCCAGCATATGTGCCAGTGCCTGCAAGATTTCCTCACGCCTGTTTTTCTTTTTTGTACGTTCTTTTTCTGCCATGTCTGATAAGACCCCTGCTAAAACAGCAAAACAAATCCAGCTATTTTTTGCCACAATGTTATTGCAGGCAAGAACGTTGCTGACAAAAAACGTTATTGGCAAAACATCGTGGGCAAAAAATATGAAAATTAGGTTGACGGTATCAGGCTTTATGGAAAGTTATTGACGACCGGAATGACCAAATCCACCACTGCCGCGCTGGCTCGCATCAAAATCTTCAACCAAATTAAATTCAGCCTGAACAACCGGCACAAAAACCATTTGGGCGATGCGTTCACCGGGTTCGATGGTGAACGTTTTATCACCACGGTTCCAGACTGAAACCATCAATTGTCCCTGATAATCCGAGTCGATAAGCCCGACCAAATTGCCCAGAACAACACCATGCTTGTGACCCAGACCAGAGCGAGGAAGGATGACCGCAGCCAATTGTTCATCTGCAATATGGATAGCTATTCCGGTTGGCAGAAGTTCCGTTTGACCGGGTGCCAGTTCCACTGCATTATCCAGACAAGCACGTAAGTCTAAACCCGCAGAGCCAGGTGTAGCATAAGTCGGTAAAGGAAATTCTTGCCCGATGCGGGGATCAAGGATCTTAACGTCGATTTTTTTCATCATAGCGTTTGAGTATCTCGTCTAATAAGCGGTGGCTGAGTTGTAATTTACCACTGTGGGGTAAATGAACACTACCATCATGCCAGAATAGATGTAGTGCATTAGTATCACTGTTGAAGCCGTGTCCGGCCAGGGATACATCATTTGCGCAAATCAAGTCCAGATTCTTCTGTTTGAGTTTTCCGCGGGCATATTCTTCCACATTCTGGGTTTCGGCTGCAAACCCAACGACAAACGGACGATTTTTTTCCATTGCAGCAACGCTCGCCACAATGTCAGGGTTTTTCACGAGCGTAAATGTGATTTCATCACCCTGTTTTTTGATTTTCTCAGTTGAGATTTGCTTGAAACGGTAGTCAGATACGGCAGCACAACCGATAAAGATATTCTGTGAAGCCGCACTCGCTTGCACCTGCTCATGCATTTCCAGAGCACTGTTGACATCAATACGCTTAATGCCTTGCGGGGTGGGTAAATTAACCGGGCCAGTGATTAATGTTACTTCTGCCCCCCGCTCTGCGGCGGCCTGTGCAATGGAGAACCCCATTTTACCGGAGCTGTGGTTGCTGATAAAACGGACGGGATCTAAGGCTTCACGGGTTGGCCCGGCGGTAATCGTTATGCGCAGCCCGGAAAAATTTTGCTCAGTATTGAGATGCTGCGTTGCCCGTTCGACAATCGTCATTGGCTCCAACATTCTTCCCGGCCCGACATCGCCACAGGCCTGACTGCCTTCATCGGGTCCCCAAATCAAGATATTGCGCTCTTTAAGTACCTTCAGGTTATGTTGGGTTGCCTGTGCACGATACATTTGTTGATTCATGGCCGGTGCAACCGCAATGGGGGCAGCGGAGGCCAGACAAATAGTGGTGACTAAATCATTCGCCATGCCCGCGGTTAAGCGAGCCAGCAGATCGGCGGTGGCGGGCGCGAGAATAATTAAATCAGCCCACTTTGCCAGTTCGATATGCCCCATCGCGGCTTCAGCGGCGGGGTCCAGAAGATCATCAGAGACAGGATGGCCAGAGACGGCCTGTAACGTCAATGGCGTGATAAAAGCCTCTGCGGCGGGCGTCATGACAACGCGCACCTGAGCACCACGATCACGTAAGCGGCGCACCAGTTCGGCCGTTTTATAAGCGGCGATCCCTCCGCTGATCCCGAGGACGATTTGTTTACCAGAAAGCGGATGGTCAGAAATTTGTTTGCCGGAAAATCCTGTCATGTTGATTGCCCAGAGGTCAGTTGCAATTCCTTAAGATTCTATCACAAGAAAATATTGAGTTGAGAACCGCGCCTGCTTAGGCAGCCAAAATGACAAGTTTGCGAAGCGCTGCGCAAGCCTCACAAATCGGGCTGGCGATGATTTTTTCATCATGGGATAGTAGCGGCGATAGTAGGCGGCGAGTGAATATCGGTTTGATGGAGGCCATCGTCACGGAGGGTGGTTATGGGGCAAGGAAGGTTAAGGGAGGAGTCTGTATGGATGTCACAGCAATGGAAAAAAGCGAAGAATTGCATTCAAATCTTCCTCCCCGTGAGAAATTACTGGCTTATGGGGCGGTTTCTTTAACGGATGCGGAGTTATTGGCGATCTTTTTGCGTACGGGAACCCGGGGCATTCCTGTCGTGCAAATGGCGGATAATCTGCTGAAATCGTTTGGTTCACTTTACCATCTGTTATCCGCGGATTACGCCGACTTTTGTTCCCATAAGGGCATGGGATTGTGCAAATATGTCCAGTTGCAGGCGATATCTGAATTGGCAAAACGATTTTTTTCCAGTCAGTTTATCCACGAAGATATTATGAGCAGTCCCGCGATAACTCAGCATTATTTGCAGGATTTATTATCTTGGCAAGATCGAGAAGTCTTTGTGGTGCTGTTTTTGACAAACCAAAATAAAGTTATCTGCCATGATGAAATGTTTAAAGGAACGATAAACAAAGTTGAAGTTCATCCGCGCGAAATTGTCAAACAGGCGGTGAAAGTGAATGCGGCAGCGATTATTCTTGCCCACAATCACCCTTCCGGCAATCCAGAGCCTAGCCTGGCAGATAAATTGGTGACAGAAAAAATTATTGAGGCTTGTGAGTTGGTTGGCGTTAAGGTTTTGGATCATATTGTCATTGGCAAACAATCTTGTGTCTCATTTATGGAAAGAGGTTGGATTTAATACGGTTTTTTCGCGATACGATCATATCTTAGCTGTTCGGGACTTGAGCATCTGCGAATGAGGGCGTATACTACGCCACCTTTGAGGATCTTGGGTTTGACGAGAAGAGCCTATCTCGGCTCCTAAGCCTGACGAGGCGGTCACACCCAATACAAAGCTCGAGCTTATTTGATTTTTGGAGAATAGACATGTCCCGAGTCTGCCAAGTTACTGGCAAGCGCCCGGTGAGTGGTAACAACCGCTCCCACGCATTAAATGCGACTAAGCGTCGTTTTCTGCCTAACCTGCACTCTCACCGTTTCTGGGTTGAGTCTGAGAAACGTTTTGTAACCCTGCGTGTAACTGCTAAAGGTATGCGTGTGATTGACAAAAAAGGTATCGACACAGTTCTGGCTGAACTGCGTGCCCGTGGTGAGAAGTACTAAGGAGCTGAAAAATGGCTAAAGGTATTCGCGATAAAATCAAGCTGGTCTCTTCTGCTGGTACAGGTCACTTCTATACCACAACGAAGAACAAGCGTACTATGCCAGAAAAACTGGAAATGAAAAAATTCGATCCAGTTGTTCGCCAGCATGTTATGTACAAAGAAGCTAAAATTAAATAATTTTAGTGGATTGTGAAAAGCCCAGCATTATGCTGGGTTTTTTTATATCTGTTGATAACGCAATGGCAGTGACGTTTAAATCAGGTGATGTGTGTGAACGTCAGACATTGTTCAGTTATACTACCGTTTTTTTAATGATGAGCCGTCAAGCGTAGCGCTAAAATGGTTAGAAAGACTTTGAATATCTTACATACAGAATCATCGTGCGGCTGGGGAGGGCAGGAAATTCGTATCCTGACAGAATCTCAGGGCATGATACAGCGTGGGCACCATGTGGTTATCGTTTGTTGCCCGACTTCAACGCTTTACCGCGAAGCCCACCGTTATGGTGTGCCGGTTGTTACACTTCCCATTGAAAAAAAACGTTTTTCCTGTCTGCGGGCAATGCGTCATTGGCTAAAGACCGAAGGTCGCCAATTCGATGTTATCAATACCCATAGCTCTACGGACGCTTGGCTAGTGGCTGCGGCATGTGCCACATTAAAAGGCATGCCGCCGATCGTCCGAACCCGTCATGTTTCAACTCATGTTTCAAAATCCATTGCGACTCGTTGGCTATATTTGCACGCCTGCCAGCACATTGTGACCACAGGGGAAAAACTGCGCCAATATCTGCATGCATATAATGATTATCCACTCGATCATATGACTTCGGTACCGACAGGGATTGATTTGTCGCGTTTTCATCCTGCAAGTAAGTCATTGAGTCGTCAGCGCATTGGTATCAAAGACAAGCCAACACTGGGTATTGTTGCCACCATGAGAACGTGGAAAGGGCATCGTTATTTGCTCGATAGTTGGAAAATTCTTCATCAACGTTATCCTGACTGGCAATTGCTGTTCGTGGGCGATGGCCCGCAGAGAAAGAACTTAGAGCCGCGGGTTCAGCAGGAAAGGTTGACCGAAAGTGTCATTTTTCTCGGCAACCGTCAGGATGTCCCTGATTGCTTAAATGCAATGGATATCTTTGCCTTACCTTCGTTTGGTAATGAAGGTGTACCTCAAGGCATCATGCAGGCAATGGCATGTGGATTACCGGTGGTGTCTACCTCCGTGGGCGCGATTGCCGAAGCCGTGATTGATGGCGATACGGGGTATGTTATCGAACCGAGAAATGTTGAACAATTAACAGAAAAATTAGACTTATTAATTCATGATGCAGAGTTGCGTTTACGGATGGGAGAGGCTTCACTGCAACGGGCTATTCACTTATTTGGCATGGATAATATGTTAGATAAAATGGAGTCTATTTTTTATCGTAGTATAGAAAGCAAGCGGTAATAGTTTGTTTGTATTATTTCTATCTGGATTGGAAAAATAAGCGATATTGTTATTTAACAGTTTGAAATATAATAAATTTTATTTTTCATGGCTATTGTATTTATTCACCGTAAATAGAACATCGAATAACTTTATTGTATAGTACCCCAAAGTGCCAATCCTTGGATTGATAATTTAATATTCATTATTATGCAACCCCAAAATATTTTAATCATCAATATTGCCCGCTTTGGTGACACATTGCTTGTGACCCCGGTTATTCGGGCTTTGAAAGAATTAGCGGTCATTGAACATCCTGTCGATTACAGGCAGGCAACCCGCCAAGATGCAATGTCAGCCATATCGGTAGATCAAGTCTGGCATTCAGTTCAGAACTTGCTGGAAAATCAATGAAAGGATAGTGAATAAAATGAAGATAGGATTTATCGATGTCACTGTGACCATGTCGTACGGCGGTATCCAAACCGCTGTTTGGGAGTTAGCCAAGGCGCTGACAGATGCGGGGCATGAAGTCCATATTTTCGGTGGTACTGGCGATGTCCGGCCGGCATTAGGCGGAAGAAATATCCCTATTCACACTTTCCCATTTATCCCCAGAGCGCGCGTAGTTAACCTTGGACGCCGCTTCCAACGCATTGTTGAACGTTATTCTTTTTCCCGTCATGCCCGTGAAACGGTGATTGCTGAAAATTTTGACTGGGTGATTTTGACGAAACCGTTTGATTTTTTCTGGCCGAGAATGATGCCTGAAACCGCCCCTACCCAGTTTTGCTATATGAGTGGCGGAACCAGTTTTTTTAAAGGGGATCGGGTATTAGGCAAGAAAATCTCGGCTTGGGCTGCATGTAGTCATTTTAATGCCTGGCAGATTCAGCATCACTTCAAGCAATTTCCAAACGTCATCTATAATGGGGTAGATATCGATAAATTCAAACCTGCTGATTCGGCTGTCCGAACTCGGTTAGGCATCAATGAAAAAACGTTCCTGTTAACGTTTGCCGGCAGGTTGGTGGGTTGGAAGGGCATGAAAGTCGCCATTGATGCAATGGTTTTGCTGCGGGACAAGGACGTAAAGTTATTGATTATTGGTGAAGGTGAAGATTTAAAATTGCTTGAAAAGCGGGTTTCTGCTTTAAGTCTGGAAGAATCCGTCATTTTTCACCCTCCAGTAGGTCATGATCAATTACCTGAATTTTATGCGGCGGGTGATGCGGGTATTTTTCCGAGTATTGGCGATGAGGCATTTGGTATTACTATTGCAGAAGCGATGGCGTGTGGGCGTCCGGTGATTGCCAGTTATATTGGTGGAATACCAGAGGTGGTCGGCAATGAGGGGAGTGCGGGTATTTTGGTGGCGCCCGGTGATGCTGCGGCTATTGCTGATGCGGTGAATCATCTTTTGTCCCTGCCGGATAGAGGGGAAAATATGGGGAAATCTGCCCGCCAGAGAATTGAAACAATGTACACTTGGGAACATTCTGCCAGACGTTTATTGAACGCCATAAAAAAATAATGAAAATTGCGTATATTGATCCTTATCCTGTACCTGATTATCGGGTTGCCTCACTGCAAATTTTGCAGAATGTAGATGCTTTTGCCCGTCAGGGGCATCGTGTTTATCTGATCACCCCAAAAGGCCAAACCCAAGTTGAAGAAATACTTGGCCGGTCGCTGCCACCTTCTGTGGAACTCATTGCCCTGCACGATATACGAAGAAAATGGTATTTCCCGCTAAATACTCAGAAACTGTTTTACTTGCAGGTTTCTCACTGGCTTAAAGAACATCAGGTTGATGCGCTTTTTACCCGCAATATTAAAATGGCGAATTACCTGTTGTGTCATCATCCGGATATCCCTCATTTCTTTGAAAGCCACGAAGTATTTTCTCAGTCGTTTAAAGAATCCCATGATTTGCTCAATCGTAAAAACCAACATAAATATCATAAACTCAGAAAGATTGAGCAGCAGGTTTATGAGCGTTCTCAGGTGGTCTTTGTTCTGACCTCGTTATTACAAGAAGACATTTATCAGCAATATAGCGTCAAAACACCGATTGTCGTGGCACCTGATGGCGTTGATATGCTGGCGGTTGAATCGACTAAACAGACGCCTGCCAGCCGCGATCACAGTAGCGCACTGCCTAAAAAAGTGCTTTATTTGGGCAGTCTGCATCGTTGGAAAGGCGTCCCAACAGTCATGAAAGCGATGTTTTATCTGGATAACGTTGAACTGAACATTGCCGGCGGCACAACTGAACAAGTTGAGCGATTGCGTCAGGTTGCTGAACAGATTGGCGTGAGTGATAAAGTGAATTTTCTTGGCTTTATTCAACCTAAAAAACGCTTTCAGGTGATTGCTGATAGTGATATTTGTGTTTTGCCCTTGACGAAAACCAGTATTGGCAGCCGTTATACCTCCCCGCTTAAACTTTTTGAATATATGGCGATGGGTAAACCTGTCGTTATTTCAGATTTCCCTTCTATTCGTGATGCTGTGGATGAGGATGCGGTAAATTTTGCGGATAGTGAAAATGCAGAGAGTTTTGCTGAACAGATACAGTGGTTGATTAATCATCCCGCCGAAATGAAGGCGAAAGCTGATTATTCCCAACGATTGGTTGCAGAACGCTTTAACTGGGATCAGCGTGCGAAGTTAATCATGAGTGTGATAGCGGAAAAATTACGCCCATAATCAGCAGCTCTCAGTGATAAATTCAGCCCATGGCATCTGTTGGCTATGGGCTGATATTTTACCGTTTAGTTTATCGCCTTATCGGTAGGTTTCTTATATAGCGCAATCATCAGACCAAACAGGATACCTATTTCATTGATATAGGCATTTTCAAAAGCCCCTCTGACAATAAATATGCCAATAAAAGCAGACAGAAGGATCAGGCCTGATTGACGGATCATGCCCTTATGTTGGCGAATGATTTGCCCTCCGGTCAATAGCGCTGAAAATGTCATTAACACCGTTGTGAACAAACCAAGGACACCAGCCGAAAACCAAAGTGATAAGAAGATATTATGTGGACCAATTGACGTTCTGAATGTCCAATCAGGATAATCAGCGACACGGCTATTGTAGACTTGATGATAAATTTTATTACCAAAACCATAGCCCTTGATAGGGTTTTCCATGATTAAGGACCAGGCAGAACCTTGGGTGCCGTTACTATAGCGATAGCTGCTATCTGTTTGGGTGAGTTTATGGATCAGTAATCGAGTATCAGGGTTGGATATCGCTGACCAGTGTGTCGCGCCAGCCAGTATCCCCAGACATATTGTTGCTGCAAGGGTGAGTTTCCACTCTCTGTTAATCACAATGATAAACACCGTGGCGACGACAATGGCAACCCAGGCACCACGGGAAAGCGTTCCAAGGAGTAAGAATAAGCTAATCGCTGAGGCAATAATCAACAGTAACCAGCTTAGCAGTGAATGCCTTTTCCATAACGCCCAGGTACAAAGTAATACCGGGAAATAGAAAATAAACCCGTAAGAAAATTCGCGGTGATTGAAATTCGTAAACGGCATTTCACCTGTAGCATGGTAATTAATGATGTATTTCGCAATATCGGTGAGTGAGATAGCGGCCATACCGATAATAAAGGCAATGAGGATCATCTTAGCGATATGCTCTTTACTTTCTTGATAGAGCACAACGGGAAGAGTAAAACTGAATAAAAGGAGTCCATTTAAAATCGGTTTGTTCATTTCCTTGAAACTCAATGCAGGATCAATGGAAATCCCAACGGAATAGAACATCGCCAGAACGAACAGTAATACAGATAAAAACAGGTGGTTACGTAATGAACGGGCTACTTGACGAAAATCCTTTACCAGATAATAGAGTGCAGTTATACAGATAAGGATCATGACAAGATTTTTGTATCTTGTGATATCTGGCAGATAAACAAGTATGAGATATAGCCCAACAAGAGATAAATTCCATAAGGATTTCTTGTTATGACTGATGTTAAAACCATTTTTTATATTAAGCATAATAATCAATCTATTTTTTTATATTACCCAATCGAATCTGGCTGCAAATAATACATGAAAACGGTATTGTAATCTGTTCAGATCCACTGTCGTAGATAATTTATTCAAGGAGTTGGTATGCCGGAGCTACCAGAGGTGGAAACCAGCCGCAGGGGGATTGAGCCTCACTTGGTTGGCAATGTGATCCAATATGTTGAGGTCAGAAATTCCCGTTTACGCTGGCCGGTTTCCGAGCAAATCATGGCGCTTTCAGACAGGCCGGTGCTGAGTGTTCAACGGCGGGCAAAGTACTTATTGCTTGAGTTGCCGGAAGGCTGGATTATTATCCATTTGGGCATGTCTGGCAGCTTGCGTGTTTTGTTGAATGAACAGCCGCCGGCAAAGCATGATCATGTCGATGTGGTGATGGCTGACGGCAAAATTCTCCGCTATACCGATCCCCGGCGTTTTGGTGCATGGCTGTGGAGTGATAATCTTAATGCGTGCTCGGTACTGGCTCATTTAGGCCCAGAGCCGCTTTCCGATCGGTTTGATGGCGAATACCTTTACACGCTTTCCCGTAATAAAAAAACCGCGATTAAACCATGGCTAATGGATAATAAAGTGGTGGTGGGTGTCGGGAATATCTATGCCAACGAAGCGTTATTCGTTGCCCGTATCTTGCCTGAACGTCCCGTGCACTCACTGACGCAGCAAGAGGCCCATCTGTTGGCTGATACCATCAAACAGATCTTACGCCGTTCGATTGAACAAGGCGGAACGACACTGAAGGATTTTCTACAATCTGATGGCAAACCAGGATATTTTGCCCAAGAATTGTTCGTTTATGGCAAGAAAGGTGAACCTTGCCCACGATGCGGTGAAAAAAGCGGTGAGAAAATCGACAGTATAAAGTTGGGGCAACGCAGTACTTTTTTCTGCCGTCAGTGCCAGCATTAAGCGCAGGGGGCAGAAAGTAATCGCCCCCGCACAATTAATCTTTGCCCAATTTCTTTAGCATTGCCTGTGTGACCGGTTTTGACAGGAAGGATGAAACGTCGCCATCATGGCGTGCAACATCCTTGATTAAGGATGATGAAACGAAAGAGAGCGTTTGCGAAGGCAATAAAAAGACGCTTTCCAGCTCTGGCATAAAATGTCGGTTCATATTGGCGAGTTGCCATTCATATTCAAAATCAGAAACAGAACGCACCCCACGGATTAAGATATTCGCCTGCTGCTTTTTGGCAAAATTCACCATCAGCTCGCTAAACCCAACCACATCGACATTTTCCAGATGAGCCGTGGCTTCTTTTGCCAGCCCGACACGTTCTTCCAGGCTGAACATGGGATTTTTTCTGTCACTGTTGGCGATAGCCAGTAAAACATGGTCAAACATGTTTGCGGCACGCGTCACGATATCAAGATGACCGTAAGTAATGGGGTCAAAGGTGCCGGGATAAATCGCTTTTCTTTTCGTCATTGTTTTTACTCTTTATTTGAGTCATTTCCCAAAGGGCAGCGTATTTATTGAACGTATACTGGGCATTCACCATGGCTAACACCAGACCTTGCTTACCATCCAAAAACCCTGCCCGTAATAGCCAGGTTTTGAAAAATGCCCCCAGCGTATGGCTGATGATAGAAAAATAACGGACTTCTTTGCCTTGCTCGTAACGATGCTTCGCCCAATCTCTCGCATAATTCAATTGTTTTTGCTGGAACTCCATCAGGTTACGGCAAGTCAGGTGACGTAAATCACCTTTTAGTGTCACGACAGGCGCGCCTTGAGTTTCCAGCGATTCATGAACCTGATGATCATTGTATTGGTAACGTTCACGGCAATAAAGACGAGTCACTCTATCGGGATACCAGCCACTGTGTCGCATAAAGCGGCCCATAAACAGATTAAGGCGCGCGCAGCGATACACTTTACTGTCATCAGGGGTGGCGAGAATTTGCTCGATGGATGCCTTAAGCTCTGGCGTCACACGTTCATCGGCATCAATCATAAAAATGTAATCGCCGCTGGCATAGGATTGTGCGAGTCGTCGCTGCCGGCCGAAGCCCGGCCATTGGGTATTCGAGTAGACTTTTGCCCCCATCTCACTGGCTATCTGGCAAGTGGTATCGGTGCTGCCGGAATCCAGGACGATGATTTCATCCGCCCAATTGACAGACAGCAGACAATCCGCAATCAAATCAGCGGCATTTTTGGTGATCATGACAACGGACAGCCGTTTTTTCGCAACCATCAATGGCTCCTTGGCGGGAGATAAGGTTCCAGTAATTTTAGCAAGCGTTGAAGAGCGCCTTGGTTCTCATGCAGAACTTCCGCAGCATGGTGGCCGTAATAGCGGCGGTAATCTTCGTCTGTTAGCAGGCTATGGATAGCGGAACTTAATGACTGGCTATCCGTCACCGTAATCAGCCCATCCGCTTTATTCAGCTTGGCACAGATATCTTTAAAATTGAATGTATGGGGGCCCATAATCACGGGGATCGCGTGTGCTGCCGCTTCCAGCGGGTTATGCCCGCCTCGCTCGATCAGGCTCCCGCCGACAAAAGCCAGATCAGCAATACCGTACAGGAGCATCAGTTCTCCCATCGTATCGCCAATCACCACTTGCACATTGGTATCAGGGATCGTGCCGGCACTGCGTAAGATCGCGTTTAAGCCGGCTTTTTGGGTTAACTCAGCAGCTTTGCCAAAGCGTTCAGGATGGCGGGGCACCAGAATTAACAACAGATCAGGAAATTGTTTCAGCAGTTTACAATGTGCGTCCAGAAGGATGGTCTCTTCCCCATCATGGGTGCTGGTGGCTATCCATACTGGCCGATGAGGTGCCCATTGGCGCCGCAATGTGACGGCTTTCGCCGCAAGCTCTGGTGTCACCGAGATATCGAACTTAAGGCTGCCGGTCACAGAGAGCTGAGAACGCCTTAATCCCAACTCGATAAAGCGTTCACCATCTTCCTGATTTTGTGCCGCGATCAAAGTGATTTTGTTTAAAATGGTTTTAATGAAGCTGCTAATTTTCTGATATCCCGCCGCAGAACGGGCGGACAGCCTTGCGTTGGCGATAACCAGCGGAATTTCCCGTTGGTGTAGCGCAGTGATCAAATTAGGCCACAGTTCGGTTTCCATAATGATCACTAACTTGGGATTGACGTGATCAAGAAAACGGTTCATTGAACCGGGCAGGTCATAGGGAAGATAGACATGGTTAACATCATTGCCCAGAGCAGACAGCACCCTTTCAGAGCCTGTCGGTGTCATGGTGGTTATCGTAATCGGCAACAAAGGATAGTGGTGCCGTAAGATCCGCACCAGCGGAATGGCAGCCAGTGTCTCTCCAACAGAAACGGAATGCAGTAAAATCCCCCCAGGGGTGACTTTTTGGGCGCAGAAGCCATAGCGCTCACCCCAGCGTTTACGATACGCCGGTGATTTGCGACTGCGCAGCAGTAGGCGTAACCAGATAATGGGTTGGATAAGGTAGAGGAGTACCTGATATAAGCGAAGCAACATTCTATCAAATTCACTGACATGGACTGCGGTTATAGTACCACATTGGCTTGAAGAAAGTGTGTAAAATGCGGATATGTTGTGCGCCTGTTTCTACTAAGTTGGGGGAAAAGTAGTTAATGTGTCAGATAAATACACTTGATATCTAAAGATAGAAAGAGGAAGTTGCTATCTTTAGAATATAATGTAATGAGATTTCTGCCTCAAGCGCGAATATTGGAAACACAATGGGCAAAACATCCCCTCGATTTAAAAAGATCCTGATCATAAAACTAAGACATCATGGTGATACATTGCTTATCACGCCAGTTGTGAATACGTTGAAAGAAAATTTTCCTGGCGCTAAAATTGATGTTTTACTGTACAAAGAAACAGGGCCAATGTTACAGAATCTCACTTCCGTATCTCATATTTTTGCCATAGATAGACAGTGGAAAAAGGAAGGAACGAAAGCGTATATCGCCCATCATTGGTGTTTGTTGAAGCAATTAAGAAAAAGAAAATATGATCTCATCATTAACCTTGCTGATCAGTGGTACAGCGCTTTGGTATCTAAGATTTCTGGGGCCCCAATCCGTATTGCCTTTGATTTTCCCAAACGACAAAACGGGTTATGGAAAGTTTGTTTTAGTGACTTGATTTCTACGGAAGGTGAAGAATCTCTACATGTTGTTGAGCAAAATCTATCAATACTGAAACCGATTAACCTTTCCAATATCAATTTTGATGTAACGATGAGTTATAGTGAAGATGATTGGCATAAGGTATCAAATCTTTTGCGTGTCGGTGGGATTCATCACAAGTATATTGTTATCCATCCGGCATCACGCTGGTTTTTCAAGTGCTGGAATGATGGGAAGATGAGTGAAATCATTCACGCTTTGCAAGCAGACGGACATTCAATTGTCGTTACATCAGGGCCTGAGTCACGGGAAAAAGAGATGGTGGAGAAAATTTTATCCGCCTGTAATCAGGAAAATGTTATCTCTTTAGCGGGTCAACTCACATTACCCCAACTTGGGGCTTTGATTGCCCATGCTAAGTTGTTTATTGGGGTTGATTCTGTTCCTATGCATATGGCTGCTGCCTTGAAAACACCTTGTATTGCATTATTTGGGCCTTCTAAATTAGTTTTCTGGCGTCCATGGCAGGTTAATGGGGAAGTGATTTGGGCGGGGAATTACGGTAAATTACCTGATCCTGATGATATTGATACCAAAACAGAGACTCGTTATTTGGATCTTATCCCTACTGATGTTGTGATTACTGCTGCCCGGAGATATTTATCATGAAACCTATGCGCCTTGCCATTGTCCGGCAAAAATATCGGCCTGATGGAGGTGCTGAACGTTTTATTTCCAGAGCACTTGAAGCCTTAGATAATGATAGCTTGGACTTGAACGTCATTACTCGCTCTTGGGAAGGGAGTCGTAATCCTAATTGGCACGTGCATTTGGTCAATCCTTTTAAATGGGATCGGATTAGTCGAGAGAAGCGATTTGCCGAGGCCGCCATCCGTATTTGGCAAAGAGAGAAATTCGATATTGTTCAAAGTCATGAACGAATTGCCGGATGTGATGTGTATCGGGCGGGGGATGGTGTCCATCGACGTTGGTTGCAGCAAAGAGCACGTATCTTACCATCTTGGAAAAGCAAATTGCTTTTTGCCAGCCGCTATCATCGTTATGTTATGGATGCTGAGAAAAGGATGTATTTCTCCCCTGAATTAAAAAAAGTGATTTGCAACTCTGAGATGGTTAAGCGTGAGGTAATGGAAGATTTTGGTCTTCCTGATGAAAAAATTTCTGTTATCTATAATGCCATTGACCAGTCACAATTTTTTCCTGTCGGGGAAACTGAACGGATCGCGTTACGGCAGAAATATGCTATTCCTGTACAGGCAAAATGTTTTGTCTATGTAGGCTCAGGTTTTGAAAGAAAAGGATTAAAAGCTGCAATAGAAGCTATCAGCATGACAGATGCTTATCTGGTTGTGATCGGACAAGATAAAGAAGAAGATAAATATAAGCAGTTAGCCAACTCACTTGGTTGTCATAAACAAGTTCGATTTTTTGGCGTACAAAAAAAGACACTGCCATTTTATCAAATAGCGGATGGTTTATTATTACCAACGCTATATGATCCTTTCCCGAACGTTATTTTGGAAGCAATGGCATGTGGCTTACCTGTCATAACAAGTGATACTTGTGGAGGAGCTGAATTCATTGTTTCAGGAGAGAACGGCTTTGTGTGCGATGCTCTGGATATTTCAGCTTTAGCGGAATCTATTTCTTCAGTGCCTGCGGAACATTTAACCAGTAAGATCTCAAAGTTATCAAAAGAGAAAATAGTGAACTATACTCCCCTTTATTTATCTCAGCAGCTTACGGAACTGTATAGCAAGGTGCTTTCCCGATGAAAGGACATATTCTATTTATCATTGACGGATTACCAGGAGGGGGAGCTGAAAACGTTACAATTCGTTTATGTAGCGGCCTGCAACAAAAAGGTTTTGATATTACCTTGCTATCTCTCTCTGATAAGTGTGATTACCCGATCCCAAATCATGTTGAACTAATCATTAATACAGACGAATACAGAGGGCCTTTTAGAAGACAGACTGAAATTGTTCGTAGAGCTAAATCTATGGATAAAATTTTGTCAAAAGTCTTTCTTCAAAAAGGTAAACCAGTGTTAGTGATATCTAACTTACATAAAACGGATCGTATTGTTGCGAAATCTAAAACATTGGCAAACTTAAATGTATGGTTTTGTATTCATGGTATATTTTCAAAATCGTATCTTGAAAACAAAACGGGATTATCTCGTTGGATTAAGAAATGGAAAATTCGGCAAGTTTATCGAAACCGTAACTTGATTTGTGTTTCTGATGCTGTTGGATTGGATTTGAAAGAAAACTTATCGTTGGCTCCCAGAAACATGGTCACGATTTACAATCCATTCAATCTTACTGAAATTAAAACGCATTCTTTGGAAAATAACCCTTATTCCGGCGAAAATTATTTTCTTCATCTTGGGCGTTTCCACAGCGTAAAACGCCATGATCGCTTGCTGGAAGCTTTTGCCATGGCTGCTCTCCCTTGTAAGTTGTTAATTGCAGGTCAAGGTGATGAAAACACAGTCAGGATAATAAAACAAAAAATTGCGGAACTTGGCTTGCAATCTAAAGTTTTCCTAATTGGCTTCTTAGCGAACCCATTACCGATAATACGGGAGGCTAAAGCTGTTGTATTAAGTTCAGATAGCGAAGGTCTAGGCAATGTTTTGATTGAGGCTTTGATTTGTAATACTCCGATTGTCAGCACGAATTGCCCTGGTGGAGTCAGCGAGATTATGGTGGGTGAATTGGAACAATATAAATCTGAGTTGACCTCTGACTCGTTAGCGGAAAAAATGCGACTTGTTTACCAAAATCCTCCGGAAATCACGGAAAATATGTATAAGAAATTCGACTTGGAAGTTGTGCTTGGTAAGTATTTAGGTTTGATAGGATAATAAACTCTAAAGGATTCTGGACGTAGTATTGATAAAATAGATAATATGATGGCATTTGAATTGGTGTAGACAATTTATTTACTAAAACATTCTTAAGCAATATTACACTGTATCTTATTTATTTCTCCTTTGAGTATGTATCTCATGACACAACCTGCATTCATCATCACAATTGATACTGAAGGTGATAACCTTTGGCAAAACAGTGAGCATATTTCTACCGAAAATACACGTTATCTACCACGGTTTCAGAGTTTATGTGAGCGTTTCGGATTCAAACCTGTTTGGCTGACTAACTATGAGATGGCAATGGATGATAGCTATATCGAATTCGCTCAAGACGTGATAGCCAGAAATACGGGTGAAATTGGGATGCATTTGCATGCCTGGAATAGTCCACCCATTATTCCCCTTACTGATGATGATATGCGTTACAAGCCATATCTGATTGAATATCCCAGAGATCAAATTAAAGCCAAAATTGATTTAATGACCAAACTTTTGGAAGATAAGCTCCAGACTAAGATGTTGAGCCATCGTGCTGGTCGTTGGGCATTTAACGAATATTATGCACAATTGCTGGTTGAGTATGGATATCAGGTAGATTGCTCTGTTACCCCAAAAATTAATTGGCAGTTGACCAAAGGTAATCCTAATGGAAATGGCGGAACAGACTATAGTCATTTTCCTGCTCGTGCTTATTTTATGGATTTGCAGGATATTGCCAAAGAAGGCGATTCTTCGTTATTGCAAGTTCCGATGAGTATTCAATATAAGCACTCTGCGATGATGAACTTCGTTAAGCAGAAATATGATCGATTGAGAGGAAAACAGCGTTCACCATCGGTTAACTGGTTGCGACCAAAAGGTGGGAATTTGGCGCAGATGAAAACAGTTATTCAGCAAACTTTAGCGAATGGCAGTGATTATGTTGAGTTTATGTTACATTCGTCTGAATTTATGCCGGGAGGAAGCCCAACATTTAAGAATGAAGAACAGATTGAACAGCTGTATCGCGATTTGGAAGGATTGTTTGAATTTTTGCAGCCATTGGTGAAAGGAATGACGTTGGAGGAATATTACAGTCAAAAGAGACTGGGAATTTTGAACTAACTTATAAGTAATTAGCTAGGCCCTAAATAGCGCTTCAAAATGATAGGAGCAAAATTTGTCCCGCGCGTCGCACGGGGCAAGATTGCAAACTCTCACTATTATGAATAACTATTTAGATTTGGTGTGTTAAATAAATATTAATAGTTATATTATGTGAAAATTATCACTATCAAAACAATATTTTATAAAAAAACCTCTTAGTTGGAGTGTTTATTAAAATATGTAACTTTATAATTTTAATAACTTTTTCTTAAAACTAAGCCTTACTTTGGGATCTAAGAAATATGAAATTTTACTGGTTTTCTTTATTATATTTTTTAGATCTATTTTTTTTTCATGAGATAATAATTCTTCATTTTTAAAAAGATGTTCAATGGCGTGACTCGCAACAAGATTATGGTATCTGTCATCAAATTTATCATTCATATACAGAATTACATCAGCCATAATATCAGCCTTCTGACGAGTAATCTTATTTGATAAGCTATCACTACGTTTTATATAATTATAAAATACAGTATTTGTTATAAATATATTTTCACTTTTTATTAAAATATCTGGGAAAATTAATGCATCTTCATAACAAGAAACTTCGGGTATTTCAATATTATTAAATAAATTTTTATTAAAAAACTTACTACATAGGTGTGCCTGGAATTTTTTGTGAATTAAAAATGTTTGTATTGCTTTGTGTTTCGTTAATTTTGTCGGAGTTGAAAAAATTGATTGTTCAACATAATCAGATTTATTGTTTACGTCGTTTATTTTTGAAATTAATATATCAACTTTATTAGACATCAGAAAATCAATGAGTTTATGTATATCAAATTGAGGTAAGGTATCATCACCATCAATAAATGTTATATATTCGCCTCTGCTATTTTTTATAGCAAAATTCCGTACTTTTCCAATATTTCCAAATTCAGTTCTAATATATTTGAATTCTTTTTCTGAATTTGCAAATTCTATCATTATATTAGATGTATTATCGATTGATTTATCGTCAATCAATACGACTTCAACTTCGTGTCCAGAGTAATTTTTAATACATTTTTTTATACTAATTAAACAATTTGATATAAAATACTCAAAATTATGTGCAGTGACAATAATAGATAATATAGGTTTCATGATAATCCTCAATATTTAAAATTAAAACCACCATATTATATAAATTTCTGTTAGATAACATCTACAGTAATGATTTTATTTTTTTTCTGTTAGTTAGATATAAAAATCTTGAATATGTTTTTAGTGCAATACCTAACAATTCGTTTGTTTTGGCTCGTGAATATAATTTAAATCTTTTTGAAATCACAACATCATAAATATTTTTCTTATATTCAAGTGATGATGAAAGGGTCATTTTCTTGGCAGAATCTTTTAAAATTTTATCTAATTCAATAATCTCGTTTGCTGATAATTTATTAGAAGAATTTATCTTAATAAGATTGTCAATATCTATCTTAATGCCTAAAGTAGACATTATTTTAAGTTGTGACAAGGCGGCATAAAATCGTTGCTCACTGTAATAGTGAGTTCTATTTTTATCTGGGTGTATCCTATATTTTAATAAAACATCAGATAAATTTATAAACTTGTGGTTATTGTCTATTGCCATAAAAAATAATTTAGCCCATAAGCCATAATCTTGCGCTTTTTTATAATCTTCGGGATAAATGGGGTCTAATTTTAACAAAATATCTTTTCTCATCATCACAGTAGGATGATAAAATGGGCAATCAAATATAATGCTGGATATGATTTTATCATGGCTCAAAGGGGGAGTTTTGTTATTATTAGGTTCTTCATATATACTCATTGCCGTGCCACATACGATAGTGTCTGGATAATTCATCATATGTTGGTATTGGATTTTTAACCTATCAGGGAATGAAAAGTCATCAGCATCCATTCTAGCGATAAATTTTCCTTTAGCTAAAGATATAGCTATATTCAAGGACTTAGCAAGACCCATGTTATTAGTGTTATTTATTATTTTTATTCTTTTATCTTTATTTTGAAACTCTAATAATATATTAGCAGTTTTATCTGTGGATGCATCATCAATTATGATAAATTCATAGTTATTAAAAGACTGTTCTAAAATTGAATTTATTGCTTCAGATAAAAACTCTTCTCCATTAAAAACAGACATTACAACAGATATTTCAGGTTGTTCTTTGTTCATACTTTTCTCATTTTAACTAATACTATAATTTACATTATTTTTTAAAATATTTTTTGGTATTTAAGTCTAATTTAATAAGATCTCCCATAATCTTATCAATGTTTTTATTCTCTTCATTATTCAACTCTCTATCCATTCCAGCAGAGTGGATAAAGGTAAGTTCACCAAAATTTATAATTCCGTCATTTAAATATAGATCTACTCGCACAAATGGAAACGGTTTTGCTAGCTTCATTGCATAGTCAAATAATTTTTCAAAATTTTGGGGTTTTTCAAGCTTAGAAATATTAGCATCAAGGTAATCTACTCCATAAGGTAAAAGGTGCCAGTTTTCATCCATGAAATAAAACTTTGGTTTCTCTGACTCTCTTTCAGTGCAAACCATAACAAATTTTGGTTTTCCATTAAAACAAAATATCTTATAATCATAAGGTAATGCTCCATTTGATGTTTCAATGAATTTTTCGCATATTATTTTTTTGGGGATATCTCTATATACTAATTCTACAGCTTTACGCCAATAGTCTTCTTTCATCCAGTTGTTTAGTTTTTTTACTGTTTTATCTATATTCAAATTACTTTTATCTTTACATATTATATTATAACCAGCACCATGATTACATTTCATAACAAACTTATTTGGTAATTTACTCCAATCAATATCACTAGCTTTATCCCAACTAGCATATATTGGTATCAATATCTCTTGACAACCATTTTCTGATACATAGTCTCTGACTGAGAACTTATCAGCACACTTAATAACAAGATTATTATCTTTATATGTGTTTAACTTTAGCCATTGTAGTTTTTCATTAAATGTAACTGGATTTTTTAAATTAAGTTGTTGGTTTAATCTTTGTTTATAAATTGATTTTGTTACAAACTCAGGGAATAATCCGCATCCATGGTAAAATAATTTATTTCTTAATATTTTTAAATATTTATTCATACTTAGTCTTTAACTAAAAAATTGATTCTTGAAAATAGTTTTTTACTATAACATAAAAATAATTAGATAGCATCAATCACAAATCAACATTTGTTCAAAAAGAGAGAATGTTTTGCGAGGAATTGTTCAAAAACGCTCCAGCTTTAACCTGCAAATATGATTTTATTGGTGTTATTTTCCTTGTTGTCAGTGCTTATAGTTAGCTCTAAAATCCAGAGCTGCGCTGGGCAAGATTGACTCCTATCATTTTAAAACATTATTTAGATGAAAACTTAAAAAACTTGGATTCACATAATAATTCCTTGTCTCAATTTATCAGAAAAACTAGCTAAAAAAAATGAAATTATGATCTATAATTTATCCATGTCTAGTGCAATAAATTCATTTAAGAAGATTAAGTTTAACTTGATTTCATAATGTATACCAATAATTGTTTTTTTGGTTATGTTTATTTTATCTGGAAAGTAGATATATAATTATATTTTTTCGCCTCAAAATGAAATATATTTACTTTTATTCTATTAAAACAACTTAATCAGTAGTTTTTGTGTAAAATAATCTTTTAAGAAAAACATGAACAACTTTTGTATTAAAAGAGCTAATTTTATAGGATTGAACATGATGAAAATAAAAACACTCCTTTCAGGATGGAAAGAATGCAGTTTTGAACAGTATAAAGAAGCTCATGCTCTTTTTGGGGGATGTACATCAACGCATCCCAATATTGTATCTTTTTTGGATAGGCACCTTGCTGGGCAGTTTTGCTTTTATATCAAAAAAACAGAATTTGGAATTAAAGGTGCTTGTTTTTCCTTAAAAAACAAAAAATTAATTGAAGAAATGCAAACTAGATACCCAATTTCATATGATGAGCTTGTTTTCCCTATTGCCGCAGACGCAAAAGTATTTTTACCTGTAAAATCAAAAAGATTATCTCCAATTCATAAAAATAATTTTATCAATACCAGTTTCAACTCCCGATTGAACAAACGAAAAGTTTGCCTAATCAAAGACAGTTTTTCTTACAAAACCCGCCGTAATCGCAGTAATGAAATTAATAAATTCAAACGTGCGGGGGGCGAAATTCGTTCCTCAAATGAGTTCAGTGTAGAAGAATTGGTGAATATTTATATCGATTTGTATCAGAAACGTTGGAATTATTGCCATTCTGAGGAGCAAAAAAAACACTTGCTTGAAATATATACTGAGCTTCGTGAGCATATATTTGGCAGTGTGTTACTGATTAATGGCAAACCATGTGCCTACGATTTTGTTCTGTGGGCGAATAGTCCTAAATGGATCTCCTTTGATGCCATTAATGGGGGCTATGATCCTGAATATGCACATCTTAGTGTTGGTAGTATCTTGATGTGGGTGAATACCCAAGAAGCAAAAGCACTGTGTCAACAGGCAGACAAAATTATGCGTTACTCACTGGGTAATCCTACATTTGAATATAAAAATCGCTGGTGTGAAATATTGCCATTAGGCAAAGTGCTTTTTTAATATGTCGCCCAAGAGCAACATAACCTCCGACGGCATAATCCCCTCCATCGTATTATCTGCCGATTTCAGAGGATGTTGCTCTTTCCCGTACCCACCAATCAAACCCGGATCAGTCGGCCCAAATAGCGTAATGTTGGGTCGATCAAGGGCTGCCGTAAGATGGCTTAATCCTGTATCAACCGAAACCACCGCTTTTGCTCCCGCCAGAACGTGTGCGATTTCGGCCAATGTCAGTTTTGGCAGCACATCAACATGAGAAAATCCCTCAGCGAGCCTGAGTGCCCGCTGGTGTTCGTGCCCTGCACCCCAAGGCAGTTTGATACGCAGGCCGGTGGGTGCGATATGGGCGATAAGTTGCCGCCAGTGATTTTCAGGCCAATGTTTTTCATCGCGCGTGGTTGCATGGAGGAAAACCAGATAGTTATTCAGGTTATGACTTTCCTCACGCAAAAAATGGCGGGCGATAGCATAATCACCTTGTTCCGACGGTTTTTTATAGCCCAAACTATCCGCAAATAAATCCCGAATGCGTTCAACCGCATGTTGTTGTTTGCTGACAGCATGGCAATGGTCGTAGAAGACGCTGGCGATGGGTTCACGGATGCTTTTTTTATCGTAACCATGCTTTGGACCAGAGGCCAGGCGAGTGACCAAAAAAGCACTTTTTAACAGGCCTTGGGCGTCAATGATGGCGTCATATTGGTGCTGTTGCAGTTGTTGCCTGAATTGGGCCCGTTCTGCACGAATATCTTTGCTGAACCAATTTTTTCGCCAGCGGCGGATCGCCACGGGGATCACCTTTTCGACCGCATTGTGCCAGGTTGGAATTTGGGCAAATCCTTCTTCCACCACCCAATCAAATTCGATATCAGGAAAATGCTGTTTCGCATCAGTTAATGCCGGCAGAGTATGTAATACATCCCCCATTGAAGAGGTTTTTACCAATAAAACACGCATTAATTTTGGCTCTCCGCCTGTAGCAGTTTCTCTAATGAAGCTAAAACCGTTTCAGGTTGAATATCAATCAGGCTTTGGTGATAGCCACCGTCACGGTCACCTTTGCGGATTTTATGATAGCCGGTAATCAGGCGGATCACTTCCGCTTTATTTGAGAGAGGAGGCGTAAAATCCGGGCTGCTGGGTCCATATAATGCGACTAAAGGACGGTTTAAGGCGGCTGCCACATGCATCAAACCTGAATCGTTGGTGACGACAGAATCGCAGGCCGCAATCAGATTGACGGCTTGCTCAAGTGACGTTTTCCCGGCCAAATTAAGGCAATCTTCGCGGGCATCATCGCTTAAAAGTGCACGAATATCTTCACCCGCTTGATGATCTTTGGCGGAGCCAAACAGCAAAACCTGATAACCTTTTTGGCTAATTAACTGCCCGGCAAGGGCGGCATAGTGATAATGCGGCCAGCGTTTGGCGGGGCCGAATTCGGCACCGGGGCAGAAACCAATCATCGGGCGGTGATCCGCAATATTAAAGGCTGAGGTGGATTCTGCTATATCTTCGTCATTGACACTTAATCGCGGCCATAACAAAGGTTGTGGAAGTTCATCAGCGTTACGCAGTTTCCCTTCATAGGCGAGGGCGGCATAACGTTGAACCATCAGTGGAAAAGCAGGCTTATTCAGGACCCGGAGGTCATTCAGTAACCCGTAACGCATTTCACCGCGCCAGCCTGTACGCAGCGGGATATTGGCGAAGAAAGGAACCAGCGCAGATTTGAATGAGTTGGGCAAGACATAGGCACGATCGTATCTGTTTTCCCGCAATGCGTGACCAAGGCGGCGGCGCTCCCCCAAAGCAAGGGCACCATGACCCAGAGGCATGGCTACCGCCTGACTCACTTCCGGCATTTTTGCCAATAATGGGCGGCACCATGCCGGTGCCATCACATCAATTTCTGCATCGGGGTACAAATCTTTCAAAGTACGGTAGAGGCTTTGTGACATCATCATGTCGCCCACCCATGATGGGCCGATCACCAATATCTTCATAGACGTCGATTAATTATCCTGATTGAGCCATTGCATATATTCAGCGACACCTTCGGCGACGGTCTTGAACGGTTCTTTATAACCGGCAGCACGCAGTTTTGTCAGGTCGGCTTGCGTGAAACTCTGGTAACGGCCTTTTAATTTTTCCGGAAAATCGATGTATTCCACAACGGGGGATTTTTCTTGATGGAATCCAGTCACCGCGTCTGCCACCGCCTGAAAAGATTCAGCGCGGCCGGTTCCGCAGTTAAAAATGCCGGAAACGCCATTTTTCCAGAACCACAGATTAACGGCGGCAACATCACCGACATAGATAAAATCGCGGCAGAAATGTTCGCTGCCGGCAAATAACTTCGGATTCTGTCCCTGATGGATCTGATTGTTCAAATGAAAGGCAACACTGGCCATGCTGCCTTTATGCCCTTCGCGCGGCCCGTAGACATTGAAATAACGGAAGCCACAAACTTGAGAGTCCGCGTGAGGCAAAATATCGCGCACATACTGGTCAAACAGGAACTTGGAGTAGCCATAAACATTGAGCGGTTTTTCATACTGACGCTCTTCAATGAAATTGTCACTGCGGCCACCGTAAGTCGCAGCAGAAGAGGCATACAGGAACGGAATTTGACGTTCAAGGCAATAATGCAGGATATCTTTGGAGTACTGATAATTATTGTCCATCATATACTTACCATCCCATTCGGTGGTGGATGAGCAAGCACCTTCATGGAAAATGGCATCAATATCACCCAAATCATCACCCGCAACAATGCTGGCAATGAAATCTTCCTTATCCATGTAATCGGTGATGTCCAAATCAACCAAATTGACAAACTTTGTGCCGTCTTTCAGGTTATCAACAACCAGAATATCCTTATAGCCTTCGTCATTCAGTGCCTTGACAATATTGCTGCCAATAAACCCTGCGCCACCAGTGACAATAATCATTTGGCTCACCTCTAAATAGTCAGTTCATTTCATCTATTGGGTCGATCTTTGCCGCGTATAATAGCATTTAACCCTACTGACGACAGCAGCTTAAACAGGAGAATATCGTGAAACCTTGCCGCATGTCAGTCTCTAAGCCGTGATCCGCTTTACAAACTTGATATTATCTTTCTGGTCGTGTCGTCACTGGCCGAATCTGTCAGTAAAATGCATCAGCCTTTCACTTAGTTAGGGAATCAGGAGAGCAAAATGTCAGCATCGTTTTATCAGAAAATGAATGAACAGTTGGAGCAAACCCGTTCTGAAGGGTTGTTCAAAAATGAGCGTATTATCACTTCTGCCCAAAATGCCAATATTGCGGTTGCTGAGGGTAACCAGGTTGTTAATTTTTGTGCCAATAACTATTTAGGCTTGGCGAATCATCCCGACCTGATCGCGGCGGCAAAAGCCGGCATGGATAGCCACGGTTTTGGCATGGCATCCGTTCGCTTTATCTGTGGGACGCAAGACGCCCATAAAGAATTAGAAAATAAGATCGCTGAATTTTTGGGGATGGAAGACGCCATTCTGTACTCCTCGTGCTTTGATGCAAACGGCGGCTTGTTTGAAACCCTGTTTGGGCCAGAAGATGCCATTATCTCTGATGCCCTGAACCATGCCTCCATTATTGATGGTATCCGTTTATGCAAGGCGAAACGTTACCGCTATGCCAATAACGATATGCAAGAATTAAAGGTCCGTTTGGAACAGGCAAAAGCCGAAGGGGCACAAAATATCCTGATCGCAACGGACGGGGTATTTTCCATGGATGGCGTTATTGCTGACCTGAAATCCATCTGTGATTTGGCGGATGAATTTGGTGCGCTGGTCATGGTGGATGATTCCCATGCGGTGGGTTTTGTGGGTCAGCAGGGTCGCGGCACCCATGAATATTGTGATGTGATGGGGCGTGTTGACATTATCACCGGTACGTTGGGTAAGGCACTGGGCGGCGCATCGGGGGGTTATACCGCGGCGCGCAAAGAAGTGGTTGAGTGGTTGCGCCAGCGTTCACGCCCATACCTGTTCTCCAACTCGCTGGCTCCTGCCATTGTCGCGGCATCAATCAAGGTGCTGGATATGCTGAAAAATGGCGATGATCTGCGTGAGCGTCTCTGGAAAAATGCGAATTTGTTCCGTGAGAAAATGACGGCGGCAGGCTTCACGCTGGCAGGGGCGGATCATGCCATTATCCCGGTTATGTTGGGAGATGCGAAACTGGCACAGGCATTCGCCGCAGCACTGTTGAAAGAAGGGATTTATGTGATTGGGTTCTTCTACCCGGTGGTGCCTAAAGGTCAGGCGCGTATCCGGACCCAGA
Organism: Xenorhabdus doucetiae; assembly: GCF_000968195.1. NCBI lineage: Bacteria > Pseudomonadati > Pseudomonadota > Gammaproteobacteria > Enterobacterales > Morganellaceae > Xenorhabdus > Xenorhabdus doucetiae. The sequence continues at coordinate 158,252 of NZ_FO704550.1, forward strand.
TTTCTGCCGCCCATACTGAAGAGCAGATTGAACATGTGGTGGCGGCATTTACACGCATTGGCAAGCAACTGAATGTCATTGCTTAAGGTATCATTATGAAAGCATTATCTAAATTAAAGCCAGAGGAAGGTATCTGGATGACCGAGGTGCCCGCGCCGGAACTTGGGCACAACGATGTGATGATTAAAATCCGTAAAACCGCCATTTGTGGGACGGATGTTCACATCTATAACTGGGATGATTGGTCGCAAAAAACCATCCCGGTTCCGATGGTCGTCGGGCACGAATATGTGGGTGAAGTCGTTGCCATGGGGCAGGAGGTCAAAGGCTTCAAGGTGGGCGATCGCGTATCCGGCGAAGGCCATATCACGTGTGGTCACTGCCGTAACTGCCGTGGCGGGCGTACCCATTTATGCCGCAATACCACTGGCGTTGGGGTGAACCGTGAAGGCGCTTTTGCTGAATATCTGGTTATTCCCGCCTTTAATGCGTTTAAAATTCCCGACAATATTCCCGATGAGCTGGCGGCGATTTTTGATCCCTTCGGCAATGCAGTGCACACCGCGCTCTCTTTTGATTTGGTGGGCGAAGATGTACTGGTATCCGGCGCTGGCCCTATCGGGATTATGGCGGCAGCGGTGTGTAAGCATGTCGGCGCCCGTCATGTTGTGATTACCGATGTGAATGAATACCGGCTTGAACTGGCGCGCAAAATGGGCGTCACCCGCGCGGTGAATGTCAGCAAAGAAAAATTGACGGATGTGATGGCCGAACTGGGCATGACGGAAGGTTTTGATATCGGTCTGGAGATGTCAGGGGCACCACCGGCTTTCCGTACCTTGCTCGATACGATGAACCACGGCGGACGTATCGCTTTGTTGGGGATTCCTCCCTCCGATATGGCGATAGATTGGAATCAGGTCATCTTTAAGGGACTGTTTATTAAGGGAATCTACGGGCGTGAGATGTTCGAAACCTGGTACAAGATGGCGGCCTTAATCCAGTCTGGCCTGGATTTGTCCCCGATCATTACTCACCAGTTCCCGATTGATGATTACCAGCAAGGCTTTGATGTCATGCGATCAGGGCAATCTGGCAAAGTTATCTTAAATTGGGATTAAAAGTTATCACAGGCACCTTGGTTTTGGGTGCCTGTTTGATTACCCCAAAGTTTCTGCATGTATCGGTTTAAAGTATGAAAGAGCGCATTATCAGATAATATCTTTTTTACCCTCTTGAGCGATTCCCATTGCGTTTCCGGCACTGGTTTTGCTTCTTTATGGGGCCTTATGCCGTTGCGCACAGTTTGAGTATCGTTCAACAACATGCCGGGTGTGACCAGTTCAATATCATGGGGTAATCCCGCCAGTGCTTGCTGTAGGGCACGCAACGTGGTGGGATGCGGGTGCCCAATGGCAACAGCAGAACCTTGCCTGCGGGCGAGGGCGATCGCACGGCTGAGTTGATGCCGTGTTTCGGCTTCGGTTTGAATATTATCTAAAAAAACATTTCGCCGCAGTACCGGAACAGACGTTCCCATTGCGGCTTTTGTGACTTGTGCATTGCCGATAGTCACGCTGTCCAGAAAATAGAGGCGGCTTTGGGATAGCACCTGCATGACCTTTTCCATGCCTTTGAGATTCGAGGTCATGGCGCTGCCCATATGATTATTCATCCCAACAGCATAAGGCACTTTCTGGATCGCATCTTGAATAATGCGGGCAATTTCTTCCCGGCTCATGGCCGGATGGAGAGTATTTTTCTCCAGAGGTTGCTGGCTCAATGGTGCCATTGGCAGGTGGATTAAAATCTCCCGCCCCTGCTGATGAGCTTTTTCCGCTATTTTCCTGCCATGCGGGGAATTGGGCAGGATGGCGATTGAAACCGCAACCGGCAGTTGTAATAGCTTATTGTCCTCATTAACACGATAGCCAACATCATCAATGACGATGGCTAAACGTGCCGCGTGAGTATTAAAAGTAAACAGCAATAATGTGCAGAATAACAGAGACCGTATCTTCGCCATCCTATTTCCCTAACCACGGTAATGGGTTAACCGCCCGGCCCTGACGGCGGATTTCAAAGTACAGTGAAGGCTGTTGTTGCCCGCCGCTGCTGCCAACCAGCGCGATGGGCTGGCCTGCCCGAACTTGTTGCCCGACACTGACCAATGTGCTCTGGTTGTAACCGTAAATGCTCATATCGCCTTTACCGTGTTCAAGTACAACAACCAGTCCATAGCCTTGCAGCCAGTCTGCCAGTAATACCCGCCCGTCTGAGATTGCTCTGACTTCTGTCCCTTCCGCTGCGGAGATAACCACCCCTTTCCAGCGCAGTTCACCTTGTATCGCCTCGCCAAAGTTATGGATAACCCGGCCGCGTACCGGCCATATCGCTTGCCCGGCAGGGCGGCCAAGGCCACCCGTCCGCGCCATCAGCGCACGTTCTTCTTCCGTGGGTTTGTATCTGGCGCCTTTTTGTTGTGCTTGTTTCTGTTTAGCGGCAACTTGGGCACGAACGCGAGCCGCTTCACGGGCTTCACGTTCAGCGCGCGCTTTAGCTTCCCGTTCCGCTTTTTCAATCTTATTCCTCAACCGGGCTTCATTTTGCCGAAGTTCTGTAAGGCTTTGTTGATCTTTCTTCAATGAAGACTCAAGTGTCGTTAATGTTTTTTGCCGCGCGCTGCGGGCAATTTCCATCTTTTGTTTTTGCTGTTTTTGGCTGCTCAGTATCTCTTTCTGTTCGCTCTGTTTTTCCAGTTGCAGTTTTTTTTGCTGGTTAAGTGCTTCGGTGGTTTTTTGCAGCTTGGTGATAGTTTCCTGGCGTGCCTGATTCAAGTAACTGTAATAGGCGAGAATACGTTCTTTGCGCTGATTTTCCTGCCCATTCAGCAATAACTCTAAACCTTGGTGATTGCCTTGCCGGAAAGCCGCATTCAATTGGTTGGCAAGTAATTGACGTTGTTCTTTTTGTTGGGTTTGCAGGTGTTTGATATTGGCATTCAGTGATGAGACTTCGTTTTCGAGTTTATTCAGGCGAGTTTGTGTCGTGTGCAGCGAACGCCCCACTTCTGAGATGGTACTTTCTTGTTCTTTTAATTGGTTAACCAGATCAGTACGTTGCTTTTGTTGCTGTTTGACACTTTTCTCTTTCTCAGCAATATCCTGCTGAATATCTTTAAGCTGATTTTTATTGTCTGAAATCTGATTGGCGAAAGTATTTGTACTGAAGCTGAAAAAGGTGAACAACAAAGCAAAGAGATATAACACTCTGATTTTATTTTGCTTCTTATATTGTTCCTGCCGATGGTTACGGCTTGTTAGATCCTTATTTTCAGCCATCTTATTCAGTACCCTGCTGCGACATAGCGCCTGATTATTCCATGAGGAATGGTCCCTGACCAGAGAACAGCCTGTTTTTTATCATTAATATAAATTTTAGTTAATTTAGAAAAATCCGCCGTAACCGCTTGCTTCTACAACATGGCGCACTGCTATAAGAAATGCTTCCTGTCCGCCTTCTTCATCTATATCAACCAACGCCTGATGCAGATAATGCTGTGCAAACTCAGGATGTTCACGGAGAAGCGGCACCATTGCATCATCATGTAAACGTGCTTTGGTCATAATTGGCCCTTCATTTCTCAAAAAAATCATGATCCCGCTCAAGGGTGTTAAAAATCCCTTTACCTGCATCATAAGGGATTTTTAATCTTTTAAATTCATTTTCCCAATTGGATAACGACTCTAGTGTTTGGTCTATATAATCATCTGCTTTAAGGTACTTATATTCAGAACAAATTTCTTTAATACGTTTTCTTGTTGCTCTTCCTGTATTATTACCGCCAAATCCTGTCGTATGTTCCCCTAATGCGTTTGAAAAAGTTAAATCATAAGCTGGTGATAATACCCATTCTTTTTCTTCATTATGAAGAAATGCAAAGTTCTTTGTGTGATCATCATAATTATGTGATAACGCATTAAAAATCATTAATCTAGCCATCTTCTCTACTTCTTTTGCATTTTTCGTTAATACGTTAGTTAGTTTTAATAAGGTAGGATAGTCCATCGATGGGAATCTGAAGTTAGCATACATAAGTGCAGAAACAGTTATCATGTGAATTTTTCTATTCTGTTGCCTATCAAATCGCTTAGTAGCAAAAAAGTATTCTTTTGTTCCATCAGGCATATCAACATGAAGCAAAGCAGATTCTGCCATATGAACACCAGCAGTTCTGGCCATTTCAGAATAGGCAAATTCTATAGCTCCTGTTTCAACAGCTTCATTTAAAGATCTAAATTTTACAATCCAATGTTCATAGCCTTCAGGTATCGAGCCAAAAGCAGTGGTTGCATGGCGCCCATCAGGTGACAATGCAACCACTGCTTTTGGTCTAGCTCCGCCAGGTGAGCCTCCCGCTAAACGTAATTTAGATAAAACATTCGAAGTCTCACCTTGCTGAACTTTTATAGATTCTTCAAATAATTCTGAGAACTCAAGATACTCCATAGCCTCTGTTTTTTCAGTTTTAGGATGATATTCAAGAGACCCCATGCCACGGTCACCTATATATGCCAGACGGTCCAATGCAGTCATAGCGTGGCACGCCCCATTGCCAAATTTACTGTCAAAAAACCTATCCATCAGCAACATTCCCCAACCATCAGGTAATGAGTCTGCAAAAGGTCCGTGTAATCCCTCAAAAAGCCGGGGATCTTTGGCTAGTTGAGGCTTTTCATCAAAAGCCATAGTCAGAGGTGATAAATTAAACCCTGAAGCTAACCAATTATTATCATAAGTGAAATAAATCCCTTTACCTTGAATCTTGGTAAGCATTCCAACTTTTATACCACTGCACAAAACATCAAGATGCTCTATATGTTTAAATTTGTTCATCTTGTCCCCCTTTGACGTTTGGCGTTGTTTAATTCTTCATATGTACTTAGATATTCAGCCTTAAAAAGATTGGACATCGAACCTAACGCATCTAAATGAGTTGCTAAAAGAATCATTGCCTCTAAAGTAATCGTTCCTTTAGTTTCAAATCTTTTGATCGTGGACTCAGAAACCCCTGACTTTTCAGCTAAAGTTTTTCTGGATAAATTCTTGGATAATCTAAGATTTTTGGCATTTTGACCAATATTAGCAGCTAATTCAGATGGTGAATAAAGTAAATGAATAAAAGACATCATCCCTCCAAACCATAAAATAACAGATCTTATAAGACCCATTAAAGGTATAATTTGCAAATAATAGCTCAAATATGAACAATTATGTCAAAAATAATATTTAGGATAAAGTGTGATTACAACATCCTCGCCCGATAGGACAGCGGGAAATCACTATCACATGAAATATTTCAATGATGCATTACAATCAAGTTGTTCGTGGGGGATTTTTAAATTTTTCTCGAAACTCTCCGCAAAAATGGCACAAATATGCCCGGCATGGGTGCTAATTGGCTGTAATTGAGGCAACACACAGGTATACTCTTTGCCTTAGATATTTGTTATTAACCAACGGGAGTTGTTGCCCTCCATGCTGCAAGAAATCATGCAATTTATTAGCCGGAACACGATCCTGAGCCTTGCCTGGATTGCACTGCTGGTGGCTGTCATCGTGATGACAGTAAAAAGCGTGTTCTCCAAGAGTAAAGAGATCACCCGTGCTCAGGCCATCCATTTCATTAATAAGGAAAATGCTGTCGTCGTGGATTTACGCTCCCGTGACGATTTCCGCAAAGGGCATATCATTGGTTCCGTTAACCTGACGCCATCTGAGATTAAAGACAATAACTTAGGTGAGTTGGAGAAACATAAAAAACAGCCTGTCATCGTCGTTTCCGCCAATGGGCTGGAATCCAGAACACCAGCGGAGAATCTGGTGCGTTTGGGCTTTGAGCAGGTCTATTCCCTGAAAGAAGGGGTTGCCGGCTGGTCGGGTGAAAACCTGCCATTAGCTCGCGGCAAGAAATAACGAACTGAGGTGCAGGCAAGCAGGCTTGCATGATTGAAAAGTTTCATAAGGACATCTGAAAAAGGTAAACATGATTATGTCAGAACAAAACAACACAGAAATGGCTTTCCAGATCCAGCGTATTTACACGAAAGATGTGTCTTTCGAAGCACCAAAAGCGCCGCAGGTTTTCCAGCAGGATTGGCAGCCGGAAGTCAAATTGGATCTGGACACGGCTTCCAGTGAATTGGTTCAGGGCGTTTATGAAGTTGTTCTGCGCGTTACCGTTACCGCGATGCTGGGAGAAGAAACGGCGTTTCTGTGTGAAGTTCAGCAGGCGGGTATTTTCTCTATCGATGGCATCGAAGGCACCCAGTTGGCACACTGCTTAGGCGCATACTGCCCGAACATTCTGTTCCCGTATGCCCGTGAGTGCATCACCAGCCTGGTCGGTCGTGGTACTTTCCCACAACTGAATTTGGCACCCGTTAACTTTGATGCCCTGTTCATGAACTATCTGCAACAGCAGGCTGAACCCCAGCCTAATGAGGCTGAACAGGAAGCTTAATGAATACTGCTTCTATGACAGTGATCGGTGCCGGTTCATACGGCACCGCCTTAGCCATTACACTGGCTCGCAATGGGCATCAAGTGGTGCTTTGGGGGCATAACCCTGCGCACGTCAATGCCTTGCAACAAGCGCGTTGTAACCAGGCCTTTTTACCGGATGTTCCTTTTCCTGACAGCTTATTACTTGAGGCTGACTTGCAGCGGGCGGTTTCAGCCAGCCGCAATATCCTGATCGTGGTTCCCAGCCATGTTTTCGGTGATGTCTTACAGCAGATAAAACCCCATTTACAACCTGACAGCCGGATTGTTTGGGCGACCAAGGGGCTTGAAGCTGAAACCGGGCGCTTATTGCAAGATGTCGCCCGTGAACAATTAGGTAACGAAATCCCTCTGGCCGTCGTTTCTGGCCCGACATTTGCCAAAGAACTCGCGGCAGGTTTACCCACCGCAATTGCTGTTTCTGCCACAACGTCCGAATTTGGTGAAGAGCTGCAACAATTCTTCCATTGCGGTAAAAGTTTTCGGGTCTACAAAAACCCGGATTTTATTGGCGTACAGCTCGGCGGAGCAATAAAAAATGTTATTGCAATTGGCGCAGGGATCTCTGATGGTATGGGATTCGGGGCGAATGCCCGCACCGCATTGATCACCCGTGGTCTGGCCGAAATGAGCCGCCTTGGGATCGCGTTGGGTGCCGATCCTTCCACCTTTATGGGCATGGCGGGATTAGGCGATTTAGTCCTGACTTGTACCGATAACCAATCCCGTAACCGTCGTTTTGGCATGATGTTAGGGAAAGGCATCGGTGTCGATGAAGCGCAGCGCGAAATCGGGCAAGTTGTTGAAGGATATCGCAATACGAAAGAAGTTCGTGCTTTGGCAGAGCGAGCGGGTGTTGAAATGCCAATCACAGAGCAGATCTACCAGATACTGTACTGCAATAAAAATGTGATTGAGGCTGCCCGGGCATTATTGGGAAGAGCTACCAGAGATGAGGGAGAAGGCTCTCACTCTTAAGTCAAATGGGAACACTGATATGTCGCGATCAGAACTGAACGAAGTCTGGGAAAATATAAAAAATGAAGCAAGGGCTCTGGCAGATTGTGAACCCATGCTAGCCAGCTTTTTTCACGCGACACTACTCAAGCATAAAAATTTGGGTAGTGCCTTGAGCTATATGCTGGCAAATAAGCTGGCATCACCGATTATGCCCCCTATTGAAGTCAGGGAAGTCGTTGAAAATGCGTACCGCAGTGATCCTAAGATGGTTGAATCAGCAGCCTGTGATATCAAAGCGGTTCGCCTGCGCGATCCGGCGGTCGATAAATATTCGACCCCATTGCTCTATCTTAAAGGCTTCCATGCCCTACAGGCTTACCGCATTGCACACTGGTTGTGGAAACAAGATCGCAAAGCACTGGCGATTTACCTGCAAAACCAAGTCTCAGTTTCATTTGGTGTCGATATCCATCCCGCCGCAAAGATTGGCTGTGGCATTATGCTCGACCACGCAACTGGCATTGTGATTGGTGAAACGGCAATTGTTGAAAACGATGTTTCCATCCTGCAATCCGTTACACTGGGTGGAACGGGTAAAACAGTGGGAGATCGTCATCCGAAAGTCCGTGAAGGGGTAATGATTGGTGCGGGAGCCAAAATCCTCGGCAATATCGAGATTGGCCGTGGCGCAAAAATTGGGGCAGGCTCGGTTGTATTAAGGCCAGTGCCACCGCATACCACCGTGGCAGGCGTACCGGCGAGGATTGTCGGTAAACCGGAAAGCGAGAAGCCATCACTGGATATGAACCAGCATTTCAATGGCATCAATAATGGATTTGAAAATGGGGATGGGATTTGAAATTCTGTCCTTTTCTTACGAGCATCAATAGATAGGATATTCAGCACGGATTAGGCGCTGAATATCCTATTAATCTTAATCCCGCAATAACGCACCCGGATAACCCAGTTGCCGCCATGCTTCAAACACCACCACCGCTACAGTATTAGAAAGATTCATACTGCGGCTATCCGCCAGCATAGGAATTCTGATCTTCTGTTCAGACGGCATATTATCTAACACATAAGGCGGCAACCCACGGGTTTCCGGGCCGAACATCAGATAATCACCATCACGATAACTCACATTACTGTGCGCCGGAGTACCTTTTGTGGTTAAGGCAAACAGGCGTGCCCCAGAAGGGGATTGTGAATTGACTGAACTGAGCCCTTCACTTTCCACGAATGCGTTGTAATCGTGATGCTGCTTAATGTTGGCGAACTCGTGGTAATCCAGCCCAGCGCGACGCAGGCGCTTATCATCCCAAGTAAAACCCAACGGTTGAATAAGATGAAGCTGACAACCTGTGTTAGCGCAAAGACGGATAATATTGCCTGTGTTAGGCGGGATTTCTGGTTCGAATAGGACGATGTTTAGCATGTTTTAAGTAAGTTGTTACGGATGTTTTCGCCGGAGATGGCTACAAGATAACGTGAAATTACGACTTTTAGGGGGTTTGGGTGAGTGGGGGTTTTTTAGCCAAGCCTGAATTAAACTTCGAAGTGCGACACTATGCTGTTGTTTTTAATTCCTCAAAAAACACCTTTGGTGGCCTAAATCTGACGTTCTGCAGCTATATCTGTAATATTTTGATTTTTAGGTATTCGTACTCTTTTCATGCTTATGTTGTTTTTTATTGAAATCAATTAATTATGAGTGAGATGCGGAATAAATTCCAAACACTTTCTCGGCCTGTTATTGAGTATGTTTTGGTAAAATTGAACCTCTTCATACGTGACTTCGGTTAAATTACAGACTTGTATCTTAAATGTAGGTTAAAATAAATATGATTAGATTCGGCGCGGTGTTACTCAGTTTACTATCTATCTTTTATGTGTCGATAAACCTTAACTACTGTAAAATACGAAATTAATAGGCACAAAATTGTGTAGACTATAGTATCAATAGGGTTATGTAAGTAAATATCTAACCCAAACATTTTAAAAGAAGAATATGTAACGGTTTTTATTAATTGCTCTGTTCCGCAAAGAACCAGAGTTGACTTACCCAATGTTATTATGGGCGTGAATGTAATGTAGCGGGAGGCTATAATGTTTGGGATGAATAAAATTAATGTTATAAGTAATGATAGTATTATTTTAATATAATCATTTTTAAACCCAGAGTAAATATAGCTAGCTCCAAAAAAATATGCATTAATAAATAATGCTATAGAACCAACCATGATTACATAACATATGGTTTTTCTTGAGTTAGGCAGTTTTTTTATATCGAATTTCAAAATAAAATTTGAAAAGTAAGCTCCTATAGCATAATAAATTATATATAGTGCTGCGCTATCTATGTTGAAAAATATTTTAGGAGAAAATCCAATTCCAAATTTTGATGATGCTAAAAACAAGCAAAAGAATATGAGTAAAATAACAAACTTGTTCTTTATAATGAAAAATAAAGAAGAATATGTAGAAATAATTATAAATAAACATGGCAAGAACCATAGAGACGCTGCAAAAATGTGATTGCGTATCCCTGGTATTATTTGGCTAGCCATCTCTCTAGCTTGAATGAAACTAGAATTGTAATATAAAGAAAAGAAAACTAGTGATATCAATGAAAAAATAAAGTACGGGATAACTATATTTTTAAAAGAAGAAGATATCACACCCAATAAACTTTTTAAAGTGTAGCATTCTCTAAAAAATATTCCTGATATGAAAAAGAACAATGGGACATGAAATGAAAAAACAAATGGATATAATTGCTTTCCATTGTCTCCAAAATGGCCGATCCATATCCAAAATATAGCGATGAATTTTAACGCGTCTATCCATTTAACTCTTTTTTCTATAGACATAATAATTGATTATAAATTTTCAAAAATGACAATTAAACATTAACAACAATTAAAGTGGAAATTGTAATTATTAGGAGGATCTAAGTTTTAAATGAATTTATTACATATATTTTTAGCTACTGATTGAACGGAGAATTTCTCTTTAAGTAAATTAAATGCATTTTTACCTGTTTTTTTTCGTAATTCTTCGTTTTGTAGTAAGTTCACAGCTGAATTAAATAATTTTTCGTCATCTCCATTTATAGATATCAAACCTGCTCCAGATTCGTTAACAATTTCCATAAGATCATTGCCATGGTTAACGCTACCTAAAATAGGAATGCTATTAACCATATACCCAAGTAATTTACCTGGGAAATTATGTATTTTATGGTGTTTTGATAAACTAAATAAACCAATATCAACAGATAATAGAACTTTTTTGAATTCTTCTTGTGATATTGATGGTAAATAAGTAATGTTATCCAGATTAAATCTTTCTTTGTATTCTCTCAATGAGGAAACTTCATCACCTTGTCCAATGAAAAGAAAATGAGCATCAGGAAATATTTTCATTTTATTGGCTAATCTTAATAAGTTTCCTATATCTTGAGCCTTACCTATGTTTCCGCCATAAAAATAAATAATTTTGTCAGACAGATCGAGTCTTTCTCTTATATTACACGCTAAATATTTTTTAGGTGAAAAATTTGCCCAATTGTATAAAACTTCAATATTGTTAAATTGTGGGTGATTTTTATGGAATATTTCGAGATTTTTTTGTGACATTAATCCGATATAATCCGCTGCTAAATGGTTTTTTCTTTCAAAATATCTGAAATATTTTGCAATAATGGATTTTTCTTTGATTAATCCTTCGTCAATAACCCATTGAGGGAATGAGTCCCTTAAGATTAGATATGAGGGACAATCCCATATGTTTTTTATCTTATAAACTAAATTACCAAAGAATATTGATGGAGAGTAATAAATTATTCCATCTATCTTTTTTAATTTTAATATCTTTTTTAAAGAACTCCAAGCTCTTATGGACAAAAGAGATTCATTAAATGCTCTAGTAATCATCGATACATTTTTAATTCTACCGCTTGGAAATCTGATTACTTGAATTCCATCTATAATATCAGTTACTAAACCTGAAGATTTATTATTTGTGTTAGGTGTGATAACAATCGGCTCATGCCCTTGATTTGAGAACTCAAGGGCAAGCTCATGCATCATTTTAGCACTAACACGCGTACTATCAGGGAGATAATCATCGCAAATTAACGCCAGACGCATTTTTATTTTTTCCAAACTTTTTGATTAACAAAATTTGTATAACTCATTATGATTCTAAGAACTTTCATCGAAACATTATCAATCTGATAATCAGATACCATTCTTAAATCGCGATCTATATCTCCTCTTTTTTGATCTTTAAGAATTCCGATACCTTGTATAATTTTTTCAATATCAAGCCCTACAAACATCACTGATGCTTCCTCAAATCCTTCAGGGCGTTCATGAACCTCACGTAAATTTAACGCTGGAAAATTCAATATTGATGATTCTTCAGTGATTGTTCCGCTATCAGAAAGTACAACATGAGCGTTTGTTTGTAATTTTATATAATCGAAAAAGCCAAATGGTTTTAAAAATTGAACTTTAGAATTCACATTAAGGTTTAATTCGTTAATTCTATTACGAGTGCGTGGATGGGTGGAAACAATTACAGGCTGATTATATTTTTCGGCGATTACATTTAATGCATGGATTAAACTACTTAGTTTTTCAGCTGAATCAACATTTTCTTCTCTATGGGTGCTGACTATAAAGTATTCAGCTGTCTTTAGCTCTAATCTATTAAGTATATTTGATTTCCTTATATCATCTTTATAGAAATCTAAGACTTCTTTCATTGGACTTCCTGTTTTTATAATTTGATCTGCAGGAACTCCTTCTTTTAATAAATATTCTCTAGCAATTTCGCTATAGGTTAAATTAATATCAGAAATATGATCAACTATTTTTCTATTAATTTCTTCTGGTACTCTATAATCAAAACAGCGATTTCCAGCTTCCATATGGAAGATTGGTATTTTTTTACGTTTAGCAGTAATAGATACTAGGGCACTATTTGTATCACCTAAGATTAATAGAGCATCTGGTTCAATTTCTTCAAATAAATTATCAGACTTTATAATCACATTTCCAATAGTTTCCGCTGCATTTTTACCTGCTGAATTTAAAAAATAATCTGGTTTTCTAATTTTTAGGTCATTAAAAAAAACTTCATTGAGTTCAAAATCATAATTTTGACCGGTATGAACTAATATATGATTTGTATATTTATCTAACTGTGAGATAACACGTGATAGCCGAATTATTTCGGGGCGAGTTCCTACAACAGTAACTACTTTTATTTTTTTATCAAAAGTATTTTTTATATTCATAATTCATTTTTCTAATTAAGCTATTCCAATCTTCAGGTATAAAACCAGTTTTTTCTCTAAATAAGCTAGAGTCTAGGCTTCTATCTATCACCAATTCTTTTGATTCATAGATATTACAATTTTTATTGTAAATACTATTTACTAATTTTAATAATTCATATTTATTTATTGGATCTACACTGAGATGATAGAGTCCTGCAAGAGATTGGTTAGGTAAAACATATTCTTCTAGAATTTCGGCAACATAACATGTTGGTAAGCCAGAAAATATTGCTTTTGAAAATCCATTTATGGCTTTATTCTGATATAGAAACCAATCAACTAAGCTATGGCAAGTATCAATCTCATGTCCAATAATAGATGTTCTTAGTGTTATATGACCATCATATAACACTTCGCCTAATAATTTAGACTTACCGTATAAATCACTGGCATCAGCAATATCTGTTTCTTTGTACAAGCCATTCTTTCCACTAAAAACACAATCTGTAGAAAAATGGATTAATTTAGTTTGATTTTTTGTGCAAATTTTTGCTAATTTATGAGGGAGTAGTGCATTGATCTCGATTGATTCTATATGATTCTTAGAGGAATCTAGCTGCTTAATAATTCCTACACAGTTAAACAAAAAATCGGGTTTAAATTCGCTGATGAGCTTATCAATATTTTCCGTTGATTCAAGAGAAATACCAGGAATAATATTATCAAATCCTTGTTTTTTTAGTTTTTGAGCGGAATTTTCATTACGAGTACTACCTAAAACTTCATAGTTTTCACAGGATGAAAAGTGCCGGAGTAAACTTCCACCTAACATCCCATTTGCACCAATAATAAGTATTTTTTTACTCATCTGGATTTGCCTTTTCACCCGCACCAATTTTATTGATATAGCTGAGTTTATGCAGTAATTCAATCATTTCATTTACGTTCAATCTTTTTGTATTATGTGAATTATAATCTTCAATGATTTGAACTTCTTTATTACCTTTTTCAAAGTATTTCTCATAATTCAAGTCACGATTATCGGCAGATATTCTATAATAATCACCTTGATCTTCTGCTACTAACATTTCTTCTTTGCTACATAGAACTTCATATAACTTTTCACCATGACGTGTTCCTATAATATTGACAGGATGATTGGGTCGTTTAGTTATTTGTAATATCGCATCAGTTAACGTTTCAATGGTTGCTGCGGGTGCTTTTTGTATAAAAATATCACCATTGGTACCATGTTTAAATGCATGTAATACAAGATCAACTGCATCGTCCAAGGTCATCATAAAACGAGTCATATTTGGATCTGTGATTGTTATAGGCTTACTATCCAAAATTTGATTAATAAATAGAGGGATAACAGAGCCTCTTGATGCCATGACATTCCCATATCTGGTTGCACAAATAGTCATGCCATCTGGTAAGTTACGAGATTTTGCTATGATCACTTTTTCCATCATTGCCTTAGATGTACCCATTGCGTTAATAGGATACACAGCTTTATCTGTACTTAAACAAACAACACGTTTTACATCATTTGCAATTGCTGCCTCTAAAACATTATCTGTACCAAAAACATTTGTTTTTACTGCTTCCATTGGATAAAACTCACAGGAAGGGACTTGTTTTAATGCTGCTGCATGATAAATATAATCGACTCCACGAGTAGCAGATAAAATACTACTGTAATCTCGTACATCGCCTATATAAAACTTCAACTTATCATTGGCATATTTCTTACGCATATCATCTTGTTTCTTTTCATCACGGCTAAATATGCGAATTTCTCTGATGTCTGTATTTAAAAAGCGCCGTAAAATAGCATTGCCAAAAGAACCTGTACCGCCAGTTATTAACAATATTTTATTTTTGAACATATAATAATTCTCTTACAGTAAATCAAAAAAACTTTTCCAACTGCTAATCTTTTCTTTGGGTATATTTAAAATAGGAGTGCAAGATTCATTAATCTTTAAGTGATATTCATTTAATATTTCTCTACCCCAATCATTTGCATTATCAAACATAACAAATGATACACCATTATAATTAGCTAGAACTTCTCTAGCGTAAGGTAAGTCACTACAAATTATCTTTTTTCTCAATGATGCAGCCTCTAAAAGAGGCATGCCAAACGTTTCAAGATAGCTAGGGAATAAGACAACATCTGATAGAACGTAGTAAGTTATCAAAGATTCATAATCAACATAGCCTAAATATTCAATTTTTTCTGAAAGTCCTAGTTGACTAACTAATTTATCAAATTTTAGGTACTCTCCTATATTAAAAGTTACTTGAAACTTAAAGTTTTCAATAGGCAAGATGGCTAATGCTTTAAGTATTATTAAGTGATTTTTGTATGTTATAGGTGTTGCGGGATATAGTAATCTAAAACAGTCTGTTTGATCATTTTCATCAAAGAAAACTTTTCTTTTTTTTGGAATAATGAAATCTGGTCTCATTACATGAATATTACTTAATTTAACTTTATTCTTTTTTTGTAATGCTAGCGCCATCCAATTTGTTTGAACAATAAATATAGTTTCCTTTTTAACATATCTAAATATAAAATAACTATAAAAAAACTTGTACAAAAAAAACTTAAAGGAGAAACTATTATGATTTAAAAAGTTTATATTGCTAAATGGTATAGGCTGATGAAGATAAATTATTTGTTTCTCTTTTACATTGATGCTTGTATTCTGTAATGAAATGATATCGGTAAAAACTATAGATTGACGCTTAATGGTTTTTGGTAAAATATATGAATCCCATAGGATCCTTTTCAACCAACCCATTTTTTTTACTTTGACCAATTGTACATTTTTATAATCATCAAAATCAACATCTTCAGGGACATAACATATAAACTCTCGGTTAGAAAATCTAGTTCCTTCTAAGAATTGTTTTAGTATTGTTAAAGCTCCACTGGTTGAAAGAGCTGTGGCGTTAACTATAATCTTTTTATTCATAAATTTAGCTGTTAGATATTAAATCGATTATTTCTTTTTTCTTAATCTCCATTAACTCTATGTTTCCACGAGATTCAACATTAAGTCGTAATAGATCTTCAGTATTGGAAAACCTGAGATTAAAACGCCAGAATTTAAACTCCATACTTAATCCATCTATGTAGTCAATTAAAATCGCTGTTGCTTTATATTTTTCCAGTACTTTTTCAATGGTATTAGATGCGTTCTTCACATGAATATTTATTTCTCCAGATACAGGGTAATTAATAATCATATCATCAACTAATTGAGAAAGTTTTTTATTTTTCTTAGATAATAGCTCGACAATTAATAACCATGGTATCATGCCACTATCGCAATAATTGAAGTCTCTAAAATAGTGATGGGCACTCATCTCACCACCATAAATAGCATTTTCCAGACGCATTTTATCTTTTATATAGGCATGCCCTGTTTTACTAACGACAGGAATTCCCGCATTTTTCTGTACAAGCTCTATAGTATTCCAAGTCAATCTTGGATCATGAATAATTTTTTCTCTAGGGTGTTTTAATAAGAATGTTTCAGCTAACAAACCAACAATATAATATCCTTCAATAAATCGTCCATTTTCGTCGAAGAAGAAGCAACGATCAAAGTCCCCATCAAAAGCTATACCAAGATCAGATTTTGAGGAAACGACTGCATTACTGGTATCTGATCTACACTCAGGTAATAATGGGTTAGGAATTCCGCTAGGGAATGAACCATCTTCTTTTATATTTAATTTATTAAATATAATCGGAACATTTAATTCTTTAAAAAATTTTTCCAAATATTTAATTACGTGGCCAGCAGCTCCATTCCCTGTATTAACAGTAACTTTTATTGGTTTAATACTTTTCAAATCTAAAAAATTAATGATCTTGTTTATATATTCATTTGTTAGATCTAATTTTTTATATATTCCTTTCTTTTTTTTCTTAATGAAATTAACATCTAATCTTGATGCTATATTTTTTATTTCATCCAAACCAGTTTCTGAACTAATCGGTGTTGAATTTTTTAAAACAAATTTAGCTCCATTATAGTCTATAGGATTGTGGCTAGCAGTAATTTCAACACCACCATCAACATTTAAATATGTGGTAGCAAAATAGATCTCCTCAGTTCCAACGAGACCTATATCAATAATATTTGACCCATAATCCATGACACCATTCGCGAAAGATTTTTTCAGTCTATCTGACGATAGCCTAACGTCACAACCAATTACAATCTCTTTTGCTTTCGCGTAGTGAGCAAAGGCATAACCAATACGATACATAACCTCATCTGTAAGCTCACTTTCAACTTTTCCCCTTATATCATATGCTTTAAAACATTTATTTAACAAATGATCTATATCCATCACTATTATTCCGCCTATATCTATTAAAATTTAATTGATATAATAATAAGATCTTCTTTACCAATGTTAGTTATTTCACATTCTTCTTCAGTTACAAGATAAAATGTTTCACCGTTCATATATTTTCGACTATCACCATTCTTACTGATTATTGCATACCCCATAGCTATGGTAAAAATAGTTTTTCCTTCAAAAGTACCAGTATCCAATATTGTTTTCTGATTAGGGTTTATCTTTATTTTTTCTACAATTAGAGTGTTTTCCTGATCAAGTAATGTGGTTCTACCCCACACTCTAAGCTCTTCACTATTTTTCTCTGTTTCTTTACGTTTGCTTTTTTGGAGATTAGAAACAATATCTTTCACCTTCTGTGATTTATCCCTAGATGAAACTAATACAGCATCTTCCGTTTCTACAACAACAATATCATGCAGTCCTAGAGTAGCAACTAGTCTAGAGGAAGAGTAAACAAGACTATTTTGTGTATCATATGTTTCTACATCTCCAATTATTGCATTCCCAAAGGAATCCTTCCGTGAAATCTCCCATAAAGCTTTCCATGAACCAATATCACTCCATCCCAATCTCATCGGAACAACACAACCTTTTTCAGTTTTTTCCATGACAGCATAATCGATAGAATTGGAAGGGCAATTAGCAAAATTGTTTTTATCTAACATTAGAATATTTTCTTTGTCATAAGAACTATCTAACGTTCTTAAGCAAGCATCAAAAATGGATGGGGCGTATTTTTTGATCTCTTCTAGCAGTACTGATGCCTTAAATAAAAACATACCACTATTCCATAAGTGCTTACCATCTAAAATATATTTCTGAGCAAGTTGTATATTAGGTTTTTCCTTAAATTTTTTTATAGAGTATGCATGATCAGAAATTATTTCTCCTTGTTCTATATATCCATAGCCAGTCTCTGCATAAGTAGGCTCAATTCCAAAAGTAACAAGATTATTATTTGCAGCATCAATTCCTTGATATATGTATTTAGAAAATAATTCGTCATCATCTATTACATGATCTGCTGCTAATACTAGTAAAAAAGGATCATCATAATGTTTTAGAGCAAAGAGTGCTGATATAGCAATTGCTGGAGCTGTATTTCTACCTTGAGGCTCTAATATAAATTTAGTTACTTTATTATTCTTTAAACAATCAAGTGAAATATCTTTGTGTATATCGTTACACACAATTATAGGCGGTGAGCAGGGTATATTTTTAAGCCTATCAATTGTCTTTTCTAGCATAGTTAGATCATCATTTATCTTCAAGAATTGTTTTGGATATAATGTCCTAGACAAAGGCCACAATCTTGAACCAACACCACCAGCCATTACAATTGGTAGAATATTTTTAGGCATAATTTTCATCTTTCATAAGTTTTTTTAAACTTTAATATATTAAACAACAAGAAAATTGGGATATAAAAGAATAGCATTAAATACTGGGATGATAATATAACCTCACTAGAGCAAGTGTAAAAGACATAAAATATAATATAGAATATAACGATATTCGAAGAATAATGGTTTTTAAATAAAAACTTTATTGTTTTTATCAAAAAAAACAAGATAACACTAGTCAAAATAAAATTGAAACTGGCATCTAATGGTCTAGATTTTAGTAACAAATATGAATACATAAAAATTCCAACATCAACGCTAGAATTTAAAGGGTAGTCAGGAAAATAAGCTAGCATTACTGAATTATTTATTGTTCTAAAGTTTTTATCGGACATTAGTGAGGTTGGTAAAATAGGACGAAAAAAACCTTTTGTTTCTAAAAAATAATCTGATCTAGACTGTTCTATTATTCTATCTTGTTCAGCGAATGCACCTAATGCAACAGAGTAGTTAGTAAGGCGATCAGTAAATAGTTGTAATGATTTACCATAATTGATTTCGGTTACTTCAAAACCTCTTATATGGTTTTTAACTATATACAAATATTGATAGATATATGCTCCTCCGAATATAATAAGGACAGGTAGGAAAACCACAATAAACTTTCTATTTTTTTCTAAGAAATTTCTTTTTGAAAATTGATGGGATAATTCAATAAAGAATAATAACAATATAAATCCAGTCCATCCTTTTGAAAGTTGTAGTAAGAAAAATAGGGCTAAATTTGTAAATAAAAGTTTACCTCCACGTTTTCTAGATATAGCATAATAAAGAAAAAAAACTCCCTGTGGATTTGTGGCCGCAAAAATCGGACTCAGAGGATTTGTTGCGGTGCTACCAATTTTACCAACACCAGTCACTAGAACAAAAACAACATGGAAAATAAGGATGAAAAACATTATAACTGAAAATCTTTTTATATTTATTACTGCATTCACTCCCGTTTTAATGGAAAAATTTCTCTTTAAAAAAAAATTATAAACTACATATGCAATTATGTATGATAACTGACATAAAAACACAACGAATAACATATCACTAATATTAATAGTATCCTGTATTTTTACTCCGAGTAAATCACCACCATATTCATTTGTCGTAGCACGCCCAATAAAACCACACCAAAGAGCAATACTAAACAATATAATAAATGTTATTATAGAGTTTTTCATGGTTATTTAAATAGTTATTTCCAAAAAATTTTTCATGGCTGATACAAAAGAAGATGGCGAATCATCGGAAAGATAGACTTTCTTTCCTTCAGTATTGATACCTATACATGAAAATTTAGTAGCTATTAGTGGTACACCTAGTTTTATTGTTTCTATATTTTTTATTTTAACTCCACCACCAACAGTAATAGGAGAAATACATGCAACACATGTAGAATATAATTTCTTCAATTCTGCATCATTTACATAGCCGACTATTTTCAAACTATTATATTTTGAAAAAATTTTTTTATTCTTCTCACTACATTTACCAGTAACTACTATAGGAATCATTTCGTTAAATATTTTTTGATCGAATGAATGTAATAATTTTTTCAAGCTATAGTTATTAGGAGGAAAGTCTAAGCTTCCAGGGAAAAGAAAAAATGGTTTTTCTGTATTAACCGTTCTTTCTATCTTACTATTTACATAAATATCATTTATATTTAAAGAATATTCCCCTTCACTAAGATCATACTTGTCTATATAAAACTTTGAATCTGGAGGGGTAAGAAAAGTATATTTTAACAGAGAATTTTTTTTACAAGATAATATCTTATGTTCTAATTTTCTAATAACCTTTCCTTCTCTCTTATAATATAATTTTTTCAACATACCTTGAGCGGTATTGGATAACTGCATAAAAAATTCTGATTCTACATTATGAAATGTAATATTTATTTTACAACCGTCGCATAGCAGGATTTTATAAACGCTAAATAGGAAAATAGATTCGATAGAAACATCCGTAATAGCGTTGTTTTTAATGAATTCAGAAATAAAATTATTAAAAGCCTTATCTTTTCTCACAAAAAAATATGGTTCAGCTTCATTATGAAAAAAAGCTCTAATAATATAAAAAGTCCTACTTATTATATTCGTTCTATCACTAACTGGATTATAGCATGTATAGCTTATTCCATTTTCATGGAAAAATGCTTTCGCACTATCAATATTTTGATTTGAATAGTTATAATGAATAACAAAAACACTATCTCCATTATCTCTTGCATGCATAATTCTCCCTAAGGATAACTTTTTACCACCACTATCATCAGGATATACGTTATCTATTGTAATGAAAACTCTTTTAACCATTATTACTCTCTTTTCAACTTTGATATATTTCTCATTAGTAAAAAACCTCTGTATAGAAGATTACACCTAGTCAACTTTAAATGTTTCCTAGCTAATAAAGGCCAATACCAATTGTTAAAAGCTAACTGAACAATTCCTTGTCCCATTATTAGCCCATAAATTCCCAAGTTGTAATATTTCACTAGAATAATAGACAAAGATATTACAAAAAAACCTGAAATCAAGTTTGCTGTTAAAAATGGGATTTTGTTTAAAGTAGTTAAATAACTTCCACTAATTCCATGATTAGCTTCCAGCAATAGGATAAATGCAAATAAGAAAAACCATGGAGCGTCTATAATACTAGATGTTGAATTTATAGCGCGAAGGATAGGAATACCAAAAAAATAGAAACCGACCGTTGCACTAATAAATATAAACCATAATGAAAGTACCGATAAGGAATATACATCCCTTAACTTTTCAAGGTTATTATTTAATTGCAATGAGTTCATTTTTGGGAGTTGCAGATATCCTAGTAATGAAGACACTGTAAATATTAACAATAACACTTGCGAGGTTAGTCCATAGACTCCCGCCGCGTCAACTCCTATAAAAGTGGCTGCTATAAATTGATTCCCTTTTAATATAACAAAAGTTCCTAATTGAACTAGACCTAAACGCCAAGCTCCACTCCACACAACCCTCATTGCTAAGCTATTTTTTCTTCTCCTGTCGACTCCATTTTTTAAGCAAAATTTATATCTTATTATTTTGTTAAATAATCTAGAAATTAAAATTCTATTGATAATACAAGATAATAAACTTGCAATACCTACAGAATATAATTCTGCACCACACCACAAAAAAATAACTGTGAAAACCACCATTAAGAATTTACTTACTGAAGTTATCATGTTTACATTTGTTATCTCCCCCATACCTAGCAATAATCCATTATAATATCCAAAGTAGAAATTTATGATAGCAGATATTGAATATACCAACCATGCTGTGATTACATAAGAATAATCAACATCTATTTTCAATGATATTAAATATCCACTACCAATCAACGATAATAAAAAAAACGATAGAATGGCTATAGACATGTATATTTTCTTAGACGCCCAGAATAGATCACAAAAAAGATCTATATTGGGATAGTTACTTTTTTTCTCTGGTAGGTCAAATGCTCTTAATTCAACAGCACCGTCACAAATATAGGCAGATTGCCGAGAGATTGTTGGCTGAAAACCAACCTCTAATAAAAGAATAAGCCCATACATAGCGCTAAATATGTACCATAAGCCCAATTCTTCTTTTGATAAAAAGATGAGCAATGCTGGTAGAATTATTATACCAGACCCAACGTTTAATAATTGAGCAGTGTAACCTATAATAATGTCTTTTTTTGAAACCATTTTTTTAGTCTAAGTTTAGGTAGTTATAATGCAGGATAGTCAAATTACTATCCTTGATTATACCGATAGCGATGCACTGTTACTTATTCAAGGCAGAATGGTTCGAATAACCCCCATTAGTTTTACCTTGTCTATAGTAAATTGTATGAAACATGGAGTTGTAAAATTGGCGTGGAGGTGATTTGGATAGATAATCGTTAGTTTTCTGTGATATCTGTCTCAGATTTTGATTGTACATTAATGTTCCTTCAATCGAAAGAACATTAATGGTATAAATTTATACGTAAAGAAAATGTTGTACAGAAAAATAAAAGGATTGGTAATATATAAGGTGGAATCTATTTCCCGCTTGATTATTTAATTAATATCAAAGCTACCGCACTAGGTTACGGCTCCCAGAGTGCCTGTTGTATGTGACAATTTGACTTATCCAACTAATATCATTGGATTTTTTTGTTTAACAAAAATTAACATATCAATGATTTGTGTTAAGCAGCGACGAGATTAGTCCCTCGACGCCATGAGGTCAAGTATAATAGCTTTTTTTCTTTAATTGTTACGTTATGTAACTAACTAAATTCCCAAACGAAAACTATCTATCTTCCGTGCAACGGCAGCCAAATCACCAGCCTTAACCCGCCTAAAGGGCTATCTTCTGCTTTGACCCAACCTCGATGTTGGCTGACAGCCGTTTCAACAATCGCCAGTCCCAATCCGGTTCCGCCGGATTCTCTGTCCCGTGCTTCGTCCGTCCGGTAAAAAGGCCGGAAGATATGTTCACGGTCTTCGGGGCTGACTCCGGGGCCATCATCATCAACCGTAATCGTGACACCGTGGTTGTCTGACTTAAATGCAACGGCGATATGGTGGCTGGAGTAGCGCAGTGCATTGCGGACGATGTTTTCCAGTGCGCTGCCGAGCGTTGTCGGGTTGCAGTAAATTACCCAGTTTCCGGGAGGTGAGACGATATCCAGCGTTTTGCTCATCTGTTCAGCTTCGAATTTTGCATTTTCCAGGATGTCATGCCAGATATCGTGGGCTTTGATATTTTCGCGGAGTAGCTCGTTTTTATGCTGATTGCGGGAAAGCACCAGCAGGTCGTTAATCATGCCATCTAAACGTTGGGTCTCTGTTTCGATGCGTGCCAGTTCCTTGCTTTCACCGTGACGGCGGCGCAGCAAGGCAGTCGCTAATTGCAATCGGGTCAGTGGCGTGCGCAGTTCATGAGAGATATCGGAAATCAGCCGCTGCTGGGCGGTCACCATCCTTTCCAGCGCACTGATCATCTGGTTGAAACTACTGCCCGTCGCCAAAAACTCTTGCGGGCCAGATTCCAGTTCTGGGTGTTGCCGTAAGTTACCTCTTGCCACGTCATCAGCGGCATTTTTGAGTTTCCGTGCGGGCTTTGCCAGGCTCCATGCCAGCCACAATAACAGTGGGGCGCTGATTAACATGGTGGCAGCGGGCAGTAAAAAAGGCCGGTCAAACATCAGATTAATAAAATCGGACTGTGGACTCCCCGCTGGCCTAATGATGTAGAGGTGATAATGATCCTCTCCATCGCGGACAGAAAATGGGCCGAGTATTTCTGAACGGCCGTATTTTTTCTTTTTAGGGTGATCGGCGTTATCGGATTGGCCGATAAAGTTGCGGATAACTTGTTGTTGATGGGGCGGGGTATTAATGTCACTGATTAGCCCTTCACTGGAGACGAGGATCAGACGTTGCCCAGATGGCGTCCACCGGGCAACAGCGCGATCCAGACGTAGCCACCAGAATAGGTCATTCCCAGAGTCGTTGATGAGTTCTTCTTCTATGAGTTTTGCCAGCTTTTCTCCCAACTGGTATTCACTGTCCAAAAGCGGCGTTAACTGCCGTGAGTCCAGTTTGGGCGCCATTAAGGCTATCATCAGGACAAGCGCAAGCGTGAACCAAAAGATGGCGAATATACGGGCTGTCAAGCTATTGATCATTTTGCGGAAACCATTAAGTACCCACGGCCGCGTAATGTCTTAAACCATGGAAGTTCATCAGTTCTGTTGGGTAATTTACGGCGTAGATTCGAAATATGCATATCAATAGCCCGATCAAAAGGCGTTAAGCGTTTTCCCAATACTTCCTGGCTTAAATGTTCACGGGAAACGACTTGCCCCAAATGTTGCGCCAATAAATACAGCAGGGTGAATTCTGTGCCGGTGAGATCCAAGATCATTCCATCAAAACTGGCTTCCTGACGCCCAGGGTTGAGTTGAAGTTTATCGATCTCCAGTATCGGTGTGCCAATATCGGCTTGTTGTTCACTCCAGTTGGAACGGCGCAAAATGGCCCGTATGCGGGCGACCAGTTCACGATCGTTAAACGGTTTGGGGAGATAGTCATCCGCTCCCAGTTCCAACCCCAAAACACGGTCTAAATCGCTGCCACGCGCCGTTAACATGATAACCGGGGTTTGGTGGTACTGCCGTAGCTCTTTCAGTGTCTCAATGCCATTTTTGCGCGGCATCATGATGTCCAGCAATAATAGGTCAATTGAAGAATCGATATATTGTAAAGCCTGTTCGCCATCGTGGGCGATGATCACATTGAATCCTTCCATCTCTAGCAGTTCTTTTAATAGCGATGTCAGTTCGCGGTCATCATCAACTAATAAGATTTTATGCATTAATTCTTCCTCCAAGAGCAAAATACGATAACAAACTTCGCTATTCCATGACTTTACGTTCTTTTACATGCTCTGACGCTAGTTTGCAGCCGTAAGGTTATAGTTATCCGCACTGAATCGAATGCTGCTGTTCGAGAAAGCGAGGAAATTTAATGCGTAACATAGCAATATTGGCTTTAGCGTCAATGGTTGTTCTGGGAACAACAGAAGCTTTAGCTAAAACTGCTGATACGGATCATATTCCTGAGGTGAGTTCCTCCTCCCCCTATCCATATTGTATGCCATATGGCTCTAAGAGGAATTTGAATCATCACCGGAACAGCCAATATAACTATAGTTATCTCTTCGGTGGAATCGCGCTAACTGAACAGCAACGTGAACAGATGTGGAAGTTAGTCAAAGAGCAGCATCAGTATGAACAGCCGCTGATGGATATGCGAGTTGAACATCAAAGATTGAATGCCCTTTTGGCTGATGAGGATTTTGATGAAGCTGAGATTCGTTTGCAGCTTGAAAAAATAGCCGAAAAGAATGTTGCTCTGGGCGTAGAAATTGCGCGCATTAATAATCAGATTTATCAGCTATTAACACCGGAACAGAAAGCGCTGCTAAAAAAATCGGTTGAAGTAAATGAATACGAAGCCCGAAAAGTGAACTGATTTTTTTGTTACCACTTTTGATGTTTAGTACTTTTGTTACACAGTAGCATCACCAACGATTTTCCTTGCCATAGACACCATCCCTGTCTTTCAGCCCCCTTGTGGGGCTTTTTTTTATCCGTAGCTAAAATTAATTTCCTTTAAAATCAGCATCATAATGTTTTCTTAAGCAACTGTAGACGAACTGAAAATTTTCAAGTGTGGACACTTTTGTTATCTACAATTGCTTATAGCTACTAGATTTCTATACCTTCACTTAATGGATCCAATGTTATCGCTAACTGCAAAAATCAGGTACCAGATGAGTGTATAATTTGTGGACAGAAGTACAGTTGTATGCTCAAATCACATACATGAACTCACTATGTTTAGAGTGTCGGTTTTATGAAATTCAGCAAAAATAACATTTCTTCCATTGCTGCCGCGATGGCATTATCACTTGCGCCAGTGCCTGCTGACAGCGTTGGTAGTTACATGGCGACATCCCCATCACAAAATACGTTAGTGTTGCAAAATATTAATGATTCTGTGGTGTATTTGCCTATTACTGAAGCGCGGCAATACATGGCTGATCTCGCCAATCGTATGAGAGGGCATTTACGGAATCTGCGGGCAGAGTGGGAAAAAAAACGCATTCCTATTGACGATAAAAGTATGTCTAAATTTGCCAGAGATAATCTGCATTATTTTACAAAGCATATTACCCTTTGTGCTGCCTTAGTTAAGGCATCGAAAATAGCTTTAAATCAAGTGGATGACCAAAAACACTGTCAGGAAATCATGCAGTTTGGACGGGCTGCCGCAGATTTGCGTTATACCATTGAAGAAATTCTTTCATTCACTAAAAATACTCATGAATCACCGAAATTGATTGAAATCACGAATCAATCCAATAAGGAAGATGTGCAGGCATTGATTAGCTCTGAACATCAAGCTCTGGGTCTTGATAAACCAATTTTCCATTGATGGTAATATCGTGGTTACTGTTTCCCTTCATAAAGATATTGAATTACCTGCTGTTGCCAGACAATATGCCAATTTTTTGAAAGACTGGAAAAATGGCGGATTGAGACCAGCCATTTTTGGTGATGAGGGGCGGTGGGAAGATCATGCTTCTCTCTGCGCTTCTTTCGTGTTCAAAATACATATCAAATTACCTGATGAGGAACCTTGGCCGACGAAAATGCCCGTTGCAGCACGTAAAAGTAATAGTTATCTTGTTTATACCCGTCATTGGTGTGAACCAGAAAAATATCAACTTATCAGTATTATGACGCCAAATGCGCATGAACTTGCCAGAACTTCTTTTTTATCGGTATTGGTTGACCGCGCCGAAAATTTTCAGAATAGCTAGTTCTCTATTCACTTCCTATTGAGCGGCTTTTTTTGCCTAAAATTCACATTTCAATTCCTCAAAGGTGCATAGTTTTTCTTGATACAACCTGTTGTTATCTTAACCAATCTTGATTATCTTACCTCCCATTACTCCGTTATTAAAAAAATCTTATCATTGTCACTTCATATAAAAGGGATAGGGATACCCAACATGGTTTATTCTCATATCGATCATGATCTGATGCTGTTGCTGGGCGGGATATTTGGCATATTGGTGATTGCCAGTGTGATTGGCGGCATTTTGGCCTTGCGCTATGCAGGGGAAAGGCGCAATGCCACTATCGATAACCTGAATGCCCGCATCCGTAGCTGGTGGGTGATATGCATTATCTGTGTCTTGGCTATTGTGGTTGGGCCAGTGGGATCGGTGATTTTATTTGCGATGATGTCATTTTTTGCCCTGCGTGAATTTATTATGCTAACCCCGATTCGGTGCAGTGATCATAAGGCACTGTTCTGGTGTTTTTTTGTTTTTATCCCTGCGCAGTATGTGTTGGTGGGAATGCAGTGGTATGAGCTATTCTCGGTTTTTATTCCCGTCTATGTCTTGCTATTTTTACCTGTCCGTACAGCCTTGCTTGGGGACACTATCCATTTTTTGGAACGCACCGCCAAAATCCAGTGGGGGATGTTAATCACAGTGTTTGCCATCAGCCATGCGCCCGCGTTGTTGATATTGGATATCCCAGAGTACAAGAACCAAAATATCAAGTTATTGCTGTTTCTGATGATTGTGGTGCAACTATAGCAAAATCAATATAATTAACATAAATTCAGGTTTTTTTTTAAAAATTCATCAAATGGACCTTTTTCTTTCCTTTCTTGTGGCTTTTGTCCCCGCCCCTTTTTGTTTGATTAGGATTTAAATCCGGGCTGTAAGGCGGGAACCACTCCAACTGGCATCCGGGTTGGGTTTTGCTTGTCGCGTGTCATGGCGTTTATGAAATGAGGCATTATCCATGACAATCACGGCTCCACTTGGGAGCTTTGGCCACAAATCTTGGGTCATCCAGGCATGAAAGACATCCGCATTAATATTCCCCCCAAATACGCTTAAGGTTACAAAGGTATTTTTAATGATGGCACCGATGACATTAATCCGCCCTTTGGCCTGCCAATCGTGTAGACCGAAACAGCGCTGTCCTTTTGGGGAATAACCGTGCATTCGTGGCATCGATTGCTCAAAACCGCTTTCATCCAGATAAACAATCGGTTTGCCTGCCTGCTCATGGTGGCGGATACGCTCGTTAAATACCTGACGAGCGTGTTCGCAAGCGTCAGGGTGTTTTAGCGTTTTTTTTCAAGGTGAGCTTCAGCCGTTTCAAGGCGTAATGGATAGCAGACTGTGAAACCCCCAGACGTTTTGCTCTTTCCCATTGATAGTCATCGGGATAATTTCGGACATCGGCAATAAGTGTTTCGTCACTCATTTTCGTGGGCGGTTTATCCCGTGTCATACAGGGTTCTATTTTATTGCACCACCGAAACAGAGTGCGGATAGAGACCTCAAAGTGGGTGCTCGTTTGTTCGAACGTCAACGAATGCTTGTCTTTGTATGCCAAAACTCTTTTTCGGAAATCGAGACTGTAACCCATTTCAACTCTACCTTGTCATTGGAATTTGGGTATTATGACACAGTATTATGATTCTGCTATATCTGATGTTTTGCAGTATGTCTTCGGGAAGTTATTGGGCAAACGCCCGATTGTGCCGAAACTGAGTCCGAATAAAACGGTTGAAGGATTTATTGGCGGAATTTTCGTGTCTGCATTGTTGGGAATGTCGTTGTTCTGGGTCACACCTTTCTCTCCGTGGGAGGCGGGATTGATGTCGTTGGCAATTACCCTGATGGGGTTTATGGGCGGGTTATGTATGTCGGCGATTAAACGGGATAGCGGCGTGAAGGATTTTGGCGGGATCATTGCAGGCCACGGCGGAATGTTGGATAGAATTGACTCGCTTTGTTTCGCCGCCCCTATATTTTTTCATCTAACGCGCTATTTTTATACCTGAGATGGAGTAACCAAAAGGCGGTAGTCAATGAATATCAATTATGGGCGATGGGTCAGTTCCGCTGCGTTGGCGGCCACGGTACTGGCCAGTGTGCTGTTGATCGTGAAAATTTTTGCCTGGTGGTTGACGGGATCGGTGAGTTTATTGGCGGCGCTGGTGGATTCTCTGGTCGATTTGGCCGCTTCCCTGACGAATTTTTTTATCGTGCGCTATTCACTCCAACCGGCGGATAAAGAGCACACTTTCGGGCATGGTAAAGCTGAATCATTGGCAGCGTTGGCGCAAAGTATGTTTATTTCCGGTTCAGCGATTTTCCTGTTTTTGACGGGCTTTCAGCACCTATATTCCCCCAAGCCGCTGGAACATGCGGCAACCGGGATTGGGGTGATTGTTATTGCCCTGATTTCCACGATCTGTTTGGTGACCTTCCAAAAATGGGTGATCAGTAAAACGCAAAGTCAGGCGATCCGGGCGGATATGCTGCATTATAAGTCCGACCTCCTGATGAATGGGGCGATTTTGCTGGCGTTGCTGCTGAGTTGGTATGGTTTTAAACGTGCGGATGCGCTCTTTGCCTTGGGCATTGGGGTTTATATCCTCTATAGTGCATTACGGATGGGCTATGATGCTGTACAGTCCTTGCTTGACCGTGCCTTGCCGGATGAAGAGCGGCAGGAGATTATTGAGATGATCCGGAATTATCCCGGTGTGGCAGGTGGGCATGATTTGCGCACCCGTCAATCAGGCCCGATTCGTTTTATTCAGTTCCATCTGGAGATGGATGATAATTTGCCCTTGGTGCAGGCACATGCGTTGGCCGAAGGGATTGAAAATAAATTACGGAACAGGTTTCCAGATGCCGATATTATTATTCACCAAGATCCTTGCTCCGCTGTCGCCGAAGAGTATAAAAACCGTTGGGATTGACGGAGAATTTATCCATAATCAAAAGCACATCAAAAAATAGACATAATCTTAATGCAGAATAGCTGTTTTTCCGTATCATAGGCGGAGTTGAATCAATTCAGCTAATGAAGTGACAATCAGGTTTCGCAAATATTATATCGACAAGTCAGAGGTCATCATGATCAACAAGATTAAAAGAATCGGAGTCTTAACGAGTGGCGGTGATGCGCCTGGCATGAACGCCGCTATTCGTGGTGTTGTTCGTGCCGCTTTAACCGAAGGGTTGGAAGTTTACGGCATTTATGATGGCTATCTGGGGTTGTATGAAAACCGCATGAAGAAGCTGGATCGCTTTAGTGTTTCCGACATGATTAACCGCGGTGGGACGTTTTTGGGATCAGCCCGCTTCCCGGAGTTCAGGGATGATAAGGTGCGGGAAATTGCCATTGAAAACATGCGCAAAAATGGGATCGATGCGTTAGTCGTGATTGGCGGTGACGGCTCTTATTTGGGCGCGAAAAAGCTGACCGAGGCGGGTTTCCCTTGTATCGGCTTGCCGGGAACGATTGATAACGACGTCGCAGGCACCGATTATACCATTGGTTATTTCACGGCGCTGGAAACGGTGGTTGAAGCGATTGACCGTTTGCGTGATACCTCAACGTCCCACAAACGCATTTCGATTGTTGAAGTGATGGGGCGTTATTGCGGTGATTTGACTTTATCCGCAGCCATCGCGGGGGGCTGTGAATTTATTGTCCTGCCTGAAAATGAAGATCCCTTTGATCGTGAAGAATTGCTGGCTGAGATTAAAGCCGGGATTGAAAAAGGCAAGCGTCACGCGATAGTTGCCATCACTGAACATGTCTGCGATGTGGCTGAACTGGCGAAATATATTGAAGCGGAGACCCGCCACGAAACCCGTGCAACGGTATTGGGGCATATCCAGCGTGGTGGTGCACCGGTCGCGTATGACCGCATTCTGGCTTCCCGCATGGGGGCGTATTCGGTTCAACTGCTGCTGGAAGGGCATGGCGGTCGTTGTGTGGGTATCCAGAACGAGAAACTTGTTCATCACGATATCATTGATGCCGTGCAAAATATGCAGCGTGTCTTTAAGAAAGAGTGGCTGGAAACCGCGAAGAAACTCTACTAATCCTCTCCTGCCTGAAAAATCCTCTGTTGGAGACAGCCCTATCCTGTGGCTGTCTCATTCCTCATATTCTTCTTGTGCATAAGCAGAAAGTTAAAATTATTTCTGCGTCATCGCGCTTTCTGTCAGTTTTTATGGCGAAATCATAATAACTGAGGGGAAGGTGTGGCCGTGGCGATAATAAATGCAAGGGGTATAAATACTGGCTCAATATGGGCAATGACAAAAAAATATATTGTTTCAACGTTATCTTTGATGGTCTTGGCGATAACACCGCTGGCTAATCAGGTATGGGCAAAAGATCTGCAATTATTGAATGTCTCCTATGATCCGACCCGTGAACTGTACCAGCAATATGATGAGGCATTCAGCGAATATTGGCACAATAAAACCGGGGACAATGTGAAGATCCGCCAATCACATGGTGGTTCGGGCAAGCAGGCCACTTCCGTGATTAACGGTCTTCAGGCGGATGTCGTCACTCTGGCACTGGCTTATGATGTGGATGCCATTGCTGAGCGTGGAAGCATTGATAAGCATTGGATTCAGCGTCTGCCGGATAATTCAGCGCCTTATACCTCCACCATTGTCTTTTTGGTGCGAAAAGGAAACCCGAAACAGATAAAAGATTGGCCGGATTTGATCCGTCCCGATGTTGCCGTGGTGACCCCGAACCCGAAAACGTCCGGCGGTGCGCGTTGGAATTATCTGGCGGCTTGGGGATATGGATTAGCGCATAACCATCAGGATCAGGCCAAAGCCAAGGCGTTTGTGAAAGCACTCTATAAAAATGTAGAAGTGCTGGACTCCGGTGCACGCGGTGCCACGAATACCTTTGTGGAGCGCGGGATTGGCGACGTCTTGATTGCTTGGGAAAATGAAGCCTTACTGGCGATTAATGCGCTGGGCAAGGGGAAGTTTGATATTGTGACGCCGGGCATGTCTATTCTGGCGGAGCCGACGGTTTCTGTTGTCGATAAAGTGGTTGATAAACGGGGAACACGTGAGCTGGCGACAGAATATCTGAAATACCTTTATTCTCCGGTTGGGCAGGAGATTGCGGCCAAAAATTATTATCGCCCGCGCGATAAAGCCATCGCAGAAAAATATCGCGCTGTTTTTCCTGCTTTGAAGCTTTTTACCATTGATGAAGTCTTTGGCGGTTGGGATAAGGCGCAAAAAGAACATTTTGCTACCGGCGGAACGTTTGACGAGATTATCCGGCGTTAGTCATTGGCTGATGATGGAGTGAAAAAACCGCCACGAAGCATTGCTCGTGGCGGTTGAATCCTATTTTTATGCGTTAAAAAATTACGCTTTTTTAGCTTCTGCGGCAGCTTTGACGATAACGGCGAACGCATCCGCTTTCAGTGATGCGCCGCCGACCAATGCACCGTCGATATCGGGTTGGGTGAACAACTCGGCTGCATTACCGGCGTTAACTGAGCCGCCATATTGAATAATGACTTGTTCCGCGATGGCGGCATCTTGTTTTGCAATATGGTCGCGGATAAATTTATGCACGGCTTGCGCTTGGGCAGGCGTTGCCGATTTGCCTGTACCAATGGCCCAAACCGGTTCATAGGCAATCACGGTATCTTTGAATGCGTCGGCGCCCAGCGTGTTCAGAACCGCATCGATTTGGCGTGCGCAGACGGCTTCAGTCTGACCCGCTTCATTTTCTTGCTCGGTTTCACCGATGCACAGCACGGGGATCAGGCCCTGCTCTTTCAGGACAGCGAATTTCTTCGCGATGAATTCGTCGCTCTCTTTGTGGTAAGTACGGCGTTCAGAGTGGCCGATAATGATATATTTTGCACCGACGTCTTTCAGCATTTCTGCGGAAGTTTCGCCCGTGAAAGCACCGGAAAGATTGACGCCGACATCTTGTGCGCCCAGCGCAATGCGGCTACCCGCCAGGGCATTTTTTGCCAGAGAAACATAAACTGTTGGTGGTGCGATAGCGACGCCACAGCCGTCAACATTACTCAGTTCTTTACGCAGGCCTGCAATCAGGTCGTTAACCATATGGGTACTGCCGTTTAATTTCCAGTTACCCATCACTAATGGATGTCGCATATTTTTCCCTCCAACCAGAAAATAATCAAATTGCGAAATGAATGCACAGTATAAAGATCATCAACGCGAATAGCTCTGCGCTGGGTCACTAATTTTCATTTGCTGATGTGTCAGATAGCGATAGCTTAATCGGTTCAATTGCGAAGGTCATTATATTTTCGCTGCTGTTGACGATGATATAGCGTATTGCGCCCATTTTTTGACTGAAAGCGGGGCGGTTTTCTGCTGCCTGCAAGAGCCTTTCCCATTGAATTTCAGCTTGTTCAAGGGAAAGCGTGGGTTCAAATTGGTTGATCAGCGCGGTGATATATTTTGTTGCCAGTAAGCGGTTTTGCGTATTTTCCCGTTCATCTTGTGATAACAGCAGGGTAATTTGCAGGCTTTTAATCTTTTCACTGCCCCGCTCCAGTACGGCCGAAGAGTAAATGTTGTCATTGATTTTACTGGCGGCGCGGATAAACGGCTGCGAAATATCTTTGCTGGCAATCACTCGGTATTCGTACAACGGCGTGCCGGGATGGTTTTGGTTGTATTTTTCCCGAAAAGTGGGGATGGTGTCTTCGAAAGTGGGGGAATCCGGCAGTAGATACATTAATGGTGGAGTTATTAATGGTGAAGTTATTAACGGTGAGTTGATTTCTGGTGTGACAGACGGTGCATCGGCAGCGGCGGATAATGGTAAACCGATGCCAAAAGCGATTAATATTGTCACCAGCAGTTTATTTATGTCTGTTTTCATTTTGTTACTCACTGAGTTAAATCCTGGAAAAACAGCATCCACACAATTGGAAAATCATTGGAAAAGAGTACATGACATTACAACAATGGGGATTTTCATTCAAAGGCCGAATTGGACGACGGGAGTTTTGGATCGGCACAGGCATCTGTTTCGCTTTGATCTTTATCCTCCTGACACTGCATGGCATGAATATCCTCCCGATAAATTATGCGGCGGTGGGTATTGCTTTGCTATTGTATCCAACGGCGGCGATTTTTTCGAAGCGTCTGCATGACCGGAATAAACGGGGTGGCTGGGGGTTACTCTTTGCGTTGGCTTGGGTATTGCTGTCCCTTGACTGGAGCACAATGGCACCGATATGGCAGTGGGGCATTGGTCGTTTTGTCCCAACCCTGATTTTTGTCATGATGATATTGGATTGCGGGGTATTTCGCGGAACGGAAGGCACTAATCGCTTTGGTGAGATGGCAGAAACGGTGGATTATATTTCTGCCAATGACCCTGCCCAAAAACGCCGATAAGTTTATTGTGGGCACCGTGACCCGCCATCATGCGCTGATTACCAATATTGCTCGCTGGTGATATGGCCGGGTTTACGGCGCAGATGTTTTGCCATATTACGCTGCTCTTTTAATAGTTGTTGGGTATCCCTGACCATTTGGGGATTCCCGCACAGCATGACATGGCTGTTTTCTGCCTGAATTGGTAAGCCGACGGCGGATTCCAGTGTGCCATTTTCAATTAATGCCGGAATTCTGCCCATCAGTGAATTTGACCATTCTTCCCGACTGACGACAGTCTGTATTCTCAATTTCCCCTGAAATTTTTTCTCCAATGCCTGCATCATGGGTAAATAACTCAAATCTTTTCCCCACCTGACCGCATGAACCAACACGATATGGTCGAATCGCTCCAGATCGATGCCTTGCTGGAGGATAGAAAGATAAGGCCCAATGGCGGTGCCGGTGGACAGCATCCAGAGTGTTTGGCTGTCAGGGATCTCATCAAGAACGAAAAACCCTGCCGCTTGCTCTGTGACCAGCAGTTCATCCCCGGTTTTTAGTGCCGCCAATCGGGGGCTGAGTTTTCCTTGCGGAACGGTCACCAGATAGAATTCCAGTTGATTGTCATCGGGAGAATTAACGTAAGAGTAAGCGCGCTGGATGCGCTCCCCTTCAATTTCCAATGCCAGTTTTGCAAATTGCCCGGCAGTGAATTGTTCGATAGGTGCATGAATTTTGATGCTGAAAAGTGAGTCAGTCCAATGAGTAATGTCGGTAACTTTTCCTGTAACCCAATTTGCCATGACGATTAACCTCTCTACACAATAGGGTATGAATTAACAATGTGAATGAATACGGCGTGAATTGATGATTTTTTGTGACGATTCTACGTGATCAGCGGAAATAGCATTATCGATTACGTGTTACGGTGTAATTGACTGGACTTTTGCCGTTATTATGGATTGATATGTACACTTTTATTGACATTTATGGATGATATTTCTGTAATTTTTTCTTCATGTGAAATTGTATACTGCAAAGAAAAAATATAGATTTGCTCATTGAATCCTATCTCATTTAGTCAGTACGTCAGGTGCTTTAATTAAGCGCTTGAGGGTTTTACTGTGGCTGATGATTGATTATTCGATTATTTTCAATGGGTTATTTTGTATAAATACGATGAGAAAAATAGAACACTTTAATTTATTGTTGATGCTGATTGCCCTGACCGCGGTAGGGCAGATGACGCAAACGATCTATGTGCCAGTGATTGCTGATATGGCCAGTGATCTTAACCAGCCTGCGGGAGAAGTTCAGCGGGTGATGGCAGCGTATCTGTTTTCTTACGGGTTTTCGCAACTCTTTTATGGGCCGCTGTCTGACAAAGTAGGGCGCCGTCCTGTGATTTTGGCGGGCATGTCCATTTATCTGGTGGCGACGATATGTGCCCTGTTTGCCCCGAACTTATCGGTGTTGGTGCTTGCGAGTGCATTGCAAGGGTTGGGCACAGGGGTTGCCGGGGTAATGGTACGTACCATGCCACGGGATTTATATACCGGCACGACCTTGCGTTATGCCAATAGCCTGTTGAACATGGCGATATTGGTTAGTCCTCTGGCCGCCCCTATGATAGGTGGGATGGTTGCCCACTATTTTGGTTGGCGTGCCTGTTATGTGTTCCTGTTGCTGTTAGGAGCCGGGGTGGTTTTCTTTCTGGCCCGGCATTTACCGGAAACCCGCCCCGCCGGGACTAAACACAGTACGATGTTGGTTTCTTTCCATCAGTTACTCTCTCATGGTGCCTTTGTTTCTTACCTGATCATGCTGGTAGGGGGCTTGTCCGGGATTGCTGTTTTTGAAGCCAGCAGCGGCGTATTGATGGGGGCGGTGCTGGGGCTGGATAGCCTGACGGTCAGTATCTTGTTTATTCTGCCCATTCCTGCGGCGTTTTTTGGCGCGTGGTATGCAGGGCGTGAAGGTAAAACATCTTACCGGCTGATGTGGCAGTCGGTGATCTGTTGCTTGTTGGCGGGTATCCTGATGTGGTTGCCCGGCTGGTTTGGTTTGATGAATATCTGGACGTTGTTGATACCGGCAGCGTTATTCTTTTTTGGCGCCGGTATGTTGTTCCCATTGGCAACGACCGGTGCGATGGAACCTTTCCCTTATCTGGCGGGTGCCGCAGGGGCTTTAGTGGGAGGATTACAGAATGTCGGTTCAGGGGGAGCAACGTGGCTGTCGGCAATGTTACCGCAAACGAGCCAATTTAGCGTTGGTATGCTGATGTTTTCCATGTCGCTGCTGATCTTGTTTTGCTGGCTGCCCATTTCCCAGCGGCACCCGCGTCAGGAACATCCCGTTTCGTAAGTTCGGCTTAAGATACCTGCTCATCTCCCCGCGTCGCGGGGAGATGAGCATTTTAGAATTAAGCGCGATCTTCCCAATCCTGGGCACGGGCAACGGCTTTTTTCCAACCATTATATTTGTGGTTACGTTCAGTCGTTTCGATGCTTGGGCGGAACTCTTTTTCGATGACCGCTTTGCTTTTCACTTCATCCAGATCCCGCCAGAACCCGACGGCCAAACCGGCAAGGAAAGCCGCACCTAACGCTGTACTCTCACGCACTTCCGGGCGCTCTACACGGGTGCCGAGAATATCAGACTGGAACTGCATCAGGAAATTGTTGGCGACAGCACCGCCATCGACGCGCAGGGATTGCAGGCGTGTTCCTGCATCAGCCTGCATCGCGTCCAAGACATCACGGGTTTGGTAAGCGATGGATTCCAGGGTGGCTCGAATAATGTGGTTGCTATTGGCGCCACGGGTCAGGCCGAAAATCGCCCCACGGGCGTAAGGGTCCCAATACGGTGCACCAAGGCCGGTAAAGGCAGGAACGACATAAACGCCATTGCTGTCTTTGACTTTGGTCGCGAAGTACTCTGAATCTGCGGCATCCGCAATGAGTTTCAGTTCATCACGCAGCCATTGAATGGATGCGCCGCCAACAAATACCGCGCCTTCCAGTGCATAATTGACTTCACCGCGCGGGCCACAGGCAATCGTTGTCAACAGGCCATGATTGGAACGAACGGCGTCTTTGCCGGTGTTCATGAGCAGGAAACAGCCGGTGCCGTAAGTATTTTTTGCCATTCCGGGGTGCACGCACAGTTGCCCATATAATGCGGCCTGTTGGTCACCGGCGATACCCGCGATAGGAATGCGCGTGCCGCCTTTACCGCCGATATTGGTTTGGCCATAAACCTCGGAGGACGCAGCGACTTTGGGCAGCATAACGCGAGGTATTCCCAACTCATCAAGGATTTTCTGATCCCAGTCGAGATTATGGATATTGAACAACATGGTACGGGAGGCATTGGTGTAATCGGTCACGTGTACGCGCCCCTGAGTCATTTTCCAGACCAGCCAGGTATCGACTGTACCGAATAACAGTTCACCATTTTCAGCACGATGGCGGACACCTTCAACATTGTCCAAAATCCACTTTATTTTCGTCCCGGAGAAGTAAGGGTCAACCACCAAACCGGTATTGTGACGGATATATTCTTCCAGGCCGTCTCTCTGTTTCAGTTTGGTGCAAATGTCTGCGGTCCGGCGGCATTGCCACACAATCGCGTTATAAACCGGTTTACCCGTTTCTCTTTCCCAAACAATGGTGGTTTCCCGTTGGTTAGTGATGCCAATGCTGGCAATTTGGTCAGAACTGATATCCGCTTTTGCCAGCACTTCCACTAAGGTGGAGCTTTGGCTTGCCCAGATCTCCATCGGATCGTGTTCCACCCAGCCGGGTTTGGGATAAATTTGCGGGAATTCACGTTGTGAGATGCAGACAATATTGGCATTGTGATCCAGTACAACGGCCCGTGAACTGGTTGTGCCCTGATCCAAAGCAACGATATATTTTTTTTCAGTCATATTTTCTGTAGTCATAACGATAACCTGGTTTTATTCAATTATGGCGCGGTAAATGGCGAGTAATCAGTTTGCGGTAGCCAAAAGCACCTAAAATCGCGCCAACAATAGGCGCTACCAATGGAACAAGGCAATAAGGAATATCCCGGCCTCCGGTTAGGGCAATCTCTCCCCAGCCAGCCAAATAAGCCACTAATTTGGGGCCGAAGTCACGGGCTGGGTTCAGGGCGAATCCAGTCAGAGGGCCAAATGAACCCCCGATCACTGCAATGAGAATGCCGATTAACAGCGGTGCCAAAGGCCCCCGTGGCAGGCCATTACCATCATCTGTCAGCGACAGGATCAGGCACAGCAAAACGGCCGCGATGATCACTTCAACGATAAACGCATGGAGTACGGAGATCTGGGCGGCAGGGTAAGTAGAGAAAACGCCGGCGGTAAAGAGACTTTCCTGCGAGCCGCGAACGATGTTGTGAACTTGCTCATAATCCAGGAAAAGGTTGTAATACATCATGTAGATGATGAGTGCTGCGACAAAGCCACCGAACATTTGGGCAACGATGTAAGGCAACACTTTTTTTCTGTCGAAGTTGGCAAACAGGCATAAAGCAAGGGTAACAGCAGGGTTAAGATGCGCGCCTGAAACGCCGGCAGTGAGATAAACTGCTAAGGCGACACCCAAGCCCCAAATAATGCTGATTTCCCATAAGCCCAGTTGTGCTCCTGCGATCCGGGCAGCAGCAACGCAGCCTAAGCCAAAAAAAACGAGCAATGCAGTTCCTAGAAATTCGGAAATGCATTGACCTGATAGTGTGGGAGTTGTGGTCTGGCTCATTTCTATATCCTATAAAAAAGTACAGGGGGGAGAGTAATTATTAGTCCCTTCTTATGTACTAAGAGAAAGGTGCCTGTGAATTTATCGTTAATGCGCGTAAACGAGAAATAGCGAAATTGAAATCTGCGTGTTGCGTCAACAAAATGAGCGAATTCGCATTTGTTTGGTGTTTTATTGAACTTGCCAAATGTGATCTTATAAACATTTGGGTTTGGTCACTATATTTCGCGTTATGCCGCACATTGAAAGGATGAAACTAGACAGACGTTAATAGGCTAAATACAATCAATACATTGCTTACAAGAGGGGCCCCAGAATGTCATTTGAAGTTTTTGAAAAACTAGAATCTAAAGTTCAGCAGGCGATTGATACCATCACTTTGCTGCAAATGGAAATTGAAGAATTAAAAGAAAAGAATGCAGTCTTATCTCAGGACGTCCAGAATATGACCGACAGCCGTGAATCTCTGGTACGTGAAAATGAGCAGCTCAAACAAGAACAATCAGCATGGCAAGAGCGCTTACGCACCTTGTTGGGTAAGATGGAAGATGTACAATAAGGTATCCAATGGCTTAGTTGAAAAAGGGCGATAATTGCGCCCTTTTTTTACATTTGATCATCGTCGCTGTCTACATCAGGTTCTTCGTCAATCTCCAGAGGGACATCGGATAACACGATGCCGGTATTGTCTGCGTAGAGATAATCACCGGAGAAGAAGGTAACCCCACCGAAATTCACCCTAATATCGCTTTCTCCCGCCCCTTCACTATTGGAGCCGGCAGGAATGGCAGCCATCGCTTGAATACCAATATCAAGCTCTGCGAGATAATCAACCTGACGCACGGCGCCATAGACGACAATGCCTTCCCACTCATTATTGGCAGCCAGTTGAGCCAGTTCTGCATCAACGAGTGCCTTGCGTACCGATCCACCACCATCGACGAGCAAAATGCGACCATGACCGTTTTCTTCAAGTAAATCATAAAGCAGGCCATTGTCTTCAAAACATTTCACCGTGATGATCTGACCACCAAATGAAGTACGCCCACCAAAGTTGGAGAAGAGTGGCTCCACCACGTTTATATCATCTTGATATATATCACAAAGTTCGGAAGTATCATATTTCATGGGATTGACGTCTGGTTTATGCAAGGAACGGACAGTATATCCTTTTAAAGCGGGTGTTGGCAAAATCATCAATCTTAAAACTTATGTGTAAAATTGATGCCTACTCGCTTAATTAAATACCAATCCAATGGAAAACAGAATATTGGTCAATAAGGCCGCTTTGACCATTTGTACCAGTTTGGGACGCATCCCTTCCGGTGTGGGATCACGCAGCACTTGCGCGATATGTTTCAACAACAGGGGAAAAGCGAGCAAGAACAACCAGCTCAACCCACCATTCCGGTACAGGAGCGTGAAGCTCACCAGACAGAGCATGGCAGTGACCAGAAGGACGGCATGGTAACAGCGCGCCTTTTTTCCTCCCAACCGGACAGCCAGCGTATTTTTACCATTTTGGCGGTCACTGTCGATATCGCGTAAGTTATTGATGTTCAAAACTGCGACGGAGAGTAAGCCACTGGCGGTTGCGGGCAAAAGCGTGTTGATGGAAAAATCACCGACTTGCAGATAGTAAGTCCCCAGTACACTTAAGTAGCCAAAGAAAATCAGCACGGAAATATCCCCCAATCCCAGATAGCCATAAGGACGAGTTCCCACCGTATAAGTGATCGCCGCGACAATCGCCAGTAGCCCCAGAGCCAGGAAACCCACTATGTCGCTTGGGCTATTGCAGGCGACAGCAATAAGGGAAATGCCGGATAAACAAGCGAGCAGCACGGTGATCTTCAAGGCATTTTTCATCTGTTTGGCGCTAATCAGACCTTTTTGCATGCCCCGCAGCGGGCCAAGGCGTTCTTCGGTATCACTGCCTTTGACCACATCACCGTAATCATTGGCAAGATTGGACAGAATTTGCAGTATGGCGGCGGTTAATAACGCCAGTAACGCGACAGGCCATTTGAAATGCCCTGCCCATGATGCAAGGGCCGAACCCGTTATGACGGCAGCAACGGCCAGTGGCAGCGTTTTGGGGCGTAAACTTTCCAGCCATGCCTGTATCGGGCTGATAGACGTTGTTGAGCTCATATTGTCACTGTTTGTCATTATGAATGGGGTAATAAAATGTTGGTGTAATAAATTTTATACCATCGAAGATAGCGAAAAGGGAGGCTAAAAGCCTCCCATTTTTGCGATTTCTTATGATGCCAAGATAACGGATTATAAAATAAATCGGCTCAAATCTTCATCGGCAACCAGTTCGTCCAAGTGCTCTTTGACGTAATCCGCATTGATTTCAACGAATTGACCTTGACGTTCACTGGCATCGAAAGAGATATCTTCCATCATGCGCTCAAGCACGGTGTGCAGACGACGGGCACCAATGTTCTCAGTGGTTTCATTCACTTGCCATGCAGCTTCGGCAATTTTACGGATACCATCAGTCGTGAATTCGATATTCATGCCTTCCGTTGCCATCAGGGCTTTGTACTGTTCAGTCAGTGAAGCATTAGGCTCGGTCAGGATACGTTCAAAATCTTCCGTGGTCAGGGCCTGCAATTCAACGCGGATTGGCAAGCGGCCTTGAAGTTCTGGGATCAGATCGGAAGGGCTGGCAACCTGGAAGGCGCCGGAAGCGATAAACAGGATGTGATCCGTTTTGACCATGCCGTGTTTGGTGGAAACGGTACAGCCTTCAACCAGCGGCAGCAGATCGCGCTGAACCCCTTCACGGGAAACATCCGGGCCGGAAGTTTGGCCGCGTTTACAAATTTTATCGATCTCATCAATGAAAACGATGCCATGTTGTTCAACGGCATCAATCGCCTGTTGTTTCAGTTCTTCAGGATTGACCAGTTTTGCGGCTTCTTCTTCGATCAGCAGCTTGAATGCGTCTTTGATTTTCATCTTGCGACTTTTTTGACGCTGACCTGCCAGGTTTTGGAACATGGATTGCAACTGATTCGTCATATCTTCCATGCCCGGCGGTGCCATGATTTCAACACCAACCGGCGCGGCTGAAACTTCGATTTCAATTTCTTTATCGTCTAACTGGCCTTCACGTAATTTCTTGCGGAATGCCTGACGGGTTGAAGATGGCTCAGATTGGGATTCTGTCTGTCCCCAATTATTTTTTGCCGGTGGCAGCAGGACATCCAGAATACGCTCTTCGGCCAATTCTTCTGCACGATAACGATTTTTCTCAATGGATTGCAGACGCACCATTTTGACGGCGGCATCAGTGAGATCACGGATAATGGAATCGACTTCTTTACCGACATAGCCCACTTCGGTGAATTTCGTCGCTTCAACCTTGATAAAAGGCGCGTTGGCCAGTTTTGCCAGACGGCGGGCAATCTCGGTTTTACCGACACCGGTTGGACCGATCATCAGAATATTTTTAGGCGTGACTTCATGGCGCAGTGATTCATCTAACTGCATGCGACGCCAGCGGTTACGCAGGGCAATAGCAACCGCACGTTTTGCTTTGTCCTGACCAATAATGTGATTGTTGAGTTCGCTGACAATTTCGCGAGGAGTCATTTCAGACATACTATCTATCCTTACGCTTTCGAAGGCAGTTCTTCAAAGTTGTGATTATGGTTGGTGTAGATGCAGATATCGCCGGCGATAGTCAGAGCGCGCTCTGCGATTTCTCTGGCGCTGAGTTCGGTGGTTTCCAGCATGGCGCGGGCAGCCGCCTGTGCGTATGACCCGCCGGAACCAATGGCGATCAGGTCATTCTCTGGCTGAATCACATCACCGTTACCGGTAATGATCAGAGAAGCATTTTCATCGGCGACAGCAAGCAGGGCTTCCAGCTTGCGCAGCATGCGATCCGTTCGCCAGTCTTTGGCGAGTTCAACGGCAGCTTTGGTCAGGTGCCCTTGATGCATTTCGAGTTTTCGTTCAAACAGCTCGAACAGCGTGAACGCATCAGCAGTACCGCCGGCAAAACCCGCGATGACTTTGTCATTGTAAAGGCGGCGGACTTTGCGGACATTGCCTTTCATAACGGTATGGCCCATTGTTGCTTGTCCATCACCACCGATGACGACTTTGCCATTACGGCGAACACTTACGATTGTAGTCACGAGTTAGCCCCTGGTTACAAAATAGAAGAGGGTACACACGGTGCATTCATTGTTATCCCACAATTGCCTGCGCACTGCTGATAAAAGCACCATGTGTCAGTTATTAGGAATTAAGATGGGGGAGCTTTCCGCTTTTTCAACCCCCGGCAGGGCGGAGAATACAACCGGGGACACCCGCGGTGGCAACGCGTTCGCGCATCTTTTCAGCACTGGCTTTGTTTTTATAAGGACCAAGCACAACACGGTGCCAACTGTCTTTCGTGGTAATCTGGCTCTCAATGCCTGCGAAAGCAAGGCTGGCACGGACAGATTCCGCCTGTTCCATGGTTCGGAAAGAGCCGCATTGTAGTATCAATTTTGTCTCATTGGCTTCAGGTTTTGGCTTTTGTTCTGGCAAAGACGGTTCGGTTGGCCGTTGGGTATATTGTTGCTGTGCATAATCAGATTGATCTGGAGGATGGATCAATACCCGCGAACGTGGAACGGATTCACTATTATAAGGCACCTCTTTCAATGAAATAGGCGGCTGGCGCATATCTGCCTGCATTTGTTCGAGTAGCTGTTTCTGTTCTGGCGTTAATTGAGGCGCTTGATTGAACGGTTTATTCAATGGTGCATCCGGTTCCTGTAGGGAAGATTGATTAACCGGGCGATTTTCCAATTCTTTGATGTAACTCCAACGCTCTTCTGGTTTTGGTGGCAGGCCATGCCCCTTGGTTTGATGGTGGGACTGTGGGGCATTTTGTACACGTTCTTCCTGCTTATTGTGTACGATGAAATAAAGCCCACCAATAAACGTGACCACCAAGGCCACGGCAACGGCTAATGTAGTTTTGGGTAATCCTTGAACCTGATTTTTTTTCTTACCCGTATTTTTCCGACGGGGATTGTTACGCCCGCGACTCACATAATCTCGTTGTGCCACTGTTTAATTCACTGAGTTATTAAAAGATGAAGGAATGAATAACTAATGTTACTTAACCTATTGTTATTTGCCTAGCTTTTAGGCGAACAAGTACTTGCACGAATGATCAATTCTGCCTCCAATAATCTTGAACCTTTAGAAACTGAGCGGCCTTGAAGTTGTTCCAGCAACAACAGAATGGAATGATGCCCAATTTCATAACGGGGCTGTTTCACTGTGGTTAGGGCTGGTTCGCAATATTGCGCGAGGTTTAAATTATCGAAACCGACAACAGAGAGATCTTCTGGTAATTTTAATCCCATTTTTTTAGCTTGCCACATTGCGCCCATCGCCATGACATCACTATGGCAGAAAATAGCGCTTGGCGGCTTTGGCAGAGTCAGCAGGTTTTCCGCCAATGTTGCTCCGCTTTCATGGGTGAAATCACCGCGGATAATATACTCTTCACGAATCTCTTCCCCTGTGCGCCGCAACGCTTGAATGTAACCTTGCAAGCGATAGTGGCACAGTGGCATGGTTTCCGGTCCGGTAATGCAGGCAATGCGTTTGTGTCCCAGCTTTTGCAAGTGATGGGTTGCGTTGAAGGCGGCGGTCAGGTTGTCTATATGGACGGTAGGCAGTTCCAGTTCTGGTGCAAATTCATTCGCCATCACCATTGGC
Organism: Xenorhabdus doucetiae; assembly: GCF_000968195.1. Lineage (NCBI taxonomy): Bacteria > Pseudomonadati > Pseudomonadota > Gammaproteobacteria > Enterobacterales > Morganellaceae > Xenorhabdus > Xenorhabdus doucetiae. Next base: position 203,193 of record NZ_FO704550.1, read on the forward strand.
GGCAGGTTTTTTTGCTCTTCTTTGGAAACATTAAAAGGCATGTTGGAACCCAATAACACCATACCATCAATGCGTTTGGTGATCAGAAGATTGATAAAGGCATGTTCTTGTTGCTGCTGATGTCGGCAATCCCCGATCAGAACTAAGTAACCGTGTTTAGCCGCAGTTTCTTCAATGCCGTGAATGACGTCAGCAAAGAAAGGGTCACTGATATTGGGAACGATAACTAAGATAGTTCTGGAATCATTGCGCCGTAAATTTTTGACCAGCTTGTGGGGATAGTAACCGACTTCCAATACCGCATTCTCAACCTTCTGGCGCGTGCGGGCAGAAACCTTATCAGGATTCATTAGGGTTCTTGATACCGTTGCGGTAGAAACGCCTGCCGCTTTGGCAACATCTTTCATAGTTGCCAATGCGCAATTCTTTTTTTCCATAGTTCACTCCTCGCTTTCTACAGGCAGCGAAACGATTGCTATCCGGATTGCTAAAAAAACGCCAGTCATTCCTGAGGAGTGCTGGCGGGTTGTTTTCTACAGCAATATTAATGAGTTCATTTTAAACTGATTAATCGATCAATCCGTTACTTTGTTTACATAAAAAGTGTGATATGAATCATTTCTTAGAGATGCTTCGCAAATTAAAGAAATAATGGTCTCTGTTTTGCTTACTCAACCTTCAGTCGGATCAACATCAATATTCCATTTCACTTTACGCGCCTGTGGCAGTGCCGTGATTTGGGGATAGATTCCCGCCATCATTTTCTGTAGGAAAATGCGCGAAGGGTGCTGAACCATCAATTGCCAACGATAACGGCCGCCCCGTTTGGCCTGTAATGCAGGTACAGGCCCCATGATCCATAAATGGTCATCATAATGTGGATGATGTTCAAACAGTTGGCGCATCTGTTGCAAAAATGCGGGAGCTTGCTGATTGTCATGATCTTCTGTGCGAAGCAGGATATGGCTCACAAAAGGGGGAAGGTGAACTTGTTGGCGCTCCTCCATCGCTTGTCGGGCAAAAGCATCGTAGCCTTTTTCCAATAATATTTGTAACAGTGGATGCTCAGGATGGTGGGTTTGGAGCACAACTTCCCCCCGCTTTCCCGCTCGTCCTGCCCGACCGGAGACTTGGGTATAGAGTTGGGCAAAGCGTTCGGCTGCCCGAAAATCCGCAGAAAACAGGGCACCATCGACATCCAGTAAGGCGACCAGTGTTACATCCGGGAAATGATGCCCTTTCGCCAGCATTTGCGTGCCAATTAAAATGCGGGCACCGCCTTGATGCACTTCCGCCAGTTGCTGTTCCAGTGCTCCTTTGCGGCTGGTGGTATCACGGTCGATACGGGTGACCGGAATAGCAGGAAACAGCTTGGAAATTCCTTCTTCAAGCTGTTCAGTGCCCAAACCGACAGGCATTAAGTGAGTGGAACCGCATTGCGGGCATTGGCGCGGGATTGGGCGCTGGCTGTCACAGTGATGGCAACGCAGATGGCGATAGTTCTGGTGCAGGGTGTAATAGTGATCACAGCGTTGGCACTCTGCGATCCAGCCGCATTCGTGGCAGAGCAGGGCGGGAGAATAACCACGCCGGTTCAGAAACAGGATGACCTGATTGTCAGCCTTGAGGTGTTCACTGATGCGATTGATGAGCGGTTGTGATAACCCCACCGTCAATGGCAAGCCTTTCAGATCCAGTAAATGCTGGGTTGCGGGTTGAGCGTGGCCGGCCCGTTGGGTTAAGGTGAGTTGGCGATATTTGCCTTGTTGCACATTATAGAGCGTTTCCAGGGCGGGGGTGGCAGAACCCATAATGATCGGGATGCCCTCTTTTTTCGCCCGAAACACCGCGAGATCACGGGCATGATAGCGCCAGCCTTCTTGTTGCTTGTAAGAGCTGTCATGCTCTTCATCGATAATGATAACACCCAGATGAGCAAAGGGTGTAAACAGGGCGGATCGTGTCCCGATGACGATGGCATTCTCCCCTCTTTTCGCTTTCAGCCAAACGGCCAACCGTTCACTGTCATTCAGGGCTGAGTGCAGGACATCAACGGGCGCGTTGAAACGTTCCCGGAACCGCCGGATAGTCTGTGGAGTCAAGCCAATTTCAGGGACTAAAATCAGCGCCTGTTTACCTTGGGCCAGAATATTCTCCAGCACACTAAGGTACACCTCCGTTTTACCGGAGCCAGTGATACCTGCCAATAGCCACGGAGAAAAGGTCTGATCTTCTGCCCGGATAGCGCCTACCGCAGTCGCTTGTTCGGTATTGAGGGTTAACCGTTCGCCGAGGGTTGTAAAATGCGCATGCCAGTTTTCCGCTTCGGGTTGGATGGGATGCAGGGCAATCAGTGATTTCTTTTTCAGCGCTTGCAGTGCGCTTTCACTTAAGCCCAATTCCACGACTTGGTAACGATAAACAGGCTGTTGGTGCAAAGCGGCCAACGCTTTCTGCTGTTTGGCGGAACGCTTGAGTTGGGTCAGCGGGAATTCACGGCCTGCCTCAGTGACCTGCCATTGCCAGAGTGGAGAAAACTCTGCCGGTTTTCCCTGCCGTAACAAGATGGGCAGGGCATGGAACAGAACTTCCCCCAGTGGATAGTGATAATAGCTGACCGCCCACTGGAGCAATTGCCAGAGATCGTGGGGGAAAAGAGACTGAGCATCAAGAATGGCGGCAATAAACTTGAGTTGTTCAGGAGGAAGTTCGCTGTGGTCTGCGATCCCCGTGACGATACCAATTGCATTACGCTGACCAAAAGGCACGCGCACGCGCACACCAATGGGGGGCAAAGGTAATCCTGTCGGCAATAGATAATCAAACGTGCGGGTGAGAGGGACAGGCAATGCCACCTGAACAACGGTCATAAGGCGATTTCCGGATAATTAATCAATAGATAATAAAGGCATCTTGAAGTATGACGAGTCTGTAAAAAAACATCTAGCGATAAGGATATCATAGCAAATCGGCAGATCTCATTGCGCAATAAACAGATATTCTGTATGATCCGCCGCCTTTGGTATAGAAATTACCGATACTTATTTTTATCAACACGACGTGTGGTGTCTGGCGGTCACAAGGCTGGATAGCGACACGGCCTGAACAGAGGTTTCCCATGAAAGAAGGTATCCATCCTAAATACGAAGAAATTACTGCATCTTGTTCTTGCGGTAACGTCATCAAAATCAATTCTACTGCTGGCCACAACCTGAATCTGGACGTTTGTGGTGAATGCCACCCGTTCTACACTGGTAAGCAGCGTGATGTTGCGACCGGTGGTCGTGTTGATCGCTTTAACAAACGTTTCAGCGTTCCAGGCACTAAAAAGTAATGACTTTTTCCGGTCGGTAATCAATATAGGCCGGATAGTTAAGACAAAGATAGTTGAAACAAAAACGCCCGATGTTTTGCATCGGGCGTTTTTGTTATCAATCAATATTCCCATGTATCAGGATCGATACCCAGCTCACGCATCATGATTTTCGCTGCCTCTGGGATTTCGTCATGGCGTTCTTTGCGTAAATCGTCATCATTAGGCAAAGGCTGTCCAGTGAATGCATGGAGAAAAGCCTCACACAACAATTCACTGTTTGTTGCATGACGCAGATTGTTCACCTGACGGCGGGTGCGTTCATCAGTCAGAATTTTCAATACCTTCAGCGGGATTGAAACTGTAATCTTTTTGACCTGTTCACTTTTTTTGCCATGTTCAGCATAAGGGCTGACATACTCACCATTCCACTCAGCCATGAGATACCTTAAGTAATTTTTGAATCAATTAATTGAGACCAGCATTGAGATCAGAAGTTGGCGGGAATTTCTGACCTATTTTCATGTCGATAATGCGCTAGTCTAGCATAATTCACCTATCGACTATATCGCCTCACCCGCACTAAATTATAAAATATAACCAGAAGACCTATACTCGCCGTATTTCAAGATACATTTATAAAGTGTAATGACGTTCATTGAATTGTGGTATTAAACCGTAAAACATTTTGGATGTCTAGATGTATTGACGTCTATCTCTCCAGTCGCTATTCTTGCGTGACGCCAATAATAACGATGACGGGGAAAGGCTATGGGATGTAAGCAAGCGACGATTGCGGTTCACAGTGGTTCAAATATTGACGAACAATATGGTTGTGTGGTTCCACCTATCTATCTTTCCAGTACCTATAACTTTACCGGTTTTAATGAACCGAGGGCACATGATTACTCCCGCCGTGGCAACCCCAGCCGGGATATTGTCCAACAGGTTTTGGCCGAGCTGGAAGGCGGCGCGGGCGCTGTCATGACCAGTAGTGGTATGTCAGCGATTCACCTGCTCTGTACGGTCTTCCTGCAACCGGGGGATGTCTTGGTGGCGCCTCATGATTGTTACGGTGGCAGTTACCGTCTTTTTGACAGCCTGAGCAAGCGTGGTGCATACAAGGTGATTTTTGTTGATCAGTCAGATGAACAGGCGTTGAAACAGGCATTAGCCCAAAAACCCAAATTGGTGCTGATTGAAACACCGAGTAATCCTTTGTTGCGGATCGTGGATATTCAACATATTTGTGCATTGGCTCATGAAGCCGGGGCATTGGCCGTCGTCGATAACACTTTCTTAAGCCCGGTATTGCAAAAACCCTTGGCGTTGGGGGCGGATTTAGTGGTTCATTCTTGTACCAAATATTTGAATGGGCACTCTGATCTGATTGCCGGCGCCATTATCGCCAAAGAGTCGTCCATTGCGGAAGATTTAGTGTGGTGGGCGAATAATATTGGCGTCACGGCAGCGGCCTTTGACAGCTATTTGCTACTGCGTGGCATTCGGACATTATCGGCCCGCGTGCTGCTCCAACAAAATAATGCAATGGCCATTGCGGATTACCTGCAACAGCAGTCCCAAGTGAAAAAACTCTTCTACCCTGCGTTGAAGGATCATCCGGGGCATGACATTGCGGTTAAACAGCAGCAAGGTTTTGGGGCGATGCTCAGTTTCGAACTGGATGGCGATGAACAGACCCTGCGTCGTTTTTTATCTGCGTTAAAATTATTTACTTTGGCTGAATCCCTGGGGGGGGTGGAGTCGTTGATTTCTCATACCGCAACCATGACACACGCGGGAATGTCAGCCGAAGCACGGGCTCAGGCAGGGATTACGGATTTGCTTCTTCGTGTCTCTGTAGGAATTGAGGATAGTCAGGATTTAATTGCTGATCTGGACCATGCGTTTCAGGCAGCGGCAACGAGGTAATCATGAGTACACTGGCAACAGCGGGGGCGGAATCTGGCCGCCAGTTACATAAATTTGGCGGCAGCAGCCTGGCGGATGTGAAGTGCTATCAGCGGGTAGCTGACATTATGGCGAACTACAGCCAGCCGGGTGATTTGATGGTGGTATCGGCAGCAGGGAGTACCACCAACCAGTTGATCGACTGGCTTAAATTGAGCCAGAGTGACCGGATCTCCGCCCATCAAATCCAGCAATCTTTGCGGCGTTACCAGCAAGAATTAATCCGTGGTTTGTTGCCCGAAGCCGTTGCAGAAGAGCTGAGTGCCATGTTTATCGCTGATCTGGAAAGATTAAGTGCCTTGTTGGATAAACCCGTCACCGATATTACTTATGCGGAAGTGGTCGGTCATGGAGAAATCTGGTCTGCGCGCTTAATGGCGGCGGTACTTGAGGATCAGGGGATACCCAGCGCATGGCTGGATGCGCGTCAATTCCTGCGGGCAGAGCGCGTTGCACAGCCGCAGGTTGATATCAGTTTATCCCAGCCCCTGTTTAGCCAATTATTGATCCAAAATCCCAATAAGCGTTTAGTGGTGACCGGTTTTATTTCCAGAAATCAGAAGGGGGAAACGGTATTACTGGGGCGCAATGGCAGCGACTATTCGGCGACCCAAGTCGGGGCGTTGGCGGGCGCCAAAAAAGTCACGATTTGGAGTGATGTGGCTGGGGTTTACAGTGCCGATCCGCGTAAAGTCAAAGATGCCTGCCTGTTGCCGTTGTTGCGTTTGGATGAAGCCAGTGAATTGGCGCGTCTGGCGGCACCGGTGCTGCATACCCGGACATTGCAGCCGGTTTCCATCAGCGATATTGATCTGCAATTGCGTTGCAGTTATCAGCCTGAACAGGGTTCCACCCGGATTGAACGGGTGCTGGCAACGGGGACTGGGGCCAAAATCGTGACCAGCCATGATGATGTTTGCCTGATTGAACTGCATGTTTCTTCTGCCCATGATTTCAGGCAAATCTACAAAGACATTGACGCGTTGTTAAAGCGCGCTCAAGTCCGGCCACTGGCAACCGGATTACATGCAGACTGCAACCTGATCCAACTTTGTTACACCTCAGAGGTTGTCAATAGCGCCCTTGATGTTTTGCAGGATGCCGCCTTACCCGGCAAACTCTCTTTGCGTGAAGGCTTGGCGCTGGTGGCGTTGGTCGGGGCGGGGGTATGCAAAAATCCGCTGCACAGCCATCGTTTTTACCAACAATTAAAAGATCAGCCCGTTGAATTTATCTGGCACGCGGAAGATGGCATCAGTCTTGTGGCGGTACTGCGTTCCAATCAGACGTCGCATTTGATTCAGGGATTACACCAAAGCCTGTTTCGGGCAGAAAAACGCATCGGTTTGGTGCTGTTTGGCAAAGGAAATATTGGTTCTCGTTGGTTAGAACTGTTTGCCCGCGAACAAAAGAATATTTCTGCCCGCAGCGATTTTGAATTTATTTTGGCGGGTGTCGTCGATAGCCGCCGGAGTTTGCTGAATTATCAGGGCATTGATGCCAGCCGGGCACTGGCCTTCTTTGATGATGAAGCGACTGAACATGAAGAAGATGCGCTGTTTTTATGGATGCGGGCGCATCCTTATGACGATTTGGTGGTTCTGGACGTGACGGCAAGTGAAGAATTAGCCAAAGAGTATATCTATTTTGCCAGTTATGGATTTCACGTCATCAGTGCCAACAAAGTTGCCGGCTCTTCCGCCAGCAACACCTACCGCCTGATCCGCGATGCCTTTGCAAAAACGGGGCGCCATTGGTTATACAACGCCACGGTGGGTGCCGGATTGCCGATTAACTACTCCGTCAGGGATCTGCGGGAAAGCGGCGATACGATTTTGTCTATCAGCGGCGTTTTCTCCGGCACATTATCCTGGCTGTTCTTGCAATTTGATGGTTCGGTGCCTTTCAGTGAATTAGTTGAACAGGCATGGCAACAGGGGTTGACGGAACCCGATCCACGTATCGATCTCTCTGGTCAGGATGTGATGCGTAAGCTGGTGATCCTGGCTCGCGAAGCCGGTTATGAGATAGAGCCTGATCACGTGCGGGTTGAGTCGCTGGTGCCGGAAGAAGCACGAGGCGGCTCTCTCGAAGAGTTCTTTGAAAACAGTGCCGCCATTAATGAGCAGATGCTGCAACGTCTGGAAGCGGCACGGGAAATGGGCATGGTACTCCGCTATGTCGCACGTTTTGATGCCAGTGGTAAAGCCAAAGTGGGCGTGGAAGCGGTGCGCAGTGATCACCCATTGGCCTCACTGCTGCCGGCCGATAATGTCTTTGCGATAGAAAGCCGCTGGTATCGCGATAATCCGCTGGTGATCCGCGGCCCCGGTGCGGGACGGGATGTCACGGCGGGCGCAATTCAATCCGATTTAAACCGCCTGTCGCAACTTTTGTAGTCTGCTGGTAGATTAACATCTAAACAAGATGCCGATTGCGCCAGTCCGCTGGCGCAATGGGTGATATACCGCAACACAAGGCCAGGAACCCTATGAATCAACAATATTCCGCAATGCGAAGTAATGTCAGTATGCTCGGTAAGTTGCTGGGCGACACCATTAAGGAGGCGTTGGGAGAAGATATTCTTGATAAAGTTGAAACCATCAGGAAATTATCTAAATCATCCCGCGCGGGTAACGGAATCCATCGTCAACAGCTTTTATCGACGCTGGAAAATTTATCCAATGATGAATTATTACCGGTTGCTCGTGCATTTAACCAGTTTTTGAATCTGACCAACGTTGCCGAACAATACCACAGCATTTCGCCACACGGTGAAGCGGCCAGTAATCCGGTCGCGCTGGCGGCATTATTTAATCGGCTCAAAGACAAACAATTCAGCAATGATGATTTGATCAACGCGGTCAATGCGCTGGCCATTGAACTGGTTCTGACCGCTCATCCGACCGAAATCGCCCGCCGCACCCTGATCCATAAGTTGGTTGAAGTTAATGGTTGTCTGGCACAGCTTGATCATGATGATCTGGCGGATTATGAGCGCACTAACATCATGCGCCGATTACGTCAGTTGATTGCCCAATCATGGCATACCGATGAGATCCGCAAGAACCGCCCCACCCCGATTGATGAAGCCAAATGGGGTTTTGCCGTGGTCGAAAACAGTTTGTGGGAAGGTGTGCCGGCTTTCCTGCGTGAATTCAATGAACAACTGGAAGAATCCCTTGGTTATAGTTTGCTGGTGGAAGCGGTGCCGGTACGTTTCACTTCGTGGATGGGGGGCGATCGTGACGGTAATCCCAACGTTACCGCCGAAATTACCCGCCATGTCTTACTGCTGAGTCGTTGGAAAGCCGCCGATCTGTTCCTGAAAGATATTCAGGTTTTGGTTTCTGAACTCTCCATGTCGGAGTGTACGCCTGAGCTTCGCCAAATGGCGGGAGGGGAGCAGGTTCTGGAGCCTTATCGTGAAATTGCCAAACGACTGCGGACGCAGTTAGGTAACACGCTGGTCTATCTGGAAAAATGCCTTAAAGGTGAGCAAGCCCTGCCTCCCGCCGATCTGCTCCTGCATAACGAACAGCTATGGCAACCGCTCTATGCCTGTTATCAATCCCTGAAAAATTGCGGCATGGAAATTATTGCGAACGGGCAACTGCTGGATACCTTGCGCCGCATCCGTTGCTTTGGTTTGTCTTTGGTGCGCATTGATATCCGGCAGGAAAGCACCCGCCATCGCGATGCCATTGCTGAGCTAACGCAATATCTGGCCATGGGCGATTATGCAAGCTGGCCGGAAGCCGAAAAACAGGCGTTCCTGTTGCGGGAATTGCAGTCAAAACGCCCGTTGATCCCGCGTGATTGGCAACCCAGCGCAGACACGCAAGAGGTTTTCGCTACCTGCAAAGTGATTGCAGAGTCACCGCAAGATTCGATTGCCGCTTATGTGATTTCCATGGCGAAAGTCCCTTCTGATGTGCTGGCGGTGAAATTGTTGCTGAAAGAAGCGGGATGCCCACTGTCATTGCCTGTCGCTCCCCTGTTCGAAACCCTTGATGACCTGAACAATGCCGAAAGCGTGATCCGGCAACTTCTGGGGATTGAGTGGTATCGCAGTCTGATTAAGGACAAGCAGATGGTGATGATAGGTTACTCCGATTCGGCCAAAGATGCCGGGGTGATGGCGGCGTCGTGGGCGCAATACCGGGCGCAGGATGCGTTAATCAAAGTGTGTGAAAAAGAGGGCGTGACGCTGACGCTGTTCCACGGGCGTGGCGGTACCATTGGCCGTGGCGGTGCTCCGGCTCATTCGGCTTTGCTCTCCCAACCGCCGGGCAGTCTGAAAGGCGGGTTGCGCGTCACGGAACAAGGGGAAATGATCCGCTTTAAGTTTGGTTTGCCGCAGGTGACGATCAGCAGCTTGGCCTTGTATGCCAGTGCGATCCTGGAAGCCAACTTATTGCCACCACCGGAGCCGAAACCAGAATGGCAGCAGATTATGGATACGCTCTCGGCGGTTTCCTGCGACATGTACCGTGATTATGTGCGTGAGCAACCGGAATTTGTGCCCTATTTTCGGGCCGCCACACCGGAGCAAGAGTTAGCCAAACTGCCGTTGGGTTCGCGCCCGGCGAAACGGCGCCCGACCGGGGGTGTCGAAAGTTTGCGCGCGATCCCGTGGATATTTGCCTGGACACAAAACCGCCTGATGCTGCCGGCATGGCTGGGGGCGGGTGCAGCGCTGCAACAGGTGATTGATGCAGGTAAATTGCCAGTATTAACCGATATGTGTCGCGACTGGCCATTTTTCAATACCCGTATTGCCATGCTGGAGATGGTGTTTGCCAAAGCCGATTTGTGGTTAGCTGAATACTACGATCAGCGTTTGGTAGAACCGAAACTCTGGCCGTTGGGCATAAAATTGCGTGACCAACTGGCACAGGATATCAAAACGGTACTGACCATTGCGCAGGATGAGCAACTGATGGCAGATTTGCCGTGGATCGCTGAATCCATCGCCTTGCGTAACGTCTATACCGATCCGTTGAACGTACTTCAGGCCGAACTATTACAGCGTTCCCGCCAGCAGGAAAACCCTGATCCCCATCTTGAGCAGGCGCTGATGGTAACCATTGCCGGCGTTGCAGCGGGAATGCGTAATACGGGGTAGTACGTTTTCTGAATCATAAAAGCTGAATGGGAAACCGTTCGGCTTTTTGCTTATCATGCTCCTGCATTACAGGGTTAAATTTTCCAGCAAATAATCAATAAACACACGGCTCTTACGTTGAAGCTGGGCGTTATTGGGAAATATCGCGGTGATATCCTGCTGCGGTAATGGGTATTCGGGAAATAATGGCACTAACTTGCCGGATTTTAGATCAGCATCGATTATCCAGTCTGGCAAAACCGCAACACCGAGACCGGATATGACCAAAGCGCGTATGGCAGAGGGCGAATTAGAGATATATTTGGCTTTGCCACGAATGGTAAGAGCGGGATAGGTTGGGTGTTTGAGTTCCCACTGTGTTGGGTGTTGTAAATTGCTATTGGCAATCCAATTAACTTTATTGAGATCAGTCGGTTTAGCAATGGGATTCTGTTTAAGCCAAACCGGAGCAGCGACGAGCTGAATACCATAGCTGCCTAAACGCCGGCTTCTCAGGGAAGAATCGTTTAGCGTACCCAGCCGAATTGCCAAATCAATCCGTTCGGTAATTAAATCATTCAACGCCGAATCTGCAAAATAGCTTATCTCAAGTTGAGGATGAAGCGAGCAAAATTGGCTGATGAGAGGAAGCAGAAATTTTTCACCAAACTCGGCCGTGGAAGTAAGACGTAATTTGCCCGTTAATGAATGATGCCGTTCAGCCACATGATCAAAGGCATTCTGGATATTATCAAATATCGCCTTAAAGTCTTGATAAAATGCGTTCCCCGCTTCCGTCAGTGCAATTCCCCGCGTATTGCGTATCAATAATGGCACATTTAACGCCTCTTCAAGCACTTTCACGTGAATACTGGCTACGGCTTTGCTGATAAAAAGGCGTTCTGCGGCACGTGTAAAAGAACCACACTCTACGACCGCGAGGAAAGTTTGTATTCGGTTAAGGTGAGGGTGCATTTTAATTGTTAAATTAAATGAAATTCAGTGTTTAAAATAGATGAATAGACGCGGTGAGTCAACAGCACTTAAACTCCGGCAACGGAGGAAAAACAATGACTTATCGCTATCGTATAGCCTTGATATTTTTACTTGGTTTTTTTATAGACTGCGTCAATATTTTTATGTCGGCCATTGCGCTGCCGGATATTGCCAACCAAATGTCGGTGTCTGAATCCCACGTTGCTTGGGTTGCAAACAGTTATATTTTGGGCTTAACCCTGATTATACCTATCAGTAGTTGGTTGGCTGAACGCTTTGGTACACGGCAGATTATGTCAGTCTCCATGCTCCTTTTTTCTCTTGCAGCACTATTTTCTGGTCTGGCCGAAAATTTTTATAGCCTGATTGGGTGGCGTTTTGTTCAGGGATTGGGAGGCGGTTTAATCATCCCCGTGGGGCAAGCATTAACCTTTAGCTTGTTTAAGCAACATGAACGGGCAAAAATCTCGACCTTAGTGATGTCAGTTGCGCTGATTGCCCCCGCAATTTCTCCCAGTTTGGGGGGCGCAATTGTAGATCACTATAGTTGGCGCTGGGTATTTCTTAGCAATATCCCTTTCAGTTTACTCGCATCAATACTTTCGTTCATTTGGCTGGGTAATAATGAAAAAATCGTTGCCCGTAAACCGGATCTCAAGGGATTGTTATTGGTGAGTCTGGTTTTGGTTTGTCTCTTGGTTGGCTTGTCTGCCTATGCTGATTCCACATCTCAGTGGCTGCCATTCATTGCATTATTCTGTGGCGGCTTATTCACGGTATTTTACATACGGCATTATCGCCATGTACAAGATGCGATTTTAGATTTGGCGATAATGAAAAATACACGTATGTGTTTTTCTGTGTGGATATATCACGCAATACCGGGTGTATTTACCGGCGTTAACCTGCTGAATATTTTTTATCTTCAACAGCAATTGGGATGGTCGGCAGAAAAAACCGGTTCTCTGATGATCTTATATGCGGTTGGTGCATTTGGTGCGATATTGGTTTGTGGAAAAGTGTATAACCGCTTAGGTGCTTATCGTTTATTTCTGTGTGGCTTGATACTTCATGCTGTTGGGATTGCGCTCTTGAGCACGATTAATCATAGCCATGATCTGTTTGGTCTGGTTGCCGCTTATTTACTGATGGGCATCGGTGGCGGCATTGGCGCTAATACCGCACAGACAACGGCGCTGATCGATTTTGCGGGCGAACAATTATCCCGTGCCAGCGTTATTTGGAACCTTAATCGTCAAATATCATTCAGTATAGGCGCGGCACTGTTCACGATGATTTTTAATGTATTGCAGCAGAAATTTATTTCTACTTATGCGTATCACCTTACTTTTGTTCTTGCTGCGATATTGGGTCTATTGCCATTAATCGGATTAAATCAACTGAAAAAACGTGTGGAGAAGGTATGCAAACGGAACGAGAATTAGTGGCTCAACAAAGTGTTATTGAACTACACCAATGGATTGAAAATGTTTTTACCAATCACTTACAACAAGAGTCTGGAACACTGAATAAGTTGTTGAATAGCTTTGCCTCTGATTTCGCCATGATAACGACGTCAGGGCAATATATGACCTTAGACCAAGTAAAAACGATGTTTAGGCTAAACATTGGTTCCCGACCTGGACTAAAAATCGAGATTGATGAATGTGAAGTCATTACATCAAACGAACAGTGTGTCGTTTTACGCTATCGTGAAAAACATACCAGAGATGGAAATACGCATAGTCGTTGGTCAGTTGTGAGTATTTCATATATTGATGGGCACCCTCGTTGGCGTTATTTGCATGAGACGGCTATTGCTGAATGAGGTTGCTGTGGAAATGTGCAAGATTGGCGATTTTTAGTTTTTTGAGTGCCAAAAGCCGAGTGGGAAACCGTTCGGCTTTTTTAGTTTTAATTTGTTGAAGAAAGATACCCTTCACATTTCTGATAACCCCCTCTTATTTAGAATAAAAAAATAGGATAAAACTGCATCATTTCTTTTTGTCGAATGATGAACAGTGATAATGCACAAAAATTATCTGAATATATTCTTACTTTTTATCGGGCAAGGTCTTACTGGAACCATCATTTCTTTATTAACGCTCACCTCAACGTTAGTGGGTCATAAATTGTCACCCACTGATTTTCTATCAACATTGCCAGTGACAGCCACGGTGTGCGGCGCAGCATTGATGGTTTATTACGCTGCAACACTGATGGAAAAATATGGCAGAAGAAATGCTTTTGTTATTGGCAACTTGATTGGAATAGTGGGAAGTGGATTGGCGGGAATGGCGATTGTCTATCAATCTTTTGCTTTTTTCACGTTAGGAACTTTTATTTTGGGAGGATCAACCGTTTTTAATCAATACTACCGCTTTGCCGCGGCTGAGGTTTTTGATGACGCTTCCAGCAAGAAAAAAGCCATCTCATTGATTATTGGTGGCGGCGTGATTGGTGGGGTATTGGGACCCTATATTGCTACAAAAGGGGCTTACTTGTTACCGGATTATCACTTTTTGGGCGCATTTTTCCTCTCTGCCATGATATGTGGCCTGACATTGATAACACAGCTCTTTATCCGCCTTCCTGTCGTGCAAAAAGAGAAAATTATCCTTTTGACAAACAAGGGTAATAATCAGAACGATGATTTTGCCAGTCTGTTAAAATCGAAGTTATTTTTGCTGGCGACGGGGAGCTGCGCGGTAGGTTTTTCCCTGATGACATTATTGATGAATGCGACTCCGTTAGCGATGCTACATAAACAATTTTCCATTGAAGACAGTGCAGTTGTTTTGCAATGGCATTTTTTTGCTATGTACGCCCCTGCTTTGATTCTGCCATTTTTGGTGGATAAGTTTAAAACGGTGAATTTGATTATGTCGGGGGCTGTGTTTTTTCTCATCGGTATGGCTATCGCTGTTTACTGGGATGAAAAACTCGGTTTTCTGTTTTCGCTGATTTTTGTCGGTCTCGGTTGGGCATTAATGTTTAACGGTGGAACGTTTTTATTGAATGGATTTATTAATAGTCCATTCAAGCATAAATTGCAGGGATTCAATTCACTGATTACTTATTTGTCTAATATGTTTGCCTCTTTATCTGTCGGCGCTGTAATGAGTTATCAGGCAGGCTGGGGGATTTTGAATATTGTGGGTATTGTGATGATTGTAGTGTTTCTCACTATGTTTTTTATCAAAAGTCGAGAACTACAGGGAATGTGAACAGCCCTCATGCTTGAAAGTATAAATTCGCGCAGGCTGTTGTTATTCCCCTTTTTTATCAACTGAATAGTGAATTTATACAGGACGAACCCCCAATGTATGGCAGATGGCATAACTCAATTCCGCCCGGTTCAGGGTATAAAAATGAAAATCTTTCACACCCTCACGACTGAGGATTTTTACCATGTCCATTGCAATTGATGCACCGACCAAGTTGCGGCTTTCCGGATCGTCATCCAATCCTTCAAACATTCTGGTCATCCAGCTTGGAATACGAACATTGGTCATGGTGGCAAACCGTTGTAACTGACGGAAGTTTGAGACGGGCAAAATGCCTGGCACAATTTCTACGTCAATTCCCGTTGCGACACAGCGATCGCGAAAACGCAGATAACTCTCTACATCAAAAAAGAATTGGGTAATAGCGCGATTGGCACCGGCATCAATTTTACGCTTTAAATTAATCAGGTCGGCCTGCGCGCTTTTCGCTTCTGGATGCACTTCTGGATAAGCCGCAACGGAGATATCAAAATCCGCTTCTTGTTTTAAAAGTCCAACCAAATCAGATCCATACATTTCTGGCTTACCACCGTTAGCCGGTAAATCACCCCGCAATGCCACGATATGACGAATGCCATTTTGCCAATAATCATGGGCAATGTTGCGCAGTTCTTCGCGGCTGGCATCAATGCAAGTCAGGTGTGGAGCCGCATCAAGCCCCGTTTTTTCTTTAATGCCTTTGATGATGCTATGAGTGCGATTGCGTTCGCCAGAGTTGGCACCATAGGTGACGGAAACAAATTTAGGTTTCAGCTTGCTCAAGCGATCAATGGATTTCCACAGGGTTTGTTCCATCTCAGTCGTGCTGGGTGGAAAGAATTCAAAGGAAACACGAATTTGCCCTTCAAGTTCAGCCAGATTCTGATTCAGCGCTTCTCGCTGATTAGCGTGAAAAAAACTCATACCCTGTGCCCTCATGAACAAGCGGAATTTTTATCCGCTTACCTTTAGATGTTTAAATGTTTGTATGTCTATACGTTTAGATGTCCAAATAGAATGCGCGAAGCTGTGTTTTTAGTCAATCGGGAAATGGCTTATTCCCAATGAGGAATATTCAAAGTGATCAGGAAAGAAATTCATGTTGGGGGAATGTGGCAGTTAATCCTACTGATTAAACAGCAGGATTAAGTAATGACTATAGCGGCTATACATCAGATGATTGGTCGAAAACGTACAATTGGGGAACACGACAGGAAGGATAAACAGGTATTAATAATTAATGCCTATAAAAGTAATAATATTCTAAGAAAATAACTTATGTGCTAATTATTGTTCACAAGACGCATGATTATCTGTCTTAACCAACAATGGGCAGTATCTATTTCTCGCCGCTTGTGCCAAACCATTTTAAAATCAAAAGGAGCGATATCGAATGGTGGCGCAAATATCTGTAAGCTAGGGTCATTTTCTACGCTAACCAAACTACGGTGAGCCACTGTGAGAATTAAATCAGTTCCGGAAATGATGTCACGGGCTATTCCCCAATGAGGTAGTTGTACTCTAATTTGTCTATGTAAACCTTCTTTTGATAAAACACGATCGATATCGTCTTCAACGCCTGCACGCATAGCTACAGATACATGGGGACGTGCCAGCCAAGAATTTCTATCAAGGTATCCATTTTTTGGAATAGTTGAAGCATCAGCGAGACAGGAAAACTTTTCGGTAAATAAGATATGAGCATGCAAATCTTCAGGCATTTTTTGGGGGAATACGCCGAAAGCGAGATCAATTTCGCTATCTACTACATCAACAAGCATCGACTCTCTACTAGTTTGACTTATGGATAGTTCAATATTGGGAGCAATAACGCGGAATGTTCGAATTAAAGTTGGCAGTAAAACACGGGCTCCATAGTCTGACATAGATAAACGGAATGTTCTTTTTGTCTGAGTTGGATCAAATAATGGAGGCTCAATCAAGGTATGAATTTGCCCCAAAATCTCACGAAGAGGTATGAGTAATTCTTGAGCTCGGGTTGTTAGTTCGAGCTTACCAGAGCGACGAACTAATAAGGGGTCATTAAACAGGTTACGTAAATTTGCAAGTGCATGACTGATTGCGGGTTGACTCTTATGTAGCCGATTTGCTGTACGAGTAATATGCTTTTCGATTAATAATACCTGCAGAGTAACTAATAGATTAAGGTCAACATTTCGTAGATTATTCATATTTATTATAATGGAATTTAAAATTTTTAATAAAATACATTAAGTTAACTTATAATTATAGATGGTTTTTAAATAAGTAAAATATAGATCACAAATTAGAATATACTGGGTATATTTACAGTTTAATAACTGAGGGTATACTCATCAGATACTAAATGGCTTGCCAAAATGGTAGGAGTCTCAAAGAAACTCAGTCCTATTTTTGCGAATGTCTTGATTGCAATAAAAGAAACCGCAAAAGGAAGGACTGAGTTATGCTTATCTTACCACCAACCTCCCGAAATGAACGGCGCCAGATGAAAAAAGTCGTTCAAAAAACCACAGATAAAAATTATGCCCGCCGGATCATGGGCATACTCTGGTTATGCCAAGGAGAGCCGGTCTCCCAAGTGGCCGATAAACTGTGTTGCGCTGAGTCTTCTGTCTGGCGCTGGATTAAGCGGTTTAGGGAGCTGGGATGGATGGGGTTACTCAGTTTACCGGCAGGCCGCCATACCCGATGGCATTTAACCCCCCTTTTGCCTTTTTTTTTCTTTTTTATTGAACTATTTCCCCAACAGTTCGGTTATTCTGTTTCCCCAATGGACCCTGGCCTTTTTGTTTTTTTAATCAAAAGGTTCTTAAAATCCCCCTTCAATGACCACGCCTTTTCCCTTTTTTCGTCAACAAGGGATTTTCTGAAGAAGAGCGGCCCCGCCATTCAAGTACCCGTTCCCGAAATATGAAAAAAAATGGCCCGCATTACCGAAGCGCTTCCCCGGCGTCAGAGAAACATCCTGTTGTTTATGAAGATGAAGGGATATTCACTTGAACCCGAAAATCGGGGCGGGCTGGTATTTTAAAGCCCAGCAAAAACGCATTAATACGCCGGGTAAAAAATCAAAAATACTACGTTGCGGGTTGTCTTGATGTCCGGACCAACAAAATTGTTTTTACGGGTTACATGAAGAAAAGCGCTCAATTATTTATCAATACGTTAGAAGAATTAAAACGCCAATATCGTCACGCAGAAACGCTCACCGTGATTTTAGACAACTACATTATTCATAAAAGTAAGTCAGTAAAAGCGTGGTTACGACAGAATCCAAGCGTGACACTTTTATTCCTTCCGGTTTATTCGCCCTGGTTGAACAAAATAGAGCGGTTATGGCAATCGTTACATGAAACGGTTACCCGTAATCATGGTTGCCAATTTATGTGGCAACTGATTAAAAATGTGAAAATTTTTTTAAAAACGGCGTCAGGAAAAAAGACGTTGAAAGGAATCAGAAATATCAGAGTCTCAGCATTATGAAAAGGCATTTAGAAATTTCATCAACTCAAGAGAAAAATATCTACAAGAAGACAGTAGAGTTAAGCGTAATAAAATATACGTAATTTATTGTCAGAATTCGATAGTATTGCTATTTGAGTGATTATTCAACTGTTTTTATACCTTATAAAATATGGTTGTATTGCTGACGTAGTAAATTATCTATTATGTGAGAAAAAATCAGAGTTTAAAATAATTCCTTTCTTGTAAAGCGTGATTATTTTAATTAAATTCCTGAATGTCAATTTTCTCATAATTAAAAATTTCAAAATTTATTAGCATTAGTCGTGAAATATTGCACCACAAAAACACCAGAAAAAATTAACACTATCCCAAAGATTCTCCCGAAATTCACTTCCTTAATAGGTAATCCCATTAATCCAAAATGGTCAACCAGTGCAGATACAATAATTTGTCCTGTTATCACACATATAATGAAGTTAGTTGCGCCTAATTGTGGCGTTAGAATAATCGCAGCGGTAATGTAGATAACTCCAGCAATACCACCGAACCAAGACCATATAGGTAAATTTATTACCTGAGTAATTTGTGGCGTTGGTACTCTCATTGTTAGGAAAACAGGAATAACAGCTAATAAACTCACTAAAAGTGATACCACTGTTCCCCATAATGGATGCCCTAAACTCCGTCCTAATGCTGCATTGGCACCAGCCTGAAGTGGTACTACAGCTCCGGCGAAAATCGCTCCACATGCCAAAATGGCCGTTGATATTGAGATAGGGGATGTCATTGGTATTGCCTCAAGTTAATGTTAAGTCACTTTATTATGTTTAACTATATTCCTTGGCTGAGTATCGAGTTCTAGGACTCTGTGATACTAAGCATGTTTTTCTATATTTGAGTGAAGATGTACCTATTGGATAAGTAACGACCTTAGGGTGTGGTGATTATTAAATATTAATAAAAAGAATTGAAATCATTTTTTTAATACAAAATTATTCAAATTATGAATAGTTGTAAAAACCCCGATGTACCCACCGGGGTTATAGGTAGTGAGAATTACGCTGCACTCAAACAAAAGTGCTCTACAAGCTGTGAAAGCAGTTTTCTTGTGGGTTCAATAAACGCCATATCCAAAAATTCATCGGGCTGATGCGCCTGTTCAATCGATCCCGGACCTAAGACTAATGTTGGGCACAATTCCTGAATAAAAGGCGCTTCCGTACAGTAATTGACGGTATCGGCTTTCGTTCCCAACAGTTTTTCAATCACACCGACCAGTTTGTGGTCTGTCGGGCATTCATAGCCCGGAATGGGGGGATGAAGTTCTGTCACGCTTAGGCGACCCGGCCAGCGCTGTTTTACCGGTTCCAGTGCGTCATTCAGCAATTCATCCAAATCCTGCAAGGTCAATCCAGGCAGCGGGCGGATATCCATATGCAGCTCGCAGCAGGCGCAAATGCGATTTGCCGCATCACCGCCGTGAATATGACCGAAATTCATGGTCGGATAAGGGATGACAAACGCGGGATTGTGGTAGCGCTCTTGTAAGGTGTGGCGTAGTGCTATCAGTTGGGTAATGGATTCGTGCATAAGATCAATGGCATTGACACCGCGAGCCGGATCGCTGGAATGCCCTGATTTTCCTTCAATGCGGATCGCAGGGGCGATATGCCCTTTATGGGCGCGAATTGGCTGTAATGAGGTGGGTTCGCCAATGATCGCAAAATCAGGCCGAATGTTGGTGTTGGCAGCAAAGTAACGGGCGCCTGCCATGGAGGTCTCTTCGTCAGCGGTAGCCAGAATATAAAGGGGATGAGACAGCTTACTGATATCAATATCCCGCAAAGCATCAATGATAAAAGCAAAGAAGCCTTTCATGTCAGCCGTGCCAAGCCCATATAACTTGCCATCGCGTTCGGTCAGGGTGAAGGGATCTTGGGTCCAGCGCCCTGCATCAAAAGGAACGGTATCGGTGTGGCCGCATAGCAGTAATCCCCCTGAACCACTGCCCAAGGTTGCCAGCAGATTGAATTTGCCTCGCGTTTCAGGGACGGGTTGAATTTCAATGGAGAAGCCGATCTCTGTTAGCCACTCCGCCAGCAGATTGATAACAACTTCATTATTTTGATCCAGTTCAGCATCGGTTGCACTGATAGAAGGAGCTGCAATGAGCTGATGATATAATTTAATAAAAGACGGTAATTTCATATTCACTGTTGACAGCCCTTACTCATAATAGTATCAATATTCATGCAAATTAATTGCATACAAATGCAATTCGGTGGTGGAATTAATACGATTGGGTTAATACTATAAGGTGAATAAATCCCATGTTGAATACGCTGATAGTAGGTGCCAGTGGTTATACCGGAGCTGAGTTAGCAGCATATCTACAACGTCATCCCTATGTCCATCTTTCCAGCTTGTGGGTTTCTTCTCAAAGTTTAGATGCGGGGAAATGTTTTTCAGCACTTTATCCTCAATATAAGGGAATACTTGATTTACCCTTACAGCCGTTGACCGATGTGATTGAGACGGCAAAGGGGATTGATGTGGTCTTCCTCGCGACTGCCCATGAAGTCAGCCATGATATTGCCCCGGAATTTCTGGCAGCAGGATGTATTGTGTTTGATTTATCCGGTGCCTATCGCGTACAAAATACACAGTTCTATAAAAAATACTACGGGTTCGAACATAAAAATGCTGCGTGGTTGGCGCAAGCAGTATATGGGTTGGCCGAGTGGCAAGCAGAGAAAATCAAGCAAGCACAATTGGTTGCCGTGCCCGGCTGTTACCCGACAGTTTCCCAACTCGCCTTGAAGCCGTTGCTTGAACAAAATTTATTAGATACAGAACAGTGGCCAGTTATCAATGCGGTGAGTGGTGTCAGTGGCGCGGGCCGGAAGGCCTCGATCACAAATAGCTTTTGTGAAGTGAGCCTGCAAGCATACGGGGTTTTTAACCATCGCCATCAACCTGAAATTGCCACCCATTTAGGGACAGAAGTGATTTTCACCCCGCATTTGGGCAATTTCTCCCGCGGTATTCTTGCCACAATCACCTGTAAATTGAAATCGGGTGTGACAGAAGCACAAGTGAGAGAGGCTTATCAGCAGGCCTATCATGATAAACCACTGGTGCGTTTATATGACAACGGGTTTCCCGCGTTGAAAGCGGTGGTGGGTTTGCCATTCTGCGATATTGGTTTTGCTGTTCAGGGGCAGCACCTGATTATCGTGGGGGCGGAGGATAATTTGTTGAAAGGTGCAGCAGCACAGGCAGTACAGTGTATGAACATGCGTTTGGGGTATGAGGAAACGCTGGCATTGCTTTAATTTCTAATGACTGAATGCCGAAAAATTAAGATTCCTACCGATATTAATACCGACAGAGGATAAATCCGATGGAGCCGTTAGTAATCAAGTTGGGTGGTGTGTTGTTAGACAGTGAAGAAGCGCTGGAACGGTTATTTACCACATTGCAGTTATACCGAAAAACACACAGGCGTCCGCTGGTGATTGTACATGGCGGTGGTTGCCTGGTTGATGAACTGATGCAGCAATTGCAGATGCCCATTTTGAAGAAACAAGGCCTGCGGATCACGCCAGAGGATCAAATCGACATTATTACCGGAACGTTGGCCGGAACCGCCAACAAAAAATTGCTGGCATGGGCAACAAAGTCTCGTCTGCCTGCCATCGGGTTATGTCTGGGGGATGGTGGAACCGTGAAGGTTTCTCAACTTGATGCCGACTTCGGTCACACGGGAAAGGCGCAAGCGGGAAAACCTGATCTGCTGAAAATTTTGCTGGATTTGGGCTATATGCCGATTATCAGCTCCATTGGTATCACTGAACAGGGTGAACTGATGAATGTGAATGCCGATCAAGCGGCGACTGCCATCGCTCAAGTGCTGAATGCGGATTTGATCTTGCTGTCCGATGTCAGCGGTATTTTGGATGGGAAAGGGCAAAAAATCCCGGAAGCTACGGCAGAGAAGATCGAGCAGCTCATCGACCAAGGCATTATCACCGACGGCATGATAGTGAAGGTGAATGCCGCGTTGGAGGCGGCAAAAACACTCGGACAACCCGTGGATATTGCGAGCTGGCGCCATGCAGATCAGTTGATTGCGTTATTTAATGGCATCCCTATTGGCACACGAATTTCAGCTTAATAAACAAAATTAAAAAGGTTATCCCTATGACTCAAAGCATTAAGAAAATTGTTCTGGCGTATTCCGGTGGTTTGGATACTTCCGCCATTATTCCGTGGTTGAAAGAGCATTATGGCAATTGCGAAGTGATTGCGTTTGTCGCGGATGTCGGCCAAAGCCGCGAAGATCTGGAGGGTGTGGAGCAGAAGGCATTACGTTCCGGTGCGTCTGAATGCCACGTCGTTGATCTGCGAGAAGCGTTTATCAAAGAATATGTTTATCCCGTGCTGAAAACCGGCGCTCTCTATGAGGGCAGTTATCTGCTCGGTACGTCAATGGCTCGCCCAATTATTGCCAAGGCACAGGTTGAACTGGCACTGAAAGTCGGTGCGGATGCCGTCGCTCACGGCGCAACCGGCAAAGGTAATGATCAGGTTCGGTTTGAGAGCACTTATACCGCATTGGCACCGTATCTGAAAGTGGTTGCCCCGTGGCGGGAATGGGATCTGCGTTCCCGTGAAGCGTTGCTGGATTATTTGAAAGTGCGTGATATCCCGACAACCGCAACGCTGGAAAAAATTTATAGCCGTGACGAAAATGCGTGGCATATTTCAACCGAAGGTGGGGTTTTGGAAAGCACGTGGAATGCGGCCAATCCAGATTGTTGGGTGTGGACCGTAGAACCAGAAGCGGCACCCGATAAACCGGAATATGTCACGGTGACGGTTGAAAAAGGTGAAGTGGTGGGCGTGAATGGTCAGGCGCTGTCACCGTATCAATGCCTTGACCAGTTAAATGGCTTGGGTGCCAAACATGGCATTGGCCGAATCGATATCGTGGAAAACCGTCTGGTCGGCATGAAATCCCGTGGTTGTTATGAAACACCGGGCGGAACCATCATGATGGAAGCGCTGCGTGGTATCGAACAACTGGTTTTGGATCGCGATAGCTTCAAATGGCGTCAACAATTGGGACTGGAAATGTCTTATGTTGTTTATGATGGCCGTTGGTTTGCCCCCTTGCGCCAGTCAATTCAAGCGGCAGCAGAAGTGTTGGCCGCCAGTGTCAGCGGTGAAGTTGTCCTGAAACTGTATAAAGGGCAGGTCACGGCGGTGCAGAAAAAATCAGCCAATAGCCTCTATTCTGAAGAGTTCGCCACGTTTGGCGAAGATGAGGTTTACGATCATCGCCATGCCGAAGGGTTTATTCGCCTCTATTCGCTTTCTTCACGCATTCGTGCACTGAACGGCAAAAAGTCATTTTCGGGCAATTAACTTTTGGCAATCAATTAGAGAAAAAACAGGAACGAGATTATGGCACTTTGGGGCGGGCGTTTCAGTCAGGAAGCCGATCAGCGGTTCAAGCAATTCAATGATTCACTGCGTTTTGATTATCGTTTGGCGCAGCAGGATATTGTTGGCTCGGTTGCCTGGTCAAAGGCATTGGTGACAGTAGGAGTGTTAACTTCCGAAGAGCAGCAAAAGCTGGAATCAGCGTTAAATGAGCTACTGGATGAAGTGCGAGCCAATCCCAAGGCCATTTTGCAAAGCGATGCGGAAGATATTCACAGTTGGGTAGAAGGGAAACTTATCACCAAAGTGGGCGATTTGGGTAAGAAACTCCATACGGGGCGCAGCCGTAATGATCAGGTTGCCACTGACCTGAAATTATGGTGCAAAGACCAGATCGTCCACATTCTGCAAGCCTTGGCTGAGTTGCAACAAGCGCTGGTATTCACGGCTGAAAATAATCAGGATGCTGTTATGCCCGGTTATACCCATTTGCAGCGGGCGCAACCGGTCACGTTTGCCCATTGGTGTTTGGCGTATGTGGAAATGCTCAGTCGTGATGAAACCCGGTTGCAGGACGCCTTAAGGCGGCTGGATGTCAGCCCGTTGGGATGCGGGGCGTTGGCAGGAACGGCTTATGCTATTGATCGTGAGCAACTGGCTGGCTGGCTCGGTTTTGCCTCAGCGACACGCAATAGTCTGGACAGTGTTTCTGATCGTGATCATGTCCTGGAACTGCTGTCCGATGCGAGCATAAGTATGATCCACCTTTCGCGTTTTGCTGAGGATCTGATTTTCTTTAATAGCGGAGAAGCCGGATTTGTTGAGTTGTCAGATCGGGTCACGTCCGGCTCTTCCCTGATGCCGCAGAAGAAAAACCCGGATGCGCTGGAGCTTATCCGTGGCAAGTGTGGTCGGGTTCAGGGCGCATTAACGGGGATGATGATGACGCTGAAAGGGCTGCCTCTCGCCTACAATAAAGATATGCAGGAAGATAAGGAAGGTTTGTTTGATGCACTGGATACTTGGCTGGATTGTTTGCACATGGCGATATTGGTGCTGGATGGCATTCAAGTCAAACATGCCCGTTGTAAGGAGGCGGCAAAACAGGGCTATGCCAATGCAACCGAGTTGGCTGATTATCTGGTGGCAAAAGGCGTTCCATTCCGCGAGGCACATCACATTGTGGGGGAAGTTGTCGTTGCGGCGATTGGCAGGGGTAAGGCACTGGAAGAGCTTTCTCTGCTTGAATTGCAAAAATTTAGCCAGGTTATTTCGGTGGACGTCTATGACGTTTTATCGCTGCAATCCTGTTTGGACAAGCGTCTGGCAAAAGGGGGCGTAGCGCAAAAACAGGTGAAGCAAGCGATTGCAGAGGCAAAGCAGTTAATGAGAAAAGAACGTTAATATAAAACTCTCTGTCTAGTCCTGATATACGTTGACACTTATTTTACTCATAACTGACGCTTATTTGGAGAACATTCAGATGGCAAAGATTGGATGTTATCTGCCCATCTTGTCGTGCTGTTAAAAGCGTTCATCGTAATGGGCGTTCCCGTTCTGGTCATCAACGTTACCTCTGTCAATCTTGTCACCATACTTGGCAACTGGAATTCACCTATACCAATCTAACTTGAAGATGCAGGTTTTAAAATCTGAAAGTTGTCAGTCAGTCTAGTCGTGAGTTCTTTCGCTTTTTCTGGCAAAGTGACATGAAAAAAGTGACGAAGGGTTTCACGGAATGTCTTCGCATCCGGAAAATAAACATTGTTACGTACTTGCTCATTCATATACTTCCACAATCGCTCTATTGGATTGAGGTTTGGGCTGTAAGGCGGTAGGTAATGCAGTTCAATATTAAGGACATATGCCACCTCTTTCACCAATTCTGCCCGGTGGTAACCCGCCCCATCCAGAATAATATGAATTTTTTGCGAAAGTGGGTAAGTTTCTCTAATAGCGCCGAAAAAATACGCGATATTTTCGGCATTGATACTCGGGTATTCACGGATCACGGTGTCTTCAATTCGTTGTAAATTGAGGGCGCCCAGAAGATTGAGACGGGTACGACTGCCGGTGGTTTCGACCACTTTTACCTGATTTTTCCCCGCTTTCATCCAACCATAGCTGAGCTTTGTGGACTGCGAAGGATGCACCGCATCAATAAATAGGATAGGTTCATTCTGACCTGCCCGGTCTTTCAGAGACTGGTAGTCATCAATAAATTGTTGCTGCTTATCCGCATCGAATTTATGAGGAACGCCCTTTGGCTTTTTGTAGCTGAAACCTTGTCGGTGAAGCCATTTCGTCATGCCTCCCACGCTGAAAGACACCTGCCAACGAGCTCGTACATAATCCACAATTTGAGCGGTCGTATGCAGCAAATTTGCCGTCAAATAATCAACCAGATCGGCGGTTTGTTTGGCAGAGAGATGGCTTTCAGAACCGCCATTTTCGGGGGTGAGTTTTTCCTGCGCGATGAAATCTTTTAGGTGACGGCTTACCGTAGTTTCATGAATACGTAAGGCCTGAGCAATCATCTGAGCTGTCCAGCCCTCTGACGCCAAAAGCACGGCCTTGATGCGATCACAGACTCGACTATCACGAGTGGTATCATGCATCAATTCGAGGGCACGTTTTTGTTCTGGTGTCAGATGAATTTTCATGATTGCAAGCATGATCGGGTTTGGATAAGAAATCAAGCATCTTCAATGGCGATTGGTATATCTAGTCCTGATATACGTTGACACTTATTTTACTCATAACTGACGCCTGATGATGTACTTCATCGGGCGTTTTATATTTTAGGGCTAAGTGAGGTCGATACCGATTATAAATATCTATCGATTCACTCACCAGTGTCACCGCTTCTTCAAGGTCCGCGGGTTTACTGAGTAAAAATTCGGTTTTCAGGATACCATTAACACGCTCTGCCAACGCATTCTGATAGCAATCGTAACCGTCGGTCATCGAACAGATGACCTCATGGTGTTCGTGTAACGCTTGATAGCGCTTTGAACAATATTGTAATCCTCTATCTGAATGATGGATCAGCGATTGTTCGAGACATTTTCGGCTTTTTAAGGCCTGTTTATACGCCTTGATGACTGCATCTGTTTTTAAGTTATCGTGCACATGATACCCCACAATTTTACGTGACCAGGCATCTGTAATAAGACTTAAATAAGCTTCCCCGGTTTTCACGGGAAGATAGGTGATATCGGCCACCCAGACTTGTTCTGGCCCCGTCGGCGTTATCTTATTGGGACCGGCCTTGAGTAAATTGGG
Organism: Xenorhabdus doucetiae; assembly: GCF_000968195.1. Lineage (NCBI taxonomy): Bacteria > Pseudomonadati > Pseudomonadota > Gammaproteobacteria > Enterobacterales > Morganellaceae > Xenorhabdus > Xenorhabdus doucetiae. Next base: position 230,047 of record NZ_FO704550.1, read on the forward strand.
GTGACAGTAAAAACGGTGATGGCTGTTCGTTGTTTTATGGTAAGCCCGTCTGGGCGTCACTAACAGGTGATGGGCCCTGAGTAAATTGAACAGACTGTCTCTGCCTATTTTTAATGTCCCTGATTGATTGAGCAGATACTGCAACTTTCTCGTTCCAATACGGGGCTGCTTCAGGCGTATTGTCTGCACTTGCATCAGCACATCCTGTTCCTGTCTCGCCTTTATTGCTGCCCGCTGACATTGCTGATAATACGCCTGTCGCGTGATACCCAGATAACGGCAACATTGCGCCACCTTGAAGCCCGTCACTTTTTTCTCCTGGATGGCTTGCCTCGTGGCTTTTTTACGAGACTGACGCCATAGTCGCGTTTTAAAACTGCCACGACCGCCTCAAAAAATTCGGCTTTCTTTTGCATTTCAGTCAGTTGTTGTTCAGGTTCTTTTATCCGTTGCTCGGGTGTGAGCGAGGAGGATATGGTCATCGGTGCCCCCTGAGGATGGAAAGGTGTACAACCCAAACTCCAATCTAACTGACCATGCTTCCTAAGCCAAACTAAAACGGTTGACCGCCCTTGAATATAGCAGAATCATAATACTGTGTCATAATACCTCCATTCCAATGACAAGGCAGAATTGAGATGGGCTACAGCTTAGATTTCCGAAAAAGAGTACTGGAATACAAGGACAAGCATTCGTTGACGTTCGAACAAACGAGTGCCCACTTTGAGGTCTCTATCCGCACTCTGTTTCGGTGGTGCAATAAAATCGAACCCTGTATGACAAGGGATAAACCGCCCACGAAAATCAGGGACGACAGACTTATCACTGATGTCCAAAATTATCCCGATGACTACCAATGGGAAAGAGCAAAACGTCTGGGCGTCTCACAATCAGCTATCCATTACGCCTTGAAACGGCTGAATATCACCGTCAAAAAAACGTTAAAACACCCTCAGGCTGACGAACAGGCTCGTCAGAGATTTATCGAGCGTATTTGTCATCATGAACAGGCGGGCAAACCGGTTGTCTATCTGGATGAAAACGGTTTTGAGCAGTCAATGCCACGAATGCGCGGTTATTCGTTAAAAGGGCAACGCTGTTTCGGGACACACGACTGGCAGGCCAAAGGCCGCATTAATGCCATTGGCGCCATTATCAAAAAGACGTTTGTGTCCTTAAGCTTGTTTGCCGGGAATATTAATGCGGATGTGTTCCATGCCTGGATGACACAAGATTTGTTAGTACTACAGTCGTAATTGCTCTGTAATCATGCGGTTATCCCGACGACGATAATGGCATTGTTGTGCGTAATATTGATGTCGCCGCCGCCAATATGACCAATGCAAAATTTGTTCGAGTGTTTCTCCCACTCTTTCCATTAATTTGGATAGCAGCTTACGCAGTTCCGCCACACTGAGGGCTATCAGTCCTGTCGGCGTTTTTTTTCTCCCGTATCCGTAAGACCGCCAGAACCGCATGGGCCAGCAGCGATAAGGTAATATGCCGATACCAGCTATGCCATTGCCGCACTTCATAATGATCCAGACCGCATTCTCCCTTTGTTTCCTCAAAACCACATTCAATTTCCCAGCGACAACCTGCCACCTGCGCCAGGGTTTTCAGGTCAGCCTCTTCTCTGTGCGCATACACGACATAGTAAGCCCGTTCCTGTTTTTCATCCCGGCTGCGCCGGACCAGCAGATAATGGCCATATTCCCGTTCTTTCTCACTGAGTTGTAAACGCCAGAGCGGCACCTTAACCCAGTCATACTGACGTTCACCTTTCGCTCCCCGTCCCGCAGAATGTGTTTCCCATTGCTCAGGCGTCAGGCTGTCCACAATCTTGTCCGCTCTGATATAAGTCGGTCCTTGCCACCACAACGGTTCATTTTTGGGGATCGCCAGCACAAACGGTTGATTCCGGGACTCCAGCCAGCAACGCAGGCGACGGTTCTGACCATAAACGGCATCTGCCGTCACCCAGTGGCAGGGCACACCGGCCTCTAATGCGCGTTCCAGCATCTGCCGGGCGAGCTGCGGTTTGGTAGCAAAAGTGACCGCGTCAGGAATGCCGGCGGCTTCACAACGTGGGCGGTCATCAGTCCACTGCTTGGGCAGGTATAACGCCCGGTCAATAAAGGCATGGCCGCCCTGACCGGCATAACAGAGAAAGACGCCTACCTGACTGTTTTCGACGCGCCCGGCGGTGCCACTGTATTGACGTTGCACCCCGGCAGAATGCGTGCCTTTTTTGACAAATCCGGTCTCATCAACAATGAGCACACCGTGTTCATCGCCTAAGTGTTCCGTCACATAGTCCCGCAGAATATCGCGGGCGACGTCGACATCCTAGTGAGCTCGTTCCAGCAGATGCTGAACGCCATCAGGCGTGCGTTCGCCTATCCATTCCGCCAGTTGCCAGCCATTTTTACGTTCAACGTCACTGAGCAGCCCCCGGAGATAGGCGAGGCTGCGGTGTTGTGGGCCGGGATAGTGAAACAAGGGAGCCAGACGAGTATGGAGTGAGAGCAGTTCTTGTTCCCAGGCATTGGTCGGTGAGTGCATTGAACACCTCCCGTATTTTCAGGAAAAAAATGTCAGGGCCATCATGCCACAATGGGGCGTACGACTGTAGTATTAGAACCTATTCAGAATCTTTTTAAACCTGAATAGTTTTTCATGTAAACTGCTGGGATGAGAAAAACTTATGCCAGTGATATTAGTCGAGAAGTGTTCATGAAAATTGAACCCCTGTTGTCAGTAACAGGAAGCGCACACACCCCAGAAAAGTGGATGTCTACGAGGTATTTTGTGCATTGTTATATTTAACCCGAATTCCGTTTAAGCCGTCACTGGGAAATCTTCTTCTGAGTCGAAAATTTTCAGTGACGGTTTCTTTTCTTTAACGCAGTAAGCAATCAATCCACATAAAACGGTCAACAGAAATCCGGTTATACTTCGGTGGCGAGAATGCTCTATTTGAGAAATTTCTTTTAATTGACCATTAATGGTTTCAATGATAAAACGCTTTAATAACATCATCCTATCCCACTCTGCCTGCGCCTTCGCTTTCATGTTACGGCGTTTTTTCGTGACGAAAGTGACATCCGTTTGCGCTAAATCATCCGCCAGTTCCTGGCTAAGATAACCTTTGTCACCATACAGAGAACCCGTTAATTCTTTTACTAAGTCGCGGACAGGTTCCCGATCATCCACATTACTGGCAGTGACTTTGAGTGCCAAAATTTCGCCCTGATGGTTAACAACCAAGTGTAATTTGAACCCGTAAAACCCTATATGGACGCCCCCGGTTGTGCAAGCATTGAGTCGATACGGTTTGCTACCATATATCCGGCGTCATAAAGGGCTTATTTGCCCGCGCCATGATGTCATCCGCACCCTGTTTCCTTCTCAGCCGTCATCGGTATATGACTACCTAGGTTTTACTCAGGTTATTGCAGGGCCGATAGCCGTTTTTTCATCAGTGTTTGCAAACTCGGTTAAAGCGTCTGTTTCAATTCACTTAATTCAATTAATTCAATTAATTCAATTAATTCAATTAATTCAATTAATGGATAGCAAAAGCTTTTTTCATATCATAATCAACCTCATCTGTCAGAATACGCCAGATAATTCGGGTCAGCTTGTTAGCTAAAGCAACTATGGCTTTCATGGGGCCACATCGGGTAATCCGTGTTCTTAGCCACTCGCCTAAAGGATCATCCCGTTTTTGCACGCCCTGCATCATCGCTCGGGCACCATGAATAATTAACGTTCGGAGATGACGGTTGCCATGTTTGCTCAGAGAAGAAAGACGGCTTTTCCCGCCCGAACTGTGTTGCCGGGGAACCAAACCACACCAGGCTGATAACTGCCGGCCATGAGTAAATTGGGATGCGTTGACGTCACTCACGAAAGCCGCCGCAATCAGGGGACCAACACCGGGAATAGTCAGCAAGTGCCCATACCCTGCTTGCTGACGGGAAAGCGCCGTAATTTCGTTATCCATTTCATGAATGCTGACGTTCAAATTCTGCAGATCTTCCCACAGCGTATGCAATAAACGACGCAGCACACAAGACAGAGCATTATCACCTTCTTCCAGAATATCAGGGAGGTGCTGTTGGAGTTTCTGAATCCCCACAGGCACAATTATTCCCTGCTCAGCGAGAAAGGCCCTGATTTGATTAGCAAGAGCAGTACGCTGTTCCACCATGAGCTGACGGGCACGGCGCAGTGCTTTGATATCTTGCTGTTCTACGGTTTTGATGGGAACAAAATGGAGACCGGGCCGGCAGGCCGTTTCACAGATAGCCAACGCATCATTGGCATCGTTTTTTTGATGATGGCTGAAAGCTTTTACATGCTGGGTGGGAACAATTCGGACATGATAGCCCATAGACTGCAACGTCCGTCCCCAATAATGAGAAGTGGCACAGGCTTCCATAGCGATGAGGGTTTCAGGTGGAAAAGCCCGTATGGCATCAAGAAATTTCTGTCGTGAAATTTTTCGGTTCGAAGCAACAGAACCGTCTTCCATCCAGACACAAACTTGAAAGACATTTTTAGCGAGGTCAATACCCACTACTTTGATCGTACTCATGAGATGTTCTCCCGAAATTCAGTGCATCGGATAAAAGATGGCACTATTTTCCATTGAAAAAGGGGGCGTCCATCACATCAGCCCATTGAGGTTTTTCCTCGCTGTGCTACCCCCTCAAACACCTTATGCCGGGGAATACGGATGTTATGACACACACGTAAACTCGTGGAATCAATAAAAGCAATTCCCGTAGGTTTTCCTTTTAATTGAGTCAGATAACTGCACAATGGAACCAAAACAGAAGGCGCGACACTGACAAAACAGGTATAACTGAGCAAGGTGGGAAAATCGTGATGATGATATTTCCAAATATGATCCAGATAAAAATGTTTAAAATTACGGTAATGCGACAGGTGAAAGAGGATTAATATAGTCATAATTTCACTGTGATACATGTGACCTTGCCTGCGCCGTAGGCGATACCCGTTGTCAAGACAAAATTGCGTCCATTGAGGCATGAAAAAACGACAAAAGTGGTGAGTAGACCTACCCAGTCACCCGGGCAGGCCCCTCCTCAGAACCGGACGTGCAGAACTACCGCATCCGGCTCCCGACAGATCCTAGTCGTCACACCTATTCAGCAAGAATTGAACATTGAATGGACTTTCCAGCTTGAAGGATAACCCAGCAGTTTCAGGATCAGCGTCAGCTTTTCCCACGTTAGCCCCCGACGTCCTCCCTTCCGATTTAACCATCGGTAAAGTATCCGCTTGCTTTGGCAGATAAACTGCCCAATTCGCCTCTGGTTGTCAGAAATACCGTGATAATTTATCCAGCCTCTGATTACCCTGATGACTGTAGCTAGGACAAACCTTTTGTCAGGGGTATTCAGGTTCTTCCAGAGGAAGTCCCTGAGTCCCTTCAATTTGGCGGCGAAACGGTCTTTCCGGCTGCGGTATTTCAGTCGCCAGAAACCTTTTCGCGATTTACCCCAATAGCAGGTAAACCCCAGAAAGTTGAACGTTGGCAAACGCCTGCCCGACTGATTGGCTCTCATTGCGGCAATGTGTCCCGCAGGGATTAGCTGCGATTTGTCATCGTGCAACTCCAGACCGTATTTATTCAGTCGTTTAGGCAGCACCTTATAAAAGCGTTTCGCCTCGTTAAGGAATTCAAAGGTAAATACCATATCATCAGCATATCTCACTATCTCTGCCCGACCGTGAATGTGTGAACGGCTGATTTCATCAAACCATTCGTCTATCACATGGTGCAGGTAGATATTGTATGGTAGCAAACCGTATCGACTCAATGCTTGCACAACCGGGGGCGTCCATATATGGTTTTAGGGTTTTAAACTTCATTTGGTCATTAATGATTGTGGTGAGCTTTTATCCGTTAAATTAACCCTAGGGAATACGGATGACCGCGAACCCATTAAGGAATTGGTGAAGGGATTATCCGGGCATTTGTATGGTGATAAAGGGTATTTATCACAGGAGTTATGGGATGAATTGAAAGAGGAAGGCATGACACTCATTACCAACGTTCGTCGTAATATGAAAACGAAGTTTTTGTCACTTTGGGATAAGGTGATGTTAAGAAAACGGTTTTTAATAGAAACCGTCAATGATCAATTGAAAAATATTTCTCAGATAGAACACTCAAGACATCGGAGTGTTATCGGCTTTTTGTTGGAGGTCGTATCAGGCTTAATTGCTTATACGTTCCAACCGAAAAAGCCGAGCTTAGGTTTACGTGATCGGGAAATCGCTGTGCTTAAACAGAGTTGAGGTTAATTAAAAATAAATTCATTCGTTTGGAAAAGCATCAGGATACTTTAATTTGTAATAAGGTATTGCTTTATCTTCTACTATCTTTTGACCTAAGAGACCTTTTATATTAGGTATCTTACAAAAAAGAAAAGAAGCAAAAATTATGACCACTCCGAAAATTAAAACTGAATTTTTAGCACCTAACCATGTGATAAGTAAGCCGCATAGTGATGATCCTAAGGGGATACTTATTTGGGATATAAATAATACGAAAGCTTCAATCCTTGAGCGATAGCGATCTGGAATAGCGGAGGCTCTGGAAGAAGAGACAATAACATTGAACTGAGCTACACCCGATCCAGCAATAAAAACAAGAAAGTAAAGCACATAGCTATTAGAAGCGAAGGCTGATAAAACAAGGCTACATCCCAAAATTATGACACCCAATAAACATAAATGAAAATTCATTGAGCTATTAAGATTTATGAGAGTTATCACGAAACTGCCAAATATCACTCCAGCACCAAACAAGGCCAGAAGAAAACCAAGTTCATAAGATGTGAAATGATAAAATTTTACAACCAACAACGGCATAGCTATATTTAGATAAGGAGTAATAAAAAAGTTTAGCAACATCATAAATAATGCAATATTTAATTCAGTTGGCACTTTTCTTACAGCAGCAAAACCCAGTTTAGTATCTTCATACCATCCAATGAAACTAAGCGATTTAGTTTCATTGGCTTTATAATCGACAGGTAATTTTATATACATTAAAATTGCAATAGCAGAAAAACTTAGCAATAAAATAGTCATTAAACCTTCACCGGAAAATGATAAAAATACCCCACCTAAACTCGGACCAACAAATAAAGTCAAAGACATTACGATAGACCTAATTTTAAAAAATTTTACTAAATCTTTCTTTTTGTCAACTAGATATGCAGAATAACTTATAGAAGACACAGTGAATATCATCGCTCCAATAGATAACATAAGAGAAATGGAAAAGATCACTAATTCAGAATAGTTATCATGGCCTAGGTATAACATGGCGACCGCTATTAAAGTGACAATTGAACCTAATAAAGAAACTTTAAATTTCGAACTAGTATCCACTAGTGCACCAGCAAACGGCATTGAAATCGTATAAACCCACCAATATAAACCTACAACATAAGATATAAATAAGGGACCTTTAGGAATTGAGAGCCAAGTGAGTAAGAAAAAAGCACCTCTGTTGGCTGTCATAATTGAGAACGTCACTAACTGAAACAAATTGAATCTGGATAGAATGGTTGACATCCTTTCCCCCCATGATGGAATTGAATTCAAGAAATGATAAAATAAAAATCAACCACAAATTTATTCACATCGTCATCTAACATTGATTTATCTTTACTTCTGAAGACGAAAAAGCAAGTATAATCTAATGCAACTCCTGCATGTATGGTATCACCCACATTTTTCCTGAGTATAACATCTAAGTACTCAAGAGAAATTAATTGCAAATTGGTTACCATAACCGCCCAATAACGTATTTAATTCATTCTCCATTGTCTCCTGAGTCCAAGTGATAAAACGTCGCCAATGGTATTTGGCTTGTTTCCAGACGATTTCAATCAAATTCAGCTCTGGGCTGTAGGCGGGAAGGTAGAATAAAAACAGGTTGTGTTCTCGTAACCAGCTATTTCTGATTTTTTCTTCAATCCCGTGATGGATACGCGCATTATCCAACACTAAAAATGTCAGGCGGTTGTCCCCTTGTTGGGCGAGCTGCTCTAAAAAATCAATCACGTCATCTCGCGTGATACTGCCTGACGTTGTCTGGTAAAACAGCGTGTTATCCGTGTAATTTAACGCCCCCAGAACTGACCGCCTGTCATGCTCTTGAGGCTCAGTTTCATGGGGCTTACCCCGTGGACTCCATCCATATTGCACCGGAGGAGATGCGGCAAAACCCGCCTCATCAAAATAGACCAAACGGTAATGGCCTAACTGTGCTCCAGCCTTAATTTTATTCAGCAAGGCGGATTTGTTAGCAAACTCCGTTTCGTTGCGCTTTTTTTAAGCGATAGACGGGTGCGTTTATAGGTGAGCCCCTGCTTTTTCAGGGTATTTGCCAGCGTTTCAAGCGTACAAGGCAGGGGCCCATGCTTTGCCTCAACGCACTGGGCTATCCGTGCGAGAGTTAGGGACTCTGCACAGGCAGCTTCGACCGCAGTGGCAATCATTTCAGGCGTCATAGCGAGATACCGGCCTCCAGCATGACCGCCTAATAATCCCGCTATCCCTGAATTGTGCCACATGTGAACCCAATTATAGATAACCCGGAGACTGCATCCTATTTCAGCGGTGATCTGGGACGGCTTGCTCCCTCTGGCAAGCATGAGCAAACCCGTTCCTCGCGTACGGATATCCCGGTGGGGATGATTCAAAGCGAGTTGTTGCAATGTTATTCGTTCAGGCTCAGAAAGTATTATCTTCGATTTCATAAGGACAGGCAGAAAATCAGGTTATCGTGTTATCGATTGTAACAGTAATGCAGATAGTTTATCTGATTAACTTAATTTTGTGACCTCCTAGAATTTAAATATATAATATTGATCTTTATAATGTAGATGGTATATAGGGATGACTTTCAGAATAAAGTCATCCTATTCTTACCCATTGGATACACTTAATATAAAAAATTACTTTAGAAGGAGGTTCGACTTGCGATTATCAAAACAGTTGTTTCCTGATAAATACAGATTACCTAAACTTATAGACGAAAACTCCACAAGATCATTATTAAATTCTGGACCATTCTATCAAATGGTCGAGCGCGGTTTACCATTATTCTTACCTATTGGTAATAAAATAATGACAGCCATTGAACAATCTTGCATCAAGGAAGCTGAGTTATTTGATTATAACCATATAGACATGACACAAATGATCCCAACAAATATTCTTTCTTTGGGAGAACAATTTAGTGAGGGTTTTCTAGATCAGTTTATTTTTCTTAAAGGGAAAATGGAGCGCTACCATTTGCTGTCTACCCCAGAACCTTTACTGCTAAATTTTATGAGGGAAGGACTTCTAAGTTATAGACAGCTTCCACTAAAAATGATGTTTTCGGCAAAATTTTACCGACAACTGAGCCAAGTACATAGTATTCTTAAGACTCGTGAATTTAAAATGCTTGCTGGAGCTTGTTTATATGAGTTCAACAAAAATTCACAGTCATTCAAACATTTGTTTCATGACTATATGTTGCATTTGTCTGATCTTTACTCTTTACCAATAGAATATAAGATAAATCATGATAAAAAATTCAATGAATACTTTTACTTACATCCAGACGGGGATGAAAAATATGGAGATGTTTCCGCAATAAGTCTTTCCATGGCTTATGAGTACGGACAAGATAAGAAAGTATACGCTCGATATTGCAGTAAAGATAATAAAAAAATGAACGCAAAATTTGTTACGTTTGGGCTTGGGTTGCAAAGACTTTTCTTTGCAATACTCGATAATTGTAGAGATAAAAAGGGATTTAATATTCCTAAGCATTTACGTCCATTTGATATATGTATAATACCGCAACGGAGCGAAGATTTGAAATACTGTCAAGAGTTGGTAAATATTCTTCATACTCCACCTGATCGTGTCCTAATAGACGACCGTAGTAAAGTAAAATCGTCTGATAAGGAGCGTTTTGCTGATTACCTCGGTATACCTCAAAAACTATTAATTCATAAACATGAAGTTATAGTTTCTCACAGGGACTCCGATACATTGCTCAAAGAGGCTTTCCAATTATCACAAGTAAAAGGGGGGGGTAATTCCATTTTCCACATCAAATTATTTTAATAAATTCAATATTAGATGAATTTTTATAATGACACTATTTATTGCTTTATCCTTTAATTCTTTATCACTAAACGTTTTCTAACTCTAAGAGAGTTTTACTTTCTGTGGCGAAATATCAAGTAACTTTTAAAAAAATTTGAGGTTTTTTATGTTTCTGATTTGTAATTATTGGTTTGATATATACAAGGCTCTTGATTCTTTGGGCCAAAACTACATAGCTATTATTGAGAGTTGTAATGTTCATAATGTACATTCCTCTCACGAAATTACTGGTTGTATGAAAGGAAAATTCATAATTCCCACTATAGACAGTATAGAATCACTCACGAGTATTGTGAACACAATCAAACTTAGCGGTTTAGATATTGAGCGTGTCATATCTATAGGAGAATTGAGTCAGTACAGTGCTGGCTTCTTAACTGATCAACTTAAATGTGGAGGATTATCATTTGATGCAATAAATTTGACCAGAGACAAACGGTTGATGAAAACTAAGTTTAAAGAATTAGGTTTGCCCTGTGCTAATTTTTATAGTTACCAGGATAACAATCATTTTAGTATGTTTAGTTATCCTTTAGTCGCCAAGCCAGCATGTGGTTTTGCATTGTTTAATACAAAACTAATGCATAATAGTGATCAACTGAACGATTACGTAAATAATTTCAAAGAATTCAAAGACCCTCATCTAATTTCAAATGCTATAATTATTGAAGATTTTGTCGATGGGGATGAGTACGTTGCAGACTGTTTTATCAGTTCCAATCAGGTTATGTTTCTATCAATATCAAAAGATAATCTTCCGTGCATGAATGTCACTAATGAAGCTGTGAGATTTGATAGTGCAGAGTATCTTAATATCAAGCTTAATAGTGAGTTGTATAAGTGTATTCACAACTACTATTCCAAAATTATAAGCGGTTTCAATATTAATGCATGTATTTGCCATATGGAATTGTTCATAAATAAGTCTGGTGAGGTTATTGTTTCCGAGGTAGCCACCAGACCCGGTGGTAGTCATTTTAATCACTTGGCAAAACATGTTTATGGTAAAACACTTTATGAGATTTGGTTTGAAGGTATACTTAATCCTAATGAGGAGATTTTACATGAGTTAGAGCCTGATGATTTTTTTACTATTGTAAACATGATTCCCCAGGAAAATGGAAAGCTTGCTAGCTTGCCAACTTTAAATTCATTATCTGATTACAGAACTTTGGTAAGTTAATCAGATAAACTATCTGCATTACTGTTACAATCGATAACACGATAACCTGATTTTCTGCCTGTCCTTATGAAATCGAAGATAATACTTTCTGAGCCTGAACGAATAACATTGCAACAACTCGCTTTGAATCATCCCCACCGGGATATCCGTACGCGAGGAACGGGTTTGCTCATGCTTGCCAGAGGGAGCAAGCCGTCCCAGATCACCGCTGAAATAGGATGCAGTCTCCGGGTTATCTATAATTGGGTTCACATGTGGCACAATTCAGGGATAGCGGGATTATTAGGCGGTCATGCTGGAGGCCGGTATCTCGCTATGACGCCTGAAATGATTGCCACTGCGGTCGAAGCTGCCTGTGCAGAGTCCCTAACTCTCGCACGGATAGCCCAGTGCGTTGAGGCAAAGCATGGGCCCCTGCCTTGTACGCTTGAAACGCTGGCAAATACCCTGAAAAAGCAGGGGCTCACCTATAAACGCACCCGTCTATCGCTTAAAAAAAGCGCAACGAAACGGAGTTTGCTAACAAATCCGCCTTGCTGAATAAAATTAAGGCTGGAGCACAGTTATACCAATCTAACTTGAAGATGCAGGTTTTAAAATCTGAAAGTTGTCAGTCAGTCTAGTCGTGAGTTCTTTCGCTTTTTCTGGCAAAGTGACATGAAAAAAGTGACGAAGGGTTTCACGGAATGTCTTTGCATCCGGAAAATAAACATTGTTACGTACTTGCTCATTCATATACTTCCACAATCGCTCTATTGGATTGAGGTTTGGGCTGTAAGGCGGTAGGTAATGCAGTTCAATATTAAGGACATATGCCACCTCTTTCACCAATTCTGCCCGGTGGTAACCCGCCCCATCCAGAATAATATGAATTTTTTGCGAAAGTGGGTAAGTTTCTCTAATAGCGCCGAAAAAATACGCGATATTTTCGGCATTGATACTCGGGTATTCACGGATCACGGTGTCTTCAATTCGTTGTAAATTGAGGGCGCCCAGAGGATTGAGACGGGTACGACTGCCGGTGGTTTCGACCACTTTTACCTGATTTTTCCCCGCTTTCATCCAACCATAGCTGAGCTTTGTGGACTGCGAAGGATGCACCGCATCAATAAATAGGATAGGTTCATTCTGACCTGCCCGGTCTTTCAGAGACTGGTAGTCATCAATAAATTGTTGCTGCTTATCCGCATCGAATTTATGAGGAACGCCCTTTGGCTTTTTGTAGCTGAAACCTTGTCGGTGAAGCCATTTCGTCATGCCTCCCACGCTGAAAGACACCTGCCAACGAGCTCGTACATAATCCACAATTTGAGCGGTCGTATGCAGCAAATTTGCCGTCAAATAATCAACCAGATCGGCGGTTTGTTTGGCAGAGAGATGGCTTTCAGAACCGCCATTTTCGGGGGTGAGTTTTTCCTGCGCGATGAAATCTTTTAGGTGACGGCTTACCGTAGTTTCATGAATACGTAAGGCCTGAGCAATCATCTGAGCTGTCCAGCCCTCTGACGCCAAAAGCACGGCCTTGATGCGATCACAGACTCGACTATCACGAGTGGTATCATGCATCAATTCGAGGGCACGTTTTTGTTCTGGTGTCAGATGAATTTTCATGATTGCAAGCATGATCGGGTTTGGATAAGAAATCAAGCATCTTCAATGGCGATTGGTATAGGCCATTACCGTTTGGTCTATTTTGATGAGGCGGGTTTTGCCGCATCTCCTCCGGTGCAATATGGATGGAGTCCACGGGGTAAGCCCCATGAAACTGAGCCTCAAGAGCATGACAGGCGGTCAGTTCTGGGGGCGTTAAATTACACGGATAACACGCTGTTTTACCAGACAACGTCAGGCAGTATCACGCGAGATGACGTGATTGATTTTTTAGAGCAGCTCGCCCAACAAGGGGACAACCGCCTGACATTTTTAGTGTTGGATAATGCGCGTATCCATCACGGGATTGAAGAAAAAATCAGAAATAGCTGGTTACGAGAACACAACCTGTTTTTATTCTACCTTCCCGCCTACAGCCCAGAGCTGAATTTGATTGAAATCGTCTGGAAACAAGCCAAATACCATTGGCGACGTTTTATCACTTGGACTCAGGAGACAATGGAGAATGAATTAAATACGTTATTGGGCGGTTATGGTAACCAATTTGCAATTAATTTCTCTTGAGTACTTAGATGTTATACTCAGGAAAAATGTGGGTGATACCATACATGCAGGAGTTGCATTAGATTATACTTGCTTTTTCGTCTTCAGAAGTAAAGATAAATCAATGTTAGATGACGATGTGAATAAATTTGTGGTTGATTTTTATTTTATCATTTCTTGAATTCAATTCCATCATGGGGGGAAAGGATGTCAACCATTCTATCCAGATTCAATTTGTTTCAGTTAGTGACGTTCTCAATTATGACAGCCAACAGAGGTGCTTTTTTCTTACTCACTTGGCTCTCAATTCCTAAAGGTCCCTTATTTATATCTTATGTTGTAGGTTTATATTGGTGGGTTTATACGATTTCAATGCCGTTTGCTGGTGCACTAGTGGATACTAGTTCGAAATTTAAAGTTTCTTTATTAGGTTCAATTGTCACTTTAATAGCGGTCGCCATGTTATACCTAGGCCATGATAACTATTCTGAATTAGTGATCTTTTCCATTTCTCTTATGTTATCTATTGGAGCGATGATATTCACTGTGTCTTCTATAAGTTATTCTGCATATCTAGTTGACAAAAAGAAAGATTTAGTAAAATTTTTTAAAATTAGGTCTATCGTAATGTCTTTGACTTTATTTGTTGGTCCGAGTTTAGGTGGGGTATTTTTATCATTTTCCGGTGAAGGTTTAATGACTATTTTATTGCTAAGTTTTTCTGCTATTGCAATTTTAATGTATATAAAATTACCTGTCGATTATAAAGCCAATGAAACTAAATCGCTTAGTTTCATTGGATGGTATGAAGATACTAAACTGGGTTTTGCTGCTGTAAGAAAAGTGCCAACTGAATTAAATATTGCATTATTTATGATGTTGCTAAACTTTTTTATTACTCCTTATCTAAATATAGCTATGCCGTTGTTGGTTGTAAAATTTTATCATTTCACATCTTATGAACTTGGTTTTCTTCTGGCCTTGTTTGGTGCTGGAGTGATATTTGGCAGTTTCGTGATAACTCTCATAAATCTTAATAGCTCAATGAATTTTCATTTATGTTTATTGGGTGTCATAATTTTGGGATGTAGCCTTGTTTTATCAGCCTTCGCTTCTAATAGCTATGTGCTTTACTTTCTTGTTTTTATTGCTGGATCGGGTGTAGCTCAGTTCAATGTTATTGTCTCTTCTTCCAGAGCCTCCGCTATTCCAGATCGCTATCGCTCAAGGATTGAAGCTTTCGTATTATTTATATCCCAAATAAGTATCCCCTTAGGATCATCACTATGCGGCTTACTTATCACATGGTTAGGTGCTAAAAATTCAGTTTTAATTTTCGGAGTGGTCATAATTTTTGCTTCTTTTCTTTTTTGTAAGATACCTAATATAAAAGGTCTCTTAGGTCAAAAGATAGTAGAAGATAAAGCAATACCTTATTACAAATTAAAGTATCCTGATGCTTTTCCAAACGAATGAATTTATTTTTAATTAACCTCAACTCTGTTTAAGCACAGCGATTTCCCGATCACGTAAACCTAAGCTCGGCTTTTTCGGTTGGAACGTATAAGCAATTAAGCCTGATACGACCTCCAACAAAAAGCCGATAACACTCCGATGTCTTGAGTGTTCTATCTGAGAAATATTTTTCAATTGATCATTGACGGTTTCTATTAAAAACCGTTTTCTTAACATCACCTTATCCCAAAGTGACAAAAACTTCGTTTTCATATTACGACGAACGTTGGTAATGAGTGTCATGCCTTCCTCTTTCAATTCATCCCATAACTCCTGTGATAAATACCCTTTATCACCATACAAATGCCCGGATAATCCCTTCACCAATTCCTTAATGGGTTCGCGGTCATCCGTATTCCCTAGGGTTAATTTAACGGATAAAAGCTCACCACAATCATTAATGACCAAATGAAGTTTAAAACCCTAAAACCATATATGGACGCCCCCGGTTGTGCAAGCATTGAGTCGATACGGTTTGCTACCATACAATATCTACCTGCACCATGTGATAGACGAATGGTTTGATGAAATCAGCCGTTCACACATTCACGGTCGGGCAGAGATAGTGAGATATGCTGATGATATGGTATTTACCTTTGAATTCCTTAACGAGGCGAAACGCTTTTATAAGGTGCTGCCTAAACGACTGAATAAATACGGTCTGGAGTTGCACGATGACAAATCGCAGCTAATCCCTGCGGGACACATTGCCGCAATGAGAGCCAATCAGTCGGGCAGGCGTTTGCCAACGTTCAACTTTCTGGGGTTTACCTGCTATTGGGGTAAATCGCGAAAAGGTTTCTGGCGACTGAAATACCGCAGCCGGAAAGACCGTTTCGCCGCCAAATTGAAGGGACTCAGGGACTTCCTCTGGAAGAACCTGAATACCCCTGACAAAAGGTTTGTCCTAGCTACAGTCATCAGGGTAATCAGAGGCTGGATAAATTATCACGGTATTTCTGACAACCAGAGGCGAATTGGGCAGTTTATCTGCCAAAGCAAGCGGATACTTTACCGATGGTTAAATCGGAAGGGAGGACGTCGGGGGCTAACGTGGGAAAAGCTGACGCTGATCCTGAAACTGCTGGGTTATCCTTCAAGCTGGAAAGTCCATTCAATGTTCAATTCTTGCTGAATAGGTGTGACGACTAGGATCTGTCGGGAGCCGGATGCGGTAGTTCTGCACGTCCGGTTCTGAGGAGGGGCCTGCCCGGGTGACTGGGTAGGTCTACTCACCACTTTTGTCGTTTTTTCATGCCTCAATGGACGCAATTTTGTCTTGACAACGGGTATCGCCTACGGCGCAGGCAAGGTCACATGTATCACAGTGAAATTATGACTATATTAATCCTCTTTCACCTGTCGCATTACCGTAATTTTAAACATTTTTATCTGGATCATATTTGGAAATATCATCATCACGATTTTCCCACCTTGCTCAGTTATACCTGTTTTGTCAGTGTCGCGCCTTCTGTTTTGGTTCCATTGTGCAGTTATCTGACTCAATTAAAAGGAAAACCTACGGGAATTGCTTTTATTGATTCCACGAGTTTACGTGTGTGTCATAACATCCGTATTCCCCGGCATAAGGTGTTTGAGGGGGTAGCACAGCGAGGAAAAACCTCAATGGGCTGATGTGATGGACGCCCCCTTTTTCAATGGAAAATAGTGCCATCTTTTATCCGATGCACTGAATTTCGGGAGAACATCTCATGAGTACGATCAAAGTAGTGGGTATTGACCTCGCTAAAAATGTCTTTCAAGTTTGTGTCTGGATGGAAGACGGTTCTGTTGCTTCGAACCGAAAAATTTCACGACAGAAATTTCTTGATGCCATACGGGCTTTTCCACCTGAAACCCTCATCGCTATGGAAGCCTGTGCCACTTCTCATTATTGGGGACGGACGTTGCAGTCTATGGGCTATCATGTCCGAATTGTTCCCACCCAGCATGTAAAAGCTTTCAGCCATCATCAAAAAAACGATGCCAATGATGCGTTGGCTATCTGTGAAACGGCCTGCCGGCCCGGTCTCCATTTTGTTCCCATCAAAACCGTAGAACAGCAAGATATCAAAGCACTGCGCCGTGCCCGTCAGCTCATGGTGGAACAGCGTACTGCTCTTGCTAATCAAATCAGGGCCTTTCTCGCTGAGCAGGGAATAATTGTGCCTGTGGGGATTCAGAAACTCCAACAGCACCTCCCTGATATTCTGGAAGAAGGTGATAATGCTCTGTCTTGTGTGCTGCGTCGTTTATTGCATACGCTGTGGGAAGATCTGCAGAATTTGAACGTCAGCATTCATGAAATGGATAACGAAATTACGGCGCTTTCCCGTCAGCAAGCAGGGTATGGGCACTTGCTGACTATTCCCGGTGTTGGTCCCCTGATTGCGGCGGCTTTCGTGAGTGACGTCAACGCATCCCAATTTACTCATGGCCGGCAGTTATCAGCCTGGTGTGGTTTGGTTCCCCGGCAACACAGTTCGGGCGGGAAAAGCCGTCTTTCTTCTCTGAGCAAACATGGCAACCGTCATCTCCGAACGTTAATTATTCATGGTGCCCGAGCGATGATGCAGGGCGTGCAAAAACGGGATGATTCTTTAGGCGAGTGGCTAAGAACACGGATTACCCGATGTGGCCCCATGAAAGCCATAGTTGCTTTAGCTAACAAGCTGACCCGAATTATCTGGCGTATTCTGACAGATGAGGTTGATTATGATATGAAAAAAGCTTTTGCTATCCATTAATTGAATTAATTGAATTAATTGAATTAATTGAATTAATTGAATTAAGTGAATTGAAACAGACGCTTTAACCGAGTTTGCAAACACTGATGAAAAAACGGCTATCGGTCCTGCAATAACCTGAGTAAAACCTAGGTAGTCATATACCGATGACGGCTGAGAAGGAAACAGGGTGCGGATGACATCATGGCGCGGGCAAATAAGCCCTTTATGACGCCGGATATATGGTAGCAAACCGTATCGACTCAATGCTTGCACAACCGGGGGCGTCCATATAGGGTTTTACGGGTTCAAATTACACTTGGTTGTTAACCATCAGGGCGAAATTTTGGCACTCAAAGTCACTGCCAGTAATGTGGATGATCGGGAACCTGTCCGCGACTTAGTAAAAGAATTAACGGGTTCTCTGTATGGTGACAAAGGTTATCTTAGCCAGGAACTGGCGGATGATTTAGCGCAAACGGATGTCACTTTCGTCACGAAAAAACGCCGTAACATGAAAGCGAAGGCGCAGGCAGAGTGGGATAGGATGATGTTATTAAAGCGTTTTATCATTGAAACCATTAATGGTCAATTAAAAGAAATTTCTCAAATAGAGCATTCTCGCCACCGAAGTATAACCGGATTTCTGTTGACCGTTTTATGTGGATTGATTGCTTACTGCGTTAAAGAAAAGAAACCGTCACTGAAAATTTTCGACTCAGAAGAAGATTTCCCAGTGACGGCTTAAACGGAATTCGGGTTAAATATAACAATGCACAAAATACCTCGTAGACATCCACTTTTCTGGGGTGTGTGCGCTTCCTGTTACTGACAACAGGGGTTCAATTTTCATGAACACTTCTCGACTAATATCACTGGCATAAGTTTTTCTCATCCCAGCAGTTTACATGAAAAACTATTCAGGTTTAAAAAGATTCTGAATAGGTTCTAATACTACAGTCGTACGCCCCATTGTGGCATGATGGCCCTGACATTTTTTTCCTGAAAATACGGGAGGTGTTCAATGCACTCACCGACCAATGCCTGGGAACAAGAACTGCTCTCACTCCATACTCGTCTGGCTCCCTTGTTTCACTATCCCGGCCCACAACACCGCAGCCTCGCCTATCTCCGGGGGCTGCTCAGTGACGTTGAACGTAAAAATGGCTGGCAACTGGCGGAATGGATAGGCGAACGCACGCCTGATGGCGTTCAGCATCTGCTGGAACGAGCTCACTAGGATGTCGACGTCGCCCGCGATATTCTGCGGGACTATGTGACGGAACACTTAGGCGATGAACACGGTGTGCTCATTGTTGATGAGACCGGATTTGTCAAAAAAGGCACGCATTCTGCCGGGGTGCAACGTCAATACAGTGGCACCGCCGGGCGCGTCGAAAACAGTCAGGTAGGCGTCTTTCTCTGTTATGCCGGTCAGGGCGGCCATGCCTTTATTGACCGGGCGTTATACCTGCCCAAGCAGTGGACTGATGACCGCCCACGTTGTGAAGCCGCCGGCATTCCTGACGCGGTCACTTTTGCTACCAAACCGCAGCTCGCCCGGCAGATGCTGGAACGCGCATTAGAGGCCGGTGTGCCCTGCCACTGGGTGACGGCAGATGCCGTTTATGGTCAGAACCGTCGCCTGCGTTGCTGGCTGGAGTCCCGGAATCAACCGTTTGTGCTGGCGATCCCCAAAAATGAACCGTTGTGGTGGCAAGGACCGACTTATATCAGAGCGGACAAGATTGTGGACAGCCTGACGCCTGAGCAATGGGAAACACATTCTGCGGGACGGGGAGCGAAAGGTGAACGTCAGTATGACTGGGTTAAGGTGCCGCTCTGGCGTTTACAACTCAGTGAGAAAGAACGGGAATATGGCCATTATCTGCTGGTCCGGCGCAGCCGGGATGAAAAACAGGAACGGGCTTACTATGTCGTGTATGCGCACAGAGAAGAGGCTGACCTGAAAACCCTGGCGCAGGTGGCAGGTTGTCGCTGGGAAATTGAATGTGGTTTTGAGGAAACAAAGGGAGAATGCGGTCTGGATCATTATGAAGTGCGGCAATGGCATAGCTGGTATCGGCATATTACCTTATCGCTGCTGGCCCATGCGGTTCTGGCGGTCTTACGGATACGGGAGAAAAAAAACGCCGACAGGACTGATAGCCCTCAGTGTGGCGGAACTGCGTAAGCTGCTATCCAAATTAATGGAAAGAGTGGGAGAAACACTCGAACAAATTTTGCATTGGTCATATTGGCGGCGGCGACATCAATATTACGCACAACAATGCCATTATCGTCGTCGGGATAACCGCATGATTACAGAGCAATTACGACTGTAGTACTAACAAATCTTGTGTCATCCAGGCATGGAACACATCCGCATTAATATTCCCGGCAAACAAGCTTAAGGACACAAACGTCTTTTTGATAATGGCGCCAATGGCATTAATGCGGCCTTTGGCCTGCCAGTCGTGTGTCCCGAAACAGCGTTGCCCTTTTAACGAATAACCGCGCATTCGTGGCATTGACTGCTCAAAACCGTTTTCATCCAGATAGACAACCGGTTTGCCCGCCTGTTCATGATGACAAATACGCTCGATAAATCTCTGACGAGCCTGTTCGTCAGCCTGAGGGTGTTTTAACGTTTTTTTGACGGTGATATTCAGCCGTTTCAAGGCGTAATGGATAGCTGATTGTGAGACGCCCAGACGTTTTGCTCTTTCCCATTGGTAGTCATCGGGATAATTTTGGACATCAGTGATAAGTCTGTCGTCCCTGATTTTCGTGGGCGGTTTATCCCTTGTCATACAGGGTTCGATTTTATTGCACCACCGAAACAGAGTGCGGATAGAGACCTCAAAGTGGGCACTCGTTTGTTCGAACGTCAACGAATGCTTGTCCTTGTATTCCAGTACTCTTTTTCGGAAATCTAAGCTGTAGCCCATCTCAATTCTGCCTTGTCATTGGAATGGAGGTATTATGACACAGTATTATGATTCTGCTATATTCAAGGGCGGTCAACCGTTTTAGTTTGGCTTAGGAAGCATGGTCAGTTAGATTGGAGTTTGGGTTGTACACCTTTCCATCCTCAGGGGGCACCGATGACCATATCCTCCTCGCTCACACCCGAGCAACGGATAAAAGAACCTGAACAACAACTGACTGAAATGCAAAAGAAAGCCGAATTTTTTGAGGCGGTCGTGGCAGTTTTAAAACGCGACTATGGCGTCAGTCTCGTAAAAAAGCCACGAGGCAAGCCATCCAGGAGAAAAAAGTGACGGGCTTCAAGGTGGCGCAATGTTGCCGTTATCTGGGTATCACGCGACAGGCGTATTATCAGCAATGTCAGCGGGCAGCAATAAAGGCGAGACAGGAACAGGATGTGCTGATGCAAGTGCAGACAATACGCCTGAAGCAGCCCCGTATTGGAACGAGAAAGTTGCAGTATCTGCTCAATCAATCAGGGACATTAAAAATAGGCAGAGACAGTCTGTTCAATTTACTCAGGGCCCATCACCTGTTAGTGACGCCCAGACGGGCTTACCATAAAACAACGAACAGCCATCACCGTTTTTACTGTCACCCCAATTTACTCAAGGCCGGTCCCAATAAGATAACGCCGACGGGGCCAGAACAAGTCTGGGTGGCCGATATCACCTATCTTCCCGTGAAAACCGGGGAAGCTTATTTAAGTCTTATTACAGATGCCTGGTCACGTAAAATTGTGGGGTATCATGTGCACGATAACTTAAAAACAGATGCAGTCATCAAGGCGTATAAACAGGCCTTAAAAAGCCGAAAATGTCTCGAACAATCGCTGATCCATCATTCAGATAGAGGATTACAATATTGTTCAAAGCGCTATCAAGCGTTACACGAACACCATGAGGTCATCTGTTCGATGACCGACGGTTACGATTGCTATCAGAATGCGTTGGCAGAGCGTGTTAATGGTATCCTGAAAACCGAATTTTTACTCAGTAAACCCGCGGACCTTGAAGAAGCGGTGACACTGGTGAGTGAATCGATAGATATTTATAATCGGTATCGACCTCACTTAGCCCTAAAATATAAAACGCCCGATGAAGTACATCATCAGGCGTCAGTTATGAGTAAAATAAGTGTCAACGTATATCAGGACTAGATATACCAATCGCCATTGAAGATGCTTGATTTCTTATCCAAACCCGATCATGCTTGCAATCATGAAAATTCATCTGACACCAGAACAAAAACGTGCCCTCGAATTGATGCATGATACCACTCGTGATAGTCGAGTCTGTGATCGCATCAAGGCCGTGCTTTTGGCGTCAGAGGGCTGGACAGCTCAGATGATTGCTCAGGCCTTACGTATTCATGAAACTACGGTAAGCCGTCACCTAAAAGATTTCATCGCGCAGGAAAAACTCACCCCCGAAAATGGCGGTTCTGAAAGCCATCTCTCTGCCAAACAAACCGCCGATCTGGTTGATTATTTGACGGCAAATTTGCTGCATACGACCGCTCAAATTGTGGATTATGTACGAGCTCGTTGGCAGGTGTCTTTCAGCGTGGGAGGCATGACGAAATGGCTTCACCGACAAGGTTTCAGCTACAAAAAGCCAAAGGGCGTTCCTCATAAATTCGATGCGGATAAGCAGCAACAATTTATTGATGACTACCAGTCTCTGAAAGACCGGGCAGGTCAGAATGAACCTATCCTATTTATTGATGCGGTGCATCCTTCGCAGTCCACAAAGCTCAGCTATGGTTGGATGAAAGCGGGGAAAAATCAGGTAAAAGTGGTCGAAACCACCGGCAGTCGTACCCGTCTCAATCTTCTGGGCGCCCTCAATTTACAACGAATTGAAGACACCGTGATCCGTGAATACCCGAGTATCAATGCCGAAAATATCGCGTATTTTTTCGGCGCTATTAGAGAAACTTACCCACTTTCGCAAAAAATTCATATTATTCTGGATGGGGCGGGTTACCACCGGGCAGAATTGGTGAAAGAGGTGGCATATGTCCTTAATATTGAACTGCATTACCTACCGCCTTACAGCCCAAACCTCAATCCAATAGAGCGATTGTGGAAGTATATGAATGAGCAAGTACGTAACAATGTTTATTTTCCGGATGCGAAGACATTCCGTGAAACCCTTCGTCACTTTTTTCATGTCACTTTGCCAGAAAAAGCGAAAGAACTCACGACTAGACTGACTGACAACTTTCAGATTTTAAAACCTGCATCTTCAAGTTAGATTGGTATATATGGCGCTTTCTCATCAAACATTGACAGTAAACAATGGGGTCGGAAATGAATATCCGCGATCTGGAATACCTTGTGGCACTTGCTGAATATCGGCACTTTCGCCGAGCCGCTGATGCTTGTCATGTCAGCCAACCGACACTGAGCGGGCAGATCCGCAAACTGGAAGATGAACTTGGTGTGATGCTGCTGGAACGCACGAGCCGCAAGGTATTATTTACCCAACAGGGTATGCTGCTGGTGGAACAGGCCAAAACCGTATTACGAGAAGTGAAGGTGTTGCAGGAAATGGCCTCCCTGCAAGGTGAAAGTATGTCCGGGCCGTTGCATATCGGCCTTATTCCAACCATCGGCCCCTATCTCCTGCCTCTTATCATTCCTGAACTGCATAAATTGTTTCCCAAACTGGAAATGTACCTGCATGAGGCACAAACCCAAAGTTTGTTGGCTCAACTTGATAGCGGGAAACTTGACTGTGCCATCTTGGCGTTGGTGAAAGAAACCGAAGCCTTTATCGAAGTGCCATTGTTTGAGGAGCCGATGAAGCTGGCGGTGTATGAAGAACATAAATGGGCAGGGCGGGACAGCATTAAGATGAGTGAGCTATCCGGCGAAAAGTTATTAATGCTGGAAGACGGGCACTGTTTGCGTGATCAAGCGATGGGATTCTGTTTTCAGGCGGGTGCCAAAGAAGATACGCATTTTAGGGCGACGAGTCTGGAAACACTGCGCAATATGGTCGCAGCGGGCAGCGGGATAACATTATTGCCTGATTTATCAGTGCCGAATGAGAGAAAGCGGGATGGGGTTTGCTATCTGGCGTGTGACGAACCGGAACCCAAGCGATCGGTCATATTGGTTTATCGTCCCGGCTCACCTCTGCGTGGTCGCTATGAGCAATTGGCAGAGGCGATTCGGACTAAAATGGGCAACTATTTCGAAATACTCGGAAAAAGATCAAAATAATCGGTTTAACCCATTGAGCGCTGCCACACGATAGGCTTCCGCCATCGTGGGATAATTGAAGGTAGTATTAACGAAATATTCGATATTATTGCCTTCACCTTTCTGTTCCATGATGGCCTGACCAATATGAATGATCTCTGCGGCACGTTCGCCAAAACAGTGGATGCCTAAAATCTGTTTTGTCTCACGGTGGAACAGGATCTTAAGACTGCCAACATTCATCCCTGCAATTTGCGCTCTTGCCAGATGTTTGAATTGGGCGCGTCCTACCTCATAAGGGATTTTCATGGCGGTTAACTGTTGCTCGGTTTTACCCACCGAACTGATTTCAGGGATGGTATAAATTCCGGTTGGGATATCTTCCACCAGATACAGACTCGCATTTCCTGTTGTCATCGCTCTGGCCGCGATGCGCCCCTGATCATAAGCCGCAGAAGCCAAACTGGGATAGCCAATAACATCCCCCACGGCGTAGATGTTTTCATTACCGGTCTGGTAGACGCGATTGACTTTCAGTAAGCCCCGGCTGTCGGTTTCCAGCCCGACATTTTCTAAACCTAGCGTGTCGGTATTACCGGTTCTGCCATTGGCATACAGCAGGCAATCTGCTTTGACTTTCTTGCCGGATTTCAGGTGAACAATCACACCATCATCAAGGCCTTCAATCTTTTCATATTCTTCATTGTGGCGGATAACCGTGCCACTATTCCAGAAATGGTAGGAGAGGGCGTCAGACATCTCTTGATCAAGAAAGGACAGAAGATGGTCACGGGTATTGATCAAATCCACCTTAACCCCCAACCCGCGGAAAATAGAGGCATATTCACAACCAATCACCCCGGCACCATAAATAATCACATGGCGTGGTTCGTGATCCAGTTGCAGAATAGTATCGCTGTTATAAATACGGGAGTGGGAAAAATCGACATCAGGCGGGCAGTAGGGACGGGAACCCGTGGCAATGATGATTTTGTCCGCACTCAAGATATCAACACTGTCATCGGCATAACGAACACTGACCTGATGTTCATCAATAAAAGTGGCTTCTCCCGCAAACATTCGGCAACGGTTGCGTTCATAAAAACCTTGGCGCATCTTGGTTTGCTGATTTATAACGACGTCAGCATGGCGCAGGATTTCTGAAAACGAGGAACGAAGAATGCGGGAATTATCACTGTAGAGGGGATTTTGATTAAATTCGATAATACGGCTAACGGCATGGCGGAGGGCTTTCGACGGGATTGTGCCCCAATGGGTACATCCACCACCGACGTTATTGTAACGTTCTATAACAGCAACGTTTTTATTCTGTTTTACCAACCCCATTGCTGCTCCTTCCCCGCCGGGACCAGAGCCAATCACAATGGCATCAAAATGAGTATGTTGCATAGAGGAAAGACCTGTTTTTACACAAAATAACAACGCTATATTAACATTACTTGATGTAATAACCCAATGAGCACAAGGTTTTTATCTCACGGTTTAGAAAAAAAACCGGAAAATAGCGAATAATGTCTTTAAGAGAACAATCACAGCAAACTTGGTAGAATCTGTTATATTTGCCTGATTAGAAGCGAGATAGATCAGGATTGTTGTGAGTAACGTAACCGGCGTTAGAGCAAAACAGAAAGAAAAAACCCGTCGCTCCCTGATTGATGCGGCATTCAGCCAACTCAGTGCTGAACGCAGTTTTACCAGCCTGAGTTTACGGGAAGTGGCTCGTGAAGCGGGTATTGCACCGACTTCTTTTTATCGGCATTTTCGGGATGTGGATGAACTGGGGCTGACGATGGTAGATGAAAGCGGTTTGATGTTGCGTCAGTTAATGCGTCAGGCACGCCAGCGCATTGCCAAAGGTGGCAGTGTCATCCGCACTTCGGTTGCAACATTTATGGAATTTATCGGCAACAATCCCAACGCATTCCGGCTGTTGCTGCGCGAACGCTCTGGCACATCGGCTGAATTTCGTGCGGCTGTCGCACGGGAAATCCAACATTTTATTGCGGAATTGGCAGACTACCTTGAGCAAGCCAGCCATATGCCTCGTCATTTTACTGAAATACAAGCCGAGGCGATGGTGACAATCGTATTCAGTGCAGGCGCAGAGGCATTGGATATTGATGAAGAAAAAAGGCGTCGTCTCGAAGAGCGTTTGGTTTTACAACTCCGCATGATTTCCAAAGGCGCTTATTATTGGTATCGTCGAGAGCAAGAAAAAAACACTGTCCCTAAAGCGATCCCCAAAACAATCCCTAAGACCCTGAAATAATAATGAAAGGAGCATAATACGATGGAACAATACCGCCAAGATAAAAGCACAATGTTGCTGGCTCTTATCGTTGGAATGGCAACACACGGAACTTTCTCAGCATTTTTCAATTCATTCGTCCCTTTTTCTATTTTCCCTATTATTGCACTGGCCCTGTCTGTGTATTGTCTCCATCAACGTTATTTGAATTACCCAATGGCAGAAGGGTTACCTAAACTGGCTGTGGGATGCTTTTTCTTAGGCATGTTCATGTACAGCGCATTTATTCGGATGGAATATCCGGCAATTGGCTCTAATTTCTTGCCTGTCGTTGTGGGTACTGTCTTGGTATTTTGGATCTACCTCAAGATGAGAACGCGCAAGCAAGCCATGCTCACAGCAAAAAGCTAACCGTTTACGGGCGATTCAATAAAAAACGCCACAAAATGAGATCCGTGGCGTTTTGGCTTTTCAGTCAGTTTACTGATGATTATGCGCTTTTCTCCAGTAACACACCGCACTCCATATGGTGGGTATAAGGGAATTGGTCGAAAAGTGCCAGTTTGCTGACTTTGTGGGTTTGTGTCAGTGTTGCCAGATTTTGGCAGAGTGTTTCTGGGTTGCAGGAAATATAAAGAATGCGCGGATACGCTTGCACCATTTTTACCGTTTCTTCATCCAGCCCGCTGCGTGGTGGGTCAACAAAAATGGTTTCACATTGATAACTGCTTAAATCAATTCCCTGTAGGCGATTGAACGCTCGCTCTCCGTTCATTGCCTGGGTAAATTCCTCCGCTGACATGCGGATAATCTGCACATTATCAATCTGGTTCGCTGCGATATTAAATTGAGCGGCAGCCACCGAAGGTTTGGCAATTTCAGTGGCCAAGACGCGCTCAAAATTCTGTGCCAGTGCCAGAGAAAAATTACCATTGCCGCAATACAGCTCAAGCAAGTCGCCTTTCGAACCTTTGGTGATGTCAATCGCCCATTCCAACATATGAATATTGATGCTGGCATTCGGCTGGGTGAAGCTATTTTCAACCTGACGGTAAATCATGGTCTTACCTGCAACTGGCAACTCTTCATCTATATAGTCATGGTCAAGCATGATTTTGGTTTTTGCCGCGCGCCCAATAAGCTGGAGATCAAATCCTGCCGCGATAAGTTGGGTACGCAGTGCCATGGCACGTTCACGCCATTCCTCATCCAGTTTTTTATGGTAAAGCAGGGAGACAATGATTTTGTTACTGCGGGTGGAAAGATAATCCACCTGAAACAATTTATGGCGCAATACAGGGTTATCTTTTACGCCCGCAATGATAGCCTGCATCATTTGATTGATTAACGGATTGGCAACGGGAAATTGATCAATACGGATACGTTGTTTGGTTTGTTGATCAAACATGATGTGGTAGAGGTCATCTTCCTCATGCCAGATACGGAATTCTGCCCGCATTCTGTAATGGGATGCCGGGGAACGGAAAACTTCAGGCTCAGGTGCGCTGAAGGGGAGCATCATTTCTTTTAGGCGATGGGCTTTTTCCATCAATTGATTTTCATAATTTTCCGTTGGCAAAGCATTCTGCATTATCGGGTTCTCGTATGGTCGCATTAAGAAAAATTTCCGAGCGGCATTGTAGGGGAAGTGCAAAGGATGTCCAGTTTTCTGGTTTATCAGCGCCTCATATCCGATCACTGACCACCTTACGATCCGTGCTAGAATAGCTAATCTGTTTGATAAAAATTATGAGACAGCCTATGGCTACCGCACTCCGGGAAGAGAATACTACCTTACTGGCAGCTACAACTTCTGATTTAAACAAGACCGCCCGTCCAACGATTCTGGTTTTTGATTCCGGAGTTGGTGGTCTATCTGTCTATCAAGAGATTCGGCAACTCTTGCCGGATCTCCACTATATATATGCTTTCGATAATGAAGCCTTCCCTTATGGCGAGAAAACGGCAGAAGTGATTATAGGAAGGGTCGTTCAGATTGTTGATGCGATCCAGAAGAAGCATCCTTTGGCGGTTGTCGTGATTGCCTGCAATACTGCCAGTACAGTCAGCTTGCCTGCCTTGCGTGAACGTTTTTCTTTCCCTGTTGTGGGGGTTGTGCCGGCAATCAAACCGGCTGCAAAGCTAACCTGTAATCGTGTTGTGGGATTATTGGCGACACGCGCCACCGTGAATCGCGACTATACCAAAGAATTAATTACCCAATTCGCCACGGATTGTCAGATGCATTTAATAGGTTCTGCTGAGTTGGTGGAATTGGCTGAACGGAAGCTACATGGTAAGGATGTCCCACGGGAAGCGCTGGAAAAGATATTGAAACCTTGGCTGAGAATGAAAGAACCACCGGATACCGTTATTTTGGGCTGTACGCACTTTCCTCTGATCGCAGAAGAACTTTCACAAGTTTTACCGGATGGAACAAGATTAATTGATTCGGGAGCGGCCATCGCTCGTAGAACCGCATGGTTGATCAAAAATCGCGATAATTTGTTTTTAACAACAGCAGAGAATTGGGCTTATTGCACGAAAATGGCGCCAGAGAGTGAAGCATTACGTCCTGTTTTACGTGAATATGGCTTCCTGATGCTGGAAAAACTATCAACCTAAGTAAAATTTGCTGAAATAATCACCGGTCGGTAATTTTTTTCAAAAAAACTATTGCCAGCACCGTAAAAGGCCCTATAATGCGCCACCACTGACCGACGCCAAGCTGAGAACAGCCGCGAAGGGAAGCAGGAAGAAAGCGAAAATAAACGCTTGACTCCGGAGGCGAAAAGCGTAAGATACGCAGCCTCGCAACCCGGCACAAACGCCCGGTTGCCAACGCTCTTTAACAAATTAATCAGACAATCTGTGTGGGCACTCGCAAGACACTATCCAACGCCGAAAGGCGGAAAATATTAAAGTCTTGAAGAGTGAACAACAGTTAATTCATTATGAACTAACAGTAAGATTCTTTGAGCATCAAACACTTTGAATTGAAGAGTTTGATCATGGCTCAGATTGAACGCTGGCGGCAGGCCTAACACATGCAAGTCGAGCGGCAGCGGGAAGTAGCTTGCTACTTTGCCGGCGAGCGGCGGACGGGTGAGTAATGTCTGGGGATCTGCCCGATGGAGGGGGATAACCACTGGAAACGGTGGCTAATACCGCATAATCTCTGTGGAGCAAGGTGGGGGACCTTCGGGACTCACGCCATCGGATGAACCCAGATGGGATTAGCTAGTAGGCGGGGTAAAGGCCCACCTAGGCGACGATCCCTAGCTGGTCTGAGAGGATGACCAGCCACACTGGGACTGAGACACGGCCCAGACTCCTACGGGAGGCAGCAGTGGGGAATATTGCACAATGGGCGCAAGCCTGATGCACCCATGCCGCGTGTATGAAGAAGGCCTTCGGGTTGTAAAGTACTTTCAGCGGGGAGGAAGGCGTAGGCTTTAATACGGCTTACGATTGACGTTACCCGCAGAAGAAGCACCGGCTAACTCCGTGCCAGCAGCCGCGGTAATACGGAGGGTGCAAGCGTTAATCGGAATTACTGGGCGTAAAGCGCACGCAGGCGGTCAATTAAGTTGGATGTGAAATCCCCGGGCTTAACCTGGGAACGGCATCCAAGACTGGTTGGCTAGAGTCTCGTAGAGGGGGGTAGAATTCCACGTGTAGCGGTGAAATGCGTAGAGATGTGGAGGAATACCGGTGGCGAAGGCGGCCCCCTGGACGAAGACTGACGCTCAGGTGCGAAAGCGTGGGGAGCAAACAGGATTAGATACCCTGGTAGTCCACGCTGTAAACGATGTCGATTTGGAGGTTGTGCCCTTGAGGCGTGGCTTCCGGAGCTAACGCGTTAAATCGACCGCCTGGGGAGTACGGTCGCAAGATTAAAACTCAAATGAATTGACGGGGGCCCGCACAAGCGGTGGAGCATGTGGTTTAATTCGATGCAACGCGAAGAACCTTACCTACTCTTGACATCCAGCGAAGCCTTTAGAGATAGAGGCGTGCCTTCGGGAACGCTGAGACAGGTGCTGCATGGCTGTCGTCAGCTCGTGTTGTGAAATGTTGGGTTAAGTCCCGCAACGAGCGCAACCCTTATCCTTTGTTGCCAGCACGTCATGGTGGGAACTCAAGGGAGACTGCCGGTGATAAACCGGAGGAAGGTGGGGATGACGTCAAGTCATCATGGCCCTTACGAGTAGGGCTACACACGTGCTACAATGGCGGATACAAAGAGAAGCGACCCCGCGAGGGCAAGCGGAACTCATAAAGTCTGTCGTAGTCCGGATTGGAGTCTGCAACTCGACTCCATGAAGTCGGAATCGCTAGTAATCGCAGATCAGAATGCTGCGGTGAATACGTTCCCGGGCCTTGTACACACCGCCCGTCACACCATGGGAGTGGGTGGCAAAAGAAGTCGGTAGCTTAACCTTTTTGGAGGGCGCTGACCACTTTGTGATTCATGACTGGGGTGAAGTCGTAACAAGGTAACCGTAGGGGAACCTGCGGTTGGATCACCTCCTTAACCTGAGATGGTGAAATGTGAGTGTTCACACAGATTGTCTGATGAAAGAAGAAATGAGCAGCGTCTGCGAAGAAGACTCGATGTCCCCTTCGTCTAGAGGCCTAGGACACCGCCCTTTCACGGCGGTAACAGGGGTTCGAATCCCCTAGGGGACGCCATATTGCTCAGGCCCTGGGTGAAAGGCAGTGCCATACAGTATTGTTAAGCGTGACTTGCGAGTCGGTTTAGCAATATTTGCTCTTTAACAATCTGGAACAAGCTGAAAATTTGAAACAATCAGTATGGTCATTCATGACGATATTGATGAGTCTCTCAACACACTCCGACCTGAAGACACCTTCGGGTTGTGAGGTTAAGCGACTAAGCGTACACGGTGGATGCCTAGGCAGCCACAGGCGATGAAGGACGTGCTAATCTGCGAAAAGCGCCGGTGAGCTGATATGAAGCGTTATCAGCCGGCGATGTCCGAATGGGGAAACCCGGTGCAATCCGTTGCACCATCATTCACTGAATCCATAGGTGAATGAGGCGAACCGGGGGAACTGAAACATCTCAGTACCCCGAGGAAAAGAAATCAACCGAGATTCCCCCAGTAGCGGCGAGCGAACGGGGAGCAGCCCAGAGCCATCATCATTGTCAGCGCCAGGAGAACGGTCTGGAAAGGCCGGCAGTAAAGGGTGAAAGCCCCGTATCCGAAGGTGTTGGCAGTGTGAGCTCGATGAGTAGGGCGGGACACGTGGTATCCTGTCTGAACATGGGGGGACCATCCTCCAAGGCTAAATACTCCTGACTGACCGATAGTGAACCAGTACCGTGAGGGAAAGGCGAAAAGAACCCCGGCGAGGGGAGTGAAAGAGAACCTGAAACCGTGTACGTACAAGCAGTGGGAGCACCCTTTGGGGTGTGACTGCGTACCTTTTGTATAATGGGTCAGCGACTTATATTCTGTAGCAAGGTTAACCGCATAGGGGAGCCGCAGGGAAACCGAGTCTTAACTGGGCGTTAAGTTGCAGGGTATAGACCCGAAACCCGGTGATCTAGCCATGGGCAGGTTGAAGGTTGGGTAACACTAACTGGAGGACCGAACCGACTAATGTTGAAAAATTAGCGGATGACTTGTGGCTGGGGGTGAAAGGCCAATCAAACCGGGAGATAGCTGGTTCTCCCCGAAAGCTATTTAGGTAGCGCCTCGTGAACTCATCTTCGGGGGTAGAGCACTGTTTCGGCTAGGGGGCCATCCCGGCTTACCAACCCGATGCAAACTGCGAATACCGAAGAATGTTATCACGGGAGACACACGGCGGGTGCTAACGTCCGTCGTGAAGAGGGAAACAACCCAGACCGCCAGCTAAGGTCCCAAAGTCATGGTTAAGTGGGAAACGAAGTGGGAAGGCTCAGACAGCCAGGATGTTGGCTTAGAAGCAGCCATCATTTAAAGAAAGCGTAATAGCTCACTGGTCGAGTCGGCCTGCGCGGAAGATGTAACGGGGCTAAACCATGCACCGAAGCTGCGGCAGCGACATTTTTATGTTGTTGGGTAGGGGAGCGTTCTGTAAGCCGTTGAAGGTTGGTCGTGAGGCTGGCTGGAGGTATCAGAAGTGCGAATGCTGACATAAGTAACGATAAAGCGGGTGAAAAACCCGCTCGCCGGAAGACCAAGGGTTCCTGTCCAACGTTAATCGGGGCAGGGTGAGTCGACCCCTAAGGCGAGGCTGAAAAGCGTAGTCGATGGGAAACAGGTGAATATTCCTGTACTCGGTGTTACTGCGAAGGGGGGACGGAGAAGGCTATGTCATCCGGGCGACGGTCGTCCCGGTTTAAGCGTGTAGGTGGGCAGTCTTGGTAAATCCGGATTGCTGATAACACTGAGGCGTGACGACGAGGCACTACGGTGCTGAAGTGACAGATGCCCTGCTTCCAGGAAAAGCCTCTAAGCACCAGGTAACATTGAATCGTACCCCAAACCGACACAGGTGGTCAGGTAGAGAATACTCAGGCGCTTGAGAGAACTCGGGTGAAGGAACTAGGCAAAATGGTGCCGTAACTTCGGGAGAAGGCACGCCGGCACTAGGTGAAGTGACTTGCTCACGGAGCCGAAGCCGGCCGCAGATACCAGCTGGCTGCAACTGTTTAATAAAAACACAGCACTGTGCAAACACGAAAGTGGACGTATACGGTGTGACGCCTGCCCGGTGCTGGAAGGTTAATTGATGGGGTTAGCGGTAACGCGACGCTCTTGATCGAAGCCCCAGTAAACGGCGGCCGTAACTATAACGGTCCTAAGGTAGCGAAATTCCTTGTCGGGTAAGTTCCGACCTGCACGAATGGCGTAATGATGGCCAGGCTGTCTCCACCCGAGACTCAGTGAAATTGAACTCGCTGTGAAGATGCAGTGTACCCGCGGCAAGACGGAAAGACCCCGTGAACCTTTACTATAGCTTGACACTGAACCTTGAGCCTTGATGTGTAGGATAGGTGGGAGGCTGTGAAGTGCGGACGCCAGTCTGCACGGAGCCATCCTTGAAATACCACCCTTGAATGTTTGATGTTCTAACGTGGGCCCGTTATCCGGGCTGCGGACAGTGTCTGGCGGGTAGTTTGACTGGGGCGGTCTCCTCCCAAAGCGTAACGGAGGAGCACGAAGGTTGGCTAAGCATGGTCGGACATCATGCGGTTAGTGCAATGGCATAAGCCAGCTTGACTGCGAGCGTGCCGGCGCGAGCAGGTGCGAAAGCAGGTCATAGTGATCCGGTGGTTCTGAATGGAAGGGCCATCGCTCAACGGATAAAAGGTACTCCGGGGATAACAGGCTGATACCGCCCAAGAGTTCATATCGACGGCGGTGTTTGGCACCTCGATGTCGGCTCATCACATCCTGGGGCTGAAGTAGGTCCCAAGGGTACGGCTGTTCGCCGTTTAAAGTGGTACGCGAGCTGGGTTTAGAACGTCGTGAGACAGTTCGGTCCCTATCTGCCGTGGGCGCTGGAAGATTGAAAGGGGCTGCTCCTAGTACGAGAGGACCGGAGTGGACGCACCACTGGTGTTCGGGTTGTCATGCCAATGGCACTGCCCGGTAGCTAAGTGCGGAAGAGATAACCGCTGAAAGCATCTAAGCGGGAAACTTGCCTTGAGATGAGTCTTCCCTTGTCCCTTTGAGGGCACTAAAGGAACGTTCGAGACGAGGACGTGGATAGGCCGGGTGTGTAAGCGTCGCGAGACGTTGAGCTAACCGGTACTAATGACCCGTGCGGCTTAACCTGACAACACCGAAGGTGTTTTGGGGTGATTTTGGGAGAAAGACGAAAAGTTTCAGATGAAAGAATGTCACAGCTTGTTCGGGATTGAAAACAGGATTTGTCTGGCGGCAATAGCGCGGTGGTCCCACCTGACCCCATGCCGAACTCAGCAGTGAAACACCGTTGCGCCGATGGTAGTGTGGGGCCTCCCCATGCGAGAGTAGGGCACTGCCAGACATTATTTTATAAGTGTTGCCCGATTGGCAACACTTTTTATTTTTAGCATTTGCTGATATGGCTCAGTTGGTAGAGCACACCCTTGGTAAGGGTGAGGTCCCCAGTTCGAATCTGGGTATCAGCACCATGAATAATATGTTCGGCAAATAAAACAGAATTTGCTTGGCGGCAATAGCGCGGTGGTCCCACCTGACCCCATGCCGAACTCAGTAGTGAAACACCGTAGCGCCGATGGTAGTGTGGGGTCTCCCCATGTGAGAGTAGGGAACTGCCAAGCTTTAATACCCAGTCAAAAGGCCACTCATATGAGTGGCCTTTTGCATTTCTAGTTATTTTTTATTTCTATCAACAGATTGGAATGACTTACTTTTCTTTCAAACTTACCTTTCAAATATAGAGTCTGATAGACTACGACTTAAATTACCTATTGAGCTTGAAGTGAATGTCTGTTTGTCAATCTACCCAACTAAAAGCGTTCAACACATTTGGCATTTCAGCCTGCGCCGATCATATCGGTATAGCCACCTCTATTGAATCTCTTCTGACCTTATGGCAAGAAGCAATGGAAAAGGATCATCCTATTTTATTGTTGGGAGGAGGAAGTAACGTTCTTTTCACCGAAAATTTTAAAGGTACTGTGATTCTAAACCGCATTCTTGGTATTAATATACAAGAGTCTGATACAGCCTGGCATGTTCATGCTGGCGCAGGTGAAAATTGGCATGAATTGATTACGTATTTATTTAATCAACAGATCTATGGCTTAGAAAATTTAGCCTTGATCCCCGGCAATGTTGGTTCTGCTCCAATCCAAAATATTGGTGCATATGGAATTGAATTTAAACAAGTCTGTGAGTATGTGGATTTTGTTGAACTGAAAACAGGTAATTCAATGCGTTTGACGGCGAATGAGTGCCAGTTTGCTTATAGGGATAGCATTTTTAAACATCAGTATAAAGATGATTATGTTATCACAGCAGTCGGTTTACGCTTGAATAAAAAATGGGAACCCATCTTAACTTATGGTGCCTTAGCCCAGTTCTCGCGAGAAAAGGTCACACCAAAACAAATATTCGATACAGTGTGTGAGATGCGCCAGAATAAATTACCCGATCCTGCGCTGATGGGTAATGCTGGAAGTTTCTTTAAAAACCCTATTGTATCGATCGAGTTAGCATACAGAATTAAATCTGAATACCCTGACTGTCCTCAATATCCTCATGATGAGCATAACATAAAGATTGCAGCGGGTTGGCTTATCGAACAATGCCAATTGAAGGGTTATGTTATTGGTGGAGCCGCTGTACACACGAAACAAGCATTGGTATTGATTAATAAAGATAATGCAACAGGACAAGATATCATTGCCTTGGCTGCTTATGTGCGTAACAAGGTCGCAGAAAAATTTAATATCTTCTTAGAGCCTGAAGTACGCTTCATTGGCAGTGAAGGTGAGATAGACGCAGTGGAATGTATTTCATGAAAGATATTAGTATCCCATTAAAATTAATTAGAGTGTTATCTGATGGTAAAATTCATTCAGGCCAGCAACTTGGTCAAGAATTGGGAATGAGCCGTGCAGGAATCAATAAACATATTCAAACTATTCGTGAATGGGGAGTCGAGATTCTAACTCTCTCAGGTAAAGGTTACCGTTTTCCTGCTCCAATGAATCTGCTGGATAAAGAGCTTATTGAAAATTATCTCCCCAATGATCATATTGAAGTTATACCTGTCATTGACTCCACAAATCAATATATTCTGGAGAAGTTAGCAGAACTCAATTCAGGAGATGCCTGTGTTGCTGAATATCAGTATGCAGGCAGAGGGCGTCGCGGTAGGAAGTGGGTTTCTGCGTTTGGTCGAAATTTATATCTATCCATGTATTGGCGTTTGGAACAAGGGCCCGCAGCAGCGATAGGTTTAAGTTTAGTCGTTGGTATCGTCATTGCAGAAGTTCTTAACCGTCAGGGAGCAGAAAGAGTAAAAGTAAAATGGCCAAATGATCTATATTTGGATGATAAAAAATTGGCTGGAATATTGGTTGAATTGACGGGAAAAACGGGGGATGCAGCCCATGTTGTGATCGGAATAGGTATGAATATTTCGATGAGTAGCGATCAACAGACATCAATTAACCAAAATTGGACTAATTTACAGCAATCAGGAACGGTTATTGAACGGAATAAATTGGTTGCTGAAATCGTGGTAGAACTTAAAGAAGCATTAATTCAATTTGAAAACGAAGGATTAGCTTCTTTCATTCCTCGTTGGTTTGAATTAGATAATTTTATTAATCGTCCGGTGAAATTAATTATTGGTGATCAAGAGATTTATGGAATAGCCCGTGGAATAGATCAACAAGGAGCTCTGTTACTTGATATTAATGGCGTTGTTACGCCTTATATTGGTGGCGAAATATCCTTGAGAGGCTGTTGAATACAAAGCCGGAAATATTTCCGGCTTCTGTTTTATTTCCTTAATCTGACGCTTTCAATTGTGTGATTGATTCCTTTCGTCATAATCAAGCTAGCCCGTTCTCTCGTTGGTAAGATGTTTTGCTGTAAGTTTAAGCCGTTAATTTCCCGCCAAATGCTTGATGCCACTTTTATCGCTTCTTCTGTCGTTAGCTTAGAATAATTATGGAAGTAAGAATCAGGATCGGAAAAAGCACCTTGTCGAAACTTGAGAAAACGACTGACATACCATTGTTCGAGTAATTCTTCTGATGCATCAACATAAATAGAAAAATCAACGAAATCAGAAACAAATACATGATGTGGTTCATGTGGGTAATCCATGCCACTTTGTAATACGTTTAAACCTTCAAGGATAAGAATGTCTGGCTTTTCGATAATAAGTTGTTCATTAGGAACAATGTCATAGCTCAGGTGAGAATATACTGGTGCAGTAACTTTTTCGGCACCTGATTTGATGTCAGCGACGAATTTAACCAAGCTACGCATATCATAGGATTCAGGAAACCCCTTTTTTTTCATTAAACCACGTTCATTTAATACATTATTGGAGTGCAAAAAACCGTCCGTTGTCACTAACTTAACACGGCGATGTTCTGGCCAACGGCTTAGTAATGCCTGTAATAAGCGGGCAGTCGTGCTTTTCCCGACAGCAACACTGCCTGCGATACCAATAACATAAGGTATTTTTTGTTCATCTGTTCCCAGGAACTGTTCAAGAACAGCCTGTCGCCGTGAATTGGAACTAATATAAAAATTAAGTAGACGTGACAATGGAAGATAGATCTCAATTACTTCATCTATTGAGATTTCTTCATTAATCCCTTTTAAAGCAGCAACTTCTTCTTCTGTTAATGTTAAAGGCACTGAGTCACGCAATGTTGCCCAATGTTCACGTTCAAATTGTAAATATGGAGTCGTCAAAAAAGATTCTTTCTTATTCATAAGCCAACATCTGCCTGTCTATGCAGGTTGGACAGGTTGTTGAAGAACACCCGTATCCGACAAAAAATAAAGCTCATCATATAGGTTGCGTTATCGTAGGCGTAGAATTTTTTATGATCTTAGTAATTTTTTTTGATGGTAAATACAAAAATGTAAAAAAATTGTACCGTTACTGCGGCTGTTCTGGCTGCCAGTTTCTTTTTTAAAAGGAAGAAATCTAGGATAATACAAATAATTTTCAAAAAATAATTGGTGGGTGCATTTATTGACTCTTCTCGTATTAAGAGTTCATTGTCGGATATTTAAGCTTAATCTATTTAAAAAAACACCAACAGTATTGAAAATGGCTGTTTTGTGAGCGAAAGAACAAAAAAAGCAATTTTTTTGTTGCATCGTGGGCCAACTCTTCCTAGAATGCGCAGCACTTGATGCCGGCATAGCTCAGATGGTAGAGCAACTGACTTGTAATCAGTAGGTCCCGAGTTCGATTCTTGGTGCCGGCACCATTAAAAATTTGGAAAGGTGGGGTTCCCGAGCGGCCAAAGGGAGCAGACTGTAAATCTGCCGTCACAGACTTCGAAGGTTCGAATCCTTCCCCCACCACCATTAACCAGTTTTAATCTTGAGTGTTCTGCTCGAGTTATACTCTAGACAAAACACTTGAAGTACAGTATACAGCTGATTAAAGTCAGGTAGCCGAGTTCACGCGGGCATCGTATAATGGCTATTACCTCAGCCTTCCAAGCTGATGATGCGGGTTCGATTCCCGCTGCCCGCTCCAAGATGTGCTGATATAGCTCAGTTGGTAGAGCACACCCTTGGTAAGGGTGAGGTCGGCAGTTCGAATCTGCCTATCAGCACCACTTCCCCTGTCCTTGCCTCCTGATTTTCTTCCTGTAAATATCTCACAAGCAATTGCTTGGTTGATGTGGTGAAACCACCGATTCCGTGTCTTAGAGGGACAACCTAATGTCTAAAGAAAAGTTTGAACGTTCAAAACCGCACGTTAACGTTGGTACTATCGGCCACGTTGACCACGGTAAAACTACCCTGACTGCTGCAATCACCACCGTTCTGGCGAAAACCTACGGCGGTAACGCGCGTGCATTCGACCAGATCGATAACGCACCAGAAGAAAAAGCGCGTGGTATCACCATCTCCACTTCTCACGTAGAATACGATACCCCAACTCGCCACTACGCGCACGTTGACTGCCCAGGCCACGCCGACTATGTGAAAAACATGATCACCGGTGCTGCCCAGATGGACGGCGCGATCCTGGTAGTTGCTGCCACTGATGGCCCAATGCCACAGACGCGTGAGCACATCCTGCTGGGTCGTCAGGTAGGCGTTCCTTACATCATCGTGTTCCTGAACAAATGTGATATGGTTGATGATGAAGAGCTGCTGGAACTGGTTGAAATGGAAGTGCGTGAGCTGCTGTCTCAGTACGATTTCCCAGGCGACGACACCCCAATCATCCGTGGTTCTGCGCTGAAAGCGCTGGAAGGCGAAGCAGAGTGGGAAGCGAAAATCATCGAGCTGGCTGAAGCACTGGATTCTTACATCCCAGAACCAGAGCGTGACATTGACAAGCCGTTCCTGCTGCCAATCGAAGACGTATTCTCCATCTCCGGCCGTGGTACTGTAGTGACCGGTCGTGTTGAGCGCGGTATCGTTAAAGTGGGTGACGAAGTTGAAATCGTCGGTATCAAAGAGACCACCAAAACCACTTGTACCGGCGTTGAAATGTTCCGCAAACTGCTGGACGAAGGCCGTGCGGGTGAGAACGTGGGTGTTCTGCTGCGTGGTACTAAGCGTGATGACGTTGAGCGTGGTCAGGTTCTGGCGAAACCAGGTTCAATCAAGCCACACACTCAGTTCGAATCTGAAGTGTACATCCTGAGCAAAGACGAAGGTGGCCGTCATACGCCATTCTTCAAAGGTTACCGTCCACAGTTCTACTTCCGTACAACTGACGTAACCGGCACTATCGAACTGCCAGAAGGCGTAGAGATGGTGATGCCAGGTGACAACATCAACATGGTCGTTAACCTGATTGCCCCAATCGCCATGGACGAAGGTCTGCGTTTCGCAATCCGTGAAGGCGGCCGTACTGTAGGTGCGGGTGTTGTTGCTAAAGTTATTGCTTAATTTTTGATTATTAACAGATTATGAGAAAAGAGGAGCCTTGACTCCTCTTTTCTATTTTAAAGCCACCGATTACAGTGGCTTTTTTGTTATTCAATAAAATAAAAACAATAATTGAAATGAGATTTATTTCTATTTACTATTCTGGGATATCGTTTATTTTATAAGCGTGAACAATTTTGGGTATGGGAGTTTTATCCGACCTGAATAGCCATCAAGAGTGTAAATAGTCAGAAGAGTGCTTCTATGTATGTTTGTCTCTGCAATGCAATAAGCGATAAAACCATACGTAATGCTGTGCATCAGCAACATATTCGTTCTATCAGAGAGTTAAG
Source organism: Xenorhabdus doucetiae (assembly GCF_000968195.1). Classification (NCBI taxonomy): domain Bacteria; kingdom Pseudomonadati; phylum Pseudomonadota; class Gammaproteobacteria; order Enterobacterales; family Morganellaceae; genus Xenorhabdus; species Xenorhabdus doucetiae. The sequence continues at coordinate 270,232 of NZ_FO704550.1, forward strand.
GAACTTTGTTCCTGTAGGAAACGACTGTGGAAAATGCATACGTCAAGCACGTGAAATAATGAATGAGGAGATTGCTCAGCTACCTCCAATAAATAATGTTGCCTAAAATAAATACAATTTTCTTGCAATTACTCTGCTAAATTAGTACTACACTGTAGTGACTGGAAGCGGAGGAATTTGCTATGAAAGGTGATAAAAAAATAATTGCACATTTGAATAAACTTCTTGGTAATGAGCTTGTCGCCATCAATCAATATTTCTTGCATGCCCGAATGTTTAAAAACTGGGGATTGATGCGCCTAAATGAAGTCGAGTATCACGAATCCATTGATGAGATGAAGCATGCGGATAAGTTTATCGAGCGCATTCTTTTTCTGGAAGGGGTGCCAAATTTACAAGACTTAGGCAAACTTAATATCGGAGAAGATGTAGAAGAAATGCTGAGATCTGATCTGGAATTAGAATTACGTGGTACAAAAGATCTCAGAGAAGCAATCGCATATGCTGATTCAGTTCATGATTATGTCAGTAGAGACTTGATGATAGAGGTACTTTCTGATGAAGAAAATCATATCGATTGGTTGGAAACTCAACTTGAACTGATAACTAGAATTGGAATACAGAATTATATTCAATCTCAGCTTAGCGAAGAAGAATAACTATAATTTTGCCGCCCTATAATTTGATGTATATAGGGCGCTTTCTTTCCATTTCCCTTTCTTCTATGTACTTTTTTGCATAGATTTCGCTCTTAATCTTGCTTTGTGGGTAAATTCACGTATAATGCGCGAGCTTACCTACACAGAGTAGGTCTGATTTATGATCAGTAATGAGTGGTGAATTACCGCCATTTAAAATACTCCCGATATGGGGGTTATACATAGAACGATTACACTCCCCTATCAATCGAAATGGGTGCGAGGAGTAATCATTTACGTTTATAAAATAGTTGGAGCTCTGGTCTCATGCAGAACCAAAGAATCCGTATCCGCCTGAAAGCATTTGATCATCGTTTGATCGATCAATCAACTGCGGAAATCGTAGAGACTGCGAAACGCACTGGTGCGCAAGTTCGTGGTCCGATCCCGCTGCCGACTCGTAAAGAGCGTTTTACCGTTCTGATTTCTCCGCACGTTAACAAAGACGCGCGTGATCAGTACGAAATTCGCACTCACAAACGTCTGGTTGACATCGTTGAGCCAACCGAGAAAACCGTTGATGCTCTGATGCGTCTGGATCTGGCTGCCGGTGTAGACGTGCAGATCAGCCTGGGTTAATCAGGTCATTGAACGATTGAGAGGTTGAAACAATGATTGGTTTAGTCGGTAAAAAAGTGGGTATGACTCGCATCTTCACGGAAGATGGTGTTTCAATCCCTGTAACTGTTATCGAAATCGAAAATAACCGTGTAACTCAAGTTAAAAGCAAAGAGACTGACGGTTATCGTGCAATTCAGGTAACGACTGGTAGCAAAAAAGCTAGCCGCGTTAATAAACCTGAAGCAGGTCATTTCGCTAAAGCTGGCGTAGAAGCTGGCCGCATCCTGCGTGAATTCCGTTTGTCAGAAAACGATGCAGAGTTCACTGTAGGTCAAAGCATTAGTGTTGAAATTTTCGCTGACGTTAAAAAAGTCGACGTTACTGGTACATCTAAAGGTAAAGGTTTCGCGGGTACTGTTAAACGCTGGAACTTCCGTACTCAGGATGCTACCCATGGTAACTCCTTGTCTCACCGTGTTCCGGGTTCTATCGGTCAGAACCAGACTCCGGGCAAGGTGTTCAAAGGCAAGAAAATGGCAGGCCAACTGGGTAATGAGCGTGTAACCGTTCAGAGCCTAGATGTAGTACGTGTTGACGCTGAGCGTAACCTGCTGCTGGTCAAAGGTGCTGTTCCAGGTGCAACGAACAGTAACCTGATCGTAAAACCGGCTGTCAAGGCGTAACGTCGAGGAGATAGGAATGGAATTGGTAATGAAAGACGCGCAAAGCGCGCTGACTGTTTCCGAAACTACCTTCGGGCGTGATTTCAATGAAGCGCTTGTGCATCAAGTAGTTGTTGCGTATGCAGCTGGTGCTCGTCAAGGTACTCGTGCTCAGAAAACTCGTGCTGAAGTTTCTGGTTCAGGTAAAAAACCATGGCGTCAAAAAGGTACTGGCCGTGCGCGTTCTGGTTCTATTAAGAGTCCAATTTGGCGCTCTGGTGGTGTAACTTTCGCAGCGAAACCACAGGACCACAGTCAAAAAGTTAATAAAAAGATGTACCGTGGTGCTCTGAAAAGCATCTTGTCTGAACTGGTACGTCAAGATCGTCTGATCGTTGTCGAGAAGTTCTCTGTTGAAGCACCTAAAACTAAGTTGCTGGTACAGAAACTGAAAGAAATGGCTCTGGAAGACGTGCTGATCGTCACTGGCGAAGTTGATGAGAACCTGTTCTTAGCAGCTCGTAACCTGTACAAGGTTGACGTTCGTGATGCAGCTGGTATCGATCCAGTAAGCCTGATCGCCTTCGACAAAGTGGTTATGACTGCTGAAGCTGTGAAGCAAGTTGAGGAGATGCTGGCATGATCCGTGAAGAACGTCTGCTGAAAGTACTGCGCGCGCCGCACGTATCTGAAAAAGCTTCTACAGCGATGGAAAAAAACAACACCATCGTTCTCAAAGTTGCGAAAGACGCGACTAAAGCAGAGATCAAAGCTGCCGTACAGAAACTGTTCGAAGTTGAAGTTGAGGGTGTAAACACTTTGCTGGTTAAAGGTAAAGTTAAACGCCACGGTCAGCGTATTGGTCGTCGTAGCGACTGGAAAAAAGCTTACGTCACCCTGAAAGAAGGCCAGAATTTGGACTTCGTTGGCGGCGCTGAGTAAGTCGGAGGAGTAAAGAACAATGGCAATTGTTAAATGTAAACCTACGTCTCCGGGCCGTCGCCACGTTGTTAAAGTGGTTAACCCTGAGCTGCATAAGGGTAAGCCTTATGCTCCGTTGTTGGAAAAAAACAGCAAAACTGGTGGTCGTAACAACAATGGTCGTATTACCACTCGTCACATCGGTGGCGGCCATAAGCAGCACTATCGTCTGATTGACTTCAAACGTAATAAAGATGGTATCCCTGCTGTTGTTGAACGTCTGGAATATGATCCAAACCGTTCAGCAAACATCGCACTGGTTCTGTACAAAGACGGTGAGCGTCGTTACATCCTTGCGCCTAAAGGCCTGAAAGCGGGTGATCAAATCCAGTCTGGTGCTGATTCAGCAATCAAGACCGGTAACACTCTGCCAATGCGTAATATCCCGGTTGGTTCTACTGTTCACAACATAGAAATGAAACCAGGTAAAGGCGGCCAGTTGGCTCGTTCAGCAGGTGCTTATGCTCAGATCGTTGCACGTGACGGTTCTTATGTAACCCTGCGTCTGCGCTCTGGTGAAATGCGTAAAGTACTGTCTGACTGCCGTGCTACTTTAGGTGAAGTTGGTAACGCAGAACACATGCTGCGCGTTCTGGGTAAAGCTGGTGCAAGCCGCTGGCGTGGTATCCGTCCTACCGTTCGTGGTACGGCGATGAACCCAGTAGACCACCCACATGGTGGTGGTGAAGGTCGTAACTTTGGTAAACATCCTGTAACTCCATGGGGCGTTCAGACTAAAGGTAAGAAGACCCGTAGCAACAAACGTACTGATCAATATATCGTACGTCGTCGTTCTAAAAAATAATTAGAGGATAAACCATGCCACGTTCTCTCAAGAAAGGTCCATTTATTGACCTGCACTTGCTGAAGAAGGTAGAGAAAGCGGTGGAAAGCGGAGACAAAAAGCCTATTAAGACTTGGTCCCGTCGTTCAACGATCTTTCCTAACATGATCGGTTTGACCATCGCTGTCCATAATGGTCGTCAGCATGTTCCAGTTTTTGTTTCCGACGAAATGGTTGGTCACAAACTGGGTGAATTCGCGCCGACCCGTACTTATCGCGGCCATGCGGCCGATAAAAAGGCCAAAAAGCGCTAAGGTAGGAGGAAGAGATGGAAACTATCGCTAAACATCGCCACGCTCGTTCTTCTGCTCAGAAGGTTCGCCTTGTGGCTGACCTGATCCGCGGTAAGAAAGTGTCGCAAGCTCTGGAAACTCTGACCTACACCAACAAGAAAGCTGCTGGTTTAGTGAAGAAAGTACTTGAGTCTGCTATTGCTAACGCAGAACACAACGATGGCGCTGACATCGATGATCTGAAAGTCACGAAAATTTTCGTAGACGAAGGCCCAACTATGAAGCGTATTATGCCTCGTGCCAAAGGCCGCGCAGATCGTATCTTGAAGCGCACCAGCCACATCACTGTGGTTGTGTCCGATCGCTGAGACTCTGGAGACTAGCAATGGGTCAGAAAGTACATCCTAATGGTATTCGTCTGGGGATTGTCAAACCTTGGAACTCTACCTGGTATGCGAATACCAAAGAATTCGCTGACAACCTGGACAGCGACTTTAAAGTTCGCCAGTACTTGAACAAAGAACTGGTTAAAGCATCTATTTCACGTATTGTTATCGAACGTCCTGCGAAAAGCATCCGTGTGACTATTCACACTGCTCGCCCAGGCATTGTAATCGGTAAAAAAGGTGAAGACGTTGAAAAACTGCGTAAGGCTGTAGCGGATATCGCTGGCGTTCCTGCGCAGATTAATATTGCCGAAGTGCGTAAACCTGAACTGGACGCAAAACTGGTTGCTGACAGCATCAGCTCACAGCTGGAACGTCGTGTTATGTTCCGCCGTGCGATGAAACGTGCTGTACAGAACGCTATGCGTCTGGGCGCTAAAGGTATCAAAGTGGAAGTCAGCGGCCGTCTGGGCGGTGCTGAAATCGCGCGTACTGAGTGGTATCGTGAAGGTCGTGTACCTCTGCATACTCTGCGTGCGGACATCGACTACAATACTTCTGAAGCGCACACCACTTATGGTGTAATCGGCGTTAAGGTATGGATCTTCAAAGGTGAGATCCTGGGTGGTATGGCTGCAGTTGAACAGGCGGAAAAACCGGCTGCTCAACCTAAAAAGCAGCAGCGTAAAGGCCGCAAGTAAGGAGAGTCGCTGATGTTACAACCAAAGCGTACGAAATTCCGTAAAGTGCACAAAGGCCGCAACCGTGGTCTGGCTGCAGGTGCGGATGTTAGCTTCGGCACTTTCGGTCTGAAAGCTGTGGGCCGTGGTCGTCTGACTGCACGTCAGATTGAAGCGGCACGTCGTGCTATGACCCGTGCAATTAAGCGTCAAGGTAAAATCTGGATCCGTGTGTTCCCAGACAAACCTATCACCGAAAAGCCACTCGAAGTGCGTATGGGTAAAGGTAAAGGTAACGTAGAATATTGGGTTGCCTTGATCCAGCCCGGTAAAGTCCTGTATGAAATGGACGGTGTGCCTGAAGAGCTGGCTCGTGAAGCATTCAAGCTGGCAGCAGCGAAACTGCCTATCAAAACCACCTTTGTAACTAAGACGGTGATGTAATGAAAGCACAAGAGCTGCGCGAAAAAAGCGTTGAAGAGCTGAACACTGAGCTGCTGAACCTGTTACGTGAACAATTCAATTTGCGTATGCAGGCGGCAAGTGGCCAGCTGCAACAGTCTCACCTGTTGAAACAAGTGCGTCGTAATATTGCACGCGTTAAGACTTTACTGACTGAGAAGGCGGGTGCGTAATGACCGATAAAATCCGTACTCTGCAAGGTCGTGTTATTAGCGACAAAATGGAAAAATCCATTGTTGTTGCTATTGAGCGTAAGGTGAAACACCCATTGTATGGTAAGTTCATCAAACGTACGACTAAACTGCACGTACATGACGAGAACAATGAATGTGGAATTGGTGATGTAGTGGAAATCCGCGAAACCCGTCCACTGTCTAAGACTAAATCTTGGACTTTAGTTCGCGTTGTAGAAAAAGCGGTTCTATAATAGATCGCTTATCGTACGAAATAAACGGCCCAAAAAATAACGGGGCCGTTTATTTTTCTGTCCATCGCGAAGATGTGGTGTTATAATGCCGCGCCCTCGTAGTATGGGATATTGAAACGGCCTCTTTAAAAATAAAGTGGCTCAGTAGTAGTTGACATTTAGCGGAGCACTAAAATGATCCAAGAACAGACTATGCTGAACGTGGCCGACAACTCCGGTGCACGTCGCGTAATGTGTATCAAGGTTCTAGGTGGCTCGCACCGTCGCTACGCACATGTCGGTGACATTATCAAAATCACTATCAAGGAAGCAATTCCTCGTGGCAAAGTGAAAAAAGGTGATGTCCTGAAAGCGGTAGTGGTGCGCACCAAGAAGGGTGTTCGTCGCCCGGACGGTTCTGTCATTCGCTTCGATAGCAACGCTTGTGTATTGTTGAATAACAATAGTGAGCAAGTTATCGGTACGCGTATTTTTGGGCCGGTAACTCGTGAACTTCGTAATGAAAAGTTCATGAAAATTATCTCTCTGGCACCTGAAGTACTCTAAGGAGCAGGAAATGGCAGCGAAAATCCGTCGTGATGACGAAATTATCGTGCTGACCGGTAAAGACAAAGGTAAGCGCGGTAAAGTAAAACAGGTTCTTTCTTCTGGTAAAGTCATTGTTGAAGGCATCAACCTGGTTAAAAAACATCAGAAGCCAGTTCCGGCTCTGAACCAACCAGGTGGCATCGTTGAAAAAGAAGCAGCTATCAATGTTTCTAACGTTGCAATCTTTAACGCAGCAACTGGCAAGGCTGACCGTGTAGGTTTTAGATTCGAAGACGGCAAAAAAGTACGTTTCTTCAAATCTAACAACGAAACTATCAAGTAATTTGGAGTATACGATGGCGAAACTGCATGATTACTACAAAGACGAGGTAGTCCAGAAACTGATGACTCAGTTCGGTTACCATTCTGTCATGCAAGTCCCTCGGGTCGAGAAGATCACCCTGAACATGGGTGTTGGTGAAGCGATCGCTGACAAAAAACTGCTGGATAACGCAGCAGCTGACTTGGCAGCAATCTCTGGTCAGAAGCCATTGATCACCAAAGCACGCAAATCAGTTGCAGGCTTCAAAATCCGTCAGGGCTATCCAATCGGCTGTAAAGTAACCCTGCGTGGAAAACGCATGTGGGAGTTCTTTGAGCGCCTGATTTCTATTGCTGTACCACGTATCCGTGACTTCCGTGGTTTGTCCGCTAAATCATTCGATGGTCGTGGTAACTACAGCATGGGTGTTCGTGAGCAAATCATCTTCCCTGAAATCGATTACGATAAAGTGGATCGTGTACGTGGTTTGGATATTACTATCACCACGACTGCGAAATCTGATGATGAAGGCCGCGCACTGTTGGCTGCGTTTAACTTCCCGTTCCGCAAGTAAGGCAGGGTACTCATGGCTAAGCAATCAATGAAAGCACGTGATGTAAAACGTGCGAAATTAGCTGAGAAATTCTTCGCAAAACGCGTTGAACTGAAAGCGATCATCTCTGATGTAAACGCATCTGATGAAGACCGTTGGAATGCTGTTCTTAAGCTGCAAACACTGCCACGTGATTCCAGTCCTTGCCGTCAGCGTAACCGCTGCCGTCAAACTGGGCGTCCGCATGCATTTTTGCGGAAGTTTGGGTTGAGCCGTATTAAAGTCCGTGAAGCCGCTATGCGCGGTGAAATCCCGGGCCTTAAAAAGGCTAGCTGGTAATTGTCACCAATTGAATCACGGGAGTAAAGACAGATGAGCATGCAAGATCCGATCGCGGATATGCTGACCCGTATCCGTAACGGTCAGGCCGCGAATAAAGTTGCGGTCACCATGCCTTCCTCCAAGCTGAAAGTGGCAATTGCCAAGGTGCTGAAGGAAGAAGGTTACATTGAAGATTTTAAAATCGAAGGCGACACTAAGCCAGAACTGGAAATTACTCTGAAGTATTTCCAAGGTAAGGCTGTTGTAGAAAGTATTCAGCGTGTAAGCCGCCCAAGTCTGCGCATCTATAAGAAAAAAGATGAGCTGCCACAAGTTATGGCTGGTTTGGGAATCGCTGTTGTTTCTACCTCTAAAGGTGTAATGACTGATCGTGCAGCTCGCCAGGCTGGTCTGGGTGGCGAAATTCTCTGCTACGTAGCTTAATTCGGGAGGAAAGAATGTCTCGTGTTGCAAAGGCACCCGTCGTCATTCCTGCCGGCGTAGAGGTTAAACTCGACGGTCAGGTTATTTCGATTAAGGGTAAAAACGGCGAGCTAAGTCGTACAATCCACAACGCAGTTGAAGTTAATCATGCGGATAACCAACTGACTTTCGCTCCACGCGAAGGTTTTGCTGATGCTTGGGCGCAGGCGGGTACAACTCGTTCTCTGCTGAATGCAATGGTTATTGGTGTTAACGAAGGTTTCACTAAGAAACTTCAGCTGGTTGGCGTTGGTTACCGTGCAGCAGTTAAAGGCAATGCAGTTAGCTTGTCTTTAGGCTTCTCGCATCCGGTTGAACATCAGCTGCCAGCAGGCATAACTGCGGAATGCCCATCACAAACTGAAATCGTACTGAAAGGTGCGGATAAGCAGGTGATTGGTCAGGTTGCGGCAGATCTGCGTGCCTATCGTCGTCCTGAGCCATATAAAGGCAAGGGTGTTCGTTACGCCGATGAAATCGTGCGTACCAAAGAGGCTAAGAAGAAGTAAGGTAACACTATGGATAAGAAAGCAGCTCGTATCCGTCGTGCGACCCGCGCACGCCGCAAGCTCCAGGAACTGGGTGCAACTCGCCTGGTGGTACACCGTACCCCTCGCCATATTTATGCGCAGGTTATCGCACCAAATGGTTCTGAAACTCTGGTGGCCGCTTCTACAACAGAAAAAGCTATCAGTGAACAACTGAAATTTACTGGAAACAAAGAAGCCGCAGCATTAGTTGGTAAAATTGTTGCTGAACGTGCTCTGGAAAAAGGCATCAAAGATGTATCTTTTGACCGTTCTGGTTTCCAATATCATGGTAGAGTCCAGGCACTGGCAGATGCTGCCCGTGAAGCTGGCCTTCAGTTCTAAGGTAGAGGTGTAAGATGGCTCACATCGAAAAACAAGCTGGCGAACTGCAGGAAAAGCTGATCGCGGTAAACCGCGTATCTAAAACCGTTAAAGGTGGCCGCATTTTCAGCTTTACAGCACTGACTGTAGTTGGTGATGGTAACGGTCGCGTTGGTTTTGGCTACGGCAAAGCACGCGAAGTTCCGGCAGCGATCCAGAAAGCGATGGAAAAAGCACGTCGCAATATGAAAACCGTCGCACTTAACAGCGGCACTCTGTACCACCCAGTGAAAGGTTCACACACCGGTTCTCGCGTGTTCATGCAGCCTGCTCACGAAGGTACAGGTATCATCGCCGGTGGTGCGATGCGTGCTGTTCTGGAAGTGGCTGGAGTTCGTAACGTACTGGCTAAAACCTACGGTTCCACTAACCCGATCAACGTGGTTCGTGCAACACTGGACGCTTTAGACAGCATGAAGTCTCCAGAAATGGTCGCAGCTAAGCGTGGCAAATCCGTCGAAGAAATTCTGGGGTAATGACCATGGCTAAGACTATTAAAATTACTCAGGTTCGCAGTTCAATTGGTCGTTTGCCTAAACATAAGGCAACTCTGACTGGTTTAGGTCTGCGTCGCATTGGGCATACTGTTGAACGTGAAGATACACCAGCGATTCGCGGTATGGTCAACTTGGTTTCCTATATGGTTAAAGTTGAGGAGTAACAGATGCGCTTAAATACTCTGTCTCCGGCTGAAGGTGCCAAGCATGCACCTAAACGTGTAGGTCGTGGTATCGGTTCTGGTTTGGGTAAAACCGGCGGTCGTGGTCACAAAGGTCAGAAATCTCGTTCTGGCGGTGGCGTTCGTCGTGGTTTTGAAGGCGGCCAGATGCCTTTATATCGTCGTTTACCAAAATTTGGTTTCACTTCTCGTAAGGCAATGGTTACCGCAGAAATTCGTCTGTCTGACTTTGCCCGCGTTGAAGGCGATGTTATCGATCTGAATGCACTGAAAGCTGCTAACATTATTGGCCCTCAAATTGAATTCGCTAAAGTAATGCTTTCTGGCGAAGTCAATCGCGCAGTAACTGTGCGTGGCTTGCGTGTTACTAAAGGCGCCCGTGCTGCAATTGAAGCTGCTGGCGGTAAAATTGAGGAATAAGTAACAGATGGCTAAACAACCAGGATTAGATTTTCAAAGTGCCAAAGGCGGATTAGGCGAGTTAAAACGCAGACTTTTGTTTGTCATTGGAGCTCTAATTGTTTTCCGTATTGGCTCTTTTATTCCAATCCCTGGTATTGATGCCGCTGTGCTTGCCAAATTGCTCGAGCAGCAAAGAGGCACCATCATTGAAATGTTTAACATGTTCTCTGGTGGTGCTTTAAGCCGTGCTTCTATCTTTGCGCTGGGTATAATGCCGTATATTTCTGCATCTATTATTATCCAGTTGCTGACTGTGGTTAACCCCCGTTTAGCAGAGATTAAGAAGGAAGGGGAAGCTGGTCGTCGTAAGATCAGTCAGTACACCCGTTATGGCACATTAGTGCTGGCGATATTCCAATCAATCGGTATTGCGACTGGGTTGCCGAATATGCCTGGGATGCAAGGGTTAGTTATTAATCCTGGTCTTGCATTCTATTTCACGGCTGTTGTAAGTCTGGTCACGGGAACCATGTTCTTGATGTGGCTGGGTGAGCAGATTACTGAACGAGGTATCGGTAACGGTATTTCAATCATAATCTTTGCTGGTATCGTTGCAGGTCTACCGCCTGCAATTGGTCACACCATCGAGCAAGCTCGGCAAGGCGACCTGCACTTCCTCCTGTTGCTGTTGGTTGCAGTATTAGTGTTTGCCGTAACTTTCTTCGTTGTTTTCATGGAGCGTGGTCAACGTCGTATCGTTGTGAACTATGCGAAACGTCAGCAAGGTCGTAAAGTTTTCGCGGCACAAAGTACACATTTGCCGTTGAAAGTGAATATGGCAGGGGTTATCCCTGCGATCTTTGCTTCCAGTATTATTTTGTTCCCTGGTACCATAGCCTCTTGGTTTGGTGGTGGAACAGGCTGGAATTGGTTGACAACTATTTCTATGTATTTGCAACCAGGTCAACCGCTTTATGTGTTATTATACGCATCTGCAATCATCTTCTTCTGTTTCTTCTATACGGCTTTGGTTTTCAATCCAAGAGAAACAGCAGATAACCTGAAGAAGTCCGGTGCATTCGTACCAGGAATTCGTCCGGGAGAGCAAACGGCTAAGTACATTGATAAAGTAATGACTCGTCTAACCTTAGTTGGTGCGTTATATATTACTTTTATCTGCTTAATCCCGGAGTTCATGCGTGATGCAATGAAAGTTCCATTCTATTTTGGTGGTACTTCCCTACTGATTGTAGTTGTCGTCATCATGGACTTTATGGCTCAAGTGCAAACTCTGATGATGTCGAGTCAGTATGAGTCTGCATTGAAGAAGGCAAACCTGAAAGGATATAACCGCTAATTGGTTTGCTTGAGAAGTTACGGAGAGTAAAAATGAAAGTTCGTGCTTCCGTCAAGAAATTATGCCGCAATTGCAAAATCGTTAAACGTAACGGTATCGTTCGTGTGATTTGCAATGCAGAGCCTAAGCACAAACAGCGCCAAGGCTAATTAATCGCATATTTTTCTTGCAAAGTTGGGTTGAGCTGGCTAAATTAGCCAGCCAATCTTTTTTATCTGACAGCAACATTATTTGAGTATCCTGAAAACGGGCTTTTCAGAATGGTGTTGCAGTGAATAAATATTGTAGGAGTGCATAGTGGCCCGTATAGCAGGCATTAACATTCCTGATCAGAAACATACTGTGATCGCATTAACTTCGATCTATGGTATCGGTAAAACCCGCTCACAAGCAATCTGTGCAGCAGCGGGCATTGCTGAAAATGTTAAGATCAGTGAGCTGTCTGAAGAGCAAATTGACAAGCTGCGTGACGAAGTTGCCAAATACGTTGTAGAAGGTGATCTGCGTCGTGAAGTAACCCTGAGTATCAAACGTCTGATGGACCTTGGTTGCTATCGTGGTTTGCGTCATCGTCGTGGTCTGCCTGTTCGCGGTCAGCGTACTAAGACCAATGCACGTACCCGTAAGGGTCCGCGTAAGCCGATCAAGAAATAATCGGGGTATTGAATAATGGCAAAAGCACCTGTTCGTGCACGTAAGCGTGTAAGAAAACAAGTCTCTGACGGTGTGGCTCATATCCATGCTTCTTTCAACAACACCATCGTTACTATTACTGATCGTCAGGGTAACGCATTGGGTTGGGCAACTGCCGGTGGTTCCGGTTTCCGTGGTTCTCGTAAGTCTACTCCGTTCGCAGCTCAGGTTGCAGCAGAGCGCTGCGCTGAAGCAGTAAAAGAATACGGAATCAAGAATCTGGAAGTTATGGTTAAAGGACCTGGTCCTGGCCGTGAGTCAACTATCCGCGCATTAAACGCGGCTGGTTTCCGCATCACTAATATTACTGATGTGACTCCGATCCCTCATAACGGTTGTCGTCCACCGAAAAAACGTCGCGTTTAATGCGTCTTCGTTTTTAGGATTGTTGGAGAAAGAAAATGGCAAGATATTTGGGTCCTAAGCTCAAGCTGAGCCGTCGCGAGGGTACAGACCTTTTCCTGAAGTCTGGCGTTCGCGCGATTGACACCAAGTGTAAATTAGAACAAGCACCAGGCCAGCATGGCGCACGTAAGCCGCGTCTGTCTGACTATGGTGTACAGTTACGTGAAAAACAAAAAGTTCGCCGTATTTACGGTGTCCTGGAACGTCAATTCCGTAACTACTATAAAGAAGCGACTCGTCTGAAAGGCAACACAGGTGAAAACCTGCTGAACTTGCTGGAAGGTCGCTTGGATAACGTCGTTTATCGTATGGGTTTTGGCGCGACTCGCGCTGAAGCACGTCAAATGGTAAGCCACAAGGCTATCACGGTAAATGGTCGCGTTGTTAACATTGCTTCTTATCAGGTATCCCCGAATGACGTAGTCAGCGTTCGTGAAAAAGCGAAGAAGCAGGCTCGCATTAAAGCAGCCTTAGAGCTGGCTGAGCAGCGTGAGAAACCAACTTGGTTGGAAGTTGATGCTGCGAAGATGGAAGGTGTGTTCAAGCGTATTCCTGAACGTACTGATCTATCCGCTGACATTAACGAACACCTGATCGTCGAGCTTTACTCCAAGTAAAGCTTAGCACCAAAGAGAGGACACAATGCAGGGTTCTGTGACAGAGTTTCTAAAACCGCGCCTGGTAGATATCGAGCAAGTCAGTTCGACGCACGCCAAGGTGACCCTTGAGCCATTAGAGCGTGGCTTTGGCCATACTCTTGGCAACGCACTGCGCCGTATTCTGCTTTCGTCTATGCCGGGTTGTGCGGTGACTGAGGTTGAGATTGATGGTGTACTGCATGAGTACAGCACCAAAGAAGGTGTACAGGAAGATATCCTGGAGATTCTCCTCAATCTGAAAGGGCTGGCGGTGAAAGTTCAGGGTAAAGATGAAGTTATCCTTACTTTGAATAAATCTGGCATTGGCCCTGTGACTGCAGCCGACATCATCCATGATGGTGATGTCGAAATCGTCAAGCCGCAGCACGTAATCTGCCATCTGACTGACGAAAGCGCGTCCATTAGTATGCGTATTAAAGTTCAGCGCGGTCGTGGATATGTGCCGGCTTCTGCCCGAATTCATTCGGAAGAAGATGAGCGCCCTATCGGTCGTTTGTTAGTAGATGCTTGCTATAGCCCAGTAGAGCGTATCGCCTACAATGTTGAAGCAGCTCGTGTAGAACAGCGTACTGACCTGGATAAGCTGGTTATCGAGATGGAAACTAACGGTACAATCGATCCTGAAGAGGCGATTCGCCGTGCAGCTACCATTCTGGCTGAACAACTAGAAGCTTTCGTTGACTTACGTGACGTACGTCAACCAGAAGTTAAAGAAGAGAAGCCAGAGTTTGATCCGATCCTGCTGCGCCCTGTTGACGATCTGGAATTGACTGTCCGCTCTGCTAACTGCCTTAAAGCAGAAGCTATCCACTACATCGGTGATCTGGTACAGCGTACTGAAGTTGAGTTACTTAAGACACCTAACTTGGGTAAAAAATCTCTTACTGAGATTAAAGACGTACTGGCTTCACGTGGACTTTCTCTGGGCATGCGTCTGGAAAACTGGCCACCAGCAAGTATTGCTGATGAATAACTCGATCACAGGTTAAGGTTTTACTGAGAAGGATAAGGTCATGCGCCATCGTAAGAGTGGTCGTCAATTGAACCGCAACAGCAGCCATCGCCAAGCTATGTTTCGCAACATGGCAGGTTCTTTGGTTCGTCATGAAATCATCAAGACGACTCTGCCTAAAGCGAAAGAACTGCGTCGCGTCGTTGAGCCGCTGATTACTCTTGCCAAGACCGACAGCGTAGCTAATCGTCGTCTGGCATTCGCCCGCACTCGTGATAACGAGATCGTGGCAAAACTGTTTAATGAACTGGGTCCGCGTTTTGCGAGCCGTGCAGGTGGTTACACTCGTATTCTGAAGTGTGGCTTCCGTACTGGTGACAATGCACCGATGGCATACATCGAGCTTGTTGACCGTGCAGCAGAGTCTCAGACAGAAGCAGCATCTGCAGAGTAATCTGTAGGAGCGTAAAAAACCGGGTATTATCCCGGTTTTTTATTGCCCTATAATTTTGATCCTCTAATCTCCATTTTATACTTATCAATTAATCTGCAAATTTTTCCTGTGCAGGTGATCTCTTAACCTATTCTGGTAGTATTGTGCTTATTAACTACTTGATAGGAGAATTCCATGTATCGTATCGGTCAATTGGCTAAATTAGCAGGAGTGACACCTGACACTATCCGCTTTTATGAAAAACAGGGATTGATGTTCCATGGAGAGAGAACGGAAGGTGGTTATAGACTCTACACTGGACAGGATCTACAGCGATTACGTTTTATCCGTTATGCAAAACAATTAGGTTTTACACTGGAAGCTATTGTCGAACTATTATCTATTCGAGTTGATCCTGAGCATCATACATGTCGGGAATCAAAACATATTGTTGATTCTAGATTGCGGGAAGTTGAAGAAAAATTATTAGAAATGCAGAAGATGCGCGATTCTTTGAAAATGTTGAGTGATGCTTGTTGTGGTAGTGCGCACGTCAGTACATATTGTTCTATATTAGAAATACTGGAAGAAGGTGCGACAAATAGATAATTTTTTCTTTATTATTCCAAGCGCTAAGAGTACAATCGCGCTGTTTTTAATCAGAAAATTATTTTATCAATTAACTTAGAGGTCATTATGACAACATATCGCCATAAAAAAGGCGTTATTAAAGATAATGCTATAGAAGCACTATTATACGATCCCTTGTTTAGACAGAGAGTAGAAAAAAATAAAAAAGGTAAAGGAAGTTATAACCGTAAAGAAAAACAGGGTAAAAAGTGTGGTTGGGAGGCCAATGATAATAATTTTTTCAAGTTGTTATCATTGGCCTTCTAGCGTCTTAAGTGGACAATATTAATCTAATAAAATCCGGGCTGATGTTTTTACAGGAAGAAAGGACTAGGCTGGAAAAGTTTTTCCACCTCAGGAACGAATTTTTTGTCAGTAATAAACATGATTACATGATCGCCTTGTTGAATAATACTGTAATCATTAGCAATGATGACTTCTTCATTGCGGACAATAGCACCTATTGTTGTGCCTGGTGGTAATTTAATATCACCTATCTTACGCCCAACAACTTTTGAAGTATGTTCATCGCCATGAGCTATGGCCTCGATAGCTTCAGCAACTCCTCTTCTTAATGAGAACACACTGACAATATCTGCTTTACGGACATGACCAAGCAGCGCCGATACTGTTGCTTGTTGAGGTGAAATTGCAATATCAATGACTCCACCTTGTACTAAATCAACATATGCACTGCGTTGAATAAGAACCATTGCTTTTTTGGCTCCCATTCGTTTTGCAAGCATAGCTGACATAATATTAGCTTCATCATCATTTGTTAGCGCTATAAAAACGTCAACTTGCTCAATGTGTTCTTCAGCTAGTAACTCTTGGTCGGAAGCGTCACCATAAAACACAATGGTATCGTGCAATAGTTCAGCTAATTCAGTGGCCCTTTCTTGGTTGTGTTCGATTAGCTTGACGCTGTAGTCTTTCTCAAGCCGCAAGGCTAAGCCTGCACCAACATTACCACCCCCAACAATCATGATGCGTTTATAGGGTTTTTCAAGACGTTGTAATTCGCTCATTACTGCCCTGATATGTTGTGATGCTGCAACGAAGAAGACTTCATCTCCAGCTTCAATAATTGTTGAACCTTGTGGTCTAATAGGGCGATCTTGACGAAATATTGCAGCAACTTTGCTATCGATATGTGGCATATGCTCTCGGAGTGAGGATAAGGCATTACCTACCAGTGAACCACCATAATAAGCTTTAACTGCGACAATACTGACACGCCCTTCAGCAAAATTAACAACTTGTAATGCTCCTGGATATTGAATCAATTTATAGATGTAATCAATGACTAGTTGCTCGGGAGATATGAGATAATCAATAGGAATATCATCAGGTTGGAATAATTTTTCTGATTCTCGTATATATTCTGATGAGCGTATTCTGGCGACTTTATTAGGCGTGTTAAATAGAGAATAAGCAATTTGACATGCAATCATATTGGTTTCATCTGAATTTGTAACTGCGACCAGCATATCAGCATCTTCAGCTCCGGCTTCCCTCAATACCTTAGGGTGGGAACCATGGCCATTGACAACTCGGAGATCAAATTTATCTTGTAACTGGCGTAGACGATCTGTATCGGTGTCAACGACAGTAATATCATTGTTTTCATCAACCAAATTCTCGGCTAAAGTTCCACCAACTTGGCCAGCACCCAAAATGATTATCTTCATAGCGTTCTCTTCTTGATTGGAAGCCGTTTTCTATTCTTGATATTTTAGCAAAACCATAAAGTCCTCTCGTTCTGTTGGAACGAGAGAACGTATCATTGCTTAGTTAGCCGGGCATAAAAGAAACCATCACCACCCGTAGCTCCTGGAATAATTTGCGTTCCGGGCATACCTGGATTACCTGTTTTTGATAACACTGCATCAGGATGACGGGTCAAAAATGCTTTTATTTGCTCACTATTTTCTTGAGGCAAAATTGAACAGGTAGCATAGACCAATGTGCCATTTTGTTTTAAGTAGGGCCAGATAGCATCAAGGATTTCAGATTGTAATGTAACTAATTGATCAATATCTTCATTCTTGCGTAGCCATTTTATATCAGGGTGACGGCGAATGACCCCTGTGGCAGAACATGGCGCATCAAGAAGAATACGATCAAATTGTTTATCAGCAGCCCACTCGTGTGGGAGGCGCCCATCGCCTGTTTTGACGACAGCATGTAAATTAAGCCGTTGTAAATTCTCTTTCACTCGTTTAATTCGTTGTTCATCAATATCGATAGCGAGAACTTGAGATTTTGGTGCTATTTCGAGGATATGAGTCGTTTTTCCACCAGGTGCGGCGCAAAGATCCAGTATAGACTCCCCGTCACATGGGCTTAAGAGTTCAGCACATCCTTGCGCAGAGCGATCCTGAATAGTGACCCACCCTTGGCTAAATCCAGGTAGTGCATTGACAGGGCAGGGACTCAGAAGACGAATAGCACAAGAATGGCTGCTATCCAATTCTCCTTCTATGTTAGCTTTTTCTAATAATGAGAGATATTCATTAGCTGTATGATGGAGTTGGTTAACTCGCAACCACATAGGGGGTTTTTGGTTGTTGGCATCCACTATAGTTTGCCAATTCTGTGGATAGGCTTTTTGGATGCGTTCTAGCAACCATTTGGGATGTAAGTGCTGACTAATATGATTATTTGCTTGTTCAATTAATGCTTGTTGTTGGCGCTGAAACTGGCGAAGAACACCGTTAATTACGCCTTTCAACTGTGGCCGTTTTAAGTTAGTTGCACCACTGACGGTTTCGGCAAGTGCAGCATGTGCAGGTATACGTGTGTACATCAGTTGATATATACCAACCATGATTAGATAGTGGAAAATACGTTGCTTTCCTTTCAATGGCTTTGCCATTAGTTGACTGATAAACCACTCAAGTTGAGGTAATACTCTCATCACACCGAAACAGATCTCTTGCAGCAACGCCTTATCTTTATCAGAAACTTTTTGTTGGAGTTCGGGTATAACGGTGTTGAGGGATTGCCCTTGCTCAAGCACTTGAGTGATTGCTTTTGCAGCGATGCTTCTCAGGTTATATGTATTTTTCATGGTACGGTCAAAAAAGCTGACTTTCGTCAGCATGGTAAATAGGAAGAAGCCAGGATGCTAAAAACATTCAGGCAAAGTTAATATCAGTTGAGTTTGCTACCAGGGGTAAACCATTCACGCTTGGAGTTTAAGAGATCAGCGGCCGACATTGCTTTCTTGCCAGGTGGTTGCAACTGAGTAATATTTAATATCCCCTCTGTAGTTGCAATTTGAATACCTTTTTTATCTGCACTGATAATTGTTCCGGGAGCTTGGATTGATTGCTCTGTGATGACTTCTGCCTGCCAGATTTTAATTGGTTGATCATCAAGTAAGAAGAAGCTCATAGGCCAAGGGTTGAAAGCACGAACACAACGCTCAATTTGGGTAGCAGATAAATTCCAATCGACTTTTGCTTCATCTTTACTCAGTTTTTCGGCGTAAGTTGCAAGTGCGCCTTCTTGAACTTCGGGCTGACATTTTCCCGACGTGATTAAACTTAAGGTACCGAGTAAGGCTTCTGGGCCAATATCGGCAAGTTTTTCATATAAGCTGGCACTGGTATCTTCATTTGTAATTGGGCAAATAGCTTTCAGGAGCATATCACCCGTATCAAGCCCCGCATCCATCTGCATTATTGTTACACCAGTTTCTTGGTCACCGGCCCAAATTGAGCGCTGAATAGGCGCTGCACCACGCCAGCGAGGTAGCAAAGAACCGTGGACGTTCAGACACCCGAGACGCGGTATATCCAAAATATCTTGAGGAAGAATTAATCCGTAAGCAACAACGATCATAATATCAGCTTGCTGCTCCATGACCCATTGCTGGCTTTCTTCTGTACGTAAGGTTTTTGGCTGGAAAACAGGGACATCATGTTCTTCAGCCAATACCTTTACAGGACTTGGTGTCAGTTTCTTACCTCTTCCTGCCGGTTTGTCTGGTCGAGTGAGCACTCCAACAACTTGATGTTGAGAGTTTAATAAAGCAGCCAGATGGCGAGCCGCGAAATCAGGTGTTCCGGCAAAAATAATACGTAAAGAATCAGACACTGTTATTTCCTGCGATAATAAAAAATTATTTGTTTTTGACTCTCAGTCGGTTAATTTTTTCAACTTTCTGACGAATGCGTTGGCGTTTCAGTGGTGATAAATAATCAACAAAGAGTTTGCCGATCAAGTGATCCATTTCATGCTGAATACAAATGGCCAGCAACCCGTCGGCTTCCAATTCAAATGGTTGGCCGTGATAATCTAACGCCTTAATTTTTACTTGCTCAAAACGAGGTACAAATCCACGCTGTTCAGGAACAGATAAACAGCCTTCTTCTATTCCTGTTTCACCCGTTTCATCAATCAATTCCGGGTTAATCAGAACAAGACGTTGATCACGATTCTCAGAGACGTCAATGACAATAATTCTCTGATGTATATCGACTTGCGTTGCCGCTAAACCGATACCTTCCTCGTCATACATCGTTTCAAACATATCATCAATGATACGCTGAATTTCTGCATCGACTTTTTCTACTGGCTTGGCAATTGTGCGAAGCCGCTCGTCTGGATAATGTAATACTTGTAAAACTGACATATATGTTTAGAACTGCATCCAAAAAGTGAGAGATAATTGGTGCCTATTCTAGACATTTCCTATTTAGATTGACAGTATTGAACATAAATTAATCATGAGAGGGTGGCTCTCAATCTCAAGTCAGGATGACGATATGGAAGCGATGGAAATGTGGTTAAGAATGAAAATGGTCTCTCATCTTTCAGTAGCGAAGGCCATGCTTATTATGGATCGTCTGCTGCAAACCAAGAATTGTAGCATATCCTCTCTTAAAACATGTGGCCTGTCATCCGCACAATGCTTGCAATTTATGAAGGCCAATTCTTCCGCTCTGATTTCAGCGCTCAATTGGTTAGATCAACCGGATCATCATTTGTTGACTTTCTCTCATCCCGCATATCCACCTTTATTAAAGCAAATACATTCTCCACCTCTTGTTCTTTTTGTTGCAGGCGATATATCGGCCTTATCTCAAAAGCAGATTTCAATGGTTGGCAGTAGAGCAGCAACTTTTTATGGCGAAAAATGGGGAAAGGTATTTGCCAGTGATTTGGCTACAAATAATCTGGTGGTGACGAGTGGGCTGGCGATTGGTATTGATGGTATCTGCCATCAGGCAGCTTTGGATTCGGGAGGGAAAACAATAGCGGTACTGGGTAGTGGGCTAGATAATATCTACCCCAGCAGGCATAAGTTTTTGGCCAGGCATATCCAAGAAAACGGTGCATTAGTTTCCGAATTTTTTCCTGATGCCCCGCCTAAAGCCAAGCATTTTCCAAGGCGAAACCGAATTATTAGTGGGTTAAGTTTGGCTCTCCTCATCGTGGAAGCCCACAAAAATAGTGGATCACTGATTACCGCTCGCTGTGCCCTTGAACAAGGGCGGGACATTTTTGCATTACCTGGTCCATTGGGAACGCCTGCAAACGAAGGGAATCATTGGTTGATCAAACAAGGGGCTTATTTGGCAACGAATGTAATGGATATCATGGAGCATATTAGTTCGTCATTTCAATGGGTTAATGTCGAAGTGAAAGGTAAGGAAGAGGAAAATAAACAATTTGAACAAACAGAGTTGCCATTTGTGGATGTGCTGGTTAACGTAAGTAGTGAAGTTACACCTATTGATGTGATTGCCCAGCGCTCTTCCCTGCCTGTTACCGAAGTTATGACCAAATTATTGGAGTTAGAACTAATGGGGAAAGTTGCTGTTGTTGCTGGTGGGTATGTTCGAACTAATTAACTAGTTAATTTGCGCTTTTCCAATGTTATGGTGGCTGCCGGTATTCAGCGAGTGAGATATGTCTAAGAAAGAGCTTTTTGCCATAAAAGAAATGGAGCGTTGCCCTGAGTGTGATGCTGAATTAGTGATCCGTAATGGAGCTCATGGCCCATTTTATGCGTGTTCCAGTTATCCGTCTTGCTATTATCTTCGTCCTTTGAAGACACAAGTAGATGGACATATTGTTAAAGAACTGGATGGGCAGATCTGTCCGAAATGTGGTTTCACTTTAGTCTTACGTCAAGGGCGTTATGGCATGTTCATTGGCTGTAGTCATTATCCTGAATGTGAACATACAGAATTGATTGATAAACCAGACGATACATCAATTAATTGTCCTCAATGTCAGCAAGGAAAATTGCTCCAGCGTAAATCTCGTTTTGGTAAAACATTCCATTCCTGTAGTCGCTATCCAGAGTGCCAGTTTGCACTTAACAATAAGCCCATCTCAGGAGAATGCATGTTTTGCCACTATCCATTGTTAATAGAAAAGCGCACTTCTCAGGGCGTAAAATTATTTTGTGCCAGCAAATTGTGTAGCAAGCAGCAAGCTAATGAAATTGAGAAATGAAATGAGTCACGAAATATCATCGGTATTTGATGTGGTTATCACAGCTTTAAGCGAAGAAAAAGTTATTGCTTATCCGACTGAAGCTGTTTTTGGATTAGGATGTGATCCTGATAGTGAAAATGCAGCACAAGAGCTATTAGCGTTGAAGAACAGGTCTTGGGAAAAAGGGTTAATTCTTATCGCTGATAATTATGAGAGGTTATGTCCTTATATTGATGATGAACAGCTAAGTGATATCCAGAAAGAAACCATATTCTCATCTTGGCCTGGTCCCGTTACGTGGGTAATACCAGCAAAGGCCGCTACACCAAAATGGTTGACTGGCAAGTTTTCAACATTGGCCGTTCGAGTCACAGATCATCCGTTGGTTAAGCAGCTATGTGCTATATATGAAAAACCACTTGTTTCGACCAGTGCGAATCTAAGTGGATTAGAACCCTGTCGTAATGTGGAAGAAGTGCGACAGCAATTTGGAAATCGTATCCCAATTTTAGAAGGAGAAGTTGGTGGGCGTAAGAATCCATCAGAAATCAGGGATGCTTTAACGGGCAAATTGTATCGGCAAGGATAGGTAATCATGGATAAGTTCGCGGTTTTTGGTAATCCAATCGCACATAGTAAATCTCCTTATATTCATCGATTGTTTGCTGAGCAAACAGGTATCGAACATCAATATGGGAGAGTACTTGCTCCAGTAGATAACTTTGAGCAAACCTTAGAGCATTTCTTTGAGCAGGGTGGCTTAGGGGCGAATATCACCGTTCCTTTTAAAGAGAGAGCCTATAAATGCTCAGATGAATTAACTGAGCGGGCAAATATCTGCGGGGCAGTTAACACATTAAAACGGATAGAGGGAAACCGACTGCTTGGTGATAATACCGATGGAATGGGATTATTGGTGGACTTGCAGCGGCTCAAGTTCCTCTCTCAAGGGCAGAAAATTCTGATAATAGGGGCTGGCGGAGCTGCGAAAGGTGTATTATCTCCTTTGTTATTACAAGGCTGCTCAATCACTATTACTAACCGTACATTTGAACGTGCTCAAGCCATCGCAAATACATTTTCTCTATTAGGCGATATCCAAGCCATTGAAATGAGTGCTCTTGGCCTTAATACTCCGGACTTTGATATTATCATTAATGCCACAGCCGCTGGTCTTGACGGACAAATTCCGGCTATTTCACCGTTGGTTTTCCAAAATAATAATGTGTGTTACGACATGTATTACCAGCGTGGACTAACTCCTTTCCTTACGTTAGCTCATCAAAATGGCGTTTCACGTTTGGCTGATGGTTTAGGAATGCTGGTGGGGCAAGCCGCGTATTCTTTTGAGTTGTGGCATGGGGTATTCCCCAAAATAGAACCTGTTTTAACTGCCTTGAGACGGGAATTACACGGATGAACCAATCAATTCAATTTCCAGATCGTGAAGAGTGGGATGAGATAGAAAATATGGTGATATTTCCAGCAATGGTGAATGGTTTGTTGGTGGAATGTATGATCAGTTCTGATGAAATAATAGAGCGTTATGGTAAGGATCATCATCCACTCGATCTGTTTCGCCAACATCGCTGGGATTTGGAAGAAGAGTTTGAAACGGTTATTTTGAGTGGGCATGATGATCAATTTGGGCGTTACTCCTTGCTTTCAGATTGTGTTGATAAGTAGTTATCTTTCCAGCGAGCGTAATTATTAGCAGAATAAAGCAGCCCTTCCAACTCCTCAGGTGTGAGTTTTCTCACTTGTTTGGCAGGGCTTCCGACGTACAGGTAACCGCCTTCTAATTTTTTTCCTGGAGGGACTAGACTACCAGCGCCAATCACAACATCGTCTTCAATAGTGACTCCATCAAGTAAGATGGATCCCATGCCAACTAAGACTCGATTTCCAATTTTACATCCATGCAGCATTGCCTTATGACCTACGGTGACATCTTCCCCAATGATTAGTGGGAAGCCATTTGGATTATCAGAAGATTTATGAGTCACATGTAAAACAGAACCATCTTGAATGTTTGTGCGTGAGCCAATTGAGACATAATTTACATCTCCCCGGATAACGACCAGGGGCCAAATGCTGATATCGTCTGCTAATCTGACATCTCCAATTACAACAGAAGAGGGGTCTAAAAGAACTCTTTGACCAACTTGGGGATAGAAATTTAGATATTGGCGTAAAACAGTGGACATAAAAACCTCAAACAATAGAGCAGGTAGTAATTGTAGACACAATTATATAGGAATGTAATTGGGGAAAAACGCCATGCAAAGAAAGAAATCGCATTAATTTTAGTCTATTTGAATGGTTTTTATATCAAAAAGAATAAAAAATGCCCACTTGAAAATAAAATACAAAAAAACTATTGCCAGCGCCGTAAAAGGCCCTATAATGCGCCACCACTGACCGACGCCGAGCTGAGAACAGCCGCTGAGGGGAGTCGGAGAAAAGCGAAAATAAACGCTTGACTCCGGAGGCAAAAAGCGTAAGATACGCAGCCTCGCAACCCGGCAGAAACGGCCGGTTGCAACCGCTCTTTAACAAACTAATCAGACAATCTGTGTGGGCACTCGCAAGACACTATCCAACGCCGAAAGGCGGAAAATATTAAAGTCTTGAAGAGTGAACAACAGTTAATTCATGACGAACTAACAGTGAAATTCTTTGAGCATCAAACACTTTGAATTGAAGAGTTTGATCATGGCTCAGATTGAACGCTGGCGGCAGGCCTAACACATGCAAGTCGGACGGTAACAGGAAACAGCTTGCTGTTTTGCTGACGAGTGGCGGACGGGTGAGTAATGTCTGGGGATCTGCCCGATGGAGGGGGATAACCACTGGAAACGGTGGCTAATACCGCATAATCTCTGTGGAGCAAGGTGGGGGACCTTCGGGCCTCACGCCATCGGATGAACCCAGATGGGATTAGCTAGTAGGCGGGGTAAGGGCCCACCTAGGCGACGATCCCTAGCTGGTCTGAGAGGATGACCAGCCACACTGGGACTGAGACACGGCCCAGACTCCTACGGGAGGCAGCAGTGGGGAATATTGCACAATGGGCGCAAGCCTGATGCAGCCATGCCGCGTGTATGAAGAAGGCCTTCGGGTTGTAAAGTACTTTCAGCGGGGAGGAAGGCGTAGGCTCGAATACAGCTTACGATTGACGTTACCCGCAGAAGAAGCACCGGCTAACTCCGTGCCAGCAGCCGCGGTAATACGGAGGGTGCAAGCGTTAATCGGAATTACTGGGCGTAAAGCGCACGCAGGCGGTCAATTAAGTTGGATGTGAAATCCCCGGGCTTAACCTGGGAACGGCATCCAAGACTGGTTGGCTAGAGTCTCGTAGAGGGGGGTAGAATTCCACGTGTAGCGGTGAAATGCGTAGAGATGTGGAGGAATACCGGTGGCGAAGGCGGCCCCCTGGACGAAGACTGACGCTCAGGTGCGAAAGCGTGGGGAGCAAACAGGATTAGATACCCTGGTAGTCCACGCTGTAAACGATGTCGATTTGGAGGTTGTGCCCTTGAGGCGTGGCTTCCGGAGCTAACGCGTTAAATCGACCGCCTGGGGAGTACGGTCGCAAGATTAAAACTCAAATGAATTGACGGGGGCCCGCACAAGCGGTGGAGCATGTGGTTTAATTCGATGCAACGCGAAGAACCTTACCTACTCTTGACATCCAGCGAAGCCTTTAGAGATAGAGGCGTGCCTTCGGGAACGCTGAGACAGGTGCTGCATGGCTGTCGTCAGCTCGTGTTGTGAAATGTTGGGTTAAGTCCCGCAACGAGCGCAACCCTTATCCTTTGTTGCCAGCACTTCGGGTGGGAACTCAAGGGAGACTGCCGGTGATAAACCGGAGGAAGGTGGGGATGACGTCAAGTCATCATGGCCCTTACGAGTAGGGCTACACACGTGCTACAATGGCGGATACAAAGAGAAGCGACCCCGCGAGGGCAAGCGGAACTCATAAAGTCTGTCGTAGTCCGGATTGGAGTCTGCAACTCGACTCCATGAAGTCGGAATCGCTAGTAATCGCAGATCAGAATGCTGCGGTGAATACGTTCCCGGGCCTTGTACACACCGCCCGTCACACCATGGGAGTGGGTGGCAAAAGAAGTCGGTAGCTTAACCTTTATGGAGGGCGCTGACCACTTTGTGATTCATGACTGGGGTGAAGTCGTAACAAGGTAACCGTAGGGGAACCTGCGGTTGGATCACCTCCTTAACCTGAGATAGTAGATTTTGTGCAGTGCTCACACAGATTGTCTGATGAAAGAAGAAATGAGCAGCGTCTGCGAAGAAGACTCGATGTCCCCTTCGTCTAGAGGCCTAGGACACCGCCCTTTCACGGCGGTAACAGGGGTTCGAATCCCCTAGGGGACGCCATCTGCTCAAGGCCCTGGGTGAAAGGCGGCGGCCACCGATATTGTTAAGCGTGACTTGCGAGTCAGTTTAGCAATATTTGCTCTTTAACAATCTGGAACAAGCTGAAAATTTGAAACACTCAGTAGTGTCATATTGACAATACTGATGAGTCTCTCAACACACTCCAGTCCGAAGACACCTTCGGGTTGTGAGGTTAAGCGACTAAGCGTACACGGTGGATGCCTAGGCAGTCAGAGGCGATGAAGGACGTGCTAATCTGCGAAAAGCGCCGGTGAGCTGATATGAAGCGTTATCAGCCGGCGATGTCCGAATGGGGAAACCCGGTGCAATCCGTTGCACCATCATTCACTGAATCCATAGGTGAATGAGGCGAACCGGGGGAACTGAAACATCTCAGTACCCCGAGGAAAAGAAATCAACCGAGATTCCCCCAGTAGCGGCGAGCGAACGGGGAGCAGCCCAGAACCAACAACGGCTTGTGTGTCAGTGGAAGCGTCTGGAAAGGCGCACAGTAAAGGGTGACAGTCCCGTACACGAAGATGCACCAGCCGGGAGTTCGATGAGTAGGGCGGGACACGTGGTATCCTGTCTGAACATGGGGGGACCATCCTCCAAGGCTAAATACTCCTGACTGACCGATAGTGAACCAGTACCGTGAGGGAAAGGCGAAAAGAACCCCGGCGAGGGGAGTGAAAGAGAACCTGAAACCGTGTACGTACAAGCAGTGGGAGCACCCTTTGGGGTGTGACTGCGTACCTTTTGTATAATGGGTCAGCGACTTATATTCTGTAGCAAGGTTAACCGCATAGGGGAGCCGCAGGGAAACCGAGTCTTAACTGGGCGCTAAGTTGCAGGGTATAGACCCGAAACCCGGTGATCTAGCCATGGGCAGGTTGAAGGTTGGGTAACACTAACTGGAGGACCGAACCGGCTAATGTTGAAAAATTAGCGGATGACTTGTGGCTGGGGGTGAAAGGCCAATCAAACCGGGAGATAGCTGGTTCTCCCCGAAAGCTATTTAGGTAGCGCCTCGTGAACTCATCTTCGGGGGTAGAGCACTGTTTCGGCTAGGGGGCCATCCCGGCTTACCAACCCGATGCAAACTGCGAATACCGAAGAATGTTATCACGGGAGACACACGGCGGGTGCTAACGTCCGTCGTGAAGAGGGAAACAACCCAGACCGCCAGCTAAGGTCCCAAAGTCATGGTTAAGTGGGAAACGAAGTGGGAAGGCTCAGACAGCCAGGATGTTGGCTTAGAAGCAGCCATCATTTAAAGAAAGCGTAATAGCTCACTGGTCGAGTCGGCCTGCGCGGAAGATGTAACGGGGCTAAACCATGCACCGAAGCTGCGGCAGCGACATTTTTATGTTGTTGGGTAGGGGAGCGTTCTGTAAGCCGTTGAAGGTTGGTCGTGAGGCTGGCTGGAGGTATCAGAAGTGCGAATGCTGACATAAGTAACGATAAAGCGGGTGAAAAACCCGCTCGCCGGAAGACCAAGGGTTCCTGTCCAACGTTAATCGGGGCAGGGTGAGTCGACCCCTAAGGCGAGGCTGAAAAGCGTAGTCGATGGGAAACAGGTGAATATTCCTGTACTCGGTGTTACTGCGAAGGGGGGACGGAGAAGGCTATGTCATCCGGGCGACGGTCGTCCCGGTTTAAGCGTGTAGGTGGGCAGTCTTGGTAAATCCGGATTGCTGATAACACTGAGGCGTGACGACGAGGCACTACGGTGCTGAAGTGACAGATGCCCTGCTTCCAGGAAAAGCCTCTAAGCACTAGGTAACATTGAATCGTACCCCAAACCGACACAGGTGGTCAGGTAGAGAATACTCAGGCGCTTGAGAGAACTCGGGTGAAGGAACTAGGCAAAATGGTGCCGTAACTTCGGGAGAAGGCACGCCGGCACTAGGTGAAGTGACTTGCTCACGGAGCCGAAGCCGGCCGCAGATACCAGCTGGCTGCAACTGTTTAATAAAAACACAGCACTGTGCAAACACGAAAGTGGACGTATACGGTGTGACGCCTGCCCGGTGCTGGAAGGTTAATTGATGGGGTTAGCGGTAACGCGACGCTCTTGATCGAAGCCCCAGTAAACGGCGGCCGTAACTATAACGGTCCTAAGGTAGCGAAATTCCTTGTCGGGTAAGTTCCGACCTGCACGAATGGCGTAATGATGGCCAGGCTGTCTCCACCCGAGACTCAGTGAAATTGAACTCGCTGTGAAGATGCAGTGTACCCGCGGCAAGACGGAAAGACCCCGTGAACCTTTACTATAGCTTGACACTGAACCTTGAGCCTTGATGTGTAGGATAGGTGGGAGGCTGTGAAGTGCGGACGCCAGTCTGCACGGAGCCATCCTTGAAATACCACCCTTGAATGTTTGATGTTCTAACGTAGGCCCGTCATCCGGGCTGCGGACAGTGTCTGGCGGGTAGTTTGACTGGGGCGGTCTCCTCCCAAAGCGTAACGGAGGAGCACGAAGGTTGGCTAAGCATGGTCGGACATCATGCGGTTAGTGCAATGGCATAAGCCAGCTTGACTGCGAGCGTGACGGCGCGAGCAGGTGCGAAAGCAGGTCATAGTGATCCGGTGGTTCTGAATGGAAGGGCCATCGCTCAACGGATAAAAGGTACTCCGGGGATAACAGGCTGATACCGCCCAAGAGTTCATATCGACGGCGGTGTTTGGCACCTCGATGTCGGCTCATCACATCCTGGGGCTGAAGTAGGTCCCAAGGGTACGGCTGTTCGCCGTTTAAAGTGGTACGCGAGCTGGGTTTAGAACGTCGTGAGACAGTTCGGTCCCTATCTGCCGTGGGCGCTGGAAGATTGAAAGGGGCTGCTCCTAGTACGAGAGGACCGGAGTGGACGCACCACTGGTGTTCGGGTTGTCATGCCAATGGCACTGCCCGGTAGCTAAGTGCGGAAGAGATAACCGCTGAAAGCATCTAAGCGGGAAACTTGCCTTGAGATGAGTCTTCCCTTGTCCCTTGAGGGCACTAAAGGAACGTTCGAGACGAGGACGTGGATAGGCCGGGTGTGTAAGCGTCGCGAGACGTTGAGCTAACCGGTACTAATGACCCGTGCGGCTTAACCTGACAACACCGAAGGTGTTTTGGGGTGATTTTGAGAAAAAGACGAAAAGTTTCAGATGAAAGAATGTCACAGCTTGTTCGGGATTGAAAACAGGATTTGTCTGGCGGCAATAGCGCGGTGGTCCCACCTGACCCCATGCCGAACTCAGCAGTGAAACACCGTTGCGCCGATGGTAGTGTGGGGCCTCCCCATGCGAGAGTAGGGCACTGCCAGACATTCAATTAAGGGCTTGTTGCCGGCACAAAAGGCAGCAAGGATAAAGAAATTCGGTGGTGCGGTAGTTCAGTTGGTTAGAATACCGGCCTGTCACGCCGGGGGTCGCGGGTTCGAGTCCCGTCCGCACCGCCACCGTATTTAGGGGCGTAGTTCAATTGGTAGAGCACCGGTCTCCAAAACCGGGTGTTGGGAGTTCGAGTCTCTCCGCCCCTGCCAGTTAACAACTAAGTAATAATTGATATAGCTTTCAGATTAATAGCCCAGCTAATTTTAGCTGGGTTTTTTCTTGCTTGTTATTTTCTTATGTAATTCTAATTTCTTTGTAGGCGCGGCTCCTTTGCGCACTATACCGTATATCAATCCTTATTTTTTGCTATAAAAATGGCTATTGGGTAGTAACAGAAGTAGCCACAGGCGCTTTTTCGACAGGAATTTTTAATAAGTGTTGGATAAGGGCGTGTTGGTCACTGTTTTGCAGCCATACCGCATATAATGGGCGTTTTATTGACTCATTATTAGGTGAGGCAACGAGTTTTGGATACTCTTCTTGCCAATGTCTAGGAAGGAAAGTGGCAGCATTAACACTATCCAATAATTCTCTGGCAATATGTGCTGATGTGGTTGTCATGATAGGTGGAAGATCGCTCTTTAAGATTTTTTGTTCTTGCTGATGAAAATCTGCTCCCCACTCTAATTTAATATAATTTTCTACTCCTCTATCAAGATTATGTCGGGTTGTTAATAAAACAAGCTGGATATTACCTATCAACTGACTTTGAAACTCATCCATTTTAGGTGGCTCAGTGGTAATCAAGAGATCCAATTCGCGAGAATGCAATTGCTTGACGAGTGACTGGCGTGTCGAAACCAGAGACTCAATTCTTGTTTCCCGATGGTGTTGATAAAATGTATTTAGCCAAGATGTTAGATAACTTTCCCATAGGGATGCGGTAGCGCCGATAGAAAGTTTAGTGTGCTGGGCGACATAATTGATTTCTTTCTTCGCCAATTGCCAGGTACTCATTAGTGATTCTGCATAGGGTACCAGCCGTTCTCCGGCGGCTGTCAGGCGAATATTATTGCGATGCCGTGTGAATAAATTGGTGCCCAACTGATTTTCTAATTGGCGGATCCGAAAGCTAACAGCGGATTGTGTTAGATAGAGCGATTCAGCTGCCCGACCAAAGTGACGAGTCTTACTGACTTCCAAAAAGGTTTTCAGTAATTCAGTGTCCACATGCATCTCCAATAGTTTTTGTCGTTAAGATTTAAATATTTTGTTTTACAGAATGTCAAGCCTCCCTAATACTCCGCGCCATAATTAGTATGACATTAGAGTTAGGAGTGTGTCAGATGGCTGAAAGCTTCATCACGACTAATCGTTTTTTTGATAATAAACATTATCCACGTGGATTTTCCCGTCATGGTGATTTCACCATCAAAGAGGCTCAATTGCTAGAACGTCATGGTCATGCGTTCAATGAATTGGACCTTGGTAAACGTGAACCTCAAACAGAAGAAGAAATACTGTTTGTTGCGGTTTGCCGTGGTGAACGTGCCCCTGCAACGACAGAGGAAAAAGTATGGACTAAGTATTTGGCAAAAATAAGCCGTCCAAAACGTTTTCATACTCTTTCCGGCGGAAAACCGCAGGTTGATTCTTCAGAGGACTATACCGACACTGATGATTAATACCATCATTGATATTAATGATCTACGCAAGAGGGGCAAATAGCCCCTCTTCTAACCAATAACTTATCCAACCTGTTTTTGTAATTGGATAAGTAACCTATCCATACTTCGGTAGCTCAATGCTTCCATAATATCCGGTTTTTCTATACTTTTTTGTTCTTTTAAGTCGGCAATTGTGCGGGAAACCCTAAGTATTCTGTGCCAAGCACGTATAGATAGTCCTAATTTCAATAAAGTATTTTCCAGAAAAACGGCATTTTCCATGCTAATTTTGCAAATATCTTCGGTCTGTTTGCTACCGAGATGAGCATTGATATGTCCACACCGTTCTATTTGTATTTTTCTTGCTATTGCTACGCGTTTTTTGACTTCCTGACTACTTTCGCCATGTTTTGTTGATGATTGACTTAAAATGCCTGGTGGAAGCAGGGGTACTTCAATGGAAAGATCAAAACGATCTAAAAAAGGGCCTGAAAGTTTGGAAAGGTAGCGTAATACTTGGTGTGGACTACTTCGATTATGCATCCCTTGATGATAGCCGGTTGGGCTAGGATTCATGGCAGCAATCAGTTGAACCTGAGCTGGAAAACGGACTTTTGCCCTGGCACGGGATATCACGATTTCGCCGGATTCCAACGGTTCACGCAGGGCGTCAAGGACACTACGATTAAATTCGGGTAATTCGTCTAAAAATAACACGCCATGATGGGCAAGAGAAATTTCTCCCGGTTTAGGTATTGAACCTCCTCCAACAAGCGCTGCCATTGAAGAACTATGATGAGGGGCTCTAAATGGGCGTGTATGCCATTTTTGAGGATTAACTAGATGTCCGGATAAGCTATTGATTGCAGCGACGTCCAGAGCTTCCTGATGCGTCAATGGGGGTAACAAACTACATAACCGACTGGCAAGCATGGTTTTACCGGTGCCTGGGGGGCCGAGTAACAGGAGATTATGTCCACCAGCGGCGGTAATTTCCAGTGCGCGTTTGGCTTGCTCCTGACCAATAATATCTTGTATATCCAAAGCAAAGGATTCTGTTTGTAGTTCAACAGGAGGAGGGGAGGATAGAGTGACTTTTTCTCCTCGTTCTTCCTGTTCTCCCTGTAAAAAATGGCAGACTTGGAGCAAGTGATTTGCCATTAGTGTTTCATTCTGAGACAAAATTGCCAGTTCGGCTTGATTCTCAGAGGAGAGGATAAGTTGCCTTTTTGCCCTTTTTGCGCTCAATGCAGCGGGAATGGCTCCCATGACTCGCCGTATTTCACCTGAGAGCGCTAATTCACCCAAAAACTCATAATTATGTAGCTTATCTGCTGAGATCTGCTCCGATGCGGCCAAAATTGCGATAGCGATGGGTAAATCATATCTTCCCCCTTCTTTGGGCAGATCCGCAGGCGCTAAATTAACGGTGATCCTTTTAGGAGGATAAGTAAAACCACTGTTGATCAAAGCACTTCTGACCCGATCTCTGGCTTCCTTTACGGTAGTTTCAGGTAAACCGACAAGGGTAAGACCGGGTAAGCCATTACTGATATGTGCTTCTATCGTGACGATAGGGGAATCAATACCAATCGTTGCCCGTGTATGGATGACGGCAAGTGTCATGATGCTCTCCTTAGCAAGAAAGCTGTTATCATGAATCGATAAAAAATAATGAAAAGTCGCCTGTCGTTATTTTGTGAAAAGGTTCGTAAATATATTTGGGTTTGGATCGCCTTTTTGCCATGTTATAGATATTTAGAGGATTAACTCTTTTTTTTATTACTTTATTTATCAATTATTTTATTAAACAAACAGTTGGTGATTTTTTCTGAGAGAAAAGTGAGTAAGTTCCAGTGAATTTATCTGCTTGTTTATTTATCTAAATGAAAAATATAAATAAAATAATTTTGTTATGAAAAAATAAAAATAATTGTTGTCAACAATCATAGAAAGTGTTAACTCTTAAATATACGTCAGCATATGAGTCAAAAACGAATAAAATGATGAACACATTTGTCCTAGTGATTAGCCTAATTATTGTGAGCGTGGTGGTGATTATTCCACCGTGCGGGGCTGCACTTGGACGAAGAATGGTTTAGATAGCAAACATAACCAGATTCCGAAAAACCCCCGCACCGAAAGGCGCGGGGGTTTTTTTTAGGCTCAATATACCGATCAACACATAGAAACGAATAGAACAAAACATCACATAACAGGGGGAGGCGGCAATGAACGGGGCAAAATGGGTTGTAGAGGCATTACGAACACAGGGAATTGAAAAAGTTTTTGGTTATCCAGGTGGAACCATCATGCCAGTTTATGATGCGTTGTATGACGGCGGTGTTGAGCACATCTTATGTCGCCATGAACAAGGCGCGGCTATGGCGGCAATTGGCTATGCGAGAGCCAGTGGTAAACCCGGCGTTTGCATCGCGACATCAGGACCAGGCGCGACAAACCTAATCACGGGATTGGCTGACGCATTAATGGATTCTGTTCCTGTTATCGCCATTACCGGCCAAGTCAGTTCTGCATTTATCGGGACGGATGCCTTTCAGGAAATCGATATACTGGGAATGTCTCTTTCTTGTACAAAACACAGCTTTCTTGTTGATTCACTGGAAAAATTACCTCAAGTCATGGCCGATGCTTTTACCATTGCTATGAGTGGTCGTCCCGGCCCTGTTCTGATTGATTTACCCAAGGATATTCAGTTGGCTCAAGGGGATTTTACTCCCTATTTGCTGCCGACACCGCCTCAATTTTCCTTCCCAAAACAAGAGATGGAGCTGGCCCGTCAATTGTTGGCTTCATCCCAGAAACCGATTTTGTACGTAGGGGGAGGCGTTGGCATGTCTGGCGCTGTTCCTGAATTGCGCCATTTTGTCGCTGAAACGGGCATTCCTGTCGTTTCCACATTGAAAGGTTTGGGCGCGGCAGATTTTGAACATGAATGCTATCTGGGAATGTTAGGAATGCATGGCACTAAAGCCGCTAATCTGGCCGTTCAATCCTGTGATTTGTTAATTGCGGCGGGAGCACGTTTTGATGACCGTGTTACCGGGAAGCTGAATACATTTGCACCTCATGCCAACGTGATTCATCTGGATATTGATCCTGCTGAATTCAATAAATTATGCCAAGCCCATGTTTCATTATTGGGTGATTTGAAAGCCTTGCTACCTCATTTACAGCAACCTTTATCGATCCAAGCTTGGCAGCAAGAAATCAAACAATTAAAAAACGAACATGCATGGCGTTATGACTATCAAGGCGAAAGTATTTATGCTCCTTTGTTGTTGAAGCAAGTTTCTGAACGAGCATCGCCTAGTACCGTTATTACCACTGATGTTGGGCAGCACCAGATGTGGGCTGCCCAACATATGACTTTCAGTCAACCAGAAAATTTCATCACATCAAGTGGATTAGGCACGATGGGATTTGGCATCCCGGCAGCGATTGGTGCTCAGATAGCGCGTCCGCAAGATAGGGTTATCTGCATATCGGGTGACGGCTCTTTCATGATGAACGTTCAGGAATTGGGCACCATTAAACGCAAGCAATTGCCGGTCAAACTGATCTTATTGGATAACCAAAGATTGGGTATGGTTCGTCAGTGGCAAGAGTTGTTTTTTGACAAACGTTATAGCGAAACAACCTTAACGGATAATCCTGATTTTCTTATGTTGGCGCAGGCCTTTGATATTCCAGGACAGCGAGTGACTGACAAAGCACAAGTGGATGAAGCATTAGATGCGTTGTTCAACAGTGAGGGCCCGTATCTATTACACGTGTCTATTGAGGAATTAGAGAATGTTTGGCCGTTGGTTCCACCAGGCGCAAGCAACGAAACCATGTTGGAGAAATCATTATGATACAGCATCAACTTGCTATTGAAGCGCGGTCTTGTCCTGAGATTTTAGAACGGATTCTGCGGGTTACCCGTCACCGCGGATTTCAGATCTGTGCATTGAATATGGATCATACAACAGATAGTGATAATGTAAGTATTGAACTCACCGTCACTAGCCAGCGTCCGGTTAATTTACTTTTTTCTCAATTGATGAAATTGGTGGATGTTGCTGGTGTTGAGATCAAACACAAAGAATCACGATTAATAAGCGCATAACGCGCCATTGAAGGAAAACTGAGAATGACAAAGCAAGCCGATTATATTTGGTTCAATGGGGAAATGGTGCCTTGGGCAGAGGCTAAAGTTCACGTTATGTCCCATGCCTTACATTATGGGACCTCGGTATTTGAAGGGATTCGTTGCTATGATTCTCACAAGGGGCCGGTTGTTTTCCGTCATCGTGAACATATGCAGCGCTTGCGTGACTCAGCCAAGATTTACCGCTTTCCAGTAAGCCAAACTGTTGATGATCTGATGGAGGCTTGCCGTGAAACGCTGCGTAAAAATAAATTGGTCAGTGCTTACGTTCGCCCATTGGTATTTGTGGGTGATGTCGGAATGGGCGTCAACCCGCCTGCGGGTTATAAAACCGACGTGATTATTGCCGCTTTCCCGTGGGGGGCTTATCTCGGTGAAGAAGCCTTGGATCAGGGCATTGATGCGATGGTTTCTTCTTGGAATCGCGTGGCGGCCAATACGATCCCGACAGGCGCAAAAGCGGGAGGCAATTATCTCTCTTCGTTGCTGGTGGGCAGTGAAGCGCGACGTCATGGTTATCAGGAAGGTATTGCACTGGATGTTCATGGTTATATTTCAGAAGGTGCGGGCGAAAACCTGTTTGAAGTGAAAGATGGCATTTTATTTACGCCGCCATTTACATCATCGGCCCTGCCGGGGATCACCCGTGATGCCATCATCAAATTGGCACAGGATCTTGGTTTGGAAGTGCGTGAACAGGCACTTTCTCGCGAATCGCTTTATTTGGCGGATGAAGTCTTTATGACCGGAACGGCGGCGGAGATCACCCCCGTACGTAGCGTAGATGGTATTCAGGTGGGTATTGGCAAATGTGGCCCGGTCACGAAAAAAATCCAAAGTGCATTCTTTGGCTTATTTGATGGTACGACAGAAGATAAATGGGGCTGGTTGGACCCGGTTAATCCTTAATAAAAAATATAAAACCCTACAGGCGGTCGTTCCCCGCCTGTTTTGATGACTGAAATTAGACGTTAATTGATAAGACTGACATGGGAGTGAAGACAATGCCTAAATACCGTTCGGCCACAACGACTCATGGCCGCAATATGGCGGGAGCTCGTGCCTTATGGCGCGCCACAGGTATGACAGATGCAGATTTTGGCAAGCCTATCATTGCGGTGGTTAACTCATTCACGCAGTTCGTGCCGGGGCATGTGCATCTGCGTGATCTCGGCAAGCTGGTGGCAGAGCAGATTGAGGCGTCAGGTGGTGTGGCGAAAGAGTTTAATACCATCGCGGTTGATGATGGTATCGCGATGGGGCATGGCGGCATGCTCTATTCATTACCTTCGCGTGAGTTGATCGCCGACTCGGTGGAATACATGGTCAATGCCCACTGTGCCGATGCCATGGTATGCATTTCCAACTGTGACAAAATCACGCCGGGCATGTTGATGGCCTCCCTGCGCTTAAATATTCCGGTTATTTTTGTCTCCGGCGGCCCAATGGAAGCCGGTAAGACGCGATTATCCGAACAACTGATTAAGCTGGATTTGGTCGATGCCATGATTCAGGGCGCCAACCCAAATGTCAGTGATGAACAAAGCGATCAAATCGAACGTTCGGCGTGCCCGACGTGTGGCTCTTGCTCTGGTATGTTTACGGCGAATTCGATGAATTGCCTGACTGAAGCGCTTGGGCTGTCACAGCCGGGTAATGGTTCACTGCTTGCGACTCACGCCGATCGTAAGACCCTGTTTATCAACGCGGGTAAACGCATTGTTGCATTAACTAAACGCTATTATGAGCAAAATGACGAGAGTGTTCTCCCGCGTAATATTGCGACCAAAGCGGCGTTTGAAAATGCCATGACACTGGATATTGCGATGGGCGGTTCGACTAACACCGTTCTGCACTTGTTGGCCGCCGCGCAGGAAGCAGAAGTTGACTTTACGATGACGGATATTGACCGTCTGTCCCGTCGGGTGCCTCATTTATGTAAGGTGGCCCCAAGCACGCAAAAATACCATATGGAAGACGTACATCGTGCCGGCGGTGTGATGGGGATCTTGGGGG
The DNA here is from genome assembly GCF_000968195.1 of Xenorhabdus doucetiae. NCBI lineage: Bacteria > Pseudomonadati > Pseudomonadota > Gammaproteobacteria > Enterobacterales > Morganellaceae > Xenorhabdus > Xenorhabdus doucetiae. The sequence continues at coordinate 307,529 of NZ_FO704550.1, forward strand.
AGCTTGATCGCGCAGGGCTTTTGCATCGCGAAGTGAAAAATATTTTGGGCTTGGATTTGCCACAAACATTGGCTCAGTACGACATCATGCTGACAGAAGAGGAAAGCATCAAGAGCATGTATTCAGCGGGTCCGGCCGGCATTCGTACCACGCGCGCTTTCTCGCAAGATTGTCGTTGGCCGTCGCTGGATACGGATCGCGAAGCCGGATGTATTCGTGAGCGCGCCCATGCTTATAGTCAGGATGGGGGGCTGGCTGTTTTATTCGGCAACATTGCCATTGATGGCTGTATTGTGAAAACAGCCGGCGTTGATGAAGAAATCCTCTCCTTCCGTGGCCCGGCTAAAGTGTACGAAAGCCAAGAAGATGCCGTTGACGCTATTCTCGGTGGAAAAGTGGTCGCAGGCGACGTGGTAGTTATTCGCTATGAAGGGCCGAAGGGCGGGCCGGGTATGCAAGAAATGCTCTATCCCACCACTTATTTGAAATCGATGGGATTGGGAAAAAGTTGTGCGTTGATTACGGACGGGCGTTTCTCAGGAGGAACATCGGGATTGTCTATCGGTCACGTCTCTCCAGAAGCGGCAAATGGGGGAGTGATTGGCCTGATTCATGACGGCGATATCATCAATATTGATATTCCAAACCGTAAAATTCAGTTGGATGTACCGGAAACCGAATTGGCAGAACGGACACAGGCTGAATTATCCCGTGGAGATAAGGCGTGGACACCTAAATCCCGTGAGCGTCAGGTTTCCTTGGCATTACGTGCCTACGCATCGTTGGCAACCAGCGCAGACAAAGGTGCTGTGCGTGATAAAACCAAACTGGGGAGCTGATTGTGGCGGTTTATCCTCTTAATAATACTGAACCTAAGGGCGCAGAATACCTTAAGGCGGCATTGAGCGCACCCGTTTATGATGTTGCGCAAATCACGCCCTTGCAGGAAATGAAAAAAATCTCTGCGCGTTTAGGCAATACAATTTTGGTGAAACGAGAAGATCGCCAGTTGGTGCATAGTTTCAAATTGCGCGGTGCGTACGCGATGATCGCGGGTTTGACGGAAGAACAAAAAAACAAAGGTGTGATTACCGCTTCTGCGGGCAACCATGCGCAAGGTGTTGCCTTATCGGCCAGTAAGGTTGGCGTAAAAGCCACCATTGTCATGCCGATAGCGACAGCGGATATTAAAGTCGATGCCGTTCGCAGTTTTGGCGGAGAGGTTCTGTTGCATGGGGCGAATTTTGATGAAGCGAAAGAAAAAGCCATTGAGATAGCAAAAGAGTACGGTTACACCTTCGTCCCACCTTTTGACCATCCTGTCGTGATTGCCGGTCAGGCCACACTGGCGATGGAGTTGCTACAGCAGGATGCTCATCTTGATCGCATCTTCGTTCCGGTGGGCGGTGGCGGATTGATTGCCGGCGTGGCGGTTCTCATCAAACAGCTTGTACCTGAAATGAAAGTGATTGGTGTGGAAGCCGAAGATTCTGCCTGTTTGAAAGCGGCGCTGGAAGTGGGGCATCCGGTGGATTTACCCAGAGTGGGACTATTTGCGGAAGGTGTGGCCGTTAAACGCATTGGCAATGAAACATTTCGTTTATGTCAGCAATATGTCGATGATGTCATTACCGTAGACAGTGATGCTATCTGTGCTGCCATGAAAGATATCTTTGAAGATGTCAGGGCAGTTGCAGAACCTTCCGGTGCGCTGGCACTGGCAGGCTTGAAGAAATATGTCCAGCAACATCAGATTCAGGGAGAACGATTGGCGCATATTCTCTCTGGTGCCAATATGAATTTTCATGGGTTGCGTTACGTTTCAGAACGCTGTGAGCTTGGGGAACAACGCGAAGCCTTGCTGGCGGTGACTATTCCTGAACAAAAGGGCAGTTTCTTGCAGTTTTGCCAGAGACTGGGCACGCGTGTTGTGACGGAATTCAGCTATCGTTATTCGGATGCAACGGATTCAAACCAAGCCTGTCTTTTTGTCGGCATCAGATTGAGTCGGGGGAATACCGAACGTCATGAAATCATTGAAGAGTTAAAAGCATCGGGATATCAAGTCACCGATTTTACCGATGATGAAATGGCAAAACTGCATGTTCGTTACATGATCGGTGGCAGGCCATCCAAGCCATTGCAGGAACGGTTGTTTAGCTTTGCCTTTCCTGAATCTCCGGGGGCTTTGCTGAAATTTTTGCAGACTCTGGGGACGCATTGGAATATCACGCTGTTTCATTACCGTAGCCACGGCACCGATTATGGGCGGGTATTAGCCGCGTTTGAGCTTTCAGGGCCAGAAGTGAGTTTTGATCGTTATTTGGATGCACTGGGCTACGAATATCATGATGAAACCGATAATCCCTCATTTAAATTATTTTTGACTTAATCAATAAGGCTATAAAATAAAATAAAGAGCAAAACAGCCTCCTTTTGGGAGGTATTTTGCTAATTTTGTTCCTTATTTTATTTCTCTTTGGTTGTCGTGATGGGATTCGCCATCCCGATTAAAAACACCATCATCAGGAAAAGAAAAGCGAATAACCAATAAATTTCATTGGCGGCGATAATAAGACCTTGATGAGTGATTTCATGCGCCAACTTACTACTGATTTGGGTAGGCGATAAACCCAGTTGTTGCATATTCTCATAGGCTTGTGTTGCGATCGGGTTATAAGGTGTCACGGCTTGCGTAAGTTGGACATGGTGGACTGACTCACGTTGTGACCAGAGCGTCATTGTGATAGAGGTGCCCACGGAGGTTGCCAGAGTGCGCAGGAAGTTAAACAAACTTACCGCAGAGGCGATTTTGTCAGGCTTAATATCAGACAGAATGATCGCATTCAGTGGCATGATCAGGCAGGCGATGGCAACGCCTTGTATAAACTGGGGCCACGCAGCAGCGGAAAAATTCATGGAACGCTCGAACGTATAAGCACGCCAGAAAAAGCATAAAGCAAAAACAATAAAACTGAACATCACCAGATAGCGCATATCGATTCTTGAACTGAAACGACCGATAATGGGCGCCAGAATGATTGGCATGATCCCCAACGGAGCCATGCCTAATCCTGCCCAAGTTGCGGTATAACCAAACACTATTTGCAATAATTGCGGTTGCAGGACAAGCGTTCCAATGTGGAGCGAAAAAGCCAGACTGATGCAAATAGTGCCAATGGTAAAATTGCGGGATTTAAACAGCGATAAATCTATTATCGGATTTTTATCAGTCAGTTCCCAGATAATAAGAAAAGTGAGGCAAACCACGGCGATAATCGCTAATATTATGATTTCTGACGAGTTAAACCAATCGAGCTCTTTTCCCCGGTCAAGCAATAACTGAAAACAGCCAACACCTGCGACCAATAAAACGAGTCCCACAAGGTTCATTGAACGAACTTCGGTTTCAGTCTCCCGGCCTTTGAGCAATATCCCAGTAATCGCAATAACAACAAGGCCAAATGGGATGTTAAGCAGGAATATCCAGCCCCAATGATAGTTATCACTGATCCAGCCACCGAGAATAGGGCCACAGACAGGCGCCACCACAATCGTCATTGACCATAGCGCCAAGGCCATATTGCGTTTGGATTGCGAAAAATTATTTAATAATAAACTTTGTGAAAGAGGCATAATCGGGCCGGCGGCAATGCCTTGCAAGATACGGGAAGCAATCAGCATTTCCAGACTGTTAGCAATGCCGCATAACCAAGAGGCCACAATAAACAAAATCGTCGACGCTAAAAAAATACGCACTTCCCCGAATCTTTTTGCCAACCAACCGGTGAGTGGAATAGAAATCGCACTGGCGACGGCAAACGAAGTAATCATCCAGGTGCCCTGTGAGGTGGAGGAGCCCAAATCACCGGCAATGGTTGAAATGGCAACGTTAGCGATTGTCAGATCCAAGATTTGTAAAAAAGCCGCCAGCGCCAAGGCCAGGGTCAGCCAGCCAAGTTTGATACCTGATAATGGTTGCTGTGCCATGTTGATTTCACCCTCTGCTGGTATTCGCGGAGATGATTTCGTTAATCAGTCGCTCAATTTCCTCGGTGTTGTAAGACAAGACATCGGTTGCATACACGATCCCTTGACGAGGTATTTTGGCGAGGGCGACGCCAGCTTGATTTCGGGTATCGATAGAAGCGCGCATGGATAATCCGATACGTAATGGGGAATCGGTCAATTGTTGTGATTCCAGTTCGATTCTGACGGGCAGGCGTTGGACAACCTTAATCCAGTTACCAGTGGCATTTTGTGCGGGTAATAATGAAAAGGCACTGCCCGTCCCCATATCCAGACCAACCACTTTACCTTTATAAATCACATCACTGCCGTAAAAATCGCTGATTAAAGTGACGGGCTGCCCAATGCGGAAATTGGCAAGCTGTACTTCTTTAAAATTCGCTTCAACCCAAAGTTGGCCAGCAGGCACGATGACCATAAGCGGAGAGCCATTTTTTATTTGCGATCCCACTTGTACATTGCGGCGAGAAACATAACCAGTGACGGGGGCGACAACACGGGTACGTTGCAAGGCCAACCAGGCATCGCGGAGTTGGCTGGCGGCCAGTTTAATCGTGGGTTGCTGCTCCAGTGGGGTATTTATCATTAACGCTTGGTTGGCACGATATTGGTGTTGAGCAAAGCGCAGGTCAGATTTTGCCATCTGGACATGATTACGGGCGTGGATCAAATTTTCTTTAGCAATGGCTCCCGTTAAGCCTAAGTGTTCGCGTCGTTTCAGATCATCTATCGCTTGTTGTAATTGGATCTGTTTTAGGTCGATATTGGCGCGCAATTTCTCATTTTCAATCATGATCTGATGAGTTTGCCGGACACGATTGGCAAGCCCGTTTTTTGCCCGTTCAAAAGCGTGTTCAGCATCAACCGTATGCAGACTGACTAAAATATCTCCCTGACGGACAAAATCAGTATTGTCAGCATGAATACTTGCTACGCTACCTGAAATCTGTGCCGTTACCTGTACTTGATTGCCAACGACATAAGCATCTTCCGTGGATTGGTAATGGCGCAGCACCGTAAGCCAATAGGCAAAATAGACTAAGCCCATTGAGATAAATAAAAGTGTTGCAAGGATCAGGGCCAGCTTCCGTTTTGATTTTTTCTCGGCAATAAGCGACGATTTTGGCATTCTTTCTTCCACCCCTTTTCCTATAGGTTCAGCCGACAATAGCGTTATTTATGTTGGTATTTAGGCGGATAAATATTCTGGTGTTGGCGTTTAAAATAATGAGAACAGAGAGGTAGCTTAGTGGGGAGCGTGTATTTTTAATTGAATAAACTGGCTATCTTGACACCTGAGGGAGAAAATGATCAGGAAAGGCAGCACTGGCATTTTTCAACTCAGAAGGGCTGAATCCATATAGCGACACTCCCGTCCGGCTAAAATGTGCACTATCAGAAAATCCACTGTGGGAAGCCAGTAACGTCAGCGAATCTGGGGAGTTTATTTTTTCAAGTGCGTGATGGAAGCGCTTCCACAATAAATAACCGCGGAAATTGGTGCCCATCTCTTGCCGAAACAGATGTAAGAATCGGCTTTCTGACAGATAGATATGATCGGATATTTCACCGGAGGAGATACTTTTAACCGGTAACTCAGTAATCAGGGTGGTCGCTTTTATGATGCGCGTATCCTGATAGCAGTGACACTCACCGGTGTCATTTAACCAACGACTTAACACCAAAATATCGGGTGGCGTGTCTGTCTGTAAACAATGGATAAAATAATTCGCGATTAAATGAGTCGATTCCGGGTTAAGGGCGATAAGGTTTGTATTTTCAATCTGGTGCGATAACACATGATATAAGGGATGAGCCGGATCTATCAGAAAATTGAAACAGGGTTTACCTTCCGAGTGTAAGCGATGTTTAATATTGCTGGCGATAATAAAACCATATAATTGCTGTGTACCTTGTCCAGTCTCAATTTGTATTTTTGAGCAATCGTAAGAGACACTCAATTGGATACAAGGATGCCGGTGCCACTCTGTTTTCATATGATGAGAAAGCACCAAATACTGTTTGTGATATTGATATAACCTGACGGCTTCAAGATACCTGTCTATTTTGCGTCGCATATAAAATAACCTATATTCAGATTATAACGATTCTCAGATTACAACAGCGCCCAAAATGCCTTAATCAGAGGTTCATTCAAGCGCTTACTCAACGCACAAACCCCCAATTCAAACGGTTCGACCAGCGAAATATTGTCCAGCAATGAGATACGGTTACGTACCGGTTCGGGGCTGTTTTCGACCACAACCGCAGGGATCAGTGCAATGCCGCAACCCAGTGCCACCATAGACACGATCGCTTCATGACCGGAAACTGTCGCGTAAATGACGGGATGCAGGATTTTATGCCGCCGGAACCAAAGCTCAATGCGCTTACGGGAAGGGCCGTGTTCGGGCAGGATAAAAGGGATGCGACTCCAATCAGGCTGCGCCTGTGTGGCGAGATTTCTCACGGTGCAAGACAGGGAAGGGGCAATCAGCACCAGCGGTATTTCCCCTATTTGGGTAAAGCTGACATTATCCGGCAGTTTCTCCGGCTTGCCTGCAATCCCCAAATCCGCAGCATCGGATTGAACCCGGTCAACCGCATCAGCCGCATCGCCCGTTGTCAGCTTGATTTCTACCAACGGATGTTCTGCCCGAAATTTATCCAATACTTGGGGAAGATGGCTATATGCCGCCGTGACCGAACAGAATAGCCGCAGCTCGCCCGTCAGTGATGGGCTTTGGTGGTTTAAGGAATGCTGTAGCTGTTTATATTGCAGAAGAGTTTGTTGGGCAAATTGTCTGAGTTGTTCACCAGCGGGGGTCAATTTCACCGTTCGGTTATCCCGCAGAAAAAGCGGATACCCCAATAATTCCTCAAGGCGTTGGATCTGGCGTGACAGTGTGGAGGGGCTGACGTGCATGGCTTTGGCTGAACGGCCAAAGTGACAGCTTTCCGCAAGGTGTAAAAACAGCTTTAAATCACGTAGATCCATGGTCTTGGTGCCCTTTGCCCAGAGGTTTTTTGCCGAAAGAAAGTATGTTGCATAAACTGCAATAGAGTCTTGTCAATATATCAATTTCAGCAATGGCTTTCATGTCATATATTGTCGTCATATATTGTCTCTATGCAAACGACCTCACAATCTCTAATTATACCGGAGTCACCATGGCTAATTATTTTGATACGTTGAACCTGCGCCAACAATTGGCGCAGTTAGGCAAATGTCGGTTTATGGCGCGGGAAGAATTTGCTGACGAAGCAGGGTATTTAAAAGGCAAGAAAGTCGTGATCATCGGTTGTGGTGCACAAGGGCTGAATCAAGGTCTCAATATGCGAGATTCGGGTTTGGATATTGCCTATGCACTGCGTCAAGAAGCCATTGATGAAAAACGCCCATCATGGCGCAAGGCAAGCGAAAATGGTTTCAAGGTTGGCACTTATGAAGCGTTAATCCCACAGGCCGATTTGGTGATCAATCTGACACCAGACAAACAGCATTCAGCGGTGGTTCAGGCGGTGCAACCTCTGATGAAAGAAGGTGCCGCGTTGGGCTATTCCCACGGTTTCAATATCGTCGAAGTGGGTGAGCAGATACGCAAAGATATCACTGTCGTAATGGTTGCCCCTAAATGTCCGGGTACGGAAGTGCGCGAAGAGTATAAGCGTGGATTCGGTGTGCCTACCCTGATTGCTGTGCATCCAGAAAACGATGCAAAAGGTGAAGGGATGGCGATCGCAAAAGCGTGGGCCGCCGCGACAGGCGGACATCGGGCAGGTGTGCTGGAATCGTCTTTCGTCGCAGAAGTGAAATCTGACCTGATGGGAGAGCAGACCATTCTGTGCGGCATGTTACAGGCGGGTTCCCTGTTGTGTTATGACCAACTGGTTGCTGAGGGTATTGAACCCGGTTATGCCGGAAAATTAATCCAATTCGGTTGGGAAACGATCACCGAAGCGCTGAAACAGGGCGGTATTACACTGATGATGGATCGCCTTTCCAATCCGGCGAAATTGCGGGCTTATGCCCTATCTGAACAACTGAAAACCATTTTGTCCCCGTTGTTCCAGAAACATATGGATGACATCATTTCGGGCGAATTCTCTGCCACAATGATGGCAGATTGGGCAAATGACGATAAGAACTTGCTGGCCTGGCGGGAAGAAACCGGTAAAACCGCCTTCGAAAATTACCCGGACGACGCAGGGCATATCAGTGAGCAAGAATACTTTGATCATGGCGTTCTGATGATTGCCATGGTCAAGGCCGGGGTAGAACTGGCTTTTGAAACGATGGTCGATACCGGCATTATCGCAGAGTCTGCTTATTATGAATCTTTGCATGAACTGCCGTTGATTGCGAATACCATTGCGCGCAAGCGCCTGTATGAAATGAATGTGGTGATTTCTGATACCGCAGAATATGGTAACTACCTGTTCTCATACGTCGCGGTTCCGTTGCTGAAAGAGACATTCATGGCAACCCTGCAAGCCGGGGATTTAGGTAAAGCCGTTGCCGATCGTAGCATCGATAATGCGCAGTTGCGTGATGTGAATGAAGCGATCCGTAACCATCCTATTGAAGTTATCGGCCGTACTTTGCGCGGTTATATGACTGACATGAAACGTATTGCCGTCGGTGGCTAACCGGATATTGACCTGCCCGACGTTATCTTATCGGGCAGGTCAATCTTGCCTCTTTACAGATCGAATTTCAGTTTTAGTTCATCAATGGCTTGTCGCTGAAATGCGTCAAATCGCTCTTTCGGCTGCTGCGCTTGGATCATGTTCAGCGCCGGATCGTTGACTTTAGTCCGCACGCCGCTTAATTCTTCCATGACCGCCAGCCCACAGAAAGGCACATAGGCTTCGGAATAGCCCCCTTCGTGAACGATGACTAATTTGCCATGACACAGCGCATCGGCGGCTTGCTGTACCTTGCGGGTCATTTCGCGGAAACTGTCACTGTGCAACTGCATCCGAGCCAGAGGATCAAACGCATTGGCATCATAGCCGCAGGCAACGATGATCAGCTCAGGTTGGTAACGTCGCAATGCAGGGATCACAATGTTATCCATCGCATAAAGATAACTATTGTGCCCGGTGCCTGCCATTAACGGGATATTGATATTGAAACCTTCTCCTTTGCCGGCACCGATATCTTCCTCGCCACTGTAACTTTCGGGATAGCAGCCATCCTGATGCAGTGAAATAGTCAGAACATCGTCACGCTCCCAGAAAATATGCTGTGTCCCATTACCGTGGTGAACATCCCAGTCAATGACGGCGATTCGACCAACCCCAAGCTGTGCTTTGGCGTGCTCAATCGCAAGGGCAATATTGGCAAGGAAGCAGAAGCCCATCGCTTGATCTGGCAGGCAGTGGTGTCCGGGCGGACGGGAAAGGCTATAGGCGTTATCCAATTCGCCTTGTAACACGGTTTTCACCGCCGCATAAGCCAGTCCGGCGGACAGTTTGGCGATGTCATAGCTGCCTTGTCCTATTGGCGCTTCTGGGCCTAACATTCCCCCGCCCTGATCACTGAGCGATTTAAAACGCTGTAAATAATCTTCGGTGTGAACCCGTTTCAGCGTGGCATCATCGAGAGGTTCAGCACCACGCAGTTGCAATGAATGGCTTAATCCTGAAACATCGATTAAGTTTTTCATTCTGCGTTTGGTTTCTGGTGACTCGGCATGTCCTGCACTTGTGGGAGGTTGTACCCATCCCCCAACCGGAAATGTCAAAACATGTTGTAATCCAGAATGGTGCCAGAAGCAGAGTTCATCAAAGAAAAAGCCTGTCTTACGTAGCATGTTACATCCTCTTGATCCCGTTTATCTTTCAGGATTGTTATAGCATTGATGCGACTAAAGAGGTGTTATGTATTTTGTTCACGGTAGAATCAATATTGATGTATTTGGCTAAAATCCTTTTAATGCTTACAATTCCGCTCCCCCGACTTTTCATCCTGATAGAGTTTTTGAAACAGTATGCGATTAAATCCAAGCCAACAACACGCGGTTGAATTTGTCACAGGGCCTTGTCTGGTTCTGGCGGGTGCCGGTTCCGGTAAAACCCGAGTGATCACCAATAAAATTGCCCACCTGATCCGTACCTGTGGTTATCAGGCTCGCCATATTGCGGCTGTCACTTTTACCAATAAGGCGGCGCGTGAGATGAAAGAGCGTGTTGCCCAAACTTTGGGTCGCAAGGAAACTCGAGGGTTGATGATCTCGACTTTCCATACTTTGGGGTTGGAGATCATTAAACGTGAATACAAGGCGCTGGGAATGAAAAGCAACTTCTCATTGTTTGACGATCACGATCAGATGGCGTTGTTGAAAGATCTCACCGCAGATTTGTTGCAAGAAGATAAGGATCTGCTACAAAAACTGATTGCGAGCATTTCTAACTGGAAGAATGACTTAATGTCACCTGAGCAGGTGATGAAGACGGCGCGTTCAGCACAGGAACACCAATTTGCCGAGTGTTACCGTCGTTATGACCTGCAACTGAACAGTTGTCATGTGCTCGATTTCGATGATTTGATCACCAAACCAACATTGCTGTTAATGCGTGATGAAGAAGTCAGGGAACGTTGGCAGAATAAAATTCGCTATTTGCTGGTGGATGAATATCAGGATACCAATACCAGTCAATATCAACTGGTGAAATTGCTGGTGGGGAATCGAGCCCGTTTTACAGTGGTGGGAGATGATGATCAATCTATTTATTCATGGCGCGGTGCTCGTCCACAGAACCTGAATTTATTGAAAGAAGATTTTCCGTCGCTAAATGTGATTAAGCTGGAACAAAATTACCGTTCATCAGGACGGATCTTGAAAGCGGCGAATATTCTGATCGCCAATAATCCCCATGTTTTTGAGAAAAAACTCTTTTCAGAATTGGGGTATGGTGAGCCGCTCAGGGTGATCGAAGCGAGTAATGAAGAGCATGAAGCTGAACGTGTGGCGGGAGAATTGATCGCGCATCACTTTATTAATAAAACGGAATATAAAGATTACGCTATCTTATATCGTGGTAATCACCAATCTCGTATCTTCGAAAAGATGCTGATGCAAAACCGTATTCCTTACCGAATTTCGGGAGGAACCTCGTTCTTTTCCCGGCCTGAAATCAAAGATTTGCTCTCCTACTTGCGTGTTCTGACTAATCCTGAGGATGACAGTGCGTTTTTACGTATTGTGAATACACCACGGCGAGAAATCGGTGCCGTGACGATCCAAAAATTGGGTGAATGGGCGAATCAACGTAATAAGAGCTTATATCAAGCCAGCTTCGATCTTGGGTTAGAACAGTATTTAACCGGGCGAGGTTTGGCTGCATTGCAGCGCTTTACCCACTGGATGGATGAAATATCCCGTCAGGCGGAGCGGGAGCCATTACTGGCGGTGAGAGATTTACTGCGTGGCATGGATTACGAAAGCTGGTTATATGAGACTTCCCCTAGTCCGAAAGCGGCTGAAATGAGAATGAAAAACGTCAATCAACTTTTCACTTGGATGAGTGAAATGCTTGAGGGAGATGATTTGAATGAACCCATGACCCTTTCCCAAGTCGTGGCGCGTTTTACCTTGCGGGATATGCTGGAGAGAGGCGAGGAAGATGAAGCGTTGGATCAGGTTCAGTTAATGACGTTACATGCGTCCAAGGGGTTGGAATTTCCCTATGTCTTTTTGGTGGGTATGGAAGAAGGTTTGTTGCCACACCAGAGCAGCATTGATGAAGACAACATTGAGGAAGAGCGCCGTTTGGCCTATGTGGGCATTACACGCGCGCAGAGAGAACTTTTTTTCACACTCAGTAAAGAGCGTCGGCAGTTTGGTGAACTTATCCGTCCGGAACCGAGCCGATTTTTGCTTGAATTGCCACAGGATGATTTGAATTGGCCGCAGGGTAAGCGAGTGATTAGTGCGGAAGAAAGGATGAAACAGGGGCAATCGCGGCTTGCCGACATTAAATCCCGTTTAGGGTTCGGGCAGAAAAACGGCAATAATCAATAGGCAACTAATAGCATGATGAAAACCCTGCATTTGTGGATAAATGCAGGGAACCAAGTAAAAGTTTCAGCCTAAACGAGCGTTATTTTGTTCCTCAAGGAACAACCACCACTGGACATAACTTTGCCACTTCATTTCTTGCTGTAATGCCTCAGTTCTGAGTGGATGCTTTACCTGCCATTGATGGGGCAGGGTGACAGTGAGGGCTTCATTTTCCGCCTGTAACCGTAAAGCGGGTAACGTGTCATCCCGCCGGCGACTGGCAAAAATAATGGCCAGTCGCAATAAGCGACATAACCGTTGTGCCTGTCGCGGTGGCACGGCATTTTGTTGACTGAGCGAGGCTAAATCCACTGGACCGCTTTGATTTTTCAATAGCGTAGCCAAAAGCCGTTTTTGGGCAGGGGTATAACCAGGCAGATCCAAGTGGTTGATCAGATAAGCAGAATGGGCAGGCCCCTGGCGAAAATCAACAAACAGACCGATTTCATGGAGCAAACAGGCACTGCCCAATAACTCACGACAACGTTCACCCAATTTCCATGACTGGGCAACTTGTTGGCAAAAATTTTCAGCCAACTGTTTGACACGTTGTGCCTGCTCGATATCCAGTTGGAAACGATGCTGGACATTGCGCAGGGTTCTTGCCCGAATGTCCTGTTCAATCGGCAAATCCAACATACCGTAAACCAGACCTTCGCGCAGTGCGCCGCCAGCCAGTATCATACTTTCGATATGCAGTGCTTGAAAAATAGCGATTAAGATGGCTAATCCACTGGGAAAAACCAGTGCCCGTTCCAGTGTTAATCCATCAATTTCCAACTCTTCCAGTTTGCCGCATTCAATCGCCTGATGTTTGAGTTGCTGGAGTTTGGGCAGGGTGATCAGTTCATCCATACCTTGAGCAATCATGATTTCCTGCAAGGCTTGTACCGTGCCGGAAGCGCCCACACAAATTTCCCAGCCTTGCTCAAGCAGCTCAGTGGCGACAGCGCGGAGAATATCATGGGCAGCCGCTTCTGCGTTGGCAAAGTTTTCTGCTGTCAGGCTGCGATCATTGAAATAACGTTCCAGCCAGGTAACACAGCCCATTTCAAGGCTGAAAAGCTGACTGGCCTTGGCGCCGATACCTGTGACTAATTCAGTACTGGCACCACCAATATCGACGACAAGCCGCTTTTCAGATCCGCCAGTTGTATGAGCAACACCTTGATAAATTAACTGAGCTTCTTCTTCACCACTGATCACGTTAACCGGGGTGCTCAATATTTCTGAGGCTTTCCTGACAAATTCATCCGAATTCTCAGCAAGCCTCAAGGTTGCAGTGGCAACAACGCGGATCTGTGAGGCTGGAATATCCTGCAAATATTCGGAAAAGAGGCGCAAGCACTGCCATCCCCGTTCCATTGCCTGTTGTGATAAATAATTATTTTTATCCAATCCGGCAGCCAGCCTGACTTTGCGCTTGACGCGAGTGACGACCTGAATGTTACCGGATACTTCACGGACAACCAGCATATGAAAACTGTTTGAACCTAAATCGATAGCGGCATAAAGCGAAGAAGCCCTCAGCATAGTATTTATTCCAGCCTGTGTTGTTTCAGTATCGCATTATTTCAATGTCGTATTATTTCAGCATTGTGCCATTTTAGCTTGGACGCTTACGATTGCGTGTGGTATTGCCACGGCGCGCCATGTTGGTACGTCGAGGGTGTCCCCCTGAGCGGGTACGGTTACGGCGCTTAGGGACTGGCAGATCTTGTAGCAACGCATCACTGTTATATTTGCTGACAGGTATCTGGTGCTGGATATATTCTTCAATGGCTGGTAAGTTCAGCGCATATTCTTCACATGCCAGGCTGATGGAGTGGCCGCTTTCTCCAGCACGACCTGTCCGGCCAATCCGGTGAACATAATCTTCACAGTCATCCGGTAGATCATAGTTAAATACATGGGTTACAGATGGGATATGCAGCCCACGGGCGGCAACATCGGTGGCAACCAGAATGTCCAGATTGCCCAGGCTGAATTCTTCAAGAATATGCAGACGTTTTTTCTGTGCAACATCACCGGTCAGTAAACCAACCCGATGACCATCAGCAGCCAGATGGGCCCAGATGTCTTCACAGCGATGCTTGGTATTGGCAAAAATGATGCAGCGATCAGGCCACTCTTCTTCCAGCAGCGTCTGTAGCAGGCGCATTTTTTCTTCATTGGAAGGATAAAATAGCTCTTCCTTGATGCGATGCCCGGTTTTTTGCAGAGGTTCGACTTCCACATACTCAGGATTATTCATCTGTTCAAAAGCGAGCTCACGTACCCGATAAGAGAGCGTTGCGGAAAACAGCAAATTCATTCTTTCTGTCGCCGCAGGCAGCCGGCGGAACAACCAGCGAATGTCTTTGATAAAGCCCAGATCATACATGCGATCAGCTTCATCAAGCACAACAACTTGAATGGCCCCAAGATGGATATGACCCTGTTTAGTGTAATCGATCAAACGCCCTGTGGTACCAATGACGATATCGACGCCAGCTTCCAGTACCTTAAGCTGTTTATCATAGCCATCGCCGCCGTAGGCAAGACCCATTTTCAACCCAGTGACTTCCGCCAATTCTTCTGCGTCAGAGTATATCTGAACCGCCAATTCACGGGTCGGCGCCATGATCAGCGCTCTTGGCTGATTCGTTTTACGCTCTCTCGCCGCAGGATGGGTCAATAAGTAATTAAAAGTAGACGCCAAAAATGCCAGCGTCTTGCCCGTTCCGGTTTGTGCTTGCCCCGTAACATCTCGGCCTTCGACAGTTAAAGGCAATGTTAGCGCCTGTATCGGCGTGCAGTTGTAAAACCCCTTTTTATCAAGGGCTTCTAAGACTTTGGGGTGCAATGAGAAGTCGGAAAACTTCTTTTCTGTCAAATGTGTTTTGCTCATAGTATGGTAGAATATCAGTTAACTATTGCTTTAAGAAAGTGTATCCGCTGAAATAAAGACACCCTAATGTTGGTTAATGTACACTGACACTGTAAAAGATTTTACTTTTGGAGCAACAAAATGAATGAAAAGATTGTGAACGATGAGGCTGTGCATGCAGGCATCATTCATCTGACTGACGGTGATTTCAACGAAGATAAGCTGAATGTAAGTGGTGCCGCCCTTGTCGAATTCTGGGCTGAATGGTGCGGTCCTTGCAAAATGATTGCTCCTATTTTGGATGAAATTTCTTCAGAGTATGCAGGGAAACTGACAGTTGCCAAGCTGAATGTTGATGATCACACTGAAACCGCACCAAAATTCGGTATTCGTGGTATTCCAACCCTGATTTTGTTTAAAGATGGCGAGAAGGTTGCAGTAAAAGTGGGCGCCTTGTCAAAAACTCAACTGAAAGAGTTTTTGGAACCACACCTCTAATTTAGAGTCAGGTCACAGTAATGACGGGCGTTTGGCGGATAAGGTGATTTATCCTATTGACCGCTAGACGTCCGCTACGAAGCATGGTAAGTTAGCGGGCATGTGCTAATGTGAAGCCTCGCTTGAGCGGATTCTTTATTCGATATAAAGGCTTATTGACATATCTTGATTGATATAAAGAGTTGACATTAAGCATGTTGCATACTAAACAGTTTGTAGTGTCTGATAAATCTGTTATCTCTGGGTCACCTGAAGTATCTGATGGCATATCGCATTTGGTAGAATTTCTGAGTCTATATACGAACAATCCAGTATATAGCTTGGTACACCCATAGCGTTCTAATGCTGAATATCTTTAAGCAGGGTGTTTTTATCCTAAGCATTTTTATGTTGTACCTTCTTACGTTAGGTCCCGAATCCGCTAACAGTGCTTATGTCAAAAAACAGTTACGTTAAAAAACGTTTATGCTGAAAGATGTATATGCTGAAATAGTGCCCACTATTAAACCTTATAATAGTATTTGCATCATAGAATTGTACTTACATTATAGATAGTTATAACATATGGCATCTATTTTGAAATCAATCTGAGTACTTCAAACTATTGCCTTGTAATATCATTTAATATGTTAGAAGGTCTTATTTGTTTCTGGTACAAATAAACAGGCATCGATAATGCTGCCATACCATTCACGTTCATAGTTCGAGATATACCCCGAGTTAAAGAACCCACCATTATGAATCTTACCGAATTAAAGAATACGCCGGTATCTGAGTTGATTACTCTCGGCGAAAATATGGGGCTGGAAAACCTGGCTCGTATGCGTAAGCAGGACATCATTTTCTCTATTCTCAAACAGCATGCGAAAAGCGGAGAGGATATTTTTGGAGATGGTGTGCTGGAGATATTGCAGGATGGATTTGGTTTCCTCCGCTCCGCAGACAGTTCTTACCTTGCAGGTCCCGATGATATCTACGTTTCTCCTAGCCAAATCCGCCGCTTTAACCTCCGTACCGGTGACACCATTTCAGGGAAAATCCGCCCACCCAAAGAAGGTGAACGCTATTTTGCCCTGTTGAAAGTTAATGAAGTTAACTTTGACAAACCTGAAAACGCCCGCAGTAAAATCCTGTTTGAAAACTTGACGCCACTTCATGCCAATAACCGCTTGCGTATGGAACGTGGTAACGGATCGACTGAAGATTTGACTGCCCGTGTTCTGGATCTGGCCGCGCCGATTGGTCGTGGTCAGCGTGGCCTGATTGTGGCGCCACCAAAAGCCGGTAAAACCATGCTGCTGCAAAATATCGCAGCTAACATTGCCCACAACTATCCCGATTGCGTTCTGATGGTTTTGCTGATTGATGAGCGTCCAGAAGAAGTCACCGAGATGCAGCGTCTGGTAAAAGGCGAAGTCATTGCTTCAACCTTTGATGAACCGGCTTCCCGCCATGTTCAAGTGGCTGAGATGGTTATCGAAAAAGCGAAACGTCTGGTTGAACACAAGAAAGACGTTATCATCCTGCTGGACTCCATTACCCGTCTGGCTCGTGCCTATAACACCGTGGTTCCGGCTTCCGGTAAGGTTCTGACGGGGGGAGTGGATGCGAACGCCCTGCATCGTCCGAAACGTTTCTTTGGTGCGGCACGTAACGTTGAAGAAGGCGGCAGCCTGACCATCATTGCGACTGCGCTGGTTGATACCGGTTCCAAGATGGATGAGGTTATTTACGAAGAGTTTAAAGGTACAGGTAACATGGAATTGCACCTGTCACGTAAGATTGCTGAAAAACGTGTCTTCCCAGCCATTGATTACAACCGCTCTGGAACCCGTAAAGAAGAACTGCTCACTACACAGGATGAGCTACAGAAGATGTGGATCTTACGTAAGATCATTCACCCGATGGGTGAAACCGATGCGATGGAATTCCTTATCAACAAACTGGCTATGACAAAAACAAACGAAGAATTCTTCGACTTTATGAAACGCTCATAGTTGTTGTGAAATATAGTTGTTGTGAAATATCGTTTTTGTGAAATTGGATAGTTCCGTAATCATCCATATTAAGTAATAAATAATATTTATTCACTTCTCTAAAGCGCCACGTTTTTGTGGCGCTTTTTTTATCAGTTACTGACTCTATTTGACTGAAATGGTACATTTTTTGCATGTTTTTCGAGTGATTAGATGCGTTTTTCCTGACCAAACGTTTTATAATGATGAATCATGCTTTACAGGTTGCATGGTCCAATTGATTAATTTTATGAGTCAGGATGCCCTGTTTTGTTAACAGGGAACTTATGGATTCGGTGTCAAGTGGGACATCCATAAGTCAATGAATAAAATAATAGATGCCCCATCATTATCTTATAGAGAGTTGTTATTGTGAATATTCCCAGTATGAGTGTCGAAATTTTTTGCGTATTTATATTCTCATTGGTGTTTTTGTTTGTGGCGCGTAAGGCAGCAAAAAAAATCGGCCTGGTTGATAAACCTAATTACCGTAAACGTCATCAGGGTTTAGTGCCTTTGGTAGGAGGCATATCTGTTTTTTTTAGCGTGTGTTTCGCATTTGTGATTACAAAAGAGTTTATACCTCATAAGTGGCTGTATTTGGTTTGTGCCGGAATATTGGTTCTTATCGGTGCCTTGGATGACCGTTTTGATATCAGTGTGAAGATTCGGGCCACCATTCAGGCTCTGGTTGGTATCAGCATGATGTATTTTGCTGGCCTGAAACTTGATAGCTTGGGACACGCATTCGGGGCATGGGAAATGTCACTTGGGCCATTCAGCTACGTTGTGACCCTGTTCGCTGTTTGGGCCGCGATTAACGCTTTCAATATGGTGGATGGTATCGATGGGCTATTGGGCGGGCTATCTTGCGTCTCTTTCGGTGCCTTGGGTATTTTGTTGTACGCAAGTGGTAATACGGCACTGGCGTTTTGGTGTTTTGCGTTTATCGCAGGGATCTTGCCTTACATCTTCCTTAATCTTGGAATATTAGGAAAACGTTTTAAAGTCTTTATGGGGGATGCGGGAAGTACGTTAATCGGCTTTACCATTATTTGGTTACTGACTGAAGCGACACAAGGAGAAAATGCGTCTATTAGTCCTGTGACCGCATTATGGGTTATTGCGATCCCACTGATGGATATGGTCGCGATTATGTACCGTCGATTGCGTAAGGGGATGAGCCCGTTTTCTCCGGATCGCCAGCATATCCACCATTTGATTATGCGTGCTGGTTTTACCTCTCGTCAGGCATTTATTTTGATCACTTTGGCGGCGGCTTTATTGGCATCGATCGGAATAATAGCTGAGCGGTTGATTTTTGTTCCTGAGTGGGTGATGTTGGCATTATTTTTGCTTGCATTTATGTTGTATGGCTATTGCATCAAACGCGCGTGGAAAGTCGCCCGTTTTATCAAACGGTGTAAGCGGCGTATGCGTCGGGCAGCAAGCCATCATTAAAAACATCGACTATCAAAGGGGTTTTGTGCAGTGATAAACTCAGAAACGAAATCTATACAGGATCAACCTGCTATAGAGCATGAACTGGATATTCGGGCACTGTGTTATGCTTTATGGCGTGGAAAGATATGGATTATCGCACTGGCAATGATTTTCGCTGCCGTCGCTCTGGGTGCATCTTATCTGATGCAGCAAAAATGGAGCGCAACCGCTATTGTGGATTTACCGACAACCAATAATTTGGGTAGCTACTATTCGCAACAACAATTCTTGCGTAATTTAGATACCCATATCAATGCCTCGCCAGAGGCGCAATTACCGACCATTCCAGACGGGGCATACAAAGAGTTCATGACACAGGTTTCAGCGTATGACACCCGCCGTGAATTCTGGCTTCATTCTGAATATTATAAACAACGCAGGGAAGGGCAGGCCAAAGCGGATGCGGTATTGTTGGATGAATTGATTAACGATATTAAAATCACGCGCAGTGATGATAAAACGTCGTCAAATGACAGTATCAAACTGACGGCAGAAACCGCCGTTGATGCTAACCAACTTCTGCGCCAGTATATTGCGTTTGCCAACCAACGGGCGAATTCTCACCTGAACAACGAAATTAAGGGTGCGTGGGCGACACGTACCCAGTCCATGAAAGCGCTGGTGAAGCGTCAGGAAATAGTGGCAAAGGCGATCTATAGTCGTGAATTGAATGTCTTGCAGCAATCGCTAAAAGTGGCTGAGAAACAAGGTATTCACCGTAATCAGACCAATATCCCCCTCGAAGAACTCCCTGAATCCAAAATGTTTATGCTGGGCACATCATTGTTGCAAGCCCAAATGGAAACCTTGGAAGCTACAGGCCCTGATTACAGCCTCGATTATGATCAAAATATTGCGATGCTGACGACATTGAATGTTGGCCCGACTTTGCAAAATTCTTTCCTGACTTACCGTTATCTCAGAACACCGGAGGAACCCGTCAGCCGGGACAGCCCTCGCCGTGTTTTTATGATGATTTTGTGGGGAGCTGTTGGCATGTTGGTGGGTGCAGGGGTCGCTTTGGTCAGGCGCTCACGCTCTGCCTGTTCATATCAGTAACAATATAAATAAGCGACAGGTTTTTAATCCCCCTTTCTTGGAAGTATCTGCAATGATTGACAAAATAAGAGAGTCACTGTGAAAGTGTTGACTGTGTTTGGTACCCGGCCGGAAGCCATTAAAATGGCCCCGTTGGTCCATGCGTTGGCGATGGATACGGCCTTCGAAGCAAAAGTCTGTGTCACAGCCCAGCATAGAGAAATGCTGGATCAGGTATTGCACCTGTTTGGGATAACGCCGGATTTTGATCTGAATATCATGCAAAAAGGGCAGGATCTGACAGATATTACCTGCCGTATCCTGCAAGGGATGAAGCCGGTGTTGGAAGAATTTAAACCCGATGTGGTGTTGGTGCATGGTGATACCACCACAACTATGGCAACCAGTCTGGCGGCTTTCTATCAGCATATTCCGGTCGGCCATGTTGAAGCGGGCTTGAGAACGGGCGATCTCTATTCGCCGTGGCCGGAAGAAGGCAACCGTAAGATTGCCGGGCATTTGGCCATGTACCATTTTGCACCGACGGAAAATTCCCGCGACAACCTCTTAAAAGAATCCATTGCGGACCAGCGTATTTTTGTTACCGGCAATACAGTGATTGATGCGCTGCTATCTGTACGTGATCGCATCATGAATGATGAAGCCCTGTCCGGGCAGCTTGCTGAACTTTATCCTTTCCTTAACCCGAATAAAAAGATGATCTTGGTGACCGGTCACCGCCGTGAAAGTTTTGGCCGAGGGTTTGAGCGCATTTGTGAAGCCTTGGCACAGATTGCCAGGGCACATCCTGATGTTCAGGTGGTTTATCCGGTTCATCTGAACCCGAATGTCAATGAACCCGTGAAGCGCATCTTGCATGACATTGATAACGTGATCCTTATCCAACCACAGGATTACCTGCCTTTCGTCTATTTGATGAATCATGCCTATTTGATCTTGACCGATTCAGGGGGGATTCAGGAAGAAGCGCCTTCTTTGGGCAAACCCGTTCTGGTGATGCGCGATACCACTGAACGACCTGAAGCAGTTGACGCGGGAACCGTGCGACTGGTGGGAACAGAAACCCAAACTATCGTTGCGGAAGTGACGCGTCTATTGACAGATGTTAACGCTTACCAACAAATGAGCCATGCCCATAACCCCTATGGTAACGGCCGGGCTTGCCAGCGAATTCTCGAAGCATTAAGAAAAAGTCAGGTGACATTATGAGTTTTGAAACAATTTCTGTGATCGGCCTGGGTTATATCGGTTTGCCCACCGCAGCGGCATTCGCCTCCCGTCAAAAAACGGTGATTGGCGTCGATGTTAATCAACATGCGGTAGAGACGATTAACCGTGGCTCGATTCATATCGTTGAACCTGATTTAGATGAAGTGGTGAGAGTGGCGGTAGAAGGCGGTTTTCTGAAAGCCGTCACGGTGCCACAAACGGCGGATGCCTTTTTGATTGCGGTTCCGACACCCTTTAAAGGGGAGCATGAACCGGACATGGCTTATGTGCGTTCTGCGGCGGAATCTATCGCCCCTGTCTTGAAAAAAGGCGATTTGATTATTTTGGAATCCACTTCTCCCGTGGGTGCCACAGAACAGATGGCAGAATGGTTAGCTGTGGCACGTCCTGACCTTTCATTCCCGCAACAAGCGGGTGACCACTCGGATATTGATATCGCCTATTGCCCTGAGCGTGTCTTGCCGGGGCAAGTGATGGTGGAATTGATCAAAAATGACCGCGTCGTGGGCGGGATGACCGCCAAATCCTCCCGCCGGGCAAGTGAGTTGTACAAGATTTTCCTTGAAGGTGAGTGTGTGATCACCAACGCCAGAACCGCGGAAATGTGCAAGCTGACAGAAAACAGTTTCCGTGATGTGAATATCGCGTTTGCCAACGAATTGTCCCTGATCTGTGCCGAACAGGGGATCAACGTGTGGGAGCTGATTAGTCTGGCAAACCGCCATCCACGGGTCAATATCCTGCAACCCGGTCCGGGTGTTGGCGGGCACTGCATTGCCGTCGATCCGTGGTTTATCGTCTCCCAGAACCCGGAACAGTCTCGTTTAATTCATACCGCGCGTTTGGTGAATGACAGCAAGCCATTGTGGGTGGTGGATCAAGTGAAAGCCGCTGTCGCTGACTGTTTGGCTGAGAGTGGCAAACGGGCGAATGAGATTAAGATTGCCTGTTTTGGCTTGGCCTTTAAGCCGAACATCGATGATTTGCGGGAAAGCCCTGCCGTTCATATTACCAAAAGGGTTGCACAGTGGCATGCCGGGCAAACCCTCGCGATTGAACCCAATGTGCATGAGCTGCCTGATTCGCTGAAAGATTTGGTGAAGCTGGTGGATATCCAGCAGGCATTAGCAGAGGCGGACGTGGTATTGATGCTGGTGGATCATCGCCAGTTTAAAGCCATTCAGGGTGCGGCAATAAAACAAAAATGGGTGGTTGATACAAAAGGAGTTTGGCGTTGAAACGTATTCTTATTACAGGCGGTGCCGGTTTTATTGGCTCTGCGGTGGTGCGCCACATTATCGACCAGACTCAAGACTGCGTCGTGGTGGTTGATAGCCTGACCTATGCCGGTAATCTTGAATCACTGGCCTCGGTTGCGAACCATCCCCGTTATGCCTTTGAGCGGGTTGATATTCGTCAGCGTGATGCCTTAGATCGTGTGTTCCAGCAATATCAGCCGGATGCGGTGATGCATCTGGCCGCAGAAAGCCATGTTGATCGTTCCATTGACGGGCCAGCGGCGTTTATCGAAACCAATATCATCGGCACTTATACCTTGCTGGAAGCGGCACGTGCCTTTTGGCAATCGTTGGATCAGGAAAAACAGGCCAAATTCCGCTTCCACCATATTTCAACCGACGAAGTGTATGGTGATTTGCACGGTACAGAGAGCTTCTTTACGGAAACCACGCCTTACGCGCCGAGCAGCCCCTATTCCGCCTCAAAAGCGTCCAGCGATCATCTGGTCAGGGCATGGCAGCGTACCTATGGTTTACCGACCGTAGTTACCAATTGTTCGAATAACTATGGCCCTTATCATTTCCCGGAGAAACTGATCCCATTGGTGATCCTGAACGCGCTGGCAGGTAAAGCCTTGCCGGTCTATGGCAAGGGAGAACAAATCCGCGACTGGCTCTATGTGGAAGATCATGCGCGGGCGTTGTATCTGGTCGTCACCCAAGCAGAAGCCGGTAAAACCTATAATATCGGCGGGCATAATGAGCGCCGCAACATTGAGGTGGTGGAAACGATTTGTGCACTGCTGGAAGAGTTGTGCCCGGAAAAACCGGCGGGAGTGGCGTATTATCGCGATCTGATTACCCATGTGGCGGATCGTCCGGGGCATGATCTGCGTTATGCGATTGATGCGGCAAAAATTGAACGCGAACTGGGTTGGACCCCAGAGGAAACATTCGAATCTGGCATTCGCAAGACCGTACAATGGTATCTGGACAATGCGCATTGGTGGCGCCGGGTTCAGGATGGTTCTTATGCCGGGGAGCGGCTTGGGCTGGGGAATAAATAAACCCGTCAGGGGGAGCAGATGAAAGGAATTATACTGGCCGGAGGTTCCGGCACCCGTTTGTATCCAATAACGCGTGGCGTATCAAAGCAGTTATTGCCGATTTATGACAAGCCGATGATTTACTATCCGCTGTCAGTGTTAATGCTGTCGGGAATACGCGATATCCTGATTATCTCGACACCGGAAGATTTACCAGCTTTTAAACGATTACTCGGCAGTGGCGAACAATTTGGCATTCATCTTAGCTATGCCGAACAGCCTTCACCGGAGGGTCTGGCACAGGCATTTCTGATTGGCGAGGAATTTATCGGCAATGAGGCGTGTTGTCTGGTGCTGGGGGATAATATCTTTTTTGGCCAAGCGTTTAGCCCGAAACTGCAACATGTCGCAGCCAGAAACACCGGCGCAACCGTCTTCGGTTACCAAGTGATGGATCCTGAACGATTTGGCGTCGTGGAATTTGACGAGCAATATCGGGTACTGTCCATCGAAGAAAAACCGGTACAACCTAAATCCAATTGGGCGGTGACCGGCCTCTATTTTTACGACAACAAAGTGGTGGATTTTGCCAAACAGGTGAAACCTTCTGCCCGCGGAGAACTGGAAATCACCAGTATCAACCAGATGTATCTGGAGTGCGGTGAATTGAATGTTGAATTATTGGGGCGGGGTTTTGCCTGGTTAGACACCGGAACGCATGACAGCCTGATTGAGGCCAGTACCTTTGTCCAGACCGTCGAAAAACGCCAGGGCTTCAAAATTGCCTGTCTGGAAGAGATCGCATGGCGTCACGGTTGGCTCAGTGATGAGCAATTAAAAATCGCGGCGACGGAATTGGCGAAAACCGGTTATGGCAAATATCTGGTGGATCTGCTCAATGTCTATACACGCCAACCTTGAACCTTTGGCTTGGGATAGCCAATTTTTTGGCTTGTCCACTGCCCGCCTGAATTTTTCGTCAGCCGCGTCCGTGTTGACGGCTGCCGATTTGAATCAATATGCCTTGGTGCAAGCCAAGGTGGCCGCCCAACAAACTGCCACGCTTGATGAACTTGCTGCCTTGGGGTTTTCTCTGGTGGAAGGTGAAGTGGATTTACAGCTGGCGATTGGGGCGGGTACTGCCAAACCGTTAATGACGGCAAAACCACAAGATATCCCCGTATTGCAGGCTGCGGCGGCGCGTGTCTTTACCGCCAGCCGCTTCCGCGCCCCTTGGTATCAACCGGATGACAGCGGGCGATTCTATGCCGCTTGGGTTGAAAAAGCCGTTTTGGGGTCGTTTGATCACGAATGCCTGCTTATCAATAATGAACACGATCAAATCGCGGGTTTTGTCACTTTAAGGGACCTCGGTAACAGAGAAGCGCGCGTCGGTTTACTGGCCGCAGTACCGGGTCATCATCATCAAGGGATTGGCGATAAATTAATGTCGGCGGCGCAGCAGTGGTGTCAGAACCATCAGATACAACGGTTGAGAGTGGCGACACAACTCAGCAATACCCCTGCCTTGCGTCTTTATACACGTCGTGGTGCCATGATTGAGAGCACCGCCTATTGGTTATACAGAGGACGAAATGATTCCATTTAATAAACCACCCGTAGTCGGCACAGAACTTGAATACATGCAGCAAGCGATGGCGAGCGGTAAATTGTGTGGTGATGGTGAATTTACCCAACGTTGTGAAGCCTGGATGGAACAGCGTTTCAGTTGCCCGAAGGTCTTGCTGACCCCCTCTTGTACCGCGTCGCTGGAAATGGCGGCCATGCTGTTGGATATCCAGCCGGGTGATGAAGTCATCATGCCGAGCTATACCTTTGTTTCGACCTCCAATGCGTTTGTCTTGCGTGGTGCCACCATTGTGTTCGTGGATATTCGGCCGGATACCATGAACATTGATGAAAACAAAATTGAAGCCGCCATTACCGAGAAAACCCGTGCTATTGTGCCGGTGCATTATGCGGGCGTGGCCTGTGAAATGGATACCATCATGGCACTGGCGGAAAAATATCGCCTGTTTGTGGTGGAAGATGCCGCCCAAGGCGTCATGTCCACCTATAAAGGCCGGGCATTGGGCACGATTGGGCATATTGGCTGTTTCAGTTTTCATGAAACCAAAAATTACTCTGCCGGGGGTGAAGGTGGGGCAACGTTAATCAATGATAAGTCCATGATTGCCCGTGCTGAAATCATCCGTGAGAAAGGTACCAACCGCAGTCAATTTTTCCGCGGGCAAGTCGATAAATACACCTGGCGTGATATCGGTTCCAGCTATCTGTTGTCTGATCTGCAAGCGGCTTACCTGTGGGGACAACTGGAGCTGGCGGAAAAAATCAACCAGCGTCGCCTGACTTTGTGGAATAACTACTATCAAGCCCTGAAACCGTTGGCAGACGCGGGGCATTTAGCGTTGCCCATTGTGCCGGAAGGTCTGGAACACAACGCCCATATGTTCTATATCAAGCTCAAGGATGTCGAAGAGCGCGGCACATTCAACCGTTACATGAAAGAGAATGGCATCCTCAGTGTCTTCCACTACGTGGCTTTGCATACCAGTCCTGCGGGTGAGAAATGTGGCCGCTTCCACGGCGAAGATCGCTTTACCACCCGCGAAAGTGACCGCTTGGTTCGCTTGCCGATGTTCTACAACATCACTGATGCAGAACAGCAAGTCGTTATCGACCGTATCAAGGAATTTTTTGCCTGATATGTCACTTGCCAAAACTTCTGTTTGGACGGCAGGCTCCACGCTGATCAAAGTCGGCGCGGGGTTGCTGGTCATTAAACTGCTGGCGGTCTCTTTTGGCCCAACGGGTGTTGGGCAAGCCGGCAATTTCCGCCAACTCATTACCGTACTGGGGGTGCTCTCTGGCGCGGGGATTTTTAATGGTGTCACCAAATACGTCGCGGAACATCACCAGCAACCGGAAAGGCTCAGGGCGCTATTAGGCACATCGTCCTCAATGATTCTGGGTTTTTCAACCTTACTGGCGGCGCTCTTCCTTTTGTTCAGTGAAGAGATCAGTATTGGCTTGTTCGGTCACACCGATTACAAAACAGTTGTGCAGGCGCTCGCATTTATTCAAATGGGTATCGCTTATGCCAACTATTTTCTGGCTATCCTGAAAGGGTTCAGGGATGCTAAGGGAAATGCGCTGGCAATTATTTTGGGCAGCCTGACAGGGGTGCTTGCCTATGGCCTGTGTTATGGGTTGGGCGGCTACGAAGGTGCGTTAGCGGGTCTGGCGCTAGTCCCTGCATTGGTGGTTTTACCCGCTGGTTTGATGATACTGCATCACAAGGTCATTACCTTTTCTGCCTTAAAGCCGAGGTGGGATCGCGCGATTGCCGGCAATCTGGGTAAATTCACTCTGATGGCGCTGCTGACCGCCATTACCTTACCCGTGGCTTATGTCATGATGCGAAACCTGCTGGCCGCGCGTTATAGCTGGGAGGAGGTCGGGATTTGGCAGGGCGTCAGCACTATTTCGGATGCGTATTTACAATTTATCACCGCCTCCTTCACGGTCTATCTGTTGCCGACGCTTTCTCGTCTGGAGAGTAAGCAAGACATTACCCGCGAAATTGTGAAGGCCCTGAAATTTGTTTTGCCTGCTGTGGCTGTTGCCAGCTTTTCTGTCTGGCTGTTGCGTGATGTTGTTATTTGGCTGTTGTTTTCCGACAAATTCATTGCCATGCGGGATCTGTTTGCGTGGCAGTTAGTGGGCGATGTGTTGAAAGTGGGCGCTTATGTGTTTGGTTATTTAGTGATAGCGAAAGCGGCACTGCGTTTTTATCTATTGACGGAAGTGAGCCAGTTCCTTTTACTAACGGGTTTTTCTCATTGGCTGATACCCGCCAATGGGGCATTGGGGGCGGCACAGTCATATATGGCAACTTACCTTGTTTATTTCATTCTTTGTTGTAGCGTATTTATTATTTACCGCAGGCGAGCATGACAACCCTAATTCACGTTCTGGGATCGGATATCCCACATCACAATCAAACGTTACTGCGTTTCTTTAATGACGTCTTGGCTCAGGAAATCCATTTTTCCGCCAAACCGTGTTTTATGATGGTGTCTAAAGACCAGACAGGGTTAGCGGATTACCCTAACTTAACGATTTTCCTTTATAACAATAAATCTGCCTTGTCACGGGCGGTAATAGAGAAAGCGAAGGCCAATAGAGCCGTTCGTTTCTTTTTCCACGGGCAGTTTAATGCCGCTTTGTGGCTGGCTTTATTAACGGGCAAAATCAAGCGGCATCAATTTTTGTGGCATGTTTGGGGGGCGGATTTATATGAAGAATCCCGTCAACTGAAATTTCGTTTGTTCTATCTGATCCGGCGTCTGGCACAGAAGCGGGTCGGGCATATTTTTGCCACGCGCGGCGATCTCCGGTATTTTTTTCGCCATTCAACGCAGGCCAAGCCCGTGCCCTCATCATTGCTCTATTTCCCGACTCGCATGGACCCTGCGCTGACGGTGACGGAGAAAACGTTTTCACCGGATTCCCCGGATTCACAGAAAAAAATCACCATCATATTGGGAAACTCAGGGGATCAATCCAACCACCATATTGAAGCCTTGCCGAAAATTCACCGTCAGTTTGGCGATGAGGCGAGGGTGGTGATACCAATGGGTTATCCTGAAAATAACCAAGCCTATATTCAGCGTGTAGAGCAAACGGCATTGTCGTTGTTTCCGGCGCAAAATGTCCGTATTTTGACAAAACAACTCGCGTTTGATGAATACTTGGCATTGTTGCGCCAATGCGATTTGGGTTATTTCATTTTCAATCGTCAGCAGGGGATTGGAACCCTCTGCTTGTTGATTCAATTTGGTATTCCGTTTGTGTTGAGCCGTCAAAATCCATTCTGGCATGATTTAACTGAGCAGCAGATCCCGGTTCTGTTTGATGGTGATGAACTGAATAAACACTGGGTGCAGGAAGCACAGCGTCAGATGCTGTCCCTCGATAAAAAGGCGATTGCTTTTTTTGATCCCAATTTCATTGAGGGGTGGAAAACCGCCCTGTCGGTTGCATCTGGAGAGTATCGATGACCTTGACACAATTCGGTGGGCTTTTCGTTGTTTATGTCATTTCGGTGGCCTTTATTTTGACCTTGACCTATCAAGAATTTCGCCGTGTCCGCTTTAATTTTAATGTCTTCTTCTCATTGTTATATTTGCTGACATTCTATTTTGGCTTTCCACTCACCAGTCTGTTGGTTTTTCAGTTTGGTGTGCAGGTCGTGCCTGTCGATTCGTTGCTGCATGCGATGTTGGCATCGGGTTGTTTTTATGCCATTTATTATGTGGCTTATAAAACCCGAATCAGTGATAAGGCCAAATCTGGCACCGCAGGGGTGATTGCATCGCGCAAGCCGCTGTTTACCATGAACCGGGTGGAGACGAACCTGACATGGCTGTTGCTTGCCGGCATTGCTGTCTTTACGGTCGGTTCGTTCTTTATGCAGAACGGCTTTTTGCTGTTTAAGCTCCAATCCTACAGCCAGATATTTTCCAGCCAGGTTTCCGGCGTGGCACTCAAGCGGTTCTTCTATTTCTTTATTCCTGCCATGCTGGTGGTCTTTTTCCTGAAACCGACCAAGGCACGCTGGTTGTGTTTTTTAGTGGCAACAGTCGGGTTTGGTATCCTGACGTATGTCGTGGTGGGGGGAACGCGGGCGAACATCATTATCGCGTTTGCCTTGTTCCTGTTTATCGGGATTGTCCGAGGCTGGATCACATTATGGATGCTGTTTGCTGCGGGAATGATGGGCATTGTCGGTATGTTCTGGCTGGCGTTGAAGCGCTACAGTCTGGATGTGAGCGGGGCAGAAGCCTTTTATACCTTCCTGTATCTCACGCGCGATACTTTCTCGCCGTGGGAAAATTTGGCGCTATTGCTGGATAATTACAGCAAAATAGAGTTTCAGGGTCTGGCACCGATTGTCCGTGATTTTTATGTCTTTATCCCCAGTTGGGTATGGACGGACAGACCGAATCTGGTCTGGAATACCGCTAACTATTTCACGTGGGATGTATTGAATAACCACTCTGGTCTTGCAATTTCACCCACACTGATTGGTTCTCTGGTGGTGATGGGCGGCGTATTCTTTATTCCTCTGGGGGCGATAGCCGTCGGTTTTATTATCAAATGGTTTGACTGGATTTATGAAGCCGGGAAACAAGAGCGCAATCGCTATAAGGCAGCCATTTTGCAGGCGTTTTGTTTTGGTGCCATCTTTAACATGATTGTGCTGGCCCGTGAAGGTGTCGATTCGTTTGTTTCACGGGTGGTGTTCTTTTGTATTGTCTTTGGCCTGTGTCTGGTCGTGGCGAAATTGCTGTATTGGCTGTTTGAAAGTGCCGGGCTTATCCGAACGTTGATGGTCAGTAGCTTGGCGACTTCGCAAAAAACATCTGTTCTTTTGGATGTAAGGAAAAAAAATGGCATTGAATAACATTCCCAAATACCGCATTCGTGGCCTCAATATCTGGGGATTCCGCGGCATGTCGCATTTCCTCGACCACCTTTTCCAGAATGGGCAGGTCAAAACCGGCACATTGGTGGCGATTAACGCCGAAAAAGTGCTCACCGCAGAGCAAGACAATGCACTGAACATGTTGCTGGATGAGGCGGAATATTTGTACGCAGATGGCATTAGTATTGTCCGTGCCATTCGCCGTAAATACGCCGATGCGGATGTGTCGCGTATTGCAGGCGCTGATTTGTGGGAAGCCCTGATGGAGCGAGCCGGGCGTGAAGGCACGCAGGTCTTTCTGGTCGGCGGAAAACCGGATGTTTTGGCACAGACTGAAAAGAAATTGCGTGCCCAATGGAACGTGAATATCGTCGGCAGCCAAGATGGCTATTTTACCCCCGAAACGCGCGATCAGGTGCTTGAGCAAATCCACGCCAGTGGCGCTGCGATTATTACGGTGGCAATGGGATCACCCAAACAGGAAATCTTTATGCGCGACTGCCGCAAGGTACATCCGGATGCCCTGTATATGGGGATTGGCGGCACTTATGATGTCTTTACCGGGCAAGTGAAACGTGCCCCGAAAATCTGGCAAAACTTAGGTCTGGAGTGGTTGTATCGCTTGCTCTCTCAACCAAGTCGCATCCGCAGACAGATAAAGCTGTTGCGATTCCTTGGCTATTATTACGGCGGCAAGCTCTGATCCCAGTAATCTCCCTGCTTTTCTTTCTATTTTCTTTCTACCTGCCTGCTGCATCGATCTTGTGCAGCAGGTTACTGCTTCATTCCTGATCACTGTTCTTATCGTTTCTCTGCCTGTTCCCAAATCTTATGTGGCAAAAACGCGGAAAACCGACGTTTTATCATTTTTTTATTTCACTGATGGGCAAAACGTGTTTTGATCCCAGCCTTTTTACAACGATTGATTATCAATTCCTGTATTTTTCTGTTTGCAAATATAAACATCATAAAAGTGGATTAGGGAGTTTTATGAGTGATTCAAAACAGAGCCTGCAAAGGGGACTTGAGGCACGTCATATTGAGCTGATTGCGCTGGGTGGCACCATCGGTGTCGGGCTGTTCATGGGGTCAGCCAGTACCTTGAAATGGGCCGGTCCTTCTGTTTTGCTGGCTTACATGATTGCTGGGCTTTTTGTCTTTTTCATCATGCGTTCCATGGGAGAAATGTTGTTCCTTGAACCTGTCACGGGTTCATTTGCCGCTTTTGGGCATAAGTATCTCAGTCCTTATTGGGGATGCCTCACCGCATGGGGTTACTGGTTCATGTGGGTTTCTGTCGGGATCTCAGAGATCACGGCCGTGGGCGTCTATGCTGAATTCTGGTTTCCGGAATTACCCCAATGGGTTTCCGCACTGGTGGCGGTTGGATTGGTTGCCCTGGCAAATCTGGCAGCGGTCAGGCTGTATGGTGAGTTGGAATTCTGGTTTGCCATGATCAAAGTCACAACGATTATTGTGATGATCTTGGTTGGCATCGGCTTGATTTTCTTTGGTTTGGGCAATGACTGGCAACCGATTGGTTTGGATAACCTGACCTCACATGGTGGTTTCTTCTCCGGTGGATGGAAAGGCTTTTTATTTGCTCTCTGTATTGTGGTTGCGTCCTATCAGGGGGTAGAGCTGGTTGGGATTACCGCCGGTGAAGCGAAAAACCCACAAGTGACCCTGAAAAAAGCGATCAATAACATCTTATGGCGTATCCTGATTTTTTATGTCGGTGCGATTTTTATTGTCGTGACTTTGTTTCCGTGGACCGACGTCGGTGCACATGGCAGCCCGTTTGTGATGACTTTTGCGAAAGTGGGTATCGTTTCTGCGGCCGCAGTGATTAACTTTGTTGTGCTGACCGCTGCGCTGTCAGGCTGTAACAGCGGCATGTACAGCGGTGGCAGAATGCTGTATGCCTTGGCGCAGAACCGCCAATTGCCTGCTTCATTGCTGAAGTTGTCGAAAAATGGTGTGCCGGTAAGATGTATTGCCATTACCATTATTTGCCTGATTGCGGGTTCCAGCCTGAATTACCTAATACCCAATCCGCAGTCAGTCTTTGTTTACGTTTATAGTGCCAGCGTATTGCCCGGCATGGTGCCGTGGTTTGTGATCCTGGTCAGCCAATTGCGTTTCCGTAAACATCATGAGGAAGCCATGAAACAGCATCGGTTTAAATCGATTCTGTTCCCTTATGTTAACTACCTGACATTGTTTTTCCTGTGTTGTGTCTTGGTCGGCATGGCGATTAACCCGGATACACGTTTCTCGCTGATGGTCGGGGGAATATTTTTGCTGATCGTGTCATCCATTTATGGATTGATGAAGTTGTATTTGCCAAAAAGGTCCTGTTCATAGCACGGCTGCGGTGGCAATGTGCTGTCTTTATCAGCTAAATGAGTAAAGCGTAATCAAACGCATCATTTCTTTTAAAAAAGCACTGGACAGTACGACATTAAATCCGTACTATCCTCCACCGCAACGGCGTTAAGCGCCCGTAGCTCAGCTGGATAGAGCGCTGCCCTCCGGAGGCAGAGGTCTCAGGTTCGAATCCTGTCGGGCGCGCCATTTAAAGCGTGCAAGAGCAGTGATAGTGGGTTATTTTGGTAGGCAACGTTGTTGTAAAAATATTGCTATGAAAATAGCAATATGTGAAAAAAGATAGTTGTTATGGTGGCTATAGCTCAGTTGGTAGAGCCCTGGATTGTGATTCCAGTTGTCGCGAGTTCGAGTCTCGTTAGCCACCCCATCTTTTTTATGAAACGCGAGGGTGGCGGAATTGGTAGACGCGCTAGCTTCAGGTGTTAGTGTCCTTACGGACGTGGGGGTTCAAGTCCCCCCCTTCGCACCATAAAAGAGATAAAAAATATTTCGGCGAGTAGCGCAGCTTGGTAGCGCAACTGGTTTGGGACCAGTGGGTCGGAGGTTCGAATCCTCTCTCGCCGACCAGATTCTGAGAAAACCCCGCTTGTCGGGGTTTTTTCTTTTTATTTCTTTCTGCTTTTCCCGCTGATAAAAAGTTTTTTCCTTCCTGTTTCCTGTTAATTTCTGGTTGATTTTTTAGCGTAAAATTAAATGCCGTTGCGTTTATTAATGAATTAACATTCTGTTTTAAAAGCTATTTTTGTATTGGTGTTGTATTTCAACGACAAGCAGTACCATCGAATGTCTCAAATAGGAGACATTTAACACCATGATTTATATTGCCTATATGTAAACGACTCAAAAGACGTCTCAAATGAGAGACGGTCTTTTTAACGAGACTTGGTGAAAAATACGCTATCTATTCTGGAAAGCCTGGCAAATCTTGGGTAAGGAAGGTTTATCCAGACTGAGAAAATTGGCACGTAAAATGCATTAATTAAAACCGTAGATACTCATCCTACTCCTTATGACAGCCTGTGGCTTCATAAACCTCAGGATGATGTAGAGCTGATTGTCAGTGCCTATGGTCCATGTTATAGATGAATGAGCATTCTGTCTTTTCATCGCAAACCGGACATAACGTTGAGTGAGGCACTATCCGTCTGTAGACCTGATTGTATTTATACACCTGTCTTCTTTGATAGGTGTTTTTTTTGTCTGTTGATCTGCAGACCCCGGTTAACGACTCAACGGCATCCATGCACCGAATCGTTAACTGAGGCAGAAGTTATGCCTTATGCTTCGACGTCACTGTCACGCTTTAAAGTCAGCATAAAGCCTTTGTTGCGGATTTGGGTGGCTTCTTCACGCTTGTGCAATCTGTCCAGTGCATCGGCAAGCCATGCGTAATCGTGGGCATCCGGTCGCTGTGCTAATGCTGCCTTAAATGCCGATTCAGCGTTCGCCCATTCACCCTGACGCAAAGCAACCTGTCCCAGTGTACTGTTGAGCAATGGGGTAGCGCCATGTTGCTTTAATAGGTGAGAAAGCGTTTTTTGTATGGTTGTCGCATCCGTTATCTTAAGGTGTGGAATTAATAGCAGGAGACGTTCGTCATACTGCTGTTTTAGCCCATCCAAAATGAGTTGCTGGGCTGTCTCGTGATCATTGCATTCAATCAAATGCTCTGCCATCGCGACTTGCAGCACAATATCATGGCGAATTTTGCGGCTTTGATCTTTCCACCATACTTTCAGCCCGGTGCTGCCTTTCCCTGCCATAACCTGATTCATTAATCCGACGTAGGCTTGCTGACGCAATTTAACAATCTCTTCTTCACTGTGCAGGTTGGCTTTCAGCATAGAAGGCAACATATCAATCAGGGATTGATAAGCACCGGAAAGCGAGTAAGCCTGTTCAGCCAATCGCAATATTTCGGGGTGACGAGGGGTATGTTCCAGCAGTTTCTCCACCCCCTTGCGGGCGGCATGAACATCACCTTGCGCCAGTTGGACACGCACACGGCTAATATCGACGGGAAGCTGGTCTTTATCCGCAACTTCTGCCGCTTGTGCAATATAGTGGTGGGTCTGGAAATAATCACCCCGCCGTTGAGCGGCTTCGGCGGCCAGCAAATAGTTCACGACAGGCAGTTCTGCATGGTCAGCGTTGCGCGCCATCAGGCGTTCAACCTGTTTGAAGTCCCCTTCGGTGAATTTCAGCAGCGCCTGTCTGGTCTGTGAACGGGCACGGTGACGTTTATACCCGCCAAAGATCCAGCTACGGGTGGAGGTGCCGGTGCGTTTCAAGCGACGATAGCCCCAACCGAGAAAAATCAGCAGGAATTGCAGCAGAAGGAAGATGATCACCAGCCCGGTGATACTGGTGGTGATATTGTGCTCGTCCGTCTGGATCAAAACATACCCTTGATGACCAGACATCAAGGGGCCGAGCACGATCCCAGCAATCAGGATAACGAACAGCAATAAGACTTTTAGCATGTTCAGATCTCCCCGGCAGATGTTTGTTCTTGATCATCTGCCGTTTCTGTTGTGGTCGGCAGTGATTGCGCATCAGGCTGAGTGTCTGACTGGGAACCCGTTTGAGGTGGCTTGGAATGAGGCAATGGTTTTGCAGACGGTAACTGCTTTGAAGACGGTAAATTGTAGATACGCTTACGTACCAACTCTGTCAATATTGACTGACTGCTCAGTTGTTCAGGGATATCGATAGACAGCGGTCTTTTTTGCAGTGAATCCACCTCTTTTAAGAAGTTTTCTGCATCTGGGTAAGCCGTATCAAAATAGGTCTTCACCCAAGTTTGCACATCTTCCAACGCCCCCTGATAAATTTTAACCTGATGGCGGGGAACGGCCTGCGCAGCAATGAGCAGCTTGGAACGAATGTTCTCGCGCAGGTAAACCCCCTGATTAGGTGCCAACAGCGGCGCTTTGCTGTTATCACGCGGGGTAATGGTAATGAAATTATCCATAAAGCTGTGCCAGCTATTGCTGAGGTTTTGACGCCAGTCAGAGAGTGAAGCGGTAATTTCATGGTTATCTGCTTGCTCTGATGTGGCTTGCTCTACTTTATCGGCAAGGCGTAAATGATCGATCTGATTTGATAACTGATTCAGCGTCAGGATAATGCCATCCAAATCAACCTGTTTGATTTTGGTCAGAGAATCGATATCGGCCATGATAGCTTTACGGGCATAGAGCAGGCTGGGATCATCCATTTCAGCCAGATTCTGGTCAGCATCTTTCAGCAACGCGATGGCGGTGGTGATATCTTGCTCGCTCCAGACTTTTCGGCCGGCCATCTTAACGAGGGAGCTTGCCTGCGCCAGCCGCCAGTTTTCGATATCCGTATTTGACAAGGCCGAAACACGGTTGCGCAGCTCTGCAATGCGATCATCTAACTGTTGGCTTTGCGAACTGGCTCGTTGTAAGGACGTCTCCAGCGCTTGGAGTTTGGCATCAAAATTTTGTTTATTGGCAGACTGCTGCTGTGTCAGAGCCGCCATCTCTTGTTGAAGAGCAAGATTTTTGTCGCTTAATGCTGCATTCTGCTGTTGACCATGATAATAAATATAAAGGCCACCCACCCCTATCGCCAGAGAAATGGCAATTGAGAGCGTATTGCCCACCCATCCATAACTCTTGGATTTATGGGGAGCCGTTGCAGGTTGCTGAGGGCGTTTTGTCTCAACCGCATCGGTAGTTTGCTTTTGTTCCGTCATCATTGGACATCCCATATTAATTTATTCCAGCGCCTGGATTAAGGCGTCATTATCTGCACTCTTGGCGACTTTTATTGTTTGCCAGCCCAAGGTGTGGGCGATATCAGCAAGGCGTTCACTGACCACAATCAGCTTACAATTCAGTAACCACGCTTTCCCATCGCTATCAGTGACTAAGTTATATAACAGTTGCAGCATTTCGCCACTGGTCACAACGAGGGTTTTTATACCACATTGCCGCCAGTGACGACTGAAATTGGCGGCATCATAGTTGACCGGCCGACGTGCATAACATTCACAATAATCGACTTCACCTCCCCGAAACCTTAATGTTGAGGCGATCACTTCGCGGCCACCATTGCCTCGGAGCAATAAAATCTTTTTATTGTCCATTTTTTGTAAGGCGGGAAGTTGCAGCAGATCTTCACTGGTTTCACCTTGCCCGGAACAGAAGATGTCTAACCCAGTGAGTCGATGAAACATCAGGGAAGTGGATTTGCCGATACCATAATAAGAGAGTTGATTAGGCCATGACTGGCCTTCTTGCATCAGTTGCTTATGGGCATAATGGACGGCATTTTTTGATAATAGGAAAATCAGATCGCCCGCAGACAGCCATTGCAGTTTTTGTGACAGTAAGGGTAAATCAGCCCCAGGTTGAATGTCGATGAGGGGCGCGCTGAAAGCGGATTTTCCCATAGATCGCAGTCGCTTGGCTAACTCCTCTCCGGCAGGGAGAGGGCGGGTGATCAAAATACTCATTCCGGTGGATTCCTCTGGTATACGGCAGCCAAAATCTGGCGGGCGCCTTTCTCCAATAACTCTTCCGCCAAGGCGATACCCGCTTGACGGGCCTCGTTGGGTGAGACCACTCTTTCACCGCGCACGATCACTGAACCATCCGGTGCGCCGACGAGTGCGCGTAGCCAAATACGGTCTTCCTGCCAGATGGCATAACTGCCAATCGGGACTTGGCAGCCGCCTTCAAGGCGGGTGTTCATGGCTCTTTCAGCGAGAACGCAGGTTTCTGTTCTGGCGTGGTTCAAGGGGGACAGCAGTTCACGGGTTTGGTGATCATCAAGCCGGCACTCAATCCCTACCGCTCCTTGACCGACGGCGGGCAGCAAT
This sequence comes from Xenorhabdus doucetiae, assembly GCF_000968195.1. Lineage (NCBI taxonomy): Bacteria > Pseudomonadati > Pseudomonadota > Gammaproteobacteria > Enterobacterales > Morganellaceae > Xenorhabdus > Xenorhabdus doucetiae. The sequence continues at coordinate 344,839 of NZ_FO704550.1, forward strand.
AACTCAGGCGCTAACGGCATACGGATGCGCTCTTCCAGCCCCAGCCGTTTCAGCCCCGCGGTGGCAAGAATAATGGCATCATAATCGCCGTTATCGAGCTTGCTCAAACGTGTCCCGACATTACCGCGCAAATCACGGATCACCAGATCAGGACGTTGCTGGCGAATCTGGCACTGGCGGCGCAGGCTGGATGTTCCCACCACACTGCCGGCGGGCAGGTCATCAAGCGAGGCGTAGTTTACTGAAACGAAAGCATCCCGTGGATCATCCCGTTCGCAGATTGTGACCAACCCCAAACCCTCAGGAAATGCGACAGGGACATCTTTCATGGAGTGGACGGCAATATCAGCCCGCTTTTCAAGCAGAGCCAGTTCCAACTCCTTTACAAACAGCCCCTTGCCGCCGACCTTCGCCAATGGCGTATCGAGGATAATATCGCCGCGTGTCACCATCGGCACCAGCTCGACTTTCAGTTCTGGATGAAAGTGTTTCAGTTGTTTTTGCACATATTGCGCTTGCCACATGGCTAATGGGCTTTGGCGGGTAGCGATGCGAATGGTTTTCATTGTCATGGATAGTATATTGGGTAAATGTATTGGGTCAGTGTATTAATTGATTGGGATAATGGTTTTTAGCCACCAGTTAGTCACCAATTAGTCAGAAAATAGTGCCAGTTTTAACATTTCAATGATTTTTTTTCCAGTGACGAAAAAGCCAGAAAAAAATCAAAATAGTTTATGGATATACCGATTATAAGATAAAAATAATTTTAATTATTAAATAATATTTTATTTGAATGGAGAAAATAAACAAAAAGATTGACTTAAAAGCAAATTAACATTTTTGTTTAGCGTGATGATAAAAAGCGGTGCAAATATTTAACAATAGAAAAATAGGTTTAGATTAAATATTTACGGAAGAATGATGTACTTACAATGCTTTACATCTACGATACGAAAAATAATCAACTATGATAGTTATGCTAAAAAAGCATATTATTGTGTCTATTTCGTGATTAACTTAATATTTTACAAAGGGTTAATTATGTTTTGGCTATTGCAGGTGAAGAGAAAAGATGGTATTGCGTACTTTACGCTTTGACTGCAAGGTGTTAAATTGATCACGTTTCCGACAATAAGTTTGTAAAAATAATTTTAAATAATCTTGCAATACCACGCGTTATCGGAAACAGGGGACTACTTTGGGCACTGGAACTGATATCAGGCAAAACTCTTGTATCTCTATATTGAAACGCTGAAGCAGCGACTGGATGCAATTAACCAACTTAGATTAGAACGCGCCACGAGTTTAATGGGTGACGCTTTCAAGCAAGTTTATAGTTTAATTCCAGTATTATTACATTATCATCATCCAATGATGCCGGGCTATATCAAAAGCGACGTCCCTCACGGTGTTTGCTTTTTTATGCCTGATGAAGCACAGCAGTTTTGGATTAATGATCTGGACAGCCAGTTGACTGGTGCCTTGCCAGATGTATTGTTGCATACGTCCAATGGTGAATTGCCGATTACCGGGATTTACTCGATGGGCAGTACCTCTTCTATCGGGCAAAGCTGCTCTTCTGATGTGGATGTTTGGGTCTGCCATCAATCTTGGTTGGATAGTGATGAAAAAGCCTTACTGGAACAAAAATGTACCTTGATAGAACAGTGGGCAGCGTCACTGGGCATCGAGGTGACTTTTTTTCTGATTGATGAAAACCGTTTTCGGCATAACGCCTGTGGTAGTTTGAACGGTGAAGACTGCGGTTCTACCCAACATATCCTTCTGCTTGATGAATTTTACCGCACAGCGGTCTGTATGGCTGGCAAACGCTTGTTGTGGGCAATGGTTCCGGTGGAAGAGGAAGCGCATTATGATGAGTATGTCCTTTCTCTTTATGCCCAAGGGGTGTTGACGCCAAATGAATGGCTGGACTTGGGCGGCTTGGGTGAATTGTCGGCAGAAGAATATTTTGGGGCCAGTCTTTGGCAGCTTTATAAAAGTGTGGACTCGCCTTATAAGGCCGTATTGAAAAGCCTGCTGTTGGAAGCGTATTCATGGGAATATCCCAATGGAAAACTGCTGGCGATGGAGATGAAGCAATATTTTCATGACGGCGCGATTGTTTCCTTTGGCCTCGATGCTTATAGCATGATGCTGGAACGCGTAACCCGCTACCTGGCTGCTACGAACGATCTTACGCGCCTCGATTTGGCGCGTCGTTGTTTTTATCTCAAGGTATGTGAGAAATTACCGGAAAGTCAGGGTGACAAAGGCTGTACCGGATGGCGTCGTCAGGTTATCTCCCAATTGGTGCGAGAATGGGATTGGGATGACAATAAACTGGCCATGCTGGACAACCGTAATGCATGGAAAATTGAGCAGGTGCGTGATGCCCATAACGAATTGCTTGATACCATGATGCAGAGTTATCGCAACCTGATCCGTTTTGCCCGCCGCAATAATTTAAGTGTGAGTGCCAGCCCGCAAGATATTGGTGTATTGACCCGTAAATTGTATGCGGCTTTTGAAGCCTTGCCCGGTAAAGTGACGTTGGTCAATCCCCAGATCTCACCGGATCTGTCAGAACAGGATCTGACTTTCATTTATGTGCCTCCTGGGCGAGTAAACCGAAGTGGCTGGTATCTTTACAATCATGCCCCAACGATTGAATCGATCATGGGTCACCAACCGCTGGAATACAATCGTTATCTGAATAAATTAGTTTCCTGGACCTATTTTAATGGCCTGCTGACCCAAGCAACCCGGCTGCATATTCATCATGGGAAATCCCAGTGTGACAGGCAAAAATTAGGTGATTTGGTGAATGATATTGCCTCTCATTTCCCGCTCCGCTTACCTGCACCGACACCCAAAGCACTCTACAGCCCTTGCGAAATCCGCCATTTGGCGATCATTGTTAATTTAGAGCAAGATCCAACGGCGGCATTTTTCGAACAAATTGTTCGTTTTGATTTAAGGAACCTGAATGTTTTCAGTTTTGGCGAATTGCAGCAATGTCTGGTCGGCAGCATTGATTTGCTCTATCGCAATTCATGGAACGAAGTGAGAACGCTGCATTTCAGTGGTGAACAATCGGTACTGGAAGCCTTAAAGACCATATTGGGCAAAATGCATCAAGATGCAGCGCCACCGGCGGATGTTGAAGTCTTCTGTTATAGCAAACACTTGCGTGGATTGATCCGCACCCGTATCCAGCAATTAGTGTCGGAGTGTATCGAGTTACGTCTGTCCAGTAATCGACAAGATCCTAATCGTTTTAAGGCGTTACGGCTTTCAGGGCAAACTTGGGGATTATTCTTCGAACGGTTAAACGTTTCGGTGCAAAAACTGGAAAATGCCGTGGAGTTCTATGGGGCGATTTCCAATACCAAACTGCATGGCCTGCCAGTCAAGATTGATACTAAAGAAAAACACTTACCCCCGGTCATAGACGGTTTTGCCTGCGAGGGAATTATTCAGTTTTTTTTCGAAGATATCGAAAATAATCAGGGATTCAATATCTATATTCTTGATGAATCCAATCGGGTGGAAATTTATTCCCATTGTGAAGGGAGCAAAGAAGAATTAGTGCGGGATATCAGCCGCTTTTATTCATCATCGCATGATCGCTTCACTTATGGTTCCAGTTTTGTCAATTTCAATTTACCGCAGTTCTATCAAATCGTTAATAAAGGTGAGCGCACCCATGTCACCCCGTTTATAGAAGGCGTGTATCCGGTGGATGATATCGAAGCGAATGACGCAAGGCTGCATGTTGAGGTGTGCCTTGATAAGACATGCCGGGATGATCCTTATCGTTCGTTGTATCACTATTGATATTTGTCTTTTTGATATTTTTCGTTATCAATGACACTAAGCGCCTGTTTTATCAGGCGCTTTTGGTTAATATAATGATTTTTACTGGATTGCCGTGAAAAATATTCACGAAAATTGAAATGGCTCACCGCTTTGGTCAGTGATCGCTTGTGCCAGCATGGCGATAAAATCGTGACCACTGCGGTCACAAATCCACTGACTATCCTGATAATCAAAATGGTAACCGCCATTTTTGGTTGCCAGCCATATCTGATGGAAAGGCTCTTGGCGGTTGATAATGATTTTGCTGCCGTTTTCAAAACTCAGTGTCATCACACCGCCGTTGGTTTCATAGTCAATATCCGAATCTCCATCGTAATTATCCAGTTGCTCTTCAAGATGAAGCATCAATTGATCTGCCAATTGATGAAATTCGCTATCGTTCATGTTTATTTCCTATTTGCTTTTCAGGGCCTAGCTGCGATTATAGAGAGTATTGGCGCATGAATCACAGGCATTAATATAATGAAAAAACAACTCTGTTGGTCACTGACTATCATAACATTACTTTCTCTGACTGGTTGTGGCTTGAAAGGGCCCCTTTATTTTCCCCCGGCGGAAACCTCAGCAACACAAGCATCTGTGTACAAAGCGGATAAGGTGCAGCCAGAAAAATTGTCAGAAAACAGCTTATTAAAAGACAATAGCTCAATGGATGCTTAATGATAGCAATCCGGTAATGTGATTTCTCTTGGGGCCGTATATGCAGTTCTCCAAAATGCACGGTCTTGGCAATGACTTTATGGTCGTTGATGCCGTGACCCAAAATGTTTATTTTTCTCCAGAGTTAATTTGCCGTCTGGCTAACCGGCATACTGGGGTGGGTTTTGATCAGCTTTTGGTTGTTGAAGCCCCCTATGATCCTGACTTAGACTTTCACTACCGCATTTTTAATGCGGATGGCAGTGAAGTTTCCCAGTGTGGCAATGGGGCGCGCTGTTTTGCCCGTTTTGTTCGCCTCAAGGGTCTGACCAATAAACGCGATATCAAGGTCAGCACGCAAGCAGGCTACATGACATTGAGCATCACCCATGATGACCAAGTTTGTGTCAACATGGGTGAGCCGGATTTTGAACCGCAGCGGGTTCCTTTTCGCGCCAATAAAGCGGAGAAAACCTATATTATCCGTGCCATCGAACGCACGGTGCTTTGTGGCGTTGTGTCGATGGGGAACCCTCACTGTGTCATACAGGTTGAGGATGTGAACACCGCTGAAGTGGCCATATTGGGGCCGGTGTTAGAAAGCCATGAACGTTTTCCGCAGCGGGCCAATATTGGTTTTATGCAGGTGATCAATCGGGGCCATATTCGGTTGCGTGTTTTTGAGCGTGGTGCGGGTGAGACACAGGCATGTGGCAGTGGCGCATGTGCCGCGGTCGCCGTCGGTATCCAGCAAAATCTGCTGGATAATCAAGTTCGGGTTGATCTTCCGGGAGGAACCCTGCAAATTCGCTGGGATGGGCCAGGCAAGCCACTCTTTATGACCGGGCCTGCAACCCACGTCTATGATGGCACGATTCATTTGTGATTGAGTCACTCTGAAATATGGGGCATTGGAAAATGGCTAAAAAAGACGATCCATTGCATAGCGACAACCGGCTGGATGATCAATCGGTCATGGATTATTTGTTGAATAATCCCGATTTTTTTATCCGTAATGCCAATCGGGTTGATAAGATAAGAGTTCCCCATCCGGTGCGGGAGAGTATCTCTTTGATGGAATGGCATATGAGTCGCCAGAGGAAACGCATCGGCTATTTGGAAGATGATCTCAACCATTTGATAGAGCAGGCGAAGCAGAATGAAGTGCTGTTTAGCAATCTGTTGCAATTGCTGTCAACTCTTTCTGGTGCCAAGAGTTTGCAGGATTTTCTTTCCTGCTTGAGTTCATGGTCAAAAACATTGGGATTGAGTAACAGCTATATTCGGTTGTTCAGTGATAAATGGCATCTTGGTGCACCCCTGAATTCGCCGGAGCTGGCGATTTCCCGTCATGCCTTTGAGACCGTCCGCATTAAGCGCTTTGGTGAAAAAAATCATTATCTCGGCCAGTTGCATGGCCCGGAGATTTTATTGTTGATGCCACAGGCACGCCATGTTGGCTCCGTGGCCATTTCCCTGTTAGGCGCACAAGGGGATTTGGGTCTGGTGATTTTCAACAGCCATGATAAACAGCACTACCACGAAGGCATGGGAACGGACATTCTCGACCATTTGGCGAAGCTGCTGCCGGGCTTGCTGTCCCGCTGGATTGAACGCGCATGACCCAGCCCATTGATTTACTGCTAGCGCCCGTGGAAGACTTTTTGCACTATTTGCGGGTTGAGCGCCGCTTAAGCCCTGCCACTATCACCAATTATCGGCGCCATTTGGCGGTTTTGGCGGCAATGGCACTGGAAATGGGAATACGTGAGTGGCAGGCGCTGGAGCCTGCCCAAGTCAGAATGTTTGCCTCCCGCAGTCGTCGGGCAGGTTTGCAGTCCGCCAGCCTTGCCCTGCGCCTTTCTTCCTTGCGTAGCTTTCTTGACTGGATGGTGATGCAAAATAAACTGGCGGCCAATCCTGCGAAAACCGTCAGTGCTCCCCGTAAAAAACGCCACTTGCCGAAAAACATGGACGTGGACGAAGTTAACCAACTCCTCAATATTAATCTCAACGATCCGCTGTCAGTGCGTGACAGAACGATGCTGGAAGTCATGTACGGAGCGGGTTTGCGTTTGTCTGAGCTGGTGGGGCTTGATTGTCGCCATTTGGATTTGGAAAGCGGGGAAGTTTGGGTACATGGCAAGGGCAGTAAAGAGCGTAAGGTGCCGTTCGGTCGCATGGCTCAGGAATGGCTGCGGCGTTGGCTGGAAATGCGCGAGTTGTTTGAGCCGGAAAGTGACGCGCTTTTTATTTCCAGCCAGAGCGGAAAACGTCTCTCTGCCCGTAACGTACAGAAACGATTTGAACAGTGGGGAATTCGACAAGGCGTTAGCAGCCATATCAATCCTCATAAACTGCGCCACTCTTTTGCTACACATATTCTGGAGTCCAGCGGTGATCTGCGGGCAGTACAGGAATTACTCGGTCATGCGAATTTATCGACGACCCAGATCTATACCCATCTGGATTTCCAGCATCTGACCAAAGTCTATGACGTGGCTCACCCCAGAGCCAAACGAGGAAAATCATAATGCGTTTTTATCGGCCTCTCGCGCCGTTTGCGGCGATGACATTCGATCTGGATGATACGCTTTACGATAACCATCCTGTGATCGATAAAACCGAAAAAGAAGTGTTGTGTTTTATCAGGCAGTACGATGCCAAATTCGGCCACTTTGGGCATGAAGAGCTGCGTTTATACCGTCAGGCTGTGCTTGAACAGGAACCGGATATTTATCACGATGTGACCTCATGGCGCCGCCAATCCGCAGAACTGATGTTTACTCATCATGGCTTCAATCATGAAGAGACAATGCGTGGCACGGATGAAATTATGTCTTGCTTTATGTACTGGCGTAACCAAATCACCGTGCCTGAATCGACTCATCACACTTTGTCTGTCTTGGCGGAAAAAATGCCGCTGGTGGCAATCACCAATGGGAATGCTGAACCGGCTGCCTGCGGTCTTGCCCCTTACTTTGCTTTTGTATTGAAAGCGGGCGTGGATGGGCGTGCCAAACCTTACCCGGATATGTACCGTCTGGCGGCGCAACGGCTCCACCTCCCCATCCATCAGATCCTGCATGTGGGGGATAACCTGAATACCGATGTAGAAGGGGCGCTTTGCAGCGGCATGCAGGCCTGTTGGATCAACATCGAAAATAAAAATTTGATGCAGGAACCGGAAGGACGACGGGTTCCACATGTTGAGATTTCTGATTTGGCTTCTTTGATAGCACTGATATAATTTCAAATTGAAATCTATACCCTATACACTTCAAATTGCAGCTCGCAAAACGAAAACGGCTTATTATCTCCCCGCAACGCGGAGAGATAATAAAAGCACCTTGAAGTACGACGAATATATATAAAAAAACAGCTTGGCTTGTTAATCCTACCGAACCTTGCAAACAATTGATGGTAATTATGGACGTTTCATATCTGCTCGAAGGCCTCAATGATAAACAACGCGAAGCGGTCGCAGCACCCCGTAATAATATGCTGGTGCTGGCGGGTGCCGGCAGTGGTAAAACGCGCGTGCTGGTACACCGGATCGCCTGGTTACTGTCAGTTGAAAATGCCTCGCCATTTTCCATCATGGCGGTCACATTCACCAATAAAGCGGCGGCTGAGATGCGCCACCGCATTGAAAACCTGATTGGCACCAGTCAAGGCGGAATGTGGGTCGGGACATTCCATAGCCTTGCCCATCGCCTGCTGCGCGCCCATCACCTTGATGCAAACCTGCCGCAAGATTTTCAGATCCTGGATAGCGACGATCAGCACCGTCTGATTAAACGCATCATCAAAGCGATGAATCTGGATGATAAAAAGTGGCCAGCCCGTCAGGGAATGTGGTACATCAATGGCAAAAAAGATGAAGGCTTGCGTCCACAACACATTGAAAGTTACGGCAATCCGGTAGAAGCCACCTGGCTGAAAATCTATCAGGCCTATCAGGAAGCGTGTGACCGTGCCGGGCTGGTGGATTTTGCCGAATTATTACTACGCGCCCATGAACTCTGGCTGAACAAGCCGCAGATCCTGCAACATTATCGTGAACGTTTCACCAATATTCTGGTGGATGAATTTCAGGATACCAACAGCATTCAATACGCTTGGGTTCGCCTTTTGGCGGGCGAAAGCGGCAAAGTCATGATTGTCGGTGACGATGACCAGTCCATTTATGGCTGGCGCGGCGCGCAGGTAGAAAACATCCAGCGTTTCCTCAAGGATTTTCCGGGCGCGGGCATGCTCCGTCTGGAACAGAATTACCGTTCGACCAGCAATATCCTGAAAGCGGCCAATGCCCTGATTGCCCATAATAGCGACCGCTTGGGCAAGAACCTGTGGACAGAGGGGAGCGAGGGCGAGCCGATTTCACTGTATTGCGCCTTCAATGAACTGGATGAATCCCGTTATGTTGTCGGCCGTATCAAGCACTGGTTAGAGCAGGGTGGCGCACTGAAAGAGTGTGCGATCCTCTATCGAAGCAATGCCCAATCCCGCGTCTTGGAAGAAGCCTTGTTGCAGGCGTCCCTGCCTTACCGCATCTATGGGGGCCAGCGTTTCTTCGAGCGTCAGGAAATCAAAGATGCCTTATCCTACTTGCGTTTGGTGGCAAACCGCCACGATGACACGGCGTTTGAGCGCGTGGTGAATACACCGACGCGCGGTATTGGTGACAGAACGCTGGATGTGGTGCGCCAAGTGGCGCGTGATCAGCAAAAAACCTTGTGGGAAAGCAGCTTGCTATTGATACAGGAAAAAGTGCTGGCTGGCCGTGCAGCATCCGCGTTGCAGCGCTTTATTGAACTCATTGAAGCACTGGAAACCGAAACGCAGGAAATGTTACTGCATGTGCAAACCGATCGCATTATTCGTGATTCCGGCTTGTGGGCGATGTATCAACAGGAAAAAGGCGAAAAGGCACAGGCGCGCATTGAAAACCTTGAGGAACTGGTGACCGCAACCCGTCAATTCAGTTATCAGGATGAAGATGAAAACCTGCTGCCATTGCCCGCCTTCCTTTCCCATGCCGCGCTTGAATCGGGGGAAGGTCAGGCGGATATCTATCAGGATGCGGTGCAATTGATGACCCTGCATTCTGCGAAGGGGCTGGAATTTCCGCAAGTCTTTATTGTCGGCGTGGAAGAGGGCATGTTTCCGAGCCAGATGTCCATTGACGAAGGGGATCGGCTGGAGGAAGAGCGTCGCTTGGCCTATGTCGGGGTGACCAGAGCGATGGAAAAACTGACGCTGACGTATGCGGAAAGCCGTCGTTTATATGGCAAAGAAGTGTATCATCGCCCATCCCGTTTTATCGGCGAATTGCCGCCGGAATGCGTGGCAGAAGTTCGCCTGCGAGCGACCGTTTCCCGTCCGGTCAGCCATAAACGGCTGGGCACGCCCATCAGCGCCAACGACAGTGGTTACGCACTTGGGCAGCGTGTACGCCATCCCAAATTTGGTGAAGGGACGATTGTCAATATCGAAGGCAGTGGTGAACATTGCCGCTTGCAAATCGCGTTTCAGGGTGAAGGCATCAAATGGCTGGTGGCCGCTTATGCCAGACTCGAAACGGGGCAATAATCCGGTCGAATGTTGACAGGTTTTTTCTTCTCAGCGTAACATTCGCGCCTTACGATAAACGTAGGGAGTATAAGGAGACTTATGGTACATGCTGAACGCATTTAAATTAGAGAATAATCGCCTGCTCCGTCTTGAACTTGAAGAAGGTGATAAGTTATCTGACTCTATGTGGGTAGATTTGGTGGGGCTGGGGGATAATGATCGTCTCCGAGTCCAGAATGAGCTGGGGCAAGTTCTGGCAACCCGCACTGAATTGGATGACATCGAGGCATCGGCCCGTTTTTTTGAAGATGAAGATGGTATGCACGTCCACTCATTCTTCTATTTTGAAGATGCCGAAGACCATGCTGGCAACTCGACGGTCGCATTTACCATCCGTGACGGTCGTCTCTACACATTGCGAGAGCGTGAACTCCCTGCCTTTCGGTTATACCGCATGCGTGCCCGCAACCAGACGATGGTTGACGGGAATGCCTATGAACTGTTGATGGATTTGTTCGAAACCAAAATTGAACAGTTGGCGGATGTCATTGAAAACATTTACAGCGTGCTGGAATCCCTGAGCCGGGTCATTATGAATGGCAAGCAGGGCGATGAATTTGATTCGGCTTTGTCTAACCTGGCTGAACAGGAAGACATCGGTTGGAAAGTCCGCCTGTGTTTGATGGATAGCCAGCGCGCCCTGAACTTCCTTGTGCGCCGTGCCCGCTTGCCGACCAATCAATTGGAACAGGCGCGTGAAATTCTGCGCGATATTGAATCCTTGCTGCCACACAATGAATCGTTGTTCCAGAAAGTGAACTTTCTGATGCAGGCGGCGATGGGCTTTATCAACATCGAACAGAGCCGCATTATCAAGATCTTCTCCGTGGTTTCCGTGGTATTCCTGCCACCGACGCTGGTCGCGTCCAGCTATGGCATGAACTTCGAATTTATGCCGGAGTTGCATTGGACATTCGGCTATCCTGCGGCCATTGGATTGATGATAGCAGCGGGTCTGGCGCCTTATCTCTATTTCAAACGGAAAAATTGGCTGTAATAAAACCACCGATTGCATAGTTTTCAAAATGAAAATAGGGTAGTTGTGTTTATATATTGACCAGTGATATGGGTTTGCATATGCTTAGGGTATGTACTTTTAATACAGGAGATTTACCATGCGGACTGTAGCAATTTTTAAAAATGGTAATAACCGTGCTATCCGTTTACCTAAGGATCTGGATTTTGAGGGTATCAATGAACTGGAAATTACCCGAGAAGGAGAAACTATTATATTGCGTCCGGTAAGACCTAGCTGGGATTCATTTTTATATGAGGATAAAGCCGACGCGGAATTTCTATCTGAACGCCAAGATATTATTGAGGAAGAGCGTGTTATTTTATGAAAAAACTGACCCAAATGTCAGATAACATGTTGGGTCAGTTCAGAAAGATGATGGATATTGATGCTTGTTGCCAGAATTTGACTATTTCCGTAAACGGCGTTGCGTATAGAGCGCATCCAGGGTAAACAGAATCAGGGCCGCCCAGATAAAGCCAAACGTGATCAAACGATCCGGGCCAATTTGCTCACCATAAACCAGCGTTGCCAGTAAGAACATCAAGGTTGGGCCAAGATACTGGAAGAAACCCAGCGTGGACAAACGCAGATGCGCAGCGGCGGCGGTGAAGAGCAGCAGAGGCACCGTCGTAATAATACCGGCCGCAATCAGCATCAGGTTCAAAGAGTAGCTATTATCCAACATATTACTGGTCGGGCTATGGGTGAAGAACAGCAGGTAAATCAGCGCGACAGGGAATACCCAGGTGGTTTCAATTAACATACCGGTCTGAGCATCAACTCCTAATTTTTTGCGAACCAACCCATAGACCGCAAATGTCGTTGCCAAATACAAACCAATCACCGGTACGGAACCAAACTGCCATAGCTGGATCAGTACGCCAGTAAAGGCCAGCCCCACGGCAATCCACTGCATACGCCGGAAACGTTCACCAAGAAAGATCATGCCAAACAAAACATTCACCAGCGGGTTAATAAAATATCCCAGACTGGCTTCCAGCAAATGCCCATTATTGACTGCCCAGATATAGGTCAGCCAGTTACTGGTAATGGTAAAGGCCGTAATGCCTAATAACAGCAATATCTTCGGTTGGCGAACCACCCCCCAAACCTGACGCCAGTGACGCGTCAACGTGATCATCAATACCATAAAGAAAACTGACCAGATCACACGATGTGACACAATTTCATCGGGAGGGACATATTGTATGGATTTGAAGTAGATGGGTGCCAATCCCCAAATAAGATAAGCTCCCAAGGCATACAAGATACCTTTGGCCGTCTGTTGGTTACTCATAATATCCTTGAATGTTTAGAGAATGTTCAGAAAATCAGAAGAGCTTGTTAAGGTGATAGCTCGTAGACCCATACAATGTGTCATTGGGATGAATGATTTACAAGTAGTTAATGGCATGAGTAATAAATTAAATTTTTCTACTGAGCTGAATAGCACTTTATGTTAAATTGAAAAACAGACACCTTACCCAAGGGCGCTTTAGGTAGATAAATCTATTTTATTATCGCTATCTAAAGCCCATTAATGTTTTAAATGGTAAATCCAGTTTACTTGGACAATCCAACCCTTTTACTTTTACTGCTTTATCATTATTTCTTAACTCATTACACAATTGAGCGATATCTTTAGGTGTCCAATAGATATTTTTGGCATAACCAACTTGTTGAATGGTATTTAAGAGATTTTCGACTCCACCGGCTTTTAATATGTTGGCAACCATTGTTGCACAATTTTTATTAATGGAATTATAACTGTGGCTTATCCTGAAATTGCCATATTTTTTGCCTTTATGGATTTCATCCGCGTGGTCTCGCATTTTTTCAACATCTAAACCAATCAGATAATATTCCACATGTGGGGGATCGACAAAATCAGCGTGAAGGCTGTTCAAGGCTCCCGCACAGGATAAAATGCCTCGCGATATATCGGGTTCGGCAAGGAAACTGACATAGTTATCATCGGGTGGATGCCGTGGATATAAATCCGTCCAAGGATATTTCGGTACGCCACCGATATAAATAGCAGCATGTCCAACCGCGAAGCTCCGGCAGGGATACCAGATATAGACGACAGCATCAACAGCCCTACCAGCGAGGATCTCCGATTCTGCTTTGGTTCTTGGGTTCATAGCCTATTCTCATGTTGAATATCGTTTCAAAATGTCAGGGGTTAATCTTGTTCTGCGCGACAAGATTGCAGACGCTCACTATGATGAATATGAAAAAATATCTAATTTGCTTATGATTAATTAATGGTAAAAACAAAGTGTTGTGAGATTTTCGGGTTATTGGGGATCTGTTCGCAGTATTGGGGTATCATATACACAGAGTGGCGTGTTGTGAATAATGATGAAGGTGTGAGAGGCAAAAAATAAAACTTTGCCTCTCCTGTCAATACCTTCAATTTATAAAATCAAAAACATAAATTCAAAAACATAAGCTCAAAAACATTAACCCACTAAATAAGTCCCCATTGCACTGGCAATATGCACCTGTTTTTCATTATGCAGTTCAATTCTGGCGACAGAGACTTTATTGCCGGCACGGATAATGTTGCAACTGGCGGTAAATATTTCACCGCGTCCGGGTCGCAGATAATCCACGCGCAAATCAATAGTACCTAATGTGGTCAGGCGTTTTTGGATCTCAGCGATGGTGAGCGTTTCCATTGCTGTTAGTGCATTGCCTGCACAAACCAGCCCGCCGGCAACATCCAATATGGACGCGATCGCACCACCGTGCAGAATCTTATGGATCATATTGCCGACCAACTTTTCCTGATGGTGAAATTGCAGTTCTGCGTAGTCTTGCTCAAAGCGGAGCAGTTCAAGACCCAACAGGCGATTGAATGGCATATGGTACACAAAAACTTCACCAATAAATTGACGGGCTTCTTCTGGGGTTAAGAGGGTGTCTACTCGCTGAATATTTTCCATGGCGGAATTCCTGATAATAAAAAGTAAAACAAACCAATATTAAATGGGTGTTTGTGGTTAATAACTTGTTAAGTTTATGCTTTCATTATCGACTTTGCCAGTTTGTGAAGCGCTTCGACAAACCCTTTCTCAGGGCAAAAACGGACTACAAAAAATAATCAAATAGCGTGTAGAATAAGCGGTAATTTTTTTAGCTTGAAATTATTCAACAGGAAAACCAGACATGCGTTTATTATGGAAAATACTGGTTATTATCGGCCTATTATCTCCATTGGCCCATGCAGCAGAAAAGCAGGGGGGTGGCGTGAGAGGGAGCGTGCTCTCGACGATGCTGGGCGAGCAAGATTCTCCTCTAATGCTCTATCCCTATGATACGAATTACATTATTTATACTTATGATGCCAATATGAATAAATCGGCAATTCATAGTTATGATTGGGCAGATAATGCCCGCAGAGATGAAGTGAGCTTTCAGATAAGTTTTGGTTTTCCCTTGTGGCGGGGAATTGCAGGAGAGAACTCGTTGCTTGGGGCTTCTTACACACAGCGTTCATGGTGGCAACTCAGTAATAAAAAAGAATCATCTCCATTTCGTGAAACGAATTATGAACCCCAACTTTTTCTGGCATGGTTAACGGATTATGAATTTGCGGGTTGGCGCCTGCGGGAAATTGAAGCGGGGTTTAACCATCAATCTAACGGGCGGCCGGAAGCGACTTCTCGTAGCTGGAATCGCCTCTATGCCCGTTTTATGGTGCAGAATGGCAATTGGCAGGCGGATTTGAAATCGTGGTATCGGCTGCCCGAAAGCGCCCGTCATGATGATAACCCAGATATGAACCGTTATATGGGCTATTACCGGCTGAAAGTTGGTTATATCTGGGGTGACAGCGTATTTACCGCCCAAGGGCGCTATAACTGGAACAGCGGTTATGGCAGTGGCGAGTTGGGCTGGAGTTATCCGCTCGCAAATCATGTCCGTATTTACACGCAGCTTTTCTGTGGTTATGGCGAATCGATGATTGACTACAATTTCAAGCAAACCCGTTTTGGTATCGGTGTCATGTTGAATGACATGCTGTAACTGCCCTTACAGTGAAATAACATCTACTCGCCGTACTTCAAGATAATCAGCGGCTTTCGTCTTATAAGCTGCAACTTGAAGTTTATCGGGTATATTTAGTTTTTTTCAGAAATTAGCTTCTAACGATCGAGGAAAGGCGTGTCTACCGCAGAACTCATCAGCACGGCATCGCTGGCTGAACAAGCATTACGAAAAACATTCGGATACCAGCAATTCCGACCAGGGCAGCAGCAGGTTATCGACGCCGTTCTTGACGGGCGCGACTGTTTGGTGATTATGCCAACGGGAGGCGGTAAATCGCTGTGTTATCAGATCCCCGCACTGGTTAACAATGGGCTGACGTTGGTTGTGTCTCCGTTAATTTCATTGATGAAAGATCAGGTCGATCAACTGCGCGCGAATGGCGTTGAAGCGGAATGTCTGAACTCAACCCAAAGTCGTGAACAGCAATTCGATATTATTCAACGTTGCCGTAAAGGGAGCATTAAACTGCTCTATATCGCCCCTGAACGGCTGGTCACGGATAACTTTCTTGACCAACTGCACGATTGGCAGCCCGTTTTACTGGCCGTCGATGAAGCGCACTGTATTTCTCAATGGGGGCATGATTTTCGCCGGGAATACCGGGCATTAGGGCAACTTCGCCGCCGCTTCCCCGGTCTGCCTGTGATTGCACTCACCGCGACGGCAGATAAAACGACCCGTCAGGATATCGTTCGCTTATTAGAGTTACATGAGCCGATTATCCATATCAGCAGCTTTGATCGTCCCAACATTCGCTACACCTTAGTGGAGAAATACAAACCCCTTGATCAGCTCTGGTCATTTGTCCGTGGTCAGCAGGGAAAAAGTGGCATTATCTACTGCAATAGTCGCACTAAAGTGGAAGAGACCGCGGAGCGCCTGCAAAAACGGGGGCTGAGTGTTGCCCCTTATCATGCGGGGCTGGAAAACAATCAACGTGCATGGGTGCAGGATGCCTTCCAGCGAGATGATTTGCAGGTCGTTGTGGCAACGGTTGCGTTTGGTATGGGGATCAACAAGCCGAATGTGCGCTTTGTTGTGCACTTTGATATTCCCCGCAATATCGAATCTTATTATCAGGAAACGGGCCGGGCCGGGCGGGATGGCTTATCGGCGGAAGCCGTGCTGTTTTACGATCCTGCGGATATGGTGTGGCTGCGTCGTTGCTTGGAAGAAAAACCCGCGAGTGAACAACAGGACATCGAACGGCACAAACTCAATGCGATGGGCGCATTTGCAGAGGCACAAACTTGCCGGCGCTTAGTCTTGCTGAATTATTTCGGGGAAAGCCGCCAAACAGCTTGTGGTAACTGTGATATTTGTCTTGATCCTCCCAAGCGTTATGACGGTCTGGTGGAGGCACAAAAAGCACTATCCTGTATTTATCGCGTTGGACAACGTTTTGGGATTGGCTATATTGTAGAAATGCTGCGTGGTGCAAATAATCAACGTATTAGAGATTTTGGGCACGACAAGCTGCCGGTTTATGGCATTGGTAAAACACAGAGTCAGGAGCATTGGACGAGTGTCTTGCGTCAGCTCATTCACTTAGGGCTGATTAGCCAAAATATTGCCAACTACTCTGCGCTACAACTGACGGAAGCTGCGCGACCTGTATTACGCGGCGAAGTGTCTCTACAACTTGCTGTGCCACGTATCCAAAACCTGAAAAGCCGCAATCAACAAAACAAATCATACAGCGGCAACTATGATCGCAAGTTATTTGCCAAATTGCGCAAATTGCGTAAATCCATTGCTGATGACAACAATATTCCTCCTTTTGTCGTTTTTAATGACGTCACGTTAATTGAGATGGCAGAACAGTGCCCAATCACACCGGATGAACTTTTGCTGATTAACGGTGTTGGGCAGCGGAAATTGGAGCGTTTTGGTGAGGCATTTATGGCATTAATCCGTGAGCATTTTGAAGAATTCGAGTAACTGAATGATTTGAATCGCTAAAGGGGAATAAACAGAGGATGATAAATGGCGCCTGAGATATTGAAAGCGAGCTGGTTAAACCGTGAACCTCAGTTCTCCGCCTTTACGAACGGATCATTACTGGATTTTTGGCGAACAAGAGAAGAGCGGCAATTTATGGGAATTGACGATATTCCCATCCGTTATGTCTCCTTTTGTTCTCCCCATCATGACAAAACACTCATCATTTTGCCCGGCCGTAGTGAAAGCTACGTGAAATATCCCGAAGTGGCCTATGATTTTTACCACTTAGGCTATGATATTTTCATTATTGATCATCGTGGACAAGGCTGTTCAGGACGAATGTTGGATGACCGACAAAAAGGCCACGTTGAAGCGTTCGACCACTATGTGGATGATTTGGCTAAATTTATTGAACTTGAAGTGACACCTCGCCAATCTCATCGCTGTTATGCACTCGCCCATTCAATGGGCGGTGCGATTTTGAGCCGCTTTCTGATGCGCTATCAGGAGCCGATTTTTCGTGCTGCGGCGTTATGTGCGCCGATGTTTGGTATCAATTTACCCATGCCGCGCTGGCTGGCAAATTTTCTGGTTAACCAGGCAGAACCCAAGGCCCAAAGACGTAATGCTTATGCGCTATCAACGGGGCAATGGCGGCCATTACCCTATTTTATCAATCTGTTAACGCACAGTTATGCGCGTTACCAGCGTTATTTGCGTTACTATGCGGATTATCCTGAATTGCGCCTTGGGGGGCCGACTTACCATTGGATGCGTGAGAGCATGCTGATGGGCGATAACCTGATTGAAAATGCAGATAAGATCCAAACGCCACTCATGATATTACAGGCGAGTGAAGATAAGATTGTGAGTAACCGGGAATTACTGGCTTTTTGTGCATCACGCCAAAAAGCGGCAACAGGAAAAGCGGAACAAAATCCTCTGGTTATCCAAGGGGCTCATCACGAAATCCTGTTCGAAAAAGATATATTGCGGGCGCAGGCTCTCAATGCAATTTGTGATTTTTTTGACCAGAACTGATTCAGTTTAGGAACCATAACTATGTATCATGTTGTTGCTTCAGATTTAGATGGCACGCTGTTGTCTCCCGACCATAAAATCACCCCGTATACCAAGGAAACATTGAACTTACTGACGGAACAAGGGATTCATTTTGTTTTCGCAACAGGGCGTCATCATATTGATGTGGGGCAGATCCGTGATGGATTGGGCATTGATGCTTATATGATCACGTCCAACGGCGCCAGAGTTCACAATATTCAGGATGAATTGATATTCAGCCATAACTTAGATCCTGAGATTGCCCATGATTTGTGTTTATTGGAATTTGATAATCCCAATGTCCTGACCAATTACTTCAATAACGATGATTGGCTAATAAATAGAGAAGCGCCTGAACAGGAAGAATTTTTTCAGGAATCCGTTTTCCATTACCAACTTTTTCAACGCAACCATTTTCCCACCGATGGCGTGTGCAAGGTTTACTACACCAGTGAAGATCATGATTATTTGGTGGAGTTGGAAGAGAGAATTAAAGCGCGTTGGGGAGCAAGGGTGAATGTCAGTTTTTCACTGAGAAATTGCCTGGAAGTGATGGCGGGTGGGGTTTCTAAAGGGCACGCATTGGCGCAAGTCTGTCAATTGATTGGCTATCCATTGAGTGATTGCATTGCTTTTGGCGATGGCATGAACGATCAGGAAATGCTGACTGTGGCCGGTAAGGGTTGCATTATGCAGGGAGCGCACCAACGCCTGAAAGACAGCTTACCGGATATGGAAGTCATTGGTTCCAATGCGGATGATGCCGTTTCTGGTTATTTACGTAAAATATTTGCCGAAAAGGTATCAGGTTTGAAGCTAATGGCGTGAAAAAGAAGCGAATAGCCTGAATACGTGTTTGAAAACAGCATCCTGTGTGATGCTGTTTTTTTATTTGCTTGTTTTAAAATTTATTAATTACAAAAGTGAATTTTTCCCTGATATTTGTGACTGGTGTTCAACTATTGGTTTCTTACGTTTGAATATTCTACGCGAGTAGATAAGTTTATACATAAATATAATTCATGAATAACCATAGTATTATTCAGCATATTCGGTTGGAATTAAACATTTACTGTTCCAACATTCAGGGAATATCTCGCTATGCCGTATAAAAATACGGCATTCGCTGTCACTCAAATACAACATGCTTCAGAAGCGTGTCTGGCAACAAAAGAAGGGCGCAAAGGGTTTAGGAATGCCATTTTTTCTTGTTGGTTCGGGACAACAATGGAGTATGCCGATTTCGCTCTGTATGGTTTAGCTGCGGGCATTATTTTTGCTGATGTTTTCTTTCCTGATATGACGCCCGCTGTTGCCCTCTTTGCCAGTTTTGCAACCTATTCTGTGGGATTCATTGCCCGGCCGTTTGGTGCTCTGGTATTTGGATGGTTAGGGGATCGCAAAGGACGCAAGATCGTCATGATAATGACGGTTATTCTGATGGGAATTTCTACCACGTTAATAGGGCTTATTCCAAGTTATGCCCATATCGGTGCTTGGGCTCCTGCCTGTTTAGTCATATTGCGGTTTATGCAGGGTTTGGGGGCAGGGGCGGCTTTATCTGGTGGTACCGTCATTTTGGGCGAGTTTTCGCCTCCGGCAAAACGCGGTTTGGTTTCGTCTGTCATTGCCTTGGGTTCGAATAGTGGAACGTTATTGGCATCACTGACTTGGTTGTTGGTATTGAGCATGGATAAACAGAGTTTGCTGGATTGGGGCTGGCGTATTCCATTTCTGTCGAGCGCCTTAATCGCGATAGTTGCACTCTATATTCGCCGACATATGAATGAGACCCCGGTTTTTGAGCGTTATAAGGCAATGTTGGCAGAACAACGTTTGCAATCATTAGCTGCAAGTGAACACCAACAAGTGGCTGAAAAACCGCGTTTTTGGCAACGAACCAAAGCCTTTTGGATCATGGTTGGCTTACGAATTGGCGAGAATGGCCCATCATATCTGGCTCAAGGATTCATGATTGGTTATGTGGCTAATGTTCTGATGCTGGATAAATTTATTCCCACAATCGCGGTATTTATCGCGTCCATTTTGGGGTTCCTGATCATTCCATTTTCGGGCTATCTATCCGATCGTTTTGGACGCCGTATCACTTACCGCTGGTTTTGCCTGTTACTTGTGCTGTACGCGTTTCCTGCTTTTATCTTACTGGAAAGTCGTGAACCGATGATTGTTATTCCAACGATTGTCGTGGGAATGGGGTTAGCCTCTTTGGGGATATTTGGTGCTCAGGCGGCATGGGGAGTGGAACTCTTTGGGGTAGCGAATCGTTATAGCAAAATGGCTTTCGCAAAAGAGTTGGGTGCGATGCTGTCAGGGGGAACGGCGCCATTGATTGCATCGGCATTCTTGTCTTTCACCGGGCATTGGTGGCCGATTGCGGGTTATTTTTCATTGATGGCAGGTATTGGGTTTATCACCACATTCTTCGCGCCAGAAACACGCGGCAGGGATCTCAATTTACTTGAGGATGCGATTTAGTGCCGATGAAAAGAGTGACACGTAGTGATGTTGCAAAAGAGGCCGGAACCTCGGTCGCCGTTGTGAGTTATGTGATTAATGGCGGCCCAAGACCGGTTGCAGAAGCAACCCGCCAACGGGTATTGGCCGCTATTCAAAAAACAGGGTACAGGCCTAATAGCATTGCCAAGGCATTGGTTTCTGGCACGACACACGCTTATGGGCTTATTTTGCCGAATATCGCCAACCCTTTCCTCTCTTCTGTTGCTCACGCTTTGCAGCAAGAGGCTTTCAAACATGGGCAAGTATTATTGCCTGGGGATTCGGGGGATAATCGCCGCCGTGAGAAAGAACTGCTCAATAATTTATTGAACCGCCAGATTGATGGCCTGCTGTATACCAGCGTTGATCGGCATCCTTATATCGATCTTATTCAGGCCAGCGGTACGCCTTGTGTGATGTTGGATTGGGTAAATGCGGGTTCAAATGTCAGTGCAATTCGTGTCAATGAGCGGATAGCGGCATTCAAGGTAACTCAACATCTGGCTCAGCATGGTTATCGCGATATCGCCATTATTTGTGGCCCTCTTGAGATGCTAAATACGCAGGATCGGCTATCTGGCTGGGGTGATGCGTTGATTCAGGCAAATGTGACGATATGTGATGAATGGATTTTTCCTGCTGAATATACTCGTCAGGGCGGTTATGAAGCCGCGTTACAAATGTTAAAAGGAAAGCGGCCTCGTGCCCTGTTTGCGACTAATGAATTACAGGCTTTTGGTTGCTTGCGCGCGTTGGCCGAAAACGGGCTGGCAGTCCCTGATGATATTGCATTAGTTTGTTTTAATGCCACCCAGCAATCACAGTTTAATGTGCCTTCTTTAACGGCAGTGCGCCAGCCCATCGACAAAATGGCCCAAACCGCCATCGAAATATTGAGGACATGGAATGGGACAGCACAAGAACGTGAGTTTGAATTTGAATTACAGATTGGTGAATCTTGTGGCTGTAAACTTAAGTGACAGACTTTCGTTGTCAGTCGAGTAAATTCCTATGGCAGTACATCACACTAAAATGACATAACCCCTTAGTTAACTTTATGTAAATGGACTGATTGCGAATTCAGCACTTTTTGACTTTCCCGCTGTTATGGAATCGAAATTAGTATTTTTATTTTGAAATTAGGCATTTTATATAAATAACATAGATAATTATAATCTTTGAAATCAAATAACTCTCTAAGACCCATTAATCATAAATTAATGAGCCTTATTTCTCTAATGGATTTAAGCGTAACTTTGCTATGGATGAAAAACATTCCTGTTGATTCTGTTTCTAATTTGATATTTGGAAGTATTTTTTAATTCACTATCTAATAATGGCGTAAATCAGATGGTATTAACTATCCAATAATGGATGATGGACTTCAAAAGAAAATTAAGTATAAAATCCACCATCCTTTATAGTTTGCCCGTTTTTATTTTAAGTTAATCAGATAAACTATCTGCATTACTGTTACAATCGATAACACGATAACCTGATTTTCTGCCTGTCCTTATGAAATCGAAGATAATACTTTCTGAGCCTGAACGAATAACATTGCAACAACTCGCTTTGAATCATCCCCACCGGGATATCCGTACGCGAGGAACGGGTTTGCTCATGCTTGCCAGAGGGAGCAAGCCGTCCCAGATCACCGCTGAAATAGGATGCAGTCTCCGGGTTATCTATAATTGGGTTCACATGTGGCACAATTCAGGGATAGCGGGATTATTAGGCGGTCATGCTGGAGGCCGGTATCTCGCTATGACGCCTGAAATGATTGCCACTGCGGTCGAAGCTGCCTGTGCAGAGTCCCTAACTCTCGCACGGATAGCCCAGTGCGTTGAGGCAAAGCATGGGCCCCTGCCTTGTACGCTTGAAACGCTGGCAAATACCCTGAAAAAGCAGGGGCTCACCTATAAACGCACCCGTCTATCGCTTAAAAAAAGCGCAACGAAACGGAGTTTGCTAACAAATCCGCCTTGCTGAATAAAATTAAGGCTGGAGCACAGTTAGGCCATTACCGTTTGGTCTATTTTGATGAGGCGGGTTTTGCCGCATCTCCTCCGGTGCAATATGGATGGAGTCCACGGGGTAAGCCCCATGAAACTGAGCCTCAAGAGCATGACAGGCGGTCAGTTCTGGGGGCGTTAAATTACACGGATAACACGCTGTTTTACCAGACAACGTCAGGCAGTATCACGCGAGATGACGTGATTGATTTTTTAGAGCAGCTCGCCCAACAAGGGGACAACCGCCTGACATTTTTAGTGTTGGATAATGCGCGTATCCATCACGGGATTGAAGAAAAAATCAGAAATAGCTGGTTACGAGAACACAACCTGTTTTTATTCTACCTTCCCGCCTACAGCCCAGAGCTGAATTTGATTGAAATCGTCTGGAAACAAGCCAAATACCATTGGCGACGTTTTATCACTTGGACTCAGGAGACAATGGAGAATGAATTAAATACGTTATTGGGCGGTTATGGTAACCAATTTGCAATTAATTTCTCTTGAGTACTTATATCATTTAATTTTAGTAAAGTGACATTATGAATTGGTATCTTAGTGTTTTAAAAAATTATGCAGATTTTTCAGGACGTGCGCGTCGCACAGAATATTGGATGTTTTCTTTATTTCATTCAATTGTATGCGTAGCCCTCATCGTATTAGGTTCAGCGATTGATGAAAATGCCGGTATGGCATTGTTTGCTGTTTATGTGATTCTGACTATGATCCCGAGTCTTGCAGTCACAGTACGCCGCCTTCATGATACTAATCATTCGGGTTGGTGGTTATTAATCTCCATTATTCCCTTTGGCGGTATTGTTTTATTAGCGTTTTACTGCATCGAAGGGACGAAGGGTGATAATGATTATGGTGTAGACCCTAAAAAGAATTATTAAGATATAGCATAAATTAACTCTGTAGTTTGCCATGTAAATAAAAACATTGCTTAAAATAATAGGCAGTGTTTTTTATTTCTAAAATAACTTGTCCTGATCAAAAATGCCAATCTTGTCCCTTATCTTAATGGCGGGTTTGCCATATCGTTAATCGCATTCATTGAGATAAGGAGTATGGTGTATGAGTCAATTGCGTCTTGCTTATTACGATTTGTCCCCCGAACTGTTGCAAGGGTTTCGTTCTGTCAAAGAGGGATTGGAGAAAAGTCCGTTGGGGCTACCGTTGGTCGAATTGGTTTATCTGCGGGTTTCCCAAATCAATGGTTGTGCTTTTTGCTTAAACAAACACACGCAGTCTTTGCGCCAGACCGAAGAAACCGAACGTCGATTGGCCGAATTGGCAGGATGGCGTGTCAGCAGCCAATTTACTTTTCGTGAAAAAGCAGCATTGGCGTGGGCAGAAGCACTGACATATGTGACGGCAACCCATGCTGATGATGGTGCTTACTTGCCGTTAAAAGACTATTTCACCGATCAGGAAATTTCTGATCTGACGTTTGCCATTGCGCTGATGAATGGAATGAACCGGCTGGCTATCGGGATGCGTCAGTAACTTGTAAAAGACACTTTTGCAGATCCTTAGCATGGTTCAAGGCGGTTTCTGGTGTTGGCTCATTAGCAAATCCAAACAGTAACCCCTTGCCACAATCCGCGTTTAAACTGCGTGAAGACAGCGCCGCAATCCCAAACCCATATTTTCTGGCCTGTTGAGCTAAGGCGGCATCATCTTCATGTTGAGCAAGTTTTGCCAGTAAATGCAGCCCGCCAATAGGAATATCGAATTTAAATCGGGAACCAAAAACCTGATCTAAGCTCTCAATCACCATTTGCCTGCGTTTAGCATAGATGGCACGCATTTTACGCAGATGGCGTGAGAAATGACCTTCCTGCATAAAATCAGTGACAATGGCCTGCTGCAATAAAGGGCAGCCATCATGCCAAGCGTGGCATGTGGTATTGAAATGCGACAGGAGATTAGGAGGCACAACCAGATAAGCGAGCCGGAGCGCGGGTGTCAGGACTTTGCTGAATGTACCAATATACAAAACATTATTCGATAGACTGGCCAGCGCTGGCTTGCGGCGGTGATCGTAGAGAAATTCACTGTCATAGTCATCTTCGATAATCAACGCCCTGTTTTGTTCTGCCCATGCTAAAAGCGCCTGTTTCCGTGCCATTGATAAGGTCACTCCCAACGGGCTTTGGTGAGCAGGTGTTATTAGTGCGAAACGTGCATTCGGGGCGAGCGTTTTACCTGTGGCGACATTGATTCCATTTTGATCAACGGGCACGGGAACGATCTCGGCACTCATTTGAGTCAGCAAATGATAACTGGGTGGAAAACAGGGATCTTCAAGCCAGACTTGATCTTGCTGTTTTAGAACAGCCCGACCGATAAGACTGAGCGCCCCGCGATACCCCGCAGTGATAAAAACTTGTTGTGGGGTGCAATTTATTCCCCGTGATAATTGCAGATAAGCGGCAATGGTTTCCCGCAATGGCGGATAACCCGCAGATTGCGGATAAGACATATGCCGGCTTTGCAAGCGGATCTGTTTAGCTGTCAGTGTGTTCCATAACTTACGGGGAAAAAGATCCAGCGCAGGTAATCCCAGTTGATAAGTCAGTGGTTGCGTTAATGCAGCCGAATCGAATAACGATAAATCTGTTTTATCCGAAACAGGAAATATTTGTGTTGCAGGCGGTGAAGGTGTGTCAGCAAGCCGTGGGGAAACCACCGTACCAGCTTGCCCTCTGGCTTCCAGATAGCCTTCTTCAAGTAATCGTGTATAGGCGGATTCAACCGTACTACGTGAAACGTGTAATTCACTGGATAATGTACGAATAGAAGGTATCCGTTGCCCTGGTTTTAATATGCCTTGGTTGATGGCTTGAATAAGGCGTTGGTATATCTGGTGATAGAGGGGTAAAGGACTATTATGCTGTAATGGTTTATTCGCCGGAAAAATAGCAGTTTTCATTGATGCTCCTTGCGCACCAGCCAGTAACTCACCAATCCTCCCAAGACAACAGCCGCCATGATTAATGGCGTTTGTCCGGCGAAGCTGGATTCCAGCACGGTACTGAAACAGAGATATCCTACAGGTACAGCAAGAAATCGTGTAGAGAAAAATGGCCATATATTAAATGGTTAGATTGAGTATTAAAAATAATGTTCACGCTTAATGAAAGTTCCTATCACTTGATCGTGCATTCCTTTGGACTTGGAATAACCTATCGCTTGTCATGACTAGAATTAGGTTAAGATTGTAGCCACATTGATGTGGCGCATGTTTTTGTTGATTGTACCCGGATAAAAAGGCTAAACCGAAAAACGATTGTTTGGTAAACTAGGGGTCTATGTATATGAGAGGACAGCGGGAGTGATCTTGCCCCCTACTCAATGTCTAAAACTCTGATCTTGGGACAGGCATTTATTTTTATTTCTTATCTAAAATGCAGGTTATTTAGATTTATCCTACATTTCGCACCTAACTCTGTAATATTATGATTTATAATTATTTATATATTTTGTATACACACATTAATTCTTAATTAAAACATGATATTACAATATGCTGGCGGAATGACGGATTGATAAATGTTTCTTGAAAAGAATAAATTAAATTTATCATTTATACTCGCTGTGCTTCAAGATAATAATCTGGTGTTCTTTTATATGTGATTAAATTTATTAAATTACTATGAAACACAACGAATTACATCATAGAGATAAGCTTATTTCGTTTTGCGGCTGCAACTTGAAGTCTATAGGGAATATATTATCAATACAACATATAGTAATTGATTTTATTCAAGATAATCATTTATTAAGTTTAATGGCTATTATCACGGAACGCTTATTAAGTATCATAATTGTTTATTATGAAAGATTATAAATTCATCATTATTTGTTATTTGTTTGTTTCTGTTTTTTTATGCAAGACTATTTCTATGTTTTCATAAAGGAGATAATATGAATAAAGTAATAGAAGTTGATGTAAATTCTTTGACAGATAATCATCTGCGCGCACTGTGTATTGGTGATATCTTAGCTATAAGAATACCTAATTTTGTTCAAACTGAAGTTATTGAGAGAGCAAAAGAAAAATTATTCTTTCATCAGGAGAAAGGCGCTCTCGGACATGCTCAAGAGTTTACTCGACTCGGTATCGCTTATGCTGAAATAGAGACAGATGAGGTAAGACAAGAATACCACCAACAAGCAATAAAAAATATCCAACGGACACGTGATATATTCGGGGTATTAGTTTCACCAATAGATAGTTTCAGAATGTTACTAGATGATATTTGGCCAGAAGGTGCTCGTTTATTATCGGTTAAAAGACAAAAATGTTTTGTTGGTGTTTGTCGTTATCTTACCCCAAATATTGATCTTGAGCCTCATATTGATAGTTTAGAATGGACACTTCCTCCTAATGCTGATTGGATATTACAATATCAACTTTCAGCTAATATCTACATGCAGGTTCCTGATAATGGTGGTGAGCTTGAGATATGGAATATTCAACCTAGTGCTCTAGAGTATGGGCGCCTGAAAGGAAAACGACATTACGGTATTAATCGTCACGATATGCCTTCGCCTGATTTAGTAATTAAACCAAAAATACGTGATCTAATCATTTTAAATCCTCGTTTTATACATGCTGTTCGTCCAGTTAAAGAACAAGATCGTATAACTCTTAGTTCTTTCATTGGGGTCATATCTGAAAATGATCCGTTAGTTTATTGGAGTTAATAAATGTACAAAGTTTCATTACAAGCGCAAGGAAAATTTAAAGCGAATCATTATATGGATAAGACAGTACTTCTATTGATCAGTGTAGGAAAAGAATATCATGAGGGAGAAAAATTTTCTGCAACAATAGATAAAATAAATCAATCAGGTTTCAGTAAATGCATAATTGCTGTAGCAGATTCCTTACAACGACATAACTATAGTACTGGCACAGCACGTGATAATTACCACTACAGCTTGATGCGCGGAAATGAATGGATAAAGAATAATGCAAAGAGTTTATCTAATTTAACAATACCTAATGAGATAATTCGCTGGGACGTATATCTTAAGCGTGAAGATTATAAGCATTATTATGATCGTATTCTAAATGAGTATTACTCTAATGAAAATTATCGTGCATGCATAAATGAAACCATCAATGTATTTGCAGAAAGAAATAATCTTAAATATGGAACTCCAGAATACGAAGGTGCTTTTTATCGATCACTTTTTTATATTCTTGAAGAATGTCCTATCATCATGCCAATGTGGGCAAATGATGGTATCGATTTCATCATTTATCCGAAATCAATGACTGCGGCAATGAGTAAAACCAGAGAGATTTTTGTTGAAGAGTCATATAATAAATACGCTAATTGGCTCTCTTTGAAATTTAAGAAAAAATCACAATCTTCTATTGAGGCAGAGCAAAGGGAACTAATGAATGAGTGAATCAGCAATTGAAATCCGAAAATATACCGGATTAATCGGAATATGTATTGCAAGTTTTCTTGGGTGTATAGATCTCACTGTTGTGAATACGATTATTCCTGCAATTGGGCGTGAATTTAATACCTCGTTAAGGGAAACACAGTGGATTACGTCTGTATTTATGATAGCGCTTTCCGCTTTTATGGTCCCTGTCGGGACACTGGCTGACAGCTTCGGGCGTAAAAAAATATTGATGTGGGGGTTAATGCTGTTTGGTGCAGCGTCATTATTTGTTGGTCTCGCAACTAACCTTGCCACGATCACTGTCTTTAGATTTATTCAAGGAATGGGCTGTGCCATTCTCTATACTGTTTCTGGTGCCATTATTTCCTATTTATTTGATAAAAATGATCAAGGAAAAGCGCTTGGAATTTTATTTGGTATTAATGGATTGGGTCTTGCAATAGGCCCTATTATTGGTGGATTATTTGCGGGTATTGTAGATTGGCGTTATGCTTTTTTGATAAATATTCCTTTTATCATAATTAGCTTTATTTTATGCATCTGGTCTATACCTGAATATAAAGCAGAAAAAGTGAAAAAATTGGATGTGCTCGGTTGTCTTTTCCTGATTATTTTTCTAATGAGTCTGGTGAGTTATTTTTCCCTGGATGGAAATTCGCTACAACAATGGAGTCTGTTGGTGATTGCTGTGATAGCTCTGTTTATCTTTATACGGCATGAGTTGAAAACAGTAGAACCGATTGTTGAGTTCCATTTTTTCCGTAATATGCGTTTTGTTTCAGCACTATTTGCAACATTTTTTCTCGCTTTTTTCTATTGCATAGTTCTGTTGACATTACCTATATTTTTTGCAGGGCAATTGGAGAAAAATGATATTGAGATAGGTTTATTTTTGTTACCTGCTACAGTCATGTTTGCTTTAACCTCGCCTTGGGTAGGTAATCGCAGTGAAAAATTAGGTCCTCCACGGATCATTTTGGTTGGCCTGCTATTGTTTGTAGCGGCTGCGGCTTTACTTGCTTTCGCATCAGCACAGGAAAATGCTTGGTGTTTTATTATCCCGTTGCTGTTATTTGGCATGGGATGGGGCTTAATTCTTGGGCCATCAACATTAATTGCATTGGGGGCTTTACCTCAAGAGCAAGCGGCAGTTGCTATGGGAACTTCATGGACTATTCATAATATGGGAGGCGCTTGTGGTATCGCTTTTGCTGTATTTTTATTAGCCCGATTTAATACATTAGCTCAAGGTTATCAAGCGCTAACATTATTTTTGGCAGGACTTGCATTAATCTTTACCTGCATCTGTTATTTTCTGAACCGGAAATAATCTGCTATAAAAATAGCCAGCCATTAGATTATTGACAAAGTGCTGATCCTTTTATCCGGCACTTTGTCTTAAAGTCGTTTTCATTGACGTTCCTTACGCACCAGCCAATAACTCACCAATCCCCCCAAGACCACGGTAGCCATGATTAATGGCGTTTGTTCGGCAAGGTTGGATTCCAGCAAGGCACCAAAACAGAGATATCCTACAGGCACAGAGAGGAACCGTGTAGAAGAGAATAACGTCATGATCCTGCCAAACAAATTTTCTGGTACTTGACGTTGAATTAGCGTGATTTCAACGGGAGCAGAGAAACCAATGCACATGCCAATCGCGAAAAGCTGGAGGAACAAGGCATATTGTCCGTTAAATAGGCTCAGAGATATCAGGCATAACGTCAATAAGCTGTAGCCGACAATGATAATACGGTTACCAGAAAAATATTTGCCATAGATACCATAGAGTAACGCCGAGAGCGTTGTTCCTGCGCCAAAGCAGGTCATTGAAACACCGAGGCTTAAAACGGAATTAAATTCTTGCTTATTCATGTAGGGTAAATAAACGATCAAAAACGGCGAGATAACAAAATTCACGACTGAACTGATAATCAGTACAGCGAAAAGTGTTTTTGCAGATTTAATGTATCTGAATGCTTCGAGGAAATAATGGTGTGGTAGGGCGGGCGCTTGAGTGACTTCATTAATATTGGCCACAAAATGTTTTTTCAGAATCATGATTCCCAGTGCTACAACTAAAAAACTCACGGCATCGAAATAGAGGGCAGTGATCGTGCCAAGTGTGGCAATAAGCAGTGAGCCAACGGCTGGGCCAATCAGATCGCAAATATTTTCAATCGTACTGTTAATCCCATTGATCAACTCATGTTCACTTTTATGCTGTTTAATCTCTTTCGCCAAAATAATATCTTTTGCCAGGCGTCCAGGGGAATCCAAGATAGTGGAAAATATCAGTAAAACCGCCAACAAATAAAAGTGCAGGATATCCATCGAATAAAACAGCGGGATCAGCAACACGCTGAGGAAATTCACTAAATCAGATAACAGGGAAATACGGTATGCCCCGTATTTATCCACTAACTGAGCGCTAAAGAAAATGGAAAAGAGTAAGGGAAGGATTTTGGCGGACATCACGCCAGCAACCAAAAGTGGGCTGCCTGATATTTCCAGAATCAACCAGGGAATAGCAATTTCAGTGATGGCGTTTCCCAAAATAGAAACGCCATTGAATGCCAGTAACCCGCTAACCTGAAAAGGGATTCGTTTGGTCATGTTGGTATCAGGTTACAGTTCTCCCGGCCTGCGTGGGGGATTACGCCCCGTATAATTAGTGGTTGCACTGCGGATCTCTTGCCCAAAAATATCAACACGCGCCTGAAATGGCGGGAATGGCAAGGTAATATCATGCTTGCGGAATTCCTGCAAAATGTGTTGATGGACTTCATGACGGGCAGGCATACGATGCCCCATCTCTGCGGCATAGGCACGTAGTTCATAAATCTGAATGCCTTGTTGCAAATCCACTAAATAGACTTCCGGCATCGGGTTATCAAGGATTAAAGGTGAACTTCTGGCGGCAGATATTAAGATGTCGGTCGCATTTGCTGAATCAACATCCGCCGGCACCGGGATGGTCAGGACAATACGGGTAATGGTGTCAGACAGTGACCAGTTGATGAATTGCTCGGTAATAAAGGCTTTGTTGGGAACGATAATCTCTTTTCTGTCCCAGTCAGACAGGGTGGTTGCCCGCGTGTTGATCTTGGTGATGCTGCCGGTCAGACCACGGATGGTCACGGTATCACCAATGCGGATCGGCTTTTCAAATAAGATGATCAGACCCGAAATAATATTGGTGAAAATTTCCTGTAAGCCAAAACCCAGCCCAACCCCCATTGCGGCAATTAGCCATTGGAGTTTCGACCATTCAATCCCCACCAGAGAGAACCCCACCAAGCCGCCAATGAGCGTAATGCTGTATTTGGTCAGTGCTGTAATGGCGTAACCGGTTCCCGGTGTTAGCTCCAGATGCTGTAACAGGGCAAGCTCCAACAGGGCCGGTAAGTTACGGACCAGTTGTGTAGTAATGACAATCACCAAGATGGCAATTAACACGGAACCCATGGTAATGGGCTGAACGCTATCCACACCGTTGATGGTTGTGCTAACGTCCCAAAGCCGGATATTTTCCAGGAAAGAGAAAGCGGAATGCAGCTCAGACCACAAGAGGATAAGTGAAACCAGTGCCGTCATGGTCAGGATTGAACGCACTAACCCTAACGACTGAGCACTGATGGCATCCAGATCGATGACAGGCTCTTCAACCTCGATTGAACCTTCGACACTGCTATTGATATTGGCAGAATCTTCTTCACTTTTGGCACGCTGGGCCAATATTTCCGCCCGGCGTTGTTTTGCCCGCTCGAACGCAATTTTGCGGCGCTGGATCAGCATCCACCGGCGCACAATGTGGTAAATGACCAGCAAAAAGAACCAGATAGCAACTGAGGTTTCCAGACGACCCAAGAGCGCCTGTGAGGTTTGCAGATAACCCAGGATCGCAGCGAGTGCTGCCAGGATTGGGGCAGAAAGTAGTATCCACCAGAGCACAGAGCTGACGATATTTTCGCCGGAACCATGTTTGTCCATATAAAGTGGAATGCCGGCACGTTTCAGGCTGCTGGTGACCAGACTCAGCGAGATACACAGCATAATGAAACACAGTCTGCCGAGGGTTGAGATAAAGCCTTGGTCTTTATAATGATTGAAAGTGATCAATGCCATCATCAGTGGCACGATCAGGAAAATGGAAAGACGGTAGAAACGCATCGCTCGTTTTATGCGCTCTTCCGGCCAGCGAAAATGGGCGATAAATAAGCCATTGGGATGGGCAAAGGCGGCACTGAGCATAAAGACCCACAGAACGGGCGTTGTTTCACGGACACCGTTGCCTATTGCGGTCGCTATCGGATACTGCCACGCATTTTGCAGCCCATAACCAATGGCTGACCAGAGCATGGGCAGCGGTAATGCTGCGATGACCGACCAAAAAACGGTACGTACAGTCAGAGAGAAATGATCTTGCGTCACTTTACCGATGCGATTGCTCGAACGCTCAAGAAAAGCATGATACTGGCGGTGTGAACTAATACTAAAAATGACCAGTAGCAAAGTCCCCAGTAAATAGAGCAGGGTGTCTTGCTTGGTCAACATGCCGTGGATTGCGGCACCCAATTGAGAGAACGTATCCAACGATAGCAGGCGCGTCAGATTTTGCACCATCTGGAGCGGATAATTGAGAGAGATGGGATTGACATCCGCAACCCAGAACAGATAGCGGTGAGTCGCATCCTGAACTTCTTTCAGGGCATCATTTAATTTGTTGGTGATGACCTTAAATTGTGTCTGTTCCAGTATCTCATTGTCATAGCCTGATAGCAGAGAATTTAATAGCTCTTTCCTCGTGCGGATCAGAGATTCGTAGACTTTCTTCTGTTCTGGCGTCAGAGTGTGATACGAAGGTAATATCTGTTCGAGGGGGCGTTGCAAGCGTTCCAGTATTTCCTCATATTTCAACCTTTCGACCCGCAGTTCGACAATATCCCGGTCAATTTGCTGGGATTTTGACATATCAGGAATATGGGTGACCCGGGTTCTCAGGGCTTCGCCAAGGGCAGTGGAATCGTTGAGCCATTGTGCTTGTTCACGGATCGTATTCAGTGTTTGGAGAACAGACAAAATCTCGCTGTTGGCCTTGCGCTGTTTTGAACCAATGGCTTCCATTCTCTGGGCTTGCTGATTGAGCATTTGCGATAATTGGCGGTTTTGCTGGAGTTCATCCTGCAAAAATTGGGGCAATTTTCCGCCACTTTGCTCTGCCAGCATTTCGGTATACTCCAGTGCAGATTCCGTTTTCTGCTGGCGTTGCGTATTTAGCTGGTTGCGTAATTGCTGGAGTTTAACATCCAGTCGTTGATAGCGTTTTTTGTATAACTCGGCGCGGATACGCGCAATCTCTTGACGATTATTGGCAGAAAGTTGAGCCATCTCCAATTCATCGGCCACCGCCTTACGCGCGTTGACTTCTGCTTGTGCCAGCGTCAATTGTGCTTTAGCCAGCGGCGTGGAATGTGAGTCCAGTGACTGGAGTCGAGCTGTCGCCTCAGCCAGCAGACGCTTTGCCTCAGCTTGTTGTTGAGGCAATTGACCCATGGAATCACTGATTTCCCGGAGCTTATTTTGTTCGTGCTGTAATTGGCGCCCCTGCTCCTGCAATTGGTTATTGGTCTGGATAATTTGCTGTTCTAAATTGCTGATCGTCTGATTGGCCGGAATGGGGGTAGCGACATTGTTTTCAGCAGGATTTTTTCCAGCAAGATCGTTTTCAGTAAGGATTTTCTGGCGTAGTTCTTTGATGATTTTCGGAAATTCATCAATAGATTGTTGATACTTCTGGGTACGCTCATTAGCGGATTTTGCTTCATTAACCCAATTTATTGCCCCTTGGAGTGCGTGTGTGATTTCAGAATCTTGTGAGCTTTTGTTGCCCCCAACCTGCTTTAACTCTTGTTTCAGTTGGTTTTCATCCAACGGCAACACAGAGGCAAAAGCCGGGCTCGTGATCAAGAGGCTGAGAAGTAAACTGATAATCAGGCGCACAATAAGGGGCTCCTTGGTTCTAATTTGCTGACGATATCGTTAATTCATGGATTCATTGGTCATGGATTCATCGGTATTGACTGTGGGTTCTTCTGGGGTGACAGCTTGCGCCATCATGGCGCCCATACGGGTCGGTGAACCACTGTATAAGTTGTTGGTAAAATCAATCTGATTGGCAGCAAACAGGTTGATCACGGTTGAACCCAGCTTGAATCGCCCCATTTCCTCGCCTTTTTTCAGTGAGATAACGCCTTCCTGACCTTCAACCGGGTAAGTCCAGCGCTTGATGATGCCTTCACGAGGAGGAGTAACACAGCCACTCCAAACGGTTTCAATACTGCCAACAATGGTAGCACCAACCAGAATTTGTACCATTGGGCCGAATGCGGTCTCAAATAAACAGATGACACGTTCATTGCGTGCAAATAAGTTTGGCACATTGGCGGCCGTCAATGGATTCACGGAAAACAGATCACCCGGAACGTAGATCATCTCTTTAAGCACGCCGTCACACGGCATATGGACACGATGATAATCCCTTGGCGACAGGTAAGTCGTGATAAATTGACCATCACGGAACTGTTCAGCCAGTTGATACTGCCCGGCCAGCAGGGCTTCTATCGTGTAGTAGTGGCCTTTGGCCTGAATAATCTGATCTTCGCGGATCGCCCCAAGCTGGCTTACCGTGCCGTCGGCCGGCAGAGCCAACTGATGGGCTTCATTGACGACAGGGCGAATGTCCTCTTTAAGCGGACGGACAAAAAATTCATTGAATGTTGCATAAGCGGTAAATGAAGGATCTTTGGCTTCATTCATGTCCACTTTATAGACTTTGGCGAAAGCCTTGATGGCAAGCTGAGTCAACCATCCCGCTTTTTTATTGGCAAACCAACCCGCCAATTTTGTAATAGCTTGTTTTGGCAGTAAATATTGTAGACTGATTTTAAAATTATCCAGCACGTCAACCTCTTGGATCTTTTCTTGGCAAATTGGACAAAAGTTGGCTATTGTACCTGCCATTATTTTGAATGTCAGGATATCGTTAATTATTGTCTTATTTTTGACCGCTTGTGAAATTTCGGCGAGGTTTAACCTGTGCCATACTTTCCAGAATCCGGTGGTAATTTTCGAAACGCTCTTCAGCAATGGTGCCTTGTTCCAGCGCTTCCCTTAAGGCACATCCGGGATCATCTTGATGCTTGCAGTCACGGAATTTGCATCCCCCCAGATATTCGCGGAATTCAACAAAACCTTGGGTAACCTGTTCTGGCGTGAGATGCCACAGCCCAAATTCACGCACCCCTGGAGAGTCGATCACATCGCCCCCCAGCGGGAAATGGTAAAGGCGTGAAGCGGTGGTGGTATGCTGGCCGAGACCTGAATTATCTGAAACATTGTTGACCAGAATATCGTCTTCATCGTCAGGCAGCAGGGTATTGAGCAGGCTGGATTTCCCGACACCGGATTGCCCGGCAAAGATACTGATTTTGTCAGCCAGCATCGCCGTCAGCTCAGGGATACCTTCGCCGGTATAGCTGGAGAGTTCCAGTACGCGATAGCCGATATGACGGTAGATATCCATTACCTCGTTGACCCATTCACGGCTTTCGGAATCCAACATATCAATTTTATTGAGGACGATTAACGGTTCAATATTGAGCGTTTCACAGGCGACTAAATAGCGATCGATAATATTCAGCGAAAGTTCGGGCAAAATAGCGGAAACAATCACGATTTGGTTGATATTGGATGCAATGGGCTTGATGCCATCATAATAGTCAGGACGGGTAAGAACGGAAGTGCGTTCGTGAACCGCCTCTACGATCCCATTCACTTTGACATCAGACTGGCGTTGCAGTGCCGGGCGCCATACCACGCGATCGCCGGTGACCAATGAGCGTATTGTCCTGCGGATATTGCAACGCTGTATAGAAGCATCTGCGGCTTCAATATCGGCATGTTGCCCGAACCGGCTGATCACCAATCCTTCCTGTGGCTCACCCAACTGGCTGTCATCCATTTCTGGCTTTTGGGCATCCGCGTTCTTCAGCCTGCGCTGGTGATTGGCCTGCACACGGCGTTGTTGCCCTTTGGAGAGTTTATTTTTAGCCACCGAACCTCACTTATTTTTTCGTTTATCTTTCATCTATCTTGCTGATCATCGCTGTGAGTGATCAAAAACGCTATGATACCTCACAGAGACAGACTACCTCTTTTGAAGGAAACTAGGATATATCATGTCAAAAAGTGAGAACAATCTTATCTGGATAGATTTAGAGATGACGGGGTTAGATCCCGAGCGCGATCGCATAATTGAAATTGCGACTATTGTCACCGATTCGGAATTGAATATCCTTGCAGAGGGCCCCGTGATTGCGGTTCATCAGTCGGATGAACAATTGGCGTTGATGGATGATTGGAATGTCCGCACGCATACCGCCAGTGGATTGGTGGAACGTGTAAAGCAGAGCCAGTGTGGTGATGCAGAAGCTGAAAAAGCCACTATTGCTTTTTTGGAACAGTGGGTGCCGGCAGGAAAATCCCCAATTTGTGGCAATAGCGTGGGGCAGGATCGCCGTTTTCTGTTCCGTTATATGCCAGAGTTAGAAAAGTATTTTCACTATCGTTACTTGGATGTCAGTACGCTCAAGGAGTTGGCGCGTCGTTGGAAGCCTGAGATGTTATCAGGGTTCAGCAAGAAAAATACCCATCAGGCATTGGATGACATTCGGGAATCGATTGCTGAATTGGTCTATTACCGTGAGCACTTTATCCAGAAATAAATATAAATAGCCCAAAAATAAGGTGCGGTACTGAGTACAAAAATGTACGTAAATTAATCTCTGAGTTGGTGGTTAAGCGGATAATTTGTCGATTTAATCATCAATCAGAGAGAAAACCCGATTTTTTGCTTTTGGGGGACTTGCCAGAGGAATAATTTCTCGTATAATGCGCTCCCCGTACCGATGAAGAAATTCAAAAGTACAGCACGCCAAAATTTACGCGGGAATAGCTCAGTTGGTAGAGCACAACCTTGCCAAGGTTGGGGTCGCGAGTTCGAGTCTCGTTTCCCGCTCCAAATCTTCGTTCACAAATCTACATCGATTTCTCAGATTTCATAAGACCCTATCTATCGTTCACTTTTCTAGTCCGAGAAAAAGATAGCCTGCATGGTGGACACGCACACTATCTCTAACCATATCTCAATAGGCTTAATTACAGTATTGTTTATGACCAAGCGTCATAGTATGCCAGTAATCGTTCTCTTATCTTGTCGTTGTAGTGGGAGAAAGCGATGATCTCCGGAGGAGGCGTAAAACGAGGATGAAGAGAATGAATTAAATTATCGTAACGATGCAACAGCCCTTCTTGAATCATTGGGGACCAATTTGGCTTGATATCCCAGAGACACTCATAACCTACACCAAGCATTTGTGAGACGGTTTCTTTGGCCGTTATGTCGCGGGAAAGGCCAGTTAAGGGGGCACGTATGGGAGTAAAATCACTAAGATCGATGTCAGTATTTGGTTTTCCATAGATGGCATTGGCAACGTAGTCAGCTAGCAGAGGTGATTGATGCAAACCATCTCGATACGTGCCAGTAACCAGCCAAAGTCCATTCATTCCACATTCTCCAATGAGAGGAAATCCATCGGCTGGTATAGTCCATTATTATCTCACTTTAGGTGGTGTTATTGAAATTCTAACACTACGCGGTGTAAGTGAAAGTAGGGCAAAGATAGCCAGAATTAAGCCTATCCATAGTGGCGATATTAATCCATATCCTGCACCAATGCTTAACCCTCCAGCCCATGCGATAAATGCCAAGCCGCTGTTAATGATAGATACATGAACACTACTGACCAGTGGGCCTGCATTTGCTACTCGCATAACACGTGTAATCATTGCGGGACTCATGGGAACACCGACAAGACCAATTATTAAAAAGGCAATAACGCTTATATAACGATTTTCTGGAAAAAGTGCGAATATCAGTAACGATATAGCCAGTATGCTAATCCCAATAGTGAGTACCACGAAGGTCTGTTGATCAGCAAAACGACCAGTAATCGTGTTGCCAATAACATTCGCTACACCGTAAAGGCCGAGTAAAATAGGCACAATGGTAGGCTGTAACCCTGTGACTTCAGTTAAGATTGCAGAAATGTAGCTGAAAGCTGCGTAAGATGCCCCGATGATGAGGGCACTTGTAGCATAAGCCGCCCAAAGTTTCCCATTTCTGAATGAGGTCAGTTGATCGCTAATACGGATATCTGAGGTATTGCGCGAAACAGGCACTAGCGCCCACACGATGAAGGAACAAGTAATGGTGAATATAACAACCAACCAAAAATTCAAACGCCAGCCAAGGTGCTGATCGATCACGGTTGCTGCGGGTACGCCTAAAACGGTCGCTAACATCATGCCACCGAGTACAATTGATGAGGCTCTTCCTCGCATTTCAGTTCTGACAACTTCACCACAGATTGCTAAGGAGATACCAATACAAGCAGAACCTGCAACACCAGTGATAACTCGGGCAATAGCCATAGTTAGATAATTTCCAGCAGTTGCGGCTATTATCCCTCCGAAGCTATAAAGCGCCAGCAGCCAAAGTAGCGCTTTTTTGTTGGGGATTCGTAGCGCGACAAACAGTGCTGTCAATATCGGCCCACCGACGACCATGCCGATAGCATAGAGTGAAATCAGGTAGCCAATATCCGCGACAGTGACCCCAAACACCCCGGTTAATGATGGCATCATACCTACAACCATAAACTCAGAGGTGGTAAGTATAAATATCGTCAGTCCGAGCAAATAAATGGAGATCGGTATATCGCGCTGCTTTTGTGTTGGTGATTCTGTTATTCCCGATAAATCTTTCGGGCTAGCACTCTCTGATTGAATTTTATTCATGATGCGGTTTTCCTAATGCAACAGAATTTCGGTTTGTAAGCAGGATCGCCAGTAATGCTGCAATGATATATACCAATCTAACTTGAAGATGCAGGTTTTAAAATCTGAAAGTTGTCAGTCAGTCTAGTCGTGAGTTCTTTCGCTTTTTCTGGCAAAGTCACATGAAAAAAGTGACGAAGGGTTTCACGGAATGTCTTTGCATCCGGAAAATAAACATTGTTACGTACTTGCTCATTCATATACTTCCACAATCGCTCTATTGGATTGAGGCCTGGGCTGTAAGGCGGTAGGTAATGCAGTTCAATATTAAGGACATATGCCACCTCTTTCACCAATTCTGCCCGGTGGTAACCCGCCCCATCCAGAATAATATGAATTTTTTGCGAAAGTGGGTAAGTTTCTCTAATAGCGCCGAAAAAATACGCGATATTTTCGGCATTGATACTCGGGTATTCACGGATCACGGTGTCTTCAATTCGTTGTAAATTGAGGGCGCCCAGAAGATTGAGACGGGTACGACTGCCGGTGGTTTCGACCACTTTTACCTGATTTTTCCCCGCTTTCATCCAACCATAGCTGAGCTTTGTGGACTGCGAAGGATGCACCGCATCAATAAATAGGATAGGTTCATTCTGACCTGCCCGGTCTTTCAGAGACTGGTAGT
The DNA here is from genome assembly GCF_000968195.1 of Xenorhabdus doucetiae. NCBI lineage: Bacteria > Pseudomonadati > Pseudomonadota > Gammaproteobacteria > Enterobacterales > Morganellaceae > Xenorhabdus > Xenorhabdus doucetiae. The sequence goes on from NZ_FO704550.1 coordinate 384,629, forward strand.
CATCAATAAATTGTTGCTGCTTATCCGCATCGAATTTATGAGGAACGCCCTTTGGCTTTTTGTAGCTGAAACCTTGTCGGTGAAGCCATTTCGTCATGCCTCCCACGCTGAAAGACACCTGCCAACGAGCTCGTACATAATCCACAATTTGAGCGGTCGTATGCAGCAAATTTGCCGTCAAATAATCAACCAGATCGGCGGTTTGTTTGGCAGAGAGATGGCTTTCAGAACCGCCATTTTCGGGGGTGAGTTTTTCCTGCGCGATGAAATCTTTTAGGTGACGGCTTACCGTAGTTTCATGAATACGTAAGGCCTGAGCAATCATCTGAGCTGTCCAGCCCTCTGACGCCAAAAGCACGGCCTTGATGCGATCACAGACTCGACTATCACGAGTGGTATCATGCATCAATTCGAGGGCACGTTTTTGTTCTGGTGTCAGATGAATTTTCATGATTGCAAGCATGATCGGGTTTGGATAAGAAATCAAGCATCTTCAATGGCGATTGGTATAAACAACGGCAGCAGTTCCAAACGCCCATACATATCCATCAATAGCATCTACTTGTGTCGCGGCTACGGCCATTAATGCTGATAAGCCTATAGTGGGGCCGAGTTCCATAGCTGTGTTCATGACTCCTCCAGCCAGTCCCGCTTGGTGTTGTGGTACATTCATTGTGGAAAGTACGGCAGAACCTGAAAAAGCCAGCGCGGTACCTACTGCCACAAGAATCAAACTGGGTAGTAGCCCCATAACGTAAGTCGTATTTCTGTCAATATTAACCAACAATCCAAATCCTATCGCAGCGATAAATAGCCCTGAGCTTGTTACCCGTATTGCTCCCAAGCGACCAACTAAGTGTGTTGTCATTTGTCCGATTGCGATAAGAGCGATAGCAAATGGTAAGAATGCAGTTGCTGTCATAAGCGGTGTCCATCCTAACTCTTGTTGTAGGTAGAGAGATAAAACAAAGTTGATAACACCTGATCCTACGGCAGCGAGAAACATACCAAATAACCCAGTTAGTCGAGACCGTTCGAAAATAAATCCGGGAGGAAGAAGTGGGTCACGGACGAAACGTTCGAGTACTGCAAAGGCAACTAATAAGCAAAGGCCAGTCAGCAGTGGGAACAGTACAATTGATGATATCCACGGGTGATCGCCCGTTAATATCAAGCCATAACTACTTAAAGAAATGCCGAGAGTGGCGAGTATTGCGCCAATCAAGTCTAATTTTGGCCTATGCTGATGAGAGTCATCAGCTCCGGCTGGAAGTAGGGTGCGAGCGCTGATCAAACCTATGCATGAAACCAAGACAGGGATAGCGAACATCCATCGCCAAGAAATCCATGTTGTTGCTACTCCTGAGATGACAAATCCTAAGACGGCACCCAGAACAGAAACACCTCCCCATGTGGTCATTGCCCGGGAAAAGGCACTATGCTCTGGGAACAAAGCACGTAATACAGCCATTGCAGCTGGTGCTGTCAACGCTCCCCCTATCCCTTGAGCAAATCGCATGGCAACAAGTACCTTAAACGTAGGAGAGAAACCAGCAATAACGGAAGATATACCGAAGATGAGTAAACCAACAGCGAACATTCGTCGTCCTTGAAACCTGTCTGCCAGCCGCCCTCCAAAGAGTAATAGGCTGCTGAATGGGAGTCCGTAGGCAGCAAGAACAAGGAGTAGATCAGCGGATGTGAGGTTGAATTCTATCGCGATTTTTGGAAGTGGAACTGTGATTAATGCGATCGTAAATATCAGAGTTGACTGGACGATTGCCAAGATCGTGAATGCTAGTCTCTGGGTATTCTGTGTCGATTTTATCTGTAGTTCTTCATTGTTTTTAGAGGAAATATTGTTAGACGGCATGATGAAAACTCCTAATAGATAAAGAGTGGTATGAAATACTATGATGCCATTAAAATAAAACATTCAATGTAATTATTGAATGACAGATTAATATGACTTTAACTTTTCGTCAACAATTAACAGTCCGTAGTACTTTATCCCTGTATGAGTGAATAACTTGCAGATGTTAAGTAGTGATAATTGGAGGCAGTAATAGTATTAATTAGAATGTATTTTGAGCGCTTGATGTTTTGCCGTGTGTAAAATGCTTGCCATCTCTTTCAAACCAAGCCATAATAGCGCCCATTCTGATGCGTAGATGATAAAAATCTATTTACAATCAAATGATTGCAGATTTTATATCACTGTAATAATGCGCTAGCCATGCGGGAATAGCTCAGTTGGTAGAGCACAACCTTGCCAAGGTTGGGGTCGCGAGTTCGAGTCTCGTTTCCCGCTCCAAATTCAGGACGGTAGATTTTATCAGAGTCTGCAAGTCATAGAAAAAAGCACCTTTAGGTGCTTTTTTCGTATTCAATCAATAGATTATCATTCTGTTTTTATAACGCTTTCAGCAACTCTGCTTTACTTTCCAACATGCGTTGTATCGCTTTTTGCTTTACATGACCGAAGCCGCGCACCTGATTGGGGAGTTCCGCGAGTTGCTGACAGGTTGCCAAATTAGTGCGATCCATCTTTTCGATCAAAAAATCAATTAACCGCTCATATTCAAGCAGCAAATTTCTCTCCTGCTTACGCTCGTCCTGATAACCAAAAATATCGAAAACAGTGCCACGCAGTGGCTTACAGGCGGCAAGGAGGCGGAATACAGGAATGATCCACGAACCGTATTCCCTTTTTCCTCGCTGGCCTGTGCGGGGATCTTTGCGATTGAAGAGGGGAACGCTAAGGTGAAAACGAAGGGTATCGGTATTATCAAATTGCGCGCGGAGTTTATCAAAAAAACCAGTTTTGACATAAAGTCGTGCCACTTCATATTCATCTTTATACGCCATCAATTTGAATAAATTTTCCGCAATGGATTGGGTAATCTCTTCGGCATCGATCTGTTGAGCAACCATTTGAACTTGGGCAACGCGGCTGAGATAACGCATCGCATATCTTTCATCTTGGTAATCAACCAGAAATTGATAGCGATGCATAATGAGATCGTCCAGACTTTTTATCTTTTTTTGTGGCGTCATAGTGAGGTGTTTTTGCAGAATATCGGGTTGCACGGCTGCAATGCGGCCTATACAGAAAGCCCGCTGCGCATTATCTGCTGAAGCTCCCAGCTCTCGCATGACGTTATTGATAGCAGATAATGTGATGGGGAGTTTGCCGAGTTGCCAGGCATAACCGATTAAGATGATATTTGTTTGGTCCCTGTCGCCGACGAGATGCGCTGCCATCATTTCTGCATCAATGGAAAGTAATGTCTGCGTGTGTTGATGCAGGGTATCCAGCATTTTGGGGTGATCTAAATCCAGCATAGGGGAGCGAAGCATGGTGCCGATTTGTGTTTCGTGGGTGTTCAGCAGGCATTTTGTTGAGCTTCTCGACATCACTTCCAGTGAGCTTTGCCCGGTTGCTGCCACTAAATCCGCGGCGATAACCAGATTGGCGCGTCCCCGATCAATCCTGACCTGATGCAGTTTATCTTGGTTATGGCATAACCGAACATGGGTTATTGCTTCCCCGCCTTTTTGGGCAAAACCGGTAAAATTGAGCAAGTTGACGAAACAATTGTCTAATTGCGCGGCATTTGAGAGTAAATGCCCTGCGGTGACAATACCTGTACCACCGATGCCGACTAACAGGATTTCATAAGGTGTTTCGGCAGAAACCCGCGTTGGCTGCGGTAATTGGTGGATAATTTTATCTAACTCATCATGTGGGATGAGTTTGCTGAGATCTGCGCGTGGGGTGGCATTTTCGACCGTGATAAAGCTGGGGCAAAATCCTTTCAGGCAGGACAGATCTGAGTTGCAAACGTGTTGGTCTATCTGACGCTTAGTACCTAAAGGTGTTTTGGCGGGAATGACGGCAAGGCAATTTGATTGTATTTGGCAGTCACCACATCCCTCACAAACCCATTCATTGATGACGGCGCGGCGCGTGACTTTTGGCACCAAGCCACGCTTTCTTTTACGGCGTAATTCTGTGGCACAGGCTTGATCGTAGATAAGCACCGTGACGCCAACAATATCCCGAAGACGCTTCTGGACATCTTCCAGATAATCGCGCTCATAGAGTTTTACATTGGCAGGAAGGTTGTTTTTATCTTTATATTTATCAAGGTCATCCGTTACGACAACCACCTCTTTCACACCTTCTGCCAGCATCAAAGAAACTATTTGCGGTAGGGTGATATTGCCATCCAGAGGCTGCCCGCCCGTCATCGCCACGGCATCATTGAACAGCAATTTGTAAGTAATATGGCTCCCTGCGGCGACGGATTGGCGAATGGCTAAGTGACCAGAATGAAAATAGGTGCCATCTCCCAGATTTTGAAAGACGTGAGAGCGATTCACAAACGGGGAATGCCCTATCCAGTCAACGCCTTCTCCCCCCATAGGTAAGAGGCCGCTTCCGGTGTTGCGATCCATCCACGAGGCCATGACATGGCAGCCAATGCCAGGCTGGGCTTGGCTGCCGTCTGGCAAGCGCGTTGACGTACTATGGGGGCATCCGGCGCAGAAATAAGGGGTGCGTTTGGGCAAAGTTGCATCGTGCTGAATGACTGCGGTTGACCATTCTGGTGGCACGGAGAGAAATATATTGAATTGCTGTAACCATCCCGCAAGGGGGGAGATAACCCGTGAAGGGCGTAGTTCAACGTCAGTGGGTAATAATTTCTGACCAAGATGATTATGCTTACCTATCAGGCGAATATTTTTTTGTAATTGAACTAATCGGTGCGCCAGCAGCATTTCAACCATAGCGGCTTTTTCTTCAATGACAAAAATATGACTGACTTGCGCCGCCAGTTCACTGAGAAGGGGGGATAAAGGATAAACTAAGCGGACATGGAGAAAGGCGATCCCGTGTTGGGCCAGTTCAGAAGGTGTTAATCCCCCGACACGCAGGGCTTCCATCACATCTTTATGGGCTTTGCCCACCGTGACCAATAAAGCGTGTGGATGTTCACAAGGAACGAGCAGGTAATCAATGGGATTAAGTTTAGCGAACTCTTCGACGGCTTTCAGTTTATAGGCCAGGCGCTTTTCAATCTGTGGGCCGGGCAGATCAGGCCAGCGCCAATGCAGCCCATCGGGACCCGGATCAACCTGTGGAATTTGATAATCAGGGAGTGGCTGGCTTTCCCTGACCGCACCGCTTTCCACCACTTCGCTGATGGCTTTGAAGCCAAACCATGCACCACTCACACGGGATGCCGCCCAACCCCATAAACCGACACTCATATAGTCGGCAACCGATGCGGGATGCAGGATGGGCATACTCCAAGCCATCATACTGAGATCAGATTGATGGGACATGGAAGAAGAGACACAACCATGATCATCCCCGGCGATAACCAGCACACCGCCGTGTGGAGAGGAACCGTAGGCATTACCGTGTTTAAGCGCATCACCGGAACGATCGACGCCTGGCCCTTTGCCGTACCACATGCTAAAAACACCGCTAACCTGTCTGTCCGGATCGGTTTCGACTTTTTGTGTTCCTATCAGCGCACTGGCTGCAAGATCTTCATTGACGGCAGGCTGAAAGCGAATATTGGCTTGAATAAGTTGTTTGCTGTGTTGCCATAATGTTTGATCTAAACGAGCTAAAGGGGAACCACGGTAACCTGAAACGAACCCCGCTGTGTTGAGATTATGGACTTTATCCAACTCAGCTTGAGCGAGTAGAAGGTCAACCAGTGCCTCAGTGCCCGTGACGAATTTAGATTGATAATATCGAGCCATATTTTTGACCCTCTCTCAAGAGAATAATCATCTAAGTAATGACCAAAATTGTTGTTAATCTATTTCCACAAAATCGTTACGACAAGCATAAACATTATTAGATGTTGGTTAGTTGTTTATTTTATGTTAACGCCATGATGTTTGTTATTCCAGATAACTGTTGAGGTGCGGGGATGGATTTTTTTTCAAACTTGGGCGAGTATATTTTGGGCATTTAGCACGGAAGTGGAAGCAAAGGGCTTGCCATCTTATCTGAACACGTTCATAATGACGCCCATTCCTGATATGCAGGTTCCAATAATCATCTGGTAACTCATAGGGTTAACGGATGTCAGAAGTCGGTATTCAGGTATCTCTAGCTAATAATATTAGCTGTCAGCGACGCGGGAATAGCTCAGTTGGTAGAGCACAACCTTGCCAAGGTTGGGGTCGCGAGTTCGAGTCTCGTTTCCCGCTCCAATTTCTTCTCTCTTTTTTTTATAAAAAATCTTTATAATTCCAACAATCGCTTATTTTTGTGTCTGCTTTTGTATTCTTTTCTTTATTCTTTATAAAAAGAACCATTTATTTAATTAGCGTTAATACATTAATTCTGTCCGTTTTATTCGTATTCTTGTATTAAGTTAATCAGATAAACTATCTGCATTACTGTTACAATCGATAACACGATAACCTGATTTTCTGCCTGTCCTTATGAAATCGAAGATAATACCCTCTGAGCCTGAACGAATAACATTGCAACAACTCGCTTTGAATCATCCCCACCGGGATATCCGTACGCTAGGAACGGGTTTGCTCATGCTTGCCAGAGGGAGCAAGCCGTCCCAGATCACCGCTGAAATAGGATGCAGTCTCCGGGTTATCTATAATTGGGTTCACATGTGGCACAATTCAGGGATAGCGGGATTATTAGGCGGTCATGCTGGAGGCCGGTATCTCGCTATGACGCCTGAAATGATTGCCACTGCGGTCGAAGCTGCCTGTGCAGAGTCCCTAACTCTCGCACGGATAGCCCAGTGCGTTGAGGCAAAGCATGGGCCCCTGCCTTGTACGCTTGAAACGCTGGCAAATACCCTGAAAAAGCAGGGGCTCACCTATAAACGCACCCGTCTATCGCTTAAAAAAAGCGCAACGAAACGGAGTTTGCTAACAAATCCGCCTTGCTGAATAAAATTAAGGCTGGAGCACAGTTAGGCCATTACCGTTTGGTCTATTTTGATGAGGCGGGTTTTGCCGCATCTCCTCCGGTGCAATATGGATGGAGTCCACGGGGTAAGCCCCATGAAACTGAGCCTCAAGAGCATGACAGGCGGTCAGTTCTGGGGGCGTTAAATTACACGGATAACACGCTGTTTTACCAGACAACGTCAGGCAGTATCACGCGAGATGACGTGATTGATTTTTTAGAGCAGCTCGCCCAACAAGGGGACAACCGCCTGACATTTTTAGTGTTGGATAATGCGCGTATCCATCACGGGATTGAAGAAAAAATCAGAAATAGCTGGTTACGAGAACACAACCTGTTTTTATTCTACCTTCCCGCCTACAGCCCAGAGCTGAATTTGATTGAAATCGTCTGGAAACAAGCCAAATACCATTGGCGACGTTTTATCACTTGGACTCAGGAGACAATGGAGAATGAATTAAATACGTTATTGGGCGGTTATGGTAACCAATTTGCAATTAATTTCTCTTGAGTACTTAATCAAACATTTCCTGAAACATAAGGAATAATTAATATAACGAGCTTTCTTATTTTCCGTTACTATTTTGGTGCTGTTTTCCAGTACCGCCCTCTATCTCCTGCCAACATAACACCATCCAATCCATCAATACCGATATCCGGTGGGGAACATAGTGGCTTTTCATTCTTAGCAGATGAACAGGTAGTGCAGGCAGTTGCCAATCAGGTAGCAGTTTGACTAATTTCCCGCTGTAAATGGCTTCATTGAATAGCCAGGCAGGACCAGCATGAATTCCTGCACCGTGGCAGACAGCTTGGTAAATTGCACCGACATTATTCAGGTAAAAGTTGCCGGATAGTTCTATTTGCTCTATTTCATGATCGCGGGAGAGTTGCAGGCGAGTGGGGGAGATATGTTGATGAAGCGAGTAAATGATAGTTTTATGAAAACTCAGATCTTGTGGATGCCTTGGCGTACCGTATTTCTGTAGGTAATCAGGGCTGGCGCATAATACTCCAGCCATATTGCCCAATTTTCTAGCGACCAAACTGGAAGCGGGTAATTCCCCAATACGCATAGCAAGATCAATTCCTTCTTGCTGAAGATCCAAGCAATTGTCCGAAAGTACTAAGTCGAAGGTAATGTCAGGATATTGATGCTGGAAAAGCGTTAGCCATTGTGTGACATAACGTTCCCCTAAATTTACAGGGGTGGTTATTTTTATTTTACCAGCCAATGACTTATTACTGATATCACCCAATATGCCATCCATTTCATACAGTAAGGGACGTATTTGCTCATAGGCCAACGTTCCGGCGGCTGTTAGGCTAAGTTTTCTGGTTGAACGATTAATTAATTGAACCTTGAGTTGATGCTCAAGGGCGGCCAAGCGTCGGCTGGCAACAGAGGGATCTAATCGCAAGTCTTTTGCTGCTTTTGTCAGGCTGCCTCTCTCGACAATACGAAAAAAGAGCTGCCAGAGTGTCAGATCATGATTCATGCCATTTCCACAATTTATATTTGAGTATATAGCAATATTATTGCTGATTTTACATAAGTAAAATCAAACAATCGAGTGGTTCTGTTTTGAAAGATATTCTTTGTGGAGAACGTCGCATGCAGATAATGGATAAGAAATCTTGGAGCCGTTATTGGGTCTTGGCTGCTGTTTGCATGGCAGGGCTGATTTTACCATTGGAATATACTGGCCCAGCCGTAGCATTACCCGCGATCCAAACTGAATTGGGCGGCAGCGGAATTGCTTTATCTTGGGTTATCAATGCATTTGCTCTAAGTTTTGGCAGTGCCGTGATGGCGGCAGGGGCATTAGCCGATCAATATGGGCGTAAGAAGATGTTTGTGATCGGCATAGCGGGTTTTACGCTATTTTCTGTCATCGTCAGTGTTGCCACTCATGTCGTTTTTCTTGATTTGGTGCGCGGAGTTCAAGGGTTTTTTGCCGCCTTAACGATGGCAGGAGGTAATGCGTCCTTAGCACAAGAGTTTGAGGGGAGAGCAAGAACAAAGGCTTTCGGATTACTGGGAACAGCTTTTGGTGCCGGATTAGCATTTGGGCCTGTGATCTCAGGGGCTTTAGTCGAAACATTAGGTTGGCGTTCTGTTTTTCTATTGGGAGCTTTGTTCGGTGGCATTGCATTGATAATCGGTAGCCTTCATATGCGAGACTCGCGTGATCCTGATGCAGCTAAACTCGATATTAAGGGGTTAATTAGTTTTACGGCATTTCTCGTATTGCTGACATTTGGCATTATGCAAATTCCGCAAAGTGGTATTGGTAGTTTCCCTGTTATTTTGCTTCTCAGTGCAGCAGTTCTCATGTTGGTTATTTTTATTACCTGTGAACTCACTCATGCTCGCCCAATGTTAGATATCTCTCTTTTCCGATTCAAAAAGTTTGTTGGAGTGCAATTCTTGCCTCTGGCAACCGCAGTCTGCTTTATTGTTTTGCTGATATTGTTTCCGATTCGTCTGATCGGTATTGAAGGTTACAGCGCAATTGAGGCAGGAAAAATGATGATTGCACTGTCAGCCCCGATGCTTCTTGTTCCTTTTCTGGCGGCATTACTGACCCGTTGGATTTCATCACCGATACTTTCTTGTATGGGCTTGCTGTGTGCAGCCGTTGGGTTGGCGTGGTTAGCAAATCTGCCAGTGGGAACAGAGCCGACAATGTTAATGTTGCCATTGTTGTTGATTGGCATTGGCACGGGTTTCCCTTGGGGATTGATGGATGATCTTTCAATCCGAGTGGTTCCGATTGAACGGGCAGGAATGGCGACAGGTATTTTCACCACAATGCGGGCTTGTGGTGAAGCTATATGTGTTGCGGGAGCGTTGGCAATGTTGAATTTTCTTTTACATATAGATTTACAACAGGTTTCCCAACAATCTCCAAGTACCATTTCAACTGCGGCGAATAATTTGACAACAGGAAATTTTGAGAGTGCTAAGGGATTGTTTGTCGGTTTATCAGAACAAGGTTTGATGGCTATTTATAGTGGCGCTTTCAGTATCCTGATTTATACCCTAATGGGAATAACATTATTGGCTGCTGCTGTTTGTTTTGTGACTTTGAGAAATGATTGAATAGCTGTACGTTCTAATTAAGACCAGTGTAACAAAATGCTTGATAAAAACTTAGCTTGGAGGCGTTACCATGCAGACGAATTTGGCTCCATTAGTAACTCATTCATATTGTTCACCAAAACTTATTCCGATATCAGATGTGTTATCGTTTAATGAATTAAATTCAAATGCATTGAAGACGACTGCTCAGTGGTGTATTGATTATTTATGTAAGCCACATCCTGAGTTAGGAAGGTCGGGTGTTGTTTGTCCCTACTCTCCTATTTCCATGAAAAAAGAAACATTTTGGCTTACTGAAATAAAAACTAAAGGACGAACTGAAGAAGAAATAAAGAAAGATGTTATCAGTCTTTCTTATCTATTCCATAAACAAGAACCTCGTGCTGGTGAGGAAACTCAATTTAAGACTATTGTTAGTATATGGGATGATATTTATTCCGAAGAAGATATTTCTCGTTTGCATTATGAAATGAAACCCATATTTTTACATGCGGGATTAATGTTGGGAGAGTTTTTTAGTTCTTGTGAAAAAAGAGGATTACGAAATTCAAGCTTTTATCCTTTACGTTCACCTATACCATTATTAGTTGTTAGAGAGATGGTGGAATTTGACATAGCATTTCTTTCAGACTCAATAGAATATGTCAAAGAATATATACATAAATATGGTGATCGTGGTTTGAATGCTATAAAACATATGCTGAATAATAATAAAAAAATCGGTCTCAGTGATGAGCAAATGGCAGTTTTGAAATCATATTTAATGTATCAATAGTAACTTCATAACAATAATCATTATTTGAGGGCAATAGTTATGTCAAAACTTGTTCCAGAGCCTTGGCGAATCAAAATGGTTGAGCCAATAAGAATGACAACCCAATCTCAACGCAAAAATGCATTGATAGAAGCGGGATTGAACCCATTTATTTTAAAATCAGAAGATGTATTTATTGATCTACTCACTGATAGCGGAACAGGCGCCATGAGTGATCAGCAGTGGGCCAGCATGTTTTTAGGTGATGAATCTTATGCAGGTAGTAAGAGTTATTATCTATTATCACAGGCTGTTGAAGAGATATTTGATTTTCAATACACAATTCCTGTGCATCAAGGTCGGGGGGCAGAACAAATACTATTTCCATTGCTTGTGGAATTAGCGAAAGAAAAGGGGGCTTCCAAGCCTGTTTTTTTGTCTAATCACCATTTTGATACAACAAAAGCTCACATAGAGATGGCAGGGGCTAGAGCTAAGAATTTCATTTGCTCTTCTTCTTTACAAACAGAAATTGCGGATGATTGGAAAGGTAATTTTGATTTAAATGAATTGTACAATGAAATTAAATATAATCAGAAGAATATTGTCGCCATTATTATTACAATTACCTGTAATAGTGTAGGTGGGCAACCAGTTTCGATGGAGAATATTCGAGCCGCTGCAAGAATGGCTCGTGATTCTGGTATTCTTGTTATTATTGATGCTGCACGATTTGCAGAAAATTCCTATTTTATTAAGCAAAGGGATAGTGAATTTTCTCATAAATCTATATCTAAGATAGTTAAAGAAATATTTAATGAGGCAGACATATTTATTATGTCTGCAAAGAAAGATGGTATGGTGAATATTGGGGGTTTGTGCTGCTTCCGTAACAATGAATCTTTATTTAGACAAGTTCAGCTAAGGTGTGTCCCAATGGAAGGGTTTGTGACATACGGAGGGCTGGCGGGGCGGGATATGGCAGCAATGGCCACCGGATTGCGGGAAGCACTGGATGAGGATCATCTACGTAGTCGAATAGCTCAAGTTGAATATCTGGGATATAAATTACAACAAGCAGGTATTCCTATCCAAACCCCTGTAGGGGGACATGCTGTATTTGTTGATGCGCGTAAAATATTTCCTGATATTAAACCGGAAAATTTCCCTGCTCAGGTTCTTTGTAATGCCCTGTATTTAGAAAGTGGCGTCAGAGCAACTGAAATAGGTTCATTAATGATGGGAAGAGATCCCGTTACAGGGCAGCAGGAACCTTCATTATTTGAATTAATGAGGTTAACCATTCCACGTCGAACTTATACTGATAATCATATGAGTTATGTTGCTGATTCGCTGATTAATGTTGTTAAAAATGCTGACATGTTAAAACCTCTTGAATTTGAATATGAACCCAAAATATTAAGACACTTTACCGCTCGTTTCAGGGAAATTGAACGTTTATGAGGAGAAAAGAATGCAAAGTACAATGTATGCTGCATTGAGAGAAAACAGCGGTGTTATGCCAACATCGCTTCTCCATTTTCACCAAATGGCTTTAAATATGCGAAACTTGCTGAGGGAAAAACAAGACGAACACAATAAATTAGGGACATATTCTCAAGAGTTACATGAGTTTTTTCTGAAACGGGGATTTTACCGTTTATTGCAACCAAAGAGGTATGGTGGTTTTGAATTTTCTTTTTCTGAATATTATCGAATCATGTTGGCAATATCAGAGGGGCATCCTTCTCTTGGTTGGAATTTAACTCTTGGGGCTTCGCATGTTTTTTTAATTGCGTCACATTATTCTGAGTCTGTTCAAGATGAGCTTTTTAATGGGAATGAACAATTTATTGCAGCGCACAAGGCATTTCCGGCAGGAACGTGCAGAAAGATAAATCAGGGATATATTGTAGATGGCATTTTTCCTTACTGTAGTGGTATCACGTATGCAACCCACGTAATTCTCACTGTGATTTGTGATTCCCAACAACCTAATCAGCATCCGATGAGCTGCATTATTCCTAGGCGAGATTTTGAAATATTAAATGACTGGGGAGAATACCGGACGTTGGGTATGTGGGCTAGTGGTTCCAATAGCATTCGGCTGAATTCGGTGTTCGTACCAGAGAGAATGGCCAGGCCTTTTCGGGCATTTTATGCAGATCAAGATGTTGATAATGGCACTGAAGGAACAAGAATACATCATAATTCTATGTACCTTGGTTATTTGATGGCTCCTTACCACGCTAATCTGCTTGTTCCTATTATTGGGGCGAGTAAAGCTGCACTTGAAGAATTCAGGAAATATGAAAAATCTGGTGATGTCAATGAAATGGTATTTGTACGCGCATTAGGTTTGGCAACATTACTTTCTGATTCAGCAGAAGCTATCTTATTTAATGTATTCGATAAGTACGCTTCATTGTGTCAGCGTTGGGAACAGCATCGATTGCCTATGACTGTAGATGAAAATTTACGTTTATGGGGACAGTTGCAACAAGCCGGTCGTTTAGCAAGTGAAAGTATTGATATGCTTTTTCGAAGTGCTGGTTCATCGGCTGCATTAAAAGGATCTCGTCTTCTTCAATATTTTAATGATGTACAAATGTATCGTGGTCATGTTGGGTCTCAATGGGAACAACTATCTTTGTATGTTGGGCGTTCAGTACTGAATAGAAAAATTTCTTTTCTTGATCTTTAAAATGAACCGTATGGACTGAAGGAGTGTAGAAAAGATGATAAGAACAGGAGAGCAATATATTAAGGATCTTCGTGATGGGCGTACCATTTTTATAAATGGAGAAAAAATTACTCATCATGTAGATCACGCCGCATTTAAAAATGCGATTAAAACGATAGCTGGTTTATACGATTATCAGAAAGAAAATTTTGAAAAAATGACTTTCATAACAAAGTCAGGTAATCGAATAGGGCGATATTGGGAGTTTCCGACAACAGCTCTAAAATTAATAGAACGCGGACAAGCTGCTTATGATTGGGCGATGCAAGGCGCTGGATGGATAGGACGAGGTCCCGATCACGTTTCGTCTGCGTTGGTTGGGATGATGACTCATATTGATGTATTCGAGTCCTATTCAAAAGAGCGTGCGGATGCTTTGAAAAATTACTTTGCCTATGTGAGTGAGAAAGATCTTTACCTAACTTATGCACTAGTAAACCCGCAGGGAGATCGTTCGAAAACACCAGGTGAACACGCCAAAAATATCTATCACACACTCGGATTGGTTGAAAAAAATTCACAAGGAATCATTGTCAGAGGCTCGAAGATGCTTGCAACAGGAGCGCCATTGGCTGATGAAGTACTGATTGGTGTACATAATCCCCTCAAACCTGGCATTGATGAGCGCTATGCTTTGTCCTTTGCTATGCCATTGAGTACAAAAGGTATCAAGATTATTTCACGGCGATCTTATGGGTTGGGGGTAAATCCCAAAGATTATCCGTTATCGTGCCAATTTGATGAGAATGATGCGATTCTCTATTTTGATGATGTACTTGTGCCTTGGGAACGTGTATTTATTTTTGAAGATATTGAGATGTGTCGTAAGCAATTTCATGCAACGGGGGCAGAAATGCTGATGGATACCCAGAGTATGGCTAGGTATGCCGTGAAGTTGCATTTTCTTGCTGGGTTAGCTCAAGCGATGTCGGAGGCTAATGGAATCAATAAATATCCTGCGGTGAGAGAATCTCTTGCTGAACTTGCGTGCTATGCAATGAATATTGAAGGACTTTTTAGAAGTCTGATACATAATCCAAATAGACATAATGGATTTTATCTTCCTGATCAAACCCAACTTTACGCCTGTCAGGTTATTGCGCAATCTATTTACCCAAAAGTAATGGATACGATACGGAATTTGGTCGGCGGTGGTGTCATTATGTTGCCATCCAGTGAAGAAGATTTGTTAAATGATGAAGTATTAAATGTGGTTGAGAAAACGCAGTATTCATCTACTCTTTCCCCGATAGAAAAAGTTCGGTTGATGAAACTGGTTTGGGATTCGGTTGGTTCGGAATTCGCGTCAAGGCATTTGCAATATGAAATGTTTTATTCCGGTTCACATTTTGTCACGCTTAATCGTTTTTATGATCGTTATGATTGGAAATTCTCGAAAGAATTAGTTGAGAATATAACAGTATCCTAGTTTTACTTTAACCTTATCCACTAACTGTGTTGTCTACTAACTGTGTTGTCTACTAATTATGTTGTCTACTAACTATATTATCTACTAATTATGGGCTATGGAGACATAGCCTGTAAGGAATAGTCGGTAGTGACTGGACAGTAGGAAAATAGCGTCAGCGTAGAGATGTTGGTACTTATTGCAAGACAATCTCTACCAAATATAAATTGTCGATAAAGCACTTGCTATCCGATTCCAACAGGTCCATAATGCCGCCTCATTTTTGAAGAGGCAGAGGAAAATTTCTCCACTAGCGTCTAGAATGGATGAGTGGATTTTTTATTTCGCTGCTGATTTCTGGTGTTGTCCACGAGAATTCAATTCTTGTTTTTTATCCACAGTATTTAACATGATTACCCTGCTGAGTCACCTGATGATGCTCTAGTTGTTACACAGAGTTATCCACAGGAGGCTTCTTCGTGTTTGGTTTTTTAGGTTTATCATTCACAACCATAGTTCAAACTTAACTTATTGATTAATTAAAGTAATTAACCTAATTTAAAAATAACATGATCAGTGTTTATTCTCTGTTTGTTAGTTGATCAGCAAAGTATTTTTATTTTTATTCACAAGGAAACGAACGGGTTTTTTTATAAGAAATTCGGCTGATTGCTTATTAAGCACACCCAGTCTTGATACGGCAAATTGCCGGACCTTCCGCGACACACAGACACTTTTCTTCACGCCAGTTGAATACTTAGCTTAATACATGGCAGTGCAGAAGATTCTCAATGATCACGTCTAAATTATGTTATGGTTATTGGTTAGCTATTTAACTGATATGTCTACCTGATTCGTTTCTAATCCAATAAATCAACATAGATATTTTTCAATGAAAGAACTCGTTTTATCACTTCCAAATGAAGATGCCACCGTTGCATTGGGTAACGCAGTGGCGGCAGTTGGCGATCGCGGCTATGTTATTTATTTATATGGCGATCTTGGTGCGGGAAAAACTACATTTAGTCGTGGTTTTCTGCAAGCTCTCGGCCATCAGGGGCATGTGAAAAGTCCGACTTATACGTTAGTCGAACCTTATGCCTTACAACCACGGCCTGTTTATCATTTTGATCTTTACCGTTTGGCTGACCCTGAAGAGCTGGAATTTATGGGTATCCGTGATTATTTCCATCAGGACGCCATTTGCTTGGTGGAATGGCCTCAGCAGGGAGCTGGCGTTTTGCCGGATGCGGATATTGAGCTGCACTTGAGCTACGACCGTGAAGGGCGACAGGCACGTTTTGTTGCGTTATCTAAATATGGTGAAAGTCTGTTGGATAATTTGAAGTCCTTATGAAGGAATCCCCGACCATGATGAATGCCTTTTTCGTGACTGTTTGTTTTGCGAATGATTTTTTTGTGAATATAAGCAAAAAATGGCGTGCCCATTGGGGGATGGCCAGTGTTCTGTTTTTCATGTTGGGTCAGTTGATCATGACGACCGCCTCAGCGGCCACGTTGTCAGATATTCATGTGAAAAATGGTTCCTCCGAGGCCGTCGTGACGTTGGAATTCACCGGCGGGTATCCTGATTATCGATTCTTTCCTTTGCATTCTCCTGAGCGATTGGTGGTGGATATTCGCCAATCCGGTAAAGTTATTGGGTTGCCGCTGCGTTTATCCGGCCAGAATCTGGTAAAACTTGTACGCTCCAGCCAATCACCTGATGCACATCATCAGCGGGTGGTATTGGAGTTAACACATAAGGCCACGGCAACTTCTGTGGTGAAAACGTCTTCGGCGAAAAATGGCGCTAATAAATCGCAAGTGGTGCTGACACTGAAAACTCATGGAGTCACCAGCAACGCGCCAGTATCCAATCATCATGCCTTACAAAATGACAGTAAGCGATTACTTACAAATAATGCGGCGCTGACGGGAAAAGAAGAGACGAAGCCAGTCGCGAATCACCGTGAACAAAGTGTGAAAAAACAGGCTGGCCAATCTGCACAAGAAAGAATCACTCGTTCGATTGTCGTGGCTATTGATGCGGGGCATGGTGGGCAAGATCCGGGTGCGATTGGGCAACGGGGATTGAAAGAAAAAAACGTAACGATTAATGTTGCCCGTAAGTTGGAAGCCCTTTTGCGCAATGATCCCATGTTCAAGCCGGTGTTGACGCGAAATGGCGATTATTTTATCTCTGTGGCGGGGCGTTCCGAAGTTGCCCGTAAACATAAAGCCAATATGTTAGTCTCGATTCATGCCGATGCCGCACCCAATCGCAGCGCCAGAGGTGCTTCGGTTTGGGTGCTCTCCAACCGTCGTGCAAACAGTGAAATGGGAAATTGGCTGGAACAGCATGAGAAACAATCGGAATTACTGGGCGGTGCGGGAAATGTACTTGCCAATGGTAGTGATCCTTATCTGAGTCAGGCGGTGCTGGATTTGCAATTTGGGCACTCACAACGTGTTGGCTATGACGTTGCTGTGCAAGTGTTGAATCAGCTCACTAAAATTGGTTCTCTGCATAAGCGCACACCAGAACATGCCAGCCTGGGTGTTTTGCGCTCGCCGGATATCCCGTCTATTTTAGTCGAAACGGGATTTATCAGTCACTTGTCTGAAGAAGAACTATTAGGTTCCAATCAATATCAGGAAAAATTGGCACAAGCCATTCACTTGGGGTTACGTCACTATTTTCAGGCTAACCCATTGCAGTCTGCACCAAAGTAAATAGTCTGTGTCAAAGTCAAAACGTAAGTAAGGTCAAATATGGCTATCAAGATATTACCCCCACAATTAGCAAACCAGATTGCTGCCGGTGAAGTGGTTGAACGCCCTGCCTCTGTGGTCAAGGAATTGGTGGAAAATAGCCTTGATGCCGGTGCAACCCGTATTGATATTGACATTGAACGGGGTGGCGCGAAATTGATTCGGATCCGCGATAATGGGTGTGGGATCAGTCAGGAAGATCTGACGCTGGCGCTGGCACGCCATGCAACCAGTAAAATTGCTTCATTGGATGATTTGGAAGCGATTGTCAGTATGGGGTTTCGTGGGGAAGCGCTGGCGAGTATCAGCTCTGTTTCAAGGCTGACATTAACGTCCCGTACTGAAAGCCAGACAGAAGCGTGGCAATCTTATGCTGAAGGCCGTGATATGGAGGTGACGGTAAAACCTGCCGCTCATCCGGTGGGAACCACCGTTGAAGTGTTGGATCTGTTTTATAACACGCCGGCTCGCCGAAAATTCCTGAGAACGGAAAAAACGGAATTTGGTCACATTGATGAAGTGATACGTCGGATAGCGCTGGCGCGGTTGGATGTCGCCATCAATCTGAATCACAATGGGAAATTGGTGCGTCAGTATCGCCCCGCCAAAGATGAATCTCAGTATGAACGCCGCTTGGCCGCGATTTGTGGTGCCGCGTTTGTGCAACAAGCGCTGGCGTTGTCATGGCAGCATGATTCCTTGTCCATTAAGGGCTGGGTTGCTGATCCCGTGAATACGGCAGTCAGCGATATCCAATATTGCTATGTCAATGGGCGCATGATGCGGGATCGCCTGATTAATCATGCGATTCGTCAAGCGTATCAGGATTTGATTAAGGGTGAACAGCAACCCGCTTATGTTTTGTATCTTGAAATCGATCCGCGCCAAGTGGATGTCAATGTGCATCCCGCCAAACATGAAGTCCGTTTCCATCAGGCTCGCTTAGTCCATGATTTTATTTACCAAGGCGTGGCGGCGGTACTGAAACAACGCACTGGAGGAGATGAGTTGGCGCTGGGTTGCCAAGAAAGTGCGGCAAGCTGGGTGCCGGAGAATCGCCCTTCTGCGGGAGAAAATCATTTTCTCGGCAAGCGTAATGAGCGAGCTGATGAGGCACCTTCACGACGGTATGAACATCATGATCGTGGCACATCGCAAGCACATCATAAGGAAAGCTACCAGAAAAAACAGGGTGAGTTGTATCAAAATATGATGCAATCTTCACCGGAAGAAAAACGTGCGTTATTTCCAGAAAGGGGCGAGCCGACCTCTCAGCCAATCGCTGTTCCTGCCACACCAGTGCCATCAGGATCGGGGAAATCTGAGCTTGGAAAATCAGATCTTGGAAAATCAGGTCTTGGAAGATATAGCTTTGGCAAAGTATTGTGCATTTATGCCGCAAGCTATGCCTTGATCGAATCCCCCTTGGGAATCGGTCTACTTTCCCTGCCAGTGGCTGAACGCTGGCTAAAACAGGCGCAACTGACCCCAGGGGAGCAGGGATTAAAATCCCAGCCCTTATTAATCCCGCTGAAACTGGCTCTCGATCAGTCAGAAATGCAGGTACTGAAGCAGAATAGTGACTTATTAAAGACTTTTGGGATTGAATCGACAGTCGCGCATGGAAAAGTGACCATTCATGCGGTATCGTTGCCTCTGCGCCAACAGAACCTGCCTAAACTCTTGCCGGAACTGTTGGGCTATCTAGGGGAACAGTCAACGGCTTCTGTGGAACAGGTGGCCATTTGGCTTTCCCGTCATGTGGGTAGTGAGCATGAAACGTGGAACATCGCGCAAGCCGTCCAGCTTTTGGCTGAGGTCGAGCGCCTTTGCCCGCAACTGGTGGGATCGCCGCCGGATGGGTTATTACAATTAATTGATTTACAAGCAGTGGTGGCACTTTTTAATCATGAGTGATTTAAAAACTCAACATCTGCCGACAGCCATTTTTATCATGGGGCCAACGGCTTCAGGAAAAACGGCGTTATCGATCGCTTTACGTCAGCGTCTTCCGGTTGAATTAATCAGCGTCGATTCTGCGTTGATTTATCGTGGAATGGATATTGGGACAGCAAAACCTTCCGCAGAAGAGCAAACATTGGCACCGCATCGTTTGATCGATATTCTTGACCCTGCGGCAGTCTATTCTGCTGCTGATTTTCGCCGTGATGCCCTAAAAGAAATGGCCGAGATCACGGCGTCCGGGAGAATTCCACTCCTGGTTGGTGGAACCATGCTATATTTCAAAGCATTGTTGGAAGGATTATCGCCTTTGCCTTCAGCGGACCCTGAAATTAGGGCGCAAATTGAACAACAGGCAGCGGAGCTGGGATGGGACGTTTTACATCAACAATTACAGGATATTGATCCCGTTTCTGCGGCAAGGATTCATCCGAATGATCCACAACGTCTTACTCGTGCACTGGAAGTTTTTCGGATTTCGGGTAAAACTCTAACTGAATTGACTGAAACGTCTGGAGAAATATTGCCTTATCGAGTTCATCAATTTGCGATCGCGCCAGCAAGTCGTGAAATTTTGCATCAACGCATCGCAGCCCGTTTTGAACAAATGATCAAATCAGGGTTTGAAGATGAAGTGAAAGCGCTTTATGCTCGTGGTGATTTGCATACAGATTTACCCTCCATTCGTTGTGTTGGTTATCGTCAGATGTGGTCTTACCTCGCGGGCGAAATATCTCATGATGAGATGGTTTATCGCGGTATCTGTGCGACACGCCAATTGGCAAAGCGTCAGATCACGTGGCTCAGGAGTTGGGACAATGTGGCTTGGTTGGATAGCGATCAACCTAAACAAAACCTAAACACAGTCATGCAGGTTATTAGTACATAAATTCATTGATTGTGTACAATTGATCAGTACGAAAGTGTCATTTTTGAGTAGTTACTTTTTTCGAACCTATAGGTTCTTAGTGAAAAACAACAAAATAAGGAAAATATAGAATGGCTAAGGGGCAATCTCTGCAAGATCCATTCCTGAACGCTTTACGACGTGAAAGGGTCCCGGTTTCTATTTATTTGGTCAACGGCATCAAATTACAGGGGCAGATTGAATCTTTTGACCAATTTGTCATTTTACTGAAAAACACGGTTAGCCAGATGGTCTATAAACATGCCATCTCTACTGTTGTGCCTTCCCGCCCAGTGTCCCACCATGGTAACAACCAGGGTGTGCCGACTGGCGTTGGAAATTATCACGCTGGCACTAACCCAGCAGCACAACAGGAAAGCGATGGCGCTGAATAAATCAGCAGCCGTGCCTGAAAATAAAAACATAGGTAGGGAGACTTTACCTATGTTTTTTCTTATTGGATTTTTACTCAGCCTGAGGGGTTGCACCGTTGTTTGATCGTTATGAAGGCGGAGAGTTAGCCGTTCTGGTGCATGTTTTCTTCTCACAGGAAAAAGATACGGAAAATCTCAGTGAGTTCGAGTCATTGGTGACTTCCGCAGGTGTTTCTCCTGTGCAGATTGTAACGGGAAGCCGGAAAGCACCTCATCCGAAATATTTTGTCGGAGAGGGCAAGGCAGAGGAGATTGCTGAAGCTGTCAAAAACAGTGGTGCAGATGTGGTGTTATTTGACCATGCCCTCAGCCCAGCACAGGAACGTAATCTTGAACGCTTGTGCCAGTGTCGTGTGGTTGATCGCACGGGCGTGATTCTGGATATTTTTGCCCAGCGGGCAAGAACGCACGAAGGCAAGTTACAAGTCGAATTAGCGCAATTGCGTCATCTATCCACCCGTCTGGTGCGGGGCTGGACTCACCTTGAACGCCAAAAAGGGGGGATCGGGCTGCGTGGGCCTGGAGAAACCCAGTTGGAAAGTGACCGTCGTATGTTGCGTGACAAAATCAAACAGATTTTGGGACGCCTTGGCAAAGTTGAAAAACAGCGTGAACAAGGGCGTCAGGCACGTAATAAAGCCGATATCCCAACCGTCTCTCTTGTCGGTTACACCAATGCGGGGAAATCCAGTCTATTTAATACAATAACTTCATCCGAAGTTTATGCGGCTGATCAGCTTTTTGCCACCCTGGACCCGACATTGCGCCGTATAGAGGTGGATGACGTTGGCACGGTTGTTTTGGCGGATACCGTCGGTTTTATCCGCCATTTGCCTCATGATTTGGTGGCCGCGTTCAAGGCGACGTTGCAGGAAACTCGGCAGGCGAGATTATTGCTGCATGTTGTTGATGCGGCTGATACTCGCGTCGATGAAAATATTACCGCTGTTGACAGTGTGCTTGAAGAGATTGAATCCCATGAAATCCCTTCGCTGATGGTAATGAATAAAATCGATATGCTGGAAGATTTTATTCCCCGTATTGATCGTGATGAAGAAAATCGTCCGGTCAGAGTTTGGTTGTCAGCACAAACTGGCGAAGGTATACCTCTGTTATTGCAAGCGTTGACTGAGCGCCTCTCAGGTGAAATCGCACACTATAAATTGCATCTTCCACCTGAGGCGGGGCGTCTGCGCAGTCGTTTTTATCAGCTTCAGGCCATTGAACGTGAATGGATGGAAGAAAATGGTGAGGTGGGTGTTGAAGTCAGGATGCCTATCGTTGATTGGCGTCGTCTGTGCAAACAAGAACCCAATTTACCAGACTATGTTGTCTGAATGTTGTCTGATTGATTGGCGCAAGACAACAAACAAGGTATCATTTTATCTGCCATTTCAAGGTGCTTATAGTCATGGAGTAGCAGAGATGAAATGGCGGTGATGAAATGACTGTGCCAGAATTGCAGTGACAGAATCAGCACTGTCAAAAGTATCACCCAATAATATTGGTTGCTTACAAAAACGATGAAGTCCGTCGTTTCTGCCCACGGAGGCCGCTGCTAGACCTGTCAGGGACAGGCAACGGTCTGTGAAGTGGGAAGCCTCACCCATCTGGGTGGAGAGCAGTCACCTCTGAAAAACCAGTAAAAACTAGAAAGTGGAGCTAAAACATGGCGTGGAATCAGCCCGGTAATAACGGACAGGACCGCGACCCGTGGGGAAGCAGCAATAATAATGGCGGCAACTCCGGCGGCAACAATAAAGGTGGTCGTAACCGTGGGGCAACTGATCTCGACGATCTGTTCCGTAAACTGAGTGAAAAACTCGGTGGTCTCGGTGGAAACAAAGGTGGAAATGGTTCTGAGCAGAACGCTAAATTTGGCGGGCGTCTTATTGGCCTTGCCGTTGCTGCTGCAGTTGCTGTTTGGGTTGTAAGTGGTTTCTATACGATTAAAGAAGCAGAACGTGGTGTAGTCACTCGATTTGGTAAGTTTAGTCATGTTGTACAGCCTGGCTTGAACTGGAAAATGACGTTCATCGATCAGGTCAGAGCTGTCAACGTTGAAGCTGTTCGCGATTTGGCAACAAAGGGTGCCATGCTGACTTCGGATGAAAACGTGGTTTTGGCTGAAATGAACGTTCAATTCCGTGTCACTGATCCGGCAGCTTATCTCTTTAGTGTCACCAATCCTGATGATAGCCTGCGTCAAGCTACCGACAGTGCCGTGCGCGGTGTTGTTGGCAAATATTCAATGGAAACCAATCTGACGGAAGGGCGTACTGTTGTCCGTAACGATACTCAGAAGGTACTGGAAGAGACTATCCGTCCATACCATATGGGTATTACAGTAGTTGATGTCAACTTCCAGGCTGCTCGTCCGCCAGAAGAAGTTAAGGCCGCATTCGATGATGTCATCGCAGCGCGTGAACAGAAGCAGCAAACCATTCGTGAAGCCAAGGCTTATGAAAACGAAGTATTACCTAAAGCGGAAGGTGAAGCGCAGCGTATTATTGAAGATGCCAAAGCTTATAAAGTTAGCTCCGTATTGAATGCTAAGGGTGAAGTGGCGAGTTTTGCCAAAATTTTGCCTGAATATAAAGCAGCACCACAAATTACTCGTGAACGTCTGTATATCGAGACAATGGAGCGTGTGTTAAGTAATACACGTAAAGTCATTGCAACCGAAAAGAGTAACAACATGCTGCTATTGCCATTAGATCAAGCGGTGAATGATCCGGCGAAAGTTCAGCAAAATGTATCCAGTGACACAGCGGTACAGAAGATGATTCGTCAGAATCAATCAACGCCACGACGGGAATCCAGCACTTATAACGGTAGCGATAACCTGCGCGGTGATACGGTCAGAGTAGGGAGACCATAATCATGCGTAATTCATTCATTGTTGCGATTATCGCGGTATTGGTTGTTCTCTATGCATCAATCTTTACTGTGAAAGAAGGCGAACGTGGTATTGTGCTGCGTTTTAGTAAGGTTGTACGTGATGCAGAAAATAAGCCGGCCATTTATGAGCCTGGTCTGCATTTCAAAATTCCGTTTGTGGAAACAGTCAAAACCCTTGATGCCCGTATTCAAACTATGGATATCACGGCCGACCGTTTCTTGACGCGTGAAAATAAAGACTTGATCGTTGATTCTTACTTGAAGTGGCGCATTAACGATTTTAGTCGTTACTATCTGGCAACGGGGAACGGTGATATCTCCCGTGCTGAAATGATGCTGAGACGTAAATTCAGTGACCGTTTGCGTTCTGAAATTGGTCGTCTTGATGTCCGTGGCATTGTGACTGACTCCCGTGGCCGTTTAACGAGCGATGTGCGTGATGCCCTGAATCAGGGAACCCATGAAGAGGGTGGGGCAACGGATGCCGATAGTGCAATCGCCTCTGCGGCGGCCTTGGTAGCAAAAGAGACAAAAGGCAAGCAACCAGCCATTAACCCAAGCAGCATGGCTGCATTAGGTATTGAGGTTGTTGACGTTCGTATTAAACAGATCAACTTGCCACAGGAAATTTCAGAAGCCATTTACCAGCGTATGCGTGCTGACCGTGAGGCAGAAGCACGTCTCCTGCGTTCACAAGGTTTGGAAGAAGCAGAGAAGATCCGCGCCGTTGCTGATAAAACAGCGACTGAAATTAAGGCAAAAGCACAGAGTCAGGCATTGGTTTTACGTGGTGAAGGTGATGCGGAAGCAACCAAACTATTTGCTGATGCGTTCAACCAAGATCCTGAATTCTATGTATTTATCCGTAGCTTGCGTGCTTACGAGAAGAGCTTCCAGAGTAAGGGGAATGATGTGATGGTACTCAGCCCAGACACTGACTTTTTCCGTTATATGAAAGCCCCTGAGGATCTACGTCCTCGTACTGCGGATTAAGTGATTTCGCTAGGTAAATTACCTAAAGTTTAGCATCATCAAACTGGCGGAATGCGGTTAATATACTTAGCCGCATTCTAGCCCACGATAAGCCACTGTAAAAAACGGCAGTGGCTTATTTTTGTACGTCTGTCATTACCAATGTTTACTTAGCAGCCCATTTATATGACGAAACGAAATAACAGAAGTAACAAAAAATACTGAAAGGTGCTAAATGAGATGGTAGAATCCATTTTTAAGCAACCGAGTGAACTTTTGAAATGGGTAAGAACGTTGTCGTATTGGGCACCCAATGGGGTGACGAGGGCAAGGGTAAAATCGTCGACTTGCTGACTGAACGAGCTAAGTACGTAGTTCGTTATCAAGGGGGCCACAACGCGGGCCATACACTAGTCATCAACGGTGAAAAAACCGTTCTCCACTTAATCCCATCCGGGATCTTACGTGAAAATGTCATTAGCATTATCGCAAATGGGGTCGTTTTAGCACCAGATGCTTTGATGAAAGAGATGAAAGAGCTTGAATCACGTGGGGTTCCTGTACGTGAGCGCCTGCTTATTTCTGAAGCCTGTCCGCTGATCCTGCCTTACCATGTTGCATTGGATAATGCCCGCGAAAAAGCGCGTGGTGCCAAAGCGATTGGTACAACTGGCCGTGGTATCGGTCCTGCATATGAAGACAAAGTCGCACGTCGTGGTTTGCGTGTGGGTGATCTGTTTGATAAAGAAACTTTCGCCGCCAAACTGAAAGAGATCATCGAGTACCACAACTTCCAGTTGGTTAACTACTACAACGAACCTGCTGTTGATTACCAGAAAACATTAGATGACATTCTGGCTGTTGCCGATATCCTGACAGGCATGGTAGTTGACGTTTCTGACCTGCTCTACAAAGCAACTCAGAAAGGTGAGCTGGTGATGTTCGAAGGTGCGCAAGGTACACTGCTGGATATTGACCACGGTACTTATCCTTATGTGACTTCTTCCAACACCACTGCGGGTGGCGTTGCGACGGGTTCCGGTCTGGGTCCACGTTACGTTGATTATGTACTGGGTATTATCAAGGCTTACTCCACCCGCGTTGGCGCAGGCCCATTCCCAACTGAGCTGTTTGATGAGACAGGTGAATACCTGCGTCAGAAAGGTCAGGAATTTGGTGCGACAACAGGTCGTAGCCGTCGTACTGGCTGGTTGGATATCGTTGCTATTCGTCGCGCGATCCAAATCAACTCTCTGTCTGGCTTCTGCATGACTAAACTGGATGTGCTGGATGGTCTGAAAGAAGTGAAAATCTGCGTGGGTTATCGTCAAGCTGATGGCACTGTCATTGATACGACGCCACTGGCAGCAGAGAACTGGGAAGGTCTTGAAGCCGTCTATGAAACCCTGCCTGGCTGGGATGAAAGCACTTTTGGCGTGAAAGATCACAGCCAATTGCCACAAGCTGCATTGAACTACATCAAACGTGTAGAAGATCTGACTGGCGTTCCTGTTGATATTATTTCTACAGGCCCAGATCGTGCAGAAACGATGATCCTGCGTGATCCCTTTGATGCTTAATCGATAGCTTAATCTTTTAGGCGTATATAACCGGGCTTATTGCCCGGTTTTTGTTTTTCCCTGTTTTGCTTAATTTTTAAAATACCCACATAATGATGATCAACTAACGAAAACCAATAAACCTACATTTTTTGGTTCCAAATAAACGCCGTGGTATTCAGTCTCCCAGAGGTGAGTGTGCAGTTAACCAGTTTTACCGATTATGGATTACGTGCCTTGATTTATATGGCGTCTTTACCAGAAGGCCAAATGACAAGCATTACAGAAGTCACTGAAGTTTACGGTGTTTCGCGTAACCATATGGTAAAGATCATCAATCAACTGAGTCACTTGGGATTGGTGAATGCTGTCAGAGGAAAAAATGGCGGCATCAGTTTGGGCAAACCTGCCAACGAGATCAAAATTGGTGATGTGGTTCGTTTCTTGGAGCCATTGTCATTGGTTAACTGTAGTGCCTGTCAAATCACGCCTGCATGTCGCTTAAAGTCAGTCTTGAATCAAGCGGTAGAAAATTTTTTGGAAGAGTTGGATAAATATACTGTGGCCGATATGGTCAAAGACAATCGTCCCCTTTATCAATTGCTTTTGGTTAAGTGAAGCAAGGGGATAAACAGCTTGCTGATGACAATAGAGGAATGACGATGTCAAAAGATCCTTTTCGGGAACGAGAGGCTGAAAAATACGAATCTCCTATCCCAAGCCGTGAATATATCTTGGATATCATTTCTAAACACACCACTCCGGTAAGCCGTCAGGAATTAGCACAAGAACTTCAGTTAACCACGCCAGATGCACTGGAAGCATTGCGCCGGCGTTTGCGGGCAATGGAACGTGACGGGCAATTGGTTTTTACCCGTCGTCAATGTTATGCGTTGCCAGAGCGGCTGGATTTATTGAAAGGCACGGTAATTGGCCACCGTGATGGCTATGGTTTTCTGCGTGTGGAAGGCCACAAAGAAGACTATTTTCTGTCAGCCGAACAGATGAAAATGGCGATCCACGGTGATGTCGTACTGGCACAACCTCTGCGTCCGGACAGAAAAGGCCGCATTGAAGTACGCATCGTGCGGATTTTGGAGCCAAAGAATAGCCAAATTGTTGGCCGCTATTTTATGGATGCGGGCATGGGATTTGTCGTCCCTGATGACAGCCGCCTGTGTTTCGATATCTTGATCCCGAAAGAAGCAACCTGCGGGGCGAGAATGGGCAATGTCGTGGTGGTTGAATTGACCGATCGCTCAACTCGCCGGACTAAAGCCATCGGCAAAGTTGTTGAAGTATTGGGCGAAACTATGGGAACGAACATGGCGGTTGAAATTGCGCTGCGTACCCATGAAATTCCCCATAGCTGGCCACCAATGGTAGAAAAACAGGTCGCTGGCTTGGATGAAAATGTACCGGAATCGGCCAAACAAGGCCGGGTAGACTTACGTGAGTTGCCGCTGGTGACCATTGACGGCGAAGATGCACGGGACTTTGACGATGCGGTATATTGCGAAAGAAAACGCGGTGGTGGTTGGCGGTTGTGGGTAGCCATTGCCGATGTCAGCTACTATGTGCGTCCGCAAACGGCGTTGGATAGTGAAGCATGCAGCCGTGGTAACTCAGTTTATTTCCCATCCCAAGTCGTACCGATGCTGCCGGAAGTGCTGTCCAATGGATTGTGCTCCCTCAATCCAGAAGTTGACCGCCTGTGTATGGTGTGTGAAATGACCGTTTCCGCCCAAGGCAAACTCTCTTCCTATAAGTTTTATGAAGCGGTGATGAATTCACATGCCCGTTTGACCTATACAAAAGTGTGGAAGATGTTGCAGGGCGATCAAGAGCTGCGTGAGCATTACAAACCGCTGGTCAAACATATTGAGCACCTGCATGAGTTGTATCAGGCACTGGAACAGGCGCGTGAAGAGCGCGGCGCGATTTCATTTGAATCGGAAGAAGCCAAGTTTATCTTTAATGCAGAGCATCGCATTGAGCGCATTGAACCCGTTGTACGCAACGATGCGCATAAACTTATTGAAGAGTGTATGCTCCTGGCGAACATTGCTGCCGCTCGCTTTGTTGAAAAACACCATGAACCCGCGTTATATCGCATCCATGATCGGCCAAAAGAAGAGAGTATCCTGAATTTGCGTTCGGTCTTCAATGAGCTGGGATTGAGCTTGTTGGGGGGCTTAAAGCCAGAACCGAAAGATTATGCGCAATTGATGAAAGCCGTCGCTGATCGGCCAGATCGTGAATTGCTGCAAACGATGCTGTTGCGTTCCATGAAACAGGCGATTTATGAGCCGGAGAATCGGGGGCACTTTGGTTTGGCACTGCGCTCTTATTCTCACTTCACTTCGCCAATCCGTCGCTATCCCGATTTGGCGCTGCACCGGGCGATCAAGTACTTATTGGCACAGGAAGAAAATGGCGCACCAGAAAACGGTGCTGCTGAGCCTCGCTCGACGTCAACCGGTGGCTGGCACAACGATCTGGAACAGATGCTGCAATTGGGTAACCATTGTTCCATGACTGAGCGCCGTGCTGATGAAGCGACAAGAGATGTGGCAGACTGGCTAAAATGTGACTTCATGCAAGATCAGGTGGGTAATATTTTCACCGGATTGATTACCAGCGTGACAGGCTTCGGTTTCTTCGTCCGCTTGCATGATCTGTTTATTGACGGCTTGGTGCATGTTTCGACGTTGGATAACGATTATTATCGATATGACAATGTCGGCCAGCGTTTAATTGGTGAGTCTTCCGGGCAAACTTATCGCCTCGGCGATGAAGTCGAGATCCGGGTGGAAGCCGTTCACATGGATGAGCGTAAGATTGATTTCACCTTGCTTTCAACGACGCGCAAAGCCCGTAATCAGGGGAAAACGGCACGCAATAAGGCGAAAAAAGGTGCGTCAGAGCGTAAAAATGGTAAAAAAGGGTTTGATCATAAAAAATCAGCCAATTTTGAGCCAGACAGCCCTTTCCGTAAAAAGAAACGTGCGGAGAAGCCTGAAGCGTCCAAGCCAAGTGATAAGTCAGGCAAAAAAGAAAAAAACCATCAAGCAAGACGAAAAAAATTACGGCAAAACTGAAAGCGAAGCGGGCGAAAAAAAGCGCAAGTTAAAAAGTGAATCCATACCATCGTTAATCAGGGTGGGGCGAATGCAGCCGCCCGCTATTTTTCGGTATCTTAAAAATATCAGTGAGTTAGGTATCAGTCAGTCATGAGTGAAATTATTTACGGTATCCATGCCGTTAAAGCCTTGCTGGAGCGCGATCCACAACGTTTCATGGAAGTTTATGTGTTGAAAGGGCGTGAAGATCGCCGTTTAACGCCATTATTGCAGGAATTGGAAGGTCTCGGCATTGCGGTACAAATTGCCAATCGCCAATGGTTGGATGCCCAAACAGAAGGCGCTGTACATCAGGGGATCATTGCCCGAATCAAGCCGGGGCGTCAGTATCAAGAAAATGATTTGCCGGATTTGTTATCTCGTCTGGATTGCCCATTCCTGCTGGTACTGGATGGTGTCACCGATCCACATAATCTGGGCGCGTGCTTGCGCACGGCAGATGCGGCAGGGGTTGATGCGGTTATCGTTCCGCGTGATCGCTCTGCACAATTGAATGCAACGGCGAAAAAAGTGGCTTGTGGCGCGGCAGAAAGTGTACCGTTGATCCGGGTGACTAACCTTGCGCGGACACTACGTGTACTGCAAGAACACAATATTTGGATTGTCGGAACGGCGGGAGAAGCCACGCACGCTTTATACGAGAGCAAGCTGACTGGCCCGATGGCGCTAGTGATGGGGGCGGAAGGTGAAGGGATGCGTCGTCTGACACGTGATCATTGTGATGAATTGATCAGTATTCCAATGGCAGGTTCCGTCTCTTCCCTGAACGTATCGGTTGCCACAGGCGTGTGCTTGTTTGAAATCGTGCGTCAGAGAAGTGATTTGAAATCAGAATAAACGTTTTTCTCTGCCCGTACCTTGAGTTTTTTATATTGTACGGGTATAGTGACGCGTCAATTTTTCAGCCGTACTAAACACGTTCCTTGCCTCCATGGGCCACGGCTGACCCTGACAGGAGGCTGAATAATCCGTAAGGAGCAATCTAATGCGTCATTACGAAATCGTTTTTATGGTCCATCCTGACCAAAGCGAACAGGTTCCGGGCATGATCGAGCGTTACAGTGCGACTATCACTAACGCGCAAGGTCAGATTCACCGTCTGGAAGACTGGGGTCGTCGTCAACTGGCTTACCCAATCAACAAACTGCACAAGGCTCACTACGTTCTGCTGAACGTTGAAGCGCCACAAGAAGCGATTGATGAGCTGGAAACTAACTTCCGCTTCAACGATGCCGTTATCCGCAGCATGGTTATGCGCGTTAAGCACGCAGTAACTGAAGCATCACCAATGGTTAAGGCTAAAGACGAACGTCGCAGCCGTGATCTGGTCTTGGAAGAAGACCTGGTTGATGATGTTGATGAAGCTGGGGATTCTGAAGAGTAATTATTGTGACAACCAATCGTTTGGTGCTTTCTGGCACAGTGTGCAAGACACCGATACGAAGAGTCAGTCCATCCGGTATTCCACATTGTCAGTTTGTGCTTGAACATCGTTCACAGCAACAGGAAGCCGGATTTAGCAGGCAGTCATGGTGCAGAATGCCCGTCATTGCCAGCGGACAGTTGTTACAGGAATATACTCACAGTATAACGGTCGGCAGTCGAATCACTGTTTCAGGATTCATTAATTCCCATTATGGGCGCAATGGTCTGAGTAAACTGGTTCTTCATGCCGAGCAGATTGAATTGATAGATTCTGGAGACTAGCCAAATGGCACGTTATTTCCGTCGTCGCAAGTTCTGCCGCTTCACCGCGGAAGGCGTACAAGAGATCGATTATAAAGACATTGCTACGCTGAAAAACTACATTACCGAAAGTGGTAAAATTGTACCAAGCCGTATTACCGGCACTCGTGCAAAATACCAGCGTCAGCTCGCTCGTGCTATCAAGCGTGCACGCTACCTGTCTCTGTTGCCTTACACTGATCGTCATCAGTAATAGGTTCAGTCCATTAACGACTTTGAGAGGATAAGGTAATGCAAATTATTCTGCTTGATAAAGTAGCGAACCTGGGTAGCCTGGGTGACCAAGTTAACGTTAAAGCGGGTTATGCCCGTAACTTCTTAGTACCACAGGGCAAAGCTGTTCCTGCGACTAAGAAAAACATCGAATTTTTCGAAGCTCGTCGTGCTGAACTGGAAGCTAAACTGGCTGACGTTCTGGCAGCGGCAGAAGCTCGTGCAGAGAAAATCAATGCACTGGGCTCTGTTACCATCGCTTCTAAAGCGGGTGACGAAGGTAAACTGTTCGGTTCTATCGGTACTCGTGACATCGCTGATGCAGTAACTGCGGCTGGCGTTGAAGTATCTAAGAGCGAAGTTCGTCTGTCCAACGGCGTTCTGCGTACTGTTGGTGAGCACGAAGTTCACTTCCAGGTACACAGCGATGTATTCGCACAGTTGAACGTTAACATCGTTCCAGAAGCTTAATCGCTGATTAGGCTGACGAACATGTGACAAAAAAACGCTGGCAATGCCAGCGTTTTTTTGTTTTGTATCGCAAAATCATTTCCCCTCCATACTTGTTGTTTCCCTAAAACCTGAATACCCTCCGCATTTTCGCCAATAACTTACGAAACCTTAATCAGATTAATGTAAGGTAGTTCATTCCAACCTACTTGGTATAGAGTGAGTACGTGTACAATTAATATCAGTAATGAGGTTATAGAGCGGCCATGATCTCAGATGTAATTAATGTAGTTGAAATCATTAGAAAAATGTCAGATGGCTCGACGGAACCATATTTGTGTAAATGTGATGATGGATATTTATATGTGGTGAAGTCACAACCCAAGATGCCGAAACTTCAACTTATCCATGAATTGATGGCTTCTTATCTTGCTAAAAGTATCAATCTTCCTATGCCAGAGATTAAAGTTGTCTACATATCGAGGGAATTGCTGGCATTTATGCCTTGTTTAATCGGAGAACTTTCAGAAGGACATGCGTTTGCTACAAAATATATTCCTGATTCAGCCGGTATCACCTATCATCAGGCACATACAAAGATAGAAAAAAGTTATCAAAAGTTAATATACTTTTTTGATCGCTTAATCAATAATTCAGATAGAAATCTGACTGAAAAAGGTGGCAATGTAAATATAATTTATAATTATAAAACAAATGGATACTATCTCATCGATCATAACTTGGCATTTATGTCATCTTGTGAGTTGAATGAATTTGATTACCATATTTTTTCTCCAATCAACAGAAGTTGGTATTTTGATAGGGTGGATAAATGCGAATTAGATAATGTTGTAGAAAATATTCTGTATGGTTTTAATAATTCTATTGTTAAAATTCCAAGTGAGTGGTACGAAGATCTTGATTATCAATTCATTATTAATAATATAAATAAGATATTAAACAGAGGGTACTCAGAAGAGTTTAGGAGCAGCATTATATGACTAACCCATGCTTATACAGTATCGTGAGGTATGCCCCTTTTGCCGAGACTGAAGAGTTTGTTAATATTGGCGTGGTTATGTGTATGCCTAAACTACGAAAATTTCATTTTAGGCTAACAAAAAGTAATGATAAAAGAGTTCGTCATTTCTTTCGGGATGATTCAATTTTTCCTTATGCCAGAGATGCTGTACATAAGGAATTAATGTTTGCACAGGAGATGGTTCGCGATATCCATGACCCTTACAAAATTGCAGATTTTTTTAATACCTTCATTGTTCCCAGAGAATCTATTTTCTTTTTCAGCCCGCCAAGAGTGATTTTGTCTGAGAACCCGGATCAAGAACTCACTGATATTTATAATAGATTTATCAATCATTCAGAATATAGCAAAGAACGTAAGGAAAACATTCTTACCAGAGAGCTGAAAGACAGATTAAATCGTTATGATGATTTAAAAAATTTATTTAAAAAAGAAAAGGTTGATGGTGAGTTATCTAAATTTACTTTGCCATTTGTCGCTAAACAGAAAGAAAAAATTGTTTGTGTGATAAAACCACTTGCGTTTGCTCAGCAGGAGGCAAGTGGAATGATTGAGCATTGTGATTCTTGGGTAGCCAGAATCACTAGGGCTGCAAGTGAAAATATCTTGAGTATCAGAAAGGTCTTATTCACGGTTTATGTAAAAGAGAATCTTACCCAATCAGAGTCTAAGGCTTTTGATGAGATACAAAGGACGTTAACTGGGCGCAATATTTACCATGTTCAACATGATGATGAAAAATCTATCATTGATTTTGCAAGATTATCTTTATTCCATTATCAAACATGGTGACAGTCATGATGATAGTTCAATAAAACCCCTTCACGCGTTTACCCGCCCAGACAGTGCTGTTATGCTTGAACCTTCACTCATTTAATCACAGGTATTTTCATGACAACACCTTCTTTTGAATCTATTGAAGCGCGGGCAAGTTACGGTATTGGTTTGCAGGTTGGGCAACAATTACAGGAATCAGGTTTACAAGGATTAGAACCAGAAGCACTGTTGGCAGGGTTGTGTGATGCGCTGGAAGGGCGTTCTCCTGCTATTCCTGTAGAAGAACTGCATCGTGCATTACGTGAAATACATGAACGCGCTGACAGCGTTCGACGTGAACGTCAGCAGTCGATGGCAGAAGAAGGCAAGAAATTCCTGGCAGAAAATATTCAGCGTGAAGGCGTCAGCAGCACTGAATCGGGTTTGCAATTTTCTGTCCTGACCCAAGGTGATGGCACTATCCCTGCCCGTACTGACCGCGTTCGTGTTCACTATACAGGTCGTTTGATTGATGGCACGGTATTTGACAGTTCAGTACAGCGCGGTACGCCAGCCGAATTTCCTGTCAGCGGTGTGATCCCAGGTTGGATTGAAGCCTTGACTCTGATGCCGGTCGGCTCTAAGTGGGAACTCTATATTCCACACAATCTGGCTTATGGTGAGCGTGGCGCAGGGGCATCCATTCCTCCTTATAGTACACTGATCTTCGAAGTGGAATTATTGGAAATTCTGTAATTCATTGATTCTGCAATGCTATTGATAACGAATAAAATAGTCGGTTAGCCGGCTATTTTTTTAAGCATATTTAATTTGCAGTACTGCCAAAAAAGTTGCAATTTGAACGCATAAGCGGATAGCTGAACAATAAATGCAGAGGTGAATGATGCTACAACAAATCTGCCAATTGGCACGGGAAGCAGGCGCGGCGATCATGGCGATCTATCAGGCTGAACAGCCGTTGCAAGTAGAACGTAAAATGGATGATTCACCGGTGACTGCCGCAGATATTGCCGCTCATAAGATCATTAAAGCGGGATTGTTGCGCATTGCGCCTGATATTCCGTTGTTATCGGAAGAAGAACCACCTGCATGGGAAGAGCGGAAAAATTGGCAGCGTTATTGGTTGGTTGATCCATTAGATGGTACGAAAGAGTTTATCCGTCGCAATGGCGAGTTTACCGTCAATATCGCATTGATAGAAAATGGCGCACCTGTGATGGGCGTTATCTATGTCCCTGTACAGAATGTCTTATATTCAGCACAAGGGCGTCAGGCGTGGAAAGAAACTAATGGCCAGAGGCTTCCCATTAAAGTGATGTCAGCGAAGCCGCCAATCGTGGTGGTCAGCCGTTCTCACAGGGATGATGAGGAGTTGCAAGATTATCTTTCCCAGCTCGGCGTGCACGATACCCTTTCCGTCGGATCTTCACTTAAGTTCTGCATGGTTGCAGAGGGAAAAGCCCAACTTTACCCACGCTTTGGGCCAACCAATATTTGGGATACCGCTGCCGGTCATGCCATTGCTATTGCGGCGGGAGCGCATGTCACGGATTGGGCGGGGAAAACACTGAATTACACGCCGCGCGAATCTTTTCTCAATCCAGGATTCAGGGTCAGTATTTTTTGATGCCAAGGCGATAAAGATTAAGGTGATAATGGCTCACAGCAGGCAGAACCATTATCACTGTACGACATCAAAATGAATATAATTGAAAATCCAGACTATTTTTGCAATTCATCTTTGATGAGGCTGATAACGTGCGTAATTTCCTCGTTATTTAACTTGCCATCTTTGACAAATTTCACGTTACCCTGTTTATCCAGCACAATGATGGCCGAACTTTTCGGTTCCAGCCCCCAAGTTTTCTTAGCCAGCCCGTTACTGTCGACAATAAATTGTGACCACGGAAACTGTTTTTTGCTGTCTTCAAGGCTATTGCGCACAAAAACGCCCGTACCAAAAATGGCTTCGTCGGTATTCACGATACTGGTCGTTTGATATTTATCCTTGGGTAAATTAGCTTTTTTCAAGGCTTGAATCAAAGGATCATTCATCTCTTTTGCGGAACTACGACCGGCAATATGCTGGATCGTCCTGACTTTTCCCGCCAGCTCAGTACTGCTCCAATTTTGGTAGCTGAACTTGTCATTGTTTAGCAACAGTTCACCTTTATCGGTCACACTGACCGCGGGAACGGGGTGTTCTAACGTGATGTTATGGGCGAATGCGAATATTGGCGTTACACTCAATATTGCAGATAACACAATGTTTTTTAACATATTTATTCCTTATTTATCATGGTGCGGCATGTTATCAGGGAATGTCATATTCAGCATAGCGTTTGTTAACTGGTCTGTCCTCAAAAAAATAAACAATTTGATAACATTCAGAATAAGGGATCAGTAAGCAAGAAGAAAAATGTAATATAATGCTCGTTAATATCATGACGTTACATTAAAACAGTGATTGGTTCTTGATATTCAGGGGAACAATTTTCCATATACGTAGTCTATACAGTTGGCATAATAGTGATGTGCTTTCTTGATTCACTGAATATGTTATGTAATAGATGTTATGCAATAGCATGTATCGTAAGAAGCATGGGAGGAAAAACAGAGATGAAAATCTTTCGCCATTATAACCCAATGAAAATTGCTCTCTACGTAAAAACCCTATTTCGTGGGCGATTATATATTCAGGATATGGGCGCTTTTGAATTCAATTATGGAAAAATTCTACCCCCGAAAATAAAAGATAAACGACATTTCCATGTAATGAGTGAAGTTAATCAGCAAGTATTGCGTTTACAAACCGAAATGGGATGATTCTTTGTAACCGCTCATCGACTAATGGGTAATGTAATAAAGTTAATATGATACATAACATTAGTATAATAAACGGCCTTACGGCCGTTTTTTGATCGCGGGTTATTATAGGGTTGTTGTGGTCATTACAGAAATGCCCACATTGCGGTTTAGTTGGTGTAATGCCAATTCGACGGTTTCAATTTTTGATGAATGCTCAACATCAAGCAAGCGGTCGATTTGTGTGGGTTTCTGACCCATTTTGCGAGCCAGTTCAGCTTTGCGAGTACCTGTTTCTATCATGGCATTATGCAAAGCGGCTTTCATCGCTACCAGTACAGGTACACTAATAACGCATTCACCATTGAGTGGTGTACTACCTAGAGGAATAGGGCGGCGCTCTTCAATTTCTATTGCTATAGCGGTTACCACACCTTCAACGGCCTCCAAAAGGGCCTCATCAATAGACCCACCCACTGAGTTCATCAAGGGCAGATCACGGCATGATACGATGTAGGCACCTGTCGATTCATCATGCTCTAATTTAACGGGGTAATGGAATATGGACATTTGACTACCTCTGTTTGGTTTTTCGACTAAAATCATCAAAATATATTTGTATTAATTTTTTTATTTTGAGGCTTATAGCCCTAGGTCTTTCAATATCTTCTTGCGAAGCGGTTCTGGCATCTCTTTGGAACCATGATCGGGGAAAACCGAACGCCGACCATTCAAATTAACTTTTTGATGACTGCCACCACCAGGCGCTTTTTTGAACTCGGCTCCCTGTTGTAACAGCCATCGCTTGAACTCACTGTACTTCATTTGCTCCCCTGAGCTAATGCTATAATGATAACATATAAGTTTAATAAATTAACAAATAAAGTAAAAATAACAACATTAATGTTTATTATAGGGTTGTGTTAATGCTTTTTCCAGAGTGACAGCAAGTGTCACTGAAGCGGATAACACGAGGAAATGTGATGGAATACTGGTTACAACAGGAGAGGCTGAGGTGATCCTGCCATATCCACTTTGACTGGGTTTCAGGTTGGGCGTGTTTCAGGTAGTTAGCCCAATGATGACAACATTGGGCTAATAAATCAGCTAGTTACTAAGCGATGGCGGGAAGCAGATCCCAGTCCCGCCTAATCCGCAATAGCCTTCAGGGTTTTTGTGCAGGTATTGCTGATGATAATCCTCTGCAAAATAGAACGGCCCGGCTTCGCGAATTTCCGTAGTGATGGTGCGTTGGTCATCATTTTGCGCCATCGCCTGCTGGTATTGGTCTCGGCTGGCAATGGCCTGCTCATACTGTTGTGGTGAAACCGTGTAAAGGACGGAACGGTATTGAGTACCAATATCACCATGTTGACGCATACCTTGGGCAGGATCGTGATTTTCCCAGAACAGCGTGAGTAATTGTGAATAAGTGATTTTACTGGGATCAAAGACGATCCTGACGACTTCGGCATGACCCGTTAAGCCAGTGCACACTTCTTCATAAGTCGGATTGGGTGTCGTGCCGCCACTGTAACCCGCAGAGGTGGTATAAATGCCTTCCTGTTGCCAGAAAAGGCGCTCCACGCCCCAGAAACACCCCATGCCGATATAGGCAATTTCCATATTTTCAGGAATGTTATCGATCGCATGCTGTGTGATGTCATGGTAGGGTGATACCGTTAATGGTGTGCTCCTGCCGGGCAGGGTATCGGGTGAAGAAACATGTTGTCTTTCATTGGTTAAATTTGGCAAGATTATCTCCTGTATATGCACAAGTTTTATCATTATATGTGGCTTGTATATCTTTAAAACTTTACCAGAATTAATTTATTACGGCATTTTTTTAATACCCTACAGGTAGGATAAATATTAGGAGTTCGAGTGTCACGATATCCCCTCATATGTGCGCTTTTTGTCTCTATCGTCACTCCATCGGCTTATAGTGCAAATTTACGATTGAAAGTAGAAGGGCTTTCTGGCGAATTAGAAAAAAATACCAGAGTCCAGCTTTCCAATATCAGTACCGATGAAGTTGCTCCTGATGGCCGTTTTCGGGCGCGTGTGGAGAAAGCGATACGACAAGGGCTGCGTCCATTGGGATATTATGAGCCTACCGTTGTATTTACCTATCAAGAAAATACCCCGCCTGCCCGTCCCGTTTTAACGGCAAAGGTCACACTTGGCGAACCCGTGCGAATCGCTAAAGTGAATATTGATTTGGCCGGAGGCGCTAAAACCGATAAAGATTATGCCGCCCTGATCAGAAAAAATAGGCCAAAAGAGGGGACGATACTCAACCACGGTGAATATGAAGATTTTAAAAGTGCATTGACGAATTTGGCCGTTAAGAAAGGTTATTTTGATGCCGTAATGAAAAAGAGTGAGTTGGGGGTAGCCGAAGCCCTGCACGAATCGATTTGGGATTTTGATTTCGATAGCGGGCAACGTTACCGTTTTGGCCCAGTGACATTCCACGGATCGCAAATTCGTGAAACTTACCTGCATAACCTGATCCCTTTCAAACAAGGTGAATACTATACCTCAGAACAATTAGCCGAGTTTAACCGCCGTTTGGTTGACACCGGATGGTTCAACTCTGCGGTAGTGGTGCCGGATTTTAACTTAGGGCGTAACAGTCAGGATAAGGTATTACCGTTAAATGCTTCCTTGGTTCCCCGTTCGGCCAACTATGTTGAATTGGGCGGTGGCTATGCAACGGATGTCGGGCCGCGTGTTCAGGCAAAATGGAAAAAACCGTGGCTCAATTCCCGCGGGCACAGCTTGAGTACCAGCCTTAACCTTTCGGCACGAGAACAAATCATCGACGCATCCTACAAAATGCCGCTTAAGGTCAATCCCCTTGAAGAATATTATCAGTTACAGACAGGTTATAAACGTAAAGATATTAACGATACGATTGCGGATACTGCGACCCTAAACCTTTCCCGTAACTGGGATCGTTTCACCGGTTGGCAGTACGGCGTTAACCTGCGCTGGAGTCTTAGCCACTTTACCCAAGCCAATGTCACCAATACCACTGTGCTGCTGTATCCGGGCGTCAGCCTCAGCCGTATTCGCCAGCGTGGCGGCACAATGCCTTATTGGGGAGATAGCCAGCGTTACTCGTTTGATATTTCTGATACCACTTGGCGATCCAATGTCGATTTTTTCGTGTTACAGGCACATCATGTCTGGATAAGAACGTATCGCGAGAATCACCGCTTTGTGGTGCGGGCGGATTTGGGCTGGATAGAGACCAATGAATTCGACCAAGTGCCACCGGATCTCCGCTTCTTTGCCGGCGGGGATCGCAGTATTCGTGGCTATAAGTACCAGAAAATCTCACCGACAGACAGTCAGGGTAAACTCACCGGGGCATCTAAGTTGGCCGTTGGCTCGTTGGAGTATCAATACAATATTTATGGCAATTGGTGGAGTGCGTTGTTCGTTGATTCGGGTGAAGCGGTGAATGATATTAGAAGGAGTAATTTTAAAACCGGCGCAGGCATGGGGGTGCGTTGGGCTTCACCGGTAGGGCCGATAAAATTTGATTTGGCAACGCCAATCGGAGATCCAGATAGCCATAATGTTGAATTTTATATCGGGCTAGGGGCTGAACTATGAAGTGGGCAAAAAGGGTCA
Source organism: Xenorhabdus doucetiae (assembly GCF_000968195.1). Lineage (NCBI taxonomy): Bacteria > Pseudomonadati > Pseudomonadota > Gammaproteobacteria > Enterobacterales > Morganellaceae > Xenorhabdus > Xenorhabdus doucetiae. The sequence goes on from NZ_FO704550.1 coordinate 424,938, forward strand.
GTATTGTTTTCCTGCTGATGGTTGGCCTGTTATTGATGGCCGTTGTCGGGCTGATTGGCAGCCAAACGGGTTTGCATTTTATGATTAACAGTGCGGCACGTTGGGTTCCCGGATTGGATATTGCGAGTGTCAGTGGCGGTTGGCGCGATTTAACCCTACAAGGCGTGAAATATCAGATGCCGGGCGTTAACGTTAAGGCTGATAATGTACACCTCGCTCTACGGCTTTCCTGCCTGAAACACAGCCAAGTGTGTGTCAACGCGCTGACAACGGAAGGAGTCACGGTTTCGGTGAATACTGCTGAACTTCCGCCATCGGCACCTGAGACTGAATCGGCACCCTTGACTGAATTACAAACACCGTATCCTATCTCACTCGACTTGCTGTCTTTTAAAAATACGCATGTGCAGGTCGATGGTATCGCCATTGCATTGGATGAGTTTAAAACGGCGGCTCAGTGGCAGGAAAAGCAACTGATATTAAAGCCGACGGAAATTAATCATCTGCTGGTAGCTTTGCCAAAAAGTGCACCTGAAAAAGTTAGGGTCGCGCAAACAACCAAGCCGCAGGTTGAACCGCAAAAATCATTGGGTGAAACCTTGAAGGCGTTGTTCGCCAAGCCGCTGCTGGCGGAATTACCCGATATTCCCATTCCTCTTGATATCACGCTGGAAGGTATCCACGGCCGTCAGCTTCGTTTAACGGGGGATACTGACATCAAGATTAATGACTTGCGGCTACAGGCCAGTAATCATGGGCAGGCAGTCGAGATAAAAATGTTGGGCTTACAGGCCGCAGAAGGCTCACTGGCGATACAGGGAACGGCAAAACTTTCTGAGCAATGGCCGATCAATGTGGCAATTAAAGGCAAAGTTGATAATTTAAATAGTGTCAATCTGGACGGCTTAAAAGGGCAACAAGTTGATTTAACGTTAAAAGGTGCGCTATTGCAGCAACTTAATCTCGCCTTGAATCTTTCCGGTCCTATAACCGCCAGTTTGGATGCTCAGACTGAATTGGCAACAGCAGATTTGCCGGTACGTCTGGCATTGAAAAGCCAGCAACTGCAATGGCCATTGCAGGGTAAGCCCGAATATCAGCTTGATGGTGTCAAGTTACGTTTAAATGGACATGCCAGTGGTTACGATCTTTCCCTCCGCTCGGAGATTAAGGGCAATGATCTGCCTCCGGCCTTGTTGACGTTGGACGCCAAGGGCAATGAGGAATCGCTTCGGTTAACACGTTTGCGTTTGGCGGCCTTGCAGGGTAAAGCCGATATTATCGGTGTGGTTGATTGGAGTAAGGCCGTGAGTTGGAATGCCAAACTCATGTTGGATGGCATCAATACGGCTAAACAGTGGCCGGAATGGCCGGCCAAAATAGGCGGTAAAATAGCCGTGCGTGGCAGCCTGTATGGGGGAAGCTGGCAGCTTCAGATCCCTGAAATTGTCCTTGATGGTCATGTGAAGCAGAATGTGATCAAAGCGCAGGGTAAAGCGTCGGGTAATGCCGCAGGGCAATGGGATATTCCTCAACTCGATGTTGCCATTGGGCATAATACATTAAATATCCAAGGGCGGTTGACGGATGAGGCGTGGAAACTCGACGGTGAAATTCATGCACCGCAATTAAACGGCTTACTGCCGGGTTTGGCTGGCTTTGTGAGCGGTGAAGTCAAACTGCGCGGCAATCTCAAGGCACCGCAAATCATGGCGGATTTGAAGGCCCGTGGGTTGCGCTGGCAGGATGCGCTAAGGGTAGATAGCGCCACGATTAAAGGTGACATCCGCTCGGCTGACCAGATCCAAGGCCAGCTATCGGTTGTGGTGCGTCAATTGAAACAGGCGGATCTCACGATCAGGGACTTGACGCTCAACGCGAAGGGCACAGAAAAGCAACATGATTTACAACTGAAGATTGAAGGCACTCCGGTATCAGGCCAACTGGCGCTCAATGGCAGTTTTGATCGTCAAAAGGAGCACTGGAAAGGCAATATCAACCATACTGACTTTGTGACCCCTGTAGGTGAGTGGCGTTTAAGTCAGGCAATATCCGTTGATTACTTCAACTTGCAACAAAAAGCTATCGTTGGAACGCATTGCTGGCTTAATCCCAATGCGCGCCTGTGTATCTCAAAACCGCTTGAGGCGGGAGCCAGCGGTCATGCCCAAGTGGCGCTTGAGCGCTTTGATTTGGCGATGATCCAGCCATTCCTTGACAGAACGACCCAACTTAAGGGGATATTCAGTGGGCATGCTGATATCCGATGGACAGCCGATCAGGGATTGCCACAAGCAAAAGTGGCACTGCAAGGGAACGGTGTACAAGTTCGGCAGGTTGTCGAAGGGAATACCTTACCGATTAATTTTGCAGCCGTTACTTTGAATGCAGGGCTGGCAAATGGCAAGGCGAATTTGGCATGGTTATTCAAACTGGCTGACAATGGGCAATTGAAAGGTGACGTGCAGGTCGCTGATGTAGAAGGCAGCCGGAAATTATCGGGGAATGTCGATATTCAGGCACTTTCCTTAAAGCTGATTAAACCGCTTTTAGATAAAGACGAAAAAGCGGAAGGCGGGTTAAATGCCAAGTTACGTCTTGGTGGCAATGCGAAGAAGCCGCTGCTCTTTGGTCAACTGAATGCTGATATCGTGAAAATGAGCAATCATTGGCTGCCATTCGATATTACCCAAGGTCAGTTGGCGGTTCATTTTGCCGGTGCCAGTTCTGATCTGCATGGCATGATCAGAACGCCCAAGGGGCAATTAAACCTGAATGGTTATGCTGATTGGCGCAGTTTGGATCAGTGGTATGCCAGATTGGCTGCCAATGGTGACAAATTGCGTGTCACCCTTCCTCCGATGGTGAAGGTGGATGTCAGTCCCAATTTGGTGCTGGAAGCGAAACCAAACCTACTGAAACTCGATGGTAATGTGGATATCCCGTGGGCCAGAATTACGGTTCAGGAGTTACCGGAATCCGCGGTAGGGGTTTCCGCGGATGAAGTGATGTTGGATAAGCACCTCCAGCCCATTGAGAAGAAAAAATCATCTATTTTGATTCAAAGTAATTTAAATGTGCATATTGGCAATGATGTGCACTTGAGTGCCTTTGGTTTGAAAGCACGGCTCAAAGGCGCTTTGAAAGTCCTTCAGGATAAACAGGGGTTGGGATTAAATGGCCAGATTGATATCCCGGAAGGGAATTTCTATGCTTATGGGCAAGATTTGCAAGTGCGTAAGGGAACCATTATGTTCTCTGGTCCGCCGGATCAGCCCTTGTTAAATATTGAAGCGATCCGTAATCCAGAATCGACGGCGAACAAGGTCATCGCAGGTGTGCGGGTAACGGGATTGGCCGATAAACCGAAAGTGGAAGTTTTCTCTGATCCCGTCAAGTCACAACAGGAAGCCTTGTCTTACTTGTTACGAGGTGAAGGATTGGAAAAAGGGGATTATGACAACTCACAAATGGCCGCTATGCTGATTGGGTTGGGCATTGCCCAGAGTAGTCAATTAGTCGGTAAGATTGGGGAAACTTTTGGCGTTTCTGATTTGGCCTTGGATACCCAAGGGGTGGGGGATAAATCTCAGGTTGTCGTCAGTGGCAGAATTACCAACGACTTGCAGGTGAAATATGGGGTGGGTATTTTTGATTCTTTGGCAACCCTGACGTTACGCTATCGTGTTATGCCAAGATTGTATCTGGAAGCGGTATCTGGTATTGATCAGGCTTTAGATCTGCTCTATGAGTTTGAGTTTTAAAGATGCGAGTTATTGTTTATGGTAGCCTGAGGCGAAAACAAGGCAATCACCACTGGATGACGGATGCCCAATTGTTGGGAGAACACAGCTTAGAAGGTTATGAAATTTATGATCTGGGGCACTATCCGGCGGTTATCCGTGGCGAAGGAACAATCGAATGTGAAGTTTATCGTATTACGCCATCCATCCTGACAGAATTGGATGAGTTGAAAAAAAACTCTCAGGAGTACGAAAGGGAACTGATTGAGACACCTTATGGTAAGGCGTGGATCTACTTGTATCAATTATCTGTTGAGGGGTTACAGAGGATAACCAGTGGTGACTGGCTGAAACGCCACGAAAAAGAGTAAGTATTAGACGATTAACAAAAACCTCTGTCCCAGTTATGGGCAGAGGTTTTGGGAATTAAGATCCGCAATTACTGACCAGAATTATTTTTTGGCAGCGCGTTCGAAAGAAGACAGGATCTCAGCTTTAGCGGCTTCAACATTGTCCCAGCCATCAACTTTAACCCACTTGCCTTTTTCCAGATCTTTATAGTGCTCGAAGAAGTGGGTGATTTGGGCACGCAGCAGTTCTGGCAGATCGTTCACATCTTTGATGTGATCGTATTCCTTGCTCAGTTTGGTATGAGGCACAGCGACCAATTTTGCATCTTCGCCGGATTCGTCGGTCATTTTCAGGACACCCACCGGGCGGCAGCGAATGACAGAACCCGGTTGTAATGGGTAGGGCGTAGGCACTAATACGTCAACCGGGTCACCGTCGAGAGACAGGGTATTGTTGATGTAGCCGTAGTTACATGGGTAGAACATCGCCGTTGACATGAAACGGTCTACAAACAGGGCACCCGACTCTTTGTCTACTTCATATTTAATAGGATCTGCGTTCGCTGGGATCTCAATGATGACATAAATATCTTCAGGCAGCTCTTTGCCAGCCGGTACATTATTTAAGCTCATAAAACGGTTTCCTTCAATTTCAAACCAAAATGGAGTGCCGGGTATTATAGCCAAAACAGGCCGAAATTCCTCGGATTTTTCGGTGGTGGCGCAGGCTTAGGAGCATAATAAAAAAGCGCAGATCCACTGATGACCTAATTCTAATTTATGGTTTAATCAAGCCGCTTATTCATCAGGATATTCCGCCATAAAACTTTCTGCTTTTTCTACCATAGATTTTGTGCCGACAAAGAAAGGGACGCGTTGGTGCAGTTTATTTGGCACGATATCCAGAATCCGGTTTGCGCCATCGCTGGCTTTACCACCGGCTTGTTCCGCCAGGAATGCGATGGGATTGCATTCATAAAGCAAGCGAAGTTTTCCGGTTGGATGATTTGCCGTACTTGGGTAGATATAGATGCCACCTTTTAACAGATTGCGGTGAAAATCAGCCACCAGAGAACCAATATAACGGGTCGTATAAGGGCGCTGGGTGGCTTCGTCTTGCTCCTGGCAATATTTGATGTATTTTTTCACACCCAGTGGGAACTTGATGTAGTTCCCTTCGTTGATAGAGTACATATTGCCCTTTGCTGGGAATTGGACTTTCTCGTGGGTCAGACAGAATACACCAAGGGAAGGATCATAAGTAAACGTATGGACACCACAGCCTGTCGTGTAAACCAGCATGGTGGATGAACCATAAACCACATAACCTGCTGCCACCTGACGATGACCCGGTTGCAGGAAATCCTCTTCGGTGACAGGTTGACCCATCGGGGTAATTCGATGGTAAATCGAGAAAATAGTCCCGACGGAAACGTTTACATCAATATTCGAAGAACCATCCAGTGGGTCCATCAAAACAACATACTTCGCATTTTCTGCTCGGTCGCCATCAAAAATCACGATCTCGTCTTCCTCTTCGGAAGCAATACCTGCCACTTCGCCGCGGGCTTTCAGTGCTGCCTTGAGTTTTTCATTGGCATATAAGTCCAGTTTCATCTGAACTTCACCCTGAACATTAGAGGCGCCACTTGTGCCTAAAATATCCACCAGACCAGCTTTATTGATATCCCTATGGATAATTTTGGCACCTAACTTGATGGCAGACAGCAGTGCAGTCAGTTCACCTGTTGCATGGGGAAAATCTTGCTGCTTTTCGACGATAAATTCGCCTAATGTTTTCATGATGAGGGCCTTGAATTTGATTGTGGTTTAGGGAGAGTGCTTTACTTTTGTTTTGCATGTGCTGCACTTATGCGCAGGCAGTTTAGCCAAAGAATCCAATGATTCATAGGCTATTGCACTTCTAATCTCTGATTTGATGGTTAAAATAGTGATACAGTTCATGATATCAGGTAGAAATAATGCGTATTCATATTCTTGGCATTTGCGGTACTTTCATGGGTGGGCTGGCGATCCTCGCTCGCACACAGGGGCATGAAGTCACTGGCTCTGATGCCAATGTCTATCCACCCATGAGCACTTTGCTGGAGCAACAGGGCATTGAGCTGATCCAAGGATACGATCCGGCACAGCTCGATCCTGCCCCAGATATGGTGATCATTGGTAATGCCATGACACGCGGCAATCCTTGTGTGGAAGCTGTGCTGGATCGTGGCATCCCTTATACCTCCGGTCCGCAATGGCTGCATGATCATGTCTTGCCGGAACGTTGGGTATTGGCTGTCGCGGGCACCCACGGCAAAACAACTACGGCGGGAATGTTGGCCTGGATTTTGGAAGACTGTGGCTATAAACCCGGATTCCTGATCGGTGGTGTACCGGGGAATTTTGAAGTTTCAGCGCAAATGGGTGAAAGCCCGTTTTTTGTGATTGAAGCGGATGAATACGACTGTGCCTTTTTTGATAAGCGTTCGAAATTTGTCCACTACAGCCCTCGCACACTGATCATGAACAACCTTGAATTTGATCATGCTGATATTTTCGAAAATTTGGGCGCTATTCAAAAACAGTTCCACCATCTCGTCAGGGTTGTGCCGAGTACAGGTAAGATCATCGTTCCTGATAATGATATTAACTTGAAACAAGTGCTCTCGATGGGGTGCTGGAGTGAGTTGGAACCGATCGGAGAAAGCGGTCAGTGGCAGGCGAAGAAAACCAGTCAGGACAGCAGTCACTATCACGTATTCCATCAGGGGGAACAGGTTGGGGAAGTGCAGTGGTCATTAGTCGGTGAACACAATATGCATAATGGTTTGATGGCGATTGCGGCAGCCCAGCATATTGGTGTTCAACCTGCGGAGGCTTGTCAGGCACTGGGCAAATTTATTAATGCCCGTCGCCGCCTTGAATTGCGTGGCGAAGTCAATGGTATCTCGGTGTATGATGATTTTGCCCATCATCCAACAGCCATCTTAGCCACAATGGAAGCGCTGAGAAGCAAAGTGGGTGGCATGGCTCGCATTCTTGCCGTGCTGGAACCTCGTTCGAATACCATGAAAATGGGGATGGGCAAAAATGAGATTGCCCCTTCTCTGGGACGTGCTGATGAAGTTTTTCTCTATCAGCCAACTAATATTCCGTGGCAAGTGGTTGAAATTGCTGAACAGTGTGTTCAACCTGCTCGTTGGAGTGCAGATATGGATACTTTGGTTAAGATGATTGTCGAAACAGCACAGCCGGGTGACCATATTCTGATTATGAGCAACGGGGGATTTGGTGGCATTCACGAGAAGCTACTGGCAGCATTGACGAAAAAAGCAACCGCGGCTTAATTCATTATAATATGCTCAATAATAAGGGGATCGCGCCCATTGGACGATCCTCTTTTTATTTCCTGTTATCATGTGCTGTGCACATAGCTTGATTGGATTGACATACGGCAGACCTGCAAAATTAAAGCTCTTGTTCAAACAGGTTGAGAATGGCTTCGTAGAGTTGTTTTGTCGAAAAGTTTTGGGCTGGGGTAGAAAAAATGGTGTCATCGCCTGCAATGCTGCCAAGAATGCCTTCTGCTTTCCCCAATGAATCTAATAAGCGTGCAATTAATTGTGCTGCACCAGGGCTGGTTCGTATGACGACAACACAATGATTATAATCGACATCTAATACCAGATTTTTTAATGGGCTGGTGGCAGTGGGAACGCCCAATTCTGCGGGTAAGCAGTAGACCATTTCCATCTTTGCATTACGGGTTCGGACTGCACCAAATTTCGTCAGCATTCTGGAAACTTTAGATTGGTTGATATTTTCAAACCCCTCGTCCTGAAGCGCTGAAACAATTTCACCTTGAGAGCTGAATTTTTCTTCTTTCAATAATGCCTTGAAAGTTTTTACCAAATCTTCCTGTTTCGAAGGAACACGCATATTTCACCATCGTTGAATCCGTTATCAGGTTGACATTATGCGAAAGAGTGAATTTTTATTCAAGAAAGAGACGAATATAGTCTGGCGCTGAATATCATTTTATTTCTGCTTATTTTCTTTTTACCCGCTTTTTTACCCGCTTTTCTTTTTGCCAACTTAAATAGATTTTCATAATAGTGAGTGTTTGCAATCTTGTCCTGCGCGCCGTGCGGGTCAAGATTGACTCCTGTCATTTTGAAACGCTATTTAAGCAGGGTAAATGTGTTGTTAATTAAATGGTGTTGTTTAGTGTGAAGGGGAAGAGTAAGGTAATCAGCCAATTGATGAGGAAGACAACTGAAATAATTCTCAGAAAAGTGCCCATTATCTCATTAACAGATAAGCATTTTGTCTAAAATAAAGTAACTTTGGTGTTCCATCATCAGGTCATTAGGTGGATAATCTGGCTGTTAACAGATTGTTTTTAATACGTAGTGATTACAGTACTTAATTTAAGGAGTATCAGGATGAAAGTTGCAGTTCTCGGTGCAGCCGGTGGTATTGGTCAGGCACTTGCCCTTCTACTTAAGACCCAGCTTCCTTCAGGTTCAGAACTTTCCTTGTATGACATTGCTCCGGTGACCCCAGGCGTGGCAGCCGATCTGAGCCATATCCCAACGGAAGTCAAGGTCACTGGTTTTGCTGGTGAAGATGCAACCCCTGCACTGGTCGGTGCAGATGTCGTATTGATTTCTGCGGGTGTGGCGCGTAAACCTGGTATGGATCGTTCCGATTTGTTCAACATTAATGCCGGTATCGTGCGTAATCTGGTTCAGCAGGTTGCTAAAACTTGTCCAAAAGCATTAATTGGCATTATTACTAACCCAGTCAATACCACGGTAGCCATTGCTGCTGAAGTCCTGAAAAAAGAAGGGGTGTACGATAAAAACCGCCTGTTTGGTGTAACTACCTTGGATGTCATTCGTTCCAACACCTTTGTGGCTGAATTGAAAGGCAAGAAAGCAGAAGAAATAGAAGTTCCTGTTATTGGCGGGCATTCCGGTGTGACCATTCTGCCTCTGTTGTCTCAAATCCCCGGTGTTAGCTTCACTGATGAAGAAATTGAAGCATTGACCAAGCGTATCCAGAATGCAGGTACTGAAGTTGTTGAAGCAAAAGCGGGTGGCGGCTCTGCAACCCTGTCTATGGGGCAGGCAGCGGCACGTTTGGGCTTGTCTCTGATCCGTGGCTTGCAAGGTGAAAGCAATATTGTTGAGTGCAGCTATATTGAAGGTGATGGCAAATACGCTCGTTTCTTTGCGCAGCCTGTTCGTTTAGGTAAAAACGGTATCGAAGAACGTTTAGATATTGGCAAATTGAGTGACTTCGAACAAAAGGCACTCGATAACATGCTGGATGTTTTGAAAAACGATATTGAATTGGGTGAAAATTTTATTAACGGATAATTCATTTATTAATGATTTATTAATATACGAATTAAGCTAAATATATTAGATAACTAAAACCGCTAGTTAGAAATAACTAGCGGTTTTTCTTTCAATAATAATATTGATAGCTAATTATTCTTTTTCTCTCTAACTTTCCTTTCTAATAGTTCTCCTGTACGGGGATCGAAATAACGACTTGGCCATATTTCAGACGGATGCAGTTCTAAGTAATTCGCTATTATCCATTCTCCCTTGGGCCACGGGCGAGAAAGTGTATTCGCCAAAGTTGATGAGCTGAGCCCCGCCTCACGGGAAACGGCGGCTAACGTCGTTCCTCGTTTACGTAAAGCAGCAATAATATCAGCAGGATGCCAATCCGATTTCATAGAAATCATTTTTTTAATCCTTTTCTATTAAATTTGAAGCCACATTAGTGGTATAACTAAAGCGTTAATGTGAAATTAATAACGAACACGAACCTGTTATTAAGAAAATAAAATAACATTATTTTTTCTAAAAATATTTCTAATTTTTTCTTAATAACGTCTTTTTTGAACTTGGTTACAAAAATAGAGAAACATTATGAAAAAAGAGTGGTATACGGCAATGGAGTTGACCGGTGTAGGTGAGTTACCTAGATCACCACAAGGAGTTAATGCCAGGGCAAAACGTGAAGAGTGGTTGAGGCAAAAACGGGCGGGTGTTCAAGGAAGGGCCATTGAATACCATTACTCTTGTTTGCCTAAATCAACTTTAACGGCTTTGGAACTACATGAAACATCAGCGGAATATCAGGTTCAGAAACAAGATCCTCTCTCTATTTGGGTAAGTGCATTTAATTTACTCACCGAGGAAGAAAAGGAGGTAATTACCGAAGTGATATTACGTGATGGCATAAGAAGTTTTTTGGAAAAAATCACAGCTACTTGAGACAGCTTTTGAAAAGCCAAATGCTTAAAATTTGGCTTTCTCTTCACTGCTCCAGTATCAAGCGAGGAGAAAGAGATGAAAAAAGATTGGTATTCTGCAAAGGAGCTCATCGGCCTCGCAGGGCTGCCATCGTCTCCCCAAGGGGTCAATCTGATGGCAAGACGCGAGGGCTGGGAACAACGCCGTAAGCGTGGAGTACAAGGAAAAGCGCTCGAATATAATGTCAACAGTTTACCCGAAGAAGTTCTGAATCTACTGACTGTGAGTGAAAGTTCAGTCGAGTACTACCGGAATAAGCGGCAGGACCCCTTTATGATCTGGGTGGAGGCTTATTACCAGTTGAGCAAATCCGAAAGAGAGCGCATGGTTAAGTTCATTTTGAGAAAAGGGCTGGCCAGCCTTGTTCAATATGTCGGTATTCAAGATATTGATAATAAAGAGAGTGCCCCAGATTGAGTGATCTGGGACACTGATTGATTCAGTTCAGGAAAGTCGCTGTACGGCGACATGAGCCAATCCCTCAAGGGCCGCCTTGTATGGAGAATCTTCCAGTATTTGCAATGCTGAAATGGCCTTATCAGCTTCTTCTTCTGCCCGTTGGCGGGTGTAGTTAAGTGAACCACACTGTTTCATTGTTGCCAGTACAGTATCCAGCAAATGGCGGCCATTACCTTGCTCAATGGCACTGCGGATCAGAGCGGATTGTTCCGGCGTTCCGCGGGTCATGGCGTGCAAAAGGGGTAATGTGGGTTTGCCTTCATTCAGGTCATCCCCCGTATTCTTGCCGAGTGTGCTGTTATCTGAGTCATAATCCAACAGATCGTCAATTAATTGAAATGCGGTCCCCAGATAACGGCCATAATCACGCAGTGCGGCTTCTTGCTCAGGCGTGGCGTTGGCGAGAATGGCGGCTGAGTGGGCAGCGACTTCAAACAGGCGGGCGGTTTTGCTGTAAATGACCTGCATATAGTCATCTTCTGAAATATCCGGATCATTACAGTTCATCAACTGCATGACTTCGCCTTCAGCAATGACATTGGTAGCGTCAGACATCAATTTTAATACGCGCATGGAATCAAGATCGGTCATCATTTGAAATGAACGCGTATAGATAAAATCGCCGACAAGGACACTGGCAGCGTTGCCATAAATGGCGTTGGCTGTCTCTTTTCCCCGGCGCATATCAGATTCATCAACGACATCATCATGCAGCAAGGTTGCCGTATGGATAAATTCAATCAAAGCAGCAACTTTGATGTGTTTTTCGCTTGCACAATGAAGGGCTTTACCTGCCAGTACGGCAATCATTGGGCGAATGCGCTTGCCACCACCGCTGATAATGTAGTAACCAAGTTGGTTGATCAGCGCAACGTCAGAATTTAATTGGTTAAGAATGGTTTCATTAACCGCTGCCATATCATCAGCGGTAAGTTTAATTATCGATTCTAAATTCATGTTTTGGCTTTGGACTCTGATTCAGAGCTGTGCTCATTAATTAGCATATCAATAGATATCAAGATATATCGATTGTACTTGAAAAACCGTTCAAATAAATGACAATTGAAAAACTCTGTTTTTTTCTCATCTGTTCTAATTCTGCACTTGTCTTCTAGGCGGTTTTTGCGTAGAATTCGCGCCCTATTGTGAATATTTTATAGCGCGCTCTGGAAAGCATTTTTAGGGGGTGCGCGGAAAGCGGAGTTTATATGTACGCAGTTTTCCAAAGTGGTGGTAAACAACACCGAGTAAGCGAAGGCCAAACAATTCGCTTGGAAAAGCTGGACATCGCAACAGGTGAAACTGTTGAGTTTGACCAGGTACTGATGGTCGCTAATGGCGAAGACATCAAAATCGGCGCTCCAGTAGTTGAAGGCGTTAAAGTTAAAGCTGAAGTTGTTGCGCACGGTCGTGGCGAGAAAGTTAAAATCGTTAAGTTTCGTCGTCGTAAACACAGCCGTAAGCAGCAGGGCCACCGTCAGTGGTTCACTGATGTTAAAATCACTGGCATCGCTTAAGATTTTAGGAGAGCAGATTAATGGCACACAAAAAGGCTGGCGGCTCGACTCGTAACGGTCGCGATTCTGAAAGCAAACGTCTGGGTGTAAAACGTTTTGGTGGTGAGTCTGTTTTGGCAGGCAGCATCATCGTTCGTCAACGTGGTACTAAGTTCCACGCAGGCAGCAACGTAGGTTGTGGCCGTGACCACACCCTGTTCGCATTAGCTGACGGGAAAGTTAAGTTCGAAGTTAAAGGTCCAAAAAACCGTAAATTTATCAGCATCGAAGCTGAATAAGTTTTTTGACTCTTAATCGAATAGAAGCCCTGCAATGTGTGTTGCGGGGCTTTTTATATTCTGGATTACGCCATCTCTGGGTACTAGCTGCCATCCAGTTTTACAGTGGCTATCCTACGGAGAAAAGTGATGAAATTTGTAGATGAAGCCAGGATTCTGGTTGTCGCGGGAGATGGTGGCAATGGTTGCGTCAGCTTCCGCCGTGAGAAATATATTCCCAAAGGTGGGCCGGACGGCGGCGATGGTGGTGATGGTGGTGATGTCTACCTGCTGGCAGATGAAAACCTCAATACGCTGATTGATTACCGTTTTGAAAAATCCTTCCGCGCTGAACGTGGTCAAAATGGACAAAGCCGCGATTGTACCGGTAAACGTGGTCAGGACATTACCATCAAGGTTCCGGTCGGAACTCGTGTGCGTGATGTTGCCACGGGAGAAGTGCTTGGGGACATGCTGCGCCATGAACAACGTTTTATGGTGGCTAAAGGCGGTTTCCACGGCCTTGGCAATACCCGCTTTAAATCTTCGGTGAACCGCGCCCCTCGTCAAAGGACGATGGGAACGCCTGGAGAAAGCCGTGAGCTGATGTTGGAACTGATGCTACTGGCTGATGTGGGAATGTTGGGTATGCCAAATGCAGGCAAATCCACCTTTATTCGCGCGGTATCGGCAGCAAAACCCAAAGTGGCTGATTATCCTTTTACAACGCTGGTGCCAAGCCTTGGTGTTGTGCGCATGGATAACGAGCAAAGTTTTGTCGTTGCAGATATCCCAGGTTTGATTGAAGGTGCATCAGAAGGTGCGGGATTGGGTATTCGTTTCTTGAAGCATTTGGAACGTTGCCGCGTATTGCTGCATTTGATTGATCTCTGCCCAATTGATGAATCCGATCCGGTTGAAAACGCTCGTATCATCATCAAAGAGCTACACAAATACAGTGAAAAACTGGCAGAAAAACCGCGCTGGTTGGTATTTAATAAAGTCGATCTTACGGATCCGGAAGAAGCGAAACAGCGGGCAAAAGCCATTGCTGATGAGCTGGGTTGGGAAGGCGATTATTACATGATCTCAGCCGTGAACCGTCAGGGTGTGAAAGAGCTGTGCTGGGACATTATGGAATTCATGAAGACCCAGCCTCGTAGTATGGAAACGTCAGAAGAATCTCAACCTGAAAAAGTTGAATTCATGTGGGATGACTACCATAAGGAACAGTTGCAGCAAGCATCTGATGACGATTGGGATGATGACTGGGACGAAGAAGATGACGAAGGCGTAGAGTTTATCTATAAGCACTAATCTTCAATAGACATTCGAATATCACAAAAGGGCGCTAAGTACAGCGCCCCTTTTCCTTTTCGACCAAGTTCTTCTTAAGAACATGCAGCGTCTGGATGCCTGTTTAAAGGAGATGCTGGGGGTGATTCATTTGCTGGTGAAGAATACGAGCAATTAGAATATCGGTATCACGGATAGTATAGAAAATGGTGTGGCGCTGGAACTCAATTCGCATCACTCCGGGGATAACGGGATATTCCCGACCGATATAAGGCATTCCGGCCAATGTTTCCAGAAACGCTTCCAGCATCCCCGTGTAGTGGTCGGCCTGAGCCGTACCAAGCTGTAAAAGGGTATAATCATAAATTCCGGCAAAATCTTCTGCCGCCCTTTCAGTGAGCTTATACATTGTGCTTACGCTTCCGTTGTTCAGCAATATCCCGTAGGGTTAACGAACTTTCCCCACTTTCAAGGCCATCTATCACTGCCTTGCGAATAGCATCGTTTTGATTCTCCTGCTGCTCCAACAGACGTAGTGCAGAGCGCATAACTTCACTGATCGAACCGTAACGGCCACTCTCAACCATGCGCTGTACAAAACCGTCAAGCTGTTCGCTCATACTGACAGAAGTAATTTTTCTCATATCGCATACCTGTATTAATAGTTAATACAATAAGCATATCACAACCAGGCAGATCAGGTCACATCATCATTGACGATAGCTATTGTCGAGACAAAACCGAACCCGTTAGTGGTTTTGATATAACGACTTATACAAATCGTGTTCAAAACGCGATAACGGAACCCGGCGGCTACGCTGATCTTGCGGCGGAACAGAGTAGGCAGAGACAAACTGGACAAAAGCAATTTGTTGCCCACTGGCGGCAGTCATAAATCCTGCCAGGTTATAAACGCCTTGTAATGATCCTGTTTTGGCAAAAACTTTACCATCAAGCCCCGCTTCATGCAGACCGGGACGATAAGCCAACGTGCCATCATATCCCGCTTTGGGTAACATCGAGATGAAGTCCAGTTCATCATTATGCTGGGCGATAAATTGCAATATCTCCATCATGGTTGCGGGGGCGATCAAATTGTGGCGTGAAAGGCCAGAACCATCCACCATGACGGTATTACCTAAGTCAATACCGGCTTTCTGTTTCAGAATCTGGCGAACGGCATCGGAACCTGCCCGCCATGTACCCGGAACGTTGAAATAACGATGGCCGAGGGTACGAAAGAGAGTATCGGCAATCATGTTATCTGATTTTTTCAACATGATTGTGAGCATATTCATTAATGGTACAGATTGATTGACGGCGCGGATCTTTTCTGGTGGTTGGGGAATAGATTGGCGCCGTATATGGCCTTTTAGCTCGATGCCCGCAGTATTCAGTTCATTTTTTAGGATCTTGCCAACATAACTCGCCCCATTTTGGATGGCAAACGCCAAGGGGAGTGGTTCATTGCGTTGTGTCAGGCAACCTGTCAGGGTATATCGATTCAGGTCAGCCGATGTCACATCAAGTTCACAATACTTCGCTTCGGGCGATCCCTTCGCCAATGTTTTGACTTCACTCAATACGTCGACAGGATAAAAAGAGGGCACACGAACAACAGCCAGTTCTCCAGGTTGTTCTGAGCTGTAAAGTGACACAGAAAAGCAGTTCTTATCCACGATGGCGGCTGATGGAGGGGCACTGAAACACTGGGTCATATCGTTCCATACCCAGCCAGGGGCTTTATCATGGCTGGCGAAAATCGAAACATCGATCACAAGGTCGCCGGCAATCTGTTTGATACCCGATTGTTTTAAGGTCTCGACCATATTGCGCAGTTGTGAACGTGTCAGCATGGGATCGCCGACAAAGCGAGCCGTTAGATTACCTTCTAATACGCCATCTACAATATTGGCATCACTTTCCAAGGTTGTTATAAAACGGTAATCCTTACCAAGCTGCAATAGCGCTGCCAATGCTGCCACGATTTTCTGCGTACTTGCCGGTAACGCCATTTGTTGCCCGTGATAATCAACTAAGGGATTTTTTGAGCCAACAACTTGGGCAATAAACGAAAAATCAGTTCCCGCAGGCAAATATTGGGCACTTTTCTCAATCGAAGAGACATTGGAAGAGGCATTCGCACTGAAAATACTCAGAATCAAACTGAGCATACAAGCTATTCTGCTGGTAATTTTTAAAAGAGCCATAGATCTCGCATATGAAAGTGGGTATATCCCAAGAATATTTGTATTAATCATACTAAGGTGTCATTGAAAGGCAAAGTAAACGATGATCCATCAGCAACTCTACGTTAGAATGATAGATTGGCAGGTAAATAGGCATGTGGACTTCAGATTGTGCTGAGTGACACTTCTTTTATTAATTATCTGTAAGCCCGCCTGATAGGGTGTGCTCATTGTGCTGTTATTACAAAAATCAGGAATGATGTTGTTTGGGCTTAGGATTGATTTAGAGGTTTAATAAATGAAACAAATTCCGATGACGGTACGTGGCGCGGATAAATTGCGCGAAGAATTAGAATATTTGAAAAATGTACGTCGCCCGCAAATTATTGCTTCAATCGCTGAGGCGCGTGAGCACGGTGATTTGAAAGAAAACGCGGAATATCATGCCGCCCGTGAGCAGCAGGGCTTCTGTGAAGGCCGTATTCAGGAAATTGAGGCTAAACTTTCCAATGCACAGGTGATTGATGTTACGAAAGTGACCAACAATGGCCGGGTGATTTTTGGGGCAACGGTAACAGTACTGAACGTGGATTCTGACGAAGAGCAGACCTACCGTATCGTCGGTGATGATGAAGCCAATATTAAAGAAAATCTTCTTTCAGTGAATTCACCGATTGCCCGTGGCCTGATTGGCAAAGAAGTGGATGATGTGGTTGTGATTACGACGCCTGGCGGTCAAGTGGAATACGAAGTTTTGAACGTGGATTATCTCTAAAACACCATGATCAAAAGAAAAAGGCCAGTTGTTGGCCTTTTTTATCATAACAAATACATCAATATGGCACTTTTGTATAAATATGCCGTGATTATTTAGGTAGACTAATTTTGCGTTCTGCTGATGGACGGTAGAGAACTAACATTTTTCCAATGATTTGCACATTATGTGCACCTGTTTCACGAACAATCGCTTCAGCGATCAAAGTTTTTATTTCGCGGTCTTCGCCCGCAACTTTGACTTTGATAAGCTCGTGATGTGAAAGAGTCTGTTCGATTTCAGCCAATACGCCTTCGGTCAGCCCATTGTTGCCGATCATCACGACAGGCTTTAATGAATGAGCGAGGCTTTTCAGGTATTGGACTTGTTTCTTGTTAAGAGTCATCGTTTTTTTGCTTAGTTGGGATTGAAAACGATATATTCTACCGCCATCTCATATCTATCACCATAAAAGTGTGGTGTGGTTTGATAAGAGAGCGCAAAAAATAAGGCGTTCTATTAGTAGAGTTGGAAAGAACAATGGCCAATAAAAAACGTTCAGCAAGCTCAAGTCGCTGGTTACAGGAACATTTTAGTGATAAATATGTTCTTCAGGCGCAGAAAAAAGGGCTTCGCTCTCGCGCTTGGTTTAAACTTGATGAGATACAGCAAAGCGACAAAATCTTTAAACCGGGCATGACCGTTGTTGATTTAGGCGCTGCTCCGGGTGGGTGGTCTCAATACGTAGTGAGTCAGATTGGCAATAATGGGCGAGTTATCGCTTGTGATCTTTTGCCAATGGACCCGATAGTTGGCGTCGATTTCCTGCAAGGCGACTTTCGCGATGAACTTGTATTGAAAACATTACTTGAGAGAGTTGGTGATAATAAAGTCCAGGTCGTCATGTCGGATATGGCTCCTAATATGAGTGGAACCCCCGCGGTCGATATTCCCCGATCCATGTATCTGGTTGAGTTAGCGTTGGATATGTGTCGTGATGTGCTGGCCCCTGGGGGCAGTTTTATTGTCAAAGTGTTTCAGGGAGAGGGCTTTGATGAATACCTGAGGGAAATACGCTCCCTTTTTGCGAAGGTAAAAATTCGTAAACCAGAAGCTTCGCGGGCACGATCACGTGAAGTATACATTGTAGCGACAGGGCGGAAAGTGTAGTACCCTGACTACTATTTGTTAACACAGTTGTAATATGAGGTTAATCCCTTGAGTGACATGGCGAAAAACCTGATTCTCTGGTTAGTCATCGCAGTTGTCTTGATGTTATTGTTCCAGAGTTTTGGTCCCAGCGACTCTAGCGGTCGTCGGGTAGATTACTCTAGTTTCATCACTGAGATATCGCAGAATCAAATAAGCGAAGTACGTATTTCGGGTCGTGACATTGATTTCACTAAGAAAGACAACGGTGGAAAATACAGCACTTATATGCCGGTTCAGGATGAAAAGCTGCTGGATACCCTACTCAATAAGCAGATAAAAGTCGTTGGTGAACCGCCAGAACAACAAGGTCTGTTGGCAACCCTCTTTATTTCATGGTTCCCAATGCTACTGCTCATTGGCGTCTGGATTTTCTTTATGCGCCAAATGCAAGGTGGTGGCGGTAAAGGGGCGATGTCTTTTGGTAAAAGCAAAGCCCGGATGTTGACGGAAGATCAGATCAAAACCACGTTTGCCGATGTTGCTGGTTGTGACGAAGCAAAAGAAGAAGTGGGCGAATTGGTGGAGTATCTGCGTGAACCTGGCCGTTTCCAAAAATTGGGTGGCAAGATCCCGAAAGGCATCCTGATGGTGGGGCCGCCAGGTACGGGTAAGACATTGCTGGCGAAAGCGATTGCGGGTGAAGCGAAAGTCCCTTTCTTTACCATTTCGGGTTCTGATTTCGTTGAAATGTTTGTGGGTGTCGGTGCTTCCCGTGTTCGTGATATGTTTGAACAGGCGAAAAAAGCGGCACCGTGCATCATCTTTATTGACGAAATTGATGCAGTCGGTCGTCAGCGTGGCGCAGGTCTGGGTGGTGGACACGATGAACGTGAACAGACACTGAACCAGATGCTGGTTGAAATGGATGGCTTTGAAGGTAACGAAGGTATTATTGTTATCGCAGCGACTAACCGTCCTGATGTTCTGGACCCAGCCTTGTTACGCCCCGGCCGTTTTGACCGTCAGGTCGTGGTTGGCCTGCCGGATGTTCGTGGCCGTGAGCAAATTCTGAAAGTGCATATGCGCCGCATTCCGCTGGATACGGATATTGACGCATCAATCATTGCGCGTGGTACACCCGGTTTCTCCGGCGCAGATTTGGCTAACCTTGTGAACGAAGCCGCTTTGTTTGCTGCTCGCGGTAGCAAGCGCGTTGTTTCTATGGTTGAGTTCGAAAAAGCCAAAGATAAGATCATGATGGGCGCAGAGCGTCGTTCAATGGTGATGACGGAGGAACAGAAAGAAGCCACGGCATACCATGAAGCAGGGCATGCCATTATTGGTCGTTTGGTGCCGGAACACGATCCGGTTCATAAGGTGACGATTATTCCGCGCGGCCGTGCATTGGGTGTGACGTTCTTCTTGCCAGAGGGCGATCAGATCAGTGCAAGCCGCCAGAAATTGGAAAGCCAAGTTTCAACCTTATACGGTGGGCGGTTAGCAGAAGAAATTATCTATGGTGTAGATAATGTTTCTACTGGTGCATCCAATGATATTAAAGTGGCGACATCCATTGCGCGCAACATGGTGACCCAGTGGGGCTTCTCAGAAAAACTGGGGCCATTGCTGTATGCGGAAGAAGAAGGCGAAGTTTTCCTCGGCCGTTCAGTTGCTAAGGCAAAACATATGTCTGAAGACACTGCGCGTTTAATCGATCAGGAAGTGAAAGCTATCATCGATCGTAACTATTTACGTGCTCGTCAGATTCTGATGGATAATCTTGATATTCTTCATTCAATGAAAGATGCGTTGATGAAGTATGAAACGATTGATGCTCCTCAGATTGATGATCTGATGAATCGTACAACAGTACGTCCACCCGCAGGTTGGGACGGTGATAATAATGGCGGCAATAACAATAACCGTCATAACACATCATCTCCGCAGCAAACGTCGAAGCCTGCGGATGGAAATCCAACCACGTAACGTATTTATTTCTTAAATTAAACCCCAGGCTTGCCCTGGGGTTTTGACATTAAGGCACCTCGCGATGAAATTGACTGCCAGAGGCAGTATCCTCGATCTTTCCCGCCCACAAGTCATGGGTATTTTGAACGTGACTCCCGATTCTTTCTCTGATGGTGGTATCCATAATACCTTTGATACTGCACTGGAACATGCCGCTAGGATGATCAAAGAGGGGGCAACCATTATTGATGTAGGAGGAGAATCGACTCGCCCCGGAGCCAATGAGGTCAGTGAACAGGAAGAACTGGATCGTGTCGTTCCGGTGATTGAGGCTCTGGCACAGCGTTTCGATGCTTGGATCTCTGTGGATACCTCAAAAGCGGCTGTTATGCGGGAATCTGCCAAGGCTGGGGCACACATTATTAATGACATTCGCGCGTTGCAGGAACCCGGAGCACTTGATGCGGCAGCACAAAGTGGTTTACCGGTCTGTTTGATGCATATGCAGGGGCAACCTCGCACCATGCAGGCAGAACCCCACTATGAAGATGTTGTATCGGAAGTCAAAACATTTCTGATGCAGCGAATTGAGCGCTGTGTTGCGGCGGGTATCGCAAAAAACAGCCTGATCCTTGATCTTGGCTTCGGTTTTGGTAAGAACCTATCGCATAATTATCAGTTACTAGCTCACTTGCAAGAATTCCACTATTTGGGATTGCCTATTCTGGTGGGAATGTCACGCAAATCCATGATTGGTCAATTACTTGATGTACCACCGCAGGAGCGGGTGACAGGAAGTGTTGCTTGTGCCGTGATTGCAGCCATGAAAGGTGCCCAGATTATCCGTGTGCATGATGTCAAAGAAACCGTTCAGGCAATGAAAATCGTTTATGCAACACAGTCTGCCAACATGACCTGTACCGAATAAGGTATCTGAAAAGAATTTATGTTGATAAAAAACATGATGTCAGCAAAAAACACGCTGTGAGCAGAGAATACGTTCAGCAAAGGAAAAAGAAATTTATGAGTAACCGTAAATATTTTGGTACTGACGGTATCCGTGGCCGAGTAGGTAATAGCCCAATTACCCCTGACTTTGTATTGAAACTGGGTTGGGCTGCGGGCAAAGTGCTGGCACGTCATGGTTCTCGCAAAATCATTATTGGTAAAGATACTCGAATCTCAGGTTATATGCTGGAATCTGCGCTGGAAGCAGGATTAGCCGCAGCAGGATTATCGGCATCTTTTACCGGCCCGATGCCAACACCTGCCGTGGCCTATCTGACACGTACTTTCCGTGCAGAAGCGGGCATTGTTATTTCCGCTTCCCACAACCCTTACTACGATAACGGCATTAAATTCTTCTCCATTGATGGTACTAAATTACCTGATGATGTCGAAGAAGCGATTGAAGCAGAAATGGAAAAATCCCTGACCTGTGTGGAATCGGCTGAATTGGGGCGGGCAAACCGAATAGTTGATGCAGCGGGTCGTTATATTGAATTTTGCAAAGGGACATTCCCCAGTGAGCAAAGTTTAAATGGACTGAAAGTGGTGTTGGATTGCGCCAATGGTGCGACCTACCATATCGCCCCGAATGTTCTCAGAGAACTGGGCGCGGAGGTGATCACCATCGGTTGTGAACCGAATGGTATCAATATCAATGAAGAATGTGGTGCAACCGATGTGCGGCTGTTGCAAAAACGGGTACTGGAAGAACAGGCACACGTTGGTCTGGCATTTGATGGTGACGGTGACCGTATCATCATGGTTGATCACCTGGGCGAAAAAGTTGATGGCGATCAGATCCTGTATATCATTGCGCGTGAAGCGTTAAGGCAAGGCCAGCTACGAGGTGGCGCCGTAGGGACGCTGATGAGCAATATGGGGCTGGAGTTGGCCCTGAAACAGCTTGGCATCCCATTTGAACGCGCGAAAGTCGGTGATCGCTATGTGCTGGAGAAATTGCAAGAAAAAGGCTGGCGTTTGGGTGCCGAAAACTCAGGTCATGTGATTTTGCTGGACAAAACCACCACCGGGGACGGAATTGTTGCCGGATTACAAGTCTTGAGTGCCATGGTGCGCAATAATATGAGCCTGCATGACCTGTGCAGCGGCATGAAACTTTTGCCGCAAATTTTGGTTAACGTTCGCTTTACGGGGAATATCGATCCCCTGCAATCAGAATCAGTGCTTGAAGCCGTAAATTCCGTTGAGGCGGAATTAAATGGCCGTGGTCGTGTTCTGCTGCGTAAATCAGGGACAGAACCATTGATTCGCGTCATGGTGGAAGGCGAAGATGAAGAGCAAGTCACCGCATTGGCGCATCGTATTGCTGATGCGGTGAAAAAAGCAGGTTGATTTGTTGATTTTTTGCCCGAACAGCGCCAGTATTTAAAATTAATCTTGCGTGTCTGATACGCTTTGGTTAGTATTCACACCCGCTCAATAAGTTAATTTTTCTAATTTTGTGAGCGGGTGATGCAATATAACGTCGCTACGAAATTGTGGTAAACCCCACGAGGAAACGGGTACAACATATGTATGAAGCTCTTTTAGGTATATTCTTGCTGGTTGGTATCGGGCTAATCGCTCTGGTTCTGCTACAGCAGGGTAAAGGTGCTGATATGGGTGCTTCTTTCGGTGCGGGTGCATCTAACACGCTGTTCGGTTCATCAGGTTCCGGTAACTTCATGACCCGCATGACGGCTGTTTTTGCCACGCTGTTTATTGTTATCAGTCTGATTCTAGGTAACATGACTAGCAATAAAACGGGTTCCGGCAGCAAATGGGATAGCCTTGTCGAACCGGTAAAAGTTGAAAAACAGACAGAAGTTCCGGCAACGCCAGCAAAACCCAATAGCGATATCCCGCAGTAACATTCAGTAACAGAATTGAAATAGGGTTGTTGATTTTAACAGAATAACAGTCCTATAAAATCAGTGCCGAGGTGGTGAAATTGGTATACACGCTACCTTGAGGTGGTAGTGCCTAAACAACGGGCGTACGGGTTCAAGTCCCGTCCTCGGCACCATTAATCTAGAAACTTGCGTTTTTAGGATTATCAGCGTAAGATTTGCCACGTTTTCGAACGCGGGATGGAGCAGCATGGTAGCTCGTCGGGCTCATAACCCGAAGGTCGTCGGTTCAAATCCGGCTCCCGCAACCACTTCTTAATAACATGTACCTTTTCAGCAGTCATCTTCAGCAGCCATTGAAATATCTATCCTGATTTGACAGGTTGCTTTGAAAGGTATACAAAGAAGCTGGTTGAGACCGCTGGCAGTAAACAGGGTCCAGTTGCATAAAGCCCCGAGTATCGGGGTTTTTTGTTATTTGACAGCAGAATTACTGGGCTAATATAGCCCTTTTTTTATGTCTTGGGGGTGGGCTTGTCCACATTAGAGCAAAAATTAACAGAGATAATTTCAGCACCAGTTGAAGCTTTGGGTTTTGAATTAGTTGGCCTGGAGTTTATTCGCGCTCGTGTATCAACGCTGCGGGTCTATATCGATAGTGAGGAGGGTATCACTGTTGATAATTGTGCTGATGTTAGCCACCAGGTCAGTGCAGTGCTTGATGTTGAAGATCCGGTTCCAGGGCTTTATAACCTGGAAATATCTTCACCAGGGCTTGAGCGTCCACTGTTTAAGGCTGAACATTACCAGCGTTTTATCGGTGAAGAAGTCAATTTGATGTTACGCATGGCAATGCAGAACCGTCGCAAATGGAAAGGTATCATCAAGGCTGTTGATGGTGAAATGATTACGGTTGCGGTGGATGGCAAAGACGAAGTGTTCGCACTGAGCAACATCCAGAAAGCGAACCTGGTACCCCACTTTTAAAGTTCGGATGAGGCAACTAGGATGAATAAAGAAATTCTGGCTGTTGTGGAAGCGGTTTCTAATGAAAAATCACTCCCTCGCGAAAAAATCTTCGAAGCATTAGAGATTGCGCTGGCGACAGCCACCAAGAAAAAGTATGAGCAGGAGATCGACGTTCGCGTCTGCATCGATCGTAAATCAGGTGATTTTGATACCTTCCGTCGCTGGATAGCGGTAGACGAAGTGACTCAACCAACGCGCGAAATCACACTGGAAGCTGCAAAATTTGAAGACCCAGAAATTGAACTGGGTGGTTATATCGAAGATCAAATTGAATCAGTCACTTTTGACCGTATTACGACCCAGACGGCAAAACAGGTTATCGTACAAAAAGTCCGTGAAGCTGAACGTGCGATGGTTGTTGATCAATTCCGTGAACAACAGGGCGAAATTGTGACCGGTCAGGTCAAAAAAGTGAACCGTGAAAATATTACCTTGGATTTAGGTAATAATGCCGAAGCGGTTATTTTACGTGAAGACATGTTGCCACGGGAAAACTTCCGTCCAGGTGACCGCGTGCGCGGTGTTCTGTATGATGTTCGCCCAGAAGCACGTGGTGCACAGCTTTTTATCACTCGCTCTCGCCCAGAGATGCTGGTTGAACTGTTCCGTATTGAGGTGCCTGAGATTGGTGAAGAGATCATTGAGATCAAAGCGGCTGCCCGTGATCCGGGTTCCCGTGCCAAGATCGCAGTGAAAACCAACGACAAGCGTATTGATCCTGTTGGTGCTTGTGTCGGTATGCGTGGTGCAAGGGTTCAGGCCGTTTCCAGTGAGTTGGGCGGTGAAAGAATTGACATCGTGCTGTGGGACGATAACCCTGCGCAGTTTGTCATTAATGCTATGGCTCCGGCGGATGTTGCATCGATTGTGGTGGACGAAGACAACTGCACAATGGATGTTGCCGTAGAAAACAGTAATCTTGCTCAGGCGATTGGGCGTAATGGCCAAAACGTTCGTTTGGCGGCGCAACTGTTGAAAAAGCATCGTGGTGATGACACGTGGGAACTGAATGTCATGACTGCGGAGGAGCTACAAGCAAAACATCAGGCAGAAGCTCATGCTTCTATTGATACATTTACTAAGCATCTCGACATTGATGAAGATTTCGCCACTGTATTAGTTGAGGAAGGTTTCTCTACACTGGAAGAGCTGGCTTACGTGCCAATCAATGAACTTCTGGCAGTAGAAGGCCTTGATGAAGAAACTGTTGAAGTTCTTCGTGAACGCGCTAAAGCGGCCTTAACGACGCTGGAACTGGCTCAGAAAGAGAGCCTTGGTGATCAGCAACCTGCCGAAGATTTATTGAATCTGCCTGGCATGGAGCGTACTTTGGCGTTTGACCTGGCTGTCCGTGGCATCTGTACTCTGGAAGATCTTGCAGAACAGGGTATCGACGACTTATCTGATATCGAAGGACTGAATGATGAGCAAGCAGGAGAACTCATTATGGCAGCCCGTAATATCTGTTGGTTTGGCGATGATGCATAAATAAACTGTAGCAGGAAGGAACAGAATGACAGAGGTAACCGTAAAATTACTGGCAGAAGAGATCCAGACATCGGTAGAACGTCTAATCCAGCAATTTGCTGATGCTGGCATTCAGAAAACCGCAACTGACTCTGTTTCCCAGAAAGAAAAAGAAGCTTTGCTGGCCTACCTGAACCGCGAACAAGGCGGTTCTGGCGGTCAGCCGGGTAAATTAACACTACAGCGTAAAACACGCAGTACACTGAACGTTCCTGGCACCGGTGGCAAAAGTAAATCGGTAGCGATTGAAGTCCGCAAAAAACGCACATATGTAAACCGCGATGCCGAACAGGTTAACGCGGAAGAGCAGGCGAGGCGTGAAGCGGAAGAGCAAGCTCGGCGCGAGGCAGAAGAGAAGGCGCGGCTTGAAGCTGAAGCGAAAAAACTCGCGGAAGAGCAAGCTAAACGTGAAGCCGAAGAAAAGGCAAAACGTGAAGCAGAAGAGAGCGCTCGACGTGTAGCAGAAGAAAAAGCCAAGCGTGAAGAGGCTAAACTGCCTCAGCGTGAGGCGGCGGAAAAAGAAAAAGTGACTAAGCAACATACCGAAAACAAACCAAAATCAGTTCAGACTCATCCTGCTGCGCAAAACGAAAAAGCGCGTCGTGAAGCTGAAGCTGCAAATTTAAAACGCAAAGCTGAAGAAGAAGTTCGCCGTAAGGTGGAAGAGGAAGCAAAGCGTGTTGCAGAAGAAGCACGTCGAATGGCAGAAGAGAATAAAGACAAATGGTCTGAAAATTCTGATACTAATGACAATAGTGACTACCACATAACCACTTCCCGCTATGCTCGTGATGCGGAAGATGAAAATGACGCCAAAGTAGAAGGCGATCGTCGTTCCCGCTCCCGTGGTGGCAAATCCCGCCAGAAGAAGAATAACAAACATTCTGAATCGAAAGCTGATCGCGAAGAAGCGCGTGCAGTGGGTCGTACCAAAGGTAAACAACGTAAACCTAGCACCTTACAGCAGAGCTTCACGAAACCGGTTGTTGCCGTTAACCGTGACGTTGTGATTGGTGAGACAATTACGGTTGCTGAATTGGCTAACAAAATGGCCGTCAAAGGTGCCCAGGTCATTAAGACGATGATGAACATGGGCGCCATGGTCACCATCAACCAAGTGATCGACCAAGAAACAGCACAGATGGTTGCTGAAGAAATGGGGCACAAAGTTATCCTGCGTCGTGAAAACGAGCTGGAAGAAGCGCTGATGAGCGATCGTGATACCGGTGAAACACTGGCAGAATCTCGTGCGCCAGTTGTTACCATCATGGGTCACGTTGACCACGGTAAAACTTCCCTGTTGGATTATATCCGTTCCACGAAAGTGGCTTCTGGAGAGGCGGGTGGCATTACCCAGCACATTGGTGCATACCATGTGAAAACTGAAAAAGGCATGATCACCTTCCTGGATACCCCAGGCCATGCTGCGTTTACCTCCATGCGTGCCCGTGGTGCGAAAGCAACAGATATCGTTGTTCTGGTTGTAGCGGCAGATGATGGCGTGATGCCTCAGACCATAGAAGCTATCCAGCATGCTAAAGCGGCCAACGTACCGGTTGTTGTTGCGGTGAACAAGATCGATAAGCCAGAAGCTGATCCGGATCGCGTGAAGACTGAATTGTCGCAATACGGCATCATGCCAGAGGATTGGGGCGGTGAAAACCAGTTCATCAATGTGTCTGCCAAAGCAGGTACGGGGATTGATGAATTGCTGGAAGCTATCTTGCTTCAGGCTGAAGTCCTTGAACTGAACGCGGTACGTACCGGCATGGCAAATGGTGTGGTCATTGAATCCTTCTTGGATAAAGGCCGTGGCCCAGTGGCAACCATTCTGGTTCAATCCGGTACTCTGAACAAAGGCGATATCGTTCTGTGTGGCTTCGAATATGGCCGTATCCGTGCGATGCGTAACGAACTTGGCCGTGAAGTGACCTCCGCTGGCCCATCTATCCCAGTGGAAATTTTGGGTCTGTCCAATGTTCCTTCTGCGGGTGATGAAGCGACAGTAGTGCGTGACGAGAAAAAAGCGCGTGAAGTGGCCTTGTATCGTCAGGGTAAATTCCGTGAAGTGAAATTAGCTCGTCAGCATAAGGCTAAACTGGAAAATATCTTCGCCAGCATGGAAGAAGGTAAGGTCTCTGAGCTGAACATCGTTCTGAAAACCGATGTTCAGGGTACCTGTGAAGCTATTTGTGACGCGTTGCTGAAACTGTCAACTGATGAAGTGAAAGTGAAAATCATCGGTTCTGGTGTCGGTGGTATCACCGAAACTGATGCAACATTGGCAGCGGCATCTAACGCCATTATTCTGGGCTTCAACGTTCGTGCTGATGCATCTGCCCGTCGTATCATCGAAAACGAAAGTCTGGATCTGCGTTACTACTCGGTTATCTATAACCTGATTGATGAGATCAAACAGGCGATGAGCGGAATGCTGGCACCAGAATACAAACAGCAGATCATGGGTCTTGCCGAAGTTCGTGACGTCTTCAAGTCACCGAAGTTTGGTGCCGTGGCGGGTTGTATGGTGACAGAAGGTTCTATCAAGCGTAATAACCCGATCCGCGTACTGCGTGATAACGTTGTTATTTACGAAGGTGAACTGGAATCCCTGCGTCGCTTTAAAGATGACGTTAACGAAGTCCGTAATGGTATGGAATGTGGTATCGGTGTGAAGAACTACAATGATGTTCGCGTTGGCGACATGATTGAAGTCTTTGAAGTGATTGAAATCAAACGCTCCATCGATTAATACCCTTATTGATACCCAATAGATTCATTCCATTCTTGGGGGGCTTATGCCCCCCAAAATGTCAGGAGAGAAAACAATGGCAAGAGAATTTAGTCGTACTCAGCGCGTTGCACAGGAAATGCAAAAAGAAATTGCCATCATCTTACAGCGTGAAGTCAAAGATCCCCGTATCGGCATGGCGACAGTCTCTGGTGTTGAAGTTTCCCGCGATCTGGCTTATGCCAAAGTATTTGTTACCTTTCTGAATGTGCTGGTTGAAGGGCATGATTCAGATAGAGTTGAAGTGGGTATTAAGGCATTGAACGAAGCCTCTGGTTTTATTCGTTCCCTGCTAGGTAAAGCGATGCGCTTGCGTGTCATTCCTGAGCTGACATTCTCTTATGACAGTTCGTTGGTGGAAGGGATGCGGATGTCGAATTTAGTCAGTAATGTGGTTAAAAACGATGAGAGGCGTCGCGCATCTGCGGATCACGCGGATCATGATGAGGAAAAGTGATGGGGCGCCGTCGTAAAGGCCGTGCGATACACGGTGTGCTGTTGCTGGATAAGCCGCAGGAAATTTCCTCCAATGATGCGTTACAGAAAGTCAGGCGGATTTTCAATGCCAGCAAGGCGGGTCATACGGGTGCGCTGGACCCATTAGCAACCGGCATGTTGCCGATTTGCCTTGGTGAAGCGACCAAATTTTCCCAATTTTTGCTGGATTCTGACAAACGCTATCGTGTGATTGCCCGTTTGGGGCAGCGCACGGATACGTCGGATTCACATGGAACCCTCATCAGTGAACGTGAAGTCAACATCACTGAACCTCAGCTTCATGCGGCATTGGATACATTCCGTGGTGACACTATGCAGGTTCCTTCCATGTATTCTGCATTGAAACATCAGGGGAAACCGCTATACGAATATGCCCGTCAGGGGGTTAACGTTGAGCGGGAAGCGCGTCCGATCACGGTTTATGAATTACAATTCATTCGCTGGGAAGGGAATGAGCTGGAATTGGAAATACACTGCTCCAAGGGCACTTACATTCGTACCATCATTGATGATTTAGGGGAATTATTGGGCTGCGGCGCGCATGTCATTTATCTGCGTCGTTTACAGGTTGCCAATTATCCTCACCAAAGAATGGTCACATTGGAGCAGTTGCAGGAATTAAAACAACAGGCTGAAGATCAGGAAATTGAGGCGTGGGAATTGCTTGATCCCTTGTTGCTGCCCATGGATACCGCCGTTACCCATTTTCCTGTTATCCACTTAACTTCTGTGGTCGCCTCGTACTTCAAACAAGGCCAACCTGTTCGAAGTAACCATAATTTGGCTTCGAATGAATGGGTGAGGGTTACCGCAGGAGAGGAAAATAAATTCATCGGCATTGCCGTGATTGATGAAGATGGATTAGTGGCACCACGCCGGCTGGTTGTTGAAACTGTTGTTGAAACTGAATAGCGGTTGAAATAAATAGCTGTAAAAAACAAATGGCTGTTAAAAACAAACAGTTGTTGAAATCGATAATGATAGCAACAGACAAGGAATTTGGAGCAGGTAATTTGAGTTGGGGCACAAAATGGCGGCGATTGTGCTGTCTTGCGCTTCACTTATTTGCAGCGTAGAATACCGCGTCTACACGAGTTGCTGAATTAGAGATCGGCACTTGTCATTTTAAATTACATAATTGGAGTTATACTATGTCTCTAAGTACTGCTGCAAAGGCGCAGATTATTGCTGAATTTGGTCGCGGCACTAACGACAGTGGTTCCAGCGAAGTTCAGATCGCACTGCTGACTACTGACATCAACCAGCTGCAAGGCCACTTTGCAGAGCACAAAAAAGATCACCACAGCCGTCGTGGTCTGCTGAGAAAGGTTGCACAGCGTCGTAAGCTGCTGAACTACCTGAAGCGTAAAGATTTAGCACGCTATACTGCTCTGATTGAGCGTCTGGGACTGCGTCGCTAATTGATGAGTTTCAGTGGAAAGGGGCCTAATCGGCCCCTTTTCTTCTAAGAAACGGAATTGATACAAACAGTATTGAGAAATTTAACCACTGTTTTTACCGTTTCTAAAATTTGAACCTCTTCCGCTACAGTGACTCGCGCGGCTAATGAGAGTCCTTAAAGGAGTAAGCACTGTCATTAGTCGTGAGGGTGTAGCAAGAAGAGAAACGCTATTGTTGTCTCTTTCTTAAAGCGGCAACACCAACAAAGGAAAATTATTTTGCTGAATCCGATTGTTCGTAAATTTCAGTATGGTCAACACACGGTGACCATCGAAACTGGCATGATGGCTCGTCAGGCGACAGCAGCCGTTATGGTAAATATGGATGACACAGCGGTATTTGTCACCGTTGTCGGTCAAAAGAAAGTCAAAGCAGGTCAGGATTTCTTCCCTCTGACCGTTAACTATCAGGAGCGTACTTACGCTGCTGGCCGTATTCCGGGAAGTTTCTTTCGCCGCGAAGGCCGTCCGGGCGAAGGCGAAACCTTAGTTGCCCGTCTTATCGACCGCCCTCTGCGCCCTCTGTTCCCAGAAGGTTTCTTGAACGAAGTTCAAATCATTGCGACAGTCGTTTCTGTTAACCCACAGGTCAACCCTGATGTCGTTGCGATGATTGGCTCCTCTGCTGCCTTGGCACTGTCTGGTATTCCATTCAATGGCCCAATTGGTGCTGCACGTGTTGGCTACATCAACGACCAGTACGTACTGAACCCAACCAGTGATGAGCTGAAACACAGCCGTCTGGATCTGGTGGTTGCAGGTACAGAAGGTGCGGTACTGATGGTCGAATCCGAAGCCGATTTGCTGACTGAAGAGCAAATGTTGGGTGCGGTTGTGTTTGGTCACGAGCAACAACAGATTGTGATTGATAACATCAATGCACTGGCGGCTGAAGCCGGTAAAGAAAAATGGGATTGGTCACCAGAGCCGGTTAACCAGCCTCTGCACGCCCGTGTTGCAGAACTGGCGGAAAGCCGTCTGGGTGATGCTTATCGCATTACTGAGAAGCAGGAACGTTACGCTCAGGTTGATATCATCAAAGAAGAAGTGACTGCGGCTATTCTGGCAGAATCTGCGGAAAAAGGCGTTGAACTGGCAGAATCAGACATTCTTGATGTTCTCTCCGGTCTGGAAAAAGACGTGGTTCGTAGCCGTGTCCTGCGTGGTGAACCGCGTATTGATGGCCGTGAAAAAGACATGGTGCGTGCTTTGGATGTTCGCACTGGCGTACTGCCACGTACTCATGGTTCCTCCCTGTTTACCCGTGGTGAAACTCAGGCACTGGTGTCTGCAACACTGGGCACCGAGCGCGATGCTCAGGTTATCGATGAACTGATGGGTGAGCGTACTGATCGCTTCCTGTTCCACTATAACTTCCCTCCATACTCTGTCGGTGAAACAGGCATGGTCGGTTCACCAAAACGTCGTGAAATTGGTCATGGTCGTCTGGCGAAACGAGGTGTATTGGCGGTAATGCCAAGTGCCAATGAATTCCCGTATACCGTTCGCGTCGTGTCTGAAATCACGGAATCCAACGGCTCTTCCTCAATGGCTTCTGTCTGTGGTGCGTCACTGGCACTGATGGATGCCGGTGTGCCCATTAAGGCTGCTGTTGCCGGTATTGCGATGGGGCTGGTGAAAGAAGGGGATAACTTTGTGGTTCTGTCTGACATTCTGGGTGATGAAGATCATCTGGGCGACATGGACTTTAAAGTTGCGGGTAGCCGTGATGGTGTCAGCGCATTGCAAATGGACATCAAAATTGAAGGTATTACCCGTGAAATCATGCAGGTTGCCCTGAATCAGGCCAAAGGTGCCCGTCTGCACATCCTGAATGTGATGGAGCAAGCCATTCATAGCCCACGCAACGATATTTCTCAATTTGCCCCACGTATCCACACTATCAAGATCAATCCAGACAAGATCAAAGATGTGATCGGTAAAGGGGGTTCCGTGATCCGTGCATTGACGGAAGAAACCGGTACAACCATTGAAATTGAAGACGATGGTACCGTGAAGATTGCAGCGACGGACGGTGATAAAGCGCGTCATGCTATCCGCCGTATCGAAGAAATCACGGCAGAAGTTGAAGTAGGCCGTATTTATGCCGGCAAAGTGACCCGTATCGTTGATTTTGGCGCATTTGTTGCTATCGGCGGCGGTAAAGAAGGGCTGGTACACATTTCTCAGATCGCGGAAAAACGGGTGGAGAAAGTCACTGATTATCTGCAACTTGGCCAAGAAGTGCCGGTAAAAGTGCTGGAAATTGACCGTCAGGGTCGTATCCGCCTGAGCATGAAAGAAGCGGTGATTGCGACGGCTGAAACACAACAGTTACCAGAATCATCAGTAGAATAAATTTGACGTAAAGCGCGGCGTCCTGTAAAAAGGGCGCCGTTTATCTCAATAGATTTTGAGTTGTTGTGTTTGTCGTCGCGTTTGTTATCGCTTGGCAATAGCTTGGAAGATGAGAGAGAAAGTCAATTTTGGGCAGGAAGCCTGAAATTATACAATGTGGGTGGAGTAACAGGGCATTCTGATTGATGTCTGACTTCGGGAGTGGGAAATGAATTCTTTTCTGCGCTGGTGTTATGTTGCGGCTATTTTTTTCCTTGTGGGATGTAGCAGCACGGGGTGGCGTAAAAACGAAGTTATTGCTATTCCATTACAACCGACATTGCAACAAGAGGTTATCCTGGCCCGCATGGAACAAATACTTGCGAGTCGGTCACTTACGGAAGATGAGTATGCACAGCTTTTATATGAGCGCGGTGTACTGTATGATAGCCTCGGGCTGAGGGCACTGGCGCAGAATGATTTTTCAGTGGCTTTGTCTATCCGTCCTGATATTCCTGAAATTTTTAATTATCTGGGAATTTATTTTACGCAGGCAGGCAATTTTGATTCTGCCTATGAAGCGTTTGATTCTGTTTTAGAACTTGATCCAACTTACAATTACGCGCGAATGAATCGTGGCATTTCACTGTACTACGGTGGCCGCTATCAATTAGCGCAGGATGATCTGCAGGCGTTTTATCAAGACGATCCAAATGATCCCTTCCGTTCGTTGTGGTTGTACCTTGTGGAAGAAAAAATTGATCCTAAGGTTGCAATGACGCATTTGTCACACCATTTTGACAAAGCGAACCGGGGGCGATGGGGCTGGAATATCGTTGAATTCTATTTGGGTAAAATCAGTGAAAACACACTGATGGAGCGCCTGAAACAGGGTTCAGCAGATAACACTTCGCTCGCTGAGCATCTCAGTGAAACTGACTTCTATTTAGGTAAACATTACCTAAGTCTGGGGGATGAGGATAACGCAGTTGCGTTATTCAAGCTGACGGTCGCTAACAATGTGCATAACTTTGTTGAGCACCGCTACGCATTGTTGGAATTGGCGCTATTAGGCCAAAAACAAGATGATTTATCGGAATCGAACCAACAATAGCTGACGAACATTTTCACGACAGATTTTAAAGTCCACATCTTTAGAGGTGGGGGCTTGTTTGTTCGTTTAATAACATAATTTGAGCCAGTTCACATTTTAAATGAAAATGACAGAAATTCTTTTCACTGTGTTATGTAGACTGGCCGCCACGATCAATGAGGCACCATTACATGACCACTGAGACTGAAATCTCTTTTGCTGATTTAGGTTTATCGGCACCTATTCTTTCTGCACTGGAAGACATGGGCTATGAAAAGCCTTCTCCTATTCAACAACAATGTATTCCCCACCTGCTGAACGGCCGTGATGTGCTGGGTATGGCACAGACGGGTAGTGGTAAAACCGCTGCTTTCAGCTTGCCGTTATTGCATAACATTGATGCTGAACTTAAAGCGCCACAGATCCTTGTGTTAGCGCCAACCCGTGAACTGGCGGTGCAGGTGGCTGAAGCGTGTTCAGACTTTTCCAAGCATATGCGCAATGTGAATGTTGTTGCGCTGTACGGCGGACAACGTTATGACGTTCAATTACGTGCCTTGCGTCAGGGGCCACAAGTTGTGGTGGGAACGCCGGGACGTTTGCTCGACCACCTGAAACGTGGAACCTTGGATCTGTCTAACCTGAAAGGTTTGGTACTGGATGAAGCCGACGAAATGTTGCGTATGGGCTTTATCGAAGATGTTGAAAACATCATGAGCCAGATCCCGGCTGAACACCAAACTGCGCTGTTCTCAGCGACAATGCCAGAAGCGATTCGCCGCATTACCCGTCGTTTCATGAATGATCCGCAGGAAGTGCGTATTCAGAGCAGTGTGACTAACCGTCCTGACATCAGCCAAAGCTACTGGTCTGTCTACGGTATGCGCAAAAATGAAGCGCTGGTGCGTTTCCTCGAAGCAGAAGATTTCGATGCGGCGATTATTTTCGTGCGCACCAAGAATGCCACGCTGGAAGTTGCAGAAACACTGGAACGTAACGGCTACAACTCTGCGGCCCTGAATGGTGACATGAATCAGGCGCTGCGTGAGCAGACACTTGAGCGCCTGAAAGATGGCCGTTTGGACATTCTGATTGCGACTGATGTTGCCGCGCGTGGCCTGGATGTTGATCGCATCAGCTTGGTCGTTAACTACGACATCCCAATGGATGCAGAATCTTATGTACACCGCATTGGTCGTACCGGTCGTGCAGGCCGTGCGGGTCGTGCCCTGCTGTTTGTTGAAAACCGTGAGCGTCGTTTGCTGCGTAACGTTGAACGCACCATGAAACTGACCATTCCAGAAGTTGAACTGCCAAATGCAGAGCTTCTGGGCCAGCGTCGTCTGGAGAAGTTCGCGGCCAATGTTCAGCAACAACTGGAAAGCAGCGATCTGGATCAATATCGTGCATTGCTGTCCAAGTTGGGTACCAGCGATGAACTGGATATGGATACACTGGCAGCCGCCCTGCTGAAAATGGCACAGGGTGAGCGCCCACTGATCCTGCCACCTGATCCAGTACGTCGTCCACGTCGTGAGTTCAACGATCGTGATCGTGATGACCGTCGTCGCAATAACAATAGCAACGGCTTTGGTGAGCGCGACAGAGGTGAGCGAAGTGAGCGCGGTGATCGCCCTCGTCGCGAACGTCGTGACGTGGGTGATATGGAACTGTATCGCATTGAAGTTGGCCGTGATGATGGCGTTGAAGTTCGTCACATTGTGGGTGCAATTGCAAACGAAGGTGATATCAGCAGCCGTTATATCGGTAACATCAAACTGTTTGCGACCCACTCTACAATTGAACTGCCAAAAGGCATGCCGGGAGAATTACTGTCTCACTTCACCCGTACCCGTATTCTGAACAAGCCTATGAATATGCAGTTGATGGGTGAGGCGCAACCTTTTGAACGCCGTGAGCGTCGTGGTGGCCGCACTGGTAATGGTAACGGCGGTAATGGTGGCAATGGCCCACGTCGTGACCGTGACGGTTTCAGCAATAACGGTGGTCGTCGTTTTAACAACGAACGTCGTGGCGGCGGTGAGCGTGGTGGTTTCCGCGGTCGCAGCAACGATGATTTCAATGGTGGTGCACCACGTCGTCGTCAAAGCAATGGCAACGTATAAGCGCTCATTGAGACTTGCTTGATTCATCGTTGTATTGAACATATCGCAACGATGAATTAAAAAAGCCCTTTCTCTGTCATGGAGAAAGGGCTTTTGCTATTTATCTTACTGATTCTGTTAAAAAGCATGTCACACGACATGAGTTATATAAACGTTGAATTAAATTCAGGCTGTTTTCTTAGTGATACGTTTATTCAATTCGGCCTTGGCCTCAATATCTGAAAGTAAGCACTCACCTTGATGAATAACCGTCTTTCTTAACCTGCCTCTGAAACCAGCATGTGCCACTTCCTGCAAAATCCGCTCTTCCACAGGGCACAGTCCTCCTTCGCTTTGATCCAATGGATGAATCAGCACACGGTGTTTTCCCTCAAAAAGCCACTTAATCCCTTTCAGGAAGCCATGCTGATTGAGCAGAGCATGTAACTGAAATTCTGCGTTATAAAAATCACCGATCAGTAAACGTGAGGTACTGAAATTCCCTTTAATCTCTAGCTGTTGCTGATTTTTGAGGTTTTTCAGTATCATTCGGTTGGTATTAATTTTGAGATAAAAATCCGCCAAGGTCATTTCCTTTGTTTATTTTTCCTGTAGGGTGAGGAAATTATGCCCTAATTGACGATTAATTTAACCCCAATGCTTCTTTAAGCGGTTTCAAGTAACGACGGCTTACCGGAATACGCTCATCATTGCTGAGAACCAGCTCTGCCTGACCATTTTCACCAAAAACAATCTCTCGTAATTGCGTCATGTTAACCAAATACTGGCGATGACAGCGGGTGAGTGACGTGCGGGTTTCCAGCGTACGCAGCGTCAACTCAGTAAAGCCTTCTTGTCCGCTGGCACTCATGACATAGACCCCGCTCAGCCGGGAAGTGACATACAGCACATCATCCAATGGCATCAGCCAGATTCGGCTATGCCCGGTACAGGGAATATATTTCAGTTGTTCATCTTCACGTTGAATATCTGCCAGATTTTGCTTTTGATAACCAGAACGTAATCGTTGCAGCGTTTTGCTCAGGCGCTCTTTTTCCAGTGGCTTCAATAAATAATCGAAAGCATGTTCTTCAAAGGCTTGTACCGCATATTCATCGAACGCAGTCAGAAAGACAATATAAGGGCGATGCTCAGGATCGAGCATACCAACCATTTCCAGTCCGGTAATGCGGGGCATTTGAATATCGAGGAAGACGACATCAGGTTTCAGGCGATGAATGGCACCAATCGCTTCTACGGCATTGGCACATTCCCCCATGATTTGAATATCGGTTTCCTCTTCCAGCAGACAACGCAGATTTTCACGCGCCAATGGCTCATCATCAACAATCAATATATTCATCTTTACGCCGCTTTTTTTGTCTCTTTTTCTAAGGGTAAACACAAAATGACACGGGTAAATGCTTCCGGCTGACAATCAACTCGTACCCCATACTGTGTACCATAACGAAGCCGCAGACGTTTATCTACTAAACTCATCCCAAGACCATCCCCCATTTTTTGGGGGCAATACAGCCCGGCATTATCTTCAATCTCCACCAAGAGTAAATTGGCTTCCTGATGGGCCCTAATCGTAATTCTTCCTGTCTCCAGTAACTGTGATGTGCCATGTTTTATGGCATTTTCTACCATGGGTTGGAGGGAAAAGGCCGGTAACCGTGCATTACGCAGGGACTCAGGTATCTCGATGGCAATCTGAAGGTGTTCCCGGAAACGGGCTTTCTCAATTTGTAAGTAAGCATTTACATGCTCTATCTCATTGTCCAGTGTGGCGATATCTTCAGGCCGCTTTAAATTCTTACGGAAAAAGGTCGAGAGATACTGCACAAGCTGGCCTGCCTGCTGGCTATCCCGACGGATAACGGCTTGCAATGTATTTAAGGCATTAAATAAAAAGTGAGGATTCACTTGCGCGTGAAGGAGCTTGATTTCTGATTGCAGTAAAGATTGCTTATTCCGTTCATACTGTCCGGCAAGAATTTGGGCAGAGAGCAGACTGGCAATTCCCTCGCCCAATGTGCGATTGATGGAGCTAAATAAGCGATTCTTGGCTTCGTAAAGTTTGATTGTGCCGATGACCTGTTGATTTTCTCCCCGCAACGGGATCACCAGTGCGGAACCCAGTTTGCAGGTTGGGCTAAGGGAACAACAATAAGGGGTTTCATTGCCATCAGCATACACGACCTCATTATTTTCAATCGCACGACGAGATTGTTTAGCCGCAATCGGCGTACCCGGTAGATGATGATCCGAACCAATACCAATAAATGCCAGTAACTTTTCTCTGTCCGTAATCGCTACCGCCCCGATCTCTAACTCTTGGTAGATCACTTTCGCCACGCGCATACTGTTATCTTCATTAAAACCCTTCCGCAAAATGCCTTCTGTACAGACCGCAATTTTCAGTGCTTGGGCAGAAAAGGCACTGGTATATTTTTTGAAAATGGCACGCCTGTCCAATAAGATACGAATGAACATGGCCGCCCCGATACTATTGGCGATGATCATAGGGGCGGCGATATCTTTCACCAAACTCAGCGCTTCACCGAAAGGATTGGCAAGCAGCAGGATAATGCCCATTTGCGTGCATTCAGCAAAGAAAGTGACAACGGCCGCTGTCCACGGATTCAATAACTTATTGAGCTGTCCTTTTTTCATCAGATAAATATGGACAAGACCACCCAATACTCCTTCGACAATGGTGGATACCATACAGCTAAAGGCGGTCATGCCACCGAGCGAATAACGGTGCAGTCCGCCGGTGAATCCCACCATCGCCCCGACGGTTGGCCCGCCGAGGAAGCCGCCCAGCACAGCGCCAATTGCACGGGTATTGGCAATTGAATCGTTAACATTCAGCCCAAAATAGGTGCCCATAATGCAAAAGATGGAAAAAATCACGTAACACATCAGCTTATGGGGTAAACGGACGGTCACTTGCAACAGGGGAATAAACAGGGGCGTTTTACTCAGGAGCCAAGCGATCACCAGATAGACACACATCTGCTGAAGTAATAACAACACGAGGTTAAATTCGTACATATCTTTTCATTTTGTAATTAATAAGGGGAGCGGGAAAGTATTATCCGCCCCGTAGGGCGGATTTTTTAGCCAAGAACTGAGAATGACTGGCAAATAGTACTATTCTTTACAGGTGACGTAATCAAGGACTTGATCATTTACGACATGTTCAAATCCTTGGGCGATATTCACAGCGTAATGTTCATCTTTCTCTGGCGTGGCAGAACGATAGGAGCGACGTTCAGGCCAACCAAGGTGGTCATGTATTGCATTGTTCGGATGGGCCTGGTACAGAGCCATTAAATCATTTTTTGTTGGTAATTTTTTTTGTATATGCTTGCAGTACCATTCAGCTCCTTGGAAGGTACGGCGCGGCCATATTTCTCCATTTTCTTCAATGTCATCATTTGCGGCCAAATGAGCAGATAGTTCTGCTTTTAATCGAGGGCGGTAAAAGACAACGCCATTTTTACCCACTAGGGTATCAGCCATATGCCCCCAAAAATGAGCCACGGAAACGTCTGGGCTGGTAGCTACAGTAAAAATGACATCTTTAGTTTGTGGATCAGCAGTACCACCTACCGAGATAGACAACGTCGTCTTCACACCGAGTCCATTCGGGTCGGCCACAGCAATAGACAGAACACCTTCATCATTCGTAAAACCTTGGTATTCACCTGATTTGCTATCAAATAATGCGGTGATTTTTTCATTCCCATCTTGGCGATTCTGTGCCTGAATCGCTTTAACTTTGACCGCTACATTGCGGGCTATTTTTCCGTCATTTAGCGTTTCAATTTTCAGCATAATCGGTTGTTCTTTTCTAACCTTATCAGCAGTTGCCGTGATCGCCATATCATCGGCAAGCCCTCTGACAGTGCCTTTATTTCCGCCATCATGAGTCTCGTTTCCCTGTTCGGTACTCATGCTGGTATCCACGCTCTGTGTATTGCCGATAAGATCCATCGCGTTTTGTGCTTGCACAGCAACTTCTTTCACCCGACCCGCATCGGCCAGTGTCAATATATAGTCAGGCACCTTGCCTGATTGTGTTATTGTCCGGCCTTTGGTCATGTCAATATTGCCCTTATTACCCCACACATAGCGCGATTTATCCGTTTTGTCGCCATGATTAGCATTAAAGGTATAGGTAGCACTCAATTTCTGTCCCATCTCTAATTTGCCCTTTATGGTCAAGTTCGTGATGATTGGTGCCTCAGGATGAACGAATAGGATTGCGATGGGCTTGATGGTAACCCCCTCTATTTCCGGAGTAATTTTTAGTACTCCGATCTTTTCGCCGGCTGTGAGCTTGGATTGATAAACCCCCGGCTGAACTTCTTTCATGTCATCGATCTTCGGATCGCTGCCACTGCCTTGTAATCCACTTGAGACCAATTTGATTTCTGAGGCAATTCCGCGGATGGGTTTGTCATTCTGGTTTTTCAAGGTTAATGTCAGGAGGGTGGTAGCATGACCATCAGCCAATAGCTCTTTGTCTTTTGTCGAGAAGGTGGATTTATCGGCATTAACGATGGCGGGGAGCACTTGTACCTTCATTTCAGCCCGCTTAGACGCATTGCCGTGCTCATCGTAAGCCGTTGCCCCAACCGTGTAGGTGTTGGGCCCCTGAGGTTGATATTTTGGCAAGATCAACAGATAGTGTGTACCACCTTGATGCTGTATCTTACCCCCATTGGCAAAAAATCCCGCTGCTTCCCATTGGATATCTTTAAACCCATACTTGCTGCTGACACTGATATGGAGCGGTTTGCTCTCTCTTGCATGACCCGTAATCAGGTTATCTATTGTCAGAGAGATCACTTCACGTTTGCGATATTCCAAAACAATCTGATTATTGCGATCAACCAAATCATAGCGGCTGCCTTGCAGAGAATGTTTAAACGCTACGGCATCCGGATCAATCTGTTTGGCCCACGGCGTACCAATCTCATAATTCAGTTCTATATTGAACAGGGTCTCCCCATCACCGGACATATCTTGTTTGCGGTCAATACCGAAAGTCAGCAATGGGATAGGCGTGTAATTAACCCCGACAGTAAAGGCGGCAGGATCTTTCTTGCGTTGGTCTTTGCTTATGAGTCCAACTTCGTCTCCGAAGTATTGCTCATACATCAGCTTGCCTCCGAGCTGTGGTAAAGAGGGCAAATAGCCTTCTGCTCGCAAGTCGAAGCCATTGGCGGGGCGCTCATCATAATCAGTCAAAAGGCGGGATTCTTTCCAATTGCTTAACCGCAAATAGCCGTTTGCCGCCAATTTGAGGTAATTGCGGGCATATTCTGTACCAAGGCCGAGCCGGCTATTATTGCCAGTGATATCGTGGTCAAAGAAAACATTGTAGCCCAACATCCCATCGTCAAAAAAATGGCGTTGACCAAAACCAATATTGGCGGTGTTGCGTTTATCAATATGGCGCAGGCCAAACTGGGTAAAGGCCATCTGGTGATAGGTATCATACAGCGGCAATAGCATATCAAATTGGCTGTCACTCAAACGGCCATGATCATCCATATTGATTTGCACACGAGTTGTGCCATAGCGCCCCAACCAATTTTGAATTTTCTGATTGGCCTCTTCCATTACCAGACTGTTTAATTGACTTGCTGCATTATCTTTAATGTTGCCATTAGCCAGCAACTGGGTAATGCGAGAGGAAAACTCAGCCAAACGACTGGCATTTTCGTCTGTACTGATATTTTCGTCTGTAATAACCGTCACCGTTTCGTTTAATGGCGGTTGCTCTAATGAAAAGTGTTTTAATGTGGTCTGGCTTAAGGAAGGCTGTTCTGACGAAGATGAAAATAGTTCTATTGAAGGCTGCCTGAGTGAAGGATAGTTAAAAGGCAGAAATTTATTGTTTCGAGGTTTTGGAACATCAATCTCACTACCCACTTCGAGCGTGGTAAAAGGCTTATCAAAAGCACGCAACTGGTTAATTTTTTTTAAATCAGAAACAGTTAAACCATAACGTTTGGCGATAATACCGATAGTTTCTCCTGATTTCAGAATATAAGGCTCTGTTGGTAAAGCCCATTTTTCATTTTTAAACGTTGAAGGGGTTTTGGCAGCAGCGATAGCGGGGGAAAATACACTAGCAGCGGGAAACACAAGTTGGGTGACAATGTTTATCCAAGCTACACGTTTCACCAAATGTTGCTGATGCTGTAGCCACGGCTTATCGAATTTTCTGTTCATATCTATAAACCTGTAACAATAAAAAATACCCGGTGATAGTCAGCAGTAAATCTATCCATTTCAGGATATTACTTACTATTTACTGTTTGCGATGAGTTGTGTCATCAGGGATAAAAGCGTCAGGTAGTGACGCAATGAAAGAGATGACACCACGACATGGCTTGACTTGAGATATCACAAAACAGTTAACAAATTCTGCTTAATAGTTAACAATCAGATTATTGATCTGACATTTTGTTTTTGTGAGGTTTTTTATTCCAACATAAAATCAATTTTTGATCAATATAACTTTCTTTATCAATCATTTTGCATAAAACAGCAAGGCCTTGATACCTTCTTGCAGATGAGAAGAAAGGCAGCATGAAGCATAAATTAATGTGAATCATTGTTGGTTTATTATTCTATTCCGTGCAATCAAATCAACGGATGATGATTAAAGTGAATCTCTGTCGAGAGGGCTTGAAACAACAGAATGGCATTTATTGGTTTTAATATATAAGAATTTGTAGTGGTCAATATAAGATGTAATTTTATTGCATAATGACTTTCTGTTTATCGCCATTCTTTTATTATCTTTTTATCGCCAATAATTATCTTGAGTGAAAAAGAGTTAAGAGATTAATCTATCCTGTTCATCAACCCAATAATATAAATATTATTTAACTAATTATTTCATGGTCACTATTCGGCTTTATATGATGATGTATTAAATAGCGTTTCAAAATGACAGGCGTCAATCTTGTCCCGCGCGGCGCACGGGACAAGATTGCAAGCTCTCACTATGATGAAAACCTATTTAAATGTTTTATATTTGTTAAAAATATAATGCTATTATAATAATATTTTAGATCAATATTACTTTGTTTGTGGCTTTAATATGATTTACAGCGATATTTATAACTAATCAAAGGCATTTCTCCTGAAAGTGCTAAAATTTAGGCAGTGGAGAATGTTGACCTGATAGTACGCTTGGGGCTTACAGAACATAATGAAGAAAAGAACACTTTTCACCATCTTACTGATCATTTTCCTGATCGCAATGGCCGTGCTTTTCCGTTCCCATAGTCAGGAACTTTTGTTGCAGGGAGAGGTTGATGCGCCGGAAGTCATCGTGGCTTCCAAGGTTGCGGGGCGAGTCGTTAAGGTTCATGTTGAACGAGGTGATAACGTTAAAGTGGGGCAATTGATGGTAAGTCTTGACAGCCCCGAACTGGCAGCCAAAGTTGGCGCGGCGCAAGCGACACGCGATCAAGCTAAGGCAAAACTTGAATTATCCCTGAATGGGACGAGTGAGGAGACCATTCGAAGTTTAGAAGCCGCTCTTGCACAGGCCCAATCAGGATACAACAATGCACAACGTGAATTTGATCGGCTCAAAAATATATCAACCAATGGTTATGTGTCCGCCACTGATCTGGATAATGCACGTAGCGCACGGGATATTGCCTATCAGAAGATGCTGGGAGCTAAGGCAGCGCTGGATGAAGGGAAAAATGGAGACCGCATAGAATTACGGCGGCAGCTTCAGGCAGCATTGAATGAAGCAGAAGAAAATCTGCGTGAATTGGAAATACAGCGCGATGATCTGCAAGTTAAAGCCCCCGTTAATGGTGAAGTCGGGCCATTACCCGCGGAAGTAGGGCAACTTTTTAATGCCAGTAGTCCGTTGGCGACATTGGTACGTATTTCAGAGGCTTATTTTGTCTATAACCTGCGGGAAAATATTTTGGCCAACGTTCGCAAGGGCGACAAAATTAAATTGCGTGTCCCTGCCCTGGGCAATCAAGAGATTGAGGCTGAAATCCGCTATATCGCGCCAATGGGGGATTATGCGACAAAACGGGCAACCCGTGCGACGGGCGA
Source organism: Xenorhabdus doucetiae (assembly GCF_000968195.1). NCBI lineage: Bacteria > Pseudomonadati > Pseudomonadota > Gammaproteobacteria > Enterobacterales > Morganellaceae > Xenorhabdus > Xenorhabdus doucetiae. The sequence goes on from NZ_FO704550.1 coordinate 468,783, forward strand.
TTTTGATCTGAGAACCTTTGAGGTTCGCTTATATCCCTTGCAACCCGTCGATGGCTTACGTCCGGGCATGAGTGCGTTATGGCTCTGGGATAAGTAAGGTGGCCTGATGAATATAAAAGCGGTATGGGGAAGTTTTGAGCAAAGATTTACCCAGGAATTTAGCGCTGCGCTGCACAGTCCGGTTTTTCACTGGCTGAGTTGGCTATTCCCTTTGCTGCTGTTTATCTTAACGAGTGCCAATTTTTCAGAAGGCACCCTGTTTAACTTACCTGTCTCTGTTGTGGATAACGACCAGAGCGCGCAATCACGTACCTTTATTCGCAATTTGAATGCCGCCCCCCATGCGGATATCAAGTCTTATAACAATAGCTTGCCGGAATCCATAGAACGTATACGCCGGGCGCAGGATTACGCGCTGCTTTATATTCCAGAGGATTTTGAAAAAGAGGCTTTAAGTGGAAAACAGCCGACGATAAGTATCTATTACAATGCCCTGTTTTATGGAGCCGGGCGCTACTCAATCCAGGATTTCAGCGGATTGATGGCAGAAACGAATGCCAAATACCGCACAATCATTGCTGCCGAAATGGGGCGGCAATTACCGCCGTTAGCCAAAGCAACGATGTCCTATGACAGTTTGTTTAACGCCAGTGGCAGTTATATTTATTTCCAGCAATTTGCGGCAACCATTCACCTATTACAGCTTTTTGTCGTCACATGCACTATCTATACAATGGCCAGGGGAAAACCACTCTTGGATGCAGAATCTTTCATTGGGGCATTATTGGGGAAATTGGCACCCTATACGTTGATTTTCACACTGCTATTGATGGTGGAAATTACGGCGCTGGTGATTTTCTCAGATGCAAAAGTCGCCGGTAATCCGTTGTATATGCCGATTGTGGGATTTTTCTATGTGATCGCTGCGCAAAGCATTGGCTTGTTACTGTTTACTTTCACCAGCAGTGCAATAACGGCTTACACGATGATGGGGATGCTGGTCAGTATTGCACTGGCATTTTCCGGTATGATCGTACCAGAACTCTCCATGATATGGCCGGCCAGGGTTATCTCTACTCTTGAACCATTAACTTATGCCTTGAATGCCCTGTTTGACATCTTCCTGCGGGAAGTCTCGTTACAGATTATTTTGCATATTTGCCTGATATTGCTGATCTATCCTGCGGTTTGTAGCCTTCTGATCCGCAATCGCTTGTGGCAGCGGCTTAATCAATCAGAGGGAGTCGCATAATGTCGGGCTATGGGAAAGCAAGTTGGGCATTATACTGGCAGACATTGCGCGATGTATTTCTGGGGATGTTGGAAAAACCCATGTGGCTGCTATTGATTGTTTCGTTGTGTGTGATAAGCATGGTTTATGTTCATCCTTCTTTGTGGGATTTACCGATTGCCGTGATCGATCAGGATAACAGCCATGCGAGCCGTGCGTTGATCCGTAATATTGATTCCACGGCGAACGTGGAAACCCAAAGCTACAATAGTCTCGACCATGCCCGGCGTGACTTGCTACAGCGAACCATCTTTGCCATTATCATCGTCCCGGTGGATTTTGAAAAACGCCTGCTCAGCGGACAAAATGTCACTGTGCCAGTTTATGGTGATGCGACCAATCGCCTCGCCAATGGGCAGATTCAAAAGAATTTGTCACTGGCTTATCAACAGCTCTTGTCAGAGTACGACGGCATGTTGCTTTTGCAATCGGGTTTCAGCATTGAGCAGGTAAAAATCTTGCTACAACCGATTCGGGGTGAAACCATCGGATTATTTAACCCAGGTGTCAGTTATCCCGCAATAGTCTTTCCGGGTTTATTAGTCATGCTGTTGCAACACTCCTTGTTAATTTCTTGTGTTCGCGTCAGCATTTCCCTACGGGAAACCCCCCAGGGCAGTCCACCGCTTCCCGTCTATTTGGGAACATTATCCGCTTTGATCCCCATCTGGCTGTTCCTGTCAGTGATCTTTTTTATCCTGTGGCCGTGGATCTTAGGGTATCGGCAAGATGCGCCGATTTACCTTGTGTTGTTGTTGACATTCCCGTTCCTGTTGACGGTATTAGGGTTGGGAAAATTGGTGACAGAATGCTTGCGCAGCGTGGAAATGATTTATTTGACGTTGGCTTTTATTACTACGCCGGTCTTCTATATTTCTGGCACCATTTGGCCGCCTCAGGCGATGCCTGAGTGGGTCAGGGTGATTTCATCGGCCTTGCCATCAACATGGGCAACAAAAGCAATCGCAGGGGTTAACCAGATGGGATTGCCGCTGCACAATGTGTACAAAGATATTGGCATGATGTTACTACTTGGCGTGATATATATGGTGTTGGGCATTTTGGTTGGTATGCTACGCAATAAAGAATTTCGTTATCTCATCCAGCGCATTAAACGGCTATTTTCTCTATAAACATGGCCCTTACCGATGTTTGTCCTGTAGACGTTTTGTAATAAGGGATTTATTATCGATTTTCCCAATGTAAGCAATCCCTTTTCTGATACGTTGTTTTCTTGCTACATTGTTTTCTTGCTACAGCTTTCAGCGTCGTTTGCGGGTTGAAGGGAATATAGAATTGGAACTACATGTGAAAAATCTGATGGATTCCATTGAATGGGAATCTATGCCATCCATCCTTCGTTTTGGTTTATTGCATCGGGCTGAATTTATCAAAGCGGGACAGAAGGAGGGCGCTGATCGGAATGATCGCGCGTTATCGCCATGTTAATCAGAGTCGAAATTCCTGTTGATGCGATGGGGATTGATCGTTTGTTACGTCAATCTTTTGAAACATCGGCAGAAGCTGAGTTAATTCATCAACTAAGAGAAGATGGTTTATTGACATTGGGTATTGTTGCGACCGACGATGAAGGCCAGGTGATTGGCTATGCCGGTTTCGCGCCCGTTGATATCAATGGTGAAGATCATCAATGGGTTGGTTTGACGCCATTGGCGGTGGCGGAACAGTATCGTTGTCATAGGCTGGGTGAAAAATTGGTTTATGAAGGGCTGGATAGCCTCAACGAGTTTGGCTATGGAGCGGTTGTGGTGCTGGGTGATCCGGAATATTACTACCGTTTTGGCTTTAAGCTTGCTAATGAATACCAATTATATTGCCCATGGCCTGATTGTGAGGATTACTTCTTGATCTACCCCCTGGCTGATATTTCACAGGGCGATTGTCATGGTCTGGTTACTTATCCTGCTTATTTTGATCACCTGTGGTCATAGCCAGGGTGAAAAACTTCTCAGATGAACCCATTTGCATTAAATACGTTGTTATACAGAGAGGCTGGTCAATAACTAGCCTTTCTTTTTGCTGTTTACTCAGTTTCTTCACCCGATATTCCACTTTTAGTGCCGCTCCCTTATCCTTGACTGGACTCTGATAAACCAACATCAATGGCGCTTTTCCTCGTAGGTATTTTGCCCCTTTTCCGGCTGCATGCTGCATCAATCGACGGGATATATTGGTCGTTATTCCGGTATACAGGCTCCCGTTCCGGGTTCTGATCAGGTAGATATACCAGTGAGAGACTTTAATATTCATTATTTATTTTTAATTATTTTATTAAGTTAATTTCTATGGGATTTAATTTATATTTTAGTGATAAGTGTGGTCTGAAGTGCGGTTTTAAGTATGGTATTAAACATAGTTATAAGCTGATTTTTTGATGATTTCCAATATAACCAAATGAATTTACTTAAATTATATGCCATTTATCAACCCGCGGTAATTTTTTTGTTCAAAAAAATTGAAAAATTATAGCAAGAATTGCTAATTATCATCGTCTGAACAAGCGTATAACATGCTCGCCATCACGAGAGATTAACTCTATCTTAAAAATGAGCAGAGGAGCGAAATATGAAAAATGTAAAAAATATTGGGGCTATTTTAGCACTATGTGCGGTTTCTTTTGGTTCTTTTGCCGCAACTGAAGTTCAAGTTGCTAAGGGAGAAAAAGTCGGTGTTGTTTCCGTTAGCGGTGCAGAAACACTCGATAGCCTGACCACAGAGTTATCCAAAAAAGCTGATGAAGTTGGCGCAACGTATTTCCGCATTATTTCGGCAAATGGCCAGAACCAACTCAATGGCGTTGCTGAAATTTATAAATAATTTATCCTGTAAGCCGTAAGTCAAATACAGAACACGTCACCCGATAGGGAATCAAGCGTGTTCTGTTATGATCCGAATAAAATAACGGTATGGAAATATATGGATTCAAATAAAGAAATTTTAATCATTCGCCAATATCTCGTCAGGCAACATGTATTCACGCTGTGCACCTCTTCGGCTCAGGATTTATGGTGTGCGAACTGCTTTTATGCCTTTGATGCGGATAGCATGGCGCTCTGGTTTATGACTGAAACTGATACCCGCCACGGTAAGATGATGCAAAACAATCCCGTCGTTGCAGGGACGATCGCCGGCCAGACACGCAATATCGCACAAATAAAAGGGATTCAATTTCGTGGTGACGTCATGCCATTGAGCGGTGAAGCCGCAACCCTCGCCAGAGCGCGTTATTGCCGCCGTTTTCCTGTCGCGCTGTCTGCCAAATCTCCCATCTGGCAGCTTAATCTCAATGAAATCAAAATGGTGAATAACACCCTCGGTTTTGGCAAAAAACTGCATTGGCAGCGTTAATGCTCTGCCTGATTAAATTCCTCACCTGAAATAATGGATAACCTGATTATGACTGCCCCGCCAAATTAACGCGGGATCATACAACGCCTGTTCAAATTTCCCATCCACCAGCACATGGATATGATTGATAACTGCTTGTTGCTCTTCATTTAATTCATTGAGGCCATAACCTGTCCATAGCCAGATATCCTTATCTGGGCACTCTTCGCGTACCCGTTTAACCAGCCGCAATATGCAGGGAACATTGTGGGGATGCAGCGGATCGCCGCCGGATAATGACAAACCTTGCCGTTTAATCCGCTGATCTTTCAGGTCAGCCATGATCTGATCTTCGAGGGCTGGCGTAAAAGGCTGACCCGAATCGACGCGCCATGTGCTTTGGTTATAGCAGCCACGGCATTGATGCAGGCAACCTGACACAAACAGCGTACAGCGGGTTCCGGGGCCATTGACCACATCAACCGGATAATATTGGTGATAATTCATCGCATTAACCCACTTGCCCGTTGCCAAGATGTTTCACGCGGCGTTTTACCTCTTCCTGCTTACCGGCATTAAATGGGCGCGCGTCAGGGCTGCCGAGGTAGCCACAAACCCGGCGCGTCACGGAAACGTGGGCGGGATCATGATTGCCACATTGGGGACAGGTGAATCCTTTGCTGGTACAGGCAAACTCGCCGGTAAAACCGCATTGGTAACACTCATCAATGGGCGTATTGGTGCCATAATAAGGCACACGTGAATAGCTGTAATCCCAGACATCTTCCAAGGCTTTCAGGTTATGTTGCAGATTAGGATATTCGCCGTAGCAAATAAAACCCCCGTTTGCCAGTGGCGGATAGGGCGCTTCAAAGTCCAGTTTATCGTAGGGATTGACCTTCTTCTCCACATCCAGATGAAAGCTGTTGGTGTAATAGCCCTTATCCGTGACGCCCTGAATCACGCCAAACTCGGCGGTATCCAAACGGCAGAAGCGGTCACATAAATTCTCGCTTGGCGTACTGTACAAACTAAACCCATAACCGCTCTCCCGTTTCCATTGATCGACGGCCTGACGCAAGTGTTTAACCATCGCAATGGCTTTCTGCTGGCGCTGTTCATCATCAAACAGATGAAGGTGATGACCATATAACGCATTTATCGTTTCATGAATGCCGATATAACCCAATGAGATAGACGCCCGGCCGTGTTTGAAGATCTCGGCGATATTGTCATCGGCTTTCAGGCGGACACCACAGGCCCCTTCCATATAGAGGATGGGGGCAACGCGAGCTTGGGTATTTTCGAGACGGGCAATGCGGGTCATCAGCGCTTTTTTTGCCAGCAACAAGCGTTGATCCAAAATTTGCCAAAAATCCGCTTCACTCCCCTTGGCTTCGAGCGCAATGCGCGGCAGGTTCAGGCTGATAACGCCCAAATTATTGCGCCCTTCGTGAACTTGCCGGCCGTTTTCCTCATAAACGCCGAGGAAACTGCGGCAACCCATGGGCGTTTTAAATGATCCCGTGACCTTGATCACCTGATCGTAATTGAGAATATCGGGGTACATGCGTTTACTGGCACACTCCAGCGCCAATAATTTAATGTCATAGTGGGGATCACCAAAACGGTGATTCAGCCCATCGCGAAGGGTAAAAACCAGCTTGGGGAAGACGGCGGTTTTGCGCTTTTTTCCCAAACCCGCAATGCGGTTGCGCAGAATCGAGATTTGGATCAGACGGGCTTCTTTGGTTGTTCCCAATCCGAAACCGAAAGTAACAAACGGCGTCTGCCCATTGGCGGTATGCAGCGTATTGACTTCATATTCCAGCGACTGGAAAGCGTCATAACACTCTTTTTCCGTTTGGGCTTCGGCATAGGCCACCTGATCAGCAATCTGCCACTTTTTGGCAATGGCCAGATGCTTGTCATAACTGGCTTTCACAAAAGGCGCGAGGACTTCATCAATGCGATTAATGGTTGTGCCGCCATAAATATGGCTGGCAACTTGCGCGATGATCTGGGCCGTGACCGCAGTGGCAGTAGCAATGGATTTGGGCGTCTCAATCTCCGCATTGCCCATTTTAAAGCCGTGGGTCAGCATCCCCTGCAAATCGATCAGCATACAGTTGAACATCGGAAAAAACGGAGCGTAATCCAAGTCATGATAGTGAATTTCGCCTTTATCATGCGCCTGCACCACATCATGCGGCAGAATATGCTGCTTGGCATATTGTCGGGCGACAATCCCCGCCAATAAATCACGCTGAGTCGGAATAACCCTGCTGTCTTTATTGGCATTTTCATTAAGAAGAGATAAATGACTTTGCTCGACCAGGCCCCGAATTTCCTGATCCAGCCGATCATGCCATGTACAACCGCTATTACCCTGACTCACGTCAACGTAGCGGTTATCCTGTTGCGTCACAACCATTTTCATAATCTGGCTCCTCGATAGGTTATCCACTGACAAAAATGACATGACTGTTCGTTTTTTGTGTTGATGTGGATAATCTTGTGCATAAATACTATATGTAGTGATTTTTACGTATTTAAACACAATATATAGATCATTTAAGCGAATATACCACTTAAAAAGTTGATCTCAGACAAAGAAAAGCAGGTTATCAGGAGAGGCAAACAAAACGCCCTGATACCGAAGTGATCAGGGCGGAGAGAAGGATAACTTAGCGACGAACGGCGATCGCTTCAATCTCGATTTTCACATCTTTTGGCAGACGGGCAACTTCAACGCATGAACGCGCAGGGAACGGCGCATCATGTTCAGCGAAAAACGCTTCGTAAGTGGCGTTCACGGCAGCAAAGTCATTCAAATCTTTGACAAACACCGTGGTTTTTACGATATCAGCCACTTTCAAGCCAGATTGTTCAATAATCGCTTTGACGTTTTCCAAAGATTGACGGGCTTGAGCCGTCACCTCGTCAGGGATCGCACCAGTTTTGGGATCAACCGGGATCTGGCCGGAAGTGATAACCATGCTGCCCAGATCAACACCCTGAACATAAGGGCCGATTGCGGCGGGTGCATTCTCGGTATGGATAGAACGTGACATTAGAAACTCCTGTTTGACGTCTGAATGGAAAAATTTTCTGGATCGCTATTATAGTGATCCACTGTCCCGCATCAATGGATACAGGACATGCTTGTCGATGGCTTAAGCGTTATCGATAACGGCTTGACGATCAAACTCTTTCTCACAATATTTACAGCGCAACATCACATCGTCTTTCGCTGACATAACGTAGAAGCTGCTGTTAACGGGTTCATTGTGACTGATGCAGTTACTGTTTGGGCAAACCAGAACGTTGTCGATTTGGTCTGGCAGATTGATAGGCATCTTTTTGACGACAACATAATTCTCAATGTTATTGATGGTGGCATGTGGTGCATACATGGCGAGCTGGTTTGCCTGTTGCGCTGTCAGAAAAGTATTTTCAATCTTAATCAGATCTTTTTTACCCAGTTGGTTGGAAGGCAGATTCAGGCCAATGGTAATGCGCTGGTCTGTTTCGGTGAGTTTGAACAGTGACAATAACTTAAAACCGACATGGGCGGGAATGTGATCGATAACCGTGCCGCATTTAATGGCTTCTACTTGTAGTTGATGGTCTTGGGTCATGTTGTGTCATAAATACCGTTTCGGTATTCCTCCTCCAGATATTAGGGGATCAAGGAAATCGACTTATTTTGTCACAGACGATTTGGCATTTCACCTGATTAGGTTTTGCATCTGAAAGGTGAATGTTGGCGATGAACAAGTGCAGCCAACCGCGCTGCAACTTGAAAAATCGAGAGAATAGTCATTAATAAATACATGAAGTGATAGATAACTCAGATGAAAAATCAATGATATTGAAACCAAAGCCTTTTGATACCTTAACGGTCTCTATACCTGGCAGCCATTGGAATACCACCGCGGGAGCAACAGAGGTTGTCATGGTATTATGATGACAAATACGTGAAGTGTGTGCGTGCCCGCTACCGATAAACTTAACCTTATATTTCTTACAAAGATCTAATAATGCTTTACCATTATTCAACATGCAGCTATCTACAATGGGTGTACCAACTGGAATAGCATGGTGATGCATAAATATAGCGATATTAACATCACTGTTTTTAACCATTTCTTCTTCTAATTCTGCTAAGTTATCTTTGGATATAAAACCAAAATCCTCACCTTCGACAACAGTATCGACTGAAATAATACGCCAGGTATTATTTTTATATTGACGGGAATGGATCATAAATTGATTTTTTTCTTCTGTGATCGCTATATTAAAGTTCTCCTTGAGATCATGATTACCCAGTATGGCGATATAAGCTGTTCTTAAGGACTCCATTTTTTGCAAAAAGTATTTGTATGCTTCGATATCACCATCATTTGCAATATCACCGGAAACGATAATTAACGCTATCTCGTTCAGGTTTTTTATTCTTAATATCTCTTCACAAACAAAATCAAAGTTTTCATAAGGATTTACATCAAATAATTTTTGATCTCGATTTCGGGTTAAATGTATATCCGATAAGTGAATCACTTTCATTTTTTATTACCTCCGAAAAGAAATGGATTGTATGATATTTCCATATCAAACAGCAGGAATTAATCATAATAAATGAAAAATAACCTAGATATCATTATGTTAATCGAAGAGCTAAATGAAAGTAACTTGCCAGTATGGATAGCATTGCGAGAACAGCTCTGGCCTCATCATGCAACAGCAGCCCACCAAGCTGATGGGGAAGAGATTATCTCCTCCAGCCAGTTGGTTTCATTTATTGTGCGAGATGAAGCGGGTAACGGACTGGGTTTTGCTGATGCCTCAGTCAGACATGACTATGTCAATGGTTGTAACAGTAGTCCGGTGGTTTTTCTGGAGGGGATCTTTGTTTCTTCAAGCCATAGAAAATGTGGGATAGCCAAGCTATTGGTAGACGAAGTGCAATCTTGGGGGAGGAAAAAAGGGTGTAAGGAACTCGCATCCGATACCGAATTGGATAATGTTCTGTCACAACAGGTGCACATTGGATTGGGATTCCAAGTGACTGAAAAGGTCGTTTTTTTCAAAAAAGAATTAAATTAATATTTTTAATAGATTATGGCGGTGATACAGATTTTTCTCCCAGAAAGAAAAAAACTTACCACCGAATAGAAACCTTATTCATCTTTTAGCCTCTGATAGCATATATTTGATCTCCATCACACTATTGTTCTGCAAAATGTCATCCATTAATACACTAACGTTACCTCGGTGGTCAGCCACCAATGAATGAATTCGGCGTTATGGGTTCACCTGCAAATCTGTGGCCAGAGCGTGTTGACCGCGGCATAAAAAATAGAGATTTTTATGAAATTCAAATCAAAAATAAAACCTTACCACGCGGCTGCGGGGGGTTGGGGTTCACTGGAGGCAACAACCCGCTTCGTCTTTGACAGTAAACAAGCCCTGAAAAATATGGTTAACCTGATGCGCATGAACAAGCCCAGAGGCTTCGATTGTCCCGGATGCGCATGGGGAGATGACAACAAAAGCCTGTTTAGTTTTTGTGAAAACGGCGCCAAGGCCGTGACTTGGGAAGCCACTCGCCGCTATGTTGATCGGGAATTCTTCGCCACTTACAGTGTGAGTCAACTTTACCGGCAAAGTGATTATTTCCTTGAATACCAAGGGCGAGTAGTGGAACCGATGAGCTATAACCCGCAGACGGATCATTATGAGCCGATCAGTTGGGATGAGGCTTTTACCCTGATTGCCCGCCATATTAAGTCGATGGATAATCCCAATCAGCTTGAACTGTACACGTCAGGGCGCGCCAGTAATGAGGCTTCATGGCTGTATCAACTTTTTGGCCGTCTGGTCGGCACAAATAACTTTCCTGATTGCTCCAATATGTGTCATGAAGCCAGTGGCAGCGGCATGCTAAAAAGTTTAGGCGTTGGGAAAGGGACAATTCGGCTGCAAGACTTTGATCACGCCGATGCCATTTTTGTCTTCGGCCAAAACCCCGGCACCAATCACCCACGCATGCTGCATAGCTTACGGCACGCGGCTGAACGGGGTGCACGTATCGTGACTTTTAACACGTTGCGTGAGCGCGGTTTGGAGCGTTTCGCTGATCCCCAAAAGCCGCTCGAAGTGATCACACCAAGGGCAGGGGAAATTAGCCATCGTTATTATCAGCCCAAACTTGGCGGAGATATGGCCGCGGTGCGTGGGATGGTTAAGGCTCTTTTGGAAACTCATAATCGTCTGCTGGCCGAAGGTCAATCAGGTATTTTTGATCTGGAATTCATCTCAACCTACACCGAAGGCGTGGAGGCTTACCTGCAAGAAGTGGCGGCAACCGACTGGTCATTGATCGAAGAGCAATCGGGGTTGAGCGAAGCACAATTGCGCGAGGCGGCCTCCATTTACCAGCGTGCTGAACGCGTCATCTGTACTTGGGCAATGGGGATAACGCAACATAAACACTCTTTGGTGACCGTGCGCGAAATCGTCAACCTGCAATTACTTTTTGGCCAATTGGGTAAACCGGGCGCAGGGCTTTGTCCGGTACGGGGTCACAGTAATGTCCAGGGTAACCGGACGATGGGAATTAATGAAAAACCGTCCCCATCTTTCTTGGATAGCCTGGCCGCGCATTTTGGTTTCGAGCCACCTCGTGCTCACGGCCACAATGTGGTGGAAGCGTTGAGTGCCATGTTGCGTGACGAAGTGAAGGTGTTGATTGCACTGGGCGGGAACCTTGCGGCCGCGGCTCCGGATACTCAGCGAACAGAAGAAGCGCTTAGACACTGCGATTTGACCGTACACATCAGCACAAAATTAAACCGGAGTCACCTTATTACCGGTAAAAAAGGGGCGCTTATCCTGCCAACATTGGGTCGCACCGAACGCGATATTCAGGCCACAGGATCGCAGTTTGTGACGGTAGAAGACTCTTTCAGCATGGTTCATGCTTCGGAGGGCGTGAATAAACCGTTATGTGATACCCAACGTTCTGAGACAGCGATTGTGGCAGGCATTGCCAATGCGACCGTAGGCAATACTGCGACGATTAACTGGCTGGAATTAGCCGGCGATTACAATAAAATTCGCGATCATATTGCGGCCACCATTCCGGGGTTTGCGGGTTTTAATCAAAAATGTGAACACCCCGGCGGGTTCTATCTTGGCAATGCGGCGGCCGAATTACGTTTTGCGACACCGAACAAAAAAGCGCAGTTCAGCCCTGCGCCGCTACCGAAAACCCTGTTCCCACAAATTGACGGCGCTGACGTTCCTTTTACGTTGCAGACCTTGCGTTCACACGACCAATACAACACCACGATTTATGGGTTGGATGATCGTTATCGCGGGGTTTATGGACAGCGGGAAGTGTTGTTTATAAATCCGGAAGATATGGCTCAATTAGGATATCAAGCTGGCGATCAGGTCGATATCGAAACCCTATGGCATGACGGGATTAAGCGTAAAGTTTCCGGCTTCAAGTTAGTGCCTTACACCATTCCCCGCGGCAACCTTGCCGCTTACTACCCGGAAACCAACCCATTAGTCCCAATGGAAAGTTTTGGTGATGGTACAGGCACGCCAACCTCAAAATCTGTGCCGGTTAAATTATCCCTCACGGAACAGAATCGGGCTGAACTTCGGCGGCTTGTGTAAATAGAACACATAGTGTAAGTCGGTTTTTCTTTTTCAAACGGCATTTTTCAGCAATTCTATCTTCCGATCGGTAGATGGAACTGCTGAGATAGCATATTTGGAGATCACCAACTTTTTGAATCAATTTATGCAGTTGCCGATTTACTTACTGTATTTATTTTTTCACCATCCCGCTTATCCAATTCCGCCAAAATACGTTCAAGTTGCTCATCAAAATCAGCCGGTTTTTTATCTTTGAACAAGAACAAAGCAGGGAAACGCTTATAATCAGTGGCTGCAACTGCATCCTTTCCTTGTAATAAATATTTGACGATAAAGGCGTGGGCTTCGTCCTGCCGTAGTCTGGTATTAAATCCCCATAAGGAGCCATAAGAGAGGCACATCTGGAAAGCGCGACGAGCCAGTGCGTTATTATCATCCAATGTATACATTGCCAGCCCCATTAAATGGACGATTTTCATCGGGTCGGTCTGATTGGAGACACCCACTTGTGAATAACGCGCTGCATAAACTTTGCCTTTGTACCAGCTAAAAAACAGTTGGCGCTGTCGGTCAATAAATATTGGCGCTTGCAATTTCCAGAAAAAGCATCGGTGTATCAGATAGAGAGAGAAAACCAGTAATGAGCTGAACTGTAGAAAGTCGATGATTAAAAATTTGGTACTGGCATGGAAATAGTTATAGCGATAATAAAGATATTTCCAGAAAGAGATAGTTTTGTCATTACCAATAAAACGGGCATCTTCCATATAATCAGGCAGATCTTTACGCAGGTAAAATTCTTCTCCGTATTCTTTACGAACAAGTTCGACCCAATCCATGATATTGGCTTCATTTCTTTCTTTCTGAACGACAAAACTAACAATGTTATGGTAAAAAAACAGCAACATTCCAATAAGAAAAGGAAATAATACTATTGCCCGTGCAAGTCGTTGCGTATTGCGCAGGGTACATTGGTTATCGTCAATACTATTCAAGGGAAGATAACTTTGTAATGCTTCGTAGCTTTTTTTCACCAGTGGTATAGCCAGCAGGGATTCCTGCTGGTCAATCAGTAGAGTTGGAGGAACATCATGAAGAGTCGTAATTATTTTTTGTGAATGGTTCATTTATCGGAACTCCGCACCTTTAAATCCTATAATCGGTTTTTTACTCATTTCTGTATTTGTTAGGTAACGCAATGGAACAATGGCATCTTCATATGGAATATAGTGCCAAAATAATTCCGCTGTTTCCTTATGGGGATAGGGATATCTATCTTCAATGTTAATAGTTAGCTCCAGATTACCATCTTTGTATTCAGATTTAGCTTTTTTCAACGCTTCACGAAATCTTGCCGTAAGTTCTTCATCATAGAGATAGAGTTTCCCATCAATCTCTTCCGATCGAGATTTTAACTCCTTATAACGTTCTCTTTCTTTCTTAAGAGATTCCATGTGTTGTTGGATAACTTCTACGGGCGCCATGTTGCCTGAATGCCAGATATCGACGGGGTCTTTAGGCAGTGGTTTATAAAAAGCATATTGGAGATCAGAACTTCCAGCCTGGAAAGCAGGTAACCTAAAGGTATAATCAGTACTAAATCTTTTGTATTCCTGTTTTGGTTTAATGGTCAAGTCAGGCATAAAGAACAGGTTCAAAAATTCCTGATTTTCAATATCAAAAGCACCACGAATATCAAAATCATTTTGAGTTTTATCGGTTATCTCTCGGGCTATTTCTAACTGTCTTATAAATGATGGTCGTTTATTTTTACCCCAAAACGGATATTTATTCCCATTTCCCCAAAAACTATTACAGATCAGATTTTGCATATCAGAGCGACTGCTAAATATCAGGCCAATGGTGCCGCCAATTACCAGTATCCAGCCTATAAAAGCCATCCCTGTTATCAACGCAGCTCCCATTGCTGTCATTTCAATACCGGCAACTGCACTTGCTGCCATACTGACACTAACAGTTCCCAATGCTGCGCTACCTAACCCTATCGCATAATTACTGTATGCAGCACCTTTATTACTAATAGATGCCGCTTTCCGACCGTCAATAAAAGAAACATAAGCGCCAATAATACTCACTAAGCCAAGACCCGTTTTTACCCATCTGCGAGCCAGTTTTTCTGATAAGTCTTCTGAAATTCCGGTAAGTCTATTTAATAGGACTGGGGAGGCATTAGGCATAAATTTGTGCGCATGTTTAGTGACTTCCGATGTGATGACTAATAAGTCGGCCGTCAATGAAATAAGCGCTGTTGTAAATTTAACAACGTCATAAGATCTGCTGAGTTCATTCTGATCCAACGGGTTATTTTGGCTAAATTGGGACTGGATAACGACAGAGGTTGCCGTTTTGACATTAAGAAATAAGCTAAGACCCGGTGCGGTTTTCTGGAGTAATATTGCCGTGTTGTGTGTACCGACTTTGAAAAAATCGAAGGAAGTATTAAAACCCTCTTTGACCGTTATGCTGGCAAGTTTGATACCAATATTGGCTTGAGTGGCGGCTGTTTTTACTTGTTCTGATACGACTTGCCCGGTGTTTATCCCGGCTTTTATCGCGGTATTACCCGCTTTTTTAACGGCGTTTTCGAATGCCTGTTCTGCTTTTCCAGGCTGGATAATTTCCTGCCGCTTTTGATAAAAAAGGGATTCTGATACACGCAGTTTTCTGAAGGGTTCATTATATCGAGGCATCTTCGGCCCCTTATTACCAGGATAATGTTTTTTTCCGGCGATTTTTACTAATCGTTTGTGAATTTCCCCGAATTCTTCAAGGGTTATATGAAGCCCCATCCGGTAATCAATAGCAATACCAAAAGGTTTTAATAAAACGGGGACAATTTTGTTGGTGATTAAACGAATAGCCGCCTCACTTAAATGAGTCAAGGGACCTTTTATCTTGATGGTTCCTGTTTCCATCAGTGCGACGGCTTTGCCGAAAACTCTGCCGAATATCGCAAAAAATTTTTCTGATACATATTTAGCGGCTTGCAAGGTTTTCAGGGACTTCTCATTCAACCACCTTTTAGACTGTTGAACAGATTTATCAGGGTTATTAATAAAGTCCTTCGTATCATGATAAAGTTTAGTCGGGCAATATCTCCGCTTTCACCATGAGTCAGGATCTTTACCATCCCTGTTGCGGCAATTTCCCAAGCATTAGAGCTGTATTCGGGAGAAGCGTTATTAACGGCAGTCGTAATTGCAGCGCTTCTTTTTGAATCTGCTTGTTTGTTGGGATCATATAGGTTGTCGGAAGAAGTGACTGCTTTATCAAGGAGATCGTTGAGTGCTGCACTGGGGTTATCGGCTGCCAGTGAAATCAACTCTTCCAGCATTTTTTCTGCGGGTATGGACATTTGTAGGTCATGAAAAATGTCGAAAATCAGATCCACAAAAGAGTGAATGTCCTGAATATCATTTTCTTCTAAAATATCTTTTTTTTCATGTTGATGGACAGAGAAAAAATATTTCAGGTAGTTATCAAGGCTGCCGATTTGCCCGGTAACCTCAGAGGCACTGGCAAACGCTTTGAATAAACTAATAAAGTTATCCTGTCGTTTTTCAAACTCTTGATGCTGGTTTTTTATTGGTCTCCAATGTTTTTTTATTGCACTACGATTCAGGACACCCCCGATAGAACGTTTTTCTATTGGTTTGTTACGATGCGCTTCAATAAGGCTTTCGATGTATAAACCTATCGTTAACGGGTAAAGGTTGAGTTCCGCATTATATTGTTGCCATGCAGTCAAAATATGATGCGCTTCCAAAATTTCCTTTTGCCGCCCAACGGGATCATGCAGGATCACAATCCGTGATTTTTCCTGATAACAGAGCTTATTGCGGATCTCACGAGCGATTTTATCCGCATCCATTTCATAGGATAACTGCGTGGTCAGTTCATCGATCCTGATGGTGGTTAAATCCATATCACCGAAATTATTGGCATCAATTTTGGCTTTGGCGGCGGCAAACTGTTCTTTGCGGATTTTGTAGTCCTGAATCAGTTTGGTAAAGTGAGTCTCATTGGCTTCAATGGCATGGGATTGATTATCATCGTCGAGATTAATGAACTGCATGGTTTTTTTACGCAGTTCCAAATCCCCATTGATACGGGCGATGACATCGGGATGCCACAGATGTTCACTATAGGCAATACTGATATTCGAGACATCTTTCGCGACAAACAAAAAAGGATATCCCTCTCCATTTAAACCCGGTTCCGGTATTATGCCATCACGCGCATCTTTCTTGTTCCGGTAGATGAATTTTCTAAAGTTCTCCGTTTGCTGCTCGCCGTTTTGTTCGTATTTAAAGATATGAAAATAGGCCGTTTTACTGGGTCTATGCTCCATACTGTCTTCTTCTCGAATGTAAATCCAACCTGGGCGCAGCAGACGGGCAGCATAGCCTTTGCTCTCTTTCAGCGTGGTTGCAGACATCAGCGTGTGAATATCGGGTGGTGCTTCTGGGTTTTCCAGCTCTGCCCCAAAGAAATTCACATAGGCATAACGGACAGGATAGAGAGGTTTGATATTCCCATCGCACGGGTACTTCGCGCTCCCCATATCAAGTCTGGATACGGATTTATTCGCACTTTCGCTAATGTCGGTTATTGAAGATGTCATGACTGGCTCCATGTTGTAGGGGTAAGGCATTCCTTGAGAAGTTTGTAGGCTTTGGCTTCTTGATTGGAAGGCTCAGACAAAACAGCGTCTAACGTGTGGTTCCAGAGGGCTTCATTTTTGGCGGTCACAGAGCGCGCCACAATATAGTAAAGCCCCGTCAGCTCAAGGGTGAATCCGTTCAGGTAGGCGTAATTGGCCTGTCTGGTGATAAAGGGTAACCGTTGATCTTCTGGAACCTGACACTGTTGCTGAACATGCTCTTTGATAAACGCCTTAACCTTGTGGAAGTACTTTTGCTGCATATATCGTTCAAAATTGAGGTTCATCCTGTCATTGATCGTGACAGTCTCAAGTTTGGCTTCCCTGATATTTGCTGTTACGGTCGCTTTCATCAGGCAATTTTCATGATTGAAACCGTAAATGGCACCAATATGCCGCATAAAGGAAGCAAGAGCGCCACGGGACAGGCTTTTTAGGGTTAAATCCAAGGTCAGTGAGTAATAGAAGCGGAAAAATACCCATTGTTGACTGTGCTCTTGTTGCAAGTAGGGAAATTTGCGCAGGTGGTTATACAGTTCATCAAACTGGCTGTCAGTATGGATGAAAATCCCAATATCCGGCGTGTAGTGGGTGATGAATATCTGCCGCAGAAATTCTTTGTCCTCGTGGCCGGTCAGTTCGATCAGATAAGGGGCTGCATCTTCGAGGGCAATTTGGGTTGACCCCTTAAACAGGCAACGATAAGGCAATCCAGAGGCCATCAATGAAGGAACGATAAAATGGCCGGCATGTTTATGGTAAACCCCTGCATCAATGACCAGATAGCAATGGGAATATTTCGTGGCATTTTGGTTTTGCTGATAAAGCAGGGAATGTAAATCATCGCTAATCCAGTACCGATTAAAGGGATTCTCACCCGTAAAGGGGGGACAAGGATATTGGGTGATTTCTAAATCACCGGTATCGATTGGCAGCGGCTCGCTGATATCCTGTGGATTTAGCACAATGATGGGCTGTTGCTCACTGACGTTCTTAAGATTCAGGATCAGGTGTTTTTCAAGGTGAGCGCTGGTATCCAGATATTGCAGAAAGGGCAAAATTTTCTCGTACTGGCCTTCATCTGCCCGTAATGAATGCAACATATGCTCAGATAATTGCACTAATGCTTGATGCTGGCTTTGGGCTTGGATCAATGCCTGTGCTCGGTAGCGTCGAGGTTTTTGTTGTTCAGAGCCACAGTAACCATATGAAAACTCGGCCACCCAAATGTATGTATACTGTTGGTGGTAATTTTTTTGCCTTTGCATAATATAATATCGTCAATTTGCCTATTTTCAGCCGGAATCAAACATAGCGTGATGAACATCCCTTTAAACTCTGGAGCAGGCTGAGAACAAACAAAAATATCGGATAAAATATCCGTCACTATGGCTCCATAAAAATATTCACCATCCAAATAACATCACAAAACGATGTTATCGAAACACCGGATAATAACCTAATTTTATAACAGGTTAAAATAAGAAAAACGCTTTTAAATATACGCATATTTGAAATTGATTATTATAATTTTAATTGTCACTCTTCGTTATAAATAATATTATGACCGAGGAGTAATTTCCTCAGTCATAATATTAATCGCTATTTATTCTTGTTAATCAGCGATAACAACATCTTCATTTAATACCAGCGACAACAATGCCTGACGAGCAAAAATGCCATTCCCCGCTTGCTGGAAATAGTAAGCATAAGGGGTTTTATCGACATCTACCGTGATTTCATCAATGCGCGGCAGCGGGTGCAGCACTTTCAGGTTCTCTTTGACATCCACCAGATCCGCCGCGCGCAGAACGAACTGGGCTTTGATATTGGCATATTCTGAAGGATCAAGGCGCTCTTTCTGGACGCGCGTCATATACAGAATATCCAGTTCAGGCAGGACATCTTCAAAGTTATTGTGCAGGCTGTAACTCACCTGTTTTTCTTCCAGCATGTGCAGGATATAGCTTGGCATCGCCAGGGCATCTGGCGCGATAAAGCAGAAATGGTTGCCACTAAATTTCGCCAGCGCCTGGGTCAGCGAGTGAACAGTCCGGCCATATTTTAAATCACCGACCATCGCGATTTTCAGGTTTTCCAGCCTGCCCTGCGTTTCCTGAATGGTGAACAGATCGAGCAAAGTCTGGGTCGGATGCTGGTTGGCGCCGTCGCCGGCGTTAATAATAGGGATATGGCCGGAAAACTCAGAAGCCAGTCGTGCCGCCCCTTCCTGTGGGTGACGCATGACGATCGCATCGGCATATTGGCTGATGATAGAAATGGTATCCGCCAGCGTTTCCCCCTTTTTACCCAATGAAGTATTGCTGCTGTCAGCAAAGCCCACGACGGAAGCGCCGAGTCGCTGAATCGCGGTTTCAAAAGAGAGACGGGTGCGTGTGGAGGCTTCAAAGAAACAACTCGCTATCACCTTGTGTTTCAGTAATTCAGTCTGGGGATTGGCTTTCAATGCAGCGGCCGTCTGCAATACCAGTTCCAGATCTGCGCGGCTCAGATCATTAATTGAAATGATATGCTTGCGATATAACGGGTTAGCCATGTTTACGTTCCTCTTTGATGACTTTTAGCCTTGGACTGGGCAGACAAAAAAAAGCCCCTCAATTGAGGGGCTTTTTAAATGTTCGTTTAAGCAATGGGAAAAACAATGCGCTTACGCTGCCGACAGACAGTGTTTCGTTAGCCTGATGTTTTGTAACAGCTTTTACAGCACAATTTTTCATGTTTTCTCCCGGCAAATCGTCGCGCATTATACTCACGCTGGCGTTCATCGCAAGGATTGCGGGCAGAAATTTTTGTTTTCATGTTTCCTGACTGGCCTGAATAATGACGTTATTATTCGTCCCGACTGCCCAAACTGACTGCCATTCTGTTAAGGGCATTCATCAGCGAGATCGCTGCGGTAAGGTCAACAATCTCTTTTTCGGTGAAAACCGTGTCAAGGCGTTCTTTAATATTATCTAATACGCTTTGCTTAGGATTGCTGGTTAAAGCCTCGCACCATTCCAAAGCCAGTTTTTCTTTTGGGCTGTAGATATTGGAATTGAACCACGCGGGCAATTTATCCAGTTTTACTTGTTCTATGCCATGATCTTTGCGGATGGCTTCGGCATGAAGATGGCAACAATAGGCGCAACCATTAATTTGGGATACCCGTGTTTCCACCAGCAGAATAAGTGCCTGATCCAGTTCAGCGGCATGAATTTCTTCATAGCTTTTATAGAGCGGATTAATAACCTTGGGTGAAACTTTTGCGTAATTCATGCTTATCTCTCTATTGTCCTGCCAAAACGATGTTGAAAAGTTTTTCTCGAAGAATAATAAGAAATATTCTATATCAGAATTTATACTGATATTTATACATATGTCACATTGACTACCTTGCTCTTTATTTTTTTGTGAGCGTTTATTTAATCACAAATACAGCAAAATCTTCGGCCAGATCGGTATGCGGAAATATTTCCCGGCATTCCGCCAATAATCGCGGACACTCTTCAATACCATAGCGTCCGCTAATATGGGTCGCGATAAAGTGTTTGACGTTGGCATCACGCGCCAGTGTTGCGGCCTGTTTCGTCGTGGAATGCCCACGTTCGTTGGCTTTCGCGGCAAACGCATCTTCCAGGGTGGTTTCATGCACCATCACATCAACATTGGCGGCGAGTTTCAGGGCTTCCGGCGTCGGTTCGGTATCGCCGAAAATAGCCAGTGATTTGCCACGGATCGGCGCGCCTAAATAATCTTTGCCACAAATTGTGCGGCCATCTTCCAGCGTTACTGTTCCGCCCTGTTTTAAAGTCTGCATCCACGGGCCGCGGGGAATGCCATCCTGATTTAATTTTTCCGCATCAAGTGCGCCGGGTTTATCGTGCTCTTCAATACGGTAACCGTAGCATTCCACCCGATGATTCAAGGCATAAGCCGTGACCTTGAATTCGCCGTCATCAAACAGTTGTCCGGGCTGGATTTCGATGATTTCCAACGGGTAGGTCAGGAAAGAGCTGCTCAGTTGCAGCGCGGTTTCCACAAACTGGCGTATACCGGTCGGGCCATATAACGTGAGGGGATCGGTAGAACCGCCCATCGAACGGCTGCACAACAGGCCGGGCAAACCGAAGACATGATCACCATGCAGGTGAGTGATAAAGATTTTCTCCAGTTTGGCTATTTTGACGGGAGAATGCAGGATCTGGTGTTGCGTTCCTTCACCGCAATCAAACATCCACAGCGCGTTGCGGATGCCCTGTAAATCGAGGATCAGGCTGGTGACATTACGCTCTTTGGTCGGAATGCCCGCGCTGGTACCTAAAAATTTCAGTTCCATATTCTTGCTCTTCTAATGATGTTGAATGCTCTCCCAATCCAGACCGAATCGGGCAAGGTATTTGAGCCGCGTGATTTCCTCTTCAACCAAATGTTGGTTTATACGCCCATTTTCGGCGAATGTCGCCATCCGTGCGACGGAAGCTGTATAAGTAACGATAGAGAAAGATAAGAAAGTTAACTTGCAAAAAAAATCACCAAAATCAGTTGAAAATAAAATCAATTATTTTTCAAATAGTAATCATCCTTCGCAACCTCTGAATACGTATAAGGAATATTCAGAGAATCACTGATCAAATAGATTCGTCAATTTCCCTTGGTAATTATTTCAAGACGACAGAATCGCTTGGTAGTTAAAGTACGATAAAGTCCCTTGGTGTTCACACGCCTCGATGAATTAGTGATACTGACTAAATCTGAGACGATTAAAAATCAGTTTGATAGACCAAATAAATAGGTTTTCAAAATAGTAGATCACTTGAAGGGAACTCAGTCCGATTTTCGCGATCTGATTAATCGCCAAATCAAAACAAATCCCAAAATGGACTGAGTCATGCCAATCATAACATCAATACCCCGAAATGAACGACGTCAAATGAAAAAAGCTATCCAGAAAACCCGGGATAAGAACTATGCACGTCGCCTCACCGCGCTCTTGATGTTGCATGAAGGGAGTACGGTTTCTCACGTTTCCAGAACGCTTCACTGTTCACGTTCTTCAGTTAATCGTTGGGTAAATTGGTTAACATTATACGGGTTGGAAGGGCTTAAAAGCCTCCCTGCGGGAAGGCCTGCCATCTGGAATTTAGCCCCGCTTCTCTCCGTCATTTCTTTCTTATTACAGCACTCTCCACAACATCTTGGCTATCTCCGTTCACGATGGAGCCTTGAACTGATTACACTTAAAATCAATGAGATACTGAACCTATCGCTCTCTCAAAGTACACTCTATCGCTACTTTTGTCGGGCGGGCATCGTTTGGCGAAGGGCGGCGCCAACCTTAAAATTACCTGACCCTGAGTATGATGAAAAAATGGCCAAAATCAGCGAGGCGTTATCCAATGCCTCAGGGAAACATCCTGTCTTATATGAGGATGAAGTGGACATCAACCTTAACCCGAAAATCGGTGCAGACTGGTGCTTCAAAGGACAGCAAAAGCGTGTTGTTACCCCCGGAAAGAACCAAAACACTACCTTGCGGGTTGCCTCAATGCGAAAACGAAAGAAATCACGTATGTCGGTGGCTTGAGAAAGAACTCAGATTTATTTATCAAATTGTTAGATGAAATTAATCATCAATATACCAGTGCCAAGACAATCACGTTAATTTTAGATAACTATTGCATTCATAAGAGCCGGAAGGTCAGGGTTTGGCTGGCAAAAAATCCCCAATTTAACCTTCTCTTTTTACCGTCCTATTCCCCGTGGTTGAATAAAATTGAACGTCTATGGCAATCCTTGCATGAAACCGTGACACGAAACCACTGCTGCCAATTTATGTGGCAGTTGCTTCACCATGTCAAAATCTTCATGGAAACCGCTTCCTTACAACAGCAGAAACCGGGGATGAGAAAAATGGGTGTATCACAATTATGAAAACCTATTTACCGCACCATCAGCCAGATAACCAACCGCCGCCACTTGTAACGGAGCGGCATAGATCAATAATGATCCCACCAACGTTTCCGTTAATGGAACACCATGACTTTGATAAAGGGCACCAATCGAAGTAAAAATAAAGAAGAAGGAGATACAAACAGGCAAAGAATCAGCCATGCCTTTCCTAAAGAATAAATTCAACACAGGGCACCTATTTATAGTTAGCGTTATATACTCGTCGTACTCCAAGATATATTTAATGATATTTGTAATCAATGAGCCACAATTTTGGTGTGTTATTTATTATCAATAATATCGCGATATGATATAACTTTATTTTATATAAAATGATTTTAATATTCCCGTTATAGTATAAATCATGTTAAAAAAATAATTCCTTTCCGGAGAAATAAGATGAAAACCTTACTCAATATATTATTGGCTGGCCTTATCCAATTTGGCTTCACCTACCTTGCTTATGCGCAATCTACGCTTGAGCACATCCAATCCACAGGAATATTCAAAATTGGCACAGAAGGCGCTTATTCCCCCTTCAGTTATCATGACGCCTCTGGAAAACTGACCGGATTTGATGTGGAAATCGGCCGTGAAATTGCACTGCACATGAACGTAAAACCTGAATTTGTTGAAGGCAAATGGGATGGCCTGATTGGCGGCCTTGATGCCGGGCGTTTCGATGCCGTGATGAACCAAATCGCCATTACCCCGGAACGCGAGAAAAAATACAGCTTCTCACTGCCTTATGTTATTTCACACGCCGTCTTGATTACCCGCAATGATAATAACGATATTAAGACGTTCAGCGACTTAAAAGGCAAAAAATCGGCGCATACCCTGACCAATAACTTTGCCCAGATCGCCCGG
This sequence comes from Xenorhabdus doucetiae, assembly GCF_000968195.1. Lineage (NCBI taxonomy): Bacteria > Pseudomonadati > Pseudomonadota > Gammaproteobacteria > Enterobacterales > Morganellaceae > Xenorhabdus > Xenorhabdus doucetiae. The sequence continues at coordinate 492,602 of NZ_FO704550.1, forward strand.
CATTATGGCGCGGAGATTATCGGCACCAACGGGTTTAATCAGGAAGTGGAACTGGTCAGCACCGGCCGTGCCGACGCGACGATCAACGATAAACTGTCGTATCTCGATTATAAAAAGCACCGCCCGGAAGCACCGGTAAAAATTGTTGCCACTGAGGCTCAGGCCGCTAAAACTGCTGTACTGCTGCGTAAAGACGATACAGCATTAAAAGCCGCAATCGATAAAGCCATTACTGACATAAAAGCGGACGGGACTTATCAGCGGATTTGGGATAAATATTTCGCGGAAGGGACGGGTAAATAATCCAAAACGTTAATTAGATGGGCATGTGGGATTGTTCTAAGCTATAACTTTCTTGTATATAGCGTTCACCTTTTCTTGCAATATCATCATTAAAACAAGCCTATAAAAAATAAACATATTTTTAATCTCTATCAGGAAGGTTTTATGACCCCATCATGGCTCAGTTTAGCGCTGGATTCCCTGTGGCCGATGCTTTACGCCGGCCTGACATTCACTATTCCCCTCACGCTGATTACATTTGCACTTGGGATCACGTTGGGGTTTATCGTTGCCTTAATCCGGCTGTATGGCCCTAAGCCACTGGTTGCGGTAGTTCGGTTTTACGTCTGGCTGATCCGTGGTACTCCCCTGTTGGTGCAGCTATTCCTGATCTTCTACGCCCTGCCCAGTGTCGGCATTACCCTGGAAGCATTCACCTCTGCGGTGATCGGCTTTACCCTGAATGTGGGAGCTTATACCTCAGAAGTGATCCGGGCTGCATTGAGTTCTGTCCCCAAAGGGCAATGGGAAGCTTCTCACTCTATCGGGATGAGCTGGTGGCAATCACTACGCCGGATCATTCTGCCACAGGCGGCACGGGTTTCTATTCCTCCCCTGTCTAATACCTTTATTTCGCTGGTCAAAGACACGTCCTTGGCTTCCGTGATTACGGTGCCGGAAATGTTTCTGGCGGCACAGCGCATTGCCGCCGTCACCTATCAGCCGTTAATCCTGTACACCGAGGCCGCTATTCTCTATCTCCTCTTGAGTTCGGTACTGTCCGCACTGCAAGTCCGGTTGGAAAAGAAATTCGCCCAGCAAAATAGCAATAAGGAAGCCAGAGATGATTCAGCTCACCAACATTGAAAAAAGTTTCGACGGGCAAAAGGTGCTGAAAAATATTAACCTGACCATTAAAGAAGGCAGCCTGACCGCACTGATTGGCCCTTCCGGTAGCGGTAAAAGCACCTTGCTGCGTTGCATTAATCTGTTGGAGATCCCACAGGCGGGCAAGCTGGAAATTGGCAAAGAGCAAATTACCTTTAACGGAAAAGAGCGGCTGCCGCATCGGGAAATCCAGCGTTTTAGCCTGCAAACTGGCATGGTATTCCAGAACTTCCAACTTTTCCCGCATCTGACGGTGATTGAAAACATTATGGAAGGGCTAATTTGGGTACAAAAATGGTCCCAAGAACGTGCCAGAGAACGGGCGAGGGAATTGCTGGAAAAAGTCGGCCTGTCCCACAAGGCGGATGTTTGGCCGAGCACCTTATCGGGCGGCCAGCAGCAACGAGTGGCTATCGCCAGAGCGATGGCACCTTCCCCCAAAGTGCTGCTGTGCGATGAGCCAACCTCAGCGCTTGATCCTGAATTATCCAAAGAAGTCGTTTCGGTTCTGAAACAGTTAGCAGGAGAAGGCACCACCATGATAATGGCGACGCACGATTTGCGTCTGGCGGCCAATCTTGCCCATAACGTGGTGTTTCTGGAATCCGGCGAGATTATTGAATCCGGCACGGCAAAAACCCTCTTCACCCGCCCCGGTAAGGTGCGTACTGCCGAGTTTATCTCTACTCTGACAGAAACCTTACCGGATTGGGAAATATAGCAAGCAGTCACGTTTAACATTAGCAACATGATTTATTCGGAGAAACACAATGAAGAAAATTTTGAGTCTGTTACTGGCGAGTGCGACTGCCCTTGCTATTTCTGCCCCTGCCTATGCCGGCAAAGATTTTGATGCCATCAAAGCCTCTGGCGTCTTTAAGATTGGCACGGAAGGCACGTATCCTCCTTTTACCTACCACGATGCCGGCAATAAATTAACCGGTTTTGATGTGGATATCGCACGGGAAATCGCCCGCCGCCTGAACGTCAAACCGGAATTTATGGAAGTGAAATGGGATGGATTGATCGCCGGGCTGGATGCCAAGCGTTTTGACGCCGTGATCAACCAAGTTGGCATCACCCCAGAACGTGAAGCGAAATACAGTTTTTCCCTTCCTTACACAACGTCTCAAGTCGTGTTGATCACCCGTGATAATAACAGTGATATTAAAACTTTCGCCGATATTAAAGGAAAACGTTCAGCCCAATCACTCACCAGTAACTACGGGCAACTGGCAACCTCTTATGGCGCTAATTTAGTCAGTACCGATGGTTTTAACCAAGCCATTGATCTGGTCGCCACCGGACGCGCCGATGCCACATTGAATGATCGGCTGTCATTCCTCGATTTCAAAAAACAGCGCCCTAATGCGCCGGTGAAAATTGTCGCTCAACAAACTGATGCGAGTCAATCCGCCGTATTGCTGCGCAAAGGAGATGCTGAACTACTGGAAGCGGTTAATAAAGCCCTGCAAGAGATAAAGGATGACGGCACGTATGCCCGTATCTCCGAGAAGTATTTTGGCGAGGATATTTCTAAGTAATTTTTTTGATAAATAAGCGGGCGGTATCTGAATGAACCGCCTTATTTACACTTAAACGCTTTCATTGCTTTTTCTAATTCATCACTGGGATTATAAATAAAAAACTCACCTTTCATCAGAATTTGGGCATTGCGCTGGGCACTTGCATACTTTATATATTCACCCTCATGTGTGATACTGAACTCCGATATTCCCGATAAGTGTTCAATACGCACCGTAGAATGATCGTTAATGCAATGAGCATAATAGATATTGCTGGCGACTGTTCCGGGAAAGCAGCAAGCAGCCGCTAAACAGCAGCCACCAGAGACGGCAACCGATAAATGGACATTTTTGGGTGTGAGATATCTGATAGTAATATCCCCTTCGTACAAAGGAGGCGCAATGATCGCTATTTTCGGTTGAGTGATGGATTCTTTTAAGTCCTTCTCATTCATCACTTCGCCATTTCGCTTACCAATCCCCATCTTCATTCCCATGTTTACCCTGATTTCCATGATTTTTTCTTGTAATACTTGATTGTTTTTAATTTCATTAAAATTTTCATAACCCGTGATCCCTAAACTTTCTGCGTTGATAATGATCATCGGGACAGTGACATCAATACAAGTGACCGGAATATCATTAATTTCGTCAATTAAATTGCCTGTAGGAAAAAGGGCTTCTGTTTTTGAACAGGCCGGATCTTCAAATGACAGGTTCACTTCCGGGAAATCGCCAATCACATCCGGCATCGATGCCAATTGGTATTGAGGAGAGACATTCGCCATCGTACATAAAATATTTTTATGGGTATTGGTATTATAAATCGTTAACTTTCCCTCAGGCATTAACCTTTTTTCTTCCGGCAGATCCCTGATTACCAAAGGTATCGCTGATGTCATATTTCCACAATTAACCTCCCATGAAACAGTATGACTCTCTTTCTCAAGCTGTGCAAAAGTACTTATCACCTTGTTAGATTGATAATCGATATCAATGATAAAGGCTTTGTTGCTGGTTGTGGTTTCTCTACCCAAACCATGTAGTTGCTTATTATTTTCACTGTTCCCATAAAGAGGAACACCCATAATAATCTTAAGAATTTCTTCCTTTAGTGCTTTTTTTTCTGGCAGATGTTTTTGTAGTAAAACAATCCCCGTTGAAGTTCCACCTCGAACATAATAAAGCGGAATTCGAATGGGAAAAGAGCGTTTTTTCATATTATTACCATGAATAAGTTGGTTTTTTGTTAAATTTTTCTTTATGATTATTTTTAAAAATTCCATCCAAAATCAGAAATATAAAAGCATAAGTTATTATTATTTCAAAACAAGGAGAATGTATTGCATTAATGATAAACGTAATATAAACAAGGACTATATTTATTAGTTATAAATGGTTAGAATATAAGTGTATATTTATTCAGAAAAAATCTTATGAAGGAATAACTTATGATCCGTCAAAGAAAAGTGTTTACAAGTAATCGGAATCAATATGTGAGACTTCCAGCAGATCTCCATTTTCTTGATAATGTAAAAACGGTAACAATCAGAGAAAATGACAAAGAACGCATTGTTACATCAGCAAAAAATACATGGGATTCATTCTTTTTATCTGAACAAAGTGTAACAGACGATTTTTTATCCGAACGTCCTGAGCAAGTAACTTATAAAAGGGAACCTTTTGATGATTAAGTAATTACTTGACACCAATATTGTTATTTTTACCATTAAAAAACTCTCTGAATTTTCACTTCCTAAGTTTAATCAACATGCAATTCAGATAGCTATTTCTACCATTACATTAACAGAATTGATTTTTGGCGTAGGAAAAAGTGCAAATCCTACAAAAAATCTCGCTACTGTTTTGAATTTTGTATCTAGACTGACCATCATACCTTATGATGAACAAGCTGCTTTTCATTATGGAAACATTCGAGCGATACTTGAAAAACAGGGGCAAAGAATAGGTGATAATGATTTGCATATTGCAGGACACGCTAGAAGCAAAGGATTAATTGTTGTTACTAATAACACTAGAGAATTTAATAGAGTGGATGGATTGAGAGTCGAAGATTGGACAAAAGAATCAGAATAAATACATCTTGTTGATGCTTTGTTAATTTCTATTATGGAGAATGTCGTAAAATCATTTCTGGATAACATCCATATGTCCATATCAGGAACAATATAAAGCAATGACTCGTGATTTCTGGAAAATACGCTATGCTGAGTCAATATACATTCTTTCATCGCGTATTTTTATTTCCATAATAACACTTTACCTTCTACGCAGTGGTAATGTATGGTTATCGTCATATTTCCTTTTCTGCTACTTTATGTCAAGAAGTGTATTCGGTTTCTTTCTTGCGCATAAATTCGAAAAATCAGAAAAGAAACGATTTCTTATTCAATTAATATTATTCTTTATAGGGATATCACTAACGGCCATTATAATTAAATATTTAACCATAAGCCCGTTGATATTTATTTTTGTTTCCATTGGAATTGGTTTTGTTGAAGCATTCTTTATCCCTGTTGTTAATGCTTTTATTCCCTCCATAGTGGATAATGATTTTATCGTTGAAGCATTCAGAAAAACTTTTTTAATTCAAGCATCAAATAATTTATTTGGCATTGCCATTGGCATGGGAGGATATCAATCGATTGGATTTGAAAATATGATGTGGGTGATTGTGTTTTTATCATTAATTTCTTTTATTATTCTGCTTTCTTTAGATTGTAAAGGCCAATCCATTTCTTTCGAAAAATCACCTGCCGACTATGATATAAAAAAATCTATCGCTATATTTATGCGTTATCGTTTTGAACCTTGGTGGGCTTTCTTCTCAATGATAATCAATATGTTTCTTGCTTCGTTTTCATCATTGATCATTCCTTATTTTATAGTAAAAATTGCAGGAGGAAACCCTATCTCAGTTGGCCTAATTGAAGGATGCGCCGCCGGAGGGGCTATTTTTTCATCATGTTATTTGCAGAAGAAAGTTGAAACAATCATCGGAAAAACGCGATGTGTTATTTTGTCTTTCTTTATCATTGGGTTGTGCTTCTTTCTGTTAGCTTTTGCTCATTATATTTTTATTTGGAGTATTCTGGCATTTTTCATGGGAATGGCAATAGTGATGAATAATATCAGTGTAGAATCGAACCGCTCCATCGCTATTCCTGAGAAAAATCGGGTAAAGATTCAAACTATTCACAATGCACTCATTGGGTTCGCTAACCCACTGGGTTTATTATTAACTCCGTTTATCATAACGCACTATGGATATAGGGTTTCACTGATCATTTCATCTTTAATCGTCATGATGATCGCTATTTCTATCCGTTTCATTCCTCTTTTTTATGAATTATTAACCAGTAAGCAAGAGGATATTATTAACTTATATGAAAAAAAGTATGGTGATTTATAAATATTACAAAATGGAATCAATCTAATAGTAACTAATTATTAGCTATACAAATAGATTCCATTCTGTATTATTTACTCCCCTATCAATAAAAATATAAAGAGAAAATAATGACAACAAAAACAACACACGACTACGTTATTCGTCCCATCACCCAACAAGACAATGCCGGTATTGCCGCGGTGATCCGTGAGGTATCTGCCGAGCATGGGTTAACCGCTGACAAAGGCTTTGCCGTTGCTGATCCGATTCTGGATACCTTGTACGAGGTTTACAACCAGCCACGCAGCACTTACTGGGTGGTTGAAATGGCGGGGAAAGTCGTTGGCGGCGGCGGTGTTGCTCCATTGGCGGGAGGTGATAACGATATCTGTGAATTGCAGAAAATGTACCTTTCATCAGTATTGCGGGGAAAAGGTATTGCCAAACAAATTGTAAAGCAATCTCTCTCATTCGGGGCAGAACAGGGGTTTAAACGCTGCTATCTGGAAACCACGGAAAACTTGAAAGCCGCCATTGCCCTATATGAGAAACTGGGATTCAGCTATCTTGATCAGCCACTTGGCAACACCGGCCACAGCGACTGTGAAATCAGGATGGTCAAAGAACTGTAAAATCAAGCCCCACCGTTCAAGTGGGGCATTTGGCTTCAAAATCCCTTAATGCAATCTAGGTTCATCTTCCTCAGGGGGAAAGAGATCACCCTCATCTTCATCATCAGGGGCATTGGGATCTTCAAAGTACGTCCCCCAACCGTCGTAATTGACACCGATCTTTTCCGCCAGATCCATGAGCTGCTCAACCTGTACGTCGATCAATTCAGCCTCCAGACGGCTTTCACTGATCACATCACAACACATCAAAACAGCTCCGTCTTCTGTTTCCAGCTCTTCCGCATCCGTGACTTCATAACCTAATCTGAAGGCTTCAAGGGCGGCCTTTTCCAGTTGATCAAAATCTTCTGCCGAAAAATGGTGTTCAATAATATAAAGCGCCTCAGGATCGCTGCCATCTTCCAATAATTCTTCGATGATCAAGCGAGTTTCTTCACGCTGTTCTTCTAAAGCATGTAGGTCTGCCATGCCAATCCCCTCCGTCAGTTGGCTGTCTTGTTTTGCATTCTCCCATCTTTTCTGGGCAAAGGATATATCTAACCCGTTTTGTTTAAAGAGAAATGCAAGCCATAAGCGACTGATCTATAACCCGTCTTAATAGACTTACTCTTATAAATGCTAAACACGAGGCTTGTAATTGAATTTTTTATCGATATATAGTGAATATAAATTCAATATTGTCTGATGGAGAAAATCCATAATGAACCCATTTTTCAAGCGCTCGTTCCTAAGATTACTTGATATTAGCCCCACAGAAATTAATACCCTGTTAACTTTGGCTCATACATTAAAAGCGAATAAAAAATCAGGTTCGGAATCGCCCTTACTCGCGGGGAAAAACATTGCCCTGATCTTTGAAAAAGATTCCACCCGTACACGCTGTGCCTTTGAAGTTGCCGCCCATGATCAAGGTGCCAATGTGACCTATTTAGGCCCAAGTGGCAGTCAGATCGGGCACAAAGAATCCATCAAGGACACCGCGCGGGTACTTGGGCGTTTTTATGATGGCATCCAATACCGTGGGCACGGTCAGCAAATTGTCGAAACGCTCGCGCAATACGCCGGCGTTCCGGTTTGGAATGGGCTGACGAATGAATTCCACCCAACTCAACTTTTGGCTGATTTACTGACGATGCAGGAACACAGCCAAAAACCGCTGTCTGAAATCACATTTGCCTATTTGGGCGATGCCCGCAATAACATGGGCAATACCCTGCTGGAAGCGGCCGCATTGACGGGCATGGATCTCCGTTTAGTCGCGCCAAGAGCCTGTTGGCCAGACGATAATTTGATTGCAGAATGCCAAAAGCAGGCAGAAAAAACCGGCGCTCAGATCATGCTGACAGAAAATATTGCGCAAGGGGTAAAAGGGGCTGATTTTCTCTATACCGATGTTTGGGTATCCATGGGAGAACCAAAGTCGGTCTGGCAAGAGCGCATTGCCTTACTGAAACCTTATCAAGTCAATATGGCTGTGATTAAACTGACCGGAAATCCAGCCGTGAAATTCCTGCACTGCCTGCCTGCTTTTCACGATGAAGAGACGGCGCTCGGCAAGCAACTGGCGAAGGAATTCAATCTATATGGTGGGCTGGAAGTGACAAATGACGTGTTTGAATCAGAATACAGTATTGTGTTTGATCAGGCCGAAAACCGCATGCACACCATTAAGGCGGTGATGGTGGCAACGCTGGTGGAAAATCTCACATTGTAGTTATCGGCGGACTTATATCACCTCCGCTTATACTCAAAAATTAACATGTTAATATACCCAACTCACCTAAGTCCGGTATCTCCAACTGAGTTGGGTATATCCCACAAATCTCCCGTTAAAAGTGAGAAAACAACTCTGTCACTATGCACAAATTTTCAATATATTGATAATCATCACATTAAATCACATTCATTTAACCATTTGATTGCTATAATAAATCATCTCTTTTAGAAAAATTTTTCTATTAATTAAAAATTTATGGTTATTTTTTGGAAAAATTTTTCTATCTCCCTATGCCATATTCTTTTGCAAGAGTGAAATACTCCCCCTAAAAAACATTAATAATTCATTTATAGGACGACAAAAATGATAAAAAATATAGCGACTGCATTGATCCACGGTGGAAAACAGCAAGACAAAGAAAACCATGCTATTTTTCCCCCATTACAACCGCCAGTACTTTTGTACAGAAAAATTTATCTGAACAGGGTGAATTTTGTTATTCCCGTTGCAGTAACCCAACACGCCATGCTTATGAAACCTTATTAGCCGAAATAGAAGGGGGAACTTACGCAACGGCAACCGCATCGGGTGTCGCAGCCGCGGCTTTAGTCTTAAACCTGTTACCCAAAGAGTCCCATATTATTGCGATGAAAGGGGTTTATGGTGGCACGTTTCGTTTATTTGAACGAGTCGCTATCGAGAATCACGGTCACCAATTTGACTATGTCGATTTAAATAACCTCACCGAAGTTGAGGCTAAGATAAAAGAAAATACCCGTTTAATCTGGATAGAAAGCCCGACGAATCCATTATTAGAGTTAGTGGATATCAAACGTATTTGTGCATTCGCAAAAAATAAAAATATTTTAACTTGTGTTGATAATACCTTTGCCACCGCCTGGAACCAAAAACCGCTCGAATTAGGCGCCGATATTGTGATGTTATCGACCAGTAAATACATTGGCGGCCATTCGGATCTGATTGGTGGAGCAGTTATTACCCACCGAAGTGATTTAGCCAATCGGTTAGATTTTTTAAAAACGACGCTCGGTGCCATTGCATCCCCTTTTGATGCTTATTTAGCCCTGCGTGGATTAAAAACCCTGGCGCTACGTATGTCAGCGCAATGTGCTAATGCGCTTGAAATCGCCAATTTCCTGCAATTTCATCCCAAAATTGAACAGGTTTATTATCCCGGTTTACCCACGCATCCACACTATGCTATTTGTCAGGCACAAATGCGCGCCGGTGGTGCTGTTGTCACGATCAAATTAAAAGGTGATCTGGAAGATACCAAAAAATTCTTAAGCAAATTACGCTATTTTGTTTTGGCAGAATCTCTCGGTGGGGTAGAAAGTATGGTCAACCATTCTGCAACCATGTCGCATGGCTCAATGACTAAAGAAGAGCGCGAAGCGATTGGTATTTATGATACTGTGTTACGTTTATCAGTAGGAATCGAAGATATTCGCGATTTATTGGCTGACCTTGAACAAGCATTAGAATAAATTGAATTTATATAAAAAATAACAAAAACAAGGTAAGTAAAAAATGAATGATTACGGTATTTGGACCATCATTACCCCTGTTGTTACCATTATTTTAGCGATATTTACACGCCAGGTTATTTTATCACTCCTGCTCGGTATATTAGTGGGCTTTACAGTTATTCATGACCATAATGTTATTTTAGGCATACAAGGAACGGTTGAGGGCATTATTAATACCTTTTCTTCTCCCGGTAATACCAAAACCATCATCTTTATGTTAATGATTGGTGGAATAATGCGGCTGGTGGTGGTAACAGGTGGCGTGCGATCCTTAGTTCGCTTACTCACGGATAAAACGCAACTGATTGAAAATAAAAAAGCCGTTCAATTTTTGGCAATGATGATTACTTCATTAATATTTATTGAAAGCTCAATTAACCAGTTAATCGCTGGCGCGTCTACCAAGAAATTAGCCAAAAATTATGGTATTCCACCAGAAAAAATGTCTTACATTATCCAGACATCCTGTGTTTCTGTTTGCTCTTCTGCCATGATTAATGGTTGGGGAGCGGCAATGATGGGCGTCATCGGCGTGCAGATTTCTAAAGGGTTAATCAACGGTGAACCGTTTGATATTCTGGCCGGGTCTATGCTTTATAATATTATGGCCTGGTTATCGCTGGCGTCTGTTTTATTCTATATTTTTTCTAATGTATCTTGGGGGCCAATGAGAACCGCAGAAATGCGGGCGTTACATGAACATTTAAATAATAATACCGAAAGCAAGCACAGTGAAGATAATAATGATGTTATTGAACACCCTAACAGTCATACGTCCTTAAATTTCTTTATTCCTATTTTATCGACGGTATTGATGCTGCCCCTTGCGCTCTATATCACAGGTAATGGTGATTTTAGTAAAGGCAGCGGTTCAACCTCTATCTATTGGAGTGTTATCTTTGGAACCACGGTCTCTTTTTTCTGGTTCTTGATACGTCGAATTTTAACCATAGAAACCTTTTTTAAAGAACTTTATATTGGTTATGCCAGCATGATAAAAATAAGTTCTGTCATGGTATTGGCATTTTTAATGGGTAACGTTTCCGCTGATTTAAATACCGGTGCGTATATTGCACACATTACCTCTGATATTATTCCGGCAGGTTTCTCCATCGGTTTTATTTTCCTGATTAGTTCCATCATGTCATTAGCAACAGGCACCTCATGGGGGACATTCGCCATTATGATCCCCATTGGTGTACAGCTCGGTATTTCCGTGGGTATGCCTCCTGAATATATGATTGGTGCCGCCATTGCGGGTTCGATTTTTGGTGATATGACCTCGCCCATTTCCAGCGATGCCATTGTTGCCTCCATGGCAACCGATTGTGACCATATTGAACATATTCGCACGCAAATGCCCTATGCGTTGGTGACGGCAAGTTTCGCTCTCGCCATCTATTTTTATTTAGGCTTTACTTATTAATTTAAATCCGCTGAGGATAATATGTCTTTAAAAGAAAATTTAGCAAAATTCGCCCGTCTTGATTTACTAAAAACGGCAACCACGATGGATAAACTGGAGAATTTATCTCACTATTTAGGGCGTGATATTTATATTAAGCGAGATGATTTAACCCCCCTGGCGATGGGCGGGAATAAATTACGGAAATTGGACTATCTTATTGCTGACGCATTACAAAAAAAGGCGAAGGTGATTGTGACTGCCGGCGCCATTCAATCCAATCATGTTCGGCAAACCGCAGCGATGGCGGCGAAGTATGGCCTAAAATGTGTCGCTTTATTGGAAAATCCCATCCAAAACCAAGATAATAATTTTCTGCATAATGGCAATAAACTACTAACGGAATTATTCAACGCCCAATGTGTTATGTGTAATGAGTTGTTCGATCCCAATAGGCAAATGGAGGCATTGATTGACCAGCTCAATCTCAAAGATGCCTATATTGTTCCCGTCGGCGGTTCTAACGCCCTGGGTTCATTGGGTTATGTGCGTTGCGCATTAGAAATTGCCGAACAGCGTCCAAAAGATGTAGAGTTTGCTGCCGTTATTGTCGCCTCTGGCAGCGCAGGAACACACGCGGGATTGGCGATCGGATTACACGCCACACTCCCACAAACACCGGTGATTGGTGTTACTGTTTCGCGTGTTACCGCCGAACAAGCGCCAAAAGTGAGTCAATTGCAGCAAGAAATCAGCTCGCTCTTAGGTCAAACAACCTGCCCGGATGTCCTGTTGTGGGACAACTATTTTGCACCAATGTATGGCATGCCAAATAAACAAGGGTCTGATGCTATTAAACTATTGGCACAAAAAGAGGGCATTTTATTAGATCCCGTCTATACCGGAAAAGCCATGGCCGGATTAATTGATCATGTGCTGAATAACACCATTGAGAGTCAGAAGCCATTGCTGTTTGTGCATACGGGCGGAGCCCCTGCGCTGTTTTCTTATTCTGGGATTGATGTCATAAGCTAAGCTAAAGAAATAATGTCTTGGCTACATGGTGGCATTGAAGACATTCCATTGGCAACCGGCGTGTAGTAAAAAAGTGGCATTTATTACAGTTCGGTTGTCTGCTGCTGGATTAATACACTTATCCGACTGGACACGCTCAGTTTCTCGAAACTTGGCGACGATGAGGAAAACTGTATTTTTTGGCCTGCCAAGCCACGATTAATCCAAGCAATAGCAATATACATATAACCCAAGGGAATGAAGATACGCCGCTGCTCTCCAATAGTATTCCTCCGACAATGCCTCCCCCCGCAATGGCAAGATTCCAGACAGTAACAACCATGGACTGTGCCACATCAGCACCATCCCCCGCAGCGTCTGCAGAAGCAGTTTGCAGTAATGTCGCCGCGCCACCAAAAGTCAGCCCCCACAGAGTAACAGCTAAGTAAATAACAAGTGGGATTTTACCGCCGAACCCCAGCATAATCGCCGTTAAGGTAAATACGCTAAGGCTGAACAATACCGATATTCTTAAATAGCGATCAACCAGTAGGCCGATAATCCAAATACCGAGCAAAGCCGCTACTCCAAATATCAGCAAAATGAAGTCAATGCGATCTATACCAATCGCCATTGAAGATGCTTGATTTCTTATCCAAACCCGATCATGCTTGCAATCATGAAAATTCATCTGACACCAGAACAAAAACGTGCCCTCGAATTGATGCATGATACCACTCGTGATAGTCGAGTCTGTGATCGCATCAAGGCCGTGCTTTTGGCGTCAGAGGGCTGGACAGCTCAGATGATTGCTCAGGCCTTACGTATTCATGAAACTACGGTAAGCCGTCACCTAAAAGATTTCATCGCGCAGGAAAAACTCACCCCCGAAAATGGCGGTTCTGAAAGCCATCTCTCTGCCAAACAAACCGCCGATCTGGTTGATTATTTGACGGCAAATTTGCTGCATACGACCGCTCAAATTGTGGATTATGTACGAGCTCGTTGGCAGGTGTCTTTCAGCGTGGGAGGCATGACGAAATGGCTTCACCGACAAGGTTTCAGCTACAAAAAGCCAAAGGGCGTTCCTCATAAATTCGATGCGGATAAGCAGCAACAATTTATTGATGACTACCAGTCTCTGAAAGACCGGGCAGGTCAGAATGAACCTATCCTATTTATTGATGCGGTGCATCCTTCGCAGTCCACAAAGCTCAGCTATGGTTGGATGAAAGCGGGGAAAAATCAGGTAAAAGTGGTCGAAACCACCGGCAGTCGTACCCGTCTCAATCTTCTGGGCGCCCTCAATTTACAACGAATTGAAGACACCGTGATCCGTGAATACCCGAGTATCAATGCCGAAAATATCGCGTATTTTTTCGGCGCTATTAGAGAAACTTACCCACTTTCGCAAAAAATTCATATTATTCTGGATGGGGCGGGTTACCACCGGGCAGAATTGGTGAAAGAGGTGGCATATGTCCTTAATATTGAACTGCATTACCTACCGCCTTACAGCCCAAACCTCAATCCAATAGAGCGATTGTGGAAGTATATGAATGAGCAAGTACGTAACAATGTTTATTTTCCGGATGCGAAGACATTCCGTGAAACCCTTCGTCACTTTTTTCATGTCACTTTGCCAGAAAAAGCGAAAGAACTCACGACTAGACTGACTGACAACTTTCAGATTTTAAAACCTGCATCTTCAAGTTAGATTGGTATATATGGAAAAGACAACGTCTTTAAAAGTAATCGTAGTCAGGCTGTACGTTTGCCTAAAGCTGTTGCTTTACCGGAAGAGGTAAAATCATGTTGATATTATTGCTATCGGTCGAACCCGCATCATAACGCCAGCAGGAGAGGGATGGGATAGTTGGTTTGATGGTGAAAATGTCACTCCCGGTTTTATGATCGATAGGCAGCAGCCTTAAATTCATCAGTTCTTCCTGCCTAATGGCAGCATCAGCGTATAGGGTGCCAACGGTGACTGGGTGAAACCAAGGCGCGTATAGAACGTTCGGGCGTTCTCATCAAGTGCGTGGACGATGATAGCTGAAATGCCCACCTGTTCCGCCATGCTGGCGACACGTTTCCAGGCATCCTGGAGAAGCAATGCCCCGAACTTCTTCCCTTGATATTCCACATCGACAGCCAGACGGCCGAGAAGCACGACAGGGATAGGATCTGGCATATTGCGTTTAAGCGATGGTGTAGATTCAATATGATTAATTGAACCCGCGCTCAGACAATAATAACCGATAACGTCTTTTGTACCTTCCTTGCAAATCACAAAGGTGCGGCTCGCGCCGAGCTTATTATTTTTTAACGCCCGGCGTGAAAGCCATTCGTTTAATGTTTCATGCTGGCAATAAAAATCATTTATATTATGTTCAGCTGTTAATATTTCAGGTGCATTTATTCCCATGGTGCTTTATACCCCATGAGTTTTTTAAAACCGGCATTATCAGCAAGCGGTTGTTCCAGCATCTGCATGAACGCATGATATTTTTCGTCGTTAACGAAAAAGTGGTTTTGAGCAAGTATCGCCTCTTCGGCTGCGCGGCAGGCAGCATCCAGAATGAAATCAGTTCGGGTCTTCGATTGCAGGTTTGCTGCATGATCAATAAGCTCCCGCTGAAAGGCTTTCGCCCGGATATTGATCGGGGTTTCTTTAGGTTGCGTTCTCATAAATCACCTGTGTCGCTAATGGATAGAGTATTATTATAACATCTGTATATCTAATGGCTATACGTTTGGCGTCACTGCCAGCGATAGCGACACGCTTTTGCGGTTGCGACCGATCTGTCTACTGCTCATCACCTGTTTTAAAAGTCACAAATGATGATAATATGTGCTAATGTGGGTTTGTGTATAACAGTTAAAGGGAAAACTATGAGCCGTCTCACCATCGATATAACCGATCTGCAGCACCAAAGCCTGAAAGCCATGGCCGCGCTGCAAGGCAAGACTATCAAGCAATATGCGCTTGAACGTCTCTTTCCTGCCATGGATGATAGCGATCAGGCATGGCAGGAGATAAAGGCCTTATTGGATACACGAATCAGGGAAGGTTTGGAAGGGAAGGTATCCAAAAAGAGCGTGAATGACATACTTAATGAAGAGCTTACGAAAGAAGACCGCGTTTGATGGACTATATACTTACGGATGCTGCCGAAGCAGATTTACGGGCAATTATCCGATACACGCGCAAGCAATGGGGTGATGCGCAAGTGCGCCGCTATATTACCGCGTTGGAACATGGAATTGTGCGCCTCGCTGCCGGAAAAGGCGCTTTCAGGGACATGAGCGCCATTTTCCCTGCATTACGCATGGCACATTGCGGAAGCCATTACGTATTTTGTCTGCCGCAAGAGAATACGCCTGCCCTGATTGTGGCAATTTTTCATGAACGTATGGATTTAATAACACGCTTGGCCGAGCGTCTGGCAGGACACAAATCTTAAACCTGCATGACATGATAGAAATGTCCCGTTATTACGTCAAAAACCAGAAAATGATAACACGCAAAGGCGGCAAAACCCTGCAAACCGCGCATCAAAAAAGCCACACCAAAGTGCAGCCTTATAGACTATTTAATAAACTTTAAATCGTCTTTCCTGTGTCGCTTTTGTTCCTGATAAAAATTTTCATGAGAACCAAAATTTAACAGGTATAGCTCTATCTTTTCTTCAACCCAATGATATCCAAGCAAGGTTAGCAGGTTATTTAACTGAAATTTGTGAACGCGAAGAAAACTTAAATCGCCTTTCTTCTGTTCGCCAATTTCTGGGTCGTCGATAATTTTCTCTATCTCATCTTCCACGACGGCAAGAAGATTTTCAGGTAACTTAGATAACGCTTTAGAGAAACACCTTGTTTCATAAACATCAATCTTGGGACTTTTTTGTCCTTCTGACATAACGCGACACCTTACCATTATTGACTTCGCTTTTCGCCAGTAACGACTCAAGGATAAAGGAGTACGGCAAATCAGGGTTCTCTTCGGCGATGCGACCTATTTTTGCCCAATGCTCAATCTGCTTTGGTACACTCCTGCTTGAAGCTTCTGCGTGAACCTTTACATCGCTAACGAAGTCATCATCTAAACGGATACTAATAGCCATTTGCGTAGCCTCTCGGTGTTTGTGTTACATGCGGTGCGAAACGCATACGCTTTCGGAAGCGCAGGTATAATGTGCGCCATTTTGTCGAATAACGCAATTTTTTGTTGCATTAAATAATTAAATACATGCCATCAGCCATTAGTAACACCAGTGACTTGTTTAAGGAAGAATTTTTAAAATTTCCATATCGGCGGAACCACGTTCAAATTTCACCATCCACTTTATCGCCCACCTGAACAACTTCCCATCATCAATAACCGACCTTGCGAAGCCTCTCGCAAAACAAATACTGGGTATACATCCATTACAAAAAGATTGTTAATTCCTCCGCAAAATCCGCTATTGCATCAATTTTGCACCATTTTTGTGTTTAACTTGCGTTCCATTTTCGCCATTATCATGCAGGCCAGTGGCATTTTTTAACAATCAATGGAAACAGGGAGAAAGTGAGTGGGAAACAAGGACGAAAGACCGAATCATGATGAATTATTCAAGTATGTTTTAACACAATCCAATACAGCCAAAGCATTTTTATCGTTATACCTGCCGGAACATGTCCGGTCGTTATGCCATTTCCCGACCCTACGATTAGAGCCGGGAAGCTTTATCGACGAAAAATTAAGGAAACTGTATACGGATGTTCTGTACTCGGTTGAAACGGTGCAAGGCGAGGGATATATTTATTGCGTGATTGAACATCAGTCAACGCCTGATCCGATGATGGCATGGCGGTTGATGCAGTATTCGGTGTCAGTGATGGCAAGTCACCTGAAAAACGGGCATAAAAAATTGCCGCTGGTCGTGCCCTTGCTGTTTTATCATGGAAAAACCCAGCCTTATCCTTATTCAATGCAGTGGCTGGATTGTTTTGACCAACCGGAGCAGGCAGTGCGTCTGTATAGCCAGCCGTTTCCGTTAGTGGATCTCAGTGTACTCAGTGATGACGAGATCTTGACCCACCCTAAAGCGGTTGCCATGCTGGAGTGGGTTCAGAAACATATCCGCGAGCGTGATATGCACACCTGGCTCAACGGGCTGATTATGATACTGGGCACGGGAGATAATACAAAAGAGCAGGTTGAAGTTCTGCTTCGCTACTTATTGCATAATGGCCATGGGCAGAATTTTACGCAAATAATCCATCATATAGCTAACCAATTGCCGGAGGACAAAAATATGGTGATGACCATTGCAGAAGAATTGAAACAAGAAGGGCGAAGGGAAGGACTTGAACAAGGACTAGAACAAGGCCGTGAACAAGGCCGTGAACAAGGACTTGAACAGGGCCGTGAACAAGGCCGTGAACAAGGTAAATTGGAAACCGCCCGTGCATTTTTACAAAACGGCGTGAGTGTGGATATCATTATTCGCAGTACAGGACTGAGCCGGGAGCAGATTGAAGCGTTAAGGCATTGATTGATTTTCCCGCGTCACCTGCGCAAATACAAAAGAGCAGGTTGAAGTTCTGCTTCGCTATTTATTGCATAATGGCCATGCGCAGAATTTTACGCAAATAATCCATCATATAGCTAACCAATTGCCGGAGGACAAAAATATGGTGATGACCATTGCAGAAGAATTGAAACAAGAAGGGCGAAGGGAAGGACTTGAACAAGGACTTGAACAGGGCCGTGAGCAAGGCCGTGAAGAAGGTAAATTGGAAACCGCCCGTGCATTTTTACAAAACGGCGTGAGTGTGGATATCATTATTCGCAGTACAGGGCTAAGCCGGGAAAAGGTTGAAGCATTACGGCATTGATTGATTTTCCCGCGTCACCTGCACATGCTGGAAGATGCCGGCATGTGCAATAGCGATTTTGAGTGTTCTGCTGTATTTTGACATAAAAGATCCCCAATGTTGGTTTGGTTGTCCAACTATTGGGGGTCACTTCACGAAGTGCAGCCTTAAATTCAGGGAGTGGATTTAGGGGATTTATTTCCAACTGAGTTCAAAACGCTTGGTTTGACCCGTTTGCTTCAATATGGTAATTAAAGGTTGTATCTGAGAATAATTATAATCTCGATAATAAAGAGAATAATATGTATTACCGTCGGCTTGGGTGGCTTGGGTGAAGCTACCGGAAATACCAATATAATAGGTTACACCATCGGCTGTTACATGAAGGGCTTTGTCACTTTTCTCAATATAAGGATTCCCTCCGCCTTCGCCATTATTCGCTTCCGATTCGTGACTTAGGCGCATGTGTTCTTTGGGAGCATTCCAGTCACTGCGATAGACTTGTTTTCCCAAATACACTAAGCTCAGCGCCCATGCGAAAGTCCCAGCGGGTACATTGATATTGTCATCGTTAACCTGATATTGGTTTGGATCAAACGGACATCCTGTCTCATCCAGTTTATTCACTTCAGACATAAATACCTCTCCTATTATGAATTAATAGTTAAAGGTTATTTCATCCTAATTATAAACAGCCCGTTAATCTTACTTAGGGAGAGTTTTTATCTCAATCGAATAACGCATAACCGAATAAATACGCATTTAAGTAGGGTGAAATGCGCTGGAATTTATCACTTCGCCAAGTGAATAATTCGCTGGGGGGTAAATTCGAAGTTTACTGCTGAAAAATACCCGATATTCAATAAAGTGGATTTTAACGGGGTATAATGAATAATAGATTTAACTATCCACCCCAGAAAGCGATAACTTTTTATTATCAGCCAATAGCAATATTTCATTACTCTGTTGGCAATAAATTATTTACTGTGTCTCAAGCGCTCAGAAAGATTAATTTTATATTTTTATTGAGTGCTGGAATATAAAATATTACATGAGGAGCTTTATATGAAAACCTATATTAATAATAAGTTTATCCGATTATTGCCTTATATCGGTTCTTTGTTTTTGCTATCGATATCCATGAACGCCTCTGCGGCCATTAAGCTTGGCAAGATTGAACTCACATCGACCAATCAGGATATTATTGGCGACGGAGAACAGGCTTATTCTTATCGGGTAAAAGTGACCGATGCAGACAGTGGTGATGCCATGCCTGATTTGTCCTTTGATGCCGATAAGGTAACTTGGAGCGTGGTCGATGCCAGTGACAACAATTATGATTACGGCAAGCTGCAAGAGGAAGGTAAGTTGTTTTTTGGCGATCAACGCCTGATTACCGATAAGCATGGCTACTTAACGGCAACGTTGGCCAGTACTGTCGGTGTTAATACGGTGTTGGCCAAACTGGATATTGTGACGAAAGATGACAAACAGGAAAGAATTGCTAACACTCCCGTGAACTTTACAGCACCAGAAAAGCCGACTGGATTGCTTGTTTACAATCAGGATGTTTCCCAGTATGGAGGAACTAATGTGACAAATCAACCGGAACCAATAGTTGGACTAGCCTATAAATTCTTTAGTAGTGGGAATGGACCTGTTAACCTCCCAGACCGTACGATAGCAGAGCTACGGGATGCTGCAAATACACCTGTTTTCGATCCTGATAGTGAAACAGCCATAGCTGAAGTTACCCGTGGCAGTACGGCGGTCGTTTACAACCCCGAATTTGGTAAGTTCTATCTGGGTAAAATGAATGGAGGTGACGCTCCAGCACTGGGTTTGACAGAGCTTAAGTTGAGTGTGATCAACGATAAGACGGGAGCAATAAAAGCCTACACTCATACACTAAATTATCAGCGGCAGTTGACAAATATAATGTCTATTAACAGCGCTACAGGGGCGGGTTATGTTACTAATGATAATGACTGTAGTAGTGGCAAGTATGGTGGTAATCCAGGTCAATCCTACACGCTTACAGCCGTGAATTTGTCGGAGATTATACCAGTATCTGGGGTAAGTCAGGGTATAACTCTATTGGAAGAATATCCCGACCTGAGACATTGGACCCTGCTTTCGTGGGCTGATTCGAAGCATGCGGTTGCCCCAGACAGCGTCAAACTCATGGTGAAAGATGACAGGCCCGGGGTACCAACGGTTGGCAAGTTAGTTACATATGATATATCTACCAAGCAGATAACTGATGTAATACCAGCATCTTTACCAACAAATAAGAGCTATGCTTTCCTCTGTGTGATCCATAAAAAATAGGATAAAGTAATAAAAACAGGCTCAATTATTTTGAGCCTGTTTTTTTATGGAAGAAGCGATAACTTTTTATTATCAGCCAATAACAACATTTCATTAAGCATCTTTCCAACAAGTCACCTAATGTAATTTAAGTGCACAAAAGTATTAATTTTTATTCTTATTGAAAGTTGGGACATCAAATATTCTATGAGGTGCTATATATGAGTCCATATATTGGTAAGAAGTTCATTCGATTTTTACCTTATATCGGTTCTCTGTTTTTGCCCTTTGTCGCCATCAGTTCATCGGCGATAGGTGAAAAAAACACAGAACACCAAACGCAGAAAGTGGAAAGTGAAAAGTGGCTAAACGAATCAAATAATAGAGACAATGAAACCGCCGGCTTAATTGCACAAAATGTTCAGTCGGTGGCTCAGGTATTATCGTCTTCCCCTTCTGAATTGACCGAACAGGCTAAATCCTATGCGCTGGGAAAAATCAACGGCGCGCTGTTCGGCGAAACCCAGAAATGGTTATCCCAGTTCGGGACAGCCAGAATTAACTTTGCTTTCGACAGAAAAGGCAAGCTGGATAATGGCTCGCTGGATCTGCTGCTGCCGCTCTATGACAATAAAGCGGATTGGCTGGCTTTCTCCCAGTTGGGTTATCGCCATAAAGATGACCGCCATACCGTGAACGTCGGTTTGGGCGGGCGTTATTTTACCCCCAGTTGGATGTACGGGCTGAATACCTTCTATGACCATGATGTCACGGGTAAAAACCAGCGTCTCGGCGTTGGGGGCGAAGCGTGGACCGATTATGTCAAACTCTCCGCCAATACCTACTGGCGCCTGACTAAATGGCGTGATTCACCGGAAGAGCACGGTTGGGAAGAGCGCCCGGCCAACGGTTTTGATCTTCTCGGTGAATTCTATTTACCCGCTTACCCGAATCTGGGCGGTAAGTTAGGCTTTGAACAATATTATGGTGATAACGTCGCCTTGTTCAATCGTGACAGTAAACAGAAAAACCCCAGTCTGGGTCGGGTTGGCCTGAATTATACGCCGGTTCCGTTGGTGACCATCGGTGCGGATTACAAATATGGCGGCAGCGGGCACAGTGAAACCCTGTTTCAGGCCAACCTGAATTATCGGTTTGGTGTGCCTTTTAGTGAGCAGTTCTCGCCGGATAGTGTGGCTTCCATGCGGACACTGGCCGGCAGCCGTTATGATCTGGTGGAAAGAAACAACCAGATTGTGCTGGATTACCGCAAGAAAGTGGAAGAACTGCAATTGACGCTGGCGCAAAACGCGATTGTCGGTTACAGCCTGCAATCCTGGCCAACGCCAATCCCGGTGACGGCAAACGCAGAATCCCGCGTCAAGCGCATCATCTGGCAGGCCAGTGACGCATTTACCCAAAATGGCGGGAACATTACCAGCGATAATAATAAGGCACTGCATCTGACATTGCCTCATTTTGTGCAGAACAGCCAGAATAGGTATACCGTCAATGTCATTGCGGAAGACACTAACGGCAAGCACACCAAGCCGGCTCTTTTGCATGTGACCGTAAAACCTTTGGCTGTAAAACAATTTAGGATTGAAAAAGTTCCTTCTGCTGCTGATGGTAAGGAAAGTTATCACTTATTGGCCACGCTGACGCATGGTCTGGCCGATACCGATATTATCCGCGATACGCCGTTTGATAATGTCAAATGGTGGATTGAGCCGAAAAATGACGACGTGAGCCTTGAGTGGGCAAAACCCAGTAAAACCGATGCTGACGGGCAATTGCTGGCCACGGTAAGCAGTTCCCAGCCGCTGAAAGATGCCAAAGTTTTCCTCGAAATACCGGGCATGGGCAAAAAACAGCTTGGTGATGTTAACTTTAGTAGTCTGCTTTCTGATTTTAACCTTCAGTCAGTTAAGCCACCGGCAGAAGGGCCACTTCTTGTTGGAAACAATGATCATATCTTTACGGCTGTGGTCACCAATAAGCAGGGGGAGCCACTGAAAAACCAAAAAGTGGATATTAAGTGGTATCCAGAGACCTTGCCGGAGGGGGTGAAGTGGTCATCAGTGACAGACAAAACGGATGACCAAGGGCAATTGTTTGCGACCTTAAGTAGTACCAAACCAGCAACAGGGATTAAAGTCGGTGCGTCAATGGAGGGTGGTAAGCCCGTATACACAGATAAGCCCGTAAATTTCGTGATCATTAATGCTGACGGTATTCAAGCTAAGTTTGCCAAACAGTCATTACCCGTCATTTTCACTGGAGATAAGGGTTATACCTTTACGGTTGTGGTCAGTGATAAGCAGGGTCACCCACTGAAAAACCAGTTTGTGAATATTAAATGGTATCCAGAGACCTTGCCGGATGGCGTGAAGTGGTCATCAGTGACAGACAAAACGGATGAGCAGGGGCAATTGTTTGCGACCTTAAGCAGTACCAAGCAGGTAACCAATCCGTTCAACGTCGAAATCTCCCTGGATGGTGGTAAGAACAAAATCGACTTCCATGATGGTGTGACGTTCCATTATAACGTTATAGCTGAACCGCTCCCAATGGCAAAACAGACACTTTTCGCCGATGGTGTCCAAAGTTTTACCTTTAAGGCAAAACTTATAGATAAAGGTACGAATGCTCCGTTGCCTGAAGGACTGGAGCTGAATAATTTTATTGCACCGTCGATTCTTTGGGCAAAAACTGAAGATGGCCATTTTGCCAATGTTGCTCCAGGTTTGAAGCCGTTTTTCCAACCTGAGAAAGTAGGCCCTTCTGGGGAAGTGTCAATGATCTTACACAGTGACAAGCCAGCAAGAAATGTTAAAGTCGGTATAAACGTGAATTCTAATTCTTTTGGTGCTGCTAATAACACTATAACCTACTTTAGTGATTATGCGACTTTCGTGGATAAGAGTGATATTCGGCTTGATGATGCATTGATAACAAAAAAGACACATGATTATAAGGTTGGCGATGATGATGATATTTACCAGGTTGCAGTAGTGGATTCCAACAAAAATGGTTTACCCTATCTGGATCTGTCGAAGTACTATAAAGTAGCCTGGACCACGGGCAAGCCGACGTCAGGAAATCAGAGTGATCTAAGTGTGGAAGATATTACAGGTACCACCACGGATGATAAAGCGTTCTTAACCGCAAAATTAAAAAGTAAAGGCCCAGTTCAGGGCGCTAAGATCATACTGACGCTTACGCCAATATTAGGTGGCAATCCGTTGACAGTAGAGTCATACCCCGTGGACTTTCAGTAAAGGTGAAAACACTGGAACCATAATTCTCTCAGGAACCAACACATTTGGAATATTGTTAAATAGGATAAAATAACAAAAAACAGGCTCAAAATCATTGAGCCTGTTTTTTTATGGAAGAAGCGATAACTTTTTATTACGCGCCCTTAGGATGAAGCTATTTGGAGTAATCGGGGTAATTTATATTATCGTACCAGCGAAAGTGGAAATGCTTGGTTTTACCTGTTTGTTCCAATATGTCACCTATCGCCATGCTGGCCATGGTTTCTTGCCGATATGTCACATATACAATGTATCCGTTAGATGAATCTACTATATCAACACTAGAATCACGGTCAGTAATACTAAAATGATAGGTGTTACCATCAACCGTTACTACAAGATCTTTTTTAAGTAACCTTAGCACTTTCTGGCATTTATCCTTATCTTCACAGGATACGATAAAAAATAAAAATGCTATGGAGTCATATGGGGGTTGAAAAGAACTATACCAATCTAACTTGAAGATGCAGGTTTTAAAATCTGAAAGTTGTCAGTCAGTCTAGTCGTGAGTTCTTTCGCTTTTTCTGGCAAAGTGACATGAAAAAAGTGACGAAGGGTTTCACGGAATGTCTTCGCATCCGGAAAATAAACATTGTTACGTACTTGCTCATTCATATACTTCCACAATCGCTCTATTGGATTGAGGTTTGGGCTGTAAGGCGGTAGGTAATGCAGTTCAATATTAAGGACATATGCCACCTCTTTCACCAATTCTGCCCGGTGGTAACCCGCCCCATCCAGAATAATATGAATTTTTTGCGAAAGTGGGTAAGTTTCTCTAATAGCGCCGAAAAAATACGCGATATTTTCGGCATTGATACTCGGGTATTCACGGATCACGGTGTCTTCAATTCGTTGTAAATTGAGGGCGCCCAGAAGATTGAGACGGGTACGACTGCCGGTGGTTTCGACCACTTTTACCTGATTTTTCCCCGCTTTCATCCAACCATAGCTGAGCTTTGTGGACTGCGAAGGATGCACCGCATCAATAAATAGGATAGGTTCATTCTGACCTGCCCGGTCTTTCAGAGACTGGTAGTCATCAATAAATTGTTGCTGCTTATCCGCATCGAATTTATGAGGAACGCCCTTTGGCTTTTTGTAGCTGAAACCTTGTCGGTGAAGCCATTTCGTCATGCCTCCCACGCTGAAAGACACCTGCCAACGAGCTCGTACATAATCCACAATTTGAGCGGTCGTATGCAGCAAATTTGCCGTCAAATAATCAACCAGATCGGCGGTTTGTTTGGCAGAGAGATGGCTTTCAGAACCGCCATTTTCGGGGGTGAGTTTTTCCTGCGCGATGAAATCTTTTAGGTGACGGCTTACCGTAGTTTCATGAATACGTAAGGCCTGAGCAATCATCTGAGCTGTCCAGCCCTCTGACGCCAAAAGCACGGCCTTGATGCGATCACAGACTCGACTATCACGAGTGGTATCATGCATCAATTCGAGGGCACGTTTTTGTTCTGGTGTCAGATGAATTTTCATGATTGCAAGCATGATCGGGTTTGGATAAGAAATCAAGCATCTTCAATGGCGATTGGTATATACATAAATCCTTCGACTGCCCTAATAGCTGAAGTTGCTTGATTCTGGACATTAGATAAGGTACCGAAGCTGTTTTGGATTATGGAACCCTCCGGGTCAACCTCAAAGAGATGTTTTTCTTTTATAATCGGTATCATATCGTTGGAAAGATACCCCATAGCTTTTGACCAATATGGAACTGTGGTATATCCTAAATTAATATCAAAAGACATCCAAATATCTTGTTGCAATAATTTCCAATCGCAAGCCATCAAATCTTCTTGGGTTGGTTGCCAAGAAACCCAATAGCCATCTTTATCGCTTTTCTCGATATAAGGAGCTTCCCCTTTTTTATTACTAGATACTTGTTCATAGGCAAGGCGCACATATTCCTTGGGGGCATTCCAACCACTACGATAGACATGTTGTCCCAAATATACTCGGCTCAGTGCCCATGCGAAAGTACCGACCGGTGCAGTGATATTACCAGCCCAATCTTTAAGATTATAATATATGGTAGGATTGAATGGGCAGTGAAGATTGGCGTCGTTAAAAAATTTCCAATCGCAAGCCATCAAATCTTCTTGGGTTGGTTTCCAAGAAACCCAATAGCCATCTTTATCGCTTTTCTCGATATAAGGAGCTTCACCTCTTTTATCAATAGATACTTGTCCATAGGCAAGGCGCACATATTTTTCGGGGGAATTCCAACCACTACGATAGACATGTTGTCCCAAACATACTTGGCTCAGTGCCCATGCGAAAGTACCGACCGGTACAGTGATATTACCCGTCAAATAGTCAAGATTATATATGTCAGGATTGAATGGGCAGTTAAGACTGGCGTCGTTATTTTCTGGCTTGTTAATTTCAGACATAATTTCCTCACTTATTAGGTATTAAAGTTAAAGGTCATTTCATCCTACTGCTAAACCGTCAGTCAATATTACTTAGGTTAGATTTTTATTTCAATAATATAAGCTATAAAAGCCATTAATACAGATTAAGATCGGGGTTTTTATGATAAAACCTGTCTATTTGCTGTAATAGATATCGGTTAATGAGTAAATTCGCATTTTATATCTTAAACTTTCGCGTGATTATATTTCTTGGTGATTTTTTATTGAGTGGTTAATTACGTTGATGCGCCGTAATTTTCAATAAATATAATGGTGTTAATGGGTTTAAAATTTATATGGGTTATCGTTTTAAAATAATAATTCTGTCGAGTGTGATTATAAAGATAAGGTAATATATAATAGGAGATATTTGAAATTATTGCGGTAGTGAATATAAAAAAAGACCACATCTAAGTGTGGCCTTAAATTCAGAATATAAATTTGGCGGGTTTATTTCCAGTTGAAACAAAAATGAAGTGTATTGCCTGCGTGTTGTTTCAGCAAAGTTCCTAATTTTTGTGCATCGTCATTCTTATACTTTCCAGCGAATTCATATTGGCGCTTGCCAAACAGATAACCATCTGTACTGCCACCAAGATGATAAGCGACACCATCAATAGTTACCGTGAGATCTTTTTTAAATAATTCAACCAACTTCTGATAACCTTCCGGAGTTAGGGGGTTACCAGAGGAGACTCTTAAATAAATTTCCGGGCTGTTATTATTCCATACGAAATATGAAAATGTCGTAATTTCCGTTTTATTTTTCAGATTAGTCAAAGTACCGAAAGGGCTTTCGTGGTCAGTTCCAGATGCAAATTCATCGTCAGCAAGGTATCCCCAGTTTTGATCAGAATCAGAAAAACTGCCAACTCCCACCTTAAGATCAAAAGACAACATGCAATTATCGGGCGTTGGTTTTGGTTTTGTCTCCGATGTCAGCAAATTCCAATCACAAGCCATTAAGTCTTCTGGTGATGGCTGCCAGGGAAGCCAAATACCATGTTTATCGCTTTTCTCAATATGTGCAAAATCATTATCTTCCCCCTTAGAGGTCAGACGCATATATTCGTTGGGAGTATCCCAATCACTACGATGTAACTCGTTTCCCAGATATGCTTGAATGATTGCCCACGGACAGGAACCGACGGGTGCAGTGACAGCATCAATCTTAATCTGGTATTGGTCAGGATTAATCTGGCATTCATTTTCAGTGTTCTTACTTTTTGGTTTATTAATTTCAGACATAAATTCCTCACTTATTAGGCGTTAAAGTTAAAGGTCATTTCATCCTACTGCTAAACCGCCAGCCAATATTACTTAGGTTGGATTTTTATTTCAACAATATAAGCTATAAAAGCCATTAATACAGATTAAGATCGGGATTTCTATGATAAAATCTGTCTATTTGATGTAATAGATATCGGTTAATGAGTAAATTCACATTTTATATCTTAAACTTTCTCGTGATTATATTTCTTGGTCTTGGATTCGCATAGTAAGTGCAATTTCTAAGAAAGGCGGTCAGTTGCTATAGTAGGCATCTTTCTCGCCAAAGGAAAATGCACTATGGCCTATACGCAACTGACCGAAACAGAAAGATACCAGATTTTCGGCTTAAAAGAAGCCGGTTTTACACAACGTTTTATTGCAACGTCGCTTAATCGGGCCCCATCAACAATTAGCCGGGAATTGAGACGAAACCGGGAAGCCGAGAAATATGAACCTGAACAAGCTCAGCGTAAAGCATTAGAACGCCGTCATTCTAAGGTAAAAGCCGTAAAAATCACGCCAGAGATAACAAAGTGGATAAAACAGTTAATTTGGCAAGATTTAAGTCCGGAACAAGTTGTGGGTTATCTCAAGCGGGAAGCGAAAATCTCTTTACATCATGAAACAATTTATCGATTGATTTATAAAGATAAAATAAATGGCGGTGATTTATGGCAACATCTTAGGATAGCGAAAAAACCGTATCGTAAACGCTATGGAAGCCATGAGCACAGAGGAAAAATTAAAAACAGAGTCAGTATTGATAAGCGCCCAAAAATTGTTGATAAAAAGCAGCGTATTGGGGATTGGGAAGGGGATACTATCGTTGGCAAAGATCGTAAAAGTGCCTTATTGACTTTAGTTGAACGAAAATCGTTATTTACGATCATCATTAAACTTGAAGATAAAACAGCAGAAGGTGTTGCCAAAGCGGCGACAAGACATTTATCGATGATAAAACATAAAGTTAAAACAATTACCTTTGATAACGGACTCGAATTTGCCGAACACGAACGGATCGGTAAAAATTTAGAGACAAAAATTTATTTTGCTCATCCGTATTCCCCTTGGGAAAGAGGGATAAATGAGAACATAAATGGATTAATCAGAGATTACTTCCCAAAAGGAACCGATTTTAATAAGGTATCAGAGCGGGAGGTTAACCTTGTGGCAAACCGACTAAATAATCGACCACGTAAGACACGAGATTATAAAACACCGAATGAGTTATTTACAGGAACCCCAACTCATTTACTTCGTTCATTACGGTGTTGCGCTTAATATGCGAATCCAAGGGTGATTTTTTATTTTGGGGTTAATTACGTTGGTGGGCAATAGTGATTTCAAAGCGGGATTTTTTCTTTTTAAGAGAAAGTAAGTTTTATAATAATAATTATCACTCTTGGATTATAGGTATTGAATAAAAAAGTGGAACCGTGGTTCCACTTATGTAAATCGGGGGCGTAATCCCCCCGCCGTCCTCTTAAACATGCGCCGCCTTAAATAAACAAGTGGAACCGCGATCCCACTTGTTTTTCTTTAGGCAGGATGATGCGCTTTTGCCGCCTCCAGTGCCTGTGCGAGATCGGCAATAATATCGTCGCTGTGTTCGATGCCGATGGACAGGCGAATCAAATCGCGTGAAACCCCCGCTTTTGCCAGCTCTTCATCATTTAACTGACGATGGGTGGTGGATGCGGGATGACAAGCCAGTGATTTGGCATCACCAATATTGACCAACCGCACAATCAGTTGCAGGGCATCAATAAAACGGATACCGGCTTGTTCCCCGCCTTTAATGCCGAAAGAGAGAATAGAGGCGGGCTTACCCTCCATATAACGGGCAGCCAAATCATATTCAGGATGGGCAGGTAACCCCGCATAGTTAACCCAGGATACCTGTGGGTGTTTTTCCAAATATTGGGCAATTTTCAGCGCATTTTCAGCATGGCGCTCCATGCGCAGCGCCAGCGTCTCCAGCCCCTGCAAGATCAGGAAAGCATTGAACGGCGACAAGGCGGCACCGGTGCTGCGCAATGGCCCGACACGGCAGCGGGCGATAAAGGCCGCCGCCCCAAAATGTTCGCTATAGGTGATGCCGTGATATGAAGGATCTGGCGTGGTTAGAATTGCAAAGCGCGCCTGATGCTCCGTCCAGGGGAATTTACCCGAATCGACAATAATCCCGCCAATCGAGGTGCCATGCCCACCAATATATTTGGTCAGGGAGTGGATAATGATATCGGCGCCATGTTCAAACGGGCGGCATAAATAGGGCGTTGCGACGGTATTATCCACGATCAGCGGAATGCCGTGCCGATGGGCAATCTCTGCCAGCGCTTGGATATCGACAATATTCCCGCTGGGGTTAGTAATGGATTCGCAATAGACCGCTTTGGTTCTCTGGTCGATCAGGGCGTCAACGGCAGCGAGATCATTATGATCAACAAAACGGGTTTCAATCCCCAGCGTAGGGAAACTGTGCGCCATCAGGTTATACGTTCCGCCATACAGTTTTGCCACCGAAACAATATTATCCCCGACAGCCGCAATGGTTTGTATCGCGTAGGTGATTGCCGCCATGCCAGAAGCCACGGTAAGCGCGCCAATACCGCCTTCCAAGGCGGTGATACGTTTTTCCAATACCTCATTGGTTGGGTTCATGATGCGGGAATAAATGTTGCCTTCCACTTTTAAATCAAACAAATCAGCACCATGCTGGGAATCATCGAAAGCGTAGGAAGTGGTCTGATAAATAGGGACAGCCACGGCTTTGGTGGTGGGATCGGGGGAATAACCTGCATGGATAGATAAGGTTTCTAATTTCATTGTTATTTCCTTTAAATAAGTAAATGGTACTGACACGTTGATACTCGTCGCACTTCAAATAATTAGCGGCTTTCGTCTTGCGAGCTGCAATTTGAAACTTATAGGATATAAAATCAAAAACAGTGGAACAGAAAAAAAGTATGGCTAATTTACAAAATAGTAATATGAAGAAGCAATATCATAAAAAAATATCGATAGATATCAATTAATAATCCAATGTGTCTCACATTTGCTGCATTTTATCCGATTGCCTGACAGAAACTATCTATACTTTAAGCGGTTAAAACGTTTAATAAACATAAAGGTAATTATTGATGGTGATAAAAAAAGCGCTGCTTGCCACTTTAGCGGTATCCGGTTTTATGTGGGGTTCAGTCGTTTATGCAGATTCACAGACGGTTGCCGTCGGTTATGCGCAAAGTAAAGTGCAGGATTTTAAAAATATCCGCGGGGTTAATTTTCACTACCGTTATGAATGGGATTCTCCGCTCACGATTATGGGTTCATTCACTTATATGAAAGGCGATAAAAAAGGAAGTTACAGCGTAAATAACCAATCCTGGCAAGCTAATGCGGATGCAAAATATTATTCCTTGCTGGTTGGTCCGGCATATCGAATTGACTCCCAAGTGAGTGTCTATGCTTTATTGGGATTTTCCCATACAAAAATTGATGTCACTGAAAATGAGTATGCAGAAATAAATGGCAGAAGCATTCATTCGTTTTGGAATATCAATGAAAAAGCCACCAATATTGCTTATGGCGCCGGCGTGGAAGTTAATCCCATGCAAAATTTAAGCTTTTATGCGGGGTATGAAGGTTCCGCCGCGAAATTCAATGGCAAAAATCATGGGATTAATGGATTTAATATTGGGGTGGGGTATTGGTTTTAAATAATATTATTTTTTTATGGGGAAGGCCACGTGGGTGTGTGGCCTTGAATGCAGGGTGTAGTGCCCTGTTATCCGATAAGCGCCTTGGCTTTAGCCTTTATATCCTCCAGCTCTGAAGAATTAACATGACCTTTCTTTGTTACTTTTCTGGCTCGCCAATCAACACATGTCACCTGATCAGCTAAGGCAATACTGTCACGGCTTCCTGATAATTCAACTTCAAAAGGATAATCTTTCGCCTTCGTTGTGCAAGGAACACAGAGCAGTAATCCCACTTTATTGTTATAGGCAAATGGACTCAGTACTACTGCGGGGCGATGGCCTCCCTGCTCGTGTCCAGCCACAGGATCAAAGTCAATCCAAATAATATCGCCAGAATCAGGCACAAAACGAGAAACCATCAGATCAATTCCTTACCCACTGGAGGACCAAAATCCATTTTTTCATGAATATTTTCGGGTGTAATCCCAGCTAATAGCGCATCGAGAGAATACTCTTTCGCCTTGACCGGAATAATGATAATTCGACCATCTTCGACAGAAATATCAACCGTATCATCAACATTTAGTGAGGCGGCTTGCATAATAGCGACCGGAAGACGTACAGAAGGGCTGTTACCCCATTTTTTCACGACGACTTGTGCCATGTTTAAATCCTCGAAGTATCAACAATGAAGATACCCTATCAGTGATTATTTTAAGTGTCAACTTTGTTGATACCGCACTTGCGAACCTTATTTTAATGTTTCTTTGATCGCTTTAATCGTACCACCCTCCAAACCGAGATTGCGCATGCCGGCATCTTCCCGCATGCGCAGGTGACACAGAGAAAATAAATCAATGCCTTAATGCTTCAATTTTCTCCCGGCTCAGGCCTGTACTGCGGATAATGATCTCCAGACTGACACCGTTTTGTAAAAGTGCGCGCGCGGTTTCCAATTTACCTTCTTCAAGTCCTTCTCTGCGGCCTTTTTGTTCCAGTTCTTCTGCAATGGTCATCACCATATCTTTGTCCTCCGGCAATTGGTTAGCTATATGATGGATTATTTGAGTGAAATTCTGCGCATGGCCATTATGCAATAAGTAGCGAAGCAGAACTTCAACTTGCTCTTTTTTAACATCTTTTGTGTCCAGTATCACAATCAGCCCGTTGATCCATGTCTGTATATCACGTTCGCGGATATGTTTCTGAACCCACTCCAGCATGGCAACCGCTTTAGGGTGGGTCAAGATCTCGTCATCACTGAGCACACTCAGATCCACTAACGGAAACGGCTGGCTATACAAACGCGCGGCCTGCCCCGGTTGGTCAAAACAATCCAGCCACTGCATTGAATAAGGATAAGGCTGGGTTTTTCCATGATAAAACAGCAAGGGCACGACCAGCGGCAATTTTTTATGCCCGTTTTTCAGGTGACTTGCCATCACTGACACCGAATACTGCATCAACCGCCATGCCATCATCGGATCAGGCGTTGACTGATGCTCAATCACGCAATAAATATATCCCTCGCCTTGCACCGTTTCAACCGAGTACAGAACATCCGTATACAGTTTCCTTAATTTTTCGTCGATAAAGCTTCCCGGCTCTAGTCGCAGGGTCGGGAAATGACATAACGACCGAATATCTTCCGGCAGATATAACGATAAAAACTCTTTGGCTGTATTGGCTTGTGTTAAAACATACTTGAATAATTCATCATGATTCGGCCGTTCTTCCTTGTTTCCCACTCACTTTCTCCCTGTTTCCATTGGTTGTTAAAAAATGCCACTGGCCTGCATGATAATGGCGAAAATGGAACGCAAGTTAAACACAAAAATAGCGCAAAATTGCTGCAATAGCGGATTTTGCGGAGGAATTAACAATCTTTTTGTAATGGATGTATATCCAGCATTTGTTTTGCGGGCGGCTTCGCATAAGCGTCTGTTTGAACGATGTATCAACTGGGCGTCAGACCGAACAGGAAAAACACGTTAGAATAGAACCGTTTTCTGTGGTGGCTCCTATCCGGTCATCGATTTTCTTCGATAACAGCTCAGGCCTGTGTGACAGAGCCTTTCACCATTAATTTAATTGAGGATCTAAAATATCTATTACTTTAGATAATATTTCATCAACAACACTAGGTTCAGCCTGTGCCGAATAGGTCGCTTTGCGTTCATTCAAATCAAGTGATCGGATCTGGTAACAAAGTGCAACACCGGTAACTCTTCCGGTATCAGTACTTGAGCCATCTAGATATACGGTGACAGCTTCAGAACGTGCCATTCCTCCCCCGCTAGTAATTGGAACGCAAAGTGCAGTACCTAATTTTTGATTCAGTGCAAATTCAGAGATAACCAGATAGTAATGCGCCCCTTTAAATTCTCTGCCGCTAACGGGATCGCCGTTAGCGTGCCAGATTTCACCCTTGCTTGGGACATTCTTTTTACGCACCATTAAATCACCTCATTACCAACATGGGGAGAATTTAGATCGTCGGCTGTTGCTTCGTTGAAAGCCCGCACTTCTGTTTCATCAATGCCCTGCAACAGCTCAGAAAGCGATTTCCTGCCTCTGGCAATTCTACCCGCCGGTTTGATGCTTATTGTGTCGCCTGACGAGCTTACATCCAATGTCATGCCTACAGACCACCCCATTACTGTTGCAATATCACTAGGGATTGTGACAACGACAGCACCTCCCTGTTGACGTAAACGTGTTCTTGCCATGATGACCTCCAATAAATATGCAACTTTGTCTCACCCATTTATTGTATCAGTAAGTTTCACAAAGTCGCGCTTTTTGTTTCGATATCGCAGCAGGGCTTCCCTATTATCTTGGCGATGTATTAAGAAATTATGGATATCTGCACTCAGTGGATATTTTCTGCATATAGCGGCTAATTGAACGTCTATATTTCACGTAATTATACCCCCTCATAATTTGTTATTTCACTCTGGTAGGCTTATGACAAGAGGGGAATCCTTATGCAGGGCTTAAATAATAAAGTCGCGATTGTCACGGGTGGTGCAACCAAAATTGGTGCCACTGTTGCCAAGGTATTGAGTGAATATGGAGTGAAGGTTGCTATTTTCGATATTGATCAGGAAGGGGGGAAAAAAGCCGCCAGCCTGCAACCGGAATGGCTCCGCTTCTGGCATGTCGATATTACGGACGATAAACAACTTTCACAGGGAATACAGGAGGTTGCTGCTTATTATGGTCGCCTGGACTTCCTGATCAACCTTGCCGCCACGTATTTGGATGATGGTGCCAACTCTGGCCGTGAAACATGGCTGACCGCGTTAAATATCAATGTGGTCAGTGCCGTGCAGGCCGCCCAGTTTGCCCGGCCTTATCTGATTGCAGCGGGAGGCGGTGCCATCGTTAACTTTACCAGCATCTCTTCCTCGATTGCCCAAACCGGCCGTTGGTTATATCCCGCTTCAAAAGCCACGTTATTGCAAATTACCCGCAGCATGGCAATGGATTATGCCGCTGACCACATTCGCGTTAATTCCGTTTCACCGGGGTGGACTTGGTCACGGGTCATGGATGAGCTGACGCAAGGAAATCGGCAGAAAACCGATCAGGTTGCCGCCGATTATCACCTGCTGGGTCGAGTCGGCGATCCCGAAGAAATCGCGCAAGTCGTGGCCTTTCTCTTATCTGATTTAGCCAGTTTTGTCACTGGGGCGGATTATGCCGTTGATGGTGGTTATTCAGCAATGGGACCCGAACAGGCAAAACCTGCCATTCCGCGTTTGGCGGAATAAGCACACTGAAAGCAGTTGCACTAAAAGAGGAAAATACTATGCGCCGTATCGCTATCGTTGGAGGTGGCCAAGCTGGACTGCCTCTGGCCCTTGGTCTGCTTGACAAGGGCTATCAAGTCACTGTGGTCACCAATCGAACACCTGATGATGTTCGTCATGGCCGGGTGATGTCGAGCCAGTGTATGTTCGATGCTTCTTTGCAATTTGAGCGTGATTTGGGATTGAATCAGTGGGAAGCCCAATGCCCGCCCGTCGAAGGTATCGGTTTTACCGTGCCACATCCTGAAATTCCCCATGACAAGGCGATTGCGTGGAGCGCCCGGCTCGACAAATATGCGCAAGCGGTCGATCAACGCCTTAAGATGCCATTTTGGCTGGAGCTGTTTGCGTCCCGTGGCGGTCATCTGGAGATAAGCGACGTGGATGTAGCCGGACTGGAACGCTTGGCGGCCAGCCATGAACTGGTGATTTTGGCGGGAGGAAAAGGGGAAATCGTGAAATTGCTGGAACGCGATGCGTCACGCTCTCCCTATGATAAACCTCAGCGCGCATTGGCCTTGACCTATGTGAATGGAATGTTACCCACACCTGAATATTCCCGTGTTTCGTTTAATCTGATCCCAGGCGTGGGGGAATATTTTGTT
This sequence comes from Xenorhabdus doucetiae, assembly GCF_000968195.1. Lineage (NCBI taxonomy): Bacteria > Pseudomonadati > Pseudomonadota > Gammaproteobacteria > Enterobacterales > Morganellaceae > Xenorhabdus > Xenorhabdus doucetiae. The sequence goes on from NZ_FO704550.1 coordinate 528,348, forward strand.
TTTCCTGCCCTGACCCTGAATGGTCCCTGCGACATCATGGTGTTTGAAGGTATTCCGGGTGGCGCAATGGATGGCTGGCAAGAGGCCAGAACTCCGCAGGAACATCTGGCCTATAGCAAGCATATCCTCGACACTTTCCTGCCGTGGGAATCTGAGCGGTGCCGCCATATCGAGCTGACCGATGAAAATGGCATTCTGGCGGGATGTTTTGCGCCGACAGTACGTAAGCCCGTGCTGACACTGCCTTCCGGCCGTCACGTTTTTGGGCTGGGGGATGCGGTACTCACGAACGATCCGCTGACCGGGCAAGGTTCGAATAATGCCACCAAAGCCTGCAAAGTCTACTACGAATCCATTCTTGCCCGCGGCGACAAGCCTTTTACCGCCGAGTGGATGAATGGCACCTTCGAACAGTTCTGGAACTACGGCCATTACGTGGTGGAATGGACCAACAGCCTGCTGGTGCCGCCCAAACCACATGTTCTGGAGTTATTGGGCGCTGCCCAACGCCTGCCGGCCCTTGCCAGCACCCTTGCCAATGCTTTCAACCACCCTCCGGTGCTGTTCCCGTGGTGGGAAGATGCCCATGCCTGTGAAGAATATATCCATTCACAACTGATTGAAGAAATTCGGGCATAAACGGGGGAAATCCACATGAGCATAAATACCCTGAACATTAATAACCCAATGCCGCTGTTTGAGAGTGAATGGGGAGCGACCGAGTTTGAAGCGAGGACACTGCGCACGCTGTTGGGAAAGTATCCAACCGGCGTTGCCATTGTTGCCACCCGTACCGCTGACGGGCGCAATGTGGGGCTGACCATCAACTCATTTGCGTCACTTTCGCTGGAGCCGCCTTTGGTGCTCTGGAGTCTGGTCAACCACTCACCTAATTTGTCGGTGTTCCGTGACTGTGAATATTTCACGATCAGCATTCTTGGCCATGACCATCAGGAGCTCGCTTTGCGTTTTGCCAGCCCACGGGTGGAAAATAAATTTCAGGGTATTGCGGTGCAGGAAACGCCGGAAGGTATCCCTTCAATTGGCGGGGCAATAGCAACATTGGTATGCGCCAATCACCAGCAAACGCACCTTGGTGATCATTTGTTGATGATTGGTCAGGTCAAGCGCATTGCCGGCACCGAAGGTAAACCACTGGTTTTTCATGGTGGTATGTTTACCGGACTGCATGACGTTCATGAAATATAAACAACACTCAGGAGAACATGAATGAAAAGTCCGTTGAGTGCGTTGGTTGCTGCGTTAAATCAGGGCAGTGTCAACATCATCGACCTGACGCAAACATTAACTCCCGATTTTCCGGCCTTGCAGTTGCCTGAACAATTTGGACAAGTCCGGTCATTTAGCATTGAGCGCATTTCTCACTATGACGAAAATGGCCCCGGCTGGTACTGGAACAATTTTAGCTGTGGTGAGCATACCGGCACGCATTTTGATGCACCGGTACACTGGATCAGCGGTAAAGATCAGCCCGATAACACCGTCGATACCATTCCCTTGCCCAATTTTGTCGCTCCCGCAGTGGTGGTGGATGCCAGCCTACAGGTGGCACAAGATCCAGACTGGATCTTGACGGTTGAGTTTTTACAGGCTTGGGAGCAACAGCATGGGCACATTCCTGCCGGCGCATGGCTGCTGCTTAGGACAGATTGGTCGAAACGGGCGGACGATCCGGCGCGCTTCCTGAATATCCGTGATGACGGTGCTCACACGCCGGGGCCAAGTCAGGCCGCAGTGGAATGGTTGATCCATGAGCGGGATATTCGCGGGTTCGGCGTCGAAACCATTAATACCGATGCCGGTCAATCTTACGGCTGGCCGCTGGCTTATCCCTGCCACACGCTGATGCACGGAGCGAATAAATATGGCTTGCAGTGTTTGAAAAACCTCGATTTGTTGCCACCTACGGGGGCGGTCATTATTGCGGCACCCCTTAAGATTGGTGGCGGTTCGGGCAGCCCGCTGCGGGTGCTGGCTTTAGTTGAATCGAGTTAGATCTTTTGGGGAGCGACACCATGACAGCGTTCAAGCCACAAGTGATCATTGTCGGCAGTGGCATCAACTCACTGGTCTGTGCCGCACTGTTGGCGAAATGGGGAAAATCCGTCTTGGTACTGGAACGCAATGCCGTACTTGGCGGGTGTATTCGCACGGAAGCGCTGTTCCCCGGTTACACCCATGACGTGCTCTCTTGCTGGTATCCGCTGTTTTTGGGCAGCCCGGCCTATCAAGAACTCAAGCCGGCATTGGAAAAGGCGGGAGTGGAATTTCTGCACAGTGATTATTCAACCGGATTGGTACAACCCAATGGCAAAGGCATTGCCTTAAAGCGGGAGATGTTGGCCGCTTCCTTACAGCTTGATGAAGTGGCGGCAGGGGCAAATGATGGCGAGGCATTGATGCGCATGGCACAGCAGATCCTGCATGAGGATGCTGCGCTGATCTTCGGTTTATTGGGGCACAATCCTTATGGTTTCGGCATGCTCAAGCTGCTATTTTCTGAATGGCGCAAACGCGGCATTGATGGATTAACGGCGTTTGCCGGTAGCTCGCTGGAAACATTCCGCCGCTGGGCGGAACGCGAATTACAGTCTGATTTCAGCCGCGCCCTGATCGCACCGTGGGTACTGCATACCGGATTAGGGCCGGATGATGCCAGTTCCGCGCTGATCGGCAAGCTCACCTTTGCGGCCGTGGTTGCCGGGGGAATGCCCGTGGTGAAAGGCGGCAGTATTCGCCTTGTCGACGCGCTGAAAGGGATCATTGAACAACACGGCGGCCAGCTTATCACGGATGCCCATGTTGACCGCATCATCACTCACCAACGGGGAAAAAAGTCCCGCACTTCTGGGGTGATTGTTGCGGGGCAGATTTATCACGCCAGTGAAGCGGTGGTTTGCAATGTGACCCCGCAACAGCTTTATGGTCATTTGCTGGGTAACGTTCCCGATGCGGTCCGGCAACGGGCGCAAAACTATCGCTATGGGCGCGGGGGAATGCAGGTGCATTTTGCCTTGAACCACCCGCCGCCGTGGCGTGAGCCTGAACTGCGCCATGTGCCACTTGTCCATTTAACGGAGAGCATGGAACAGGTCTGCCTGTCCGTGACGCAGGCCAACAACGGTTATCTGCCGGGCCATCCGACACTGGCAATCGGGCAGCCGACCGCCCTTGATCCTTCCCGTGCCCCGGCAGGGGGTTGGATCTTGTGGGTGCAGATGCAGGAGTTACCCACCCATCTGAAAGGGGATGCGTTGGGCGAGATCCCGATCCCCGCCGATGGCAAATGGAATAACGCGGTGCGTGAAGCGATGGCGGATCGGGTTCAGGCGCGTCTGGAAACGGTGATGCCCGGTTTTTCTTCCTCCATTGTTGGCCGAAAAGCCTATTCTCCGGCGGATTTGCAGGCATTAAACAGTAACTTGTCAGGGGGAGATCCCTACTCAGGCATTTGCTCACCGGATCAATTTTTCTGGCTACGTCCGTTTGCTGCTTCACAGGGAACAAAGGGGTACCAGACCCCTGTCAGTAATGTGTTTCATATTGGGGCTTCAACCCACCCAGGCCCCGGATTAAGTGGAACTTCCGGCTATCTTGTTGCCCGCCGGCTGGCGCGGCGCTGACCAAATTAGCCCATCATTTCAACCTGTATCCATTCATCTCTTTTATAGAGAGGAGAATTTTATGACGTTAAAATTCAGACAATTCATTTATGCAGCGGTGTTATCACTGCCCGGTTTTTTAGCGATGTTAAGTGCGCCGGCGATGGCGACAGAAGGGGGAGTTGGTGCCTATCCTGATGGTTTGGACAATTATTTGTCCGGTGTATTACCCCCGACGGGGGTTCATGCCCTGTTTTATGGCGGCAATATTCACTATAACAAACTTAAGGATGATAAAGGCAATGTGATCCCCGTTCCGGGTTTCAAAGTCAACGTCAACGTCCTTGCCCCCCGTCTGGTTTGGGTCACGGAGACGTCGGTTTTTGGCGGCCAATTGGCTTACCATGCCATTTTGCCGTTATTGGATGTCACCGCTAATGCGGCCGGCAAACACAACAACAGCAAAGGGCTAGGGGACATCACCGTTGGCCCGGCGCTGGGTTACCATCCCGCCCCTGATTTGGCCTATGTGGTTGGCTTGAATGTCAACGCGCCGACAGGCCACTACGATCGCAAAGATCCTTCCAGCCTCGGAAAAAACTATTGGACAGCCCAACCTGTCTGGGCACTGAGCTATTTCCCTGCTTACGGCATCAACGCCGATTTAAAAGTGATGTATGACGTCAACTTCCGCAACGGGGCCACCCAAACGAAATCGGGTCAGGCGCTGCATACGGATTATGCACTGGGATGGGGATTTGGCAACGGTTTGGTCGTGGGCGTTGGTGGCTATCTCTTCCAGCAGATCACCCATGATCGTGGTGCCAATGCCGCAAGCGGTAAAGCAAGCGCGGTGGGTTTCGGCCCCTCGGTTCGCTATGCCAATGATAAAGGCTGGCTGGTGACCTTAAAATGGCAAAAAGATGTTGTTGTCTATAATCGCCCATCGGGTTCACAGATTTTCTTAAAAGCGGCGATCCCCTTTTGAGAGAATATTGATAAAAAGACGCTGCTCATCAATATGAGTAGCGTTTATTTTTATCATTTAATTAATCCGATAAATAATAACATTAAAACACAGTAAAGCTTTATTGTTACCCCTGAATTTATTATGCCAATAACTTGACTTGGTTTTTCTTTGTCTATATAAGTTTTGACCTGAAATAATCATCTTTTTGAGATTAATAAAGGTCTTACGATGGGGACATAATCAATGTCAACGCTGATTCATTGTAACAAAGTTAACTTTAATATTAATGCCAAGCCCCTATTTAATAATCTGTCCATCACGATTAAAGAAAACGACAAAATTGCCTTGGTTGGTTATAACGGTACGGGAAAAACCCATTTACTTAAGCTATTGGCGGGTATTGAAAAGCCGGATGATGGGGTCATTGAATATGCCAATGGCCTGAGACTGGAGATGGTTTCTCAGTTTATTGACGATAGATTGCTTGAAATGACGTTGCTTGATGCCATTGCCCAAAAAGTGAAGCAAATTGATGAATATGGCGCTTATAAGGCCGTCTCTATGCTTGATGATTTTGGCTTTCAGGAGACGGACTTTACCACTAAAGTTGCCGATCTCAGCGGCGGGCAAAAGACCAAATTAATGTTTGCCATGAGTGCGGTCGTGGAACCCGATATTATTTTATTTGACGAACCCAGTAACCATTTGGATGCCAATACCCTGAAATTCTTCGAGGATTTCTTTAATAAAAATCTGAAGAGTGCTTTTATTATCGTTTCCCATGACCGCAACTTTCTGGATAACGTGACCAACCAGACAGTTTTCTTGCGTGACCAACAATTAACGGCTTTTTCCCTGCCATTCAGTCAGGCATTGGTTGCCTTGCAAGAAAAAGATGAAGCGGATGCGTTGCGCTTGCAAGCAGAAGAAAAGAACATTCGGCGCATACAGGAAAGTGCCAAGCGTTTGGCAATATGGGGGAAAGTCTACGATAACGAAAAATTGGCCAGAAAAGCCAAATCGATGGCGAAACGGGCGGAAAAACTCGAACAGAGTAAGACCAAAATCACCGAAGGGGAAACCTATCGGTTATCGTTGGATGCCGACACGGTCAAATCGAAAAATATGCTGCAAATTGGGGAAAAATGGATTGGTTATCAACACAATGAGCAGTTTAATCCTTTATTTTCAATTAATGGTTTATATATCCGGCCAGGCGATAGAATCGCCCTGTTAGGTGATAATGGCGTGGGGAAATCGACGCTTATTCATACTTTGGTTGAGGCTTATATTTATCTCAAGGCCGAAAATATGACCTTCTCCCCGCAATGTAATATGGGGTATCTCGATCAGGAACTGGAAAAAATCCCGCTTAACGAATCGATCTTCGATGCCGTCAGAAATAATACACCGAATATCGATGACATCACCTGTAAACAGCAATTGATTGCGGCAGGCTTTAACTATGCGGATTTAAATCAATTAGTGGGGCGATTAAGTGGCGGCGAGCGCTCCCGATTAATGTTTTTGATCTTGAAATTAAATAAACACAATTTTCTGATCCTCGATGAACCGACAAACCACTTGGATATTTTTGGCAAAATGGAATTGGAAAGTGAATTGATTGATCACGACATGACAATATTAATCACTTCGCATGATCGGGCATTTATTGATAACGTCGCCAATCGCTTTTGGCTGATTAAACATGGCAAGCTGGAAGAAATCACCTCCAGTGAGGGGTATTATCAGTTACTTAATCAAAAAGTGATCCCGAATCCAAAAGACATCGTTAAAGTTCAGGAAGGTGCGGTTGATAAGGCGGAAATACTCACGGATGAGGAAGCGATCCTGCAACGCATCGTGATATTGGAGCAAAATCTGGCAGAAGATTTAGCCAGAAAACCGAAACATCAAAAGCCAAAAAATCAGGCGAATTGGAAAAAGGAAATTGAACAACTTTATGCCAGGCTGGGGTGATTGAGCATCTTTGTTGCAACAGCCAGCGGCATAAACAGTTCACCACAATCAAAATGGTTTCTATTGTGTTTGTTTTTATCGAGACGCTCAATCTTCATTGCTTATCGTTTCTCTATGTCGACGAGCAGCACGCAGGAAACGTTCGTTTGTCTCAATGGGGTTTTCCAACGCATGGACAAACGCCAGTGCATCGTCCCGACACAATTTAATGCGCATATCCTGCTCAATCAATCGCTTAGCTTCTGTTACAGCAGCATTTGTAATAAAACTATTCAGACTGGTGTAGCCTGATAATGATAGTGCCATTTCGAGTAATTCCTTGGTCTCGGAACTGACTCGCGTGGTGATGCGTTCATTTGCTAATGTGGACATAACCCTGACTCCTACCGCATTTGAGATTTAAGTTATCGCGCCCCTTATTTGGGGCGCTGATCGTGATTTATTAAGACAAGATACGTTCGGCAGCAGCGGCGTCGAGCCAGTCTTTAAACTCGGTCAATAACAGATCATATAAGACATCTTCTTTCATCGTGGCAAAATTGTCGATGGCGAAGAATTGGGTATTATCCAGACGACGATCAGTAAAATTATCGAGATTTTCGAGGATGCCATAATTCGATCCCCCCAAGCCAACAAACTTCCAGAAAATAGGGTAATTGGCTGAACGCCGGATAGCATCTTTAATTTGGCGGGTCTTACTGATCCCTCCGTCGGTAATAAATACGATATAAACAGGTAGATCACTGTCTTTAAAAAAGTCGATAATCTCTTCCATGACCGGCGGTTCATTGTTTACCGCACCGAGACCGGGGAGAATTTCCCATCGGGAGTGCTTTGTGGCGGTCTGGATGGCATGGATATAGCCATCAAGGTTATCAAGGGTAACATCCTGATATTTTTTGTGTTTCTCAGCAAAACCCCAGACATCCATTGCGCCGTCATCGTCAAATTGCACGGCCAGTACCGCAATGCGATCCAGGACAGCCTGAACATTGCCCTTTTTGAATTGGCTTTTCATCGATCCGGACGCATCAAGAACAAACGCGACCCGTGCCTTGATGGATTGCAGTTTATGCTTGCTCAGGCTGACCGTTGCACTTTTGGCAAGGTTGACGAGGCGTGGCGCTTTATCCTGTAGCTTTTTCTCAAGGCTGATCGTTGGGGTCGGCGACGGGTTTGCCGGAGCGGGTTGCTCCACATCGACACCAAAATTAACCGCCAAAGGCTCCAAACCACCATTAAACCCTTGCCCAAGCGCACGAAGTTTCCAGTTGCCGGCATGCCGATAAATTTCCGCAACAATCATAGACTTTTCAGTTCTGTCCGCTGTTGCAATGGTGAAAGTCGCAATATTTTGGGCTTCAAATTTCAGTTGCTGGAGGCCGGCAACTGAATCCGAACCATCGATGACCAGCGTGATAGCAATTTTGCTCACATTGGCCTCTATTTTGCTGAGATCCAGCGTGATAACGCTGTGTTGGTGAAATGTCTCTAAAACCAGACTGTTATCGGCGGCGGCAGGATGATTATAAAAGTAAAAATCACTGTCTCCCCTGACTTTCCCACTGGCATTTAACAGAAAAGCGGAGGCATCGATTTCACTGTGAAAAGAGGCGGTTGTTGGGTAAGAGAGAGTGAGCCGAAGAGAGGTCGTGGATAAAACAATATTCTGCCCTGCTTGAAGTTGCATGGGTGATGTCCTTATGAGTGAGTAATGAATATCCTTGGTGGATGTTCTTTGCCAGAGGTCATTTTAATCAAAGAATTATCCGCTTATTTACATTGATAAACGTTTAAGTAAGCCTCAAAACGCGCAATGACTCTTGAATGCAATCGTAACCAAGGTATTTACCGTGCCTGTTTTATTGGGCGCGGGTTCTCACCCACGCCTCAAACTTTCACTCGGTGTCTCACCGTAGCGGGCTTTATATTCTGCGCTAAAGCGTCCCATATGGGCGAATCCCCAACGCAGGGCGACACCGGTGACGCTGGCGGCTTCTCCTGCCAGTAGTTCGGTGCGGACATGTTCCATGCGCAGGTCACGTAAATACTGCATCGGGCTGATATTCAGAAATTCTTTGAAACCAGAGTAGAGGCTGCGCAGGCTGACGCCTGCCACTTGGGCAAGCTGCTCTACGGTGATGGGTTCGTGGGCGTGCGCCTGCAAATATTCCTGTACTCGCCGGACATGTCGCGGGCGAATGGAACAGCGGTGGTTGGCGGGGGTTTCACTGTAATTATGCTGATGGGTAGACAGCAGGGTAACGGAAATTAATTGTTCTATCTGGCTGGTAATCAGTTTGTGTTGCAGGATATCGGGGACTTGGGTGGTACATTCCAGCAGATAAGGCATCAAACAGCGCCAAGCCTGACAGCGCTGCCATGCAAATCCCAGCTCAAATACCAGCGGTTGTTCCAGAGGATGCCCCAATTGGCCGACAAGGGTTCGCTCCAGCAAGGAGCGGGAGATCCTGACCATAAACTGGTCGTTATCCGCATTCCAGCGCATAGCGGTGTGCTGGTTGGGGCTGAGAACAGAAGCCATATTGGGGGTGGAATCAAGGCATTGGTCACCGCTTTCAATGTCGGCACAGCCTGCCAGCGGCATTTGAACAAGGAAAAACGAACTCAACTCCCCTGGAGTGATTTCAACACTGGCACGGTAACGCAGCCGGCTCATGGAAATATCCCCCAGCGGAATATAGTGCATTCTGGCGTCCAGCTTTTGATTGTTGCCCACTATATGAAGTTGATGAGGCTGCATGACCCGCCCGACCATCGATTTCACTTCATCAAAATCGTTGGATGAAAAAAGCATGTGTTCCGGGGAATTGAAATGAGCCGCAATTTTTGTTAGTGCATATTTGGGGTCTGAACATTTCGATTCGGATTCAGAATAGTAGCGAGACCACGAATTGCCCATATTTAGATACCTCTAGCATTGGTCTTATTCTATTGTCTGCTAACAGTATCCACATATTGCTTAAATGAAATATATATGATTATGAATGTATTTATGATGGGTATTACCTGATTCACTGTGGGATGAGGGTTGTAGTACTAAGCTTGTAGTATTAAGACATCACTTGCAGAATATAAGCTGAAGTATTTTCAGTGGTTCAGAAGCATCTTGATTATTTATAGTGATTCGATCGATTATTTCGTGATTGGAGTCACTCTATTAATCAACATCACTGATAAAACAATATTACACTGAATAATCTCTACTTACTCATCTTACCCAACATTGATAAAAGCCCTACGATTATGGAAGAAAGGATCAAGCAACGTACAGAGAGTTATATTTCGGCAAGAAATCAACATCCTGCTTGGTTACTGCTTGCCACCCGACGCGCACCGCTTGTCTTAAGCTGTCTGAAAACCTTGTTTGAGGAATCAAACGACGGTATTCCTCTTGAAGAGGCGATTGTGCAGCTTACTAACATCCTCATGGATCACGCCAATCAAGAGCAATATGAAATTAATCAGGATAATTTTCCTCTCCAGGCAAGCCGTGAACTACGGGAATGGATTAAACGCCGTTTAATTGTCGAGCGTGATGGGCGTCTATTTGCAACCGATGCGCTTGAGATTTCCATCGCGTTTGTTGAGACGCTTGATAACCGGTTCATGACTTCAACCGCCTCTCGTTTGTCCACGGTACAAAGAGAAATCGAAAATCTGGAAACCCATCTTAATCCTAATCCGGCAAACCGGGTTTCTGTGTTACGCCGCCGAATAGCCGATCTTGAACGCGAGTTGCAAGAAGCAGAAGCAGGACACATTGAGGTACTGGAGCCACATCAGGCCATTGAACATATTCGCGAAGTCTTCAATCTGGCCACCAGCCTGAGAGCCGATTTTCGGCGGGTTGAAGATTCCTGGCGTGAAGCCGACCGTGTTCTCCGGCAATCGATTATTGGCGAGCAATATCATCGTGGGGAAATCGTTGATCGTCTGCTCAACGATCAGGAGGCGCTGCTCAATACTCCCGAAGGGAGGGTGTTTGACAGTTTTCAACAACAACTTCGCCAGTCTGCTGAACTGACCGCAATGAGTGAACGATTGCGTGTGATCCTTAGTCACCCTGCCGCTTCTGACGCGTTGAGCCGCCTACAGCGCCATGATCTGCGCTGGCTGGTAAAGCGACTGGTCGATGAGTCGCAAACGGTACTTCAGGCGCGGGCTCGCAGCGAACGCGATGTTCGGGGGTTTATGAAAACCGGCCTCGCAGCGGAACATCATCGCGTCGGGCATTTGCTTAATGAATTCTTTAATCTGGCATTAAACCTTGACTGGCAGCGTCAGGCAGTACGCAAAAAGGAAGTGCCGCTTCCTGCGGTTGGCGTAGCTGTAGGGGGGCTCCCTATTATTGAGCGCCTTCGTTTCAAAGAGGTCGATGATGAAGCAGAGCAAACACTTGATCTGAGTCACCATGCTGCCGATCTGGCACAAATCGGTGATGATTTCTGGGATGCGTTTAATGGGTTGGATCGAGAAGCGTTGCTCCGTCAGACATTACAGGTACTCGCGAAGGAGAATAGGCCCGTCAGCCTTGCTGAACTGGCGATATTGCTGCCACCGGTTCACGATCTCGAAACGTTTGCCTTCTGGATTGGCATGGCAAAAGAAGCGGGTATCGACGTGAGAGATGATCAACGTGAATATGTTGAACTTCGTGATGATGAAGATCACCTCTGGCGCTTCGATCTCCCCACCACAGGGCTGGAAAGCAAGGCACTGAAAGATATTGACTGGGAGTGACAAGCATGGCGGGAATTTTTGACCGACTGATTAAGCAGCGTAATGCAGCGGGGTCTGACAGTGATTCAACTCTGCAAAGTGACGATTTAACCGAGCATGATTTGACCGATAATAGAGAAGAAAACATCACTGGCAGCGAAACACGAACCCAGAAAAAAATACGGGAGGCCGCTCAAGAACTGCTTAAATTTGGTCTGTTGGAAGAGGCCAATAAACCCAACCTGTACCGCGCTGTGCTGACCCATCCTGAAGAAGTCACCCGAATTTTGGAACCCCTCGATCTGGACATTGGTATCGATGAGATCCGCGGTGTGCTGTATGTCAAAGTCAGGCTTGATGATGTACAGGAACAGGATGAATGGTCGCACCCACTCGTGCGGCGGCAGCGGCTCAATCTGGAACAATCGTTGTTGGTTGCGATCTTGCGCCAGCATTTTATCGCCTGGGAACAAGAGAGTGGAACCGGCGCTAATCAGGCGCAGATAGCCATAGACGACCTGCTTCCACAATTACAGTTGTACCTTGGCGATCCGGGCAGTGAATCAAAAGAACGAACCCGGTTGATTAATCTGTTGGATCAATTGAAAGGCCATGGGTTAGTGACATCGCCGGATGCCCATGAACGGATCACGATTCGACCCGTCATTGCCCATCTCGCTGATCCGGTAAATCTTCAAGCATTATTGGTTTGGTTGCGGGAGCAGGTCGCCCACCGGATACCCCCGGATGACACATCCAAAAACGATAACAGCGAGGAGGAAGCATGAATCAAGAGATACACCTGATGGGAGATGACTCTTTTATTCTCACCCGTATCGAGCTGTTTAACTGGGGTGGCTTTCAGGGACTGCATCAGGCAACCATCAATCAGGCAGGCACGGCAGTGATTGGCCCGACCGGAAGCGGTAAAACCACGCTGGTAGACGCGCTGATGACACTGCTTTGCGCTAATCCCCGCTACAATCTGGCTTCAACGGACGGGCATGAAAGCGACCGGGATTTGATCTCTTACGTGCGGGGAGTCTCCGGCCCCGGTGACGGGGGAGAGGGACAATCACATATCGCCAGACCGGGAAAAACCGTGACGGGGATTGCTGCAACGCTAGAGCGCAAAGGGCAAACGGTACGTCTGGGAGCGCTGCTGTGGTTTGACACCACCAGTTCCAGCGTGACGGATATGAAAAGGCTTTGGCTATTCAGCGATAACCCAGAACAGACGCTTGAATATTGGCTGAATGTCTATCACGACGGCGGCATGCGATTGCTAAGGAAAATGGAAAAAGAAACGACCGGGATCTGGGCATGGCCGAATAAAAAACAATATCTGGCGCGGCTGAGAGACTATTTCGACGTAGGCGAAAACGCCTTTACTTTGCTAAACCGTGCCGCAGGATTAAAGCAGCTAAACAGTATTGATGAAATTTTCCGCGAGCTGGTGCTTGACGACCACTCTGCTTTTGATCGAGCGGCAGAAGTCGCCAACAGTTTTGATGACCTGACCGAGATACATCAGGAGCTGGAAACCGCTCGCAAGCAACAACGATCCTTACAACCTATCGCCCTTAGCTGGGAAAAGCACCAAGATCAGCAAAGGCAGCTTGCTGACAAACGGGTGTTGGAATCGCTGTTACCTGTCTGGTTTGCGGAGCAGGCAAGCCATCTCTGGCAACAAGAAGTCAGCCGCCTTGAAACCGAACTTGATGAGACTAAAGCCAGCACAGCGCACCTGCGGGCGCAGCTTGAATCGCAGAAAAAGGTCGCTACCGACTGCCTACAGCGTTATCTACAGGTTGGCGGCGCAAGTATTGATGAGCTGAACAACCGTATCGACGACTGGCAAAACACCCTCAACCAGCGAGAAACACTGGCACACCAGTACCAGCAACTGACCCATAATCTCGAACTCCCCTCCGCATTGACTCAATCGCAGCTAGAGGCGAACCAGCATGAAGCCGGAGCCAGACGAGAGCAACTCAGCCATGAGATCAAGCTAAAACAAGATGAGGTGTATCAAAAAGGGGCACTCAAGCACAACGTGGCCGAGCAACTTCGTCAATTAGAGGCGGAAAGCGCCGAGATTGCGCAGCGTCCGGACTCTAACCTCCCAGCTCATTATCAGGCGTTCCGCAGTGAGCTGGCAAAGGCTCTGGATATTGATGAGGCGGAGCTTCCTTTCGTGGCAGAACTGGTTCAGGTTAAGCCGGAAGAAGCTTCATGGCGTGGCGCCATTGAACGCGCTATCGGTAGCCACCGGCTGCGCATCCTTGTCTCACCGGAATCCGCGCCGGCAGCATTAAACTGGGTAAACCAGCGCCATAATCGCCTGCATGTGCGATTAATGGAAGTTAAATTGCCATCCGCTTCCGTCAGTTTTTTTGATGATGGTTTCACCCGCAAACTGCTGTGGAAGGATCATCCCTGGAGGGAAGCAGTAAAAGGGCTACTGGCGGGTATTGATCGCCACTGTGTTGACCGCCCTGAACAGCTACGCGCGATCCCCCATGCCATGACCTCTCAGGGACTCATGTCCGGCAAGCAACGTTTTTACGACAAACAGGATCAGAAACGCCTTGATGAAGACTGGCTGACAGGGTTTGATAACCGGGACCGAATGACCTTTCTGGCGAAAGAAATTGTCAGGCTTCAGGAACAGATGACCGTCGCCACTCAAGAGCTTGAGCCGGTAAAAGGTGAGGTAAACCAGCTTCAGCTCCGGGACGCTTTATTTCAACGAATTCAGCAACTGGACTTTAATAATATTGATGTTCCGGGCGCGATGAAGAAGCTCGCGGAATTAAGGGAACGGCTGGAGAACTTAATCCATCCGGATTCTGATGTCAGCGTCGCCAACATGTTGCTAAACGAGGCGCGACAGATTGAGGAGAGTATTGAAAAGCAGCTTCAGGAGGCCAATAAAGAGCTCGGTGGGCTGGAAAAAAGCCTCGACAGGGCTTTGGGAGCAGAGCGACAGGCTCAACGGGTTGCACAACAGGGTATGACGGACGAAGAGCGGCAACTAAGCGGCTTACATTTCCCTACGGTGGCAATGGAACAACTGTCTGATATTTATGATCTTGAACGCCAGCATGCGGGTAAACTCCAGCGTGAAATCGAAGGGCTGAAAGGAAAACTGCACGACTTGAATCTCGAGTTGACCAGGCGCATGTCCATTGCCAAAAACGCGGATACCGGGGCGCTTGCCGAAGTCGGCACCGATCTGGACGATATCCCGGCTTACTTGCAACGTTTGCAGGAGCTGACCGAAGAAGCCCTGCCTGAAAAACTCCAGCGCTTTCTGGACTACCTGAACCGCTCGTCCGATGATGGCGTCACGCAATTGCTCAGCCATATTGATCAGGCCGTGTTAATGATTGAAGAGCGTCTGAGCGAGCTAAACGCCACGATGTTCAGGGTTGATTTTCAGCCGGATCGCTATCTGCGGCTGGTCACAAAGAAGGTGATCCATGAAAGCCTGCGCACACTTGAAAAAACACGGCGTCAGTTAAATGCCGCACGGCTTATTGATGATAACGGCGAGAGCCATTATAAGGCCTTACAGTCGCTGGTTGCGTTGCTTCGGGATGCCTGCGAAAGGAATCGAACGCTGGGAGCAAAGGCGTTGCTGGACCCGCGTTTTCGTCTGGAGTTCGCTGTGTCGGTGATGGATCGTCATACGGGTAATGTGATTGAGTCCCGCACGGGTTCACAAGGCGGTAGCGGTGGGGAAAAGGAGATTATTGCCTCTTACGTACTGACCGCCTCGCTCAGTTATGCGCTTTGCCCCAAGGGCAGCAGCCATCCGCTTTTTGGCACCATTATTCTTGATGAAGCTTTCTCCCGTAGTTCCCATGCGGTTGCGGGCAGGATCATTGCCGCACTCAAGGAGTTTGGTCTGCACGCGGTATTTATCACCCCTAACAAAGAGATGCGACTGTTGCGCCACCATACTCGCTCGGCTATCGTCGTCCACCGACGCGGCCAGAATTCAAATATGGTCTCCCTGAGTTGGGAAGAGCTTGAAAATCACTACCAACGGCGAGCGCAAGAGCAGCATGAACTCTCCTGACGACATCGCAAAAAAACTTGCCCGCCAATGGGATAGCGCAAAGCGCCGGGCGGAACGCTTACTCCCTCCGGGTAACTGGCCCTTGCGGCTGCCCATTGGTAAACCCACCCCAAGGGAATTTACTGAACATGCCCGGCAAGTTTTGGAACATGTTAAGGCATGGAGGAGTGTGCAGACCGGACGAGTCGAGTGGGAATTAGTGAATTATCG
Organism: Xenorhabdus doucetiae; assembly: GCF_000968195.1. Taxonomy (NCBI): domain Bacteria; kingdom Pseudomonadati; phylum Pseudomonadota; class Gammaproteobacteria; order Enterobacterales; family Morganellaceae; genus Xenorhabdus; species Xenorhabdus doucetiae. The sequence goes on from NZ_FO704550.1 coordinate 543,961, forward strand.
GGCGAGTAGTGAGCCGGTACCCATGCCAGTGTGCTGGGTTTTGGCCGGGCCTTCAGAGTGGATTGATGCTGCCGCAGATCGGGGGGTCAGCCGTGAGTTCAGGTTGCTTGAGGAAATTATCGAACAAGTCGATGCGGTTTTTCATCCACTCTTGATCAAAAGCCGTTCACTCTGGCAACACCGAAATCCTCAAGAGGTTATTACGGCCGCTGGGCTGGCCAACCGTTTAACGCCCGGCTGTGCAAACGGACTGCCATTGAGATTATTGTCCGGGCTGGGAGTGGATACAAAATTTATAGAAAACAATACCTCATTACTGACCCGGCTTTTGGACGAACGTTTTGCGGGCGAAGTCAGTAAACAAGGATTAACCACTTTTCTGGATGCGCTTGATGAAAATAACCATTGGGTACTCGTCATACCGCTGTCACCCGGATTATTGCCCTTCAAAAAAAGTAAGGTCACCACGGTAGAACTGGCTGACGTTAAACTGCCTGCTTCACACTTGCTCGTTGTTGAAAATGAACAATGCCAGCATCAGCTACCGGCTTTACCTGACACCATCGCCATCTTGGGTGCCGGCCTTGATTTGCAATGGTTATCTAACCCTGATCTGGAAGGAAAGTCCGTTGCCTACTGGGGAGACATGGATACTTGGGGGCTTCTGATGCTGGCAAGAGCCAGAAAACATCACCCAACGCTTTCCGCATTGCTGATGCACCGTGAATTATTTGATGAACATGCCAGTGATAAGGCTGTTCCCGAACTGGTAAAAGCGCAGGATACTATTCCAGATGGTTTACTGAACGAAGAAGCCGATTTTTATCATTATTTAGCTGATCGACAGCGTGGGCGCCTTGAACAAGAATTCCTCCCGACAGATGTCGTCACTTCAGTACTCACACGTTGGGGAATGGATTAAGCCTATCTTCTCGTGAATGAATCCTGACTGAAAAATAAGTGGGACCGCGGTCCCACTTATTTTCATTTTGTCCAGTCCTCGATAGTTAAATCAGACACCATTCCAAACGCTGAATCGCTGGTAACAAGAGTTAATCCCCGGCTCAGGGCGTGAGCGGCAATCAACTGATCCATTGTTCCCATTGTTCTGCCCGTTTTTTCCATTCCGGCGCGTAACGTCCCATAGACTTTTGCCGCATTTTGATCCCAATCGTAAACTGTAATCGAATCAATAAATGTGTTTACGATATGCTCAAGGGTACTGTTTTGGCGTCTGGCCAGGCCATAACGCAACTCGGCCTCAGTAATGGAGGATATCCCTATTTCTGAGGGTGATACGGTGCGTAATTTGGCTATGACTGTCGGATGTTGCCGAAAAATGTAACTGACGATATTGGTATCCAACATGTACATTAAAAAATGTCTCCAAATGGGTCACGCTGTGTAATCTCCTGATTGCGTTCATTTATATTTAAAAAATCATCAGGAACGGACAATGTGTGTAACATATTGAGAAAACTGTCCCAATTATCAGTTGATTTGTTTTTAGAGAGAATAACGTCCCCGTTTTCATTTTTTCGGATATAAACATGATCAGTGTCGAATTCAAATGCAACAGGCAGCCTCACAGCCTGATTACGGCCATTTTTGAATATTTTTGCGACTCGTTCCATCGTTAACTCCTAAATAAATTTGCTCTAACATAGGGTAAAGCATATGCTTCAAATCAGCATATGTCAATGCATATGCCATTATGAAATATCCGCAACGTCAACGGTTTCATCACCCATTTCCTGCCTGTTTTCCCTGAACATTTGTCCACCCGCTGCACGCTTTATCCACTCCCTGCATAAATCACAATTACATGACAAATCATGCATTGACCGTTAACTCATCGCCGAATTACATAAGTGATAACAAAAAGGCGTAAAGCGGACATGGTGAGGTAAACATGGCAGAGCGATCATTTGTCGAGGAAGTGAAAAAATTGCGTCTGGGTCAGGGCGATGTTTTCAGTGGTGAAGGTATCCTGGCCGTGACCAAAGCCCTGCTGGAAGCGGGGGTTGCCTATGTGGCGGGCTATCAGGGGGCACCGATCTCCCATCTGATGGACGTCTTGCTGGATGCGCAGGATGTGTTGTCTGAATATGGCATTCGCTTTGAAAACAGTGCCAGTGAAGCCACTGCGGCGGCGATGCTGGCCGCTTCCGTCAATTATCCATTGCGTGGTGCCATCACGTTTAAATCGACGGCGGGAACCAATGTGGCCGCAGATGCGTTGGCCAATCTGGCATCAGGCGGCGTCGTGGGCGGTGCGCTGATTATTGTCGGTGAAGATTATGGTGAGGGATCGTCCATCATGCAGGAGCGCAGCCATGCTTTTGCGATGAAATCGCAGATCTGGTTGCTCGATCCACGTCCCAATCTGCCCTCGATTGTGCAGGCGGTAAAGTGGGGATTTGAGCTGTCGGAAGCCAGCAATACGCCGGTGATGTTGCAGATGCGCATTCGTGCCTGCCATGTGCATGGCCGGTTTGTGTGTGAAGAGAATCGCGCGTCCGCGTTCACAATCAAGGATGCACTGGAAAATCCGGCGCGCGACCTCAGCCGCATCGTGCTGCCGCCCGCCAGTTTTCTGCATGAGAAAGAAAAAGTCCAAGACCGCTGGCCGGCTGCCGTGCGTTTTATCCAACAGCACGCACTGAATGAGTTTTTTGCTGAACAAGCGGATGATATTGGCCTTGCCCTGCAAGGTGGCTGCTATAACACCGTGATCCGCGCCTTGAATTTGCTCGGACTGGCGGATGTTTTTGGCAACAGCCAAATCCCGCTGTATGTCATGAATGTCGCCTACCCACTGATTGACGAAGAGTTTGACCGTTTTTGTCAGGGTAAACGGGCAATTTTAGTGCTGGAAGAGGGGCAGCCCAATTTTGTCGAGCAGAATATTGCCAATATCCTGCGCCAGCGTGAGATCGCAACGCGGTTACATGGCAAGGATTTACTGCCCATGGCGGGAGAATACAATACGGCCACCGTGTTATCAGGACTGCGGGCGTTTCTTGAACGTTACGGCAAAATGGCCGCGGAAAGTGCGGTGTCTGCCGGTCAGGTGCGTATTCCGGCCGTGACTTTACCGATTGAGGAAAATCATGCACTGGAAGAGGCGGTTCACGCCCGCCCGCCCGGTTTTTGCACTGGTTGTCCCGAACGACCGATTTTTACCGCGCTAAAGCTGGTTGAACGGGAATTGGGGCAACATCATGTCAGTGCTGATATCGGTTGTCACTTATTTGCCATTCTGCCCCCGTTTAATTTGGGCAATACCACCATGGGTTATGGATTGGGCGCGGCCAGTGCGGCGGCACTGAATACGCCGGTGGCGAACAAGCGGGCCATCTCGGTGATGGGAGACGGGGGATTCTGGCACAACGGGTTAACCAGTGGTATCGCCAACAGTGTTTTTAACCGCAGCGACAATCTGACCATTATTGTCGATAACAGCTACACCTCCGCCACCGGCGGGCAGGATATTCCCTCCTCAGTGGCAGTGAATGCCCATCGCAGTACCGGCCATGACATCGAAAAAGCCGTCAAGGGCGTCGGGGTGAAATGGGTACGCACGATCAAGCGCACTTATGATCTTAAGGCCATGATCAAGACCCTGCGTGAAGCACTGACGATAGATAAACACGCGACAGGTGAGGGGCCAAAAGTTTTGGTCGCGCAGAGTGAGTGTATGTTGAATAAGCAACGGCGCGAAAAAGCCAGGATCAAAGGGGCGATTGCGGCAGGGAAGCGGGTCATCCGTGAGCAATTCGGGGTCGATCCCGATACCTGCACGGGCGATCACTCCTGCATCCGCCTGTCCGGCTGCCCTTCGTTGTCGATTAAGCCGAATCCTGATCCCTTGCGCACCGATCCGGTGGCGACGGTATTGAATAGCTGTGTCGGCTGTGGGTTGTGCGGGGAAGTCTCTCACGCAGCGGTGTTGTGCCCCTCTTTCTTCAAGGCGCGGATCATTATGAACCCCACCCGTTGGGAACGATGGCTGCACCAGACCCGCCAAAGGCTTATCGGTTATTTGCAACGTCGCGATGTTGAGCGTCGCCAGCAATATGATTTTTAAGCAGGAGTGATACCTATGCCATCCATCAATTCGCTGTTTACAAACCCGCCCGCTCAACCGATCAAAATTGCTATTCTGGCGATGGGAGGCGAAGGGGGCGGTGTACTGGCTGATTGGCTCGTGACCTTGGGAGAAGAAAATGGCTATTTTGCCCAAACGACTTCTGTGCCCGGCGTCGCCCAACGAACCGGGGCAACCATTTATTATGTTGAGTTGTTCCCTGTTGCTGCTGAGTCTGGGGGATCAGCCCCCGTGCTGGCACTGATGCCAACGGCCGGTGATGTGGATATTGTGTTGGCCTCGGAATTGATGGAAGCCGGGCGCGCTGTCCAGCGCGGTTTTGTCACGCCGGATCGCACGACGCTGATCGCCTCAAGCCATCGGGTATTTTCGATGGGGGAGCGTTCGGCCATGGGCGACGGGCGGGTGGATAGCGGGGTGTTGATCCGGCAATCCCGGAAAGCGGCTTTGCATTTTATCCATTTTGATATGGCGCGGGTGGCAGAAAAGAGCGGCAGTGTGATCAGTGCTGTCTTGTTTGGTGCACTCTGTGGTACGGCGACTTTGCCGTTCAGCCGTCAGCAGTTTGAGGCGGCAATCATCAAGAAGAAAGTGGGGATAAAACCCAGCCTGCAAGCCTTTAGTTTGGGATTGAGCCGGGCGCAATCGGAAGCGAAATCAGGCAGCGCCAGAGAAACGGCGGCAGGCTCCCCGATCCCGGAAAAAAAACAACGTTCTCACCCCCGTCTTTCCCATAACAACGAAATCAATGCCCTGCTGCTGTATATCCGGCAAAAGATCCCGTCCTGTATCCATGACATTGTGATTGAAGGGATCAGGCGCCTGATTGATTATCAAGATCCGGCTTATGCCCGTTTGTATCTCGACCGCTTGCAAAAACTGACCCAGCAAGCCGTCAAGCAGGACGAACAATTATTGGGTGAAACCGCCCGCCATTTGGCGCTGTGGATGGCTTATGAAGACACCATTCGGGTGGCCGATCTCAAAACGCGGGTCGGCCGGTTCGAACGGGTTAAGCAAGAAATGCGGGTGCGTGATGGTCAACTTGTTGAGATAAAAGACTTTCTTCATCCCCGCATGGAAGAGATCTGTGACATCTTGCCGGCACGTTTTGGCCGCTGGTTGTCCCGTCCTCATTTTATCCATCGGATCTTGGCAAAATTACTCAGCCGCGGGCGTGTGATGACCACCAGCGCCATTCCGGGATACCTGCTGCTTTATATGCTGGCACATTGGCGCCGAATGCGCCGTCATACGCTGCGTTTTCAGCATGAAACAGTGCGCATTGAAGGATGGCTGTGGCGCATTGGTGTCGCCGCAAAGCGGGATCGCGATCTGGCTTTGGAAATCGCCCAATGCCAGCGCTTAATCAAGGGTTATGGCGAGACTCACGCACGTGGGTTAAGACATTTTCAAACCCTGATGGCGATTGTTGATCACCATCTGCATGATTTATCTCCCGACCATTTGCGCCAACTGCGTGAAGCGGCATTGGCGGATGAGCAGGGTGAGCAATTACGCGCGTGCCAACGGCGCCTCTCTTTATATTAATCCTAAGGAGTCTGCAATGAGTCTGCTTAGATTTATCCAGCCCCATAAAATTCGCTTTTCTGAGTGTGATCCGGCGGGGATCGTCTTTTATCCCCAATATTTCGTGATGTTCAATAACTTGCTGGAAGATTGGTTCGATGAGCTAACGCCAATCGGGTATGCCAATTACATCGCCAAACATCGCTTTGGGTTGCCAACGGTGCATCTGGAGGCGGAGTTTAAGGCCATCAGCCGAATGGGCGATCAGGTTTGGCTGGACTTAGAGGTTGAGAAAATTGGCAAAAAATCCCTGACGTTGATCCAACGCTGCGTCAGCAAAGCAGGTGAGCTGAGGATGAGCGCCACTCAGACTTATGTCACGACTTCACTGGATACTCATCAAGCTATCCCCATTCCCGATGAGTTTTACTATGCGCTAACGGAGCAGATGCCTTAATTAAACAGGCAGCTTCGTTGAACGATCTTGAGTTGAATGAACGCATATCGCATGGGACAAATATCCTGCGGCAGGAGAAGAAAGATGAATTTAAGAGGTAAAAATATCGTATGTATTGGCGGTGGACCGGCAGGATTATACTTCGGTCTGCTGATGAAGTTGCAAAACCCTAATAACCGCGTCGTGGTCATCGAGCGCAATCGTCCGTATGACACGTTTGGTTGGGGCGTGGTGTTTTCGGATGCCACGTTGGAAAACCTGCATCAGGCGGATCCGGTTTCGGCTGAAACGATTGGCAAGGCGTTTAGTCGTTGGGATGATATTGATATCCATTTCAAGGGAACGGTCAATCGCAGTGGCGGCCATGGTTTTATTGGCATTGGCCGTAAAAAGCTGCTGAATATCCTGCAAGATCGCTGCCTTGAGGTTGGGGTTGAGCTGGTGTTTGAAACTCAGGTTGAGGATGAACAGGCGATTGCCCGTCAATATCATGCCGATTTGCTGATTGCTTCCGATGGCATCAATAGCCAGATCCGCACCCGTTATGCCGAATTTTTTCAGCCGGATATCGAACAGCGGCATTGCCGTTTTGTCTGGCTGGGGACGCGCAAGATCTTTGATGCGTTTACCTTTCTGTTTGTTGAAACAGAGCATGGCTGGTTTCAGGTTCACGCCTATCAGTTTCAGGCAGGGCTATCGACCTTTATTGTCGAAACGACGGAAGAGACCTGGCTGGCGGCGGGGATCGACAAAATGTCCCAGGAAGAGGGGATTGCCTATTGTGAAAAAATCTTCGCGCCGTGGCTGGATGGGCATCCATTAATCTCCAATGCCACCCATCTGCGTGGTGCCGCCATTTGGATACGTTTTCCCCGCATCATTTGTGGCAATTGGGTGCACTGGATCACGCCAGAGGGCGATAACGGCAAGCCTGTCCCGATTGTGTTAATGGGCGATGCCGCCCATACCGCCCATTTCTCCATTGGCTCCGGCACAAAACTGGCATTGGAAGATGCGATTGAATTGACCAACCGCCTGCAAGCCCATCAGGGGAATTGGCCGGCAGGTTTGGCCGATTATCAGCAATCGCGCAGCGTGGAAGTGCTGAAAATCCAGAATGCCGCCCGCAATTCAACGGAGTGGTTCGAAAATGTCGTGCGCTATGACGCTCTTCCGCCCGAACAATTTGCTTATTCACTGTTAACACGTTCACAGCGCATTTCCCATGAAAATCTGCGCTTGAGGGACAGGGCATGGCTGGAGAATTATGAACGCTGGTTTGCCCGAACATCGACCCCATTCTCACCGCTGATCCCACCTTTGCTGACACCGTATCGGGTACGGGGCGTGCTGTTGAAAAACCGGGTCGTGGTCTCACCCACGCTGCTGTATAGCGCCGTGGAGGGAACGCCGGGCCCGTTCCATCTGGTTCATCTTGGCAGCCGGGCATTGGGCGGCGCGGGATTGCTGATCGCCGAAATGACAGCCATTTCTCCGCAGGCACGTGTCACCCCGGCTTGTACCGGATTGTGGAACGAGCAGCATGTGCAGGCGTGGAAGACGATCACCGATTTTGTCCACCAGCATTCTGGCGCTCAGGTTGGCATTCAATTGGGACATGCCGGGCGGCGGGGATCGACCCAACTGGGGTGGGAACGTTCGGATCACCCTTTGCCGGAGGGCAATTGGCCCTTGGTTTCCGCCTCGGCGTTGCCCTATTTACCCGGCGTTTCCCAAGTGCCGGCGGCGCTCACTCACGCGCAGATGAAAGACATTATTGCTCAGTTTGTCGCGGCCACGCATCGCGCCGTTGAAGCGGGTTTTGACTGGCTGGAGATCCAGGCCGCCCACGGTTATCTGCTGTCCAGTTTTCTCTCCCCGCTGACGAACCAGCGCGATGATGAATATGGCGGTTCGCTGGAAAACCGGCTTCGCTTCCCGCTGGCTGTCTTCAAAGCGGTGCGTCATGCCTGGCCGACCGATTTGCCGATATCCGTGCGGATTTCTGCCACGGATTGGGTGGAAGGGGGAACGACGGTCGATGAAGCGGTCGAGATTGCCCGCCGTTTCTATGCCGCCGGTGTGGATATGGTGGATTGTTCCAGCGGAGAAGTGTCTGTGGAGCAGCAACCGGTTTACGGGCGCATGTACCAAACACCGATGGCGGATCGCATTCGCAATGAGGCCAATGTGCCGGTGATTGCCGTCGGTGCGATCACCGATGCGGATCAAATCAACAGCATTATTGCTTCGGGTCGTGCCGATCTTTGCGCCTTATCCCGCCCGTTCTTAGCCGATGCGGCTTGGCTGCTGCGTGAATGCGCCAGATATGGCTGGACAGGTATCGACTGGCCACAACCGTATCTTTACGGCAAAGAACAATTAGAACGAACTTCCGCCTTATTGTTATCTGTTATCCGTACAGGAGATAGCTATGTCTCAACAATCTATTCCTCAACAAGAAAATCCCCAATCGCATGATCAATATCGGGAAGAGATGATCGGCCGTGCCAATGTTGCCGACAGCCCTGAACTGCTGGCGTATTACAAGGAATTAGGGAAGTACAAGGCCGGGGCACTCTGGACCATCGCCAATAAAATAGAACCTTGGCAGCCTAAATCCGCCTCGGTGCCGGTACTCTGGCGTTACCGTGATCTGCGTGAGCACGTGATAAAATCGGCCGATTTGGTCACGCCGGAACAGGCCGGACGCCGGGTGGTCTACCTGAACAATTCGGGAGAGCAGGGCATGTCTACTGCGGTCGGTTTGCTTTATTCCGGTCTCCAGACCATGCGGCCGGGCGAAGCCGCATCGGCACATGCCCACTCCTCTTCTGCCCTGCGTTTTATCATGGAAGGACGCGGCGCTTACACCATTGTCGATGGGCAGAAAATATCGCTGGCAGCGAATGATTTTGTCTTAACGCCCAATGGCACCTGGCATGAACATGGCGTTGAATCTGATGGTTCACAATGTATCTGGCAGGATGGGCTGGATATTCCGCTGGTTAACGTATTGGAGGCGGGTTTTTATAAGGTGCACCCTGAGTTGGGGCAGGCCGTGACTGAAACCGTGGATTCTTCCATTGCACTCTGGGGTGCCCCCGCCTTGCGTCCGCAAAATGTCGGCTGGGATCAACCTTATTCCCCGCTGTTCAGATATCAGTGGGAACCCACTTATGAAGCTTTGCAGCGTTACGCCCGTGTTTCAGACGGTTCGCCTTTTGATGACATTTTGATGCACTACACCAATCCGATCACGGGCGGTCATGTGATGCCGACGCTCGGTGCCAGTATGCAGTTGTTGCGCCCCGGTTTTGTGGGCAAGGCGCACCGGCATACCGGCAGTTTCATCTATCAGGTCGCGAAAGGACGCGGTTATTCCATGATTGATGGTCAACGGTTTGACTGGCAGGAGCGGGATATTTTCTGCGTCCCTTCATGGGCATTTCATGAACATGTGAATACGTCACAAACAGATGATGCCTGCTTGTTCTGTTTCAACGATCTGCCCGTCATGCAGGCATTGCAATTGTATTACGAAGAAGCCCTGACTGATAACGATGGGCACCAACCAGTGAGAGGATAAGAGATGCGTTTAATCACTTACCGTCCAGAAGTGACGGCTGCCGCGCGGTTAGGGGCGATTGTCGATAATCACGTCGTCGACTTGGCAAAGCTGGCGGCTTATGCAGGCAGTCAATTGCCGGATAACATGCTGGCGTTTATTGATCTGGGTCCCTTGGCGGTGGGCAGCACAACGGCGCTGTTAGCCTCGTTCAACGGATTGTGGCCTGCGGGGGTTTCACAACCCTTGCAGAATGTGAAAATTCTCGCGCCCATTCCCCGCCCGCGGAAAAATATCTTCGGTATTGGCCTGAATTATGTCGAACATGTGGCGGAGTCCAGCCGCGCTCTGGATACGGCAAAAGATCTGCCAAAAGAGCCGGTGATTTTCTCTAAACCACCCACCACCGTGATTGGCCCCGGTGACGCAATTGAACATAACCGTGAGATCACCCAGCAACTGGATTGGGAAGTGGAGCTGGCGGTGATCATCGGCACCCGCGCCAAAGGCGTAGCGGCAGCGGAAGCACTGAAATATGTTTTTGGTTATAGCCTGATGATCGACATGAGCGCCCGTGATTGCCGCCGTGCCGGGCAGTGGATCTACTCCAAGGGGCAGGATACTTACGCGCCTTTTGGCCCCTGCATTGTTACCGCGGATGAAATTCCCAACCCGCAGGATCTGGCGCTGAGCCTGAAAGTCAACGGGGTGACCAAACAGCAGTCCAATACACGCCATATGTTGTTCAAAGTCGATACTTTGATTGCCGATATCAGCAAAGGCATCGCGCTGGAGCCGGGGGATATCATTGCCACGGGAACACCGGAAGGTGTCGGCGCGGGGCGTGATCCGCAAGAGTGGCTCTGGCCGGGGGATGTGGTTGAAGCGTACCTTGAAAAGATTGGCGAGTTACGTCACTGCGTGATTGCGGTGTAAATAAAACAGGAGCCTGAGATGCTGAAACTTCCCAAGTTCAAAGCGGCTGCGGTACAGGCTGCGCCCGTCTTTTTGGATACCGAGGCGACGGTTGATCTGGTTTGCCGGCTGATCCAAGAAGCGGCAGACAACGGAGCCAGTTTGGTGGCCTTTCCGGAAGTGTTTGTTTCCGGCTATCCCTATTGGAACTGGGTAATGACACCGATACAAGGCAGCCCGTGGTTTGAAAAACTGTGCAAATCGGCCATTGAAGTTCCGGGGCCGGAGATCAACAAAATTGCACGCGCGGCGGCGCGCCACCACATCAACGTGGTGATTGGCGTCAATGAACGCAGCCCCACTGGTGTGGCAACGCTCTATAACACCTTGGTGACCCTGTCGGATAAAGGGCAGATTCTGGGGCGTCACCGCAAGCTGGTGCCGACATGGGCAGAGAAACTGACATGGGCCAACGGGGATGCGTCTTCGTTAAAAGTTCATGATACCCGCATCGGTCCACTGGGCGTGCTGGCCTGCGGCGAAAATACCAATACGTTGGCGCGTTTTTCTTTGTTGTCCCAAGGCGAATTGGTACATGTTGCCAGCTATATATCCCTGCCGGTGGCCCCGCCGGATTATGATATGGTGGAGGCGATCCGTTTACGGGCGGCCGCCCACTGTTTTGAAGGCAAAGTGTTTACGATTGTTTCCTGTTCCACCATTTCGCCGGAAATCGTGAAAGCCATGTCAGCCAGCCATCCTGAAGCGGAACAACTGCTGGCGCGTTCCAACAGCGCCTTCAGCGGCATCATTGGGCCGGATGGCCGGGTGATTGGCCATCCCCTGATTGACAGAGAGGGGATCGTTTATGCGGATATCGACTTGAACCGCTGTATTCAGCCGCGCCAGATGCACGATATCACCGGACATTACAACCGATTTGATATTTTCGATCTCAGCGTGGATCGCCGTCCGCAGAGTGCGGTTCGGTTTACCGATCCCGTACAGGGGGATCAGCCATGAGTGACACACAGCATTTTCGGGTAGGGCTGATTGTTCCCTCTTCCAATACCACCATGGAAACGGAAATTCCCGCGATCCTGCGCGCCCGTGAAGCGCTGGGTGGTGAGCGTTTTACCTTTCATTCCAGCCGGATGCGGATGAAAACGGTCACCCAAGCCGAACTGGCCGCCATGGATGCTGACAGCGATCGCTGCGCGCTTGAGCTGTCGGATGCGGCGGTCGATGTGCTGGGATATGCCTGTTTAGTGGCGATTATGAGCATGGGCAAGGGATATCACCGGATCTCTGAAAAGCGCCTCTATCTGCGGACACAGGAAAACGGATATCCGGCGCCGGTTGTCACCAGCGCAGGCGCATTGGTGGATGGATTACACGCTTTGGGGGCGAAACGGATCTCGATACTGACGCCCTATATGAAACCATTGACGCAACTCGTGATTGATTACATTGAAAATGAGGGCATTGAAGTGATCGACAGCATTTCGCTGGAGATCCCCGACAATCTTGATGTCGGGCGGCAAGATCCGCTGGCACCGGTGGAAATCACGAAGCGATTGAACAGCAACGCCGATGTTATTGTGGCTTCTGCGTGTGTACAAATGCCTTCTCTGCCGTCAGTGGCACTGATTGAAGATCGGGTGGGGCTGCCGGTTATTTCCTCATCTGTGGCGACAACCTACATGATATTGAAACAGCTTGGGCTGAATACATTCGTTCCGCGATTTGGCTCACTGTTATCAGGAAAATATTGACGGAATCACTGTCGTGGGCGTGTTTTTCACAGGTGAACCTTTTAAAATCGGAAGTCAAAATACTTCCTGAGATAAAAAGGGTTGTTCAACTTATGCCAGATGCAAAAGTGTTTGTTGACAATTACCTGCCTGCCTTACTTGGGCAGGCATGGATGCTGGTTTCTTCTGAATTCCATGATGTTGTTGAAGCGCAAGGGTTATCCGTACTGGAGTGGCGGGTGTTATCGACGTTGGCAGGAAGTGGTTCGATTAGTATCAGCCTTCTGGCACAGAAAACCGTCAGTAAACAACCGACCATGACGCGCGTTTTGCAACGTTTGGAATTACAGGGGCATGTAGTGCGTTTTTCCAAGGGTGGCAATGATCGCCGCGTGACCTTGGTACGTTTGACGGAAACCGGGAAAAAACTGGTCAAAGGATTGCTGGCCGAAGCAGAATCCCATGAGAAAAGTGTGCTGGCACCACTGGGCAATGGCAAAAGCCAGCTATTGAAAGCGATTTTGCAGGAACTGATTCAACGGCATACCCCAATACGTGATGTATTGGGAGGATAAGATTTTAACGTTGTCGATCAATGCTTTATTTAATCAATAATTGCCGTTCATCTTCACATTGAGCATTGTCCGCCAGCCTCTTAAAATCTTTCACTGTCCAATATTGTTTTGGCACCGGCAGATTTTTCATCTCATTGCTGGGAAATAACCGCAATTCTGCCAGCTTATCCAACTCAAGATGCTGATAATGATCAGGCAGCGACAGGCGCAAGGCCGCGTCCTCTTTACCGAAAGGCATTAACGGGTAGCGGTTGTCCTGAATATCGTAATTCCGGTGCAGTACCAGAAACTTCTCAGGAATGCGCCGGTAACTGTTCCACCACACACCATCTACGCTATCAAACATCGCCTTTGTGCCTGATCTGGGATAATCGCCGAGTTCATGCAGCGCCATCGGCAAGATTTTGCCCATCGCGGCGGAAAATTGGGCCACAGAAGCCGCATGGCCTTCTAAGATTAGGGTCAGGGTTAAACGCGCGCCTAACAGATTTGAATAGAGATCTTCCGGGGAAAAAGCCGAAATCCCTTCGGAAAATCCCGGAACCGATTGATAGCCATACCATTGCGCGATTTCATGCCAGGCCGCAAGCTGAAAAGCGAGCTTGGCCGCTAAATAGGCACTCAGCGTATAGCGTTCAGCAGGCGCTTGCGGCGGCGGAAAAGCAAAAAAGTGAATTTTGCGCGCGGCAAGCTCATTATTCAGGGTTAATTCCCACTCTTGACCAAGATGGGCATAAATCTGGCTGAACAGATAGAGCGTATAGTCTGCGGTATCCCTCACATGGGCGATATCAATAAATCCGCCTTTACGGGTATAGAGCAGCCCCACTTTTTCCTTGCTTATTCCCAACAAGGCAGCGCTGGAACCGATAACGCTGTCATTATAGTGATGCTCACCCAGTTTTTCGGCTTCGACAATATTATCGATAACGTAGAAAGGGACAGGAATATTTCTGAGTTGAACTTTAAGGTCATAGCCAAAAGCACAGCAGGCCCTTAACCCCTCCGGTGGTGCGATCGGCGGCAATGCGCCCCACGCTTTCAGGGATTGTTCATCGGGATCACTGGCGAGGACAAGTTTTACCGGATCAAGGGATTGGGGCGGATTTTGGCATGCCAGCAGTAAAAAACAGAGGCACAGTGTCACTAATAATCTCAAAACGCTTCCCCAACCTGAAAATAGAATCCCATACTGTCTTTACCAACACCAAAATCTAATCTGACATTCATGCGGGGTTTAAACTCGAAACGATAGCCAACCCCGACAGAAGGCAGCCAATGTTTTGTTCCCAATTGTGAAGGGGAATCTCCCAGTGTGCCGGCACCTATCCAGGCAACCACACCGTGGCGCCAGTCAAGTTTGTGTCGCAATTCTAACTGGGTGGTGAAAATATTATTGTCACGATAACGCCCTTCATAATACCCGCGCATCCGCTGACCATTGCCGAGTAGAGAGAGCTGATTCCACGGTACATCCCCCGCGCTGAAACGGGCATAGTTATCAAAGGCCAGAACGGTTTTTTCAGATAACTGGTGATAGGCCGAGAACTGAAATTGGGTGGTAGAGAAACGGTGATCGCTGCCCAACGCCGGGGAAAAATAGGTGTAAACGATCTCAAACGTTTGCCCATGCCGGGCATTCGGCAAGAAATCCCGCGTATCATAACTGAAGTAGGCACTGATACCGGAACTGATCACAGAACGGCCGCCAACGGATTGGTCAAAATAGCGTTTTGCACCGGCATCGGGATGACTGGCGTTGAGCGAGGAGAAATTCCAGCCTAATCCCATATAGGTAGCATCGGCGACGCGATAGAGCAGGCGGGGATGAATATCAAATTCCTGCGAATGGTATTTCTCTTTATTGCTGTCCTGTTTCCCGGCGTTATAGCCTTTTCCCCAATAGTAAGTGGGAGTGTTATTCAGCGTACCGGAAACAAATAACCGCCATTGGTCGCGGGCAAAAAAATTATAATTGGTAAAATTGAGACCAAATGCACCGGTAGATGAGCCAAAGCCACTGAGTCCCAATGAAGAGGTCTGGCTCACAGAGTCTGAGCTATCGGGACGGTATAAACCGACTACGGCAACCCCAATCCCGACGCCCATTTCAGGGGTATAGAAAGGGCCGGGTAATACCCCCCAGTCAATTTTCTTGCGGGCATCAAAATGATTGCTGCCGCCCAGTTCGTTTAACCAGCCATCAATTTTTTGCCGATCAAGCAAGGTCTCTGCGTGGGCGGATAAGACGGTAAAAGCAAAGAGGCTGGCAACCACCAGCCTTTTAAAGGTTGCGAGGCCAAACATTAAAAACGGAACTCACCGGAAATAAAGAAGCTGTTTCTGTTGCCGAAACCGACTTCTGACAAGATATTAAAGTTGCGGGTGACTTCGATACGAGCACCAAGGGTATTGTTCCATTTATGGGCAAGGTGTTGTTCGACGTCGAATTTGATGTCTGTTTGTTTTTTAATCATATCAAACAATGCAAGTTCAGGGGGTAAATCGAGCTTACTAACATCACCTTTAAAGCGCTGAGTAATATCTTGGTACATAGCACCAACCCAGACTTGAACTTTGGTATTTCCTTGTCCAGCGATTAAAGGTTCAAAAACAAATTCGTAACCAACTCGTGGAGTGATAACTAAGGCACTAATATCCCCATCTAAAATATCCAGATTGGTACGGGTATAGTTAGTATCTAAGGTGGCAAAAAATTGGTTATAACCTCCGGCAAGGGTGACACCGCCGCCAAACGTTTTTCCTTTAAAGTTCAGTTCAAAAGGAATATCTTCCCAAGCTGGTTCTCCAGGTTCAGAGTTGGGTAGGTAAATGCTGTCTAGATTGGTTTTTGAAGTCCCTTTGGTTTTTCCATAGACACCATAGACGTTCAGGAAAGGTAACACCCAAGAATCCAGTTTAAGCATATGTGTTTCGCTTTTTTCTCGTGTCTTCCCTGCGTTAATAATTATTTTTTCAAGAAATTTATAATCTGGATTACTAAATTCGTATTTAATGCTATCTACAACGATATCCTGCCGCAGATTCATATAGCTGTAACTGGCACCAAACGGCTCAGGCAAATCATAGCCTTTTGCTCGTGCAGCATCCCCCCAAATTGGCAGAATACGCGATTCAGATTTAGTCGTGCCGGCCAAGCTACCGTCATTATTGGTTTGCTGAACGCCAGATTCTGTCATGGTTAATGAAAAAAGTGGACGCTCACTATCGGCATAGCTAGATGAGGCTGCAAAACACAGCGCAGCGGCTAACAATTTGCTGGTGTTAGTTAAGTTCATAAGTCAATTTGGTTCCTATTTTTGACATTTAATTGTCTACAAAACAATCATCTGAGGACGGAAAGCCGCGTAGATTATCATAGGTCTTTTTGACAATCATCAGTGAATGATGCTTGCGGGTGGAATGTTGCTCAATTCGGTATATTTATTTGTTTTATCTGGAATAAATGGATTTTTATCTAAAAATACTTTGGTAAGGGTAATGAATATTGTGGTTATTTCCTCTATTGATATTGACTTTTAGTTAGATTCTTTGAAGTGAGAAAGTAGAACTGGGAAGCGTTTTATTCTGACAATATATCACTCAGCCGCCATCTGTTATCACAGCTAATGTGTCGGTTTATCCCCGTAGGTACGGGGAACTCTAATCATAACCCGCTATTTTAAAACATATTTATTAACCGAAAAAATTTTACCACCTTTAACCCTCTTTTCACTCCGGCAAATTAATCCTCAGAAAGCGGCTTAAATTTCACCAACCGAAGACCGTCAAAATCTATCGGCTCCCTTCTGTTTTCACCAAAGGTTTGGAAATCAAAGCCAGATTCTGTATTGGTCTGCCATGCCATCACCACATTCCCCTCTTCGGTCAGCTCGGTAATTTGTTGCCAAATCATCTCCCTGATCTTATGGGAGATATTCCCGACATAAACGCCCGCCCGTATCTCCAGTAACCAGATAGCCAAACGTCCCCGCAAGCGAGGAGGAACGGCTTCTGTGACAACCACGGTCATGCTCATTTATTGGCTCCTGTGTCCGATATCACCGATGGAGATCGGTTCAGGAATGGCGGGTGGCTGTGCGTCAGCAGGCGGGAGCGGCGGCGAGATTTCACCCGCCGCAAGGACTTCTTCAATTAACGGGATCAGGCGTTTCAGGATCTTGTCTGTTCTGAATTTTTCCCGACAGGCAATTCTGACTTGTCTGTCAGGCGCAATGCTATGGGTGGCGGCAACCTTAAAAGCAATAGGCACAACGGTATCAAACTTCAAAATATCCGCAATATCATAGACAAATGACAAGGGCTTGCCTGTATGCAGAAAACCTATGGCCGGGGCATAACCCGCCGCCAGAATAGCGGCCTCGGTCACACCGTAGAGACACGAGGTGGCGGCGCTGATACAGCGATTGATAAGATCGCCTTTATCCCAATTTGTATGATCGTAGTTGCGTCCTTGCCATTTTACCCCATACTGTTTTGCCAATATTTGATAGATTTTTCTGACGCGCGCGCCCTCTATCCCCCTGAGCTGTTCAACATTACGTTTTTGCGGTGCGGGTTCGCCAAAACGCAGTTCAAACATTTTGCGAACCACTTTGAGCCTTAAATCCTCATCCAGTGCCAGTTTGGCCTGATAAAGCAAGCGATCTGAACGGGCACCGCCCGGCTGCCCCACTGAATACAATCTGACACCGGCTTCTCCGACCCAAATCAGTAAAGTGCCGGTCGTCGAAGCCAGTTTTACCGCAGCATGGCTAATGCGGGTGCCCGGCTCCAGCATAATGCAGGCGATAGAGCCAACGGGAATATGCATGCGTTCACCGTTGACTTCATCGATCACCACAAACGCATTATCTTTGACATCAATACGCCCCATGCCGATAAAGATCATCGAATTCCTGTCCTTGATCGGAATGGGTTTTAACGGAATAAATGCCATCACAATGCCCTTATCAGCATTAACCCACAACCAAAGGATTTGGCCCGGCCAAACCCTTTACGGTATTGCGCCAGAAAAAGCTCGCTATCTGACAAGGTCAGTACCCCCTGAAAATCCACGCTCGAAAACGCCACTTGCTGGCCGGAGGCTTTGAAACTGCGATGTTGGGTATAGCGTTCAATATCAGGCGGGAAATCAAAGCGGATGCCCCAACTCGCCAGCCGTTTTTCATCCTGTATCCACGCTTGGCCGGCCTGTGTCATCAATAATTCTATTTCGTCAGAATCCACGCTGATACCCGCACATTTGGCCTGATGTTTTGCCTGACGCTTGGCATTCATCAGAACATCATGACGCCGCTGTTTGCCCGAATCTTTATCCGTCAGGCAGACCGTCGGATTGACGCGCAGTTTGAAGGCCAGTTTTTGCCCGTTATGTAATTGAGGGGCAAAAGGCTTGGTCTGGATCTGGAACTGTGGTGATGTGGCTATCGGTTGGGTGGTGGATAACACCCAAAATTCAGGACTGCCACTGAGGGTTTTCTCTTCCCTGAACAGGAAATTACGCGCTTCCTGTTCGGTAAACAGTTGCCACAGAAGCTGGTGGGTAGCATAAACATCATTTTTCACCCGTCGTGACGGGGGTTGTGGACGCTGAATCGATGGACGCAAAGTGATTTTAGACAGGTACATGGGTTCCCTCCACAGGCAGTGACGGGAGCGATACCTGATGTATCGTGAGTTGGGTAAACTGCCAGCGGTCGCGTGACAGCGGCTCATTCCAGAGTTGATGGGTCAATACGGTTGCATCCGGAATGTCGATCTCATTTTTATCGCCTTCCCACCAATAGCTCACGACCTCATAATTTCGCCGCCAATAATAGTTGCTCTTTTCGGATTGCGGCAAGGAGGGAAAAGGCGTATCAAGCGCCGCTTTTAATGATGGATATTCGGCCAACTGTGGCGACATGGGAAGCGCCGGCGGGCAGGATTTTCGGCCAAGGCTCAACGTAAAAACCGGTTTTACCAGTGCATCACGTAAGGCAGAAAGCGTAAAACTCGTAGGTTCGGTCAATGAAATGGCGATAACCCACACGCCATCAGCCAGATAATCCCGTGAAGACAGCACCGTGTTTAATTTCGCTTTATCACTTAACTCACTTTTACGGGTCAGGTGTGCCTGTTTTTTCTCTTGCGAGGGCACTTGGGCGGTATGGTAATCCCGTAGCAATAAACCGGAAACAACCTGCTTGATGGCGATTTTGACACTCTGCTGCAACGCCGCAAGCTGGGTTTCATCATCACGCCGGATGCCCAAAGCTGCCCCTAATAGCCCTAAAATTGCCGAACGGGTGGGATAGGTGCTGGTTGGCCGGTTTTCACCGACCGCTTCCACTCCCCAACTGGCGAGTGCCCCGTATAAGCGAAAGACCAAGTAACTCTTCATATTGGCCCCTTTTTTACGCGGTGATGAACTGAACCAACTCAGCAAAACGACCCTCGCCGGTCACGGCATTGATGCGATAGTGTGAATCAGCGCAGGCGCCATAAACGTTATCGAAGTTTTTCCGCTGTTCTTCCAGTTCCTCAATCGCTTTGGTGGCCTGATCTTCATCGTTAATGGGTTTTAAAAACGCAGCGGACAGGGAACGCGGCTGATATTCGCCTTTTTCCGCCAACACATAACTGGCATAGGCACGGGAGCCGAAGCTGTTTTGTTTGCCGGAGGGCGCAATTTTAACCGCCGCTTCGGTCAGGGCGGCGATAGCGCGGTTTGCCAGCGCTTCATTGCCTGCCAGATTTTCGATTAATAACGACTTATTAATGCAGATATAGCTATAGAACAGCGCCGCCGCAAAGCCGGTTTCCCCGATATGCGACGAACCGGTATCGGTTTTGCCATTATTGAGATCGTCTACCGCAGTAAAATAGTCATTTTCCACGGTCACGGCGTGGACACTGATCGCATGGGCAACCTGACAGGCGGCCTCAACGCCATAGGCTGGGCTGGATGCCAGCATACGACCGAACAATGCAATATCGACCGCCATTTTGGCTTTACTCAGCAGGTTTAACTCTTCTTCCGTTGCAGCACGGTTTTCTGCAATCAGTGTGTCCACCAGCGCAAAAGTGGCTTCCTGTTCGGCCGGGCTGATATGCGCCAACTGTTCAATTTCCAGTGGATCTTCTTTTTTCTTTTTACCAAAGACGCCCGCAATATTAGAAGCCCATTCCGCCGCTTGCTTCTCTTTAACGCCGCCATTAAGCAAGCGTTGATACACCTGAAAACCAAAACGCTTGGTACGAAAACCAAGATGGCCTGCCAGAGCGTCCTGAAACAGGTCAGAGATCCGCCAATGGCGTTTCAAACTCTGGGAGCTGATCCTGAGTCGCTCAAACCCACCCATTTGGGCAGTTTTAGGGCGGCCGAGATCGTCGCGGTTCAGGTTGGCAGGCGGGTAGGAGGTTAACAGGTGGAGTTGGATAAATTGGCTCATGGAAAATTCCTTATGGTAAAAAATCATGCCGGATGAAAAAGATTTCGGGTTATTTCGCGGCCTTGTAGTAATCCATTGCCCATTGCACCGGGAGGCGCTTATTGGCGCGATGTGGCCTTGTCTGGTGGTGCTCTCGCATCCACTGTTCAATATCTTTGACGAGGGATAACACGGAAACCTGACCGTTGAGTTGTTGCAGAATGCGCCGCAAGCGCATGATGAGTTCATCAGGCGTTCTGGCGGCCTGTAATTGGGCAAAACGCTGGGGGCTGACAATTGACTTGTCATTGTCTGCTCTGGTGCCCGCGGCAGTTGCCAGATTGGCGTCGGTATTGGTTTTTACATACACCAACGTCATGGCAATCATCGCCCAAAGTTTCAGGGTTCTCTCTTCAGCTTCTTTATGTATTTTTTTGTTTTCATTGGTTATTTCTTCGGGTTCTTTGATCTTTTCTTCCGGTAAACTGAACCAAAGTGCCCGAAAACCCTCGGTAAAGATCACGGCGTTAATTTCCTGACAACGCTTTAATTGCGCCTTATAGACCCTCGGTGCCGGGCGGATATCTTTTTCCTTCAATTCGTCGGGGGATAAAAACATGCTTTCCCACCAGCGCAATAAGCGGCTTTTGCTCAGGTTATTCATTGATAACCGCCTCCTTCTTCTTCTTGGATGATTGAGTTTCGATCTTGTGCTCTGCCATAAATGCCTTGATATCTTTCGAACCCATCAGCCACCGGGTCAACATTTGCCGTGCCTCGATTTTTTCCAGTAACTTTTTGGGATCGGTGTTTTCTGACAGGACAAATTCATCAAACAGATCAAAACAGGTATTTCTGAGTTGGTAGAGCCAGATTTTGGCTTCCTCTGTGGATAACGAACAGGCCGCGTGCCGGCTGCTGACAATCTGTTGCACTGCGTTAAAGAAGGCCGCATGGGTGCGTTGATAGAAAGCGGCATCAATAAACGACATATCACCTTTTACGTCATTTGGGCGATGGAACCATGCGCTTTTGATTTGCGTGCGGCATTGGGTGAGTGCATGGGCAGAAAGAGATTGCAGGGTTTTGACCCGCCGGAAAATGGCCGCTTTTTTCTCAATAGGCATGAAAAACAACAGCAAAGAAGCGGAATACCAACCACGGGCTTTCATGTTGTCCATGTCGTAACCAAACGCCCATAACCGTAGGAGCGAATGCTGTTTGTCAGCAAAATAATCATTGAGCAAATTAAAATGATCGACCACCCGAGCGGCCTCCTGACCCTCTTTATTGTCGGAAAAAGTCAGGCTATCCCAAATCTTATAGGTAATACCGCCGGGCTGCCCTTTGATGGAAAGGTGTTCTTCATCCGCTTTTTTCGGGTTCCAGCGATAGGGGGTTAAAGGGTGCCGCCAGCTCCCCGCATAATTGTTGCCGTAATTTTGGCTGCGATAGGTAGAAACCGATTGCTGGGTGGATTGCCCGGTTAGCTGGCAAATGGCGGGTTTATCGGCTATTTCCAGCCGGATGCGCCGTGGCATCGCCCAGTACATATGCAGTTCATGCACATGATGGGCGTAGATTTCTGTCCCTTTTTTCTGGCTGGTCTGGGTTTTCCCCAACCACGGAAAAATATCAGCACTGTTGAGATCCGGCTCCGTGTAACGCCAATCTGCCCGATGAATGACATTCAGCCAGAGTTTTTGCCACAGAGACGCATCGAATGCTTGTGGCTGGATTAAGGTTGTCAGCGGCCCCCCGCCCCGTAACCCAACCCGATGCCCGACACCGCCGGCCGGTGCATTAATCTGTAATGTGAACAAGGCAATAGCGGCTATTTCAGGGGAAATCACTTCACATTGTCCACGTTTAATAAAGTGGTCGGTATTGAGCTTAAGCGTATTGGCGCCCGGCGCTTCGATCAGTAATCCTGAAATCTCCGTGGATTTTGCTCCCTCCAGTGCATCAAAATCCTGCATAAACAGGGGGCCGTCTCCGGTCAGATTAAAAGCATGTTCTACCCGGTTAAAGGCAGTCTGCAAATCTGCCGGCGTCGGGGCTTGTTCATAAAAATCATGCCATGCGTACTTATCTTCCGGCGCAAAAACGGTTTGCAGTAATCCGATGGCCAGTTGGTAGGCCGCTCCCTGAAAATCGGCCCGTGGCAGGGCAAAATCCACCACG
This sequence comes from Xenorhabdus doucetiae, assembly GCF_000968195.1. NCBI lineage: Bacteria > Pseudomonadati > Pseudomonadota > Gammaproteobacteria > Enterobacterales > Morganellaceae > Xenorhabdus > Xenorhabdus doucetiae. The sequence continues at coordinate 566,491 of NZ_FO704550.1, forward strand.
GCGGGATCGCAAATGGCGGTCAGGGGCCGTTTTTCTTCGCTGCCATTTCTCATTCTAAACGTCAGCCATGCGTCTTTAACGAGGTTCATAACACCTCCTGCTTAGGATAAAAACCGATGATGGGATCGTAAGTAAAATTAGGGTCATTCTCCGGCAACCAGATAGACAGGTATTTGGCGGATTTGAATCTGTCCTGTAACCGCGCTATCGCCTGAGTCAGTGATTCAGGCATGGGCTGCAACTTATCGGCATATTTGTTTTTGGGGAGTTTGAGGATGCTGAGTTGAACCGGGAATTTTTCATCCTCAACCCATGGTATCAATTCACCGTTTTCAGTCAGTTTGACGAGCAGGACATTGACGGTTTCTTGGTCGCTAAATCGGGTACTAATATCGCAATTATCGTCATACCAGCCGCGAGCACTACGATGACTATATTCGTGGCGTTGCCATTGCAGCACTTGTGACCGTGCCACGGCGTCCTTACTCCGGCCTTCCGCTATCGCGTCATCATCCCTGAATTTGAGGGCATCGGGGATTTGCTCATCGGCATCTTCGCCATAAACCGCTTCAATCAAGGTTCGCGCCTCAGCCGGAATGCGAATGGCACCCAAGCGCCGGAGTTCACGCAAGCCAAGCCATAAACGCCCGGCTGAACGATAAACATATTGCGTATTGCGGAAATTTTGGCTCAGCCAATCGGTTTTGGGTTGTTCATCCCATGCTGGCGCGTGGAGATATAATTCAGGTGCCGGGCGACTGTCAATAATACCCGGCTGATATTCTCCCTCGGCATTGCGGGTATGGCGATGCAGGCGGCCAACCCGTTGGATCAAATCATCAATCGGGCAGATATCAGCGATCATCACATCGGTATCGGCATCAAGGCTCTCCTGAAAAACCTGCGTGGTAATCAGGATTTTCCCTTGCCGCGCCCCCGGTTTGCTTTTCTTACCAAATGCTTTCAACACCCCATTTTCGATCCGTTTCCGGTCATGCAGAATAAAGCGGCTGTGGAACAGGGAACAATTTTCCGGCTGATCCATCTGCGACTGAATCAGCCGGAAGGCTTGCAGGGCATCATCCACGGAGTTACGCACCCAAACCACGCATTGCCCATTTTGCACCGCATTCAGGGCAATCTGTACGCATTCATCCAGATGATTGACGGTTTTTACCGCGACAGAGCGGCTGACATCCGCACGGCTGCGCAAGGGCGTTTCAATCAGGGGTTCTTCCGGGTCTAACGTGACTTGAGTGGCCAGTGGAAAAGCGGTTTCTTGCAGTTTCTGTGGCGCTATGCCGCCGGCTGATAACCAGATATCCACCAGCCGTTGGCGCTGTTTTAAGGAAAGGGTGGCGGTCAGCAGTATCACCGAACCGCCTTGATGCAGGTGCAGGCTTAACAGGCTTTCCAGCAAAGCAAACATATACTCGTCTGCGGCGTGTACCTCATCAAAAATTAATACCTTGCGATTTAACCCAATCATCCGCAGTGATTGATATTTTCTTGGCAAAACTGCCAGCAATGCCTGATCGATCGTTCCCACGCCCACCGAGGCCAGCAGTGCTTTTTTATTGGAATCGGCCAGCCATTGGTGGCACTGCGCGGTTGCAGTGGTATCGTCTCCGGCGTAATCGCTGTCGTTATGCTCGGAGGTCAGGATGATGTCACGGAAATGATCATTCATCTCGCGTGCACCATGTGCAAGAACAATACTGGGTAGCTTGCCATGCTGAGTATCGAACATCCGATGGTAGTGTTCAGCAATGCGGCCAAACATGGCGTTAGAGGTGGCCATGGTTGGCAGGCCGAAATAGAAGCCATCTGCCGCGCCGGTCTGCATCAGGCGATGAGTCAGGGCAAGGGCAGCTTCGGTTTTTCCGGCTCCCGTGACATCCTCCAGGATAAAAAGCTGCGGGGAGTCATCAATCGGGACTTCCTCCGCCCATTGTTGCAGTGGAGTTGGCGAAAAGCGGTAATAATCTTGAATTGAGGTGTAAGGCGATATCACCGGTGTATGATGGATATCAATGCCATTCAGGGCAATTTGCGCCTGTTTCTGGGCAATTCGCCAATATTCTGCCAACGGAAGGGCTTGGGTTTGATAACGGAAATGATAACTGTCAGAGCCTATCCAATCCGCCAGAACCACAAGGCCGGCAAGTTGCCAGCTTACTTGTTTCAGATTGTGTTGCCAGTCTTGTGACAGCAGTTTTTCCCGTGGCAGACGGGGTTGAAAAAGTTTAAGCAAATCATGGGTAAATACATTTGCGTCATCACTATTTTGGGGGTCAGTGAAATCAACAATATCATTGTGTTTACCGTCATCAATGGGCTTACCATGATGGCCAAGCATACACTGCATCAAGACCATCAGGGTATCCTGAGCATGGTCTTTTTCTCTGAGGGAGAGCGGGTTATTGTTTCCCACCAATGACAGCAGGACATCATCCCGAATATTTCGCCAGAAAAATAATCCCAATTGATCATGCCGGAAATTTCGGGAGTCGTAGGGTTTACGCTGATCAGGTTTAATAAGGTCAGTATTTTCTTGAGAATATAATTGCTGAAATGCCGAGGCAAATTTGCCGAGATCATGCAGCGCCAAAAAGAATGAAAACAGGTTTTGTAATGATTCCGGTGATAGCTGTAAAAAATCGGCCAGATCTTGCGTCAGTTTTTTTTGTGGTGCCAATAATAATTGGCCTACGGCGGCAACATCCAGACAATGGTAGGCCAGCAGATGATAGTTTTCGTCAGAATAGGGATTTTTTTTCGCTTTACCCCAATATCGTGTGAGGTAGCCAGAATGATTGATTAACTCAGGCATGTTTTTTCACCGTGAAATAAAATTTCAACCTGTCTCCATTCATGAAATCGCATTATTGAGGTTGTTATTCGATATATTGGCTAAACCGAAGTAAATAACCATCTGGATCTTGCACAAGGAATTCTCTCTGACAGATTTGAGTGTCGCCTATGCAGTAATAATTATTTTCTGCCGGGCGATAAAGTTCGATGTCATTAATTTTCAGACTGGCGAGAAGTGGGGTAATATCATCAACTTCAATCTGAAAATTAATACCACGCCCTAAAGGCTTATTAAGTTCTCCGGTATTCCAACCTTCATCATGAAATGCCTCCAGCATTAATTGCGCCTCCCCTAAACTTAAATAGGCAAAGTCAGGATCTTCTCGCTGGATTAATACTTCGAACCCTAATATTTTTTGATAGAAATTGAGCGAAACAGAAAAATCGGTCACAGTCAGTTCCGGCACCATGCGATTCCAGTATGTTATTTCTGTTGTGGTGTGAGTGCCCAAGATGTTTCCTTATGTGATTATATTATTTTAAAATAGCGGATCATGTAAAAAGTCAGTTAAATCATTTGCATTAACAACAGATTTGGATAATTTACCCGATTTTCTACCATTTCTTCATTAGGGTAATGTTTTATATGGAATATTGATCACATTTAAAATTATATGGGCGGACAGTAATAAAAATCCTATTGCATCAGAATCTAAATTCTGCTGGTTATTTTTATGACCGCCTTGTAATAATTTCACAATGTTTTTTCTTCTTTTAGGTTATTTTTATCTGCCAAAACTGCAATAATGACGGTTTATCCCCGTGCTTACGGGGAACATACATCCACTTTATAACGTCCACCTTCAAGCGCCGGTTTATCCCCGCACTTACGGGGAACATCTCCACTTCACCAAGCGAGAAAACTATAGATACGGTTCATCCCCGCACTCACGGGGAACACTATTAGTGTTTTTAACCATAAGTTAATTATCGCGGTTTATCCCCGCACTCACGGGGAACACTCAAAGTCGCCGATATCCGCCGCTGCCCGTACCGGTTTATCCCCGCACTCACGGGGAACACGGAGTAGGCGGACGCATTAGACGGTCGCGTTTCGGTTTATCCCCGCACTCACGGGGAACACCCGAGAGAGACCGCCGCTATCATCAGTAAGCGCGGTTTATCCCCGCACTCACGGGGAACACCCTCAACGCCTTGAGCTTTTGCTGATACTCGGCGGTTTATCCCCGCACTCACGGGGAACACTCATAGGCCGAGTTATAAACTGGTCAGTAATGGCGGTTTATCCCCGCACTCACGGGGAACACTTCTCAATGGCATAACGCTCTGCGGCCGTTTCCGGTTTATCCCCGCACTCACGGGGAACACCCTACTGTTAGCTCGACTAATGTCAAAGTGGACGGTTTATCCCCGCACTCACGGGGAACACGGAATAATGGCGATTTTGAGTACTGATAATGCCGGTTTATCCCCGCACTCACGGGGAACACATAACCGATGCCGGCATTACCGAACGGCACGTCGGTTTATCCCCGCACTCACGGGGAACACTTTGTAATTATTGAATCGAGTCTTTATATTCCGGTTTATCCCCGCACTCACGGGGAACACATTTCAAATATTCTGCTCTGGCGATACCCATACGGTTTATCCCCGCACTCACGGGGAACACGGGATGCAATTCTCTGATTACGGTAAGAATCACGGTTTATCCCCGCACTCACGGGGAACACAAAAAGTCAGCTATTTGTTTTAATGTTGAATACGGTTTATCCCCGCACTCACGGGGAACACAATAGAGCCAGTGGGTAGTTTTCCATGATGATCGGTTTATCCCCGCACTCACGGGGAACACTTAAAATGCTTAAAATTTGGCAGGTTTTGATAACGGTTTATCCCCGCACTCACGGGGAACACCTTTCCGTAAATTTGCCATTCTCCCATTCCTTCGGTTTATCCCCGCACTCACGGGGAACACGTGGATATCATTAACCAGAAACACGCAGAAGCCGGTTTATCCCCGCACTCACGGGGAACACTCGTACAAAATTTAATAGGAAATAAATAGATGCGGTTTATCCCCGCACTCACGGGGAACACTGATGCCGTAGGACGGTTGGCCCCTGGTGAACCGGTTTATCCCCGCACTCACGGGGAACACCACCGTGGTACCCAGCACCACCAAATCCAATACGGTTTATCCCCGCACTCACGGGGAACACGGAAATTAAATCGCATATTGTTTCCACGAATGCGGTTTATCCCCGCACTCACGGGGAACACCTGAACAATGCACGGTACAGAAACATATAGCCCGGTTTATCCCCGCACTCACGGGGAACACATGTGCCGTTGCGTACAAAATATTTGAATACGCGGTTTATCCCCGCACTCACGGGGAACACCCCTTCAGCTATAGCATCCTCCACGCTGATATCGGTTTATCCCCGCACTCACGGGGAACACCCAGCCCGGCATATGCTACAAATCGCTGCCAATCGGTTTATCCCCGCACTCACGGGGAACACGTTGAACAGGTAAAAGAAGAAATTACTAATACCGGTTTATCCCCGCACTCACGGGGAACACTCCTCTATAGTTGATTTAAATCGTTGTTTTAACGGTTTATCCCCGCACTCACGGGGAACACAATGATTATCTAAACCACGAACACATAGAATGCGGTTTATCCCCGCACTCACGGGGAACACTAATAGCGCGGGTTGCGCAGTTCGGGGATTTGCGGTTTATCCCCGCACTCACGGGGAACACACAGAATCCTCGTCTACCACAAACTCATCTGGCGGTTTATCCCCGCACTCACGGGGAACACTCCCTTGTTTTTAGTTGCTATCCGTTCGTTCACGGTTTATCCCCGCACTCACGGGGAACACAATGATTATCTAAACCACGAACACATAGAATGCGGTTTATCCCCGCACTCACGGGGAACACATGCCAGTGAGCATAGTAGTTTGTCGCATTGACGGTTTATCCCCGCACTCACGGGGAACACGAACCACTTACGAGTATCAACCCGTAATTTTGCGGTTTATCCCCGCACTCACGGGGAACACCGGATACCATCACTTTGCAAAAACTGACTCGGCGGTTTATCCCCGCACTCACGGGGAACACATACTGATTTGCCCCTTCAATACCAAGACTGCCGGTTTATCCCCGCACTCACGGGGAACACTTTATATCTCTGTATCCATTTAACTAAGGGGACGGTTTATCCCCGCACTCACGGGGAACACAATTTCTGACGCCTCCAGTATCCGTCGCTGGGCGGTTTATCCCCGCACTCACGGGGAACACTTAATGCCCCCGGTTAATACACCTGGCAATGTCGGTTTATCCCCGCACTCACGGGGAACACAGGCAGTGAATGGCTAACCTAAACCAATGTAACGGTTTATCCCCGCACTCACGGGGAACACAGTGATAATAACACTTAGTTATTTTTTGGGTCCGGTTTATCCCCGCACTCACGGGGAACACACTCTCCACTGCTTCATCCGGTTTATTGATCCCGGTTTATCCCCGCACTCACGGGGAACACCACCCCTTCCGCTTTCGCGTGGGCGATAATGTCGGTTTATCCCCGCACTCACGGGGAACACTGCAACCCCCTGAGACATAACCTCAGCGAATACGGTTTATCCCCGCACTCACGGGGAACACCGTGCTTTTAACGTCCACTATCCAATGATGAGCGGTTTATCCCCGCACTCACGGGGAACACGTCAAAATCATTGATAGGATTAATGTCCAGTGCGGTTTATCCCCGCACTCACGGGGAACACATAAACATAACTGGTGGTTCATGGTGGTGTTACGGTTTATCCCCGCACTCACGGGGAACACGATTAAGTAGTGCAATATTCTACTTAGGAAACCGGTTTATCCCCGCACTCACGGGGAACACCGGGACGGGTACACCAACCGGTAACGCTGAGCCGGTTTATCCCCGCACTCACGGGGAACACGTTGCAGATTGCCATGATAATAAATCACGCAGCGGTTTATCCCCGCACTCACGGGGAACACAAAAGTCGGAGCGCCAGTGATAGTAAAAGTTACGGTTTATCCCCGCACTCACGGGGAACACCTGAACAGGATTATGTACGTCTCCTCGGAGAACGGTTTATCCCCGCACTCACGGGGAACACCAGCTTGTACCAACCAGCTAGCCCATGTGTGTCGGTTTATCCCCGCACTCACGGGGAACACCTGAGTAGGCGCGGGAAGCGATACATGAATGCCGGTTTATCCCCGCACTCACGGGGAACACTTGGTTGATGGCTTGGTATGGACGAACACCCACGGTTTATCCCCGCACTCACGGGGAACACTGTTGCAGATTGCCATGATAATAAATCACGCAGCGGTTTATCCCCGCACTCACGGGGAACACTCCAGCGCCTTAATCAGCGCATCCAACTGACGCGGTTTATCCCCGCACTCACGGGGAACACCAGCAAGAGATGCAGAGGGAGAGTTTTATCGTCGGTTTATCCCCGCACTCACGGGGAACACAAACGTATCAATAAACGCCCAGTAAACGCAGACGGTTTATCCCCGCACTCACGGGGAACACGCCATGATAATAAATCACGCAGCTTATCAACTCGGTTTATCCCCGCACTCACGGGGAACACTATATCGGCTAGACCTGGATCATTCATACTATCGGTTTATCCCCGCACTCACGGGGAACACCTCCATGTACATTCTTACCGCCATATCCGCGCCGGTTTATCCCCGCACTCACGGGGAACACGAAGCCAAGTTAGAACTGGTTAGAATGAACATACGGTTTATCCCCGCACTCACGGGGAACACGGAGAAGCTGGAGATGGTCAATAAATATGCTCACGGTTTATCCCCGCACTCACGGGGAACACTCATTGTTCATTAATCGTTTCATTCAAACCCTCGGTTTATCCCCGCACTCACGGGGAACACCATTGTCTTGTTGTATATTTTCCGACATATTACGGTTTATCCCCGCACTCACGGGGAACACTGCATTATCCCCCCTGTTCACTGTGATCAAGGCGGTTTATCCCCGCACTCACGGGGAACACTCAACACGATAACCCACGATATCCGAATTATCCGGTTTATCCCCGCACTCACGGGGAACACATCGGCCTGAACCTGCATCAGCACTACGTCCCCGGTTTATCCCCGCACTCACGGGGAACACACATAAGACACAAAGTCAGCGTTGGAATCCTGCGGTTTATCCCCGCACTCACGGGGAACACATCGACCTCCAGTACAATGGCACCAACATATTCGGTTTATCCCCGCACTCACGGGGAACACGACCAGCCATTACGTTGTTGGTTAAAGTGATTCGGTTTATCCCCGCACTCACGGGGAACACTGGCTACGTGCCAACTCAGAGGTTAGTGAGTACGGTTTATCCCCGCACTCACGGGGAACACTAGAAAAAGTGGATATTAGAAACTGTTGATTTCGGTTTATCCCCGCACTCACGGGGAACACGTAATCCACGCCCTGACTGATGACGCCTGCCACGGTTTATCCCCGCACTCACGGGGAACACACCACCGGGGGAATCGATATCCAGACAAATACCGGTTTATCCCCGCACTCACGGGGAACACGAAAAGCGCGTTCATTTTTGGTGACAGAATATCGGTTTATCCCCGCACTCACGGGGAACACACCAATTTTATCCCACTGTTTTACAACCCCTTTTTAGGGCGAAAAAATTCTACCATCTTTTCCGCCTATAAATCAGGCAAATTTTTTTCTCGAATTAGCCTTTGTAACGCAGGTCACATTTGATCCATATCGACCAGACCAACAAAATGTTGCAGGAATAAAAGGAGAGCGCAGCAAAGGCACAGAGTTAGTGACAGGCGCGTGTGACTCATCACAATTTCAGACCTTGCTGATCAATAAGATGCGAGTATATTGGCATTTTTCACTCAAAAGCGTGTTGTAATGAGGTATAAATGTGTTAAAACCGCAGGTTATTCATTTGTGCCTATCAATAACTGATCGTATTACATTAAAAATGAAGAAAAAACGCCCAGCTTTACAAGATGTTGCAGACCTCGTTGGGGTCACCAAAATGACGGTCAGCCGTTTTTTACGTCATCCCGATCAGGTTTCTGAGGCATTGGGAAAACGAATAGCGGAAGCGGTGGATCAACTGAGTTACATTCCCAATCGCGTACCGGATATTCTTTCCAATTCCACCAGTCGCACAATCGGTGTTTTGCTCCCTTCATTGACCAATCAGGTGTTTGCCGAAGTGATTCGTGGCATCGAGCATGTGACGGATCGCAACGGCTATCAGACCATGCTTGCCCACTATGGTTATTCAGCCCAGAAAGAAGAAGAGCGTTTGCTCTCCCTGCTTTCTTACAATATTGATGGACTGATTTTGGCAGAGCGCACGCACACACCTAAGACGTTGAAAGTATTGCAAACCGTCGGCATTCCCGTTGTTGAATTGATGGACAGTGTGTCGCCTTGCCTGGATATTGCTGTCGGGATCGATAATTTTGACGCGGCGCGTCAGATGACTCTGGCGATGATCGAACGTGGCTGCAAGAATATCATTTATCTTGGTGCACGGCAGGATGAACGGACGTTGATCCGTTTGCAAGGGTTTGAAATGGCAATGCACAGTGCCGGACTGCAAGCGAGAAAAATGATGACGCCCGTTAGTTCCTCCTATTCATTGGGAGCGCAGCTTTTGCAAGAGTCCTGCCAGAAATATCCCGAAGTTGATGGCCTGTTTTGTACGAATGACGATATTGCCATCGGGGCGATTTTTGAGTGCCAGCGACAAGGGATCAAAGTACCGGAAGAAATCGCTGTAGCCGGCTTTCATGGCCATGATATCGGTCAGGTCATGACGCCCAAACTTGCCAGTGTGCTGACGCCTCGTGATCTCATCGGCCGCAAGGCTGCGGAATCCCTGCTTGCCCGTTTGAAAGGAGAAAAACTGGAGCAAACGCTGGTCGATGTTGGATTTACTCTTTCATTGGGCGAGAGTGTTTAACAAATGAAAAATGTTTAGCAGATAAAAGTGTTTAATTTTTGTAGCTCAACATGATGATTTCCCATCTTCAATTGCGATAAACCTCACATTTTCCTTTTCTGGCGATCCTGATTGATTGCTCACCATCCTGTACTGCTGTTAATGTTACCGATAATAAGTTACCGGTAACATTTTGTAGGTGCTATTTCATGGCAAAAATTTTGCAGATAAGTCAAATGGATATCTAAGCAGAAAGATCCGTATAAAGGAGTTTGATATGAGTGATATCCAACAACCAAACCATGTTTTTGTATTGATGGGGGTATCCGGCAGCGGTAAATCCGCGGTTGCCAATGGTGTTGCCCGTGAATTGGGGGCGGCGTTTCTGGATGGGGATTTCCTGCATCCCCGTGCCAACATTAACAAAATGGCACAGGGCCACGCCTTAAATGATGATGACCGTCAGCCGTGGCTGAAGGCACTCAATGACGCCATTTTTGCCATGCAGCGTACCAATCACACCTCTCTGCTCGTGTGCTCTGCTTTGAAAAAAAGTTATCGGGATAGGTTGCGTGAGGGCAATAACCACCTGTCATTTCTCTATATGAAAGGCGATTTTGACTTAATTGAAAGCCGCCTGAAAGCGCGCAAAGGGCACTTCTTCAAACCGCAAATGCTGATCTCGCAATTTGAGACACTGGAAGAACCGGCCAGTGACGAAACCGATGTCCATCACATTGATATCCAACCTGCTCTTGATGACGTCATCAAAAATGCAATTAACGTTATTGAACATATTCAATCCATTGATCGTATTAGTGAGGAGCATTCATGAGTACTGTAACGCTGGTTCTGACCGCCGTCGGCTCGGTTCTCCTGTTATTGTTTCTGGTGATGAAAGCCCGAATGCACGCTTTTATTGCCCTGATGCTGGTTTCCGTGGGCGCGGGGGTTTTTTCGGGAATGCCATTGGAGAAAATCACGCAAACCATACAAAACGGTATGGCAGGGACGTTGGGCTTTCTTGCCGTTGTTGTGGCTCTTGGGGCGATGTTTGGCAAGATCCTGCATGAAACCGGGGCGTTAGACCAGATTGCCGTGAAACTGTTGGGTTGCTTTGGGGAAAAGCGGGCGAACTACGCATTAGGGATTGCCGGTCTTATCTGTGCACTGCCACTGTTTTTTGACGTGGCTGTGGTGTTGTTGATTGGCGTGGTATTTGCGGTTGCGCGCCGCACCCGTGGTAATGTGGTGAAACTGGCGATCCCACTGTTTGCCGGTGTGGCAGCCGCGGCTGCATTTTTGGTTCCGGGACCGACCCCGATGATGCTGGCTTCCCAGATGGGGGCTGACTTTGGCTGGATGATCCTGATTGGCTTGAGTGCGGCTGTGCCTGGCATGTTATTGGCTGGCCCGATGTACGGCAATCTTATCAGTAAATATGTGACGCTGGATTTGCCCAAGGATCTGGGTACCCCCAGTATTGGCAAAAGTCAGATGCCCTCTTTGGGTTTGAGCTTGGCGTTAGTCCTGTTCCCATTGGTGTTGGTGGGTCTGAAAACCATTGGTGCGCGTTTTGTTGATCAACAATCCACGCTATACCAGTGGCTGGAATTTATCGGCCATCCTTTTACTGCGATTTTAATTGCGTGTCTGGTGGCGATTTACGGTTTGGCGATCCGTCGTGGCATGAGCAAAGAAAAAGTCATGGATATCTGTTCCGAAGCGATTCAACCGGCGGGGATTATTTTGCTGGTCACGGGAGCAGGTGGCGTCTTTAAACAAGTGCTGGTGGATTCAGGGGTTGGGCCGGCATTGGGGAATGCGTTGGTCGGGGCTGGTCTGCCCATTGCGCTGGCCTGTTTTATTCTGTCGGGGGCGGTGCGGGTGATTCAGGGTTCGGCCACGGTTGCGTGTTTGACCACGGTCGGGTTGGTTCTGCCGGTGATTAGCGAACTGGGCTATTCCGGTGCGCAAATGGCCGCGTTGTCAGTGTGTATTGCCGGCGGTTCTTTGGTACTTAGCCATGTGAATGATTCTGGTTTCTGGCTGTTTGGTAAGTTTACCGGTGCAACAGAAGCACAGACCCTGAAAACCTGGACGATCATGGAAACCATCCTTGGCACAACCGGCGCGATTGTTGGCATGATCTATTTCGCCATGTTGTGAAGCCTTTTTAAGATATTTCTAACAACGCCTTAATGCTTGATTAAGGCGTTTTTTTCATCAATTTTTCTATTTCTCAATATATTTTCAACATAAGGTTGTTGTTTCTATCATTAAGCTATCAGTCATTGACTTATAGTTTTTGGGTGATAGCATAAATTTTATCTATACGCCATTGAACGACAGTCATGTTATTTATTGAAACAAAATTATTTACGGATGATGTAGTTCAGTTACTGACAGATGATGAATACCGCGAATTTCAGGAGTTTTTGGCTATTCGTCCTGAATTTGGCCAAGTTATCCCTGATACCGGAGGGCTTCGTAAAATTCGATGGGCTTCCTATAGAACAGGAAAACGTGGTGGTGTGAGAATCATTTATTACTACAAATTATCTGATTCACAAATCAGATTATTGCTAATCTATAAAAAAGGGATCAAAGATAATTTAACGGAAAAAGAGAAAAAAATATTACGTAGTCTCAATGAGAGGTGGTAGATGGATGCAAAATTGTTTGAGCGTCTGACTGAAAGCATGACGCAAATGAATGAAATTATTGATGGTATTCGCGAACCCTCTCGCGAAACGCACGTAATTGCTGTACAGGTAAAGCACATTCGTCAATTGACGGGATTGTCCCAGACTGGATTTGCAAAATTGATTTCAGTGAATGTTGATACATTGAGGAATTGGGAACAAGGACGCCGTCAGCCTACGGGACCAGCAAAAGCGCTTTTACGTGCCATTGAACGTGATCCAGAGCACGTCTTGTTAGCGCTTCAGGTATAAGCTAACCGACTATATTTAAAATATAAAAGAAGCATGTGGCATTCCCGACATGCTTCTTTTTTTGATTATCATTAACTTCATAGACTAAGCGATAGCCAGAAGCACGTAATTTCAGACTATAAGTCATCGAGATTAACGCTCACAAATTCAGGGGCTTTCATGCGTTCATCTACAATGCGATTTAATTCGACATCTTCTGTAAGTTGTTGGAATTTCATTCACTATAGTGCTTTTAACAACGCCATAAGCTGCTGATAAAGTGCTTCGGCACTGCGCTCATAACCGGCCGCAGAGAGGTGAACATAGTCAGGACGTGCGAGGTCTTGCTGTTCCCATCCCCGGACTGAACATGGCCCCCCCATATATTCGCGCCAGTTCCAGAACAGGGTGCGCTGTTTTTTGGCAACGGTTTGTTGAACCTGAATCACGTTATCGAGCAGGGCAGGTTGCTGTTCTTCGCAGCTCGTCGCGGTCTTATTTTTCAGCGAATCATTCGGCCCAATCAGCAGGATAACTGCTTGCGGTATTGCCTTGCGGATCGCTTGTACTTTGGCGGTCAGATCGTTTTGATAAGCGGCTAAATCCAGCGAATCGTTAAAGGCTTCATTAGTGCCATAGGCGAGGATCACCATATCCGGTTTCATCTGAGCCAGCGTTTCAATCCATTGTGGTTGCCACTTATCCAGCATATTGATGGTGGCACCATTAATTCCCAATGCGGATAACATCACCCCCGGATTTTGCCGCCTTACCAGCCAACCGCCGATTTTCAACTGCGTATCTTGCGGATAAAGATGGATGGGGAAACGGACACTGTGCTCTGGGGAGAAATGCCATTCACTTTGTGTTGACGGTAAGTCTATGGTGGCAAATGAGGTTTTGATTTGCGCTGGTTCGTGGGATTGATAGAGCGCACTCAGCCAATACTTGTCACGGGCAGAGGAAGAATTAAGTTGTAACGAACTGTTGGCTTTTTCCGGGATAGCAATAAATCCCCCCAGCGGATAATCCGCCCGATGATCTTTGCGGCTGCTGGAAAGCCACCAGCCGGTTTTATCTCCGGCAAATTGCACTAAGGCATTACGCTGGCCGGGAATGCTCATGGGGGAAATAAAACCGGGGCCGGCATCGCCATAATGATCCTGCAATAAACTGCGCAACTTACCGGTAAAGAAATCAGCCGCCGTGTGCGAATCACCCAACTGGACAACATGGAGCTGGCGGGTATCGCTGTGACGCAGTTTATCCGCCAATAGCGCGAAATTGGGATCACCAAAATTGGTCAATTGTTGTTGGCGGTGTATCTGGGCAGTTTGGTGTTCCGATAACGGCTTGGATTTTTCCCCTTTGCACGATAACAGGCTGACTAAAAGCGCAATCGCCAGACCTGCACCCACTATTCGATAAAATCCACGGAACAGGCTAAATGGTTGCATCTTTTTTAACTGGCTCCTGAATAAATGTGATCAATGAAAATAGATAATCCGCAATGGCTTGCTGTCCTTTCAAACTGAAATGAATACCGTCTCCGCTGCGGAGTTTAAGGGTACTGCTGCCATCGCCAATATAATCTGAATAATTATCTGACTGATATTTGAACATATTATTAACCGCAACATAGATCTCTCCTTTTTTTTCAACCTCTGTCTGATACAGTTTATTGAGGTAAGCCATACTGCTGGAGAGTTTTTTCTGGCGCATATTTGGCGGGCCAACCCAAATAACATCGACCTGACGTTGGCGCGCGTCATTTAAGATAGTCTCAATTCTTTGGCGATAAAGATTCTCCCAATTTTCACTGGCGAATTTCAAATAAGGGCCTCCGTGTCCAGAAGGCATATCCCACGGATCATTCGGGCCTAAAAATATGATGACCAACTTAATATCAGGGTGGGTTCTCAATGCGTCGCTGATGGTTTTTGGCCAATCGAAGAAACCCGGATAAGACAATCCGGTACTCTGCTTACTTAAATTAATACTGGAAATGCCATACTCCTGAAATAGCCGGCGTTTTAAATGTGGGGCAACGCCTTGCATCATCGAATCACCGGCAAATAACACCTTATCTTTTATATCCAGATTGACGTGAGTTTTCTGAATAATTTCAACCACCGGATTTTGTACTGATTTATTTGGCAATAAAGCGGACTGAGTGAGCTTAATATCGTTATTCAATAACTCAGGAAAGGTAAAAGAGAGATTTTCTATCGGATACACATATCCTTCCAAAAAGCGCAGACCAACCTGAAAATCAGCGGGAAACAGTTCCCGACTATTATCGATATTAATGGGAGATGATGGGTTATCCTGATATTTGCCCTTTGCATATGCCATAAAAGTCTTACTGGCCGCAATCGCACCTTGTTGTACATTATTCCCCAAATCCCACAGTGGCTTTCCTTTAAGAGATGTCCAGGGGCTATTGCGGTGATATTTCTGCTGCCAGAAGTTATCCAGCGAACGCTGATTCAGCCAGATGAGCAGTAAACTGGTCAAAGCCACGATACAAATCACTTGTCCAGTTTTTTTAAGATTAAATATAAATTCAGAAGTTAGCATAGATAAATCCCGGCATTCCTGAAGGTGACAAAATAAAGACCAAAGTAAGGATCAGGGCTAAAGGAATGGGATAATAAACCCAGGAAATCAGGCCATGATTTTTTTCAATTTGGTTTCTAAGATTCACCAACCAGGGATAGAGAATAAAGAACCCCCAGAAAACGATTAATAGGGAAGCACTGGATAACAGGGATGCGAATATTTCGCCAGAGAACAGTTGATTTAATACTGCCAGAGCATCATTCAATGTCGGGCTACGGAAAAAGACCCAGGCAAAGCAGACAAAATGAAAGGTCGCCACGCGGGATAAAAATAAGGTAATGGGATGCTTGGCTTGTGGCTTATTGTGGTTCTTCGCCGCAGGAAACAGGGAATGTTTAATATTTTGCAAAATTAACCCTAACCCATGAATGGCACCCCAAATAATAAAACTCAACCCGGCGCCATGCCATAGGCCAGAAATGACCATAGCGATGAACAGATTCAGATTCTTGCGGAATGTGCCTTTTTGGTTACCACCCAAGGGAATATAGACATAATCACGGATAAATGTTGACAGGCTGATATGCCAGCGTCGCCAAAAGACCTGTAAATTTTCAGCCAGATAGGGCGCATCGAAATTGCGTGGTACGTTGAAGCCTAATAGCAGGGCGATGCCTGTCACCAGGTCGGTATATACCAATCTAACTTGAAGATGCAGGTTTTAAAATCTGAAAGTTGTCAGTCAGTCTAGTCGTGAGTTCTTTCGCTTTTTCTGGCAAAGTGACATGAAAAAAGTGACGAAGGGTTTCACGGAATGTCTTCGCATCCGGAAAATAAACATTGTTACGTACTTGCTCATTCATATACTTCCACAATCGCTCTATTGGATTGAGGTTTGGGCTGTAAGGCGGTAGGTAATGCAGTTCAATATTAAGGACATATGCCACCTCTTTCACCAATTCTGCCCGGTGGTAACCCGCCCCATCCAGAATAATATGAATTTTTTGCGAAAGTGGGTAAGTTTCTCTAATAGCGCCGAAAAAATACGCGATATTTTCGGCATTGATACTCGGGTATTCACGGATCACGGTGTCTTCAATTCGTTGTAAATTGAGGGCGCCCAGAAGATTGAGACGGGTACGACTGCCGGTGGTTTCGACCACTTTTACCTGATTTTTCCCCGCTTTCATCCAACCATAGCTGAGCTTTGTGGACTGCGAAGGATGCACCGCATCAATAAATAGGATAGGTTCATTCTGACCTGCCCGGTCTTTCAGAGACTGGTAGTCATCAATAAATTGTTGCTGCTTATCCGCATCGAATTTATGAGGAACGCCCTTTGGCTTTTTGTAGCTGAAACCTTGTCGGTGAAGCCATTTCGTCATGCCTCCCACGCTGAAAGACACCTGCCAACGAGCTCGTACATAATCCACAATTTGAGCGGTCGTATGCAGCAAATTTGCCGTCAAATAATCAACCAGATCGGCGGTTTGTTTGGCAGAGAGATGGCTTTCAGAACCGCCATTTTCGGGGGTGAGTTTTTCCTGCGCGATGAAATCTTTTAGGTGACGGCTTACCGTAGTTTCATGAATACGTAAGGCCTGAGCAATCATCTGAGCTGTCCAGCCCTCTGACGCCAAAAGCACGGCCTTGATGCGATCACAGACTCGACTATCACGAGTGGTATCATGCATCAATTCGAGGGCACGTTTTTGTTCTGGTGTCAGATGAATTTTCATGATTGCAAGCATGATCGGGTTTGGATAAGAAATCAAGCATCTTCAATGGCGATTGGTATAGCCGGAAAAGTTAAAGTAGATATTCCAGGCATAAGCATAAATTGCCACCAGAATTTGCCCGGCGTGATGGCTAGTTGGATCTTCAAAGACGGGATTCACCCAATATTCAGAGAGCGTCGCACTGAGTAAAAAGAGTTTTGTGATGGCGAGTGCAATCAATAACAGCGCTTTCAATGGCGCCAATATCATTCTGGATGATGCCTGAATCTGTGGCAGCAAATCTTTGGCTCGATTAATCGGGCCGGCGACGATGCTGGGAAAAAAGCAAAGATACAAAATGACATCAGGCAGTGGTGCGGCGGGTATCTCTTTCTTGCACACCGAGACGACATAACTGACCGAATGGAACGCATAGAATGACAGTCCCAGCGGCATGAGCAATTCCAGTACCGGCAGCTCTACGTTAATTCCCACATTGGCGAATGTTTGCTGAATGGCTTCTTGGAAAAAAGAATAATATTTGAAAGCCGTGAAACAGCCGAGGAGCCCGAATATCAGTAGCGTAAATATGACCTTGTTGGATAAATAACGGCTGAGAATATTCGCCAAAAAGTAAATAAACAGGGTATAGGCGAATAAAATGTAGGCGAACTTTGCGGCAAAAGAGAATACAAATAAATAACTCACTAAAATTAACACGCCATTCTGTAGCCTGGGCGCTTTTTGTAAAAGCCAATAGACAACCAGCAGAATAACAAACGATCCAAGAAACTCAAAAGAGAAGAAATTCATATTAGGCTCTGGCTAACCATTTATCGTTGGGAGAAAGAATGTAATTCCGAGGTGCATTATAGTATGGAATTTGTCTGTGTTTACAGTGGATAATCGAGAAATAGATTAGAAAAAAAGAATCCACCTTGTAATTAATACGAAGTGGATTAATGAGGAAATGTTATTGGATAGCCAGTTCCTGAGCCTGTGAAATCAGCTTCCGATTGCCATTAAAGACACGATGTAAATAGCGATTATAGTCAGCGCCCAGTTCCGAATAACCATTGAGATTATCAATAAGCTTACTGGTATTCAGTGGCTCCTGCGTTATCCTCTGCTTTGCCCGTGAAGAACGCAGTGACTCATAAGCACGGTGCGTATTCAGGTTTTTCATATAGGCAATGACGGAAGCATCAACAGTAGAATAAACTGCATAACCTTTGACTTTTCCTTTCGTCTTACCGCAAGCGCGACAACGCATCCCAAACAGATTATTATTTTTCTTGGCAAGTTCTGACGTTCCCCAACCCGATTCCGCCGCTGCCTGCGTGGCCACAAAATGGGTCGGAATAATGTCAACCCGACTTAATAATGTATTCCAATTGACCTGTTTTGGTGAATTGCAGGTCATTTTGTAATCCATGCAGATCTTTTTCAATCGATCACTGTCCTGCACAGACCAATGGTGATGCTTCTGGTGTGACAGGAGCCATTTGCGGTCTTGCATAATCTTTTGATTATGTTGATCAATTACAGGGACAATAATATTTAAAAACGCTTTCTTCCGGGGCGTACCTGAAGGGTATTTTCGCAAATCAGGCAAATTGACTTGTATGCCATTGTGAGAATACTCTTGCATTTTCGAGGTACTGGTCGAGGCGTGGCTCAGACCGGTAAAAATTAATGAGATAAAGAAAGCGAAGACCGCACTTGTCCTCATCATTAGAGAGGGCATTTGCTTCTCCTCGTTTTATTACTCTGGATGAAAAACAAACGAATATTAGCAGAGCAAACAATATATAGCTACTGTTATTCGTCATTCATAAGTTTGGTTTCTATAACGAAGATTAGCACCCTACTGACAAATATCTATATTTTTCATTCCATATGGTAAATAAATGTAATAATTATTAGGGTTTTATTTGGTGAACAGTTATATAGGCGACTGTTTTGAGGTGTTATATTGCCTGTTTGTGTCACTTAATTGAGTGACTGATGGTTAGTTAACCTAATGTTATTAATTAAAAAATTTACCCTATTACTTGGTGCTATACCTGAGTGTGAATTTTTGGTTTATTACAGTTATTATAAATTATTTTATTGTTTGTATTTAATTATCGAATTTTCTGGCCTATTTTTAATTTGTTATCGGAACTTCCATATTAGAAGGGTGGCTTAATACATTATGAAAGATAATATTTTGTTTGTTTATGTGATTCGATGTGGAAGAAAATCTATACCTTACACTCTGCTCAATACAGGTAAACAAACTAATGATGGATTTTCTTATTGTCAGTAAATCGTATCATTATTCCATTATTAGATTATATTCGATTAAAAAATGTGATTCAGATTCAAAAAGAATTAGGGAGCCAAAGCTCCCTAATTGCACATCATGAGAAATCAATAAAACATTACAGCCATTTAGCCACGCCACCATGACGGGAGCAAGCCCCCTTACGAGATTGACTCTTGCTATAGCTACCATCTTTACAAAGGGCGGTGTTAACGCCTGTTTTGGCTAATTTATTTTTGTTTTTCTTCTTTGATACTTTTTGGCTTTTGGCTTTTTTGGTGACTTTTTTTTTCTAACGAGTTAACTTTGTTTTTTGCTGACTTAACATTTTGTTTTACCGCCGTTACAGTTTTGGACGCGGCTTCGGCTGAGGTTGATACTGCCGGCGCTGCAAGTGCTGCACTTGAAAACAACACCAGTAATGCTGCAACTGATAACTTCAAGTTTTTCATCGTATATTTCCTCTGGTTAGAGTACTGAAACCCGAAATCGACTCTTGCAGTTTGGAGTATAGTTTTGAATGATATGATTGCAAATTTGACATAGAGGATATTTATATTTTCCTTTGATAACAAAAAATTACAGAGAGAATGGAGAATGGCATTGTGCAAAAAGTCACGATCATTACAGGCGGTTCCCGTGGTATTGGCAGGGCTACGGCGCTTTGCTTGGCAAAGCAAGGGCATCATATCTGCATTGGTTATCGTAACCGCGGAGACAGTGCCGATGAGGTTGTGAGTATGATCCGTGCCCTTGGGCAGTCAGCCATCGCGGTTCAGGTGGATATAGCGGATGAAAAACAGGTCATGGCATTGTTTCAGAAAGCTGAAAAAGAGCTGGGGTATATTTCTGGATTAGTGAACAATGCCGGAATATTAAAGCCGCAAGCCACGATTGAACAGTTGACGGCAGAGCGGCTGAATAAAATCTTAGCAACTAATGTTACCGGTGCCTTTCTCTGTGCGCGTGAAGCGGTCAAGAGAATGGCTTTACGTCATGGCGGACAAGGTGGCGCTATCGTCAATGTGTCATCTGCTGCGGCCAGATTAGGCTCTCCTCATGAATACGTCGATTATGCGGCATCGAAAGGGGCTATTGATACGATGACAATTGGTCTGGCACAGGAAGTGGCAGCACAGGGAATCAGGGTGAATGCTGTGCGACCTGGATTTATCTATACTGAAATGCATGCCGATGGCGGAGAGCCTGGGCGAGTTGAGCGGATCAAAGATTCCTTGCCGATGAGACGGGGCGGACAGCCGGAAGAAGTCGCTCAGGCCATTGCATGGCTACTGTCTGATGAATCATCGTATGTTACGGGCAATTTTATTGACTTAGCGGGTGGAAAATAGGTTATAGCGTTTGCGATGCCGTTTTGAATAAGGCGGCATTTAATCTAAAAGATAGGATTTTAAATAAAGGCCGGAATTATTCTCAATATTTTCCGGCTAATGGATGGAGGAGTATTTGTTAATAACAATAATTCTAAGCCAGCATTTTCATTAATTTGGGTTTAAGAATAATTTTGCCAGGCTGCATTTCAATATTAATAGGCTGTTCCACTAAATTACTGATTGTTAGCCAATCCCCCGCAATATAAAGTTCACCATTTTCACGAATATTGTCGATGCCTTCATAGGGATTATCTTCCACGTCTTTGATCAAACTGACTAAGTCTGCATTGGGATCGATGAGAGAGATAATAACGCCATTGGAAAATTGTGAGATATGAAATAATTCATTCGCGGTAAATCCAGCATCGCTGAGTGCACTGCCATTCAGGATTAATTCAGGGATATCAATGTCAGTATGGCGAAATGAAACGTGAAGGTTCATTTGTACATTCCTTGTGTAATTGGGCTATACTGCGATACTCTATCAGCACTTTGCCCGTACTGCATCGCGAATTCACACCTGTTTTTCATCTGTATCGCATCCATTGGTTAAGGATCAATATTCACCCTAACGATTAATTGGCTAATATGCCATCAGTAATGTTGTTCTTTGCGAAGCAACTCGCAAAAAATAACTGGATATTTATCCACTTTGAAATGTATTTTTAAAATTCGAGCAAATAATAACGCGGCAAATATTCAGGTGATTTTCTGTGTTATAAAATATATGGGTAAGGAGTTAATTTAATATTATATATTCTTCTTTTCCAAGAATTATAGATAATTATATACCCGATAAACTTGATGTTGCAGCTCGCAAGATGAAATTCGCTGATTATCTTGCAGTGCGACGGGGATATTGTGTTGTGATGTCAGTGTATTTTGATATTTATTAATTGGCATTTATTAGCAACGAAATATGCCCGTGATGTTGTATGAAATGCTAAAGGGTTTTTCTTGAAGCAGAGAAGTGATATTTCCCTCGCCCATACTTGGGCGAGGGTTTTTGCCAAGTTAAGCGGCATTAATACCATACTGGGCACAAACAGAAGCCAGACCGCCAGCATAACCTTGGCCTACTGCGCGGAATTTCCACTCTGCATTGTGGCGATACAGTTCACCGAACAGCATCGCAGTTTCGGTAGACGCATCTTCTGTCAGGTCATAGCGAGCGACTTCAACTTGGGTATCGTCGTTAACCAGACGAATGAAGGCACCGGAAACTTGACCGAAGCTCTGGCGACGAGCCTGCGCATCATGGATGGTCACGACAAATACCACTTTTTCTACATCAGCAGGCACTTGATCCAGTTTGATTTTCAGTGATTCGTCATCGCCATCCCCGTCACCGGTACGGTTATCGCCGGTGTGCATGATGGAACCGTCAGATGATTTCAGATTGTTGTAGAAAATAAAATCTGCATCACCGCGTACTTTACCGTTTGCCGCCAGCAGGAAAGCCGATGCGTCAAGGTCAAAATCCTGTCCATCCGTGGCACGAGCATCCCAACCGAGACCAATCAGAACGTTTTTCATGCTTGGCGCTTCTTTGCTCAGAGAAACGTTACCGCCTTTAGAAAGAGATACACCCATTGTTATTTCCTCACTTATTACGTCATGTTAATTAGTTAGATTTTACTTACCGGATTTAGCTGGCATTTTCTTTTTGTGGGAACAGCAGACTGGCAAGAATACCGGCCGCCAGTACACCAATTACCACAAATAAGCTACTTGTCGCTGAAATTGAATAGCCGTGGTGGAATAGATGCTCAGAAGCGTTCAGACCCAGTTTAATGGCAATAAAGAACAGTAAAACAATCACAGCCTTTTCTAAATGCACCAGGTACTGTTTCAATGCTTCCAGCACAAAATAGAGCGTGCGCAGACCCAAGATAGCAAACATCATGGCGCTGTACACAATTAAGGGTTCCCGGCTGACAGCAATCACCGCAGGGACAGAGTCAAAGGCAAACATCACGTCAGACAATTCAACCACCGCCAGGCACAGCATCAGTGGCGTCGCATAAAGCGCGGCTTTGCCCGCCCGACCCACTTTCACATCGGCGTTTTCGGGTTTAGTCAACTCCTCATCCACTTCCTTTTGCTTCAGTACAAAGGCATGACCGCGCAGTTTCGGCCAAATCGGGAAGAAACGTTTCACCAGACGATAGGCAAGGTGCTGTGAATAGTCTTCGATTTCATCGTCATCATCACCACTTTTCAGCATCATGACCGCGGTCCAGCCAACGATAACCGCAAACACAATCTCAACCCACGGCCCAAGCGCCAGCAGGCTTGTCCCAATGGCAACGAAAATACCCCGGAAGACAATCGCACCGATAATCCCCCAATACAGGACACGGTGGCGATAGCGGTCTGGTACAGCGAACCAAGAGAAAATCGCCATGATGACAAACAGGTTATCGACAGACAGGACTTTTTCCAGTGCGTAGCCCGTAACAAACAGGCTCGCGGTTTCCGCGCCGTGATGAATATACAGGAAACCCGCGAAAACAAAGGCAATGGCAACCCAAAAAACAGACCAAAGGGCGGCACTGCGCAGTGAAATCGGCTTATCATGACGATGCATAAAGAGGTCGATAAAGAGCGCACCAACCGACAGAATAATAAATACAGCAACGGTTTCCATCGGAAAACCAATGTGCGTGGATACCATGAAATAAGCCTCTTAAATCATCTGCGATTACAGTTCGAAATCAGCCGGTGCAAAGCCAAGGGCGATGCAAATTTCACGGGCTGCATTTTTTTCATTGTTATCAAAGTCACCATCACTTTTGGCGACAGCAATGCCGACGCGCAAAGCAAGCTGCGCCGCTTCCGGCTGTTGTTTCAGGGCCATGATGAATTTCATCGCTTCACCTTTGCCGATGTCAGCGTCAAATTCATAGCTGCTGACCAATTTGTTAAAGAATTCGATAATTTCGGAAGTGTCGAAGACTTTCAGTTCGGGGGAGTTTTTGATGAACCCGATCATTTTCTGTTTTTCTTCGGAGCTGACGCCGTCACTCGCCATAGCAACGTGTGCACATACGGCCACAGTGCCTTCCATAAATTTCCGGTTCTTGAAGCGACCCACTTGGTTAGTCAGCTCTTCACGGCCTGCATTGAACGCTGATTTGATTTTGTTTAAAAAGGACATAAGTCCCTCCGCTTAGGTAAATACGAATTTGTGTAGAGACAAATTGTGTAGAAACAAACTGTGTAAAAACAAATTGTGTAAAAACAAGCTGCGTAAAATCTATTTACTGCCGGATGTCCAGCTAAAGCCCCAGCCAAACGCCCTGTCCATCTCTTTATGCCCTTTGAAATATTGATTGATGCGCTCGACTTTGATGGCACCGTTTTCATTGACCAGACGGGCAATGGCACACATGCCGTTGCTGTTGTTACCTTCTGTCATACGTGTTTCAATCGGGGGCTGGTCAGGGACAAAGAGAGTGACTACGCCGTCGGTTTTGTTCCAGCTAGGCGCACCTTCGTAGATAAAGGCGTAGATCAACACTTCACGGATGTTTTTCCATTCACGGCCATTGATGTGGAGCCATTCACCGTCACGCACATTACCGGTGCGATCATCGCCCTGTAATTCGACATACGGCTCGTCACGGTAATCGCCAAAGCGATTGCCTAATGCCTGGACAACGTCTTTATCTCCATCTTGCAGCCGGATAAAGGCACCGAGATCCAGATCCACGCCTTTGTTTGAACCAAACATGCCTTGCAGTAAGCCTTTTGATGAGGAGGAAGTTTGATTCCAGTTCAGATTGACGCGGATTTCACCGTAATTGTCGCGTTTGCTCAGACTGATGGCCGGTTTCTCTTTGGTCAGAGAAACCTTGCTTAAATTCACATGAGTGGGCGCGGGTGCAGGATTATCATCAATAATATCGACGCCAAAATGCTCTGCCAGTGGTTTGAGACCACCATTAAAGCCTTGGGCGATAAAGCGGAATTTCCATTCTCCATTCCGGCGATACAGCTCGCCGAGGATCAAGGCCGCTTCCGAACGGCCTTGCACTTCAACTTCCCCCTGCAAAATGACGCTGCTGTTCAGTTCGACCCGAATGGAAAGGTTGCGCAGATTGGAAATCGTTTGGTGACCGTCGCAAGTTGCGGTGAAGGCGACTTTCTGGACATCCTGACTTAATGCAGGCAAGTTGACGCTGAATGCGGTATTGATATTGCCGCCCGTCAGGCGAACGGTGTTGTCGTCATTAACCGGCTGGCCGTAGAACACCATGTCCGGATCGCCCTTGACTTTGCCATCGGCATACAAACGGAAGGCTGAAACGTCAACGGCTGAACCCGATAGAACCCGAACAGTGAGCGTTTGGTTGGCAACGGGGGCATTACCCCCGGGTGTCAGATTCATTAGCGCACCACCGTCTCAACGATCTGCGGGTACATCGCGTCAATCGTCCGACCGGAACAAGGGACACCATGTGCCGTGAAATCCCACTGGCCCCCGTTGCGGCACAGGGAAGAGATGATAATGCCGGTGTGAGCGCCTTGCTCATTCAACTGATAACGGGCCAGCTCTTTGCCGCTTTGGTCAACGACGCGGCAGAAGGCATTTTCAACGTCATTGAAGGTTTGACCACGGAAACTGTTAACGGTAAATGCAAGATATTCGACATTGGCGGGCAGTTTGATCAAATTGACGCGGATAATTTCATCATCCCCATCCCCATCGCCTTCGCCCGTCAAATTGTCGCCAGTGTGTTGTATCGAACCGCATTTTGATTTTAATTGGCCGAACCACACGGTATCGATGGCATTGCCGGATTGATCAAGCAGAATGCAGCTTGCATCCAGATCAATCTCATCACTGCCGCCACCGAATAAACTTGCCAGAAAACCTTTCTTTTTGGTCACCGGGTCCCATCCCAGACCAAAATCCACGTTAGCCAGTGATGCGCTCTGTTTGGCGAGCGAAACTGACTGATTCTTGCTTAACGAAACCATTAATGACACCTCTATTCTGTTTGTCGGTGAATCACAGCAATTTCACGTATTAAAAAATCATAATATGACAAATAGATAGCCTGAATCTGTCATATTATGATTCCCGTAAACAGCCTGTCTGGTTGTTAACTGTATGATAGGAAACAATCTAGTCGCGTTTTGTATGATTTCCTTTCCATGCAAAAAAGTCAAACAAATTTCGCTCTAAAAAATCATAATATGATTGACATGAACTTATCGCCGACTCTAGACTGCGCTGTATATTTCACCTAATTAAGAACAAATGCTGAGGGCTGCCGTATTGGCTCCCGGCAATTTAACAATTGTTTTTGCCTGAATAGCGAAATTTGATTTATGGAAAGATAGATACCGCTTTCATCAGTCATTTCAAAAGGCGGAAATTTTTTAAAAAGGCATCATCATGACCGTGTTGAGTGACATTGATGTTTATGAAAAACCAGCTCATAACAAACAGGTTTACCAAAAAAAATTGAGCAGCGGGACGCTGACGGTGACGGCATCCCGTGGCACTGCGTCTCTGGAAACCCTGTTTGATATCGCTGAACGCCGTAATCCCAAACGGGCATTTCTCTTTGTCAGTAAAGTCTTGGGACGGCATATTCCGGTCAAGCCTTCGATCATGCGGTCGGTTTATCAGCAATTGGCTGAGCGGTTCCCGACTCAACTTCCCGGCCCAACCTTGTATATTGGCATGGCAGAAACGGCAGTCGGGCTGGCGGCGGGCGTGTTTCAGGAAACGAAACACAAAGTCAATGAGCCGGTATTTCTGACGTCAACACGCCATCCGGTTGAGGGGGATTTGCTGTGTGAGTTTAAAGAGAATCACAGCCATGCCACGGATCACCTGATTTACTGGCCGGCAGAAACCCGCCTGCGCCAACGGGTGATCAATGCCCGTACGCTGGTTCTGATTGATGATGAAGCCACGACCGGTAACACGTTCCTCAATTTGCTGGATGCGCTGCGTGATGCCGGGCTTGAGCATATTGAACAGATTGTCACCGTGACATTGACGGACTGGAGCGGCAAATCGGTGGTGAAACGCAGTCCATTGCCGGTTTCTGAGGTGTCCCTGATTGAGGGGAATTGGCAGTGGGAAGCCGATATCTCGGCCCCGGTTCCGGTGATGCCGCAAGTCAATGTGACGGCGAGAGGGGAAATCAATATTATTGGTCAACAGAGCTGGGGACGTCTGGGTCTGGATGAGATCCAGTGTGATATTGGCGCAACGATCAAGGCCAAGACAGGTGAAAACGTGCTGATATTGGGTTCCAGTGAATTTGTCTGGCAGCCGTTCCTGCTGGCTGAACGGCTTGAGCAGGAAGGTGCATCGGTGGTATTTGGCTCGACAACCCGCTCTCCGATCTCTTGCGGTCATGCCATCCAATCAGTCATGGCTTTTACGGATAATTACGGGCTTGGCATCCCAAATTTTCTCTACAATGTGGCGCACCAGAAATTTGATCGTATCTTGCTCTGTCTCGAAACACCCAAAATGTCCGTTGATCCGGCGTTGATGACACAGCTTGCCCAGATTTCTCCGGTAGTAGAGATCGTTGGATATGATTAAACCCGTCTTTTTGACTGATCTTGATGACACGCTCTTTCAATCTCGCCGGAAGCTGGTAGGAACAGCGGATATATCATTATCATCTTTGCGCGTGAGTGCCTTGGATAGGCAACATTTGCCCCATAGTTATATGACCGAAAAACAGTTCATGTTAGTTGATTGGTTATTGGCTCACGCGGAGGTGATTCCGGTCACAGCCAGAAATACGCAGCAGCTTAACCGTGTGCAGATCCCTTTCCGTTCCTGGCGCATTGTCTCGCATGGGGCGGTGATCCTCACCCCGGAAGGTTCGGTTGATGAACATTGGCAAGCACACATGCTGTCAGAATTAATGTCGTATCGGGATCAATTGGGTGAGCTAGAGCTTTTGAGTCATCGCTTGATCGCATCTTATGGTATGGAGGCATGGGCACGCCTTGATGATGAGTATGGTGATGTGCCTGTTTTCCTGATCATTAAACATCGTCATCACGATAGATTGCATGAGCTTAATAGACTGGCTCAGGCTTTTGCTCAGGAAACCCATTTCCAGCAAAACTTCTATTTCCACCAAAACAATAACAACCTTACGGTACTGCCAAAGTGTGTTGATAAGGGGCTGGCCACGCGTCACCTTTTGCAAAGGCTGCGTGCTGAGAGAGGCATTTTTCCGGTTATTGGCCTGGGAGATAGCCTGAGCGATCACCGTTTTATGCAACTGTGTGATTGGTTTGGTATGCCTCAGCAAAGCCAGTTTGCTGACACATTAATGACTGCCTTATTTGGAGCTGTAAATAATGAATAGCTTTCTCCCTTTTTCTGGGAGTTATGCTGCTGATGATGTTCAATTTTTGCTAGAACCCGTTCAAATTGAGATGACGCCTGTCGAGGTTAAGGAGCAGTTGATCCAGTCCGGCACGCGCCACTATTCGGATATGTTAAGTCAGGAGCCAGAACCAACGTCTTATCACCTTGAACTGTTTGATCAAGCGCTTGAACAGGGGGATGTTCGGTTGGCGACGGAAGTTATCATGCTCGCCAAGGCACTCATATCCCGTTTGGGTGATACGCCGATTGTGCTGGTTAGTTTGGTCAGGGCGGGTGTTCCTTTGGGCGTGATGCTGCATCAAGCACTCAGAAAAATGGGTCAATGTTCTTATCACTATGGCATCAGCATCATCCGGGATCGTGGTATTGACAGTACGGCACTTGCGTATATTGAGCAAAAACACGGAACGGATGGGGTGGTCTTTGTTGATGGCTGGACAGGCAAAGGCGCGATTACTACTGAACTGTCGCAGTCTTTGGCGGGGAGGGCGGGTTATTCGGGTATCCCTCGTTTGGTGGTCTTGGCTGATCCTTGTGGCTGTTCATGGCTGACTGCCAGCGATGATGATTGGTTGATCCCTTTCGGTATTATGGGGGCACCAGTATCGGGGCTGATATCCCGTTCGATCTGGCGTGAAGAGGGGTTACACGGTTGCGTGCAGTGTGATCACCTGAGTCAATTTGAATGCAGCCGCTTGTTGGTGGATACCGTTGCGGATTGTCGTGATCGGTTGGATTGGGATGTAATACCGGAAGCGATCTGGTTGCCGCAGGAAAAAACCGCTTTGCAGCAATTGAGCAAAACAGTGATTGCTAATCTGGCTGAAAAATACCAGATTGACAGTATCAACCGGATTAAACCCGGCATCGCAGAAGCCACCCGCGCCGTATTACGGCGTGTACCAGAACACGTGCTGGTGCGTTGCCAGGATGATCCTGATGTTGCCCTGCTCCTTCATTTGGCACACCAGAAACAGGTTGTTATTACGGAAGTCGGTGATCTGATCGGTCAATATCGTGCAGTCACTATCATTAAGAAGGTCGCGTGATGAAACCCATCCCTTCTCCGCATCAACTCGGCGCAACGCTGTATATGCCAGCTACTCGCCAAGATATTGCAGAAATTGTGTTACAGAATAAGATCCCCGATCTGCGCTCGCTGGTTATTTGCCTGGAAGATGCGGTCAGTGAGCAGGATCTTCCTGTTGCTATCGAAAATCTCCAAGGGATTATGCAGTCCCTGGCGCAAGCTGATCGTTTTTCTGCCAATATCAAACACCATCGCCCGTTGGTTTTTATCCGTCCTCGTCATGAAAGGATGGCAGAGTATCTGGTTGCCAACGTAGATCTCAGTGCCATTGATGGGCTGGTTCTACCCAAGTTTACCCAGGCTTCGTTGGCTGGCTGGTGGGATATCATGGGTTCAACCCATCTGTACATCATGCCAACCCTAGAGAGTGAAGAGGTGTTTGATGTCCAGAAAATGAATCAGCTTGCAGACATGCTCAAAAAACACCCGTGCAAAGAGCGCATTATTGCCTTGCGTATTGGCGGCAATGATCTGATGAATGTCATGTCCCTGCGACGTTCCCGTCATTTCACCCTCTATGATGGACCGATGGGCTATATCATTAAAATGCTGGTTGCCGTTTTTGCTGCGCGAGGATTTGCTTTGACCGCACCCGTTTGTGAGCATATTGATGACTTGAGATTGCTTGAGAAAGAGCTGGCATTGGATATTGCTCACGGTCTGGTGGGTAAAACGGCCATCCATCCGCGGCAGATTAAATGTATCCAGCAGGCGCTGAGGGTCAGTGCCCATGATTACACTGAAGCGCTAAGTATTCTCAATTCCAGTCAGGCGGTTTTCAAATCGCAGGGGATGATGTGCGAACCTGCCACCCACCAACGTTGGGCAGTGAATATGCTTGAGCGGGCAGAGTATTACGGTATCGAACCTGAGGCAGCATAGGATATTAACCTAATGTAATTAACTCAATGTAATTAACCCAGCGAAAGTATGGCTAAGGCGTTTCATTCGTTTTGATATTGATTTACCTGTGATAGCAGCTATGCTGAAAATTATTTTCATCGTTAACAGTAGGGAGTTTGGGGGATTTATCCCTGACTTGGTAATAATAAATGCTGCTTAATCCCAAACAATTTAGAAATTTCAGGTTGACTTTATTACTTTCACATGGAAAACCAATTAGTAAAGCTAGGATCATTAGGGAGCTTAATTGTTCGGAACCCACGTTGACACGTGCGTTGCGGGAATTAAGAGATCTTTACTGTGCTGATATCCGGTTTAGCAAAATGGGGAATACTTATCAATTAGTTGATAAGGGAATGCTGACCAAGAAAGATGTGAGGAGGATTGAAGAACTTTTGGTTCAGCATCTTAGCTCAAAACCCGAAGACGCTGCCAGCCATGTTTTCCTCGATAAAGAGAAGAAAAAACCCATTTCTCTGTCTCTGAGAATGTCGGTGATCAGAAAAATTGATGGTTTGGCTAATCGTCTGGAAACAACCCGAAGCGAAGTGGTTGAAATGGTTGTGGATCGGTTTATTGACAACTTGCTGAAAGAAACGGTGAATGGAAATTCATCGCAGCGACGAGTCCCGTAATGCCAGCCGGTTGAGTACAACTGGCATCAGGGTGATTGATTGTGGATTTGCGTGTTTGTTTAAGGCTTGATGGTTTAATGACTGTGACGCGTGAGTTTATCAAGATATCCCATCATAAATGCGGACAAAACGAAGGTCAGGTGGATAATGACATACCACATCAGTTTGTTGTCCGGCACATTCTTGGCATCCATAAAGACACGCAGTAAGTGAATGGAGGAAATGGCGACAATTGAGGCGGCAACTTTATTTTTGAGTGAGGTGGCATCCATTTTCCCCAGCCAGCTCAATTTCTCTTTGCTTTCGTGGATATCCAGACTTGAAACAAAGTTTTCATAGCCAGAAA
Source organism: Xenorhabdus doucetiae (assembly GCF_000968195.1). Taxonomy (NCBI): domain Bacteria; kingdom Pseudomonadati; phylum Pseudomonadota; class Gammaproteobacteria; order Enterobacterales; family Morganellaceae; genus Xenorhabdus; species Xenorhabdus doucetiae. The sequence goes on from NZ_FO704550.1 coordinate 597,635, forward strand.
ACATCACCATGACCAGCAATCCACCCACTAAAGCCATATCAATCAGAGAAAGCAGGGTCAGGATGAGATCGGATTCGGTAACAGAAAGAAGATGCGGCAGGATATGCATGATTTCCAGAAAGAATTTAACCGCAAGAGCAAATAATGCCAGTGATAAACCGAAATAAACCGGTGCAAGCAGCCAACGAGAGGCATACATTGTATTTTCGAGAAAGCGTTCCATTGTGTTTTTTATGTGTTACAAAAGGGGCAATAGTATAGATCATCACTCACAATGGCAGAAAGTTTTTGCCCTATGCCACTGAGATAAATGCGTCCTGCCTTACCAGCTATATTCCACCGTGGCAACGATGCTGCGCCCGCTGCCATAGAAGCAAGCTTCTACATTCGAGCACGAAGCGACATAACGCTTATTGGTCAGGTTATTCACATTCAGTTGTACACTGGCACCTTTTAATTGAGAGGAAGCTTCACCAAGGTCATATTTCGCCATCAGGTCATAGAGGGTATAGGGCTTGACGTGGAATGATTCTTCATAATCACCGGAGGTAGAACCGATATAGCGAACGCCTGCTCCCAGTGTAAATCCTTTCAGCGCAGTTTGGGTGAAACTGTAACTCCCCCATGCAGAAGCGGCATGTTCAGGAATTGAAGGCACTCTTTTGCCAACACGTGCAGCCCTGCCGTCGCGTTTGGTTTTAGTATCTGTGTAACTATAGGCTGCTATCAGGTTGATTTACGGCGTGATCTGAGAATGAATTTCGGCTTCTACGCCCTTTGAACCAATTTTTCCGATTTGCTCGCTAAAACGGGTGACTGGATTACTGGTGGTTACGTTTTTCTGGGTGATATCGAACAGGGAAAGTGTTAACAGGGTATCGTGGCCTTTGGGTTGAAATTTAATACCGATTTCAGTTTGCTCACCTGTTGTGGGTTTGAATGCTGCTGTACCAGGTTCCCCTTGTGCCAGGTTAGGTTCAAAGGAAGTGCTGTAACTGATATAAGGCGAAATGCCGCTATCAAAGGCATACAATAAACCCGCACGTCCTGTAAAAGCCCGGTCTTTCTGTGTTGTTAAGCTGCCTTTGAGAATGTTTTGTTGCTTGGTTTCAGTCCAGTCATAACGCCCGGACAGAACTAAGTTCCAATTTTCCCAACTGAGTTGATCTTGTACGTAAGTACCTAACTGGTAAAGTTTCTTTTTATCATTTAAAGAAAGAGATAACTCACTTTCATTGACGGGAATACCCCAAGTTGGATTTGACCAATCAAAGCTGTATTGACTCCCACTTTTATGCCATCTTTTGTTGTGACTATCCACCCATTTGTAATCGATTCCACTGATAACGTTATGATCAATGTTACTGGTTGAGAATTGTGCTTTAAGCTGATTATCCATATTAAATGACTGCGTGTTGCTGTATTCCCTCTGTGGGCGGCGCTGGATACTGGTTGGCAGGCCTTTTACATCCGATGTATAAACGAAAAGCTTAAAACGCTCATTTGCTCTTGAATAACGCAGGTTTTGCTGGAAAGAGAAGACATCATTAATGTCATGTTCAAGAAGGTAGCCGATAGAAGACTGTTCCCGTCTGGATTGATTAAAAGAAGGATCACTGAGGTTCATCTTGTAGGGAATATAGCCTACATTGGGAACAGATGTTACAGTGCCCTTTTTGGGGTAGAAATTACGGAATCCGGCTTTGGGGTCGTACTGATAACTGGTCAATAGTGTAAACGTTGTATTGTTGTTGGGGATCCATGTCAGCGCCGGAGCGATGGCAATCCGCTCTTTTTTATAGTCTTTAACGAACTGCTTTTGGGTGCTGAGTACACCATTTAAACGATAGAGAACGGGAGTACCATCCCCTAAAGCACCGCCAAAATCAAAAGCCAATTCACCTAAGCTCCGATTGCCCGCTTTCATCTGCACCTTGTGGATAGGCTGGTCAGTTGGCCTTTTGCTGGTCATGTTAATCAATCCGCCGGGGCTGACCTGACCGTATAGCACAGAGGCTGGCCCATGCACCAACTCCACGCGCTCCAATAACCAAGGTTCGAGCTGATTACCATAACTCAAACCATCAAGGAATTTAGGGGCATAACGAAAACCACGGGTAATCACTTCGTCGTTACGGTTGGAAGAGCCTCGGTAATTGGTCACAACACCACTTGAATAATTCAGAGCGTCAGCAATCGTCATCGTGCCTTGCGCTTCTATCTGTGTGCGATTGATGACGCTGATTGACTGGGGCGTTTTGATCAGGGGAGTGAGGCTTTTGGTGCCTGCGGCACTGTCTGATTCGACAAAGTTTTTTTCAGCGTGCTCCTTAATCCCTCCTGTGACAATGACGGTGTCTTCGGTGTTATTGGCACTCCCATTATTATTGGCTGAGGCATATGGAGATAACAGTAAGGCGGAAGTTAGTGTTAAGAATAATTTATTGTAGTTATAGTTTCTCATTATTCTTTTTTCGGTTTTCAATATTTCATTCTGGATAGGCAATACCATGGATTTCATCTCTCAATATAGATGCTTTTAAAATAAATCCTTAAAAATCAAATTAATAATTAAGTCTGTATCATTTTGGCCATACTGAATTAAGCTGAATAGAGGGGGCCTCCTGCCGCATTACCCTTGATCATGCTCCGCTAATTCTGTTAGCCAGTGATGAAGATTAATAAAATAAATTGGATGATATTGCAAACAAAAATCATTATCAATATCATTAGCAAATGATAATTATTTTGCTGAGTTCGTTGCGGGTGTGGTATCTCAAATGAATCTGTCATTTGGGAGCGGGATGTTTTTGAAGGAGATAAGGGGATGAAGTTAGTCTTTCAGCCATCAGGTACGGCAGATAATTTATTGTCTGCTCCTCATGTTGGCAGCGAATTATGGTGGGAAAATATGGCTATTCTAGGAACCCCCATTATAGAAACTGCCAAGAATCATCAAGTTAAAACGACTTTCTTTTGGCGAGCCCCCAACGGGAATGAACAAAACTCAAATTTTCGCCGAGTCTATATCGATATCAATGGCATCACGGATCACCACCGCCCACAGCCGCAGAGCCTGCAACGATTACCCGGAACGGATATCTGGTATTGGTCAGTGACCCTTGAAGATGACTGGAGAGGAAGTTATCGATTTATACCTGTCACTGAAACACATTTATCCCCTGAATTTTCCGATGAGATCAAACAGCGCAAACAACAGCAACGTGAATGGTGGATTTCACTCTTTCCATTGTCTATTCCCGATCCTTTAAATCGACAGGGCTGCCATCGTAATGGGCTTGGCCTGCCTTTATCGGCAATTCATATGCCCCATGCACCTGAACAGACCGCATGGTCACATGCCGTGCAACCCGGTAAACAATCGCCTGTGCTTTTGCATTGGCACAGTGATCGGCTGAACAATCAAAGGCGTGTCTGGCTTTATGCCACAGGGGAAGAAACCACGCATCCTCGTCCTCTTATCATTCTTTTGGATGGGCTGACTTGGGCAGAGAGAATGCCGATTTTTCCGGTCATTGATGTCGCAACTGAAAAGCGGCAGATACCAGAGGCGGTTTGGCTGTTGATTGACGTTATTGATATGCCTCATCGAGAGCGAGAGCTTCCCTGCAACCCGGATTTTTGGCAAGCGATTCAGGATGAACTGTTACCGCTTGTCGCACAGCATGCTGCTTTCAGCGATGATCCTGAACAAACGGTGATAGCAGGACAAAGCTACGGTGGGTTGGCAGCACTGTATGCTGCGCTTCATTGGCCGCAACGCTTTGGTTGTGTCCTGACGCAATCGGGATCTTTCTGGTGGCCTGATAGCAAAATTGTTCGGCAATTTATGCCCTCTTCTGAACAGAAACCTGGTTGGCTGACACAGCAGGTTCTTGAGCAAAAAGTGACGCCTTCGTCATTGAAAATCTTTCAGGAAGCGGGATTCCGTGAAGCGGATATCCATTTTGTGAATGATCAAATGCATGCTGCATTGCAAGAGGCAGGGCACAACGTGAATTATCGCGTGTTTAATGGTGGGCATGATGTGCTGTGCTGGCGCGGTGGATTAATTGATGGCCTGAGTTGGTTGCTGGCAGTGAACGAGCAACAGGTTTGTCGTTCCGTGGCAGCAACACGACGTTTGTAACTCGCAGTGTACTTACTTCTCGTGATGGAGTCGTGTTGAAGGCCAATGCGGAGAGATAGTAAATGTACCTTGAAGTACGACGAGCATAAAATTTACTTTTCAAACTAATTAAAAAATTTCTTTGTCCAAAAAGTAACAATAACTATCAGTCATTGATTGCATCTTAAATATCTATTGAGCGGTCCTATTGGTTCGTGTCCCAATAACCAGCACAGCGAGTAGGATCAATAGAGCAGAGAATGCATCTGTCATGTGAAACGCCTCCTCTAATAAAGAAACAGCAATGACCATTGCTGAAAGCGGTGCAAATGCCATATACACGCCAGCAGCCATAGATGAAATTTTTGACAATCCAGCATAAAATAAGATAAATCCTAAGACTGTGACAACACTTCCGTAATAGATTAGAAGCAACCAGGTCATACCCGAAATAGAACGATAGTTAAATGAAATAAATTCATAAACAGCAAACGGCATAAAAGAAATAAAACCAATCAAAGTCACCCAGCAAGAAATTGTAAATGCTGATAGGCTCAAACCAGAGATCTTACCAACAACAGAAAATGCTGATTCACAAAACACGGCAGCAATAATCAATAACATCCCTATCCAACCGATACTAAACCCACCACAACTCACTGAACGTACTTCAAGTAACACGGCTCCCAATACTGACAGAAAAATACCTATTGAATAACGCCAATTCAGTTTCTCACGTAATATTAAAATGGATAACAGTGCATTTACTGCTGGCAGCATTCCCAAGATCACTCCGGCATTAACTGCCGCAGTGTATTGCAATCCTAATAATAAAAATATTGAAAACAGAAAAACGCCCAGAAGTGCCTGAACACAAAGTAGCATTGATACTCTAAGTGTCGGTAATTTTAACGGGCCAATGATTCTGTAATGCAGAGGAATAATTAATAATGCAGCAATAGAAAAACGCAAGAATGATGCCAAAAATACAGGTATCTCGGAACTGATAACTTTACCAACAGGAATTGAGCTACCTACTAAGCACATAGCTAAGGCAACCTGAATATGACCTGTAGTTTTAGAATAGTTTTTAAAATTCATCTTTCCCTCATAAGACTATATAAAAAATATTTATGCCAGATGTTATTTTCAAATGGGAGTAATAAATTGAAATTTACCTTCAAAAATAAATAATAAAGCAGATCTCATGTAATAAATAAACCAACTGCCTGAATTTCTTCAAAGAAAATCACATAATGGGGATTTTCCCATTGATGAAAGAGTGGAAGTAGTAAGGTATGAATGGTAATTACACGGAGGTAGTAAATAGAGGTACTATCGTTGTGAGGGATGATATCTTAATGCTTAGAATATTGGATAGAACAACCCCTAAATATCTGCGCATTAATCTGATATTCAGGGTGTTGTTCTGGGATAGCGCTTTAATGGATCAAATTAGAAATGATAGCCAACGCCGACTGTCCATGTTCCTGCTTTAGCCTGATTAAAATCAGAATATTCGTAGGAAACATCAACAGCTACACTTGATATCGGGTTAAATTGCAATCCTGCACCGTAGGCAACAGCGTTTTTCTTTTTACTGGTATTGAGTTGTACAGTCTGATGATCTTGAATATTAGCGGCACCAATCAAGGCATAGGTACTGACATATTCATTGAAGCGATATGTCGGGCCTGCTACCAATGATCTGTAAGTAATATCCTCGTTACCGATATTATTTGCTAAATTATCATGATAGATGATTCTTAGCTTAGTTTGCGTGACTGAGCCGATAACACCCCAATTATCATTAATTTCATAACGGTATTTCAGGTTGAGACCTCTTGGATCTTTCAGATCTTTCAGGTTCAGATCATCTCTTACCGTAGTTTTCATCCGCAAATCGCTTTGGGCGTAGCCTAGTGAGATGGTGTGTTTGTCATTTGCATTTGCTGTAAATGAAGAAATAGATAACCCAGCTACAATCGCTGAGGTCAATAGAGCTTTTTTCATTATAAGTATCTCTTTGTTGTATAAATCGCACGGTAATATATATAAATTCTGAGAAAATACAATGGGTAAAATAACCAGATTAAAATAATTTAAACAAAATAATAACATATGGTCACTTTTAGGTTTAATCACTGTTTTTTTGTGGTGAATTTCAATCCCGTCATGAATCCTCTCATCAGCATGTTGCAAAAAATGACCATCACGGTTCCAAACTAATCAAACGGCTTGTACCGGAGAAAGAAACGATTGCCATCCAAGCTAACTTAAAGACATTATTGCAAATTAAATAGTTTCAATAATTGTTTATATATTTATTTTCAATAAAACCTTTTTTAACAATCCATTGTCATGATGTTTTAGTATCGTTAGGAAACAATCACGTGCTACAGAAAGCAGAAAAAATCGATTGGGATAAACTATTGGATGAGTACTTTCTTTCACATATGTTGCGGCCGGAAACTAAGCGGAGCTATCGCAAGGTGAAGTGGGAATTTGTCAGATTTATCGGGCAAACGGTACTGCCGGAGGAGGTAACTCACAGGGATGTTCTGAGCTGGCGGTGTTATCTTCTGGAGGAGAAGAAACGGTCCGGTCATAGCTGGAATAACAAGGTGGCTTACCTGTGGGCGATTTTTAATTTTGGAATAGAAAGGAGATTGTTGCCGCAGAGCCAAAATCCATTTAATGGTGTGACTGGCAAAAAATGATCTAATACTTGATTCCGTGTCCAATTAAGTCGGCACCTTACTTGGCGTCGCGTCAGAATCAATGATCATTCAAAGAAAAACGGGTGCTTGCTTATGCAGGCACCCTGTATTACTTTAATTTGCCTGTTAATTTATTGAACATCTCCAACAAGCAAATTTTTAAACTTGGTGCCCGGAGGCGGAATCGAACCACCGACACGGGGATTTTCAATCCCCTGCTCTACCGACTGAGCTATCCGGGCTAACGGGGCGCATTAAACCGTATTCAGCTCAATCCGTCAAACACTTTCTGCGAAAAAACCCTGACAATTGATTATTTGCTGTGTTTTTATACCGGTTTAGTGTGATTATTCAGCTTGAGCTGCTTTTTATTAACTTAATGCCCCATTTTTTCGGCATTTTGCGATGGTTAGAATATCTTGAGCCAGCAATTTTGCGGTAATCACATCTTCAAGCTCTCTTTTTACTAAAAGCTTACTGAGGCACCCCTCAAGGATAAGTTCCATCTGTTTGGCGACTTGCTGACTGTCGTCAATATCAAGTTGTTGCAATAATTCTTCTGTGTAATGGAAAGAGTGCTGTTTTTGCAATTCTGCTAATTGGTGGATGGGGTGGTCAACATCAGGAAAAGCGTTGCAAGCAGCAATAAATAGACAGCCCGGATAACGCTGTTCTTGAACTTTTTCCTTAAGAGCGTCATAGCGTGCCATTAATTTTTGCTCAGGGCTTAAGGTGTCATCTAACAGGATTTGACGCTGCCAGATTTCAATTTGCTGACTGTGGTAGCGCAGGCAATCGTAGAGCAGGGCTTCGCGGTCAGGCCAAAAGTGTTTGATATGGCGGGTATCAATATCGAGAGAAGTTAAAAGTGTCTCCAGGGTTGCTGACAGGCCGTGTTGTTCCAATAAGTTCAGAACATGGTTAATCACATATTCTCGTTGCACGGTGGCTCTCCTTCCCAATTATTTTTGTTGTAGATGTTGTACATGCCGGTTAAAACGCTGAGCGTCCATGAATCCATTGACTCGCGAATCAGTGAGCTCTTTGCCCTTCTCGAAAAACAAGAGAGTGGGAAGCCCCATCACGTTCAGTTGTTGTAACAATTCTTTTTGTTTTGGGGTGTTATCCGTGACATCTGCCTGTAACAAGAGGAATTGGCTCAATTGTGCCTGTACTTGTGGATCACGGAAAGTATATTTTTCAAACTCTTTGCAGGCGACACACCAGTCAGCATACAGATCCAACATAATCGGTTGATGGCGGTTTTCAGCTAAAATTTGACTTAACTCCTGCCAGTCAGTGACTTGTTGAAAGTGCAACGTGGTTTTTTGCTGTTCTGCCGCCGGATTTCCCCAGATCCCATCTTGTAAAGGACGTGAAGCGATGAAAGCCAAAACCAGCAAAATGACTTGTAAAGTCCGCACCCAGCCGTTTTTGCTGTTTAACGTTAATGCGAATGCCCAAATCAGGAAAGATACGGCTAATAGGCTCCACAATCTTATGCCCCATGTGTCGCCAAGCACCCGTTCCAGCAGGAAGACCGGCAAAGCCAAGATAATGAACCCGAAGGCTTCCTTGACGTACTGCATCCACGGGCCACTGCGTGGCAGGAGCTTGTGCCCAAATAGTGTGACGGCGATAAGCGGCAGGCCCATGCCCAGTGCGTAGAGATAGAGCGTCAGGCCACCGATTAAAGTATTACCGCTTTGGGCGATATACAGCAAGATAGCACTGAGCGGTGCCGTCGTGCAGGGAGAGGCGATTAATCCCGCCAAGGCTCCCATAATAAATACGCCGATGTAAGAGCCGCTTTGTTGTTGGTTGCTCCAATCCACCAGACGGGTTTGGACGGAAGAGGGAAGCTGTAAGTTATAAAGCCCGAACATGGATAAGGCGAGCAAAATAAACAGGACTGACAGCCCGACGAGAATGTAAGGATTTTGCAGGGCAGCCTGAAATTGTAAGCCGGCCGCCGCAACGACTAAACCCAGCAGCGTGTAAGTGAGCGCCATTCCCTGAACGTAACTCATCGCGAGCCAAAAAATTCGTTTCAGGCTTTCAGGGCGTTTTTGACCCAAAATAATGCTGGAGATCAATGGGTACATCGGCAGGATGCAGGGGGTGAAAGCGATACCCATGCCAATCAACAGCGCCCAGAGTGGCGAAAAGGGAACGTCATGGGCGTTGGGGGACGTATCTCCCTGTTGCTTGACTAAATCGGCTGATGGTGCGGTTTCATCACGGGGTTGAGTGGTAGCAACCACGGCTTGCAGGGGCACGTTTAAGGTTTCAGGGGGATAACAATAACCCGCTTCTGCGCATCCTTGATAGGTGACTTGGAGAGCGCCATCATTGGTCGCAGATAAGATAGAGGCATTAATCCGCGCCGATTGAAAATAGACTTCGGTCTTACCAAAAAACTCATCTTCATGATCTGCGCCTTTGGCATAGGTAATTTCACCCAATGAGGCTTCTTGATTGGGAACGATACTGAACTGTTTTCGATAGAGGTAATAACCGGGTTTGATATCCCAGTTCAATGTGAGTTGATTTCCTTGTTGCTGAAAATCAAACATAAATGCCTGATCAGCAGGAAGGTAGAGACTTTTCCCTGGTTGCTCAAACAGTGCGCTGGCTTTGCTGGCAGACAGCGCGATACCGCTAAACAGTAGAAACAACATGAGAATACGTTTCATCATAAGATAATCTTTAACCTGCCCGTATCGTGGGTTTGATTTGTGAAATTTATCAGAGCCTGCACTATAACCGATGAGTCTCATGGCAGAAAGTCACTTGTCTAATATTAAGACAACATGGTTTTTTTGACAGAAAAAGAGGGATAAAGAAGAGATTTCAGGGGCTGCGTGAGTGCCCCTGAATAATGATGTCAAACCATTTGGTAAAGTTACAAGATAATGCCACCAAATAAGAAACCAAAGGTGACAGCCAATGCAACGGCGATGGTGCCCGGAACAAAGAAGGGGTGATTGAAAACAAAACGCCCGATGCGGGTGGTTCCGGTATCATCCATCTGTACGGCGGCAACCAGTGTCGGATACGTTGGCAGGATAAACAGACCAGACACCGCAGAGAACGACGCGATCGCCGTTAATGGGGTGACATGCAGTGCCAGCGCCATTGGCATCAGTGCCTTGGCGGTTGCGGCTTGTGAGTAGAGCAACGCTGAACAGAAGAAGAAAATAACCGCCAGCAGCCACGGTTGGGCATGAATCAAACTTCCCGCCGTTTCTTTGATCCAATCGAGATTGGCCTGAACAAACGTATCTCCCAGCCATGCCACGCCCAAAATACAGATACATGCGCTCATCCCTGCTTTAAACGTGCTGGAGTTCAGGATGGCATCGGTATCGACGGAGCAAATCAGGGTGGTGAGCGTGGCGACACTGAGCATGATGATCAAAATCGCATTGGTGGTGTTCATCAGCGGTTTTTCAATCAGGCCGACACTTGGGCTATTGATAATCGCATAAATGACAACCCCAATAACTCCCAGCAGGAACAACAGGACAGCGCGTTTTGCTTTGGGTTTGATTTGAATCTGACTGGCACCGCGCATTTCTATCAAGCCATCTTCAAGGCGTTTTTGATAAACCGGGTCATTCGACAGTTTAGAATCAAAAAGCCATGAAACAATGAATGACATGAGGATGATGGCACAGAATGTTGCCGGCAGGAGTACCATCAACAGGTGGATATAGCTGATGCCCTCTCCTTCCATAATGGATGCCATATAAACCACGGCCGCGGAAATAGGCGAGGCGGTGATCCCGATCTGAGCCGCGACAACGGCAGTGGAGAGCGGACGGCACGGTTTTATGCCTTGCTCTTTGGCGACTTCGGCAATAACCGGCAAGGTTGCCAGTGAGATGTTTCCCGTCCCTGCAAATAGCGTCAGGAAATAGGTGACGATAGGTGCAAGGATGGTGATGTACTTGGGATTTCTGCGCAGTAATTTTTCAGTTTGCTGAACGAGATAATCGAGTCCGCCAGCCACTTGCATGGCGGATATCGCCGCAATGACCGCCATGATAATTGAGATAACGTCAAATGGAATACTACCCGGTTTAACACCGATGGCGGCGAGGGCGAAAACCCCAATCCCACCAGCAAAACCAATACCTATTCCCCCTAATCGGGCCCCTAGGAAAATGGCCAGCAGAACAATAATCAATTCTACGGCTAACATGTTAAATACTCCTTCATTTATTTAGTTTTATGAAAATCTATGGTTAATACTTTGTGTTTGCTGCAAATTAAAAAGGCACGCTTCCAATTGGAATAGCGTGCCTTAATAATTAAGACGAACTCGTTATTATAATCATTAATCAGTCATCAAAACGTTTTGCTTTATAAGTCGGATGTTTTAGGTTCTCAACGGAGAAAATATCATCTAATTCAGTTTCGGTCAGTAAACCGCGCTCAAGCACGACTTCACGGACACTTTTGCCGGTTTCAGCACAGATCTTGCCCACGATATCGCCATTGTGATGGCCAATAAATGGGTTCAGGTAAGTGACGATCCCGATAGAGTTGAAAACGAAACTTTCACAGACTTCCCGGTTGGCCGTAATGCCGTTGATACATTTTTCAACCAGATTACGACAGGCATTGTTCAGAATAGACATCGATTCAAACATCGCCTGTCCAATCGCCGGTTCCATCACGTTAAGCTGCAACTGACCCGCTTCTGCTGCCATCGTGATACAGGTATCGTTACCAATGACTTTGAAGCAAACTTGGTTAACAACTTCTGGCACAACGGGGTTAACCTTCGCTGGCATAATGGAAGAACCCGCTTGTAATTCTGGCAGATTGATTTCATTCAAACCAGCGCGAGGGCCGGAAGAGAGCAGACGCAAGTCATTACAAATCTTGGACATCTTGACCGCCAGACGCTTCAACGCACTGTGAACCATAACGTAAGCTCCGCAGTCAGAAGTGGCTTCTATCAAATCTTCTGCGGGTTGGCAAGGCAAACCGGTCACTTCGGCCAATTTTTCAACCACCAGCTTTTGGTAACCCGGTGCCGTATTCAAGCCAGTACCGATAGCGGTAGCGCCAAGGTTCACTTCCAGCAGCAGTTCTGCGGTGCGGGTGATGTTTTTGATCTCTTCTTTCAACAGCACGGAAAACGCACGGAATTCTTGGCCCAGAGTCATGGGAACCGCATCTTGCAACTGGGTACGGCCCATTTTTAGGATATCATCAAATTCAACGCCTTTTCTGTCGAAGCCCTCTTTCAGCAACTCAATGGAATCAATTAAGTGCATCAGGGAGTTATAAACAGCAATACGGAAGCCGGTAGGGTAAGCATCATTGGTGGACTGGCTTTTGTTCAGGTGATCATTCGGGTTCAGGTACTCATATTCACCTTTTTGATGTCCCATCAATTCCAGGCCGATATTTGCCAGTACCTCATTGGTATTCATGTTCAGTGAGGTACCTGCGCCTCCCTGAAAGACATCAACCGGAAATTGATCCATACATTTGCCTTTATTGAGGACTTCATCACAGGCTTTGACAATAATATCCGCTACTTTGCCAGAAATAGTATGGAGTTCTTTGTTGGCCAGTGCCGCGGCTTTCTTCACCATCACCATGCCGCGGATGAATTCGGGCACATCATTGATAGTACGGTCACTGATATAAAAGTTTTCAATCGCACGCAGAGTGTGAATACCGTAGTAGGCTTCAGCAGGAACTTCTCGTTTACCTAACAGGTCTTCTTCGATACGAATGTTGTTTGACATGAGAACCTTCTTAAATTAGATACGTGTTTTTTACTGTTTATTCGTGTTTTTGTTGAGAAATAATGTTGCCGACAACAATTTCCCTGATATTAGACACTTATCATGAAATTGCTGGCGCGATCATAGGTGGATTTGTGAAAAATGCCTTGAACCTGGATCACTTTATAGTGCTATTTTATTGATGAAATAACATATGTGTGACTAAGGTCACGATTACGGCAGGAAAAAGTTAAGTATCCGAAGTATTGAAAACGACCCCGGTTATCCCCACATGGGTTATCTGACACCCTATTATGTGTTACACATAGGGTGAACTCTCAATAATAATGAATGAAAGGAGAACCACGTGCGTTGGCTCCCGCTTATCCTTATCTGCCTGCTGGTTTACATCGAGTCTGTCCTGTTTGTTCGAATTGCCTCGGAAGTTGGGGTTTTGTTGACTCTGCTGTTGGTTATTCTTACCTCTTGTCTTGGTGTCTCTCTGGTGCGTAATCAAGGCATCAAGAATGTTATGGCTATGCAGCAAAAACTTGTAGCCGGTGAGAGCCCTGCGGCAGAGGCGGTCAAAAGTGTTTCTCTGGTCATCGCTGGATTTTTGCTGATACTGCCCGGTTTCTTCACCGATTTTCTCGGATTACTGCTGTTATTACCCCCCGTACAAAAACGCCTGACCGCGAAGCTATTGCCTCATATTAAGCTTTACCGCCCGAATACGTTTTATGGTTCCGGTCATCATGGCGGCGGTCATGGTCAGAATGGGCAGACGTTTGAGGGGGAATATGAGCGCAGGCAAGATGATCCCGCTTATACATTAGATGACCAAAAATCCGCGGAACAAAAAAATCATGGTGAGCCTGACCGTCAGCACCCTAAGAAATGATGGATGCTGCGTTGGCTGAAATTTCCGTGGGTAAGAAAAAAGTAAAATATTTTTTGTTGCCCACCCTTGAAGTCATGATCCCAAGCCCCAATTTGTAGCTTCATGGTACTGGTTCTGTTGGGTTCTGGTATCAATCCTCTTACCTGATATGGACTTTATTTATAGGAGATCTATCAATGAACATTCGTCCATTACATGACCGCGTTATCGTCGAGCGTACCGAAGTTGAATCAAAATCCGCCGGCGGAATTGTTCTGACAGGCTCAGCTGCGGGCAAATCTACCCGTGGGAAAATTTTGGCAGTCGGCAATGGTCGCATCCTCGAAAGTGGGGAAGTGAAGGCGCTGGACGTAAAAGTGGGTGATACCGTCATTTTTAATGAAGGTTACGGCGTGAAAACAGAAAAGATCGATAACAAAGAAGTGTTGATCATGTCTGAAAGCGACATTCTGGCAATTGTTGAAGCGTAATTGAGAATCTTATTACGCTGAGATCTTCTTAATAATTGAACGAATTTAAAGGAAAGACACAATGGCAGCTAAAGACGTAAAATTTGGTAATGATGCTCGCAGCAAAATGCTACGCGGTGTGAATGTATTGGCTGATGCAGTTAAAGTGACCCTGGGTCCTAAAGGCCGTAACGTTGTTTTGGATAAATCTTTCGGTGCGCCTGTCATCACTAAAGACGGCGTATCTGTAGCACGTGAAATCGAATTGGAAGACAAATTCGAAAACATGGGTGCTCAGATGGTTAAAGAAGTCGCCTCTAAAGCCAACGATGCTGCGGGCGATGGTACTACAACAGCAACTGTGCTGGCTCACGCTATCGTCACCGAAGGTCTGAAAGCTGTTGCTGCCGGCATGAACCCAATGGATCTGAAACGCGGTATCGATAAAGCTGTGGTTGCCGCAGTTGACGAGCTGAAAAAACTGTCCGTACCTTGCTCTGATTCCACTGCTATTGCGCAGGTTGGTACTATCTCTGCAAACTCCGACGAAACAGTTGGTAAACTGATCGCACAAGCGATGGACAAAGTCGGCAAAGAAGGCGTCATCACCGTTGAAGAAGGGACTGGCCTGGAAGACGAGCTGGATGTTGTTGAAGGTATGCAGTTCGACCGTGGTTACCTGTCTCCTTATTTCATCAACAAACCAGAAGCCGGTTCTGTTGAACTGGAAAATCCATACATCCTGTTGGTTGACAAGAAAATTTCTAACATCCGTGAACTGTTGCCAGTTCTGGAAGGTGTAGCTAAAGCAAGCAAGCCTTTGGTTATTATTGCAGAAGATGTTGAAGGCGAAGCGCTGGCAACGCTGGTTGTTAACAACATGCGTGGTATCGTGAAAGTGGCTGCGGTTAAAGCACCGGGCTTCGGTGATCGCCGTAAAGCGATGCTGCAAGATATCGCGACTCTGACCAACGGTACGGTTATCTCTGAAGAGATTGGTCTGGAGCTGGAAAAAGCGACGCTGGAAGATCTGGGTCAAGCAAAACGTATCGTTATCAACAAAGACACCACAACGATCATCGATGGCGTTGGTGAAGAGGGTGAAATTGCTGCACGTGTGACTCAAATCCGTCAGCAAATCGAAGAATCAACTTCTGACTATGACCGTGAAAAACTGCAAGAGCGTGTTGCTAAACTGGCAGGCGGTGTTGCTGTCATCAAAGTGGGTGCCGCAACTGAAGTTGAAATGAAAGAAAAACGCGCACGCGTTGATGATGCACTGCACGCAACGCGTGCGGCGGTAGAAGAAGGTGTTGTTGCGGGTGGTGGTGTTGCTCTGGTTCGTGTTGCCAGCGCTATTTCTAGCCTGACGGGTGATAACGAAGATCAGAACGTCGGTATCCGCGTTGCACTGCGTGCAATGGAAGCGCCAATGCGTCAGATCGTAGACAACGCCGGTGAAGAGCCATCTGTGGTTGTCAACAACGTGAAAGCGGGTAAAGACAACTACGGTTATAACGCGGCAACTGAACAGTACGGCGATATGATCGACATGGGTATCCTGGACCCAACTAAAGTCACCCGTTCTGCACTGCAATTCGCAGCTTCTATCGCTGGCCTGATGATCACCACTGAAGCGATGGTGACTGACCTGCCTAAAGATGACAAAGCTGACTTAGGCGCAGCCGGTGGTATGGGCGGCATGGGTGGTATGGGCGGCATGATGTAATGCTGTTCATCCTGCTGATGGACTCTTCCATCCACTTAGGATAAGACTTTAAA
This sequence comes from Xenorhabdus doucetiae, assembly GCF_000968195.1. Lineage (NCBI taxonomy): Bacteria > Pseudomonadati > Pseudomonadota > Gammaproteobacteria > Enterobacterales > Morganellaceae > Xenorhabdus > Xenorhabdus doucetiae. The sequence continues at coordinate 613,366 of NZ_FO704550.1, forward strand.
GGCGAGCCGTTTTTTCTGCTCGCCTTTTTACGTTAATTAATGAGGGAAGTTATGCGGATTAAAATTTTGTTTGGTGCGTCAGTATTATTGTTGGCAGGGTGTACGACAACTCATCAATTAACTTCTGCTGGTGCCAATGTGCGTTTTGTCGATACGCAACCAAGCAGTGAATGCCAGCGGTTAGGGGAAGTGGTTGGGACACAATCCAACTGGCTCAATGGTGTTAGCAATGAGAGCAGCTCTATGCGTAGTGCCGCCAATGACTTACGCAATAAAGCGGCTGAAATGGGCGGCAATGTTATCTATGGCATCAACAGCCCGTCCGCAGGATTATTGGCGAGTTTTGTTCCCCTCGACAGCAAAATGGTGGGTCAGGTTTATAAGTGTCCCTAAGCATTAACGATCTAAAATCGATAGGGCTAGTGAGAAAGTGGTTTGGGCAACGCCCAGAAAGAATATTTCGAAACGTCAGTTACGTATGATTCAGCTTCTGTGCGCTGCCCATTCAGAAGAGCTTCAACGATGATATAGCGTCGGCTTAATCAGTGATTGGCATAGCATTAGTTTTGGGCTAGCCCTAAATCCAGAGGGGTTTTGCTGGGTTCTCCTCCAATTTCCCTTGTCAGGCTTGGAACCAGATAACCGGAGACTTTAGTCAATAACTCTCGCATGATCGCTTTCGCTTTTTCATCTTCCACAAGAAAATGGGCGGCACCTTGAACTTTATCCAGAACGTGAATGTAATAAGGCAAGATCCCCGCATCAAATAACGCATTGCTTAAGTCTGCCAGCGCATCGGCATTATCATTGACATCACGTAACATTACACTTTGATTCAGAAGCGTCACTCTGGCTTGTTTTAGCCGCATCATGCTTTCGCGAAACGCATCATCAATTTCATTGGCATGGTTGATATGGGTCACCATGATCACCTGTAAACGGGTTTGTGCTAAACGATTGCACAGCGAAAGCGTGATTCTATCCGGGATCACAACCGGCAAACGGGTATGTATCCGCAAACGCTTAATGTGTGGAATGGATTCAATTTGACTGATTAACCAGTCCAGTTCATGATCCTTCGCCATTAACGGATCGCCACCAGAGAAGATAATTTCGTCAAGTTCAGGGTGTTGTTCAATATAATCCAGAGCAAGCTGCCAGTTTTTTTTGTTGCCTTTATTGTCCTCATAAGGGAAATGGCGACGGAAACAATAACGACAATTAACCGCACAGCCCCCTTTGACCAATAGCAGCGCCCGATTGCGATATTTGTGCAGCAAACCCGGAACGACACTGCGCTGTTCATCCAGCGGATCAGTGGAAAAATCAGGGGACGTCACAAACTCTTCCCGTGAAGTCAGAACTTGTAATAGAAGAGGATCACGGGGATCGCCTTTTTTCATTCGTGTTACAAACGCTCTTGGCACACGCAGGGGAAACAGACGCTTTGCTTCATTGCCTTCTTTCAGCATCGCATGCGTATTTAACGACAATAGTTGCAACAACTCATTGGGATCAGTAATAACATCCGCAAGTTGTTTTAGCCAGACTTCTCTGACAGGGTGAATATGGGTTATAATGTGTGCCATTTTTTTGGCTAAGCCATTTTGTTAAAAATTAGAGGATCTCCATGGCTACTTATAGTACCAATGAATTCCGTTCAGGTCTTAAAATCATGTTAGATGGCGAGCCGTGCGCTATTCTTGACAGTGAATTTGTTAAACCAGGTAAAGGACAGGCATTTGCCCGCGTTCGTCTCCGTAAACTGATTTCTGGTAAACTGCTGGAAAAAACTTTTAAATCAACCGATTCCGTTGAAAGCGCAGATGTCATGGATGTCAACCTGACTTATTTGTACAACGACGGTGAATTCTGGCATTTCATGAACAACGAAACTTTCGAGCAGTTAGCTGCGGATGCGAAAGCCGTTGGTGACAATGCAAAATGGCTGATCGATCAGGCAGAATGTATTCTGACGCTGTGGGACGGCCGTCCTATTGCTGTCACACCACCAAACTTTGTTGAACTGGAAATCGTGGATACCGATCCAGGTCTGAAAGGTGACACTGCGGGTACTGGCGGTAAACCTGCAACGTTGAGCACCGGCGCTGTGGTTAAAGTCCCTCTGTTTGTACAGATCGGCGAAGTTATCAAAGTTGATACTCGTTCTAACGAATACGTTTCTCGCGTGAAATAATCGCGTTTGTTATTCTAAAAAAATCGCAACCCCTTCGTCTAGGGGATGCGGTTTTTTTGTTGCTAATTACCGATCACTAGCATTTATTGCGGCTATCAGAACGGATAGCTATAATCCCATTTCATCTCTTATCGTTATCCTGGACGACCCGGATAAACGCCATCTTATTGGGGACGGCCCCACTTATCATCATATAAAGGGAAAGACATGTCTTGGTTGATCCTTCTTATTGCAGGTTTGTTGGAAGTCGTGTGGGCAGTAGGCTTGAAATATACCCACGGTTTTTCACGTTTGATACCGAGTTTAATGACGATCAGCGCGATGGTTGTCAGCATGGGGTTACTCGCCTATGCCATGAAAAATCTGCCGGCAGGAACGGCTTATGCCGTGTGGACAGGGATTGGTGCGGTAGGTACAGCGATTTTCGGCATTATGGTACTGGGGGAATCTGCGAATTTTGCCCGAATATTGAGCCTCGGTTTGATTGTGGCAGGCATTATTGGCTTAAAGTTAGCCAATTGATTGCTGATAAATAAACCCAGCAGAGTTGCTGGGTTTATCATTATTTTTTTTCATAACGTGAAGGCCATATTTCTTCTGGCGAGCGTCCCAGCGCTGCTGCAATAAGACGCTCGCCTTTTGGCCAGTGTCGTTGCAGTGCATTGGCAAGCGTTGATGATGCCAGCCCTGCTGTCCGCGATACTTCTGACAGTGTTGTCCCACGCTTTTTCAACTCAGCAATGATGTCAGCAGAATGCCAGTCTTTTTTTTCCATCCTTAACTTCTCCGATTGTCTAACCATTTTATTTTCAATAAACATAAATTACTTTTCCGTAGACTATAAGTCACACATTTTAGCATAACTCCAGCTAAAACGTGACTTATAGTCCGTGGTCGGATAAGTAACATGAATCGATACTTATCGGATGAAAAAATCGAACAACATCAAATCCCTTTTTGGTCAAAGAATTCGGTATCTCAGGAGAGAAGCTGGGATGTCACAAGAGGCTTTTGCCGATAAGTGTGGATTAGATCGCACTTATGTCAGTGGTATTGAGCGTGGAGTCAGAAACCCTACCTTGGAAATTATCAATGTGATAGCAAATGGATTGCAGATTGAACTCAATGAATTGTTTGATTTTGAGACAATACACCCTCCCCATTAAACTAATCTCTATATCTTCACCTTTTTTCTTTCAATGACAAAGTTGCAGCCAATAAAGCTGCGACTAGAAAATCATCTTCTTTGTCATTTGGCTTTAACATCAGGCTGATTTACCTGACAAGGTATTACAATATGTCACATTATTTTTGATCTTATGTCGTGCTGTGTTGATGGGGAACTGGTTAGTTTGAGCGAAATTTCCTCGATCCTTGAGGCTGCCTTTCCGCCTCAAGCGCCAAAAAATAAGTTGATAAAATCAGTAAGTTGTTTCACCAATATTTTTCAGCGCATTAATCACTAATTGCCAGAATCTGGCATGATCCAATTTAACCGCAACTTGCGTATGGCAATCTTCAGGTGGCGGAAAACGGAAATCTGCCACGGTCATTCCTGTGGTTAACGATCCCGTTAGCTCGATATCCACAGGCACTTTTTGCGTCGTCATAACATCAGGATCGATCACATAGGCCACCGCACAGGGATCATGCACAGGAGGATAGCCAAAGCCTTGATGCTCACGATACCTATCGCCATAAAATTTCAGCGCATCCAAAACGAATTGAGCCGGACGTGTCTTAATCTGAGAGATTGCTTCGATAATATCAGGGGTTGCTTGCGCTTGATGAGTGAGATCTAAACCGACCATCGTCAGCGGCCATTTTTCGTTAAAAACAATGTGTGCCGCTTCCGGATCGATCACGATATTGAATTCTGCCACTGCGCTGCGGTTTCCTTTATGATATCCGCCTCCCATCAAGACGACTTCCTTCACACGCTCAACGATTTGTGGCGCTTTGCGTGCGGCCATAGCGATATTCGTCAACCCCGCAGTGGGCACCAATGTGACACTTTGGGGCGGATTTTCCATAATCACATCAATAATTAAATCAACGGCATGGCGGGCATCCAGCCTTATGTTAGGCTCAGGAAGAATGGTGCCATCCAAACCCGTTTCACCATGAATGTCTGGTGCCGTCTTGATTTCCCGCACAAGCGGGCGGTGGCAGCCTGCGGCGAAGGGAACGTTATGAATATTGGCGATGTGTGCAACGCAAAGGGCATTTTGGGTGACTTTATCCAGGGTTTGATTACCCACCACTGTTGTTACCGCCAACAATTCAATATTGGGATCTCCATGAGCAAGCAGGAGAGCAATGGCATCATCATGCCCAGGGTCGCAGTCAAGGATAATTTTCTTGGGTAGCATATTTATTCCTTTTTTCGGTACATATGTAAATATCTACCCTCAGAATAATTCACTAATAGAAAAAATTCCCCCTCAAGTTGTCACAAAATGAAAATACTCAGATAACAATTTGTTAATAAATATTTTAATAATTGTGATTTTATTAACATAAAAACAACAAATGGTTTGAGCATTTCAAGAACATATGATTCATATAGATACCAGAGATGAAGTGCAAGGATAGCGATTTTTATTAATTTATTAACTTATTAATATCCTGACTCTTTCATTGCTTTGTTAATACACCTGAATAACAAATGCTCATGGGGTATAACATGAATAATAATCTTGACTCATTAACATATTATGCAGTGACTAAAAAATATGATCTTCGTTTTCCAATGTTGACAGAGGATCTGGATGTTGATGTCGTTATCATTGGCGGCGGTTTTTCTGGTATCAATACGGCCTTAGAGTTGGCTGAAAAAGGCATCACGAATATTGCTGTCTTGGAAGGCCGGACGTTGGGATATGGCGGTACAGGCCGTAATGGTGGTCAGGTGATGACGGGAATTGGCCATGATCTGGATAAGATCAAACGCCATGTGGGTCAAAAAGGACTGGAAACCATATTTAAAATTAGCAGCTTGGGAGCGGGAATTATCCGTGATCGCATTGCCAAATATGATATTCAGGCCGACTTTTGCCAAGGCTATGCCTATCTTGGCATGAATTCACGGCATGATAAAACCCTGCGTAGTTGGTTAGCGGAATTTCGCGCGGCTTCTCCTGATGAAGAAATTGAGCTTTATACCGGCGCAGAGGTTAAAAAAGTCATTGGCTCAGATCGCTATACCAGCGCATTAAAACATATGGGCGGCGGACACGTTCACTCACTCAATTTGCTGTTGGGGGAAGCCAAGGCTGCCACTGAATATGGCGTCAAAATTTTTGAAAACAGTCAGGTTGTGGACGTAGAGTATGGCCCCAGGGTTACAGTACGCACAGCAACGGGGTCGGTGCGTGCCAGCAAAATGTTGTGGGCGTGCAATGGCTTTTTGGATGGGCTTGAACCGACGATTTATAGAAGGACCATCAATACCTATGCTTTTCAATTAATGACAGAAGCACTGTCGGACGATTTGATTGAAAGGATTAGCCCAATTCGTGGGGCATATGGTGATATTAGCCCTGTCATCGATTACTACCGTGTGACCAAAGAAAATCGCCTGCTATATGGCGGCGCGACACATTTTATTGAGTATATCCCTTCTGATTTAAAAGCATGGAACCGCAATCTCATGCTCAAAACCTTCCCTTATTTAAAAGAGGTGAAGATAGAGCTGGCATGGGGGGGACCATTATGTTGCAGCGCGAATCTGTTCCCGCAAATAGGCTCTCTGCCTAATCATAAAAATGTGTTCTATGTGCAAGGCTATTCGGGTTTTGGCGTAACGCCGAGCCACATTATTTGCAAAATTCTGGCTGAGGGCATGAGCGAAGGCTCAGAGCGCTATTCGCTACTTAGTTCGATTCCACACGCCAACATCATCGGGAAAGACAGACTGAGAAATGTCCTGCTCTCGGCCGGTAAGATTTGGCACCAAACTTCGGGTTATTGGAAAGGGCGTCGTTAATTTTTTTGAACAGTCACTATTAAAGGAAAAAGTCATGATAAAGCCATTACTGTTAGATAAAGCACTTCCTGAATTAATGCCGTTTGGCAGTGTTACCAACCTTGGTTCTATTGTGGTGGAAGGTGATCCGCAGGCAAGTGGAGTGATGATTCACGGCGAGCCAGCGGATAATCTGACATGCGGTATTTTTGCCTGCACCCAAGGCAAATTTAAAATGATCTATCCCTTTGATGAAATGGCAACGGTGCATGAGGGGGCCGTAAAACTGACCGATGTCAAAACCGGGGTGATGGTTGAATATCAGCAAGGTGACTCGTGGTTTGCGGCAAAGGGAACCGAAGTCTTGTGGGAAATCACCAGTGAGCGTTTCGTCAAACATTATATGGCTTGTGTTAATGGACAATTGTCTGATTAAGCAGAGGAAAAGAGGATGAATGAAATTAATTTGTTGGCATCCGTTACCACTTTTTTGCAGCGTTCCCACGGCCATTATATTAATGGCGTCGCGGTGCCTGGTCAGGAAAATGAAACTTTTTCGGTCATTAATCCCGCTTCGGGTGAAGCGCTGGCAACGGTTAATCAAGGCGGAGAGTCCGAAATTAATCAGGCAATGCAGGCGGCATCAGCCGCTTTTCATGGCGTATGGGCACAGACTTCTCCGGCAGAACGGGGAAATTGCCTGAACCGGCTGGCTGATCTATTGCAAAAAAATGGTGAGGAGTTGGCACAACTGGAAAGTTTATGCTCCGGTAAACCCATTCAATTATCCCGTATGCTGGACGTGGGCGCATCCGCCGATTATTTACGCTATTTTGCCGGATGGTCGACCAAAATCACGGGTGAGACATTGAATGTTTCATTGCCGTCGCTTAAAGGGGAAAAATATTCTGCGTTTACTTACCGTGATCCTATTGGCGTCGTCGTTGGTATTATTCCGTGGAACTTTTCCATCATGATTGCGATCTGGAAATTGGGAGCCGCACTGGCCTGTGGTTGTACGATCGTGCTTAAACCCAGTGAATATACTCCCTTAACCCTGCTTCGGGTCGCTGAACTGGCAAAAGAAGCGGGTATCCCGGATGGGGTGATCAATATCGTCAATGGTTCAGGTGCCCGCACGGGTTCTTCGCTGATTAATCATCCCCAATGTGCCAAAGTCACGTTTACTGGCTCCGTTCCGACAGGCATTAGCGTGGGGAAACTGGCGTTGGAACAGGGGCTAAAGCGTACAACGCTGGAGCTTGGCGGCAAAAACGCAGCCGCTTTTCTGTCTGATATGACCGTTGAACAGATGGTTGATGGCATATTGGAAGCGGGATATCTGTATCAAGGGCAAATTTGTGCGGCGGCGGAACGTTTTTATATTCCATCCGTTCACATGGATGCAGTTTTGACGTTACTTTCCGAACGCTTATCTGCAATGAAAATCGGTTATCCTCTTGATGAATCAACGGAAATGGGGCCATTGGCTAACAAAGCACATTACCAAAAGATTCTGTCTCTGTTTGAAAAAGCGCGTCAGGAAGGTAGTGAAATTGTCTATGGCGGCCATGCCCTGGAAGGGCCGGGTTTTTTTGTCGCCCCAACGATCATCAAAGCCAAGAGTGTTGAAGACACATTAATGAAAGAGGAGACTTTCGGGCCAATCGGGACTTTCCTCAGTTACGATGACGAGGAAACGTTAATTAGCCTGATGAATGCGACGCCATTTGGTTTGTCTGCCAGTTTATGGACAAATAATCTGAGCAAAGCAATGCGCATGACTCCCCGCATTGAAGCCGGCATAGTTTGGATCAACATGCATACCTTCCTCGATCCGGCCGTTCCCTTTGGTGGCAGTAAATCTTCAGGGATCGGGCGTGAATTTGGCAGTGCCTTCATTGAACATTACACGGAGCTAAAATCGGTCATGATGCGTTATTGACAGGATGCGACAGTAAATGGGATGGAAAAGAATCGTTGTCATAAGAATGTCGTCATAAGTTCAAATAATTGTCATATGACACATCTATTCTATTATTCAGGCAACTCAATATGATGATTTTTCATCCTATTCCTCTGATTGCAAGGAAAATCCTATGTCGCGTCATTATGAAAAAAAACGGCTTGCTGCGGTGATCGCTGTATTGATGTCAGGCGTTATTGCGCCCTCATGGGCTACCGGTGATGCCAATCACATCATAGAGCAACCGCGTGCAGCACAAGGCAATATTACCGAATTTGGCGGTGCCCGCCGCCTCACTCAAGATCAAACGCAGGCGCTTAAGGCGGCGCTGAACAACCATAAAGCCAAGAATGTGATCCTATTTATCGGTGATGGTATGGGTGATTCAGAAATTACCCTTGCCCGTAATTATGCCGAAGGTGCCGGTGGATTCTTTAAAGGGATCGATGCCCTGCCATTTACCGGGCAATATACCCACTACTCGTTAGATAAGAAAACGCACAAACCCAACTATGTTACAGACTCTGCGGCTTCCGCCACGGCTTGGGCTACGGGCGTTAAAACCTATAACGGGGCGTTGGGCATTGATGTTTTTGGCAAATCTCATCAATCTCTTTTGACGTTGGCGAAAAAGAACGGTAAAGCAACGGGAAATATCACCACGGCTGAAATTCAGGATGCCACACCCGCGGCTTTATATGCCCATGTGACGAACCGCAAGTGTTATGGCCCGGAAGAAACGTCGAAAATATGCGCCACGGATGCGTTAGAAAATGGCGGTAAAGGTTCCATTACCGAACAATTGCTGGCTGTACGCGCTGATGTCACCTTGGGCGGTGGCGCTAAGTCGTTTACCCAACAATCGGTATCTGGCGTCAATAAAGGGAAGACACTGCAACAACAGGCACTGGAGCAGGGCTACCAATGGGTAACGGATGCGCAGTCATTAGCAGCCGTCAAAAATGCGAATCAACAAACACCCTTGTTAGGCTTGTTCCATGAGGGAAATATGGATGTCGCTTGGCAAGGACCAAAAGCGGTCTATCACGGCAATATCAATGAAAAGCCGGTGAAATGTGCAGTAAATTCTAAATTAGATCCCAACGCACCTACGCTGGCGCAAATGACAGAAAAAACGATTGATTTACTGAAAAAGAATAACAATGGTTTTTTCCTGCAAGTCGAAAGTGCTTCGATTGATAAACAGGATCACAAGTCCAATCCTTGCGCCCAGATTGGTGAAACCGTCGCCTTAGATAAAGCCGTACAAGTTGGCCTTAAATTTGCCAAAGAGCATGGGAATACGCTAGTGATTGTGACAGCGGATCATGCACATGCCAGTCAGATCATTGAGCCTGATGTTAAATCACCCGGTTTGACGCGATCACTGATAACAAAAGATGGCGCGATCATGACTGTCAATTATGGTAATTCGGAAGGGGATACCCAAGAGCATACCGGTACACAGTTACGTGTTGCCGCTTATGGTCCATATGCTGCCAATGTTGTCGGTTTGACGGATCAGACGGATCTGTTTTTTACCCTGCGTGATGCCATGGGTTTGAAATAATGGGGCTGAAATAATAATGATAACGCGGGAAACAAGGAAAGGGAAAAGAGAAAAATGGAGAAAGCCGGACTCGACTAGTTAATTAATTCATTAATATTAAAATAAAAATTATTTATTTTTTATTCCCCCACGTGCATTTTTGCCCTTTTCTCCGTGGAAAAATATTAACGATGTTGAGTGAGGGTATATAAACTCCGGTAACTCATTTTAAGCTGCAACTTAAACGATAGTTCAGCTTCTTCTTTTTTTAATAAATTGATTTATTTTATTTATGTTTATTACTGATGGAATTTAGGAAAAAACAACCCCCTTGAATTTAGGGGCTTTCGGGAAATGGATTAGAAAGATTTGATATTGACTAATCGCAAATACTTAGATTTTATTTATCAAAATCATCACAAAGCCATATATTATCGGTAAGTACCACGTTGTATCGGTATCCTACTCGTGCTTTATATTTCTATAGGGGTATCCCCGCTTCTTTAAGCGTTTCCGGTAATTGTGACCTAAAACGGCACTAGATGAAAAAAATCGTTCAAAAAACCACGGATAAAAATTATGCCCGCCGGATCATGAGTATACTCTGGTTATACCAAGGGGAACCTGTCTCTCAAGTGGCCGATAAACTGTGTTGCACTGAGTCTTCCATCTGGCACTGGATTAGACGGTTCAGGGATGGATAGGGTTACTTAGTTTACCGGCAGGGCGCCATACCCGATGGCATTTAACCCCACTTTGGCCTTTTCTGCCTTATCTATTGAAACATTCTCCCCAACAATTTGGTTATCTCTGTTCCCGATGGAGTCAGAGAAACATCCGATGGTGGAACGTGGGATTACCGTAGATCATTCCACTCTCTCTCGCTGGGTTCACCGTTTAGTTCCGTTGATTGTTAAACGTTACTGCCGCAACAAATCTGCCGTTGGACATCGGTGGCGAATGGATGAAACCTACATCAAAGTGAAAGGTCAGTAGAAATACCTCTACCGAGCTGTTGATTCCGACGGCAAGACGATTGATTTTTTGCTGACAGCTTATCGGAATAAGAAGGCTGCCCTGCGTTTCTTTAAAAAAGTCCTGCATCAACATGGAAAACCTGACATGGTGACGATAGATAAAAGCGGTGCCGATAAAACGGTGGAAGACGAATTAAATCAAGTAAAATCAAATAATTACGCCATTGTTATCCGAAAAAACAAATACCTCAATAACTTGATTGAACAAGAACATCGTTTTGTCAAACGACGAACCCGCCCCATGCTGGGATTCAAGAATTTCAGGCGGTCTCAGACTGTGTTGGCAGGAATTGAGTTGGTCAACATATTGCGTAAAAGACAATATTCACAGCGATCGGAAAATCCAATTTCACCCGTCGCCTTCTTTTATCAACCAACTACACAAAATTTAACCAATCCTGCATTCCTTCGAACTATTATTCTTAATGCGACAGAACCTTTGCAGAACACACTTTGATATCTGTCAAAGCCATAACGATTCCCCTTCCATGTGCCTCTGTGAGTATACAACCATTATCGGACCAGCATATATACTCGGTTCTATACACACAAGCGACTTGATGTGGGTTGACTCAGATTGACTTCTGTTGAAAGGAACATCGCACGAAGCCTTGTGTGGTACGGATTTCAGACATAAAATCAGACATAAAAAAAGACGCTTCTTTTTATTAGCGTCTTAATTTATATGGTGCCGAAGGCCGGACTCGAACCGGCACACCCGAAGGCGGTTGATTTTGAATCAACTGCGTCTACCGATTTCGCCACTTCGGCACTGAAGGGTTCGGAGAACGGGGGCCATTATACCTGTCAGAAGAGCATTCGCAACACTTATCCTTTCAATCTTGTTCAAGTGTCGAAAAAAGAATCTGTTATTCTATTTTTTCGCCAATCCTTCACCTGCAACGTTTAAAATCCAATTCCCTTTTCCATCACATCCCGCAAATTCCTTCTCACACAATTTTTTTCTGCCAATAGACAAGCTATCAACTCCTTATATAATTCAAAACAATACACTGCTATGAGGTAAATTATCATGACGATTATCAGTTGGATTTTTACAGGTATCCTGTTGGGTCTGGTTATTGGTGCCATTATGGCGATTTTTAAGAAAAACAGATAAAGCTTATCCCCCCACTTTAATGCTCCCTGATTGGTTAATCCAAAAATGAAAAAACGGCGATATAAACTGTGTGCTGTTTCCGCCATGATATGGGCGATTTCAGCTTGTGCGGATTCGGGTCATTTACACCAGAACAAATTTCAGCAATCCAATGCGCAATCTGCAAGGTGGGAAGTTTTCGAGGGGAATGGCAAGATCAAGAAAATGGCGACTGCACTGGTTGATCAGTATTCGCAGTCTATTTTTGATGAAGGCAATCCTTTGGGAATGGCGATAGTGGTTATCGATAATAATCAGGTGATCCATCGCAGTCTTGGGGAAACGTATCCGGGGAGCGGCGTTCGGCCACGGCAGGATTCTTTGATTCGTATTGCTTCGATTACCAAATTGATGACCAGCGAGATCATGATTAAGTTGGCCCAGAAGAAACGCCTTAAGATTACCGATCCGTTACAGAAATACACTTATGAGGGTGTCCATATCCCAAATTACGGCACAGGTCAGCCAATCCGGCTGTATCATCTGGCGAGCCATACCAGCGGGTTGCCACGGGAGCAACCTGGCGGAAAGTGGGGACGCCCTGTCTTTATCTGGCCGACGCAATCGAACCGCTGGAATTGGCTGAAAACCGCAGGAATCAATGCCACGCCCGGCACAACCGCTGCGTATTCCAATCTGGCTTACGATTTATTGGCGGATGCCCTGTCCAAAGCAACGGGAAAGCCCTATCCCCACCTGCTGCAAGAGGAGATTACCCGTCCTTATCGCATGCAAGATACGACTCTGACGCCCACGCCATCTCAATGCGCCCGTTTGATGGCAGGGGTGAAATCCAGCCCTTGCGTCAATACCCTTGCCGCTGCGGGCAGTGGCGGGATTTATTCGACTCCCGCAGATATGCAGCGCTGGATGCAGCAATTTTTATCTTCCCATAATCAGTTAAGGAAGCAGACGGCCAGCCGTGAACAAGGTATTTACTTTAAGCGTGCTGATCTGACGTCAATCACAGGAATGGATGTGGCGGGCCAAGCGGACGGTATCGGGCTTGGTTGGGTCTATATGGATGCTAAAGACGATATTCCGGGGATTTATCAGAAAACCGGCGGCGGCGGTGGCTTCAATACTTATATAGCAATGATCCCTGAGCAGAATATTGGTGTATTTGTGGTGATGACACGCAAAGAAAAAAGCCAATTTAGCCGTGTCACGAGTGGGGTGAATGAATTAGTTGCCGCTTTGGCGCGGAATCATAACCAGATTTAGCTTTGTTACTGACAAAATAATGCCAGATTGCAATCCGCACGTTACGCAAATAACGTGCGGATTAACCATAATCTGTCTTTAAGGAATTTGACTTTCATCAGTAATCTTCATTCCACCATAATACCAAACGGGTTTATGTGGCGTATTAGGGTCTAAAGGTTCATAAGTGTCTATATTACGACGCAATATATTGACTGTATGCCGAAATCTATCCGTAATTTCTTGAGGATAACCAGAAGAATTTATCTTCTGGACAAATCCTACTTGAAAAAGACTGTTCATGACTCTAGGAGTATTAAAGTTCATCTCAATGTTAAATTTCCCTTCCGTTATGTTATAAACAATCCTTCTTGTCCTGACGTTACCAATATAACCTTCTATATAACTGTTTGGGCATAACTTAGAAAAATGGCAGGCAAAAGAATTTTCATCGCCATCAGCAGAATTACACAGGAGTAAGCGAATATAACGAAATCTTTTCAAGTTAAGGGAAAACAGCATTTCAAATAAACCTTGGGCAGTTTTGCCAATATGGTGCCCATTGACGTCAAGACATAGCATAAAACCATTTTGGGAATACCCACTATGCCCGCACACATTTAACCGTTTGATATTACGATGTTTATCTTCAAAGGTATAAAAATTCTCTGGATAATATTTTAGCTCCCTCATTGTTATTCACCTTCTGTTTCACTAAAAAATCGCCCCTACGATAAAGCAGAGGCGACAGGGAAATAAGTAAGTTGAAATTCAGTCTATGACGTCTTTTTATACAAAAGTAAGTAAACACTCACTACAAAGAACAACAAACTCGGCAATAGCGCCCCCAATATCGGTGGCATGCTATAAACCAGGCTGAGCGGGCCGAATATCTCATTCAAGACATAGAAAATAAAGCCCATGCTGATGCCCACAACCACCCTGAATCCCATCGGCACGCTGCGCAGTGGCCCGAAGATAAAGGAAAGCGCCATCAGCATCATTACCGCCACCGATAACGGTGCGAAGATTTTCTTCCACATATTAAGCTGGTAACGCCCGGCATCCTGCTGGCCCTGTTTCAGGTAGGCAATATATTGATGCAAACCGCGTATCGAAAGCGCTTCCGGATCGAGGGAAACGACGCCCAACTTTTCGGGTGTCAGCCGGCTTTCCCAGTCCGCAGAAAGGCGTTGTGATCCTGTAATTCGCCCATCTTGGGCTAAATCGGATTCTTCAACCTGAGATAACTTCCATTGATGGCTATCTTTGTCATACACCGCTGAAGTCGCGTATCTTATGGATAATAACTTTTGGTTATCATCAACATGATAAATGCTGACGCCATTCAGGGTGTTGTCTTTCCCCACACTCTGAATATAGACAAAATCGTGGCCATCTTTTGCCCAAAGCCCTTTGGTGGTAGACATCAGTGAGCCACCATACATTTTTTGCGAGCGGTAATTACGGGCGAGTTGCTCTCCCTGCGGCGCAACCCATTCACCAATCACCATTGTCAGCAAGACCAGCGGGATTGCCGTTTTCATGACTGATCCCGCCACTTGCAGTCGGCTAAAGCCAGAAGCCTGCATCACCACGAGTTCACTGCGGGTTGCCAGTGTTCCCAAGCCCAATAATGCGCCAAGCAGAGCGGCCATCGGGAAGAAGATCTGGATATCCTTGGGGACGCTTAACAGGGTATAAATGCCGGCGGAAAGCGCGGTATATTCCCCCTGGCCGACTTTACGTAGCTGATCGACAAATTTAATGATGCCGGAAAGCGATACCAGCATGAACAACGTCGTCAGGATGGTTTGCAGGATGGTTCGGCCGATATATCTATCCAATACCCCAAACATCATAACGCTCCTTGTTTCTTAAAGCGTGAACGCAGTTTGCGCATGGGGACGGTATCCCACAGGTTCAGCGCCACCGCCAACGCGAAATAGGCGCCGTTGACCAACCACATCCAGAACATCGGATCAAGTTTGCCTTTACCGCCATTGGAACGCAGGGAGCTTTGCAACAGGAAGAAAATCAGGTAGAGCAACATGGCGGGCAACATGCTGAGTATGCGCCCCTGACGTGGATTCACGGCACTTAACGGCACCACCATCAACGCCATGATCAGCACCGAGACAATCAACGTCAGGCGCCAGTGAAATTCTGAACGAGAGTCGTTGTCAGTATCATGCCAAAGCTGCTCAAGCGATTTTTGTTCAACTTTGCTATCGACATCAACTCGTTGATGCCCAATCACGGCCTGGTAATTGGTGAAATCAGTAATGCGGAAGTCACGCAAAAGTGCTGTACCTTCATAACGCGTGCCCTGATGAAGTACCGCTACCTGATTCCCATTCGGACGCTCTTCCATATGCCCGCCATCCGCAATCACCACGGAAGGACGTTGGTCATTCGCTGGCCGAAGCTGAGCCAGGAAAACATGCTCAAAAGTATTCCCCTTCACATTACCGATATAAAGCACCATGTTGCCATCACGAGAGGGCTTGAACCGCCCTTCCATGACGGCGGCAAGGCTTGGATTGGCTTTTGCATCCGCCAATACTTGCGCTTGATATTTGGAAGACCACGGGGTGAACCAGATAACGTTAGCGGCGGCCAACGCGGATGTGAGTAAAGCCAGAATCAGGGCTGATTTCACCAATACACTTTTACCCAACCCGCAGGCGTGCATGACGGTGATTTCACTTTCGGTATAGAGTTTGCTGAACGTCATTAATACCCCAAGAAATAAACTCAGGGGCAAAATAAGCTGCGCCATCTCTGGCACACCTAAACCTAACAACGATAGAACCAAATTTGCAGGAATATTCCCTTCTACTGCCGCACCTAATACCTCAACTAACTTCTGACTGAAAAAGATCAGCAGTAAGATGAACAGTATTGCGATCTGGCTTTTCAAGGTTTCCCGTACTAGATATCTAATGATGATCACGCTTATTACGCCTGTGAAAACTTGTCTTTTTGCAGGAAAGTCGCTAACTTCGTCGTATATCTACCATTTATATGAATCAGTTTGGCTTCCCCATCGCTAAAATGATACCAAAGCATTCCCTATATGGGTTCCCAATTAGAACATACTTATCGTCAGCTAAGTACCAAAAAATAATAGGGTTAGCTTAACATAACCGTTAATTTTCTTTGGGATGAATGAATGTGGAGCGTGGTATTTTAGCGATTGTATCCGTCTTTGTCTTTAAGATTCAGGAGAACGCATGGAGTTTAGTGTAAAGAGCGGTAGCCCGGAAAAACAGCGCAGTGCCTGTATTATTGTCGGCGTGTTTGAACCCCGCCGTCTTTCCCCTATCGCAGAGCAACTTGACAAAATAAGTAACGGCTATATCAGTGCCTTATTGCGCCGTGGTGAACTTGAAGGCAAGGTCGGTCAAACCTTGTTGCTGCATCATGTTCCTAATGTACTGTCTGAGCGTATTTTGCTGGTTGGCTGTGGAAAAGAGCGTGAACTGGATGAGCGCCAGTATAAGCAAATTATCCAGAAAACGATCAACACCCTCAACGAAACCGGTTCAATGGAAGCCGTGTGTTTCTTAACAGAACTGCATGTGAAGGGGCGCAACAATTACTGGAAAGTCCGTCAGGCGGTCGAAACGGCCAAAGAGTCACTGTATGTTTTTGATCAACTCAAGAGCAGCAAAAATGAACTGCGTCGCCCACTGCGTAAAATGGTGTTCAATGTGCCGACCCGCCGCGAACTGACCAGCGGTGAACGTGCCATTCAGCACGGCCTTGCCATTGCATCGGGCATCAAGGCGGCAAAAGATCTGGCGAATATGCCCCCCAATATCTGTAATGCCGCGTATTTGGCATCGCAGGCGCGCCAGCTTGCTGACAACGCGGCCAATCTGACCACCAAAGTGATTGGTGAAGAGCAGATGAAAGAATTGGGCATGAACGCTTATCTGGCGGTCGGTCAAGGTTCGCAAAATGAATCCTTGATGGCCGTCATGGAATACAAAGGCAGCAAAGACGCCAATGCGAAACCGATCGTGCTGGTGGGCAAAGGGCTGACGTTTGATTCCGGCGGTATTTCCATCAAGCCAGCCGAAGGCATGGATGAGATGAAATATGATATGTGTGGTGCCGCTTCTGTTTATGGTGCCATGCGCGTGGTTGCCGAACTGCAATTGCCCATCAATGTCATCGGTGTTCTGGCCGGCTGTGAAAATATGCCGGGTGGGCGCGCCTATCGTCCGGGAGACATTTTAACCACCATGTCTGGCCAGACCGTTGAAGTGACCAACACCGATGCGGAAGGCCGTCTGGTACTGTGTGATGCGCTGACTTATGTTGAGCGTTTTGAACCGGAACTGGTCATCGATGTGGCAACCCTGACCGGCGCTTGTATGATCGCGCTGGGCAGCCATTATACGGGGCTGATGTCTAACCACAACCCACTGGCGCATGAACTGTTGAATGCGTCAGAACAAGCAGGGGATCGGGCATGGCGTCTGCCGTTAGGTGATGAATATACCGAGCAGTTAGAATCCAACTTTGCCGATATGGTCAACGCGTGCGGACGCTTAGGTGGTGCCATTACCGCCGGCGCTTTCCTGTCCCGCTTCACCAGCAGATACAACTGGGCACACCTGGATATCGCCGGGACAGCCTGGCGTTCAGGTAAAGCAAAAGGCGCAACAGGTCGTCCGGTTGCGCTCCTGTCACAATTCCTGTTAAATCGTTCAGGATTGAATTCTGATGATTAATGTCTCTGCCACCTAAATGGAATTAAGGGTATTGCAACTGCAATACCCTTTTCCGTCAAAAGACTATGAAAAACGCCACTTTCTATTTATTGGAAAAGCTGCCATTGGAAAAACAGCCACCGGAGAAACTGTCACCGGAACTCTCATCGCCAGAGGATCTACAGCCACATGAATGGCTGGCCTGCCAGCTTGCTGCTGACCAATGGCGTGCAGGGAAGCGGGTTCTGATTGCGTGTGAAAACCAGCAACAGGCCGAAAAACTGGACGAAGCATTATGGCAACGGGAGCCGAATCAATTTGTGCCGCACAATCTTGCCGGAGAAGGTCCCCGCTATGGTGCCCCGGTGGAATTGTGCTGGCCGCAAAAAAGAAGCCATGCTCCCCGCGATGTGCTGATCACCCTGCTTCCGCATTTTGCAGACTTTGCCACGGCTTTCCATGAAGTGATAGACTTCGTTCCTATTGATGAAAATCTGAAACAGTTAGCGCGCGAACGATATAAATCCTATCGTAGCGTCGGCTTTAATTTGACCATGGCCACCCCGCCAACCTATTAAATATCAAGACACAATGGAAAAGACACCCGCTACTCAAACGCAATCTGAGCCATCTCTCGATAAAACGTACAACCCGACAGAGATAGAGCAACCCCTTTATAACCACTGGGAACAGAGTGGTTACTTTAAACCGAATGGCGATACCAGCCGCGAAAGTTTCTGCATCGTCATTCCGCCTCCCAACGTCACCGGCAGCCTGCATATGGGGCACGCATTCCAGCAGACCATTATGGACACGATGGTGCGTTACCAGCGCATGCAGGGTAAAAACACCCTGTGGCAGGCCGGGACTGACCACGCGGGCATCGCGACCCAAATGGTTGTTGAACGCAAGATCGCGGCCGAAGAAGGCAAAACCCGCCACGATTATGGCCGTGAAGCCTTTATCGACAAGATTTGGCAGTGGAAAGCCGAGTCGGGTGGCAATATCTCCAACCAGATGCGCCGTCTGGGGAACTCCGTCGATTGGGAGCGTGAGCGCTTTACGATGGATGAAGGTCTGTCCAAAGCGGTGAAAGAAGCCTTCGTTCGCCTGTATCAGGAAGATCTGATTTACCGCGGCAAACGTCTGGTCAACTGGGACCCGAAACTGCGCACCGCAATTTCGGATCTGGAAGTCGAAAACCGCGAAGTCAAAGGTTCCATGTGGCACCTGCGCTATCCGCTGGCTGACGGTGCCAAGACCGCCGAAGGTAAAGACTATCTGATTGTGGCGACGACCCGCCCGGAAACGATGCTGGGGGATACCGGCGTTGCGGTTAACCCGGAAGATCCCCGTTATAAGGATCTGATTGGCAAAGAGATCCTGCTGCCACTGGTCAACCGCCGCATTCCGATTGTCGGCGATGAGCACGCGGATATGGAAAAAGGCACCGGCTGCGTGAAAATCACCCCGGCCCACGATTTCAATGACTATGAAGTCGGTAAGCGCCACAACCTGCCGATGATCAATATCCTGACTTTCGACGGTGATATCCGCGACGCCGCAGAAGTTTTCAACAGCAACGGCGAAATTTCTGATAGTTACTCAACCGATATCCCGGCCGAATACCGCGGCATGGAGCGTTTCGCTGCCCGTAAAGCGATTGTGGCCGAATTCGAAAAACAAGATCTGCTGGTTGAGGTCAAACCTCATGATCTGACCGTGCCTTACGGCGATCGTGGCGGTGTGGTGATTGAGCCAATGCTGACCGACCAATGGTACGTCCGCACTGCCCCACTGGCAAAAGTGGCAATTGAAGCGGTTGAGAGTGGCAACATCCAGTTCGTGCCTAAGCAGTACGAAAATATGTACTACTCTTGGATGCGTGATATTCAGGACTGGTGTATTTCCCGTCAATTGTGGTGGGGACACCGCATTCCGGCGTGGTATGACGCACAAGGCAACGTCTATGTCGGGCGCGATGAAGAAGAAGTCCGCCGCGAAAATAATCTGGCTGCCGATATCACCCTGACCCAAGACGAAGACGTACTGGATACTTGGTTCTCCTCCGGCCTGTGGACCTTCTCCACCCTCGGCTGGCCTGAGCAGACCGAAGCGCTGAAAACCTTCCATCCAACCGACGTGCTGGTCAGTGGCTTCGACATTATCTTCTTCTGGATTGCCCGCATGATCATGATGACCATGCACTTCATCAAAGATGAAAACGGCAAGCCACAAGTGCCGTTCAAGACGGTCTATATGACAGGTCTGATCCGCGATGAAGAAGGCCAGAAGATGTCAAAATCCAAAGGGAACGTTATCGACCCGCTGGATATGATCGACGGTATTTCGCTGGAAAGCCTGCTGGAAAAACGTACCGGCAATATGATGCAGCCACAACTGGCGGAAAAAATCCGTAAGCGCACGGAAAAACAGTTCCCGGAAGGCATTGAAGCCCACGGTACTGACGCCCTGCGTTTCACTCTGGCGGCACTGGCTTCCACCGGCCGTGATATCAACTGGGACATGAAACGCCTGCAAGGGTATCGCAACTTCTGTAACAAACTGTGGAACGCCAGCCGTTTCGTGCTGATGAATACGGAAGGGCAAGATTGCGGCCAGAACGGCGGTGAAATGTCACTGTCACTGGCAGATCGCTGGATTTTGGCCGAATTCAACCAAACCGTTAAAGCCTGTCGTGAAGCACTGGATACTTACCGTTTCGACATTGCGGCAAACATTCTGTACGAATTCACGTGGAACCAATTCTGTGACTGGTATCTGGAGCTGTCCAAGCCTGCGATCAACAAAGGTTCAGAAGCCGAAGTCCGCGCGGCTCGCCATACGCTGATTGAAGTGTTGGAAGGTTTGCTGCGTCTGGCTCATCCTATCATTCCATTTATCACCGAAACCATCTGGCAGCGGGTGAAAGTTGTCAAAGGCATTGATGCCGATACTATCATGCTGCAACCTTTCCCTGAGTTCGATCAGACGAAAGTGGATGAACTGGCGCTGAACGATCTGGAATGGATTAAGGAAGCGATTATTGCGGTACGTAATATTCGTGCCGAAATGAATATTGCGCCAAGCAAGCCGCTGGAAGTGCTGCTGCGTGATGCCAATGACGATGCACAACGCCGCGTGGCTGAAAACCTCAACTTCATTCAGGCCATGGGGCGTCTCGCTTCTGTCACCGTCTTGGCAGCAGGCGAAGAAGCCCCGGTTTCTGTGACCAAATTGATCAATGGGGCAGAAGTGTTAATCCCAATGGCCGGTTTGATCGATAAAGGCGCAGAACTGGCACGTCTGGATAAAGAAATCGAGAAGCTGGATAAAGAAATCAGCAGCATTGCAGGCAAACTGGCTAACGAAAGTTTTGTCAGCCGTGCACCGGAAGCGGTGGTGGCCAAAGAGCGCGAACGTCTGGCGACCAACAATGCCGCGAAAGAAAAATTATTGGCGCAGAAAGAGACGATCGCTGCCCTGTAATTTTCTTAGTTGAAATTTATTCATGTAAGCCACTGTGATTTAATTTGCAGTGGCTTTTTTTGCAATATCGTTTTTAACCCAACAACCCCTGTATCAACATAAAAAACACCAGCGAAATGACTAAACTTTTTAATATTGATTGCGTATATTTACTAATAAAATAAGCTAACACCAGCGTCATCAATGCAAATAGATATCTAATATTAAACTGTTCAATTAATTCACTGAGGGATAAATTATCCAACGAAATATTGACGATAATCGTGCCCAGAATAAAACAAATGGCATAATCCAGTGCAGTAATCAGTATATTTTTTCCCTTAAACAACCGATTATTCCTGATCAGAAAAGGGGCTGCCCTTAACGCGAAACTGATTAACCCCATCAATACGATCAACAGCATCATGATGTTTTATCCTTGCTGATTTTCCGCTCAATAAATGCAATCCCTATTCCGCATAAAATAGGGAGCGCCAGATCCACTAATTTCATATCCAGTTCATTCAATAACGGCGCGCATATTCCTCCCATCATTGTCGCCAATACTGACATATCCTTACCCGAACGCTTGGCAGCCAGAGAGGCAAAATGAATAGGAACCAACATCACAAGAAACAGGGAAAAAGATTGATAATTCAGGTGTTCTGCCGAAATATACCCCAACAAAGTGGCACAGAATGTTATCACAAAACAGGGTACAGCCACGCCCAGATAAAAATGAAACTGGGATTTGCCATCCTTGATATTTTCCGCAGAAAGATGCGAATGCGTTACCGTATAAGTGCTGGCACTAAATCCAAGCATCGACAGCAAAATATCTCGCTTAGGAATGCCATGAAAATATTGTGACATCACCATCGCCATCAAGAAAAAACGGAAATTAATCAGCAATGCCAGAATAATCACAGACAGTAAATAGGTTTTCAAAATAGTAGATCACTTGAAGGGAACTCAGTCCGATTTTCGCGATCTGATTAATCGCCAAATCAAAACAAATCCCAAAATGGACTGAGTCATGCCAATCATAACATCAATACCCCGAAATGAACGACGTCAAATGAAAAAAGCTATCCAGAAAACCCGGGATAAGAACTATGCACGTCGCCTCACCGCGCTCTTGATGTTGCATGAAGGGAGTACGGTTTCTCACGTTTCCAGAACGCTTCACTGTTCACGTTCTTCAGTTAATCGTTGGGTAAATTGGTTAACATTATACGGGTTGGAAGGGCTTAAAAGCCTCCCTGCGGGAAGGCCTGCCATCTGGAATTTAGCCCCGCTTCTCTCCGTCATTTCTTTCTTATTACAGCACTCTCCACAACATCTTGGCTATCTCCGTTCACGATGGAGCCTTGAACTGATTACACTTAAAATCAATGAGATACTGAATATATCGCTCTCTCAAAGTACACTCTATCGCTACTTTTGTCGGGCGGGCATCGTTTGGCGAAGGGCGGCGCCAACCTTAAAATTACCTGACCCTGAGTATGATGAAAAAATGGCCAAAATCAGCGAGGCGTTATCCAATGCCTCAGGGAAACATCCTGTCTTATATGAGGATGAAGTGGACATCAACCTTAACCCGAAAATCGGTGCAGACTGGTGCTTCAAAGGACAGCAAAAGCGTGTTGTTACCCCCGGAAAGAACCAAACACACTACCTTGCGGGTTGCCTCAATGCGAAAACGAAAGAAATCACGTATGTCGGTGGCTTGAGAAAGAACTCAGATTTATTTATCAAATTGTTAGATGAAATTAATCATCAATATACCAGTGCCAAGACAATCACGTTAATTTTAGATAACTATTGCATTCATAAGAGCCGGAAGGTCAGGGTTTGGCTGGCAAAAAATCCCCAATTTAACCTTCTCTTTTTACCGTCCTATTCCCCGTGGTTGAATAAAATTGAACGTCTATGGCAATCCTTGCATGAAACCGTGACACGAAACCACTGCTGCCAATTTATGTGGCAGTTGCTTCACCATGTCAAAATCTTCATGGAAACCGCTTCCTTACAACAGCAGAAACCGGGGATGAGAAAAATGGGTGTATCACAATTATGAAAACCTATTTATTAATCATTGTCTATCTTTCGTACATATGTTCCTGTAGGCCACGAATCATAGTAAGGATAATAAATTAATGCATCTCCCAACTTAACATTATAAGTTAACTTTCTCATGTATTTTTTAACAATAGAAATGCTTGGTAAAGATTCTATATATGCAATGAATTTATCTATAGTAATGTTCCCCTCACAGTGTTCATATCCACATATAGTTTTTCCTTTCATTTTCTCATTACCATTGGCTTGATATATCTTTCCTGGTGATCTGCGGAAAAAACTAACCATAGCAAATTTATCAACAACATATACGCCATCATTATGATATATTCCACCAAGAATGGTTGTTGATAAGACCATTTTATATACTCCTTTCGGCCTCCAGGAGTCAGATAGTCCAAATTTTTCTGTGATTATGTTTATGTTCTTTAAATAATAATCTGCAACACGGTTAATTTGTTCTTTAGATGAGCGCATCTTTTTGTTTTTACTGTCGAGAATAAAAGAGTTATCTCCGAGAGTATTACATATGTGTTGGTAATATTTTTCAAATCGAATTGGTTGTCCATTTGATTTCAATTCTGAAAAAATAAGATGATCATCTATCAAAATAAGGCAATCACATTCATAATTTTCATGAGCATGAATATGACAGGCTTGGACGCCTGATTCCAATACTAATTGGAGAAATTGTCTCTCATGAAAATCGCCCTTAATTGCAGTATCTATTTTTTTTGAACCAAACAATGACATTAAAGAATTAACAGGAGAACTCCGAAAAACTAATGCGGGCATTAAAAGCAAACCATCATCACAACAAATAAAGGGGCAATCATTAAGATCCTTGGCATTTGCATCAAATGTGAAATGTTTTATTATTGTCCTTGCTGTTTGAGGCGATAGCCCTTTCTTTTCGAAAAATGAAACCCATTTGTTATGAGGTTTAATTACCAACCAACTTTGAGGTTCTAAAGATATTTTGTGTTTCCCTAATAATCTTTTCCTCATTACATTTATTGATAACTCAACAAGGCATTGATAAGCATGTATCCAGTCATAAATTGGAATTCTTCCATATTTTTCATATAAATCTGCAGGAGCACTGTTTTCTAATTCAGAGAGCTTGATTGTACTATATACACCGTTATTAGTTAAATATGGCGGTAAGATTTTCTTAAATTTTTCAATAAGGTTGGTATTATTTGTGTTAGTTATTCTCGCCTCGTTAAATAAATTACCAGATCTCATCATTAATCTATTCCTTGCGACTTCATAATCTCTATATAGGCAGTCATTACTAACATCACAGCAGTACTTATTTTCACCTGATTGAGTGAGTCTGGCATTGTTCAATCTGAAGAGATCGATAATTCTTTCAAGGGAGTCTAAAATGTTACACTCATCAAAATATTTTACCATAGATAGTGTTTTTTGGGGCTCAATTTTTATGTTCAGTTTTAATGGCATTGGTAGCCTTAAAAATGAATAGATCTTACCTGTATAACTAACGATTTCATCATAAGCTCTGTCTAATATTTTTTCAAATTCTATGTCAAAATCAAATCCTGTTTTTATATCAAACTCATCCGCTTGAGAAATGTTTATAGGCAAAACAAAAAAAGGAAATGTTTTCTTAATGGTGAGCAAGTTGACTCTGAATGATACAGCTGATATTGTTGAGAGAAATATCTCACTAAATAAAATGAAGTTTAAGCAGAAATCGTTTGATACTGGATTATTCTTACTCCATATATTCTTTCCTAATATATTTGCGAAGAATGAATTATTAATATCATGCATCATTTTGCATTGTTTTTCAAAATCAAATATCAACTCTTTATTATCAGGATATTTTTCTAACAATGCATTTATACAAATGGTGAAATTAGTATTGTATTCTTCATTTGATTGTTCTGAAAGATTTCCTGTATAAATTCCAGAGACTTTTAGAACATCTAATGATTTTTCCAAATCAACATCATCTCTCTGTATATATTGCAAGAAGAAAACATAAAAAGGCTCAAAGGGCAGAGATTTATCATTTATGCGTTTTATATCATATAATTTCATTTAGCTGTACCGTATATTATTTTTCATGGATGTAAAAATTTTATAATGTACTTCATATGCTTGACTATTAAGTTTCATTCACTTCAATCATAAATTGGATTAAGATGGTTGAATATTAATATTAGCCTTGGATTCGCATAGTAAGTGCAATTTCTAAGAAAGGCGGTCAGTTGCTATAGTAGGCATCTTTCTCGCCAAAGGAAAATGCACTATGGCCTATACGCAACTGACCGAAACAGAAAGATACCAGATTTTCGGCTTAAAAGAAGCCGGTTTTACACAACGTTTTATTGCAACGTCGCTTAATCGGGCCCCATCAACAATTAGCCGGGAATTGAGACGAAACCGGGAAGCCGAGAAATATGAACCTGAACAAGCTCAGCGTAAAGCATTAGAACGCCGTCATTCTAAGGTAAAAGCCGTAAAAATCACGCCAGAGATAACAAAGTGGATAAAACAGTTAATTTGGCAAGACTTAAGTCCGGAACAAGTTGTGGGTTATCTCAAGCGGGAAGCGAAAATCTCTTTACATCATGAAACAATTTATCGATTGATTTATAAAGATAAAATAAATGGCGGTGATTTATGGCAACATCTTAGGATAGCGAAAAAACCGTATCGTAAACGCTATGGAAGCCATGAGCACAGAGGAAAAATTAAAAACAGAGTCAGTATTGATAAGCGCCCAAAAATTGTTGATAAAAAGCAGCGTATTGGGGATTGGGAAGGGGATACTATCGTTGGCAAAGATCGTAAAAGTGCCTTATTGACTTTAGTTGAACGA
This sequence comes from Xenorhabdus doucetiae, assembly GCF_000968195.1. NCBI lineage: Bacteria > Pseudomonadati > Pseudomonadota > Gammaproteobacteria > Enterobacterales > Morganellaceae > Xenorhabdus > Xenorhabdus doucetiae. Next base: position 639,572 of record NZ_FO704550.1, read on the forward strand.
AAATCGTTATTTACGATCATCATTAAACTTGAAGATAAAACAGCAGAAGGTGTTGCCAAAGCGGCGACAAGACATTTATCGATGATAAAACATAAAGTTAAAACAATTACCTTTGATAACGGACTCGAATTTGCCGAACACGAACGGATCGGTAAAAATTTAGAGACAAAAATTTATTTTGCTCATCCGTATTCCCCTTGGGAAAGAGGGATAAATGAGAACATAAATGGATTAATCAGAGATTACTTCCCAAAAGGAACCGATTTTAATAAGGTATCAGAGCGGGAGGTTAACCTTGTGGCAAACCGACTAAATAATCGACCACGTAAGACACGAGATTATAAAACACCGAATGAGTTATTTACAGGAACCCCAACTCATTTACTTCGTTCATTACGGTGTTGCGCTTAATATGCGAATCCAAGAGCCATAAATATTTTCATACACATTCAAATCTACTCGATTTTTAGTATTTAACATATTAAACACCATACTATATTTTGATTTTTTATCAATCATAAAAATTGGTTTTTACGCAAAAAATTGGATATAAGAGCATGGGAATATAGATGAATTAAGCTTTAGATAATATATGCATGCACGCAGTATTACGCCATCAACCGGAATCTATTGGTTTGGTTTTGGATAATGAGGGATGGGCCGATATCGTCGCATTAATAAAATGTGCCGCCAGACACGGTAAGCGATTGGACTTTGCGATCATAGAAAAAATTGTTGATACCAATGACAAAAAACGGTTTGCCATTTCTGCGGATCAGAAACGCATCAGGGCAGTACAGGGGCATTCAACGCAGCAGGTGAATATTCGCTATCAGGAGAAAATTCCTCCTGCGGTTTTGTATCATGGTACAGCCACCCGTTTTTTGGCTTCGATTTTTAAACAGGGGTTGATAGCCGGAACACGGCACTATGTGCATTTATCGGCGGATAAATCTACGGCGACCAAAGTGGGGCAACGGTACGGCAAGGCGATTATCCTGAAAATTGAAGCTCAGTTGATGTATGAGCAGGGCTTTACATTTCATCAGGCAGATAACGGAGTTTGGTTGACAAAAACCGTGCCAGTTGAATATATGAGTGTTGTTGAACATTTTCAGTAAACTCATTTTTCCCGACTTTTATCTTTGGAGATAAATATGACAGTGATGGATTCCCTGCTTGCATTTACTGTGGCAGCGACATTACTCACTTTGACACCCGGGCTGGATACCGCACTGATTCTACGGACAGCAACGGTGGAAGGGGGTAAAAAAGCCTTGCAAGCCGCCCTCGGCATCAATGCGGGATGTTTTATTTGGGGAGCAATGGTGGCATTTGGCCTTGGCACATTAATTGCAGTATCAGAGCTGGCATTCAACCTATTAAAATGGTGTGGCGCATTGTATTTATGCTGGTTGGGCATTCAAATGATCTGGCACCCCAAAAAGGATCTGGGAGGAGAAACCTCTGCTTCTGTTAAAGGCCAGAATTGGTTTATCAAAGGAATGTTGGGCAATGTATTGAATCCGAAAATGGGCGTGTTTTATGTTTCGTTCCTGCCGCAGTTTATTCCACAGGGGCACTCAGCCACTTTATGGACATTCAACTTAGTCGCCATCCATGTTTTGCTGGGTACATTGTGGTCATTATCACTGATTTATGCCACACGTCCTCTTTCCCATATATTGCGTCGTGAAAATGTCATTAAGTGGATGAATCGTGCAACAGGCGGATTGTTTTTGCTTTTTGCATTTAAATTGGTGATGAGTAATCGGCGATAAACTACAAGGTGTAAATAGCCGTAAATAGTTATGGGCTAATTAGGTGCCTATTGCTTATCAGGAGTTATTTATATTGGGATTCAAAATACCCATTATCTTTGTAATAGATGATTCGAGAACACTCAGAGGAATTCCATCTCTGGCCAAAGTTGAAAAGCCGAGTAAGAAACTATCGAACATGGCTGCAATGACGGTAGGATCACTTTCGCTTGCTAATTCGCCATTATTGATCGCACGTTGGATACAGAAAAGAAAACCTTCCCGTGTTTGTCTTCTGACATCGGCTAACAATTTTTGGATATGTTTGTGCTCCGTTGAACCGGCACTCGCGGATAGAACCAACAGACAGCCCTGAGGATGATTACGCTCTGTTTGCATTTTTGCAGAACGACGTAGAGCTAGCTCAATAGCCTCTTTGGGGGGAAGAGTTGTATCCCAAAGGCTTGCTGTCACATTACTACCATACGTATCGACATAACGAGTGACTACCTCTCTGAATAATGCTTCCTTAGAGCCAAAGGCCGCATAGAAACTGGGGGCTGTGATACCTCCCATTCCCGCCTTAAGCTGGCTCAGAGATGTTGATTCATAGCCATGTTCCCAGAACAACATCATCGCTTGATTGATCGCTTCATCACGATCGAAACTGCGTGGCCGCCCCATCTTAGCCATAATTACCTCCTTATTGAAAATAACTTAAATACTAGTCGATATAAAAGTCCTTGACAAGAGAACCTCATAGCCACTAGTTTTATATCGATTGATATAAAACTAGGAGGAGTTACCTTAGATGCACGAAAACACTTCTGCATTACCAGAAACGGAAAGTGAACGCTTACCTGTTTCTGGACTGTTGGCATTAGCAATGACCGGTTTTATTGCTATCCTGACTGAAACGTTGCCCGCAGGTTTGTTACCGCAAATTGGCATGAGCTTCAATGTTTCAGAAGCGTTAGCTGGACAACTAGTCACACTTTATGCTCTGGGTTCTCTCGTGGCGGCAATTCCGCTGACGGCTGCAACTCGCGGCTGGCGTCGACGGCCTGTCTTACTACTCGCGATTGTTGGTTTCCTGATTTTCAATACCATTACGGCATTGTCTTCTCATTATTTTCTGACGTTGGTTGCGCGTTTTCTGGCTGGTGTGGCAGCGGGTCTTGCTTGGGGACTTCTGGCGGGTTATGCACGTCGCATGGTGCCAGTTTCATTACAAGGCCGGGCGATGGCAGTGGCAATGGTGGGAACGCCAATCGCATTGGCCCTGGGGGTTCCTGTTGGAACTTGGGTAGGCAATCTGATTGGTTGGCGAGGAACTTTCGGTACTATGTCTGGCCTGACGCTGATTTTGGTGGCATGGGTGATGCTCAAAGTGCCTGACTTTCCTGGTCAAAGCGCAGATCGTCGAATTCCTGTCCATAAAGTCTTTACGACAGCAGGTGTACGTCCGGTATTACTTGTCATCTTATTCTGGATGTTGGCACACAATATTCTTTATACCTACATTGCTCCTTTTGTTATGCCGGCAGGTTTGTTATACCAATCTAACTTGAAGATGCAGGTTTTAAAATCTGAAAGTTGTCAGTCAGTCTAGTCGTGAGTTCTTTCGCTTTTTCTGGCAAAGTGACATGAAAAAAGTGACGAAGGGTTTCACGGAATGTCTTCGCATCCGGAAAATAAACATTGTTACGTACTTGCTCATTCATATACTTCCACAATCGCTCTATTGGATTGAGGTTTGGGCTGTAAGGCGGTAGGTAATGCAGTTCAATATTAAGGACATATGCCACCTCTTTCACCAATTCTGCCCGGTGGTAACCCGCCCCATCCAGAATAATATGAATTTTTTGCGAAAGTGGGTAAGTTTCTCTAATAGCGCCGAAAAAATACGCGATATTTTCGGCATTGATACTCGGGTATTCACGGATCACGGTGTCTTCAATTCGTTGTAAATTGAGGGCGCCCAGAAGATTGAGACGGGTACGACTGCCGGTGGTTTCGACCACTTTTACCTGATTTTTCCCCGCTTTCATCCAACCATAGCTGAGCTTTGTGGACTGCGAAGGATGCACCGCATCAATAAATAGGATAGGTTCATTCTGACCTGCCCGGTCTTTCAGAGACTGGTAGTCATCAATAAATTGTTGCTGCTTATCCGCATCGAATTTATGAGGAACGCCCTTTGGCTTTTTGTAGCTGAAACCTTGTCGGTGAAGCCATTTCGTCATGCCTCCCACGCTGAAAGACATCTGCCAACGAGCTCGTACATAATCCACAATTTGAGCGGTCGTATGCAGCAAATTTGCCGTCAAATAATCAACCAGATCGGCGGTTTGTTTGGCAGAGAGATGGCTTTCAGAACCGCCATTTTCGGGGGTGAGTTTTTCCTGCGCGATGAAATCTTTTAGGTGACGGCTTACCGTAGTTTCATGAATACGTAAGGCCTGAGCAATCATCTGAGCTGTCCAGCCCTCTGACGCCAAAAGCACGGCCTTGATGCGATCACAGACTCGACTATCACGAGTGGTATCATGCATCAATTCGAGGGCACGTTTTTGTTCTGGTGTCAGATGAATTTTCATGATTGCAAGCATGATCGGGTTTGGATAAGAAATCAAGCATCTTCAATGGCGATTGGTATAGGCCTCCAAAATAAAGTCTTCTGATTAAGTGCATTGAATACATTGCTTTTTTCAGCAAAAAACGCAAGCGGGTAAATTTTCATGGCGCAATTTATAATTAATCGCCATATAATCATTTATTAATTACATAGAAATAATATGAGGTATGCGCTATGGCAACGAAAGCCATTGATCACTCTACTCTTAATCAACTGGTTGAAACCGGTGCTGTTCATGCTGTGCATATTGTCGGTATGCAGGGAGGCTGGGCTTTAATGGTTAAATATGGTCTGGTGGAACATCCATTAGTGGCACAACGTAGCCGACAGATTCGCCTGTTTAAGAAGCTTGAAACTTTGGTGAATTATTTAAAAGAAATGGGTATTGTTCAGTTTGATGTGAATGCCGCGAATTATTCACCAGAAAGCCATACCCGACCAGATCGGGCAGCGGCACTGAAACGCGCGCATGAAGCAGCTGCTTATGATGTCTGGTTCAAAACGCAGGTACAAGCATCAATAGGCGATTCTCGTCCGGTGATTTCCCATGAAGATGCTAAACGTCAGTTCGCATCACGAAAAATGGCTTTGCGTAAGGAACTGTAATACGACTGGAATGGAAACCAATGGCGTTGGAAGACAGGGAAAAAATAATGAACTATATTGCCCGTGATAATCCACAGGCGGCGATTAAGCTGGATGACGCGTTTTAAGCAGCCGCTGAACGGGCAAAAGATAATCCCGATAGGTATAAATCCGGCCGACTCAAAAATACACAGGAAATTGTGGTTCACCCTCATTACATCTTAGTGTACAAGGCATATGGTGAAACAGTGACTATTTTGCGAGTACTGCACACATCTCAACAATGGCCTTAAAGGGCTTATAAAGAAACCGCTTATTTGATGGCAAGCCCTAAAAATGCCGACAGCCACCCTATAAAAAATGACAAGGTGGCTTTCATCAAGTTTATATTTGGAACGCCACTCGCTTACCTGTAGGCAGAGTAATATTGATGCTTAATTCTCCACCCAATGCTGTTACATAACGTTTCAATGTTGATAAACGAGGATCATTATCAGAGCTTTCCATTCTAGCTAACGTTGGCTGTTTTACGCCCATAGCCGCAGCTAACTCAGCCTGAGACAAATTCAGTTCCTCGCGCAATTGACTAAGAATAACTTCACGACGTAATTCCTCAGTACGAGCTATAATGCGCTCTCTGCTTTCTGGGCTACGTTTTGCCATCAGTTCATCTAAAGTGGACATGGTAACTCCTTATTTTTCCAAATGCTTACTGAACTCAGTATCAGCCAGTTTAATCATATCTTTATAAAAATGTTTTTCATTCATGCCTGTTTTATCACCGGCACACAGCACTATCACGATGTGGATCAAAAGCGAAGAACGCTCTTATCGGATTTCCCGCAAATTGAATCCTCAGTTCCTTATGTTGGGATATTTCGAATCCCTGAGAGTATCCACATGAGGACGTCCCAAATTCGGGCCAAACTCACGCAGAATGTTTCAAGAGGGAAAAAACAACTTTGCTACCGTTCAATTATTCATATCCTGTAGCCGTTTTCTGGCTATAAACTTAACCCAATATTACGCCTTAAACGTTATCCACGGCCTGACCCTTGCCACAGGCTGAATCAATCCCGCTTGTTCTTGAATTTCAATGACCGGGGTAATTGGTTTATAAGCGGCAGGGGCTTCTTCACGCAAGCGCTCACTTTTCAATGTAATACACTGCCACGGCAAGCGGCTATTTTGCCGGATATCCGGTAACTTACCGCGAATTACCTGACGCCGTACTGAACGCCCCGCTCCGTGCGAACAAGACCATAACCAATCCGAATGACCTTTTCCCTTTACCAAATAGGAATAATCTCCCATTGAACCAGGGATCAACGCCAACTCTCCTGCCCGCGCGGGCGTTGCTCCTTTACGATGGAGATTCATTCCCTGCTCAGGAAAAATAATATTATGCGAGAGGTCAACAATTAGCTTACTTTTATCCTGTGTAAATACTTTCTGCCACGCAGAACGCACCAACTCAGCCAGGACAATACGATTCGCCCACGCATAACGCGCTGCCACCCCCATCGCCAATAAGTATTCTTGGGCATGTTCAGCCGTCAAACCAAACAAACCGGATGCCGGATATTTTTCCGTAGCAGGCCACTGTGCCCTCGCTTTATCCGCCCAACGTTGACCAACGTAAAACCCGACGTCGCGTGAACCTGTGTGGATCATCATCAATACTTCACCTTCGCGCAAACCCGCCGCATAAGCGGCATGCCTGTCCAAAATAGTATCGACGATTTGCAGCTCAACAAAATGGTTACCTGAACCAACCGTGCCTAAACTGGCTGGGCGGATAATTTCCCGTTTTTCAAAAAAGGCTTCAGGCGCATATCGGCTATGAGCCTTTACTGCTTGTGTACTCAGTACGGCACTTAATTCGGTATACATCCGCTTGAAATCAGCCTGTTGCCAAATTCCCTGATACGGCAATTCCTGTAACCATGCTTCCAGTCCCTCATCAAATAAGGCGCTGAATGAGTTTGGCGTCACTGGCACATCGCGTTGATCCAGCAACAATATGTTTTTTAGCTGTTGAATCAGTGCTGCTTTCTGGGCATCGGCTTCTTGATAGCTCAATCCCGTTGTGAGCAAGCGCATACCACAATTGATATCAGTGCCAATCGCAGCCGGGATCACCAAATCTTCTGTAGTGGCTACAATACTGCCAACCGGTGCTGTTGAGCCTGGATGGAAATCCGGTGTTGCCCTCGCCTCACAAACCTTGGCATCACTGCCGGGAACACGTACTGATGCAAGATCAAGCAGTTGCTGTACCGCTCTTTCTTCCAATGGCAAGGATTCGGGTAACAGAACCTTGGCTTCAATTTGGTTTCTGTTGAAATGATAAATAGAGTTTTCGTAATGTGTTTCGATTCCCTGACGGGATAGACGTTTTTGTAATCGATTAAATGTAGACATGTTTGCTACCTAGAAAAACAAAAAACCGCTTCTTCCGTTTTGATGGGAAGAAGTGTTGTTTTTCCTGCAGCAGCACAAATTCAGGAAGGATTAGGAGCGGTATTTTAGTCATGAAGATTGGGATTGTAAAGGCTCCCCAAACAACTTAAAGAAATGACAACAACATCATAATACAACGTCAAATTAGAGCAGGTTTCCGTACCGTTGGGTTTCAAACCTCTTGAAGAAATGTATGAATCCACCATAGGCTTATGCGCATAAATTATACACATAAATGAGGTGCCACATGAAAAAACAATACGTTTCGACCATAGGCAAAAAGCGTGTTGGTAAGCGGAGTACCCATGTTTACCTGACCTCAGAGATCGTTGATGAAGCCCGTGAGCTGGGGATTAACCTTTCCGCAACGCTGGATAAGATATTATCTGACGTTGTTCGTGAAAAAAGAAGAGAACAATGGAAAGCCCAGAACAAGGCGGGGATTCACGCTTTCAATCAATTTGAGAAGGAAGCTGGGTTATTTACCGATGATGATGAATATGGGGTTATTTGATGGCTTAATACACTGTTTACCGTAATAAATCCCCTAAGTCGAGGATTCAGTATCCTTACATTATCAATATTCAAAATGACCTGTTAGACGATTATGACTCAAGAGTTATTATGCCAATCGCTCCATTATCGGATAAAAACTCGCGCGTTAAGACGCTAACTCCTGTGATTGATATTAACAACAAGTAATACGTTGTCATTACAAAATCCGTGACTACCATTGCTAAGAGTAAGTTAAAAACTGCGGATATCGTTTGTGTCATTCCGGGAATCCACTCAGATATCGTTGCAGCTTTGGATACTATCGTTTCAGGTAGTTAGGTGTAAATTCTTGCAAAACTGGCTTCACACTAACTGATTTTGTGTCAGTGCGAATGGGGGTGGACATTCCCCCATTTTTAATCAGGCACAAAATCTCCAACCTATCCCTTTTTTCGAATAATTCGGCGCCGTTTATTAAACAGATCCGGCGATATCGTCTGCGCGACACACTGCCACGTAATCTTAGCAATATCAACGCCTTGCTTGGCGAAATAATCGGTCAGCGCTGACTGGCACTGTTTTAGGATCGCCATATCGCAATCACCTTCCAGGCGCAGCAATAAATCCGTTTGTGTCAGCCGATAATCACTTGTCAGCGGCAGGGTATTGGCAATAATCCGCGAGCAAGGATCAGCAAAAATGCCTACATTGCCACCATCCTGCGCCGGCAGAATCAACTGATCATCGCTGCGCCCTTCAATGCGCTCGATCGCCCGTGCCGGATTGCCGCAAGCGCACGGGGTTTTCTTCACCAGCAAAATATCATCAAGCTGATAACGCACAATCGGCTGAGTTTCCCGCGTAAAATCGGTAATGATCGGGTTAAAACGCGATTCATCAATCCAGTTTGGCTCAATATGCAGAAATTCTTCATTCAGATGCAGCGTCCCATGCGGACAGGTACACGCCAGAAAACCTTCCGTTGCCTGATAAATTTCACCTACGTCCCGAAATACGCTCTGCAACAGTTGGCGATCTTGCGGCTCCAGCACTTCTGCCACCGAAATCACTTTCACCGGCGACACGGCGGCTTCACCTTGTTGGATCTTCAAGGCCAGCGCCCGCAATACTTGGGCAGGTGCCACAATAATCGTGGGTTGATACTCCGCCAACGCTTGTATCTGCTGATGAAAGTCAGCGAACAGATCAAAAAAACGAAAGGAGATCCAACGGTTTTGCACGCTGTCATAGAGATTATTGCCCGCCCGCAAAAACAGCGCGACCCGCTCACCGTGCAATAAGCCCTTTGGCAGCATTTTGGCGAGCATGATCCCCGCCCAAATGCTCCGCTCTTTCGGGCTGATAACGAAAATGCCGCGCTGCCCGGATGTGCCCGATGACATGCCAACGCTGAATTTGCCGACCGTAGGTCTGAAATCCCGTGACTGTTCGCTCAACCGGGCACAGGCCAGAAGCTCTTCACGCTTAAGACCCGCCGTGTTCATCTGGTCGAAATTTTCCATCATGATGGCTTTATTCATCAACGGATATTCCGCCAACGGTAAATCACGGTATGCGGAAAAATAGGGGCTTTTCCCCAGCACCTGATGCTTAAATCTGGCTAATGCCTTTAATTGGTGTTGTTCAAGCTGCTCGCGGTTGGAGAATTTCCACTGTTTCTTGGCCTTCCAGTAGTACCAAAATATTTTGAATATCATTGCAAATCTCCCTCATGGCATAACTGGATTGGGATCTGCTTTTGGTCAATTTGATGCAGCTTATGCAAGGTGTCGTAATAGGCACGGCGGTCATCCATAATGATATTCGCCAACATTGCAGGCCCCCGCAGTTCACGGTAATTCGTGGGTGACCAGGCGGCATCTCCCGCCAGCAATACCCATCCCTGCGGCGTCAATACACACAAGCCAAGGTGCCCGGCCGCATGTCCCGGCAGCGGAACGATCAATATCTGTTTCTGGCTGCCCGGCACGGCATAACCTTCCCCCAATACGGCTAATTCTTCCGGCAATGGGCTGGTTGCGAACCCTTCATAAAAATGGGTTCTGGATTCGAAATCTTCCGGGATTAGCCCCCGCACAAAGGCTTTTTTCAGCGCAGCGATGCCACGCAAGTGGCGGGTTTGCTGCCAACCTTGCCCCGAACAGATAAATTTGGTCTGCGGAAAATCCCGTAATCCGGCAATATGGTCACCATGAAAGTGAGAAATGATGATGCCCTCAATATCACGCGCCTGAATGCCTTCCGCTTTTAGCTGCATCACCAATGAATCTTTAGTGTCAAAGTAGACCGGCGTGACCTTGCGATATAAGCGGATGATCCCACTGCGGGTATGATCGTAAAAATGGCTGGCGTATCCGGTATCCAGTAGCCAACGCTTATTATTACACTCCAGCAACCACGCACGGGCGGGAAATTTACACACGCGAAGACTGGCACCTTTCAGTGCCATGCAACCGGGATGAGTGCAATATCCCGCCTCAAAAACACGCATCTTAACCATGTGAACCCGTCTGTTGGTCTGTCTGTTTCAGCCAGTTGGCCGTTAAATGAATACCTTCTTCCATGCTATAAATCGGCGAATATCCCAGTTCTTCCCGCGCCTTTGAGTTATCCAGTGTCATGGAGTAATAAGCTGCCCCAATACCGTAACGTGTCAGCAACGGCTCTTTTCGGGTAAGCAGGGCAATGCCTTCCAGTATTGCCGCAACGCCATACAGCAGTGGATAAGGCAATGATTTGATCCGGTAATCAAACTGCATTTCGTCAAATAATTGCCCCAAAATTTTTGCCAATGGCTGTGGTTGTTGATTGGTAATGTTATATATCGCGCCACTTTGCAACCCTTCGCGCTGAGTCGCCAGTGACATAGCGTGGACGACATTCATGACGTAAGTGATATCCAACACATTTCTTCCCCCTGCCGGCAAGGCCATAACACCTTTGCTGGCTTTAACCTGAGCCAGCAGGCGCGGCAACAACACTCGATCATGCGGGCCAAATAACCCACGGGGGCGCAGGATAATGTAAGTGGTATCAGGATAGCGGTGAATCTGTTGGTGTATGCACTCTTCCGCCAAAAATTTGGTTCGGGCGTAATCATTGGCGAAACGCGGGCTGCGCTGATCTTCGGTAATATTTTGTTGATGTGAGAAATTAAAATAGACCGCCGGAGTAGAAATATGGACAAATCGCCGGATACCCCCGATACCTGCCGCCTGTGCCAACCGGGATGTCGCCGTCAAATTGATGCGCTCGAATTCATCAGGATCACCCCAGGGCGAGGATTTGGCGGCACAATGCCAGACGGCATCACAATCTGACATCAGTTCGCTGGCTTCATCCACGGTTAACGTCGCCAGCTCAGCGCGGCGAAACTCCGCGCCCAATTGCGCCAATAACGCGCCCGCCTGCGGATCACGCCCGGTTGCCACCACGGCTTCACCCTGCGATAACAGGTAATCAACGGCATTGCGCCCCAACCCACTTGTTGCGCCGGTTACAAGAATTTTCATGGTCTTAAGATCATCTCACTTAATGAAAGACCCGCCGCCGTGCCAAGCAACATCACATAATCACGACCGTAATAGCGATCAGTCATCATGGCTTCATGCAGCGCACTGGGGATGGATGCCGAGACCTGATTACCGCGATAACGATAGATATTCACAAAGCGTTCATCTTGGATATTCAATCGCTTGAGAATATGTTTCAGCCCCAAATGACTCGCCTGATGCGGTACGACGGTATCAATATTAGACATGTTGAGATTGGCATCCGCCAGTACACGTTCGGTAAAACCTTCAATCAATGAAGCCGTCAGTTTAAACAGGGGCTTACCCTGCATCTGGAACAGAAAATCACTGTCTTCCATGCCAGTACGCAGATTCTTGCGGGTTCCGCCCGCCCGAATTTCACATAATTCGAGACCTTCCGGATAAGTTTCATGTTTGTAGGTCACAATCCCGCTTTGTCCATCGCCTCTTTCGACGATCATGCAAGCCGCGCCATCGCCAAAAATCAGCGAGGACTCTTGGTGTGACCAGTCAATGCCACGCGAAGCCATTTCTGCGGAGACAATCGCAATACGCCGATACTGCCGGGTCGCCAACAAGCCACCGGCAACACTCAGCGCAGAGATAAAACTGACACAGCTTGCATTAATATCAAAGCAAGCGATCCCAGCCTTTAATTGACTCTCTTTTAAAATATGGGCAGCGGAATAAGGTAAGGCTTGGATCGGGATGGCAGAAGCCGAAATCAGCAAGTCAATGGAATCCGGCGAAATTTGATGCGTTTTTAACGTATCATGCAAAGCCTCTGCGGCTAATTTAGCTTGAGACAATTTATAATCTGCATGATAGCGATATTCTATTCCAGAATGTTTTTCTACAAAACCACGCGGTTTATTTAACTTCAAGTCTAAATCGGAGGAATACACTTTGTTTTCTGGTAAAGCGATACCAGATGCAATGATCTTTAATGGGATCAATTCATGTGAGTTTTTCATTTTTTTATCACTTCCAAGTGTTAATTTTTTGTTTAATTTGATTGTCAGAATATGAAGTGGATTCTGAGTAGGGGTGAGAATAAATGAGTATTTATCAGATAGTCCGTTAAACAGGAAGTCTATATTTATGATACATCATATTACTAAATTGAAATATCCAATCCAGCCACATGAAAAATAAAAAGTTTTCTCAGTTCTTCCTTTCAATGCCATAAATTTTTTTTAATATGTCAAACATGTCATGAGATTTCACTATAGAATTTGTTGTGTCTATGTAAAATAAAGGTCAATGTTAATTAACAAATAAACCAACTTGATTTAATTCATATTAATAGTTATTTTGATTTTTTATTTCATTAGTGAATTATATAAATAACTTCTTTCTCTGACGATCAGAGCCAGTTGAGAAAGCCTGTAAAATTAACTGACACAGAATACCGGCCACAGCCGCCGTTAATATTCCCGCCATCAGGTCGATAAACAGATGCCGTCGCAATTGGATAATGGAAAAGCCAATCAATACTCCCCACGTTAACCACAGCCACCGCCGGATCTTTTGCTCCTTTTGCCAAAGGGCATAGACGGATAATACCGTCAGTGAAGCATGTAATGAAGGCAGACAATTTTGTGTCGAATCTATCATGCTCAAATAAGCCAGCAGGCGATCGGCGATGTTGTCACCTGCAATTGGCGGATAATCGAGCGTTGTCGGATAGAGCAAATAGATCACCCCAGAAAACAGGGCACAGCCCTGCATTGCCAACATCAGCCAGCGAATACGGGATAATGGGCAAAACAGATAGGCTAACGGTATTAACAGGAAGAATGAGAGATAGAGCCAAATACCGTTGGAAGAAAATGTGATCCATTCATCAATCACAGAAAGCGGCAATACCGTCGCGCGATCATCGGCATTCATTTGATAATTTGCAGTAAAATGGTAAACAACCCCAACCGTTCCCCATCCAAATAAACAACATAATAATCGGTATCCTAACCGTTCAATCGGGTAGTTCATTTTGATCTCCTTATTCCTTACCATTTGGCAATGCAAAATAAGATAATGCCCGTGTATATAATCATTCTATTTATTTAACTTAAGGTATAAATATGAAGAATATACTTTCTGAGTTCGGGGTTATAGTAGGCCATTATTTATCAGGCAATGGGGTGAACAGAAAGAGGATATTTCTTAATTAGCAGACAATTAACGTTAAATCCGATATTTCGCACCTAATTCTATAATATTATGATTTACCATCATATGGTTGTTTTGCTCTCATATGTTAATTGTTAGTTAAAACAGAATGTTACAACATCAATGTGGAATGACGATTTTATACTCAACTGTTGGATTCCGCTTGATTATTTGTGATATACATCACAATTTCACTAATCCAACTCTATATGTCTATATTCAAAACAATAAAAATAAAAGATATTGATAATCATTTCTAAAAATTTTTGAGGATACGATGAAATTACTCGTATTACATGTGACTCAATTCTCTGTTTTTTTCGTGCTGTTTGCGTTAGTAAATTATTTTTTTATTTTAAACAGGAACAAAAAGAAATCAATAAAATTTTCACTTATCATTTCGGCAATATATCTATTAACTGAAATATTTTCATTTCATTTTCTGATGGCTTTTTATTATATAAGCACCCTGTTTATGGATGTAAATGGATAATTTCGTTAAATAACACCTTAAGGGTAAATGATGATTTTTATTTTGCTACGGGCAGTTCAATTTGTTTTTTTATATTTAATATTTGCGGTAGTAAGTTACTTTTTTGTATTGGATAGAAGCTTGAAGAAGACAATCATACTGTCTCTCTTTTTACCTTTTATATTTACAATAACACAAATTTCTTCTTTTATTTTAGCAATCATACCTTTTTATATTTATGATGTTATTTCTAAATAGATTTTCATCATAGTGATAGCTTGCAATCTTGTCCCGCGCGATGCGCGGGACAAGATTAACTCCTGCCATTTTTAAACGCTATTTAGTTGAAAAAATAACCATGTATAAGATATTGTTATTATTGGATTCGCCTCATAAGCGACCGCCTTGCGAACGACAGTTTTAAATTTATCTGACATAAATATCATTATATTTCATAATGATAGATTAAAAATTAATTTCATATGTGATTATGACTTTTTGTTATTTTATTTTTACTCTTGAAAGGTGTAAGTTTGATTGTCCTAGCCCGACAATGTTATATAGGAGGTCGTTTTGTATAAACAGAAAAAAAAGAGAGATAGTCGAGTAATTTCCCTGAGAGATTCCATCAGAAATAAAAAGATAGAAATCATCCTGCATCAGGAGATAGATTTTACAGATTGTTATCGTAATAATAAATTTATCTTATTCGATAGTTATATTTGTGGCATTAATCTCAAATTCTTCGGCAAGAATGAAGAACATTCTGATCAAATTAGAATGAAGTTTCTTCCTCCCATTTGTTACGCTATTAATAAAGTTTATGCAAAAGTTAATAACTTATCTAAAATAATGAGAAATATTAACATTTATATAGGAGAGGAAGAAGGGAAAACTGAAGTTAGATGGCCAGCAAGAGAAGACAAAATAGCAGATAATACATCGATAACAAAAACAGTAGGTATTGGCATCCCCCATCTTCATATAAATGCTAAAAAAGTTAAGGAAATAAAATCTCCTCAATATTCCTTCTGGGGAAGGAATAAGAATATAACAGCTCGAATTGGATGGGGTGTACCAGATCAACTTTATCACGAAGCTATATCAGGAAGTAGGAAGTCATTGGAATTGAACTCCGAAAACTCAACAAAGGTCATTGCTGCCATCGTACATGAAATTGGACATATCATTCATGCACAACGAACCGAATCAAAAGAAAAATTTTGGCTTGCCAAAAGAATTGATCAACACAATATACATAATATCCCGGCAAAAATTGTTGAACAAGTGAGCGGTTATGCTATAGAGAAACAGAACTCTAATGAGTTTGTTGCAGAAGTTTTTACTGGTTTAGTGTATGGAAAAAAATACAGTCAAGAGGTATTAGAATATTATCAATATTATTCAGGGCCTGAACTCACTGGAATAAAACTTCCCGAATTACCACCTAATTGGAGTCCCTAAAGATCATAACGATTCATTTTCTTCAGGAAAAATTATTTTACTGCATTGAAAGCGAAATCGATTGGTTCGCGAATCAAATAGGGTTCTTGCTCCACATGAATCTCATTTACATGTCATTCTAAATAAAAGGTGTATGGTTTACGTTTTATTACTCATACACCTTATTCAACAAGTCATAACCCCTTCCAAATCCACCACTTGCCCTCTGTCACTTTTGCGAGCATGATCGCAATACCGTTACCCATTAATCAAACAACTTACATGCCTACCATCAAAGAGCTCCAAGTCGCTATCTCAAACCTTTCTATATGGCGCAAAGGTGATCAACGTGCACCACATAAGCCATTATTGTTGCTGTATGTGCTCTCTCAATATCAGAAAGGCCATGAACGACTGTTTGATTATGGTGAGGAGATCCACCAGCCATTACTGGCGTTACTCAATCACTTTGGCCCAAGACGCAAAAGTCACTATCCCTCCTTACCTTTCTGGCGCTTACGCGGCGACGGGTTTTGGGAATTGCAAAATAGCGAACGCTGTACACCACAAAAAGGCAGCAAGGAACCGCCAAAACGTGAATTGATTGAGTTCGGCGTCAAAGGAGGGTTCGACCAACAAAGTTATCAGTTATTACGCAAGAAGCCCACGGTCATCGATAAACTGGCACAACAAATCCTGAGTGAACACTTCCCTGACAGCATACAGGAGCTGCTCGCCAATCAATTAGATTTCTCTTTAAGCGATATCCGCAAAATACGTGATCCGCATTTTCGCCAGCAAATACTGCGCGCCTATAACTACGAATGTGCAATATGTGGCTACAATCTGCGACACGACAGCACTCCCGTTGGGCTGGAGGCGGCACACATCAAATGGAAACAATATGGCGGCCCCTGTACCGTCAATAACGGGCTGGCACTCTGCTCACTGCACCATTCCGCATTCGATATGGGTTCAATCAGTATTGACGATCACATGAAGTTACTGGTTTCAGAAAGTATTAATGGCGGCCCGATGGTGAAACAACTGTTTTGGCATTTTGCAAAACAGCCGATATTACTTCCTCAAAACAGAGATTATTACCCTTTGGAAAGTTTTATTACCTGGCATCGCAGCCAGGTATTTAAGCAATAATTGACAAAACAGTGTAGTTTTTCTCAATCAGAAAGATTCAACTCATGGGTGATACCGCAGTTTTCAACGAAGGCCTCATCATGGGAAACCAGCAGTAATGTTCCCTGATATTCACAAAGCAGCGCCTCTAATAACTGCCTAGAATCCAGATCAAGGTGGTTATCCGGTTCATCCAGCAAAAGCACGGCCGGAGGCGAGGGGCTATGTATTAGCGCCAACAGCGTGGCTTTCAATTGTTCTCCCCCACTGAGCTGGTTTAAAGGCTGGAGCGATTTATCCCCCCTTATCCGTAACATGCCGAGCTGAGTCCGCCATTGTTCGACAGAAAATGCACCTTGGTAGTGATGTAATGCTTCTGCAACTGGCAAGGTTTTATCCAGCAGGTTCAGGTGCTGATCGAGGTAACAAAAAGTGTCATTTATCCGATATTCTCCTGATACCCGCAGGGTTTCTCCACTCAGCACTTTCAAGAGGGTGGATTTCCCGCTGCCGTTACTGCCTTTGATGTGCCAGTGTTCTCCGCTATACGCCGTGAATGAAAGTGGTCCTGAATAGCCGTAGGGTAATTTAAGCCTTGAGGCAAATAGGGTGACCTTTTGTCCGTCCGGCTGGTAGTTCAGCACCATTTTTTGTTGCCGGGTATGGGTCTTTTTCTCATGGATCTCCTGTAATTGGGTTTGCAGGTTTCCCAACACCCGTTGATGACGTTGGGCAACATTAGACTGCCGCTGTTCTGCCCGGTTTTTCTGCATATCGAGTAACAGGAGTGACTGAGAACCACTGCGGCGGATAACTTCGCCTTGTCTGCGCCGCTGGGCGGCTTTTTGCAGGCTGGTCTGTTGTTGACGCTTTTCGTTACGGATCCGGGTATCCAGACGCTCAGAGGCTGCTTCAAGTGAGGCGATGGCAGAAGCCTTCTGTTCTGCATAAAGGGCATAGTTGCCGCCATATTCACAAAGTCCCCTATCGGTTAACTCAAAAATCGCCGGCATATGAGCAAGCAAAGCACGATTATGGGTGACCACCAGCGCACCGGCTTTGTGTTGTTCCAGCCGATCGGTCAACCACAGCCGCCCTTCATGGTCGAGATGGTTATCCGGCTCATCCAGCAGGAGAAAGTGATCGCCGTGCAGAAAAGCGCGGCACAGGGCAAGGCGGGTTTGTTGCCCTCCGCTGAGGTTTTGTACCGGCGTCTCCATCAATAGCGGTAAACGGGCGGAGTCCAGCAGGCTCTGCCATATCGCCGGTTGTTGCCACTGACCATCAAGTTGCTCGAAATCATCCATTGTCGCAGTTCCGGCTTCTACCCGCTGAAAAGCCTGACAGAGCGCGGTGACGCCCAAGGCATCGGCAAGGGTTTCTCCCGCCAGCCGGGTCAGTTGGTCAACATAGATAAAGGGTCTATTCCAGACGATATACCCTGAGGCAGGCAATAGTCTCTGCGCCAGCAGCCGTAACAGGACTGATTTGCCTTTTCCGTTACTGCCGATCAGGGCGGTTTGTTGGCAAAACAGTGTCCCGCTCAGGGGAGGAAACAGGTTTTTTTGATTAAATTCGATACTCAGTTGTGAAAAATGACAGGCTATTGTCATGCGTACCTCCTGAATACAGGTGGCAGACAATGCAGGGATCTCTTTTCAGGAGAGAAACGGATGAGAACGGTTGTCTGCCAGGAACAGAAAAAAGAATACCTTTGGGTATCCGGATACATTTTCTGGCAGGACTTAGTTCATCGTCGGGAAGTGCCTTCTTAGTCAGGTTGGTCAGAGGAATAACGGTGATATTATAGTCAGAGATGATAATGTTAGGCAATACAGGCTAAAAAAACACACGCGTCACACTTCAATAAATATTTATTATCACCCCGCGATGCGGGGTGATAATAAGCTGCTTTTATCTTGCGAGCTGCAATTTGAAGTTATGCCGGTTTACTGACCGGCTTTCAGTTTTTGGAAATATTCTTCATACAGGATATTGGCATTGCCGACATCGCTTTGCCATTCGCCTTTCTGGATCACCGCCTTATCGGGATACAGAGACTTATCTTCTGTCATCGATTTAGGCAGTAATTTTTTTGCTTCCATGTTCGGGGTGGGGTAACCGATTTTCTTGGCAACCTGCGCCGCAATTTCCGGACGCAACAAGAAATCGATTAACTTCATCGCGCCATCGACATTCTTGGCATTCGCCGGAATAGCCAGGCTATCCATCCAGAAAATTCCGCCTTCTTTCGGCCAAATAATATCCACCGGCGTACCCGCTTGGCGCGCAACATAAGCAGAACCGTTCCACATCATGCCGATATCCGCTTCCCCTTCCATAAAGGGATTGGCCGGATTGTCCGAGTTAAATGCCAGTACATTCGGCATCAGTTTTCTCAGCTCCTGATAAGCCGCTTCAATCTCTTTCGGATCGGTGGTATTGCCGGAATACCCCAGTTTCAGCAGCGCCATCTGGAAGACTTCACGCGCATCGTCAGTCAGCACCAGGCTGCTTTGGTATTCTGGCTTCCAAAGATCAGCCCAGGCGGAGAGCGTTTTGGGATCAATATTGTCGCCATTGACGCCAATCGCGGTGGCACCCCAAATATAAGGGATAGAATAATCGTTATTCGGATCAAAAGACTTATGGAGTAAATTAGGATCAAGATTATGGAAGTTGCTTAATTTGCTGGTATCGATTTTTCGCAACATTCCTTCTTTACTCATCTTCGAGACAAAGTAAGTAGATGGAACCACTAAATCATAAGCGTCATCTTTATAGGTTTTCAGCTTGGTGTACATGCTCTCATTGGATTCATAGGTGGAATAAATCACCTTAATCCCGGTTTCTTTCGTGAACTGGTTGAGCAAACCAGGCGGAACGTATTCAGTCCAGTTGTAGAAGTACAGCGTCTTGCCATCATCAGCGGCATTCACCGAACCCATGCTTAATGCCATCATCCCGGCGGCAAGCAGATAAAACCACTTTTTCATGTCATCTTTTCCACGCAGTTAGTGCGTTAGTATCGTAATATAGGTTCCGCGTGAACCTACCCCCCAAAAAACGGCTATTATAAAAGCCGCATTTTGCAGGGTAAAGCCACAAACAAGAAAAGCGTGGCTAACCCGCAACCACGCTTACAAGAAGATTAAGACTTACCCGTGCGGTCACGCATCACAAATTGGCTAATCAGCACCAAAACCAACGACATCAGTAACAAAATCGTTGCCAATGCGTTCACTTCCGGCGAAATGCCCACTTTGACCATCGAATAGATCTTAAGGGGCAATATTTCATAGCTTGGCCCCGTCACAAATGAGGAGACAACCACATCATCCATCGACAGGGTAAAGCTCAGTAGCCAACCCGCCATCACGGCCGGCATCGCCAGCGGCAGGATGATTTTTCGCAGAATCGTCAATTCCCCCGCCCCTAAATCACGTGCCGCTTCCAGCATCTTGACGTCGAAGTCTTTCAGGCGGGAGTAAACCGTGATCACGACAAACGGCAAGCAGAAGGTGATATGCGAAAACAGCAGTGACCAGAACCCCAGTGAGACGCCGAGCAGCATAAACAGCACCAGCAAGGAAATCGCCATCACGATATCCGGCGACATCATCACGACAAACAACATGCCGCCAACAAACTTTTTGCCCCGGAACGAATAACGATACAAGGCGACGGCGGTCAGGGAGCCAATCAAGGTCGCGAAGGTGGCGGATGCAACCGCCATCGTCAGGGAGTGGCCGGCCGCTTGCAGCAGGCTGTCATTGGAAAACAGCAGGCTATACCATTCGGTGGTAAAACCCTGCCAGCGAATGCCAAAGCGGGATTGGTTAAACGAGCTTACCAACAGGATAATAATCGGGATATACAGGTAAGCATAAACGATGGTCATAAAGCCACCGCGCAACAGGCGTCCGATCATTCCAGTTCCACCTTCTTGTTCAGCAACTTAGCCGCACGATAATAGACCAATAACATCAGCCCCATCACCAGCGTCAGACAGATGCTGGTCGCCGCGCCAAATGGCCAGTCGCGGATATTAAGGAACTGGCTCTTAATCACGTTACCGATCAGCAGGTTCTTCGCGCCGCCCATCAAATCCGCCACATAGAACAGCCCCATCGCCGGCAACATGACCAGCAAGCAACCGGCGATAATGCCCGGCATGGTGAGTGGCACAATGATACGGATAAAGGTCTGCAATTTCCCCGCACCCAGATCGCGCGCGGCTTCCAGACAGGATTTATCCAGCTTCTCAATGCTGGAATAAAGCGGCATCACCATAAACGGCAGCAGGATATAAACCAGCCCCAGCACAACGGCTTCGGGGGTATACATAATGCGCAACGGCTTATCGATAATTCCCACCCACAGCAGAAAATCATTCATATAGCCACGGGTACTGAGGAACATCTTCAAGCCATAAATCCGGATTAACGAGTTCGTCCAGAACGGCACGATCAGCAGGAATAGCATCAGTGGACGCAGTTTCTCCGGTATACGCGCCAGGAAAAACGCAAACGGATAACCAATCACCAGACAGCACAGCGTCGCGACAATCGCCATATTCAGTGAATGCAGCAACACTTCGGCATACAGTGGATCGAACAATCGGCTATAGTTATCCAGCGAGAAGACCATCTGCACTAAATTGGCATCATCACGGGTCAGGAAGCTGGTTCCGATGATCATCAGGTTCGGCAAAAAGACGAACAGCATCAGCCAGGCGACGATGCCCGTAATGACAATATTCTGGAATAGCTTACGCGTCTTCTTCATCGACCAGCACAACCTCCCAGCTTTCCACCCACGTCACGGCAATCTTTTGGTTAAGGGAATGGTCAACATCAGGATCATCTTCGTTGAAAAATTCACTTACCATGACCATCTTGCCATTTTTCATTTCGACCACGGAATCCAGCGTCATGCCCTTGTAGTTGCGCTCACGCACATAACCAATCAGCCCCGATACCTGCTCACCGTTATTGATCTCTTCTACCCGCAGATCTTCCGGGCGCAGCAGCACTTTCAGCGTTTGCCCAACCGTCACCGGCAGCGACGTGAAAATATCGCACTCGTGGCCTTCGACATTGGCGCGTATCCGCTGATCATCAATACGATGCAGCACTTCGGCATCAAAAATATTGATTTCACCGATAAAGCGGGCAACAAACAGGTTTTTCGGCTCTTCATAAATCTCACGCGGAGAGCCATCTTGCTCAATGTGCCCGTCACGCATCACCACGATGCGGTCAGACATCACCAGCGCCTCTTCCTGATCATGGGTCACGAAGATAAAGGTGATGCCGAGCTTACGCTGGAGCGCCTTCAACTCATTTTGCATCTGCTTGCGCAATTTGTAATCGAGCGCGGACAGCGATTCATCCAGCAGCAGCACCTTAGGTTTATTCACCACGGCACGGGCAATGGCCACACGCTGTTGCTGACCGCCGGAAAGCTGGGCAGGCTTACGCTGGGCAAACTCTCCGAGCTGAACCATGCGCAATGCTTCCTCAACACGCGGGGCAATCTCTTTTTCCGGTGTCTTCTGCATTCGAAGCCCGAAAGCGACATTTTCAAATACGGTCATGTGGGGGAACAGGGCATAACTTTGGAAAACCGTATTAACGTGACGGTGCTCGGCGGGAATATCGGTAATATCCTGCCCTTCCAGTAAGATTTTGCCGCCATCCGCATTTTCCAGCCCGGCAATCAGACGGAGTACTGTGGTTTTGCCGCAACCGGATGGCCCAAGAATGGTCAGGAACTCGCCATCATTGATGGTCAAATCGAGCGGTGAAATAACTTGTTTACCGTCGAAACCCTTACTCAAGGCTTTCAGTTCAACAAGTGGTGTCAGAGAGGTATTCTCAGTCATTTATGCTATCATCTATCCCTTGGAATAATGCAGATAGAACCGCCACGGGAAAAGACTGTGTCAGCTAGCAGGAGGCATCATTTCTCCGCTAAAGCTCAAAGCCAGTGGCGCCGGTTGAAATTACGAAGCGCGCATCATAAACGCAGTAAGGCCAAATTGAAAGCTGAAACAATGACAATATGTCATTTTTTATTACCATTTCAAAAATAATAACATCAAGTATCATTTTGATGGTAATTATATCATTTGTAACTATTACTTATTGGTGATTTTCCAACCAGAAAAATAGCTTTATATTTCAATAGATTCAGACAGATACCCAAGGTAAACGCCATCACCCTTAATCCCCTGCTCTCTGATGCATTCAACAGGCGAGGACGTTCGTTCTCTTGCTGTGGTATTCTGACGCGCTTTTTTATTGGTGGGATCTATGGATTTATGAGGATGATTTTTATTGGTTTATTTTATTGAAATAAAAATAATTAAGCTCACTATCCCCCTGCCAGAAGATACAGACAAATTGGCATTATGTTTTTTCCAAACGGAGATTGATTATGAAAAATGCAACAACACCCACACTAGAAGGCCATACCATCACAGATTATCTGGGTGTCGTCACAGGGGAAACGATTCTTGGTGTCAATATTGTGAAGGATTTTTTTGCCGGGGTCAGGGATATCGTCGGTGGACGTTCCGGCGCGTATGAAAAGGAATTGAAAAATGCACGGGAGATTGCTTTTGCAGAAATGAATGCACAAGCCCAGGCCTTAGGTGCTAATGCGGTTGTCGGCATTGATATTGATTATGAAACCGTCGGCAAAAATGGTGGTATGTTGATGGTCGCCGTATCGGGGACAGCGGTTAAGATTGTGTAAGGGGTAATGGTACTGAGTTTGTGGGTTAGGCCATCGTTGGGTGGCTTAAAAATAATCCAATGTGGATGGAGTTACATAGCTGAATCACCAATACTGGCTATCGCAGGGAATGGTTGAATGAGCATCAGGTAATTTTGTTTGAATCTTATCCGGTTGGGATTGGGAAGTGATTTTTTGATAGTAGATAAAACAGTATAGGGATCTACATAAAAAATTTAAAATCAACAACATAAGTCTTAATCCACCATCAATTTTCTATGTTTATAGTTTATGACTGTAAACATAGAAGTAAAGCAGTCTAAGTAAAAAACTGATTAATTAACGACCAATAAAGCATGGGAAAGAAAATTAACTAAGCTATAGCTGATATAGATAAATTCTGGTATGAAAAGAACGGAGTTTATTTTCTTAAGGGTTAAACGTAGAATACCGCGTTTAAATTTGGTCAGGTTTGTATGAAAGCGATAGATTTGTTTGCAGGCGCGGGTGGTTTTAGTTTAGCAGCACATCAATTAGGCATTGATGTGCTTGCTGCTATTGAATTTGATAAAGCCGCTGCTGATACATACCGAACCAACTTAATTGAAAGGCTGGGTTACAAAACAAAGCTCTTTCAACAAGACATTCTCACAATCTCCCCCGAGAAACTTCGCCTAGAGTTAGGAATGCAAAAGGAAGAACTTTCACTTCTACTTGGCGGTCCTCCTTGTCAAGGTTTCTCGAGCCATCGTATAAAGAATGCCGGTGTTGATGACCCCAGAAATAAGCTATTACTGCGCTATTTTGACTTTGTTAAAGAATTCAAACCACAATTTTTCTTAGTCGAAAATGTGGCTGGCTTGCTTTGGGAAAGGCATGCTAAATATCTAGATGATTTCAAAGAATTAGCAAAATCTAATAATTACAACATCATTTATTGCAACACATTAAATGCAAAAGATTATGGTGTGCCTCAAAATAGAAAAAGAGTTTTTATTCTGGGTGTTAGAAAAGATTTAAATCTCAGAGATGATTTTGAATTTCCACCAACTTCCACACATTTTTCTCCCAAATCAAAAGAAGTTACACAACAAAAACTACCTTCTTGGAGAACGGCTTCTTCTGTCTTTGAAAAACTACCCCGTGAATTGAGAAAAAAGTATGTTAAAGAACATTTTAGGCCACATACAGAATTAACAGATAAAGAAGCCCTTAAGCTTCTGAAAAAGCTTGAGCACGGCTCTTCAATACCCAAAGATGATCCATGCAACATACATATGAACCCAACACCGCGAATGGTTGAACGTTTTAAAAGTACGAGACTAAATGGCAGCCGCAATGATGCAGCATCAGAATTCGAACTTGATTGCCACTCAAATGGATATGAAGGGCATAAGGATGTTTATGGGCGAATGATTATTCATCAACCCGCTAATACAATCACCACTGGATGCAATAACCCATCTAAAGGTAGATTTGTACATCCATGGGAAAACCACGGTATTACTTTACGGCATGCAGCTCGCATCCAAACATTCCCTGATGATTATATATTCACCGGAAGTTCGACACACCAAGCAAAACAAATCGGTAATGCAGTTCCTCCAATGTTAGGAAAAGCCCTAATAGATTCAATTATGAACGGAAGAAAAAACACCGACAAATAAGTCAATTTTTATACCCATAAGTTAATTTTTTATAATGATAGTGCTATCACAGTATTTATACTGTTGTCATCTTTATAGAGCAAAAAATTAAATAATATTTATCATTAACTAGGCTGCTCTTATAGCAGCCTATTTCATAGTTAATATTACATTTCACTAAGTAACTTAACTTTCACATAGAGATACAAAATCAAGTCCAATACGGCTTTTAGTTCTTCCTGTAATCTGTAATAAGTGTAGAGCATATTCATAACGTAATTGTGCAACCACTTTCCCGTGAATAGACTTAAACGTGGGTATACTCTCATTGTCTATTGTTGGTTTATAAAATATTAGAGATTTATCTGATTTATTAAAACGCCCTTGATCTCCAACTAAGAAATTATCACTTATTGGATTTGATGAAAAATAAATTTTTGGAATAAAACTAAATATATCAATTTCATCACTGTCTGATATAGAAACAAAAATAAGATCATTTCTGGTTGCCATCGAAAGAGCTCTACTAATTAAGTCTTCTTTCTTAAGCCCGGATTCTCTATCGTCTTTTTTAGCAGCATCTGAAAGATTAAATAATCTAACCAATGTAACTGGTATGTTTTGTCCTGTATTTATTTTTTTCTGTCCTGGTTGTAAATCACAAGCAGGAGTCATACAGATCCAATAACTTTTCTCATTATCATCATCGAGCTGTATAATATGCCCTGTATTTAAATGATAACCCACAACAGGAATAGAGCAGTTAAATTTATTCACATGCTGTAAGGTTTTCTTCTCATCCTTAACAGTCCATTTAGACATAAGTGAATTTTGACTGTCTTCCGGAAGATTTTTTATGTAACTAACAATTTTTGATGAAAAATTAATCATTTCATCTTTCGTTGATACAGCGATCTCTTCCCAATGTTTTGATAATATATTCCAAATTTTAAACTCTAATGTATTTTCATCTTTGCTATTTAAGGTATCTAAGATTTCCTTCAACCAATGTGATTGCAAGTACTTTTTGTTTACTATTTTATTAGCAATCATAAATCCATTTTCATCAATTTCATGACGCAGTTTTGCTAATAATAATTGATGAGGATGAGGACACCAGTTAGAAAGCGCTTGGCATAATCTATCAGGGATATTGGTAGGGGATATATTTTTGGCTAGAACAGTAACAAATAAGTTATCAGCTTTTATCCAATTAATTTCACCATCAATATTCCAGTCAAGACCACTAATATTATTAGTTCCATAAAGAGATGAAAACCTTTTATTTTTCTGGTAACAAAGCCATGAAATCATAGCTTTTTTCCTATATCTATTAACGTTATACTTATCACACGCCTCATCACATAAACGAATAAATTCCTTAAAATGCGATGACTCAGAGCAGTCAGATAAATTCCCATTAAAATCTTTTAGGACAGATAAAAAATCAAAATCTGTAAAAGAATCTATAAGTTTCTGCTCAAACTCTTCATCATCAACAGTGACCTCATCTAAAAAATCATTAACTTTATTTTCAGTTCCACTCCCATAATTTATTATTGGGGCAGATTGCAAATATGAAATTATGTCAATAAAAATTTTATTTATATCATGACCATTACCATAATAGCCACTTGTATGTATAACAACCAAGTTAAAATGTGTTTTTTGGGCTAAATTTCTTATTATATTCAAAGCTGTTAAACTTCTACTTCCATGATCTCCTTTTTCAAGATGATAATCTAATATTAAAAGATCACTATTGATATAAGAACCTATGCTATCATCAAAAGAATCTATAAAACTCTGCCCGTCATCAATATCTACTATCCAATTCCTTTTAGTATTATGACAAAAATCAATAACTTCTTTTAATCTATCTTCATTAACTTTCTTATATTGTTTATTTTGAAGTAATCCTGCAATAGTAGGATACTCATCATCAATAATAGTAACAGAACGAATAGGCTTTATAAAAGCTTCGTTAATTAATTCTCCGAAAGCTAAATCATTTATCATTTTTTGATTATTCATTTTGTTATTCCGTTAAATTTTATAGCAAAGTTAGCCCCAGATAATTTCTTACCACTTTCATTTACTTCATAGCGGATAGAATGCCCTCCAGGTTGTAAATTAGTACGGCAAAGATATAATCCTACACCACGGCCACCTCGATGTTTTCGAGTGAAGAATAATGTAAATAACTGTTCAATATCATCAGAATCAACCCCAGGGCCATTATCAGATACGAATACTTCACCTTCGCTAAAATCTAACAAAATTTTTTTATTATCAACATCTTGCTGACAAACCCAATATCTTGAATTATTCACTAAATTAATAAAAACAGGATATATCCGTGACGGAAAATCAGTTATAGAAAAACATTCGAAAGAACTGGTCATTTCGAAACTAATGCCGCGTAGTTCAAAAGCATTACCAAAAAAGTTATTGATGTAGTCAAAAATATCTTTGCCAGTAATATTTTTCTTTATTTTTTCACCTGATAATTTTAACGGGGAAAGGAAACGCCATTTATCACTTAAGCTTTGTTGAGCATAATTAATATCATCGAAAATTCTTTTTTCCTGTTCAGTAAACGAGGCGTTTCTGAGAGAATTTAATCCTCTGGAAATGGTCGAATCAAGGGCTTCAACTTCATGACCAATAACTTCTACCGTGATACCTAATTGAGCTAATGAGTTTAAGCGTTCCGCTTCTTGTTTCCATTTAGCCGTCTCATTTAAGCTATGTATAGCTAATCCTTCTAAATCAATTTGTTCGCGTATATTCTGTATTGCAGTAATATATGGTATCAACCTTTGATTACTTTCAACTAATTGCTTTTGATATTCATCATCAATCTTTCTCAAAACTAAAGAAAGAGGAACTTTTTCTAAGTTCAAATCTTCAAGTAAATTCGCAAGAGAATGTTGAAAAATCTTGCTTTGTTTTCCAATAAGATCGTTGAATCTATTAAGTTCATCCTGAAGCAGTTCTTTACCTAAAGATGCTGTTTTTCTAATAAAAGAATTGATATAACGTTTCTTTTCATTAAAAATATCAATGGCAATATCATAATCAGTTTTATTGCTTAAGCTACTCAAAGAAACATTAGCTGACTCATCCAAAATCTTTATTATTCCTCTGGCCTCCAATTCAATTCTTCTATAATTTTTATAGTCACTCTCAACAGAGCCGAGATTATTTGGCACAGGACTCAAAGAAAATTTTTGCATTTCATCATTAAAACAGCTTACTGTTTTTTTAAATTCTTTAGCGTCCTCAAGAGTAAGAATTTCTTCTACATTGGTATATCTATGTTGTAGGTCTTTCAAATCCTGTAACTTACACTTTAATAATCCAAAATTCTCATTAATTGCATTTTTTATTCTTTTTCTTTCTTTTTGAATTAGTTTCTTTCTGTCAGCTTCGGCTTTTTGTGTAGCTTTTAATGCTGCAACATCTTCTAAATGAACTTTTCTTATATCAGATTCACGCCCTAAATACTTAAATGCAGTTGATATTAATATATTTTCTACAACTTCTCTAAACATTTTAGATGCTGTGTTATCTAGTAAACCTTCACGACCAGCCTTATCTTTTAAATTCGGATTATCTTTCCTTGTAATTGCTATCCGGCCAAAAGTACGGCGATTCGACCAAAAATACCGACCGGCATTTTGGCTTCTTCTTTTCTCTATCTCAAAATAATCATTATCTTCCCTTCCATATGGCATAACTCTCAGGCCATCACGATATATACGTACTCCTCCATATAATTCGCTTTGTTTAGTGAAAAAATCATTCAAGTCATCTGACAATGTTGAGTTACTTTTATTATATTCATAAGATCCGATACGAATATTGAATGCTCCAAATTTAGTATTTGATTTGGTTTTATATTTTCTTACAGGCTTAATTACTACATCTTCAATTTTTTCACCAAATGCTTTAATATAACCATGAAAATATCCTTCATCATCAATAACTCCGTCTACTATATGTTCAAGTAATTCTAAATTAGATAAATCAAAACTTCTGACATCATCAATAATAACCCGTTGAACATGCCCATTCCAAATTACTACAGATGTAGAAAAATCATCAATTTTGGATTCCCCCAGTTTAGAAAATGGGTCAGTGAAATTTATTAATGTTTGTTTCAGGCTATTTCTTGCTTTTATTAAAGCTGTATCACCATCACTTGAAACATCAAACGGTATTTGAGCTTTCAAATCATCATGAATTTCAGCCATAAACATGGCTGTGCCATGAGTACTTTCACCAGTCCATACACTCCATGTCGATAACATTCTTTCATCAAAAATATCTTTATTTGCTGTTTTCAATACTCGTTCTTTTGTGGATAAGTTTCCACCATGTACTTCCTGATCCTCCAATCGGTTCCATGCACCAACCAATCGCAATGTTCTGGCTGTCGGGTCATCACCAATTGAATTTTCATCACCCAATATATTACTCAACAACGAGTCAAACATATTCGGTAACAATTTTTCCAATTCTTTTTTATTATCAAATTCAACAATTGGTATAAATACATCATCTAACATTAAATATGGATTTTCGAAAAATCGCCAATCAATTAAAGCTGCTACAAAGGAACTATTTTTCCTCTTAGAAATAATTAACAATAATGAACCCAAAGCTGCACAAGAAAGTCTCCCGATTCCTTTTTGGCCTTGCTTAATCCTTTCAGGGAAACCCAGTCTATCACTTTCCTGTGTAATTGAACGACCTGCCTTCGACTCAGTGCCAATGACCAGCCATTTAGATTTGAATTCTTCAATATCCATCCCATGCCCATTATCAACCAATGTAGCTACTGGAATTTCTCCATCAAAAATATTTAGCTCTACTTTACTGGCATAAGCATCATAAGCATTCTTCCAAAGCTCAGAGATAGCGGTCGGACAATCTGCTATTTGCTCTCGCCCAAGATGATCAATTGTTCTCGCCCTAGTCTTAAAGGAAATCGATTCCATTTTAAACTCAACCTCTTCTGTTTAGTGTAGTACCTACTTTTTTATCATTTATGTTACTGCATTAATACTTACTTTGCCCATTTTTGGCTGGAAATAGGATACTATTTTTCTTATCTTAGCTGGTTATAAAATTTGTAAAAGAAAATTCATTAGGGAATGTTGATGACGTTTAGAGCGACATATAGCTTCCACAGTACAAAAAGCAATCTTTTTATAGGTTGAAATAGCCATAATTTTTGTAGTCCTAAATTGAGCCAATCTATCCCTGCTATCTACCGTCTACCGTTTTGTTGTCAATATACCCATCAAAGATATAGTAGCCTGAAATTAATACTATTTATATTCCGGTCATATCAATGAATTAACATATAGTTATTATTATAGTAGTAATTTCTTTTTGTGAAAATTTATACATCTGGAAGGATTATCGTGAGAAATATAGTTTCGCTGTAGATTAAAATTCTATTTATACCCAATTAACTTGAAGATTCATACTGGTATTTTATATATTACTGATTTTTTAGTTGAAAATATTAATAGCCAAATAATCTCTTGAAGCAAGAAGAGTATAAAAATGCAATTCCCTTTTATAATACTTAGATTCACATTTATCTTTCTTATGGATTTATAATATACTTAAAAATAAACTTGATGAATACCTTTGTAATCAATTTCCACACATAGGTAATCTTCACATAACCACTCTTCAATTCGTTCTGATAAATCACGGTCAGATAATTTGTATTTTCCATTTAAAGAGCATCCCCAAATAATTAGTATTTTCCAATCCAAATCAAGTAAAGTGTTGATAACAGCATTATCTCTATTAATATTATATTTTATTTTTTTCAACCAAAACTCTCTCCTTGTCGCTGGGGGGTTAAACATATAACATTTATGTCCGTGCCAAAAACAACCATGCACAAATAATATAGCTTTATATTCATCTATAACAAAATCAGGTTTACCCGGTAAATCTGCAACCTGTTTTCTATACGAAACACCTAGTCCTTGAATAATTTTTTCTACCTTTTTTTCTATAGATGTATCACTACTTTTAATTGCTCGCATATTCCTACTACGGGTTTCTGAATTATGATTATCAGCCATAACTAACTCTCTTTTATACTTAATCAGTCTTAAAACATAAGATGAAATTATCATTAAAAATTTTGATTTACCATAAACTAGATATGGAAACACAATTTATCTATTATTTAGAGATGCCTTTTATAACTTTATGTGTTCTAATTCTGATTAGATCAGATAATTATTATAAAAAAAATCAAAATCATATATGAATCCTATAACTCCCCCACAACTTCCATACAAGTTTTGATAGGTAGCCACATTTCAAGACATAAGTGATCTTCGGGTTCAACCGATAAAAAACCGTATTGCTGATAAAAAGGAATGACTTTAGAGTTCATTGGATCAGCAAACAATCCAATCGCTGATATTTGTTGTGAAACTAATACAGTTCGATAGATAGCATCAACCAACAATTTTTCACCTATCCTTTGACCTTGATATGAGCGATCCACAGCGAGACGAGCCAATTTTACTGCATTAAGTGGATGAGGGTATTTTTTATAATCTCTATGAGCAGGTGTTGTTATCACGGAATAACCCGTCAGCGTGTAATACCCCAGAATAGTTGTCGGTTCTGAAGCCCGGCAAGCGACATAACTTTTTGCAATGTGTTTTATGGTTTTCTGCCGGGCTTGTTGCTGCAAGAATTGATTTAGCTCATAAATACCACAATCAAATACCTTACGATTATGTTGTTGAGTAATTTCTTCAATTATCATGGACATTTATCACATCCTTGTAACTCTTAGCTGCCTTAAGAAGTTTCTGATTTGCTTTTGGTGGGTTTTCCAACGCAGAAAATAATGCATCTGCACCCGCCATTGAGAGCTGTAATGTTTCCGCACGTTCAATGACATTACGCGCCTTATCCATCGCTGCTTCAATAAGGAATTGAGATAGGCTTAAGCCTGAGTAATCCGCTGCTCTTTGTACAATTTCTTGTATTTCCATAGTTGTTCTGGCAACCAAACGGGTTTCTTTACGTTCTGAATAAGTAGACATTATTTCACCTTTTTATGTTCGAAAAACAATCTAAACATAGTGCCATAATGGCACACAAAATCAACTTAGACAAACCGTATGCCATTATAGCATACAATAATATTGATGAAATAATGCATTAATTATCATACAAATCAGAACAATATCTGACTGTAGATAACATAAATCAATACACCTTTTACCCCTTACAAGCTGTAATTCGCTTGTATTTTTAACCATGTTTTCGGTGTGACAGATGTATACCCAGAAAGCAGTCTGCTAGCAATAGAAGGAGCAATTTTCATTGCTTTAGCAAACTGCCGTAAACTTACATTCATTTCTTCTAATGTTTCGGCAATGATTTCACCAGGATGCGCAGGGTTAGCCACTCTCATTAGTGATAATTCTCCAAATTAAAAATTTCAGTGCCACTATCTGTGAATTTAAACAAAAATATTAAGTTCAACTATAGATATTATATAACTTCTTCCTACAAAAAAATAATCAAACTCTTTATCGATAGTTCTATTTCATTCGACTAAATACAATCTTCATTCAAACAACTCCACTCCACCGCCTTTCTAACCAATTCCTCCGTAGCATCAATATACTCCCCTTTATCGCCACAACCACTAAGAATAATCGGTATCTCACTACATCCCATAATAAATTTCTCAACCCCCATATTTTTAAGCTGAGTAATAACAGGTTCCATTAACCAATACGATTTTTTCCTATCCCCACTCTTATAAGCCAATATACTCTCCATAATAATTTCCTGCTGAATATCATCAGGAGCCACAAAATTCACTTTATATTTTTTCAGCCTATCCTGATAAAGACCTGCCTTTATTGTCCCCGTTGTAGCAAGAATCGCAACGTTATTAATTCCTTCCCTCACTATCTTATTACAAGTCACTTCAATCATATTTATAAAATGAATATTACTTGATGCTTTTAGTTCTTCGTACCAATAATGGGCAGTATTACAGGGCATAATAATACACTGCGCTCCCGCCGATTCTAATATTCTCAATGCAGCCAACATCTTATTTAACGGAGATTCCCTGCCAGCAAGTATACTTGCCGTTCTGTCAGGAATGTCGGGAAAGGAAACGGTTATTACCGGAATATTTTCCTGATCACAAGTTGCCGGTGTATTTTTAATGATCTTATCCATTGCATCCAGCGTTGCTGCTGGCCCCATTCCACCCAATATGCCAATTATTTTTTTCATATGCCACCTCGGTAAATAATCGTTATGATGGCACAGTGATTACTGTTCGTAATTGCAATGTTTCTATTCATTATGCTGTATTTGCATAAGTCATTTTATGCAGACAGTTCAATAATAAGGTGCAGTTTATGCTTAATAATATTGAGCTAAAATGGTTATATGATGCGGTAATGTTGGAGGAGTTACGCAGTTTTACGCTTGCCACGGAACGAAGGAATATATCCCAGTCTTCTTTTAGCCGACGGATTCAGGCACTTGAGAAGGCTGTCGGTTTTGAAATATTTAATCGTAACTCGAATCCATTGCAACTTTCATTACAAGGGAGAGGTTTTATTGTTTATGCCAGAAATCTGCTTGGCGATATAGAGCATCAAATCGGTAAAATAAAAGGCGGTGAAATACCTAAACACCGAATTAATATCGCCACAGCCCATTCGCTTTCAATTTCTCTGTTACCTGAATTAATTTCTGGTTTTGCGGAGAAGTCGGATAAGGTTTTTAATATCGAATCCATTAATGCTGATGAAGCTGTCAATAATCTTAAAAATGGTAAAAGTGATTTCATTCTGTCTTTTTTTAATGAAGAGCTAATGACATCACCGTTTCTTAATCATAAAGTACTGGATGCTCAGTTATATCTTGTCTCCGGCTGTAAAGCTGATGGAAAACCATTATATCGGCTGGAAGATTCACCCTTGCCGTTAATGAAATACACCGATGAGAGTTATATGGGGCGTCAGGTGAATCTATTACTGGAAAAGGTTTTTAAGGACAAATTTATCTATTTTTGCCTTTCATCCATGAGTGAATTACTGAAACGTATGGTGCTGGATGGTCACGGTGTCGGTTGGCTGCCGGATTATTCAATCAGTGAGGAACTCAAGGTTCAGAAGTTATGTTTGCTGGAACCCGATCAGACTGCAATAAAAATAGGCGTTTTTATTTATCGAACCTATTCCCGTCTTAATCCTTCCTCTGAACGTTTTTGGCAATATATGCGAAAACGGTGGACAGTATAAACCTGACCACCAGACTGCCACTCAATTCACTTGCTGTAATCACTGAACTGAATACAGCAAGTACACTCAAACTTCTTGGCGGGCAATTGCGCTTTGCTGCGGTTCCCGTTCGTTACTACTTTGTTTTTCCTCCAATTTAGCAATCACGGCAGTAGAAATGCTGTTACCCACGACATTGGTCGCCGTGCGTCCCATATCAAGAAATTGATCAATCGCGAGAATCAGCAAAATCCCCGCTTCCGGCAGGCTAAACATAGGCAAAGTTGCCGCAACGACCACCACCGAAGCACGTGCGACGCCAGCCATGCCTTTACTTGTGATCATCAACGTCAACATAATCATGATTTGTTCTGCAATACTCAGATCGATGTTGTAAGCCTGTGCAATAAAAAGAACCGCAAAGGATTGGTACATCATCGAACCATCAAGGTTAAAGGAGTAGCCCAACGGCAATACGAAGCTGGAGATTTTTTTCGGTACACCAAAGCGATCCAGCGCATTCATGGTCTTGGGGTAGGCCGACTCACTGCTCGCGGTGGCAAAGGCCAATGTCACGGGTTCCCGAATTAATTTCATCAGTGAAAACATATCCTTGCCGAGGAAAAAGAACCCAACGGCTGACAGGATCGCCCAAAGCAAAAATAGCCCAAGGTAAAAGAGGCCAATAAGTTTGCCGTAGTCATAAAGCAGGCCCAGACCTTGCACAGTAACGGCAGAGGCAATGGCAGCAAACACAGCAATCGGCGCAAATGACATCACGTAATCTGTGATACGAAACATGATGCGCCCCAGATCTTCAATCAAGGTCACGATCGGGCTAATTTTCTGGCTGTTCTGGCAGATATAGGAAAGCGCGGCACCAAAAAACAGGGAAAAAATCAGGATCTGCAAAATCTCATTATTCGCCATCGCAGAGGCGAAGCTGCTTGGGAAGATATGGCTGATAAAGTTTTTCAGCGAGAACTCGCTGGTGTTGAGGCCGCTATTCACCTCTTCCTGCTGCATAATGGCAACATGAAGCCCAACGCCGGGTTGGAATAGGTTTGCCATCAACATACCAATGCCGAGTGAGACTAAGCCCGCGATAATAAACCATGTCATCGCCTTGAGGGTAATGCGTCCTACGGACGATGATCCGCCGATTGACATTAAGCCAGTCACAATCGTGGCAAATACGAGGGGCGCGATGATCATTTTTATCAGGCGCAGGAATATATCGGTGATGATGTTGATATAGGAGGCAACTTCTTTTGTCTGGCCAGCATCAAGATAATGATGAAAACCCCAGCCGGTAATAATCCCAAGCAGAATAGCCACGATGATTTGCTGCATGAGTTTTTGCCTATTCATGGTAACCTCTTATTTTTTATTTCCTGATTTTTATTTGATCGAATATTTACATTTTTTTAACCTTTGATGAAATGCAAATGAAAGATACGCCATGCAGAAAATGCATCACGATGTTGAGAATGAGATTAATGCCCAGAATAGCGATGTGCTGTCCTTAAATTGGATTGAAAAATATATCCTGAACTCATTTATTGATCTGCCTAAATGCACTCCCCATTTTAAATTCATATCTGAACATGCCCCAATACAGTGGCACCGAATCACGGTATGATTTTGTCATCTATTGTCCAGTTTTGCTTACTCTATTTCCCGATTGTGGTACCATATGAAAAAGCATCATCAGAGACTACTAAGGGTGTAAAAATGGACTCCTGGATTTTTTTGTTGTGTTGATATTTATCTATCTCCTTTTTTCAAAAAGAAAAAAAATGGCACTGCCAGCCAATACAGTAAGAACAACACTTCAAAAAATACGATAAGCCAATCATCTCACCCTGTTAAATCGGTAAAAAACGTAAATACTTCTTCATCGCAGATACAAGCATCAGACGATGAGGCGCTTGCGACTTTCACTCTCGTTAATGGCTTAGCAGTTGAATTTCGTAGTAACCACAGACAAGTAACAAACTCATCCACCGAGCATAATAGAACTCCAGCACGATGGGTAATCCCAGGAGAAAATGTCAAAGTCCAAAATATCGTTATTAATCGTGGCAATTTTTATTTGGGAGGACAGATAAAATCTGATGTTTCGGAAAAATACACTGATTTTTATAGTCATGGTTCCGATGCCTCGCTGGTTAATGATGCATTATCTATCCAGACGGTCACCAGACATCACGAGGATGATTCATTAGGGTACCATCAGAATTTTTTCTTGCCGAAAGCGTGCCTGAAAAATTTCTTGAGAAATATGACGAATACCTACCCGATGTATTGCTTACTCAGGGATACGGATTACGAGCTTTTGATGTTGATGGCGTGAGTAGATGGTTGCAAGAACATCTCTAGTGGTACACCAGTTGACGCTGGTGGTTTTCAGGTTAAATTTGCCACATGATCAATTAACCTATGTCAAAGCATTTAAAAAAATCATGTGTTCGGGACAGCCGATTGGGGATTTGTGCCCAGACTTCAATTACTGGTAACGCATTGCTTCTGTACAGTAAATTCAATAACATGGAAAAAGCTGACATGTCGCAAGATATTGTTCATATACTTCAACTGCATGCCACATAAGGCTAAATTAGAGCACATCACAGAAATTAAACAATAAGCAATGCTACATCAGAGGAAACATCACGATGGATCTTTTGGATAGTGTCGAGGCAGGCAAGCTGACGCTCAGTGAATTGATTAACACCTTGGCAGAAGATAAAAATATTCCCACTTCAGAGTGGAATCGACGATACCGTGAATTTACACAGCTGCTCCAGCAAACTTCAACATTCTCGGAACCTGAAACGGATGATTTAATCAAACGGCTTTGGTATGAACGTGGTAACGGCATTGCCAGTATTCGTCAGGGTGGCCCATCTTTGGCGGAATATCAGCAAAGTCTGCCACTGCTAAGAGAATTAACCGAGCGTGTTCGTCAGCAACCGGATGAAGCAACCTACCAATATGTAGGCCATGCTCTGCAACAGGCCAAAGAAACCGGGCTACTGAAGCGTATGTATCGGAGTTTGAGAAACCGTGTCTTTGCCGCTTTTTTGCCAGAGACCTGCACCAGTGCCGTGGATGAGAATGCGTTTACAAAAACGGCGGATTTCCTAAATAAACAATTCAGCCTCGGTTTGGCGCTTAACGGAAATTGGCTGCAGAAAAACCATGAATTGAAGCAAGCCATACACGTTCAATCTCCCAATGCAGATCCTTATTACGTTAATATAGCTATCTGGCATCTCTATGAATTATTGCGCGAACGCGATAATGAGCAAAAACAGGAGAAAATGTCCAGCTATACCAATCGCCATTGAAGATGCTTGATTTCTTATCCAAACCCGATCATGCTTGCAATCATGAAAATTCATCTGACACCAGAACAAAAACGTGCCCTCGAATTGATGCATGATACCACTCGTGATAGTCGAGTCTGTGATCGCATCAAGGCCGTGCTTTTGGCGTCAGAGGGCTGGACAGCTCAGATGATTGCTCAGGCCTTACGTATTCATGAAACTACGGTAAGCCGTCACCTAAAAGATTTCATCGCGCAGGAAAAACTCACCCCCGAAAATGGCGGTTCTGAAAGCCATCTCTCTGCCAAACAAACCGCCGATCTGGTTGATTATTTGACGGCAAATTTGCTGCATACGACCGCTCAAATTGTGGATTATGTACGAGCTCGTTGGCAGGTGTCTTTCAGCGTGGGAGGCATGACGAAATGGCTTCACCGACAAGGTTTCAGCTACAAAAAGCCAAAGGGCGTTCCTCATAAATTCGATGCGGATAAGCAGCAACAATTTATTGATGACTACCAGTCTCTGAAAGACCGGGCAGGTCAGAATGAACCTATCCTATTTATTGATGCGGTGCATCCTTCGCAGTCCACAAAGCTCAGCTATGGTTGGATGAAAGCGGGGAAAAATCAGGTAAAAGTGGTCGAAACCACCGGCAGTCGTACCCGTCTCAATCTTCTGGGCGCCCTCAATTTACAACGAATTGAAGACACCGTGATCCGTGAATACCCGAGTATCAATGCCGAAAATATCGCGTATTTTTTCGGCGCTATTAGAGAAACTTACCCACTTTCGCAAAAAATTCATATTATTCTGGATGGGGCGGGTTACCACCGGGCAGAATTGGTGAAAGAGGTGGCATATGTCCTTAATATTGAACTGCATTACCTACCGCCTTACAGCCCAAACCTCAATCCAATAGAGCGATTGTGGAAGTATATGAATGAGCAAGTACGTAACAATGTTTATTTTCCGGATGCGAAGACATTCCGTGAAACCCTTCGTCACTTTTTTCATGTCACTTTGCCAGAAAAAGCGAAAGAACTCACGACTAGACTGACTGACAACTTTCAGATTTTAAAACCTGCATCTTCAAGTTAGATTGGTATATACATCAACAGCCAGTCAGTTATCGGGCGTTAAGACCCCTCCACATTCACCAACGAACGTCATCTATTTCGGTCCTCCTGGAACCGGTAAGACCTTTACTTTACAACAGAAGATGAAGGAGTATACCTCTCAGGCAGCCCCAGCAGATCATGATGCCTGGCTGGATTCTCATCTTGAATCATTGAACTGGATGCAGGTGATAACGTTAGTCTTGCTTGATCTTGGCAAGCGAGCCAAAGTTCACCAAATGACGGGACACCCGTGGTTCCAGCGTAAAGCGCTTTTGAATGGGCGCAGTAATAACTTTTCTCAAACGGCCTGGGCGACACTGCAATCCTTTACCATACCGGAGTCCAACACCGTTGCGTACAAAAGCCGCCGTCAGCCCGCCATATTCGATAAAACTGCCGATAGTGAGTGGTTCCTTGTGGAGTCGCAACTAGAGCAAATTGATGATCTACTTACCCGCTATTCGGAGTTAAAACATGGGCCCCAAAAGGCGGAAGCAATCCAGCGTTTTGCCGTGGTCACTTTCCACCAGTCATATGGCTACGAAGAGTTTATTGAAGGTATGCGTGCTCGCTCTGACGAAGATGGCAATATCTCTTATCCTATTGAGCCGGGTATATTTATGCGTCTGTGCCAGCGTGCCAATGCCGATCCGGCACATCGCTACGCCATTTTTATTGATGAGATCAATCGCGGCAATATCTCCAAGATCTTTGGCGAGCTTATCTCACTGATTGAAGTCGACAAACGTGCGGGGATGGCAAATGCAATGAGCCTGCAGCTGTCATATAGCGGTAATCCCTTCAGCGTACCAGCCAATATCGATATCATCGGTGCCATGAACACGGCAGACCGCTCTCTCGCACTGATGGACACGGCATTGCGCCGTCGTTTTGACTTTGTCGAGATGATGCCAGATCTCTCTTTGCTGAGTGGAGCCAAAGTTAAGGGCATTGAACTCGAACCGTTGCTGGAGAAACTCAATAGTCGCATTGAAGCACTTTACGATCGTGAGCATACGCTAGGGCATGCGTTCTTTATGCCGGTAAAAAAAGCACTCGATGCGGGTGATGAAGAGGCCGCGTTTAAGCAACTGAAAGTCGCATTTCAGAAAAAGATCATTCCACTGTTGCAGGAATACTTCTTCGATGACTGGAACAAGATCCGTTTGGTGCTGGCAGACAATCAAAAGGCAGATAACAGCTTCCAGTTCGTGATTGCGAAAACCAACGATCTAGATACGCTTTTTGGTAAAGATCATGCTTTACGACGTCATGATCAGCAGTCGACAGCGTACGAGCTAGAGACATTTGATCAAGAAATCTGGGATATGCCACAAGCCTATCGCGCAATTTATCAGCCACAGCAAACCTCCCTTGATGAGCAAGCTATAAACCATGAGTGAAGTGATCTCCGTTTTTGAATATGACTTGTTAGGGACTGGAAAAGCAGCTTCAGTTGGCGCAAAGCGACTTCCTCAAGAGGTTTTTGATTATTTGGAGGAGCTTAGTTTAACAAGCAATAAGGGGAGTCAGTGCCTTAAACTCACTTCCCGTTCAGGTTTCAAACTGCTTCAGGTGCAAAACTATGCGGGAATGCTTTATACACCTCACGGTCTGCAGATTGAAATATTGCCTAAGATTGGTAAAAACCTCACGCGAGCGAGTGCACGGGAAACATTGCTAACGATGCTAAGCTATTTGTCTGGATTTCGGCATATTCAAACTCAACAGGCCACTGTACAGACGCAGCGCATGCCTTTGCTCGAGATCTTCATTAATCAGTTTTTGCAAAGTGTCAGACAGTTGCTTAAACAAGGTTTACGTTCCGACTATGTGGACGAGCAAGGCAATCTGCCTTTTATGAAGGGCAAACTGATGCTTTCTGCGCAGTTGCGGCATAACGTGGTGAACCGTCATAAGTTTTGTGTTGATTATGATGATTACTTGCCAGATTGTGCAGCCAATCGGCTCTTACACTCCGCGCTACATAAGCTGATTGGACTGCGGCTGTCATTAGAGAATCAACGCTCACTTCAGGAACTGCGCTTTGCTTTTGACGGTATTCCGCTTAGCCGGGATATTGAAAGTGATGTCAACAGCTTACGCTTGGTTCGTGGTATGGCTCATTACCATGAGCCGCTTGCTTGGGCGCAAATGATATTGAACGGAATGAGCCCCACTGCCTTGCAAGGGGATGCCAAAGCATTATCGCTATTGTTCCCTATGGAGGCGGTGTTTGAGTCTTTTGTCGCACAAACTCTTGCCGACGAGCTACCTCCTCACCTCAAGGTGAATCCGCAGGCAGATACTTATTCGTTGGCGAAGCATGGGGGAAGAGGTTGCTTTAAGTTGCGTCCGGATTTGTTGATTCAATCGCGTAATCCGGTTCAAACCAAGATGGTCATGGACACGAAATGGAAGCGGGTTAGTAACAACTCGCAAGAGCAGCCACTGTATGGATTGGCGCAATCCGACTTTTATCAAATGTTTGCCTACGGGCATAAGTACCTTAATGGAACAGGCGAAATGTACCTGATCTATCCTGCGCATGATGACTTTAACCAACCGATACAGCAGCATTTTGCTTTCTCAGATACCTTAAAATTATGGGTTGTTCCATACCGGATAACAGCAAAGCGCGGTCAAAGAATGATGTGGGGTAACTCAGACTGACATCGGTTGGTTGAAAAAGCGAGGAAAGTCTTGCGAATGCTGAATTTCAGACATAAAAAAAGACGCTTCTTTTTATTAGCGTCTTAATTTAGATGGTGCGAAGGGGGGGACTTGAACCCCCACGTCCGTAAGGACACTAACACCTGAAGCTAGCGCGTCTACCAATTCCGCCACCCTCGCAAGTACTGCCATTTATCTTATTTGTTTAATTGATAGTTATCTGATTTGGTGCGAAGGGGGGGACTTGAACCCCCACGTCCGTTAGAACACTAACACCTGAAGCTAGCGCGTCTACCAATTCCGCCACCCTCGCCTATCCAGAGACTATCGCTTAAACGAATAGCATGGGGGCGCATTCTAGAGATTTTATGGCTGGCGTCAATCATTATTTAGCGAGAAAACGTATGACTGGTGTAAAAATCGGCATATCAATTGCCTGCCCGTTAAGCGGGGGCAGGCAAAATAAGGAACACTGACCGTCAGAATTATCTTTTGGTCGCTTGATAAACTTTAAATTTACCGGTTTGCGCAATGACTTCATGGTTGCCAAAAGCCTTATCCAGCAGGGCAGGGTAAGGCAAGAACGCATTGGCGACAATCCGCAATTTACCGCCGGATTTCAGGTAAGTTGGCGCCATGCGGATCATATCATCGGCCGCCGCCAGGTTAGTTTTTAGGCCATCATGGAAAGGGGGATTAGAAATAATCCAGTCGAATTTTCCTTCAATAGCAGAATAGACATTACTGGTGACCACATTACCTTGCAGTTTATTGGCGTTCAGCGTTGCTTTACTCGATACGATGGCGGCAGCATTGACATCGCTCAGTGTCAGGGACAAATCCGGGTTCTTTTTACCCAATACGGCAGCCAATACGCCGGCACCACATGCCATATCCAGCAGGCTGCCAGAGATGGGCGCATTAAACGTAGAAAGTAGCAGACGACTACCGACATCTAAATCATCCTGGCTAAAGACGCCGGGCAGGGTATTGATGGTGACATCTTCCACTTGATAGCTGTTCCACCAGTTGTTTTGATCAAACTGAACCTGATTTGTCAATTGACCATAAAACAGGCTACAACGGCGTGCGGTATCAATCTTACGAAAAGTCGCAATACCTTCCATTAATTTATCAACACTGCGAACACCACTGCGGTTTTCACCGACAATAAAGATATCAGTGCCGGGTGGCAGGATAGAAAACAGGCTGCGTAGTTGGAAACGTGCTTCCTGTTTGCTTTTTGGCCAGTAATAAATCAGCGTATCGCATCCGCTGATAAATGCGTTATCCGCGACAAGGCCGAAGTGGGCATTATCACCAAGCTGGCGGATCAGCGATTGCCAGTGATGATATTGGTTGGTATGCACTCGCACACTTGCAGCGTCGATTTCTGTTGCCAGATTGTCCTGAAGATCACCGGCAAACAGCAAGTGATGAGGGCGGAATTGCTCATGATGGCGCAGGATAACTTCACTGGCCGGGGTTAATACTGACATCTATGTATAGCTCCTTATCAATCTTTATCCAAGTAATTAAGTATCAGCGGGCAGAGCTGAGATGCCATGCCAATTGGCGCAGGGATTAGCCCTCTGATATATTACTGGTTATTTTTTTATGGCAGATGGAATAAAACACGATGACGAAGCGTGACAGATTACTCTCCCAACTGGGGATCACCCAATGGGTTTTGCGTAGCCCTTTGGCGTTGCAAGGTGAATTATCTGTCCTCATCCCTGATTCAACCCGTCTATTGATCATTAGCCATGATCACATTGACTTAAGTCATTCATTGTTTGCTGATATTTTTACAGCCATGGGGATCGATGCCTCATCGGTATATTGCATCACGACAAAAGATGTTGAGCTACTTTCGGAATCAATCCACTGTCCAAGCTGGCTGTTAGGGGTTGATATTACCTTATCAATACAAGGGATTTCTTTGAGAAGCCCAGCATTAAATGACTTATCTCTTGATGGGAATGCAAAACGCGCTCTTTGGCAACAAATTTACCATTATGAAGAATATTTCTCTATTAAC
This sequence comes from Xenorhabdus doucetiae, assembly GCF_000968195.1. Classification (NCBI taxonomy): domain Bacteria; kingdom Pseudomonadati; phylum Pseudomonadota; class Gammaproteobacteria; order Enterobacterales; family Morganellaceae; genus Xenorhabdus; species Xenorhabdus doucetiae. The sequence continues at coordinate 683,153 of NZ_FO704550.1, forward strand.
TCCCGTTGATCTTGCTGCAGCATTTCAAATAGAACAGGCCAGCCATGCGTTTCCGTGGAGTGAAAAAACCTTTTACTCCAATCAGGGAGAACGTTATCTCAACTATAAGATAACGCAGGACGGCCAACTTATCGGTTTTGCGGTAACGCAGTATGTGATGGACGAAGCGACACTGTTTAATATCGCTATTCACCCTGAGCATCAATCACGGGGATATGGCAGGGCATTGTTGACGCATCTTATCAATATTTTGCCGGAAAAACAGATCAATACATTGTGGCTTGAGGTGCGACGCTCGAATCAATCCGCCATTCGTTTATACGAAGATCTGGGCTTCAATGAAGTTTCCGTCCGCAAGAATTATTACCCGACTGCGGCAGGTAAGGAAGATGCTATTATTATGGCGTTGCCGTTGTGTATTTAGCATCTTCATTATCTTCAACATCACTGGTTGTTTATAACCTCAAGTTCAGCCAAAATAAGCGCCAATCACGATTAACACGACGGATTTGAAAGCCCTTTCCATTCTTGGGGGTGAGCTAAAAAGTACTCTAGTAGTTGGGAATGTGTTTTCCGGTCTCATTAAAGTTATCTGAGTGGAAACTAAGCCGGTAAAGCGTGATGCACCATTGATTATCTACCATAGTAGATCAATTTCGCCTTGTTGATATGTAATAGCTAATCAAACTTGTACTCTCTTAATTGTCGTGATATGTTTTTATATATATTTTCTGGGCAATGATGTATTAAAGCATATCAAGTATGAGTTATGTAACAGAGCAAATACTGGAAAGCCTTCGAGAAGCACGCGCACGTAAAGGTTTTAGCCAGAGAGAGCTGAGCGCCCGATCAGGTGTACCTCAAAGCCATATCTCGAAAATCGAGTCTGGAGGCGTTGACCTAAGGGTTTCCAGTTTGATTGCACTTGCGCGTGTACTCGACCTAGAGCTATTTGTCGCGCCTAAAAAATCTGTGCCAGCGATAAAGTCGATCATTCGAAGTAGCAAAGGTAATCAGAATGAGGGTGAACAGGTGTCACCTGCATACAATTTAGATGGAGACAGCGATGAGTAACAATGTATCCACTCTAAACGTTTTGCTTTACGGCGAGCCTATCGCAACGATCACCAACGTTGGCAATGACAGAACGCTATTTGCCTTTACGGATGCTTACACGAATGATGAATCTCGGCCTGTGTTAGGACTTGGCTTTAAAGATTCGCTCGGTGGTTTGCTCACTAACTTCAAACCTACCCAAACCAAGTTAACACCGTTTTTCTCCAATCTACTGCCAGAAGAAACGATGCGTAACTACCTGGCAGAGCGTGCTAGTGTGAACCCGGCGCGGGAATTTTTTCTATTGTGGGTGTTAGGACAGGACTTAGCGGGAGCGATCACTGTTGAACCTGCCGATGGTGAAGCACTGCCGCCTAATGTGCATCAAGAAATTGAAGATGAAACCAAATACGAAGCACCGATGCGCTTTTCATTGGCGGGTGTGCAGTTGAAATTTTCAGCAGTGCAACATGCCAATGGCGGTTTGACGATCCCAGCTACAGGTAAAGGTGGCTCATGGATTGTGAAATTGCCATCATCTCGCTTTGAAGCCGTGCCGGAAAATGAATATTCGATGATGGAATTGGCACGAATGTTAGGAATGGATGTGCCAGAAATTCAGCTGTTACCCATTAACCAGATTGCTAACATCCCGGAAGGAATCGGAAAGTTTGGCGATAGTGCCTTTGCGATCAAGCGGTTTGACCGTGCTGATGGGCAAGCAATACATATTGAGGACTTTGCGCAAGTCTTTGGCGTATATCCTCAAGATAAATACAAAAAGGCCAGTATGTGTAATATCGCGCAGGTTATCGGCATAGAAGGTCAAGAGGAAGACATTGCTGAATTTACTCGTAGGTTGGTGTTCAATACGCTAATTGGCAATGCTGATATGCATTTGAAGAACTGGTCTGTGATTTACAAAGACAAGCGCACTGCATCAATTGCACCGGCTTATGATTTTGTCTCGACCATTCCCTACATTCCTGATGATAATGCCTCGTTAAAGGTTAGCCGCAGCAAAAAGTTCAGTGATTTTACTCTGGATGAATTATCGCACTTAGCGGCCAAAGCCATGTTGCCAGAAAAGTTGGTGTTGGATACGGCCAAGCAAACTGTGGCAGGCTTCCATGAAGTATGGGCGAAAGAAAAAGCCCATTTGCCGCTCACCAAATCTATGATTGAAGCAATTGAGAAGCACTTGCGAAACATACCACTGCGCTAATTGCACCATCATTGGTGTAGTTCGACAGACTATCATCGATTTTTGGTAGTGAAGGAATTTGTGGTTTAGCCACAGTTGTTCATGAGCTGAAGAAACAACGATTGCAAGCAGCTACAACTGAGCATTGGCACACGTTGAGAGCAAATGGTAACGAATTAGATAACCATTGATTGTTTATAACCTCAAGTTCAGCCAAAATAAGCGCCAATCACGATTAACACGACGGATTTGAAAGCGAAGCGCTGTCAAGAAGCGCTTCCCAAACGGTATCAATCCGTGTACAGACTAGAAGATCCCAATTGATGTCAAATTCCCCATTTCTGCAAGAAGTCGCGAAACGGCGCACTTTTGCAATCATTTCCCACCCGGATGCGGGTAAGACCACGATTACCGAAAAAGTATTACTGTTCGGACAGGCGATCCAGAAAGCGGGTACGGTAAAAGGCCGCGGCTCCAACCAGCACGCTAAATCAGACTGGATGGAGATGGAAAAACAGCGTGGTATTTCCATCACCACTTCCGTGATGCAGTTTCCTTATGCTGACTGTCTGGTTAACTTACTGGATACGCCAGGGCATGAAGACTTCTCGGAAGATACTTACCGCACGCTGACCGCCGTTGACTGCTGTCTGATGGTCATTGATGCAGCAAAAGGGGTCGAAGATCGTACCCGTAAGCTGATGGAAGTAACTCGTCTGCGTGATACGCCAATCCTGACCTTCATGAACAAGCTCGACCGTGATATTCGTGATCCTATGGAGCTGATGGATGAAGTGGAAAATGAACTGAATATTGCCTGTAGCCCGATTACATGGCCAATCGGCTGTGGTAAATCCTTCAAAGGCGTCTATCACCTCTATCTTGATGAAACTTACCTGTACCAGTCTGGTCAAGGGCATACCATTCAAGAGGTTCGCGCCATCAAGGGATTGGATAACCCCGAACTCGATGCGGCAGTGGGTGAAGAGCTGGCGAATCAATTGCGCGAAGAGCTGGAACTCGTCAAAGGCGCATCCCATGAATTTGATCAGGAAGCCTTTTTGCAGGGCGAATTGACACCCGTCTTTTTCGGTACGGCATTGGGCAACTTTGGGGTTGATCATATGCTGGATGGCTTGGTGAAATGGGCACCAACCCCGATGCCTCGCCGGGCCGATGCGCGTGACGTGACCGCGTGTGAAGAAAAATTCACCGGCTTTGTGTTCAAAATCCAGGCGAATATGGACCCGAAACACCGTGACCGCGTGGCGTTTATGCGCGTCGTTTCCGGTAAATATGAAAAAGGCATGAAATTGCGCCAAGTCCGCATTAAGAAAGAGGTGGTTATTTCTGATGCACTGACCTTTATGGCCGGGGATCGTTCTCATGTCGAGCATGCTTATCCGGGGGATATTATCGGTTTGCACAATCATGGCACCATTCAGATTGGCGATACCTTTACCCAAGGTGAAGAGCTGAAATTTACCGGCATTCCTAATTTTGCCCCTGAATTGTTCCGCCGTATTCGTCTGCGTGATCCGCTGAAACAGAAGCAATTGCTGAAAGGTCTGGTGCAATTGTCGGAAGAAGGCGCGGTACAGGTATTCCGTCCGCTGTCCAATAACGATCTGATTGTCGGTGCGGTGGGGGTGCTTCAGTTTGATGTGGTTGTTGCCCGTTTGAAGAGTGAATATAACGTTGAAGCGCTGTATGAACCGGTTAACGTATCCACGGCTCGCTGGGTAGAGTGCAGCGATGCGAAGAAACTGGAAGAGTTCAAACGCAAAAACGAACAAAATTTGGCTCTCGATGGGGGTGATAACCTAACGTATATTGCACCCACCATGGTCAACTTAAACCTGACCAGTGAGCGCTATCCTGACGTTTCTTTCCGCAAGACGCGGGAACATTAATCTCTTTTCGGGCCAGCTATCCTGTTGGCCCTATGATTTATTATGTATGTATATTCTGATATTTTTGCCATTAATAGAATAATTCTCTGGTTTAATGAAAATATACGTTATTTTTTGTAAATTCCATTTTATCACTACTGGCTAATTGACATACTGTCTTGGTAACCGTTCAAACTGAAGTTAGGAAGGTGGTAGGATGAAAAATATCAAGTTTACCCATTCACTGCTGGCTGTTGTTCTGGGTTCGGTACTGAGCAGTAGTGGTGCTCTGGCAGCCGATATTTCTTCGGGAAAAACATTGGAGAGTACGGGACAAAAAATCGATAAATCCCTGGATGTTGCAGGAGAAAAAATTGATAGCTCCTTGAAAAAGGCAGATGTTTATTTAGACGATAGTGCCATTACGGCGAAAGTGAAAGCGGCATTGCTGGAACATAAGGGCATAAATAGTAAAAACATTTCGGTGAAAACAGAAAAAGGTATTGTTCATCTTTCCGGTTTTGTTAAAAACAAACATCAAGCGGCAAAAATAGCCAAAATTGTTCATGGCGTGAAAGGCGTCAAATCAGTGAAAAATACAATAGAGATTAAGCAGTGATCTCGATGTAAAAACCACTATGGATTGAAAAAATCATTATAGATTAAAAAATAACAGACATTATGAATGGAGTGGCTGATAGATGGCCACTCTTTTTATTTCTTTTCCTCAAATAACATCTTGTTAATAAATGAGATTATCTCACAGGAATGTTATTCGCTGGCTGTATTTCGATAACTTGCTATTCTCAATTGATTTAACGTTTGATGCTTAATTTGGGCGTTTTTTTATAAAAATGTTACAAGCAAGTTGTTTGAGTAACGGTATACTGATAGATATTCAGCGAATGTGTTATGGCTTGGTGGTGTCATTAACTTTCAGAGGAAAAGAAGAGTGGGGAAACATATTCCAATTACATTGGGTAATATAGCGCCTTTAGCTTATAAATCACAGATCAAACCTGGGAAAATTGCACTGGTTTGTGAAGGTGGTGGTCAGCGGGGTATTTTTACCGCCGGTGTTTTGGATGAATTCCTCCGGCTTGGTTTTAATCCATTCGAACTGTTCCTTGGAACATCTGCGGGAGCGCAAAACCTTTCTGCTTATATCTGTGGTCAGCGAGGATATGCACGTAAAGTCATCAACCGTTATACCACCGATCCTGCTTTTTTTAATCCATTGCGTTTTGTGCGCGGTGGGCATTTAATCGATTTAGATTGGTATGTTGATACCATCTCTGAGCAGTTGCCACTCAATATTTCGGCTGCAATGCGCCAGTTTGATGCGGGGCGTGAATTCTACATGTGTGCCTGCCGCGCTGATAATTTTGAGCCGAACTACCTGCATCCCGATGAAAAAAATTGGATGGATATTATCAAAGCATCAAGTGCTATTCCGGGGTTTTACCGTAATGGTGTTACCCTTGGTGATGTCGTTTATCAAGATGGTGGCATTTGTGATGCGATCCCCGTGCAAGAGGCTTATCGCCGAGGGGCGGATACTATCGTTGTGATTCGAACCGTGCCTTCACCGCTTTACTATACACGTCAGTGGTTCAAGCGCATGGAGCGCTGGTTAGAGGCCAGTAGCTTGCAAAAGATGGTCAAGATGCTCAACCTCCATGCACAGAGTTATCGTAAGACCCAGAAGTTTATCGAAAATCCGCCGGATGATGTACAAATTTTCGAAATCTATCCGCCAGCACCCTTGGCGGCAATGGCATTGGGAAGCCGGCTTAGTGCACTTAATCAGGATTATCATTTGGGGCGGCGTTGCGGGCGGTATTTTCTGGCAGCAATTGGGCACACTTTTGTTGGCGGAAAATTTGGCTATGCTGAACGTAAGAGTTACGGAGCATGTCGTTCGGGGTTAAATGCTGATGGCTTCAATCGCCATTGTTTTCGCAGAAACCATTTCCTGAGCAGTGCTAATCATCACCCAATAGTAGGGTCCCCTGTGCCTGATATGATGGATAATGGGCAAACGACAGAAACTGTTATGATAAATAATTTGGATAACTTGGATAATTAGGTGTTTATTGATACCCATTGCCATTTTGATTTTCCCCCTTTTGCGGGGAATGAAATAGCCAGCCTGCAACAAGCCAGACAAATGGGCGTGGAAAAGATCATCGTTCCCGCGATAAGCCAAATGAATTTCCAGAGAGTCTCTGCGTTAGCTGAGGCTTACTCCCCGATTTATGCGGCATTGGGTTTACATCCGCTCTATGTTGCTGAACACCAAGAGACCCATTTAGATGAGTTGGCGCAGAGATTACAGGAAAAAGGTGCCAAATGTGTCGCGGTAGGAGAGATTGGCCTTGATCTTTATATGCCTGATCCGCAGTTTGACAAGCAGAAAAGCCTGTTAGAAGTGCAATTAAAACTCGCTAAACAGCATGATTTGCCCGTGATACTCCATTCCAGAAAAAGCCATGATCAATTAGCAGCAATGTTGCGAAAGCACAAGTTGCCACGAGCAGGCGTTATTCATGGTTTTGCAGGCAGTTTATCCCAAGCTCAAGCCTTTATTCGTCTGGGATTTTACATCGGTGTCGGGGGAACCATTACCTACGACAGGGCACAAAAGACACGTAATACCTTTGCACAATTGCCGCTGTCATCTTTGGTCTTGGAAACAGATGCGCCTGATATGCCGTTATCGGGGTTTCAGGGAGAGCCAAATCGCCCCGAAAGAGTTGTCCAGGTTTTCTCTGCATTGTGTGAGTTGCGCCAAGAACCGCCGGATGAAATTGCTAATCAGATTTATCAAAATAGTGTGACGCGATTTGCATTGGGCTGAGTGATATCACATTGATCTTAGCGGGTCATTTGAAAGGTAAGGGGATAATAAATATTAATAATGTTTAACTTACATTTCTCGCTTGTTTGTCCTATTTTTTACCTTTTTCTCCGTTAAATTATCTAATCCCACCGAAACTAGGTGGTTTTATGTGATGAATGTCTCATTTTTTGTTTTTATATTACTTTTTGCTGCATTAATTTGTGATGTTAGTTGCTTGTTCTTTTTTGGTCCTAGGTATAATCGGCTCGCACACAATGTCAGTAGGAACTTATAGGATAGCTGACATATTTTCTTATTATTTATTCAGTGAACAGGGATTCTTCCAATGCAACTCCTTATGAGCCTGATCGGGATGGCAGTACTGGTTTTTATCGCAGTACTCTTCTCCAGTAACTATCGAGCCATTAACATTCGTACCGTCCTCGGCGCCTTTCTGATTCAGGTTGGTATTGGGGCATTTGTACTTTATGTCCCCGCTGGTAAAGACGTTCTGGAGGGAATGTCGGCAGGCGTTTCCAACGTGATTGGATATGGGCAAAAAGGGACTGATTTTATTTTTGGCGGCTTGGTTTCCGACAAAATGTTTGAATTGTTCGGCGGTGGCGGCTTTGTTTTTGCCCTGCGTGTTCTGCCGGTGATTGTTTTCTTCTCATCACTGATTGCCGTGTTGTATTACATGGGCATTATGCAGCTTGTCATCAAAATATTGGGTGGCGGATTGCAAAAATTATTGGGCACCTCACGGACTGAATCTTTGTCTGCAACGGCGAATATTTTCGTCGGTCACACCGAAGCGCCTCTGGTTGTGCGCCCGTATATTGCGACCATGACCCAGTCTGAGTTGTTCGCCGTGATGTGTGGTGGCTTGGCTTCGGTTGCGGGGTCCGTGCTGGCGGGTTACGCGCAAATGGGCGTGCCATTGGAATACCTGATTGCGGCTTCATTTATGGCCGCACCCGGTGGTTTGCTGTTTGCAAAACTGATGGTGCCGGAAACAGAAAAAACGCAGGATACCGTTGACGCGATGTCGTTGATTGCGGCGGAAGATCGTCCTGCTAACGTGATTGATGCGGCGGCATCGGGTGCGTCAGCCGGTATGCAGTTGGCCCTGAACGTCGGCGCAATGCTGTTGGCATTCACCGCATTGATTGCTTTGCTGAACGGGATCTTAGGCGGTATCGGCGGCTGGTTTGATTATCCGCAATTATCAATGGAACTGGTTTTAGGTTGGGTTTTCGCCCCTATCGCTTACCTGATCGGTATTCCGTGGAATGAAGCCACCATCGCGGGTTCTTTCATCGGCCAGAAATTAGTGGTCAATGAATTCGTGGCATTTATGAACTTTGGTGAGTACCTGAAAGCTGATGATGTGGTTCAGGCGGCGGGTCTGCAAGTGCTTTCTGACCATACTAAAGCCATCATCTCTTTTGCCCTGTGCGGTTTCGCTAACTTGTCTTCTGTGGCGATCCTGCTGGGCGGCTTGGGTGGCATGGCACCAAACCGTCGCGGTGACATTGCCCGTTTCGGCTTGAAAGCCGTATTGGCGGGTTCACTCTCTAACTTGATGAGTGCAACCATTGCCGGATTCTTCCTCGCGCTGTAAGACACCGGGGGTAGGTAGCAAGTTGAATGCAGGTGAGATTTCTCACCTGCTTTTGTTTTTCCTAAACTGATTCAGTCACGATAATAATACCGTTGGAGAGTTTATGACCGATTTAACCGCTGCCGCTCAGCGTGCGCTGAGTTTGATGGATTTAACAACTCTTAATGATGATGATACCGATGAAAAAGTGACCACACTGTGTCGTCAGGCCAACAGCCCGGCCGGACAGACTGCGGCTATCTGTATCTACCCGCGTTTTATTCCCGTGGCACGCAAGGTATTACGTGAACAGGGAACTCCCGATATTCGCATTGCGACGGTGACCAACTTCCCGCATGGCAATGATGATATCGGCATTGCACTGGCTGAAACCCGTGCTGCCATCGCCTACGGTGCGGATGAAGTGGATGTGGTTTTCCCTTATCGCGCATTGATGGCCGGTAATGAGCAGATTGGTTTTGACTTGGTGAAAGCGTGTAAAACCGCCTGTGCTGAATCGGGCGTCTGGCTCAAAGTTATTATTGAAACCGGTGAATTAAAAACAGCGGCCTTGATTCGCAAAGCTGCGGAAATTTCCATCAAGGCAGGTGCCGACTTTATCAAAACCTCAACCGGTAAAGTGCCGGTTAATGCGACGCTGGAAAGTGCCGAGATTATGTTGAGTGTGATCCGTGATATGGGTGTCGCTGATAGTGTCGGTTTTAAACCCGCGGGTGGCGTGCGCACTGCCGAAGAAGCGGCACAATATTTGGCACTGGCGGAACGTATTATGGGAGACAACTGGGTGGATGCCCGTCATTTCCGTTTTGGTGCGTCCAGTTTGTTGGGCAGTTTACTGACCACGCTTGGACACCAGAGCCAAAAACACAGTAGTGGTTATTGAGATCAATAATCACTGATTGCGTGCATACTAAAATGGTGTGACGAAGATGATATGCACGACTGCCATTCTTTTCAGATAATCATGATTGGGGAGGTAGCTTTGTTTCTGGCACAGGAAATTATTCGCAAAAAACGGGATGGCCATCCATTGAATGAAGAAGAAATACGCTTCTTTATTAACGGCGTCCGCGATAATACGGTTTCTGAAGGGCAAATTGCCGCACTGGCAATGACTATCTATTTCCATGATATGACGATGGAGGAGCGTGTCGCACTGACATTGGCGATACGTGATTCGGGTACGGTTTTAGATTGGAAAAAATTGAATTTACCCGGCCCGGTTGTCGATAAACACTCGACAGGCGGTGTGGGGGATGTTACCTCCCTGATGCTTGGTCCCATGGTGGCGGCGTGTGGAGGATATGTGCCGATGATATCAGGGCGTGGCTTGGGGCATACCGGAGGAACGCTGGATAAACTGGAATCTATTCCTGGTCTTGACATTTTTCCCGCTGAGCACCATTTCCGCGACATGATCCGCGATGTGGGCATTGCCATTATCGGGCAGACCAGCGCACTGGCACCTGCGGACAAACGCTTTTATGCGACGCGCGATATTACGGCGACCGTGGATTCCATCCCGTTGATTACCGCCTCTATCTTGGGTAAAAAACTGGCCGAAGGGCTGGATGCCTTGGTGATGGATGTGAAAGTGGGTTCGGGGGCATTTATGCCGACCTACGAACAATCGGAGCGGCTGGCCGAAGCCATCGTTGGCGTCGCCAATGGTGCGGGATGCAAAACCACCGCACTCTTGACGGATATGAATCAAGTTTTGGCATCCAGTGCGGGTAATGCGTTGGAAGTGCGTGAAGCTGTCCAATTCTTGACGGGGGAATACCGTAACCCCCGGCTATTTGAAGTGACGATGGCGTTATCTGCTGAAATGCTGGTTTCGGGCAATTTGGCTATCGATCGTGACGAGGCATACCGCAAGTTACAGGCAGCACTGGACAGTGGCAAAGCGGCGGAAACCTTTGGTCGCATGGTGGCAGCCCAGCGAGGGCCAACCGATTTTGTCGAAAATTACGCTCGTTACCTGCCGACGGCGAAATTCAGCAAGCCAGTATTGGCCGGGCAATTAGCCGAAAAAAATGGCATCGTTGCAGAAATGGATACCCGTGCCTTGGGCATGTCTGTGGTTGCATTGGGCGGGGGACGGCGTAAGGCGACAGATACGATTAATTACAGTGTGGGGCTGAGTGATATCGTTGCGCTGGGCACCAAAGTGAATGCGGATACGCCCTTGGCCATGATCCATGCCAGCAACGAGCATGATTGGCATGCGGCCGCAGACGCCGTGCGCAGGGCTTTTGTCTTTAAGGAAAACGAAATCCAAGCCACCACACCGATGATTTATCGTCATATCCGTGGATAAATCATACAAGCTAAATCATACAAGCACTGAAATCGATTTTAATAGCTGGCAGTTTCCGCCTTGAACGCGTGAATTGACACAGGAGAAAATAATGAAACGTACATTCATCATGGTATTGGATTCCTTTGGTATTGGTGCAAGTGCTGATGCTGAAAAGTTTGGCGACAAGGGATCTAACACGTTAGGGCATATTGCAGAACAATGCGCCCGTGGTGAGGCTGATATCGGCCGTAAAGGGCCACTCCATTTGCCAAACCTGAGCCGTTTGGGATTGGGTAAAGCAACGGAAGAGTCTTGTGGCACTTTCCCGATTGGCTTGGATAAGGATGCCGAAATTATTGGCGCTTATGGTTATGCGAGTGAACTTTCTTCTGGTAAAGACACGCCGTCAGGCCACTGGGAAATTGCCGGCGTTCCGGTTCTGTTTGATTGGGGTTATTTCCGTGACGAAGAAAACAGTTTCCCACAGGAATTGCTGGATAAACTGGTCGAACGGGCAAATCTGCCGGGGTATCTGGGTAACTGCCACTCTTCAGGTACGGTGATTCTGGACAAACTGGGTGAAGAACACATGCAAAGCGGCAAGCCGATTTTCTATACCTCAGCGGATTCGGTTTTCCAGATTGCTTGCCATGAAGAGACCTTTGGCTTGGATCGTCTGTATGAGTTGTGTGAAATCGCCCGTGAAGAGCTGAATATCGGTGAATATAACATTGGCCGCGTGATTGCCCGCCCGTTTGTGGGTGATAAAGCGGGGAATTTCCAGCGTACCGGCAACCGTCATGATTTGGCGGTTGAGCCGCCAGCCCCGACCGTCCTGAAAAAATTGGTTGATGAAAAGCAGGGGCAAGTGGTTTCTATCGGTAAAATCGCAGATATCTACGCGAATGTCGGGATCACCAAAAAGGTCAAGGCGACGGGCATTGATGCCCTGTTTGATGCTTCACTGATTGAAATGGCACAGGCAGGAGATAACACTATCGTATTTACCAACTTTGTTGATTTTGACTCTTCTTACGGTCACCGTCGTGATGTTGCCGGTTATGCAGCCGCGCTGGAGTTGTTTGACCGTCGTCTGCCAGAAATGCTGAAATTGGTGAAAGAAGACGACATTTTGATCTTAACTGCTGACCACGGGTGTGACCCAACCTGGCCAGGTACTGATCACACGCGTGAACATGTTCCGGTTTTGGTTTACGGGCCGAAAGTGAAACCCGGCTCATTAGGGCATCGTGAAACGTTCGCCGACATGGGTCAGACCGTTGCGAAATACTTCGATCTGACCCCTATGGATTACGGTAAAGCGATGTTTTAATTTTTGCGGAGGCCAACCGGTCTCCCCATTTCCATCTATTTTGATTCGTAATAAAAACAAGGAAATAAATTATGGCTACCCCACACATTAATGCTGAGATGGGCGATTTTGCTGATGTTGTTTTAATGCCAGGCGACCCACTGCGTGCAAAATACATTGCGGAAACTTTCTTGGAAGATGCCCGTCAGGTTAACAATGTTCGTGGTATGCTCGGTTTCACCGGGACTTACAAAGGCCGCCGCATCTCTGTGATGGGCCACGGCATGGGTATCCCGTCTTGTTCTATCTATGCCAAAGAATTGATCACGGAATTTGGTGTGAAAAAAATCATCCGTATCGGTTCCTGTGGTGCAGTCAGCGAAGACGTTAAAATCCGTGATGTTGTGATTGGTATGGGAGCCTGTACCGATTCCAAAGTCAACCGCCTGCGTTTTAAAGATCACGATTTCGCGGCGATTGCTGACTTTGATCTGGTGCGTAATGCGGTTGATGCGGCTAAGGCGAAGAATGTTAACGTGCGTGTTGGTAACATCTTCTCTGCGGATCTGTTTTATACGCCAGACCCGCAAATGTTCGATGTCATGGAAAAATACGGCATTCTGGGTGTTGAAATGGAAGCCGCGGGTATTTACGGTGTTGCGGCGGAATTTGGTGCCAAGGCGTTGGCAATTTGTACTGTTTCTGACCATATTCGTACTGGCGAACAAACCACTGCCGAAGAGCGTCAACATACATTTAATGACATGATCGAAATTGCGCTTGAATCCATTTTGATGGGTGATAATTAAAAAAGCGTCAATAGTTTTGGCATTTTATTAAAAAATGATCAGCCCTTTTCATTATTGGAAAGGGCTTTTTATTTATACATTGCATCCAAATTTATCTCTATTATAAAGAATAGGTTTAGATTATTTATTTAATGGGCGTCTTTTCTTTTCTAATTTGGTTAGAGAATGCATAAAAATAATAAATAAACTTAACATAATTTGAACGGTTATTTTAAGTGATATTTTAAGTTGATAATTAGTTTGATAACGATGTCGTTTAGATAAAAATTTTGTTTTTATACTAAATCAGCGAATAGTTATGATAATAAAAACCAAATGTTATGGTTATGACGGGATAATAAAATGCCCCTATCCTTGCGGGAAAATAAAAGAGAACAATAAAGCAACGCCAATTAAGATGCTGAACTGCTAAACATTGCTCGATATAACTTAGGGGAATAATCCAAAATTAAAAAATTATTAGTAAAATATTCTACTCGTAATCGGTGATTTTTGAGAAAAACTCATATTTCATATGATGTTAAGGAACATAAGTAGTTTTATCCGCTGAAATTTGACTTAAGGTTTGTTATGTAGAATGATATTGCCGATTTAGTTTATCTCGACGGCTTATGATTTACGTCAAAAAACTAAATAATCCTTTGCCTAAGTGTCAGAAATTAATTTCTGGGCTTCGGCTTCCCTTTGGTTATTAATATCGATTTTACGATTAAAGGAATAAGTTAATTATGAAACTTAACAAATTGGCACTGGTTTTAGGTCTTGGTGTGGCTTTGGCTGCGGGTGCGGCAAATGCGGATGACCAAATTCCACAAGAGACAAAATTAGTTAACCAAGGTAGCGGTACTGTTAAATTCACCGGTTCTATCATTGATGCACCTTGCTCAATCAAAAACACCAATGTTGAAGTTGATATGGGTGCAGTTTCGAATGTTGTTCTGAAAGATGGTGGCCGCTCAGCTTCTAAGCCTTTCAAAATTGAATTAGTTGGCTGTACTTTTGATACTCAGAAAAGTGTGAAAACCACCTTTACTGGCCCAGAAGCTGCTGAGAAAGGCTTGCTGGCGATTGAAGGTACTGCACAGGGTGCTGCAATCGCAATCACTAACCATGGCAACAAAGTCATTCCTTTGGGCGAAGCGTCAGACAACATGTCTCTGCATTTAGGCAACAATGATCTGAACTTTGCTGCGCATCTGAAAGGCCTGAATAGTCAAGATGGTGTGAAACCAGGTGATTTCACTGCTATCGCAAACTTTGTTTTAAACTACCAATAATATTGCAATCAAGCTGATCATTTTTAATGCTTGAATATCAGGAAGTTCACTTTAACCATTTGCCTTGACCCTCCTGATAATATATTTAGGGTATTTCTGGGATACCATGCGTTAATAGACAGCGTGTTAGTCGACAATGTGTTAGTAAAGTATGACTACAATATTCTGTAATAAGATCTGTTTTATTGATATAGGTCAATAATATTCATGATCGAATAAACAGATTGTGCCATTAACAAAATGATCCCTATAACAGTAAATTGAAATACCCTTTTTTTATTTATATCGGTCAGGGTCCTCAATTGAGATCGATGAACTTTAATGACGCCATGTATGAGGTAAGAACGCCTGTACGCTTACAAACTTAGCCGTGCCAGATAACGGCTAAATTCAAACTGGATTATTAACGATTCATTGTTCAGAGGATGCTATGGCTTTATTTTCAGATTTTATGAATCATAATTTTTTATCTGATAATAGAAAAACAATCAGTAATAAAAAAGCAAACAGTAAAAGAGAAAATACCTTCAATAAAAAGAGTGTGATTAATAAAAAGAAGATAGCGAATAAAACAAAATACTTAATCTTCGGTGTTAAACCTCTTTCAGCCCTCGTGCTGATTGTCTTATCCGGCATTCAGGCCGCACATTCTCGCTCGTCCGTTGAGTTCAATATTGGTGCCCTGGATGTCAGTGAACGTGCCAATATCGATTTGGATAAATTTGCCAGAGCGGGTTATATCATGCCGGGCAACTATATGATGGGTGTCCGGATAAATCAGAATGAACTCTCGGATACCTATTCTATTGATTTTACTGCCCCGCCTGATGATCCAGCGGGCAGTGAAGCCTGTGTCTCCCCTGAATTAGTCAAACAAATCGCACTGAAACAGCAGTGGGTAGAAAAATTAGGTTGGCAGAATGAAGGTCAATGTCTTGATCTCAATACCTTACCGGGCATGTCAACCCGAGGTGACCTGACGACTTATACGTTGTATTTAATCGTCCCTAAAATTTATCTGGAATATGATTTGCCGGACTGGGACCCCCCTTCTCGTTGGGATAATGGCGTCCCCGGATTACTGTTTGACTATAACGTTAACGCACAAACTTCTAAACCGAATCACGGCAGTAGTAACCAACAAATAAGTGCAATCGGAACCGCTGGTATGAATTTGGGGGCATGGCGTTTTCGGGCTGATTGGCAAGCCAGATATCATCGTCTTAAAACGCAGGATAATGATAAATCGGGGAATTCCGCAGGAAGAGAACGTGACTGGGACTGGAGCCGTTACTACGTATATCGCGCGCTTCCCCGGCTGGAAGCAAAATTGACATTGGGTGAGGATTACCTCAATTCCAGCCTTTTCGATAGTTTCCGCTATACGGGCGCCAGTTTGGTGACTGATGAAAATATGTTGCCACCGAATTTGCGCGGGTATGCACCGGAAGTCACCGGCGTGGCACGGACTAATGCCAAAGTGACGGTTAGCCAGCAGGGAAGGGTACTGTATGAAACTCAGGTCGCTTCCGGCCCCTTCCGTATTCAGGATCTGAGTGATGCGGTCGCAGGAACACTGGATGTCAGAGTCGAAGAGCAAGACGGTGGCGTGCAGGAATATCAGGTCAATACCGCAACAATCCCTTATCTGACGCGCCCCGGCCGCGTCCAGTACAAATTTGTTGCCGGCCAATCCACGAATGACCGCCACCGTCGTGAAGGGCCCGCGTTCGGGCTGGGGGAATTCTCATGGGGAATTAACAACGGTTGGTCGCTGTATGGCGGGCTGTTGGCCGCGGGGGACTATAACGCCCTGTCGCTGGGGATTGGCCGCGACCTGATGATGTTCGGTGCGCTGTCGTTTGATGTGACGGAATCAAGGGCAAAATTACCGGGAGAAAACAAAACCCTGACAGGCGGATCTTATCGTCTCAGCTATTCGAAACGTTTTGATCAATATAACAGTCAGGTGACCTTTGCCGGATATCGTTTTTCTGAACGTAACTTCATGAATATGGGGCAGTATATCGATCGCCGTTATCGCAACGTTGTTTCCGATAGCGGCAAAGAGATGTATACCATTACGTTCAGTAAACAATTTGCCGATATCGGCCTTAACGCCCATCTTAACTATAGCCATCAAACCTACTGGAACCGGCCAACAAACGATCGCTATAACCTTTCGTTATCCAAATACGTGGATATTGGGCGTTATAAAAATATTAACGTCAGTTTGTCGGCCTACCGCAACAATTTTGACAATAAAAAAGATGACGGCATGTACCTCAACCTTTCCATTCCGTGGGGAGAGCGTGGCACGCTCAGTTACAACGGAATGGCGAATCGTCAGGGGAATGCCCATACCGTCGGTTATTTTGATCGGATTGATGATCGCAACAACTATCGTATTTCAGTGGGAACGAATATCGACGGCAGGGCATCCACTGACGGTTATTACAACCATTATGGTGACAAGGTGTTACTCACTGCCAGTGCCAGTTATCAGGATGGCGGCAATACGACGGCTGCGCTTGGCCTGCAAGGTGGGGTAACGGTAACGACAACCGGGGCTGCCCTGCACCGTACCAATCTGCCGGGTGCAACCCGCCTGATGGTCGATACTGAAGGGGTGAGCAATGTTCCTATCCGGGGATTCGGTTCCGCGGTACACACCAACTACTTTGGTAAAGCGGTGCTGGTCGATGTGAACAGCTACTATCGCAACCGTGCGAATATTGACTTAGATAACTTACCCGATGATGTCGAGGCACTGCGTTCCGTTCAGCAGGCAACCTTAACGGAAGGTGCGATTGGTTATCGTAAATTCCAAGTGATATCAGGAATAAAGGCGATGACAAACATCCGGTTACCTGATGGCTCATCCCCGCCTTTTGGTGCTTCTGTGGTCAATGCAGCCCAACGTGAAATCGGGATTATCGGCGATGAGGGATATGCTTACCTGAGCGGAATCAATCCGGGAGAGAAACTAAAAGTACATTGGAATGGAAGCGCCCAGTGCGAGATTACTGTACCAGATGAAATAACATCAGAATCTTTGACTTCACTTTTACTGCCTTGCCAGTTTTTAACAGGTGATAGTCAGTAAATGGTAATGAAATTATCCAAAAAATCGTTATTTAATAACGTATTATATTGGTTTGATTTGAAAAATGCCGCTATTCGCTAGTGCAGCAATATCAACATGAGTCTCTTTTGAGCATGAGCAAATGACACTATGAAACTGAAAAATATTCTAATGATAACCGCCATGACGATCACTGGCTTGATGTCAATTCACCAGGCCATGGCCGCGATAGCCTTGGATCGCACCCGCGTGATTTTTAATGGCAATACCAAATCCGTCAGCCTGAACATTGAAAATCAGCATCTTGATTTGCCTTATCTGGCACAAGCATGGATTGAGGATGAGAAGGGAAATAAGATCAATGGCCCGCTTGTGGTTGTTCCCCCCGTACAGCGTGTTGAAGCGGGTGCGAAGAGCCAAATCAAAATTCAAACCCTGCCGGCGATAGCCCAATTGCCACAAGATCGGGAAAGCCTGTTCTATTTCAATATGCGTGAAATTCCGCCACGCAGTGAGAAACCGAATGTGCTGCAAATCGCCTTGCAGACGCGGGTCAAGCTGTTCTATCGCCCGGAAGCGGTGATTGCACGCCGTATTGATCTTGATAACCCGTGGCAGGAAAAACTCACGTTAACCCGTGAAGGCAATCAATATGTGGTGCATAACCCAACACCGTATTACGTCACTATTTCAGAAGCATCGAATAAGGTGAACGGTAAAAGTGCAGAGGGTTTTCAGCCTGTGATGTTGGCTCCCAGAAGCAGTGAAAAACTGGGAGGAACGGCCAATTCATTAGGGAATGCGCCAGTATTGACCTACGTTAATGATTATGGTGGGCGTCCACAGTTAATATTCAACTGTAATAGCAATAGTAGTGGCAATACTTGTGCAGTAACAAAAGCGGTGACGGGTGAAAGCTGATTGACGAGCGGAAGCTGATTGAATTGTGCGGATACGCCATTAACCGAAATATTAACGGGGTATCCGCACAGAATTAGCCGGAATGGGGTGAGTTTTTTTCGGTAAATAAGATTGGATAAATGTAGGGTAAATAATAATGAATCCGTTGAACATCAGATTATCCAGATATGTATTGCCAATGCTGTTTCTGTTCGGCATGGGTCACCAGCAAAGTGTATATGCACGAGATAATCTGCGTCAGGATGTCAGGATTACGCTAACTGTACTTGCTCCTACTTGTTCGATTAGGACAGAAGAGAAAAACATACAAGTGGATTTTGGCAATGTCCTTAACAGTGATCTTTATCTGAAACATCGTACAGAAGGTCGGCAATTTGAGCTGAATTTAAAGGATTGTGATCCTCGAATGATAAAACGCCTGAAAATCAAATTCTTGGGAGAACCAAGCCAGGAGCTGCCGGGGCTGTTGGCGGTGAGATCTAATGGCAGTCTTCGCGGTATTGCCATTGGTATGGAAAAAATCGATGGTACGCCGATGCCATTTAATAAAACCAGTGAATTCCCGCTATTAGCCAATAGCACAGAGAATGTAATCCCATTTCGGGCATATATACAAGCTGCTCCCCGTGTGATCCAAGAGAAAAAAATGGGGGTGGGTCAATTTACGGCAATCGCGACGTTTGAAGTTAATTACGACTAGTCAAGCTGACTGGTTTTTCCTCCACGATCTTTCGTCAAAGTTTGATGTTATTGGAAAATAAGTTATGCGCTCTATTAATAAATCGTTGTTGAAGCTAGCCGCCCTGTTGTATTTAGCCAGTGCCACCTATGTTTATGCCGGGGCTTATGTGATGCCGGTTAATACGTTTCCATCGGGTAACCAAGCTATCACAACTATGGAGATTATTGCCTGGACAGAAGAAGAGGGAATCCCTAATCCTTGCTATGGAAATGAAACATGCTATGTCGGCCCCGATGTTCTGTATAAGAATCAGCAGAATAATCAGCCGGGAATGTACGGTTCCTGTAGGGATGCAAAGGTATGTTTGAATGCAAATAGATATCGGACAACCGCTGACGTAATGCGGGCCTATAAACAGAAGTTTGGCATTCCTAAACGGGTAACCTTTCCTATTATGACCACAAATGCGGATTGTATTGGTTTGTTTTATACACATGAAAGTGAAATATCATCTGGATTTGGTCGTGCGCAACAATTTCCGAATTCCACTTGCAACAAAATGCCTCCTCCAAATCAAGTTTGTGAAATCAATTTGCCTTCTGAAATTGCTTATGGGGAATTAACCGCGACAGAAGTGAATAATGCGACCCGCACAATTACGGGGCAATTTAGATGTGCTATTGGTAGCAACAAAATTATGTTGTATGCCAGATCAACGAATAATGAAGACAAAGTTTATCTCGATTCCGGTAAGCAAATATATTCGACGTTACAGATTGATAAAGAAGATGCAGCAAATGGAGTGAATGTCACTGCTGACGGAAGGAATGCCCCTACGTATTTCACCCTAACGTCAGTGCTGCACACGTCAACACTACCGAAAGCCGGTAAATATGAAGGTACGGCAATAGTTCTTTTACGTTATTTATAACTATAAACTGAGAGTAACAATATTATGCAAGTCAGTATGCTGGTAGGAAAAAGAATCCAAATGAAAAGAAGAGAAATTGGAGTGACAGCAGCAGAGCTGGCGGACAAAATTGGAGTGAGCCATCAGCAAGTGTCACGTTATGAACGCGGAACCAACCGGATCAGTCTGGAGCATTTGGTCGCAATTTCGATTGCCCTGGAGACGCCCGCCGACTGGTTTTTGGAGGATTGTTTTACGCCCCCTAAGGTGCATATGAATAATCAATATGCCTGTGTCGCAGAAACCGTACTGGGTTCATAATCAAAAAAATACCGCCAAAAAGGGCGGTATTTTACAGATCGCTACATTCTTGCTTGCGCAGCGCGTCAGTATGGTTTTAATATGTTGTCTTAACCAAAATGTAACATAGGTAACTATATCTATTTGTTTAATATACGATGTTAATCACGATTTTGTCGTTTTATCGTTAATCACACTAGAATACATAAGTAATTCTGGTATATCTTGTCCTGCGACGTATTACAAGCGCGCATTATCATAGGCAAAGAAAAGCGTTTTTACCTGAGGTTGGTTTTTGATTTGACACAAACGATAGGGGAATTGAATGTGGATTAAATCATTATTCAATATGCTGATAATAATAATTTTATTTGTTATTAGCAATGTGGGATTTATTTCTATTGATTTAACTATCAAAGAAATAATAACTCTATGGTCAAGTAAGGAATACACTTCCTCTGAGTTATCATTCCTTATTCGTACCACTGATTATGTGATGCTGACCAATAACTTTATGTTTGTTTTTTGTGCCGCAATATTCTTATTTAGAAATAAACTAAAGCACAGTTTACGCATAATTTTTTCTACCTTTTTAATTGGTCTGTTGAATAATATTGTTACGTTTATTTATATTTTTAATTTCTCAACTATTTTTCAATTCATTAAAAATCGCGATCTAATTTGGATATTGATTTTTTTTCCTGTATCAATGGTTATTATTTATATTCTTGCAAGGAAGAGCACAAATGAATATCCCCAGGTACGTTAGGTACTCAAAGTAGTGGATACGGTGGAGCAACTTTTGGTGGTTCGTCCGGTTGGAATTACTCTCCGAAAGAAGAGTAATCACAAATAATAATGAGCCACTCATCACCAGTACGAAAGCGCCTGAATAGGCGCTCAGGTTACTGGCAAAGTGCTGGATAAAAAACAGCACTTTGCTTTGTTTAAATTCCGTTCACCAGATGGAACTTACCCCCATGTTAAGAATTCCCTCGCTCGGACGCTTTCCCCCGAAACGCTCTCACTCGATGACCCATTTTTATTGATCACAACAACCAATCTTCGCGTGCATTTCCTGAACAGAAATCACCTGCTCAGTCGGGTCCGCGCTGAGTGCCATCGTGGTGGCAAAACCGCCGTTCAGGGTGGTGTCATAGTGCACTTTGTATTGCAGTGCGCTGCGACGCAGCAGTTTTGAATCTTCAATCGCCTGACGACCTGCGGTGGTATTGACGATATAGTCATACTCGCCGTTTTTGATTCTGTCCTGAATGTGCGGACGCCCTTCGTGAACTTTATTCACCAAACGCGGGTTGATCCCGGCTTCACCTAATACAATCGCTGTACCGTGCGTCGCATCCAGTGCAAAGCCATGCTTCAGCAACTTAGCGGCCAAATCGACCACCCGCTCTTTATCGCCTTCACGAACAGACAGTAGTGCCCGACCCTGCTTGCGTAGGGTGGAATGACTGCCCAGCATCGCTTTTGAAAAGGCTTCGGCAAAGGTACGACCGACGCCCATAACTTCACCGGTAGAACGCATTTCTGGCCCCAAAATAGGGTCAACGCCGGGGAACTTATTGAATGGCAGTACCACTTCTTTCACGGAGTAGTAAGGCGGAATGATTTCTTCAAGTGCTCCCTGCTCCAGCAGGGAGTGGCCTGCCATCACACGTGCTGCTATCTTCGCCAGCGGCCGGCCGGTTGCCTTGGAAACGAACGGTACAGTACGGGCTGCACGTGGGTTCACTTCAATCAGGTAGACTTCGTTGTTTTTCACCGCAAACTGGACATTCATCAAACCACGGACACGCAGTTCAAACGCCAGTTTTTCCACTTGCTGGCGCATCACATCCTGAATCTCTTTGCTCAGGGTATAAGCCGGCAAAGAACAGGCTGAGTCCCCAGAGTGCACGCCCGCTTGTTCGATATGTTCCATGATGCCGCCAATCAGGACACGTTCACCATCACAAATGGCATCCACATCGACTTCAACCGCATCATCAAGGAAGCGATCCAGCAGGACGGGTGCATCGTTGGATACGCTGACCGCAGTCTGGAAATAACGGCGCAAGTCTGACTCGTCGTAGACGATTTCCATGGCACGCCCGCCCAATACATAAGAAGGGCGAACCACCAGCGGATAACCGATCTCATTCCCTTTCTCAACCGCCTGTTCGATCGTGGCAACGGTGGCGTTTGCCGGCTGTTTCAGGCCAAGGCGATTAACGGCTTGCTGGAAGCGTTCACGGTCTTCTGCACGGTCAATGGCATCCGGGCTGGTGCCGATAATCGGGACACCGGCGGCTTCCAGTTCACGTGCCAGTTTCAGTGGCGTCTGGCCGCCATACTGAACGATCACGCCTTTGGGCTGCTCAACCCGCACGATTTCCAGCACGTCTTCCAGTGTGACCGGTTCAAAGTAGAGACGATCGGACGTGTCATAATCGGTGGAAACGGTTTCGGGATTACAGTTCACCATGATGGTTTCAAAGCCATCTTCACGTAAAGCCAGAGACGCATGTACGCAGCAGTAATCGAACTCAATGCCTTGTCCGATACGGTTCGGGCCGCCGCCTAATACCATGATTTTCGGTTTGTCACTGTTCGGGTTGGCTTCACACTCGTCTTCGTATGTGGAGTACAGGTAAGCGGTATCGGTAGCAAATTCCGCCGCACAGGTATCAACACGCTTATACACCGGATATAAGTTGTAGTCAGAGCGTAGTTTGCGGATCTCTTTACCAGAGACACCTACCAATTTCGCCAGACGTGCATCTGCAAAACCTTTGCGCTTAAGGTGACGCAAGAAATCAGCGCTCAGGCCGTTAACACCTTGTTCCGCAACGTGTTCTTCCAGACGAATTAATTCTTCAATCTGTACCAAGAACCAGCGGTCGATATTGGTCAGGTTGAAAACGCCATCAACGGACATGCCGGCGCGGAAAGCATCCGCGATGTACCAAATACGTTCAGCACCGGCATCTTTCAATTCACTGCGGATTTTGGTCAGGGATTGTGGATCATCCAGATTGACTTCAGGGTCAAATCCGGTTGCGCCGACTTCCAGACCCCGCAGGGCTTTCTGCATGGACTCCTGGAAAGTACGGCCAATGGCCATCACCTCACCCACCGATTTCATCTGGGTGGTCAGGCGGTCATTGCTGCCGGCAAATTTCTCGAAGTTGAAGCGAGGAATTTTGGTCACCACATAATCGATGGCAGGCTCGAAAGACGCCGGGGTACGCCCGCCCGTGATGTCATTCATCAATTCATCAAGGGTATAACCGATGGCCAGTTTTGCCGCGATTTTCGCGATGGGAAAACCGGTTGCTTTGGATGCCAGCGCCGATGAGCGGGAAACACGCGGGTTCATTTCAATGACGATCAGGCGGCCATTTTTCGGGTTCACGGCAAACTGAACGTTTGAGCCACCGGTTTCGACGCCAATTTCACGCAATACCGCCATCGAAGCGTTACGCATGATTTGATATTCTTTGTCGGTCAGCGTCTGTGCCGGTGCGACGGTGATGGAATCGCCGGTATGAATACCCATGGGATCGAAGTTTTCAATCGAGCAGACGATAATGCAGTTATCGTTTTTATCCCGCACCACTTCCATCTCGTACTCTTTCCAGCCAATCAGGGACTCATCAATCAGCAATTCATTGGTTGGCGAGAGGTCTAATCCGCGTTCGCAGATCTCTTCGAACTCTTCACGGTTGTAGGCAATACCGCCACCGGTTCCGCCCATAGTAAAAGAGGGGCGAATAATGCAAGGGAAACCCACGTCTTCCGCGACCGCCAGTGCTTCTTCCATCGAATGGGCAATGCCAGAACGCGCGGTGTCCAAGCCGATCTTTTTCATCGCCTGATCAAAACGGCGGCGATCTTCGGCTTTATCAATAGCATCAGCAGTCGCACCAATCATGGTCACGCCAAATTCTTTCAGTACGCCCTGACGTTCCAGTTCTAACGCACAGTTGAGTGCCGTTTGCCCGCCCATGGTCGGCAGGACGGCATCCGGGCGCTCTTTTTCAATGATTTTGCGTACCACTTCCCAATGGATGGGTTCGATATAGGTCGCATTGGCCATTTCCGGATCGGTCATGATCGTTGCCGGGTTCGAGTTGACCAGAATGACACGATAACCCTCTTCTCGCAGCGCCTTGCAAGCCTGTGCACCGGAGTAGTCAAATTCACAAGCCTGACCGATAACAATCGGGCCGGCACCTAAGATCAGGATACTTTTAATATCAGTACGTTTTGCCATTTTTCTTCTTCTCCTGATTATTTGGTGTTTTCAACGTTTGTCTGGCGATATTGCTCAATTAACTCGATAAAGTGATCGAACAGTGACGCTGCTTCATGTGGGCCGGGGCTGGCTTCCGGATGCCCCTGAAAACTGAATGCGGGCTTGTCAGTGCGATGAATGCCTTGCAATGAGCCATCAAAAAGAGATTTATGCGTTACGCGCAGGTTGGCGGGCAGTGAGCTTTCATCAACCGCAAAACCGTGGTTCTGTGCGGTGATCATCACAACATTGCGATCCAGATCTTTGACCGGATGGTTGCCGCCGTGATGGCCAAACTTCATTTTCACGGTTTTTGCACCACTGGCCAGCGCCAGCAACTGGTGTCCCAGACAGATACCAAATACCGGAATGTCGGTATTCAAAAAGGTTTTGATGGCTGCAATGGCATAATCGCACGGTTCCGGGTCACCTGGTCCATTGGACAGAAAAATGCCATCGGGTGCCATTTTCAGCACTTCATCTGCGGGGGTTTTTGCCGGCACAACGGTAACGCGGCAGCCGCGATCCACCAGCATACGCAGGATGTTGCGCTTCACGCCAAAATCATAGGCCACGATATGGTAAGGCAGTTCTTGCTCCTTACGCGCTTCTGGCAGCCCATCCGCTAATGTCCAGCTTCCTTGTACCCATTGGTAAGATTGTGCTGTCGTGACTTCTTTCGCTAAATCCATGCCTTTCAGGCCAGGGAAAGCTTTTGCTTTTTCCAGCGCGATTTGGGCATCTGCGCCATTACCCGTATTACCTGCGATGATACAGCCGTTCTGTGCCCCTTTTTCTCTCAACAGGCGGGTGAGCTTGCGTGTATCGATATCTGCGATGGCAACAATATGGTGGCGTTTCAGGTAATCAGACAGGTTTTCTTCACTGCGGAAATTGCTGGTCACTAAGGGTAAATCACGAATAACTAGGCCTTGGGCTTGAATAGCGGGGGATTCTTCATCAGCGGCGTTGATGCCGACATTACCAATATGGGGATAAGTGAGAGTAACAATTTGGCGGGAATAGGAAGGGTCGGTAAGTATTTCTTGATATCCGGTCATTGAGGTATTGAAGACCACTTCTCCAACAGCCGCCCCTTCTGCACCAATGGCGCGACCGTGAAATTGGGTTCCATCTTCCAGAACCAATATAGCTGACTTAATCAAAACGCCCTCCAGAATGAATAATCAGTCGCATCCAATGCATATTAATTCAGACTTAATCCTTAAAATCAACGCCAATCATGATTTTTATCAAAATTTTGGCAAATTGCGCGCATTCTAATGATGAGAAGGGGGATTGTCTATAAAAAATGGCATTTTTATTGGTTTTTTTACAACTCCCGTCCTTGTATTGAGTAAATATAGCTGAAAAATATAAAGAAAGTGGGGGTAAATAATCGATTACTGTGAGAGAAAACTTAAAAACAGAAAAAAACGCTGGTTTTTTTGTAGTTATGGAAAAAAGACAGTAAAAAAGTTAAATTTTATTGTAAAAACAGTGATTAATTTAGAGATTAAATTATAAATGAGTCTTATATCACTATTACGCAATTATTTCATAAATAATTGCGTAATTACAATATATTATAATTTATTAAAATCAAATCTTATCAAGATCTAATACGTCTTTCATATTATAAAGTCCACTGTTTTTCCCTGTTAACCATATTGCTGCCTTAATGGCACCATTAGCGAAGGTCATGCGGCTTGAGGCCTTGTGGCTTATCTCTACACGCTCACCAATATCTGCAAAGATCGCGGTATGCTCTCCCACGATATCACCTGCTCGTATGGTAGCAAATCCAATACTTTTCGGATCGCGTTCTCCGGTATGGCCTTCACGGGTGTAAACCGCGCAGGTCTGGAGATCACGGCCTAGTGCACTGGCGATGGATTCTCCCATTGCCAATGCGGTTCCTGACGGCGCATCCACTTTATGGCGATGGTGCGCTTCAATAATTTCGATATCGGTGTATTCCCCCATCACCGTGGCCGCTTTTTCCAGCAGCTTGAGTACCAGATTGACGCCGACACTGAAATTCGCAGCAAAAACAATGGGAATATCGCGAGAGGCTTCCGCAATGGCGTGTTTACCGGCATCATCAAAACCGGTTGTGCCGATCACCATGGATTTGCGATATTGCCGACACAGGGAGAGGTAGGCTAATGTTCCTTCCGGCCGAGTAAAATCGACCAGTACATCAAAGTGTTCAATGATCTGACGCAGGTCATCATGGATAATGACGCCGTTGTTACCTATTCCCGCCAGCTCGCCAGCATCCGTTCCGACTAATGAAGATCCGGGACGTTCTAATGCCGCACCAAGTGTAACGCCGTCTAACAACTGGACGGCCTGAATAAGATTACGTCCCATGCGCCCGCCAGCGCCCACAATAGCAACGCGAATATCTGTTTCAGCCATAAGGCCCTCTCTGTAAATCATTTTTCATTGAGTAATAAAGGCAGTTCTTTAAGGAAACTGTTTTAAGAAAACTGTTTTAAGGAAACCGCGTTCTACAGCTTAACTGGCGAGGCATGGCTGCACCAGACTTATAGCCTGACAATAAGAAAAACAGGAATCAGGCCGAAAGTTATAAAGAAAACTAAACTTGATCTGAGGTGGCTTCTTTACGCAGGCATTGGGCCAGAAACTCGATGAATACACTCAGTTTTGGCGGTAAATGCCGTGTTGGGGGGTAGAGTATCCATAACTCGCCAGTATAATTGGTCTTAAAGTTCCAATCAGGCAGCACTTGAACCAGCCGTCCCTGCTGTAAAGCGGATTTAGCCGTAAAGTAAGGTAAACTGCCAATACCGATATGTTGTAGTACCGCATCAAGCCTGACTCCCGTATGGTTGGCAGCATAACGACCATGAATATTGACGGTGGCAATTTTGTTGCCCTGACTAAATTTCCAGCGTGAATCACCGGGCTCTTCTCCAAGGTAGATGCAGCTATGATTTTTTAGGTCGTGTGGGTGCTGCGGCGTGCCATGTTGTGCAAGGTATGCCGGGGTTGCACATAACATATGCCAAATATTCAATAAACGTCGTCCCATAAGCCCTGGAGGGGGTTGATCGGTAATTCGGATGGCGAGATCAATCTGATCGTCTATCAAATCGACATATCGATCATCAAGCCGTAATTTCACATCGACTTTGGGATATTGGGCAAGAAAAGCCGGTATATGAGGGTGAACGACAAAATGCCCGACCGCTTTAGGCACACTGACCCGTATAATTCCTTGCGGCTCAGGGTTGAAAGCCCCTGATACAGTCATCACTTCCTGAGCTGCATTGACCATCTCCAGACAGCGCTCGTAAACTGCTTGACCACTGTCACTCAAGCGTAGCTTACGTGTTGTTCTCTGTAACAGGCGGGTGCCAAGTGCTGTTTCCAGTCTGGCTACAGAGCGACTAATGGCAGAAGGCGTAGCAGCAAGCTGGCGGGCGGTTTCAGAGAAACTACCCGTTTCAACCACTTTCACAAAAATAGCCATCTCCCGCATTAAGTTTATCGTGTTATTTGTGCTCATAAGTCAAAAGTTATTTGATTTTTTGATGGATTATCACAATTGAATCCATTTAATACAATTAAGGAGAAATTTGCTAATACCAGGGAATATTAATATGTCTGAACGCCTTTATTTATCCAGCTCTAGCCTGACAGGGGAAGTTGAAATTCTGGATTGTTCCCTCTGTGATGATGGACGTTATGCAATCCAATTAAAAGCCACGCCATTTCATCCGCAAGGAGGAGGCCAACCCAGTGATACCGGCTGGCTTAATGATGTGGAGGTCACTCATGTCACGTTAGACAATAATAGAATAATCCATTACACCACACACCCAGTAACAACAGGCATTGCCTTGGCTCGCGTTGATGAGAAACGCCGCCAATTACATTCACGATTGCATTCTGCGGGGCATCTTATCGGTCACATTGTCGAGCTTCTGGGTTGGCATCCCATCAGGGCACACCACTGGCCCGGAGAAAGTCGTGTCATCTTTAAGTCAGGGTCTTGTGCACAAGCCTTTTCAATCGAAGATCTCCAGAAAAAATGTGACCAATGTATTGATGAAAACTTACCTTGCCAAATCACTATGCGCGATGATGGGTTTAGGCAAGTTAGTTTTGGCGAATTTACCCCTTATCCTTGTGGTGGAACACACGTGGCGTCATTAAGGCAAATCCACGGGCTGCGGATACAGGCGATACAGGAAAAGAAAGGTCAGTTATCAGTGAAATATGATGTAGTATTTCCGGCGTAATGTGATTATGATGATAAATCATTTTCCTATTTCAGCCAATCTTAGTTGAAATTAATATGTTAAATGCAAATGACATTTAACAATTGTATTTCATTTACTTATTCTTCGCGTTGCGAAGAATAAGTAAATCTCATAATTTAAGTGTATTGCTATTATGGAAATTTATTTACTTGGATTTATATGATAAATAAATTTGTGTTTTATTTATTAAATGAACATAAAATAATTATTTATTATAATGTTGAGGAAACTCATAAAATAATAAAATATGAGGTAGAGAGATAATGTTTAGATCAAAATCTTTTAATAATATTAATCAGCCTTCAGTTTTTGGTCATTTAACCCATGCTAAATCTGCTTCGGATATCAATAAAACAGTCTTTGATGCCAGAACGTTTATAACAATCAGGCGGGTTGGCGTAGAGGAAATATACGGCATCACTCAAAGGATCATTAATAATAGCCAGGGATGGGAATATAATAATTCTTCGAATTTTC
Source organism: Xenorhabdus doucetiae (assembly GCF_000968195.1). NCBI lineage: Bacteria > Pseudomonadati > Pseudomonadota > Gammaproteobacteria > Enterobacterales > Morganellaceae > Xenorhabdus > Xenorhabdus doucetiae. Next base: position 712,438 of record NZ_FO704550.1, read on the forward strand.
CTGATGATGAACAAAAGAAATGGAATGGCAGGCATAATTATGCCTGTGACATGCTTTTGAATATAGGTCGTTGCATGAAGCATTATGCCGACATAAGAAAAATAGTGTTTTTTGTTGCTTATTTTCAGGGGGTTCCTGTAGGCGTTTTATGGTTTGACCCTAACTATGAATGTGAGATACCTGAAGTCGATTATTTGGCAACCCATTGTGGTATTCGAAATTGCGGTGTTTTACTTATGGAGTATGCGGTAAACGAATCACGGCAATTAGGAAGGGGCGGTCAGTTAAAACTTACTCCGTTAGACAATGCCATACCAGCCTATCTTAAGATGGGATTTACTGAATTAAGCGGCAGCACGCATTTGTATCTAAATCCTGCTGAAAATAATAAATGGGATTGTCGCAATCCTAATCATTTTCGATATAAAAACTAAGCTAATGTGATAAAAAATGACCTTTATATTAATATGGGATTGAGAAAACCCATAAAATAATCAAATGTGAGGTAGAAAGATAATGTTCAGATCAAAATCTTTTAATAATATTAATCAGCCTTCAGTTTCGAGTTCTTTACCCCATGCTAAATCTGCTTCGGATATCGATAAAACACTCCTTGAGGCCAGAACGGTTATAACAATCAAGAAAGTGAGTGCAGAGGAAGCATTGCATCTGACCGATATAATAGTGATTAATAGTCGGGGATGGAGATATGATAATTCTTTAGGGTCGCCTGATGATGAACAAACAAAATGGAATGAAAGGTATGATGGCGCACATAACATTCTTTGTTGTATGGACAGTTATATAAGATATATTGACAAAAAAAATTTATTGTTTTTTGTCGCTTATTTCAGAGGTGTCCCTGTCGGTGCTTTACAGTTTACCTATAAAGATGAACCTGATAAAAATAAACCTGCTGATGCACCAAAAATCAACTACCTGGCAACCCATTGTGGTATTCGAAATTGTGGCGCTTTACTTGTGGAGTATGCGGTAAACGAATCACTGCAATTAGGAATGGATGGTAAGTTAAGACTTGCTCCACTAGACAATTCATCAATACCGGTATCTCTCAAAATGGGTTTTACTCAATTAGAGGGTGGCAAGTATTTGTATCTAAACCCTGCTGAAAGTAATAAATGGGATTGTAGTAACCCTAATCGTTATCGATACAGGGGTTGTTAATGTCATGTTACGAAAACATTTTTTGATTGGACACTCAAGGTATTGCAATAGACTCGGCTTTTTATCGTGATCGCATCAAAGTTAAGAAAAAGCCGAGTTTGAGTGTATATGACCCTAAAATAGCGCTTTTAAGCTAATTAACCTCTTTCACCTCAAGGCGTAACTCTTTTGGTACTTCGAAAACAATATTTTCTTCCCGGCCATGCAGTTCGTCTACCGTTTCTGCACCGAACGTTTTCAGGCGTTCAATAACCTGTTGTACCAAAATATCAGGGGCAGATGCACCCGCCGTGACACCCACTGCGCTTACTCCTGTGATCCACGCTTCTTGGATATCCTCAGCAGAATCAATTAAATAAGCCGGTTTCCCCACACGTTGTGCCAGTTCGGCCAGGCGATTAGAGTTTGAGGAGTTTTTCGAGCCGACAACCAAAACAACATCAGCCCCCAATGCCAAATCACGTACCGCTTCCTGCCGGTTAGTGGTGGCATAACAGATATCATCTTTGCGTGGGCCGACAATATGGGGGAATCTTGCATTAAGCGCATCAATCACTTCTGAAGTGTCATCAACAGAGAGTGTCGTTTGGGTCATAAAGCAGAGGTTATTCTCATCCTTGACTTGCAGTTTCCACACATCTGCCGGCGATTCCACCAGATACATGCCACCTTGAGGATTATTGTATTGCCCCATAGTGCCTTCCACTTCGGGGTGACCGGCGTGACCAATCAGGATGGCTTCTTTGCCTTTGCGACTCGCCCTTGCCACTTCCATATGCACTTTGGTAACCAGCGGGCAGGTTGCATCAAACAGCATGGTTAAATCACGGGAGCGGGCTTCTGCACGAATGGCTTGGGAAACACCATGTGCAGAGAAGATCAAAATGGCGCCATCAGGCACTTCTGCAATTTCTTCGATGAAAATAGCGCCGCGTTTTCTGAGGTTGTCAACCACATAACGGTTATGGACGACTTCATGACGAACATAAATTGGCGCACCGTACAATTCCAGTGCGCGTTCTACGATGCTGATAGCACGATCAACACCGGCACAGAAACCACGCGGGTTAGCCAGCAGTATTTGCATGGGTTTCCTCCAACTGAGGGTCAATTTCCAACACTTCAATCTCAAAAGTGATGTTTTGTTCAGCCAGCGGATGGTTAAAATCAACGGTAATGGAGCCTTCCGCCACTTCTTTGACAAACCCCGGCATTTCACTGCCATTTATGGCGGTAAATAACATGATGGTTCCCTCTTCTGGGATACCGGCATCGGAAAAATCACGGGGCGTGAAATATTGGACTAAATCAGGGTTGTATTTGCCAAAAATGGTTTCTCCGGCCAGCGTAAACTGATGTTTATCATTGACTTTCAAACCAAGAAGCTGTTCTTCCAGCGGGGCAGAGAGACTACCATCACCGAGGCGGAATAATGCGGGTTTGCCCTGACTGTATGTCGAGTCTGCCGTAGAGCCATCATCCAGCTTTAATGTGAAATGTAATAAAACTGCACTGTGCGCTTGCACCTGCATTGACATGTTGCTCAAACCTTTTACTTAAAAATGATTGCAAGTATACCGCTATCGGGTATCGATGAAATTACCCGCGCCTTAACAAGATAAGGCGCGGGTTTATTATCATTTTTTCAATGACTGTGTTTTCAATAAATAAGTTTTCAATGACTATGTTTTCAAGGACTAAGCTTTCGGGGCGACTTTTTTATCCTTGTCATCCGGGCTGATAAAGCTCTCGATGATAATGAGCGCAGCCCCGATGCAAATTGCAGAATCTGCAATATTAAAGGTAGGCCAATGCCACTCTCCGACATAAAAGTCGATGAAATCGACAACAAAGCCATGCACCAGCCTATCGAACAAATTTCCCAATGCCCCACCAATCACTAAGGCGTAGGCAATATTGCTCAACTTTTGCCTGGCACTGGAACGATACATCATGACCAGCAGTACCACCGTAATGGCAACCGCCACCAATGCAAAGAACCAACGTTGCCAGCCGCCTTTATCAGCCAGAAAACTGAAAGCTGCCCCTAAATTCTGAGCATAAGTCAGGTTGAAATAGGGTATTAATGGGATCGATTCATACAGCGTGAAATGCTGCAACACTAAGTGTTTGCTGCCCAAATCCAATATTAATACCACAACAACCAGCCAAAGCCAGCGAAGTCCGGTGGAACAAATGGGTTTACTCATCAGGCAAATTTACGCTCTTCACCGTTACCGGCAACGTTAGTCACACAGCGGCCGCAAAGTTCTGCGTGTTCCGCCACCAGACCCACGTTTTTAGCATAGTGCCAGCAACGTGGACATTTTTCTCCGTCCGCTTTGCGGAAAGCCACTTTCAGGCCAGCAAGTTCGCTTTGCTGTGCATGCTCACCGGCAGCGGCATAAGCAGCGACTTCCGCCTGAGAAGTCAGGAGAACAAAACGCAGTTCATCAGACAGTTTGTTGAGTTTTTCTGCCAGTGCGTCATCGGCATAGAGCGTGACAGCCGCTTCCAGTGAACTGCGGATGTGCTTGTCTGCACGCGCCTGTTCCAGCACTTTGTTCACTTCGCCACGTACCGTTAGCAGATCAGTCCAGAAAGTATCGTTCATATCTTCGCCCTCTGCCAGACCAAACAGCCCGTCATACCACTCTTCGGTGAAGACATATTGCGCACGTTTACCCGGCAGTTGATGCCAAATTTCATCCGCCGTGAACGACAGGATTGGCGTCATCCAGCGCACCAACGCTTCTGCGATATGGAACAGTGCCGTCTGGCAGCTACGACGGGCAAGGCTGTCACTTTTCGCGGTGTACTGGCGATCTTTAATGATATCCAGATAGAACGAACCCATTTCCACGGAACAGAACTGCATCAAGCGTTGCACCACGGAATGGAAATCATACTCGTCATAGTATTTAAGGATATCGGCCTGTGCTGCCTGAGCGCGTCCGACGGCCCAGCGATCCAGCACCACCATCTCTTCGGCTTTTACACCATGCTCTTCCGGGTTGAAACCATTCAGGTTTGCCAGCAGGAAGCGTGCAGTGTTGCGGATACGGCGGTACGCATCGGCAGAGCGTTTCAGGATCTCGTCAGACACCGCAATTTCGCCGCTATAATCGGTAGAGGCGACCCACAAACGCAGAATATCTGCGCCCAGTTTGTTCATTACATCCTGCGGGCTGACGGTATTGCCGATGGATTTGGACATTTTACGCCCTTGTTCATCAACGGTGAAACCATGAGTCAGCACTTGGCGGTAAGGCGCTTTGCCTTTGATCGCCGTGGACAGCATCAGTGAAGACATGAACCAGCCACGGTGTTGGTCAGAACCTTCCAGATAGATATCGGCTGAATGGCCGTTGAATTCCGGACGCGCATCTACCACCGAAGAGTGGGTACTGCCTGAATCAAACCAGACATCCAGCGTATCTGGCGTTTTGGTGTAATCAGCGGCCTCATCGCCCAGCAGTTCTGCGGCGTCCAGATCCCACCAGGCCTGAATGCCATCAATTTCGACGCGCTTAGCAACTTCTTCGATCAACTCAGCGGTACGAGGATGCGGTTCTTGGGTCTCTTTATGGATAAACAGCGACATGGGCACGCCCCATGTGCGTTGGCGGGAGATACACCAGTCCGGACGGTTTTCTACCATGGATTCGATCCGCGCTTGCCCCCAGCCGGGTATCCACTGAACATCGTTGATCTCTTTCAGGGACTGTTCGCGTAAGCCGTTTTTATCCATGCTGATGAACCACTGCGGGGTTGCACGGAAGATAATCGGTTTTTTGTGACGCCAGCAGCAAGGGTAGCTGTGCTGGATTTTTGCCAGATTCAGCAGTGCGCCTTTCTCTTTCAGCAATTCAACGATGATGTCGTTCGCTTTGAAAACAAATTGCCCATCCAATGAAGGATAAGTGCCGGAGATAAAGCAGCCATTCGGACCCACTGGGTTGGCGATCTCTAGGCCATATTTTAAGCTGATGGAGTAATCGTCAGGGCCGTGACCGCCTGCGGTATGGACGGCACCGGTACCCGCTTCCAATGTGACGTGATCACCGAGGATGGCAGGCACATCGAAGCCCATGAATGGGTGATTGAAACTCATCAGCTCCAGATCGGCGCCGGCGCAATCCGCCAAGACTGCCCATGCCGTGATACCGGCACGCTGCATCACGCTTTCGACCAGTTCCGCCGCCAGAATCAGGCATTCGTTGTCAACTTTGACCAACTGGTAGCTAATTTCCGCGCCCAAGGAAATGGCACGGTTTGCCGGTAATGTCCACGGGGTGGTTGTCCAGATGACCAGAGAAACCGGCAGTCCTTGGGGTTGTACACCGAATTTGGCATACACGGCATCGGCATCAACCGCCGCAAAGCGCACGTCGATGGACGGGGAGGTTTTATCGTAGTATTCCACTTCCGCTTCGGCGAGGGAGGAACCGCAATCAGTACACCAGTGAACGGGTTTTACGCCTTTCAGCAAATGCCCATTTTCGATAATGCGGCCCAGTGCCCGAATGATGTCAGCTTCGGTTTTGAAGTCCATGGTCAGGTAAGGTTTATCCCAATCGCCCAGAACACCCAGACGCTTGAAGTCCGCTTTCTGTGCTTCGACCTGAGTCATGGCATATTTGCGGCACTCAGCACGGAATTGGGCAGCGGAAAATTTTTCCCCCGGCTTGCCGATAATCTGCTCAACCTTAAGCTCAATGGGCAAACCGTGGCAGTCCCAGCCGGGAATATAAGGCGAATCGAAGCCGGATAGCCCTTTGGACTTAACAACAATATCTTTGAGAATTTTATTAACTGAGTGACCAATATGAATATCGCCATTTGCATAGGGGGGGCCATCATGCAAAATAAACGTCTTCTTGCCAGATTTTGCTTTTCGAATGGCCTGATACAAACCTTCTTTGTACCAACGGTTCAACATATCGGGTTCGCGCTTGGCTAAATCCCCGCGCATAGGGAACCCTGTTTCCGGTAAGTTCAGGGTATCTTTGTAGTCACTCATTATAGATTCTCAGTTCCAATTTTCCGCTAGATACATGACTCGGATCGCTGCAAGAGATAGTTTCTCGCAGCAACCACATCATTTGCGATTTGCTGTTTAAGCGCATCAAGCGATGCAAATCGCTGCTCATTACGCAATTTTTTGCGTAATACCACATCGATATGACGCCCATACAGATCCATTTGGGTATCAATCAAATGCACTTCAAGTTGCAGGCCTTGACCCGCAACGGTGGGGCGATTGCCTATGTTCGCCACTCCCGGCAGGGGTTTATCACCCAATCCGTGGACTTCAACCGCATAAACGCCCTGAACAGGTGCCACCAGACGTTTCAACGGTAAGTTAGCTGTGGGAAAACCGATGGTGCGTCCCAATTCTTTACCGTGCACAACTCTGCCGCTTATGCTGTAAGGATGCCCCAGTAATATTTCGGCTAAGGCCAGATCATCACTTTGCAGTGCCTGACGAATAGCTGTACTGCTGATCCGAAGACCGCTGTCACAAAAACTGTCTGTGCTGGCGACATCAAAATGGTATTGTTGACCTGCTTGCTGCAAGTAGTGGAAATCGCCAAGGCGATGTTTGCCAAACCGGAAATCATCCCCTATTGCCAGAAACTTAACACCCAGTTTTTCAACGAGCAACTGTGAAACAAAGGCTTCAGGCGAATTGGCGGCAAAATGGTTGTCAAATTTCACACATAACAGATAATCAACTCCATTTTGGGCGAGATACTTTATTTTATCTCTCAGCCTTGTCAGGCGGGCTGGCGCTTTATCCGCCACAAAAACTTCCAGCGGCTGCGGTTCGAAAATCATGACCATCGTCGGTAATCCGAGACGCTGCCCTTCTTGCTTCAAGTGTTTTAATAAAGCCTGATGCCCACGATGGACACCATCAAAATTACCAATCGTCAGCACGCAACCATGGTGACGCGCCCGGATATTGTGTATACCGCGAATTAGCTCCATAGCTGGCTCAATACCGTGGAAATTGCCGGATTATACCTTGTACAAAGCGCAAGGTTAACCCACGATCACAAAGGGTTTTAATTAATAACCTGATTCATACAATAAAAATAGGCCAGATGCCCGAAAAATATTTAATTTATCGCATTTCTCCGGGATTCATGCAGTTTTTTATTGCGAAAGACTGTATTCCCTCTCAGTAAGCTGATAAAATCCCGCCCCATCACAACGTAACCAGCGTCGCTGTACAACGACGCTTATTTGCACAAATCCATTGACAAAAGAAGGCTGAACAGGCATATTCCTCGGCCTTTGAATTGTCCTCGATAGAATATATTTGGGAGTTGGACCTTGGCTAATATCAAATCAGCTAAGAAACGCGCCGTACAGTCTGAGAAACGCCGTCAGCACAACGCAAGCCGTCGTTCTATGGTGCGTACTTTTATCAAGAAAGTATACGCGGCTATCGCTGCTGGCGATAAAGAAGCTGCACAGAAAGCATTCAATGACATGCAACCTATTGTTGATCGTCACGCCTGTAAGGGTCTGATCCACAAAAACAAAGCAGCACGTCATAAATCTGCACTGTCAGCGCAAATCAAAGCAATGTAATCATTGTTTTGGTTATGCTAAAAAAACCGGCTTTAAGCCGGTTTTTTTGTACCTGTCGGTTTTAACCTATCGATTTTAAGATCATGCTTTTACATCATCACGTTAGCGTAATTTTTCAGGGCGGCTTTTGGGTGGCGAACTGAATAACGCAGAAAAATCTTTGTTACACACGCGCTGGACTGCCGGATGCTGGATCATGCGCTCGGCAAAGATGACGTAATACTCTTCCTGTACCGTATCCAGCCGGCCTATCTCAATGATATCGCTGTCAGCGAAAATATCATTGGCATAGAAAGAAGGCGCAATGAAAATGGCATTGTGATACAGACCAAAGGCTTTCATCAAGGCAGCATCATCAAATTCGCCCAGCACTTCAACTTGCAGGTTTTTATTGCGTATCCATGTCAGGAGCTTTCTGCCCAGCATTGAGCGGCGTCCCGGAATTAACAGACGGCGCTCTTCCAGACATTCTGGAAAGGGTTTTTCCGGGATCGGCTGGCGGCAGTAAAAACTGATATTGCATTCTCCCAGTTTCACTGAAAACAACCCTTCCTGTTGCGAAGAATCCACCGGACAGTCGGAAAGGATCATATCCAGTTTATGCTGGCTCAGTTGCTCAAGCAGCATTTCATGGGTCGATTCAAAACACCGTAAGTGGATTTTCTCATGCTCCACAACGGTGGTTTCCAGCACCTTGCTGACTAAACGCTTGGACAGCGCATCAGCAACGCCGACATCAAACAGCAGGTTGGCTTCCCGGCTGTAAGTCACGATATCCAGCATTTCTTGACTGAGGGTAAACATCTTATCCGCGTAACGGAAAATCAACTGCCCCAGTTCTGAGGGCACTAAACCTCTTCCCTGGCGCTTGAATAATTTCCCACCCATCCGTTCTTCCAACGCTTTGATCTGCCCGGTAATGGTTTGTGGTGTCAGGTACAGCGCTTCTGCTGCCCCGACAACAGAACCTTCCTTACAAACGTGCCAAAAATAGTAAAGATGGTTAAAATTTAAATGTGAAACCCGCATATATTTATCCTTGTGTATGCCTCACATCTGTACAACAGCCGTGACCATACATTTCAGGTTGCCAGATTATGGCGTTTTCCTAATTTTTCTATTGATATTAACAGGGTGAATTAATTCGGAAATTCTTTCTGATTTTGTGCTTAAATTAATCTATTCATTGGTTTTTGGCTATGCTTTTTTCTGCGCTCTTTTCTTTGGTAATCGTCTTTGGCAATAGTCTGTTCAATAAGCCATAACCGATGACCGCCGCGATAGTAGACCCCATTAATATACCCAAGCGGGAGTAGGTACTGAAAGTATCATTGAGACCTTCGAATGCCAGAGCAGAAATAAAGATAGACATGGTAAAACCGATCCCACACAGGACGGAAACGGCGAAGATTTGTCGCATGCCAATATTTTCCGGCAACTTCGCCATGCCCAGTTTTACCGAAATCCAGCTAAACAGGAAAATCCCCAATGGCTTGCCAATCAACAGGCCAAGGGCAATGCCGACAGGCAACATATTTGCCAAGCCATTTAATGTGACGCCCTGTAATGAAACACCGGCATTGGCAAAAGCAAACAGTGGCAGGATTAAATACGCGACCCATGAATGCAGTTCATGCTCCAGCGTTTCGGAGGGGGAATCACCTTTTTTGTCACGAAGCGGGATCAAGAACCCAACGATAACGCCGGCTAATGTGGCATGAACACCCGATTTCAAGATACACACCCATAACACCGCACCCACCATCAGATAAGCGGATGTTTTGGCTACTCCTTTCCAATTCATCCAGGCCAACAGCCCAATCATGATGATCGCCATGCCTAATGCGACCAAAGACACGGTTTTGGTATAAAACAACGCAATAATCATGATGACACCTAAATCATCAATAATCGCCAGCGCCAGCAAAAAGACTTTTAATCCAGTGGGAACACGTTTCCCCAACAAGGCCATGACGCCCAGCGCAAAAGCAATATCGGTTGCACAGGGAATTGCCCAACCTTGTTGTGTGATCTCATCACTGCCATTAAACAGCAGATAGATCAAAGCAGGCACCAGCATTCCGCCAAGCGCAGCAATCGCCGGGAAAATGGACTTGTCACGACCGGCAAGCGAGCCTTCCATGAGTTCCCGCTTCACTTCCAGCCCGACAATGAGAAAAAACACCGCCATTAATCCATCATTTATCCATAATAATAATGGTTTGTTAATTTCTAATGCGGCGAATTGCACCGCAACAGGAAGATTGAGAAATTGATGATAAATACCCTGCAATGGCGTATTCGCCATAATCAGCGCAATAACGGCCGCGATAATGAGAAGGAGGCCTCCCGCAGCCTCTAATTTCAAGAATTGGCGAATGATTGCTGTCATGGATAAATTAACCTATGAAATTGATCAAGGTCGTGAATGTTATGCTAGTTATGATATCGGAAAAAGCAGGTTATTTATGCTAAATTAATCGTTATATTCGAATTATAACATGATGAAATAATGTTTTTCGCAATATTGATAAGCTACACTGCATAACAGAATAATTTTTAATCATTATTTGTGCTAACGATATCAGTAAAATCATCCATGACAACGTTACTTTTCCTGTTTGTCCTTGGCGCAGCTATGCTGCATGCCAGTTGGAATGCCTTAGTTAAGATTAGTGCTGACCGGTTCTTGGGGATTTCGATCATTGTCTTTTTTGCCGGACTCATTGCGACATTGGGACTATTTTGGGTCGGATTGCCGACTTTATCCTCCCTGCCGTGGTTAATCTTCTCTGCGATCTTACATACGGCGTATTGTCTGTTTTTAAGCCGCTCTTACGCGACGGGAGACTTGGGTCAGGTCTATCCCATTGCCAGAGGTTGTGCGCCATTAATCACCGCCTTATTGAGCTGGCTTATCTTGCGGGAAATGTTACCGCCGCTTGCTATGCTGGGCGTGGCACTTATTATTGTGGGGATCATGTTAATTGCGTTTCCACAAGGGAAAAAATCCTTGCAATTAGATCGCAAGACGTTGATTGCCGCCATCACAACCTCCGTATTTACCGCAGGTTATACCTTAGCCGATGGGGCTGGCTCCCGCGCCAGCGTGAATACCTTGAGCTATATTTTATGGTTGTTCGCGATTAATGGTTGGGTCATGGGCGCGATGATGTATTGCAAATATTGGAGTCGTGCCGGCAGGCATCTTCGCCAATATTGGCAGCAAGGGTTACTGGGCGGGTTGATGCAGTTATTGAGTTATGGCATTGTGATTTGGGCGATGAGCCATGCGCCTATTGTGCTGGTTGCCGCCTTGCGTGAAACCAGCGTGTTATTTGCGATGTTATTATCGGTTGTTATTTTGCGGGAACCGTTTAGCAAAATGCGGTTATTGGCTTGTGTTGTGATTGTGGCTGGGGTTATTGGGACTAAATTGGGGTAAGGAATGTGCAGGGAGTCAATAGGATTATAAATTGTCTAAAACAACCCTGATTATCCAGCCCAAAAGATAATCAGGGAAAACGTTATTAATGATTTTATCAGTAAATAAAATTACTTCGTCAAATCATCAAAAAATTTTTTCACGCCATCAAGGAAGCTCTTGGAACGCGGGCTGTTGGTTTCCCCACTTTTTCCACCAAAAGACTCACCCAGTTTACGCATTAGCTCTTTTTGTTCTTCGTTCAGCTTAACCGGTGTTTCTACCACCACACGGCACAACAAATCGCCCTGAACGCCGCCACGGACGGATTTCACCCCTTTGCCTTTCATGCGGAACAGTTTGCCGGTCTGGGTTTCCGCAGGGATTTTCAGGCTGACGCGACCATCAAGGGTAGGGACTTCAATTTCGCCGCCCAACGCTGCGGTTGCGAAGTTGATCGGCACCTCACAATAGAGATTGCTGCCATCACGCTCGAAGATATGGTGCGTTTTGACTTGTACCTGAACGTACAAATCGCCGGCTGGTGCACCTTGTTCACCGGCTTCACCTTCTCCGCTTAAGCGAATGCGATCGCCTGTGTCGACACCGGCCGGAATTTTAACCGACAGCGTTTTGTATTTTTCAACGCGACCATGCCCATGACATTTACCACAAGGCTCTTTGATGACTTTTCCGCGCCCGTGACACTGAGGACAAGGCTGTTGAACCGCGAAGAACCCTTGGCGCATCTGAACTTGGCCTGCTCCGTGACAGGTTGGGCACGTTTCCGGGCTGGTGCCCGCTTTGGCGCCGCTGCCATGACAGGTATCACAAGATTCCAGTGTGGGAATACGGATCTCTTTGGTCACACCACGGACAGCTTCTTCCAGAGTTAACTCCATGCTGTAACGCAGGTCTGAGCCACGGCTGGGGCGTTGCTGACGACGGCCACCACCGAAAATATCGCCGAAAACGTCACCAAAGATATCGCTAAAGTCAGCCCCACTGCCACCGAAACCTGCGCCACCGCCCATGCCACCCTGTTCAAAGGCTGCGTGACCATATTGGTCATAAGCGGCGCGTTTCTGAGGATCGGTCAGGATTTCATACGCTTCTTTAATTTCTTTGAATTTGCTTTCTGATTCTTTATCACCCTGATTACGGTCAGGGTGATGCTTCATTGCCAGCCGTTTATAGGCTTTTTTGATCTCTTTTTCGTCTGCGGTTTTGGAAACGCCCAAAACGTCGTAATAATCTTTTTTTGCCATCGTATTGTCTACCCTTAACACGCACGCACGGGCGTGGAGTTACCTCAACGCCCGTGCCAGTTAACAAGTAACAGGCGCCCTGTTACTTTGCCCGCTAAGGGCTATTATTTTTTATCTTTAACTTCTTCGAATTCAGCGTCTACAACGTCGTCTTCTTTCTTCGCGTTGCTTGCGCCGGCATCAGCAGCACCCGCCTGGGCTTGCTGTTGTGCGATTTCCAGCAGTTTCTGGGATGCTTCGACCAGTGCTTGGATCTTCGCTTCGATTTCCGCTTTGTCTTCGCCTTTTACCGCTGTTTCCAGCTCAGAAGTCGCTTTCTCGATGGCCGCTTTATCGTCCGCTGCCAGTTTGTCGCCCGCTTCTTCAACTTGCTTACGGGTGCCGTGAACCAGTTGGTCAGCTTGGTTACGGATCTGAACCAGCTCTTCAAACTTACGATCAGCTTCTGCGTTTGCTTCTGCATCACGTACCATCTGCTGGATTTCTTCTTCGTTCAGACCAGAAGATGCCTTGATGGTGATGTTTTGCTCACGGCCAGAGTTTTTGTCTTTCGCAGAAACGTGCAGGATGCCGTCAGCATCGATATCGAAAGTCACTTCGATCTGTGGTGTTCCGCGTTGTGCTGGCTGAATACCATCCAGGTTGAACTGACCCAGGGATTTGTTATCGCTGGCACGTTTACGCTCACCTTGTAGTACGTGAATGGTTACCGCAGACTGGTTGTCTTCCGCAGTAGAGAACACTTGGCTATGCTTGGTTGGGATAGTGGTGTTCTTGGTAATCAGGGAAGTCATCACGCCGCCCATGGTTTCGATACCCAGAGACAGTGGAGTCACGTCCAGCAGCAGCACGTCTTTCACGTCACCTGCCAGTACACCGCCCTGAACCGCAGCACCCATCGCAACCGCTTCGTCCGGGTTCACGTCTTTGCGTGGCTCTTTGCCGAAGAAATCTGCAACGGCTTTCTGCACCATTGGCATACGGGTCTGACCACCAACCAGAATGACATCCTGAACGTCAGAGACAGACAGGCCAGCGTCATTCAGGGCAACTTTCAGCGGCTCGATAGAACGCTTAACCAGATCTTCAACCAGAGATTCCAGTTTTGCACGGGTCACTTTAATGTTCATGTGCTTAGGACCGGTCGCATCTGCCGTGATGTATGGCAGGTTCACGTCAGTCTGCTGGGCAGAAGAAAGCTCGATTTTCGCTTTTTCTGCCGCTTCTTTCAGACGCTGCATGGCCAGCGGGTCATTACGCAGGTCGATGCCCTGTTCTTTCTTAAATTCGTCAACCAGATAGTTGATCATGCGGCTGTCGAAGTCTTCACCACCCAAGTGGGTATCCCCATTGGTTGCCAGAACTTCATAGGTTTTTTCGCCATCTACTTCATCGATTTCGATGATAGAGATATCGAAAGTACCACCACCCAAGTCATAAACGGCGATAGTGCGGTTGCCCACTTCTTTGTCCAGACCGTAAGCCAGCGCCGCTGCGGTTGGTTCGTTGATGATACGCTTAACTTCCAGACCCGCGATACGGCCGGCATCTTTCGTTGCCTGACGCTGTGCATCGTTGAAGTAGGCTGGCACGGTGATAACCGCTTCGGTGACAGGTTCACCCAGATAATCTTCCGCTGTTTTCTTCATCTTTTTCAGAACTTCAGCAGAAACCTGTGGTGGTGCAATTTTTTGGCCTTTCACTTCCAGCCACGCATCGCCGTTATCTGCTGCCATGATTTTGTATGGCATGATAGAGACGTCACGCTGCACTTCTTCGTCTTGGAAACGACGGCCAATCAAACGCTTGATGGCGAACAGCGTGTTTTGCGGGTTAGTAACAGCCTGACGTTTAGCTGGTTGACCAACCAGAGTTTCACCATCCTGAGTATATGCGATGATGGAAGGTGTAGTACGATCACCTTCACTGTTTTCAAGCACACGCGTGGTTGTGCCGTCCATAATTGCTACACAAGAGTTGGTAGTTCCCAAGTCGATACCAATAATTTTACCCATCTAAACGCCTCCACAAAAAATTCATATATTCGGTCAAGTTACTAAGCTATATGAGGACGAATGTTTTCTTTTCAATGGCTCGGTTTGCCAGAAATTCCCCATTTTGTTTTTCAGCTTATGCCGAAATATTCAGCAGTAACTGTAGTTGAGACTTAGATGGGGTCATTCATTTCATCATCAAGGGGGGAATTGAAAAAAAATTGAGATTTAATAAAAAAATTTTTCTCAGGCCATTGTGTCATTGATGTCATCCCATTATGATTCGCCGCTTTTTATAATTTCTGTATTTTCTAGGGGAAGTATGCATTCTAATCAGTTGGCGAACCCAGGCCCATTGGGTTTGATGGGTTTTGGCATGACAACCATTTTGTTGAATCTGCACAATGCCGGTTTTTTCCCATTGGCATCCGCGATTTTGAGCATGGGCATTTTTTATGGTGGTTTGGCTCAAGTGCTGGCCGGCATTTTTGAGTACAAGAAAGGGAACACGTTTGCGGCAACCGCATTTACCTCTTACGGTCTGTTCTGGCTGAGCCTGATCGCGTTGCTTTTCCTGCCAAAAATGGGTCTGGCTGAAGCCACCAGCCATGAGTTCCTTGGCGTTTACCTCGCACTGTGGGGCATTTTCACGCTGTTTATGTTCTTTGGTACGTTGAAAGCTAACCGTGTCCTGCAATTTGTGTTTGCCAGCCTGACGCTGCTGTTTGCATTGCTGGCAATTGGCAATATCACCGGCAATGCTGACATCCTGACCTTCGCGGGTTTTGAAGGCATTATCTGTGGTGCGAGTGCTTTCTATCTGGCAATGGCGGAAGTGCTGAATGAACAATATGGCCGCACTGTTCTGCCCATTGGTGAAGTGAAACACGCTTAACCGTTTTTCAACAGGATGAGCGAATGACGCTCATCCTGTGCTCCCCTCCGCATGATCAGATAGATTTTTTCCGCAAGTAACATCCCAGTAAAAGACCAACAGCCGATAAGGTCATCATGTAGTAGGCGGGTGCCAGTGGGGTATATGTCAGCAATAGGGTGACAAAAATGGGGGTTAGTCCACCAAAAATGGCATAAGCCAGATTATATGAAAATGAAATGCCACTGAACCTGACTTCTGGTGGATAGCTCTTCACCATGACAAAAGGTGTTGCGCTAATGACGCCCACCGCCAGCCCGACGAAGGCGTAAGCGCTAAAGAGTTTGCGCGGTTCGTGGCTGATATTGTGATAGAAAAACCAAGTGGCGGCCGCTAATAGAAGGCAGCCGACAATCAGTACAATACTGGCTCCCCACTTATCGCATAAATAGCCTACACAGATACAGCCGATCGCTAATGCGATGATGGCCAGACTGTTTGCCTGCAAAGTCAGTGATTGTTCCAGATGAAATACTGTCTGCATATAGGTTGGAGTCATCAAGATAATGACGACAATGCCGGCAGAAAGCAGCCATGTCAGCAGCATGGAAATTGAGATGGCGCGCTTGTGATTGAAAACGACAGATTTGAGGGGCAGCTCTTCTGCCAATGCCTTGCGTTCCTGCATTTCCTTGAAGACCGGGGTTTCATGCAGCCAGCGGCGCAGGTACATAGCGCACAGGCCGAAAATTCCTCCCAGGAAAAATGGCAGACGCCATGCCCAATCCAACACTTCTTGCTTGGGGTAAAGAGAGGTAATCAGGGTGGCGACGAGGGAACCAAATAAAATCCCCATGCTCAGTCCTGCGGTCAAAATACCACAGGCAAGCCCAATGCGTTTATGGGGCACATGCTCTGCCACAAAAACCCAGGCACCGGGCACTTCTCCGCCAATCGCGGCTCCCTGCATGATCCGCATCAGTAACAGCAGCACAGGCGCTGCCATGCCGATGGTGTTATAGGTCGGCAACAGGCCGATGGCGAGTGTGGGTACGGCCATCATCACGATACTGAGTGAAAACATTTTCTTACGCCCAGCCCGATCGCCAAAATGGGCCATGATGATCCCACCCAAAGGCCGGGCCAGATAACCCGCAGCAAAAATACCAAATGTCTGTAATTGCCTGAGCCATTCCGGGATATCCGCCGGGAAAAAAAGTTCTCCCAGGGCAACAGCAAAAAAGACAAAGATAATAAAATCGTAAAATTCCAGAGCGCCGCCTAAAGACGCTAAGGACAGAGTTTTATAATCCTGTTTGTTTAATGGACGAATGAGATTTTGTGACATAAATTACCGATTTATAGTTATAAAATAGGATATAAGGTGATTATTCCCAATTATCTTGCCAGAACCAAAATAGTTGAAAATAAAACTTATGCTATATTAAAAGCCATTTGTTCTGCAATTTTTAAACAGGGTTCATTGTCGGGATAGGTAGTTTAGATTTGAATCGAGGAAGAGTTTACGGCTATTACTCTTCCACGAGGCGATTAATCTCAGGATTTATTTTGGCAGATGTTTGGGTAAATGTTGTTTCAGTAATAAAATGACGGTTTCAATCTCCGGTAATGAAGGATGCCCAACCATTCGTTGTAGTGAAACGTCAAAATTTTCATGCCACTTGGGTTCAATGACGTGGTAACCATCATCCCGCAATTGATTGATATTGCGACGTGTCGCCGGTTTTTCCCACATGACGCTGCCCATCACCGGAAAAAACAGCACCGGAAATGTCGAGGCCAGAATGACCGTTGTTAACCGATTGGGTGCGCCGCCACAGGCAACCGTCGCCAGTGTGTTAGCTGTTGCGGGTAAAACCGCCATCAGATCATGATCCGCGACAATGCGCGAAGGTTTGTCGGTCGGCCAATCGTGTGGCATCTCTCCGTTAATCACCCGATCGGCATAGAGTGCAACGGTTGAGGCGGGTAAAAAAGTGGTGGCAGGCTGGGTCATCAAGACCGTCAATGTACAGTCGATGGTTGCTTTAATGGCGGCAAGATATTTGGGCAGCAGGGTGATATCCACTGACCCGGTTGCCCCGATTAAAATCCGGGGTTTTATCTGTGGCAGGATTTCATCATTTTTCATCGCTAAATTAGCCTCTTATCAGCATAGATGATGGGTGATATTCGTTCGTGTGTTCCAATAATCCATCCAGTGGCACTAAATAAGACTTCCTGCCATGCGCTTGCCATTCCCGCGGATAGCCCAAAGAGACCTCCAAATGGGCAACATCGTGAATATAGTCGAGATCAGGCAGGTGCAAGTGTCCGTAGACCACCAGACGAACCCCGGTTCGTGATGCCCATGGGTGCGTTTTTTCACTGCCACACCAAATGGAAAATTCGCGGTTGCGCAGCGATTCGAGCGGCTTACGGGTGAGAGGGAAATGGCTGATCAGCACGATATCTTCACCTTCTGGAATGGCGTTCAGGCGTTTTTCGGTATAGTGGATACGTTCCCGACACCAATCGACAATATTTCGGTGGGGATAGGTTTTCAGGAAGAACTCGTCAGAGCTAATGACCCCACAACGCCGGGCGCGTTCGATGGCCTGCTCCGCCGTATAGTCAGCCTCATTTCTGAATGAATAATCGTATAGCGTAAAAATAGGGGCAATGGTCACGGTTGTCCCATTCCCCCTGCGGTAATGACGGAACTCATCTTCAGGCGTCAGTACGTTATGCTGTCGGCAGATATTGACCAGATGTTCATAGCGTGGAACGCCGGGCAACTTTAATTGATCTTTGGGCGTGCACCAAAGCTCATGGTTTCCCGGCGTCCAGACCACTTGGGCAAACCGTTGGGAAAGTGTACTGATGACCCAAGTAAAGTCTGACTCCTGCTCTGCAATATCACCTGCCAGCAGCAGCCAATCGTCAGGCGTGGCTGGCCTGAACGAGTCGACTATTGCCCTATTGGTGGCATGAGATACATGCAGGTCACTGATTGCCAACAGCATGAACTTACCTCTCTATCTCTCCGTTTCTGTAACGATCAGGGCGTGCCCGGAGGCGCCTCTCCCCAGCCCCATTTGGGTACGGTTTCGCGGCGTGAAGGGGCGGCATTGGGTTGAGAATTAGCTTCAGCCCGGCGCGAACCCCATTCGATATAACTGGCAAATGCGGCACGAAATTCAGGATCAGCAGGCAGGCCGATTTCATCCGCTGATTCCATAAGCAAAGTGACCCATCTCTTTCTCTGTTCCGGCTGAATGCTTCTGCCCCTGTGACGGCTCAACATGACTTTGAAGCCTCCACGCTCGTCGGTATAACGTTTTTCCCCACCGAGCACTTCTTCCAACCACATGGCGACATGGCCGGGATGATCGGATTTCATGTTTTTAAACAGCGGGGCAAGGAGTTCATCTTTTTCGACCTTGGCATAAAAGGTGGCCATGAGTTTCATGAGTACCTCACGGCCTCCCATCCATTCAAATAAGGTCGGTGTTTCATTTGCCATACATTACCTCTCAATAGGAATATCTTTGTTAATGATGATTACCCCAACTCCAAAGACGCAATGGCTTTGACCTTATCCAGCCGCCCCTTTGGTATGAGATTGCCTTTGTACATTCTGTAGGTGTTAAAAAGCCCCTTTAGCCCATATTCGTTCGCCAGTGGGAGAAAATCGTTGTTATCGGTTTCGGGAACATCAACGGATACCGGTAAACCCGCCGGGATCTGGGCGAATGCGGTCAGGGCCAATGTTTCAACAACGTCGGCGTTATCGGCGAAGAAAGGGCCGATTCGGTAGCCATTTTGTGATCGCCTGATGCCGATGACGCCGGAAATCCCGGTGCTGGAATAAGTGCAAAATCCATAACGTTCTTTTCCCCAGAACCAGTTGGCAAGTAGTGCCCCGCGATAAATGCCGGTGCATTCCGCATCATACTGAATGACTTCATCAATATTGGCGGGTGTGATCGGAAGAGCGCCGGCGGGTGGGGTGATTTTTTGCCTGATGATCCCGGAAAGCCGGACATTGCGATAATGAATAGCAAAGCCTCTTTTTCCGTAGAGTTGCGTTTTATCCCAGTTACCATCACAGCCAATGGTGCGGTGTCCGGCATAGTCCATCGACCATTGCCAGATTCTGCCGGCACAAACATGGTTGCGGTATTCTGGCAGAATGATGAAATTGCCACCGAACGAATAAGAATCGGAATAATTGACCATCGAGATTGATGCAATGGGGTGGCTCCCACGATAGGCAATAAAAAACGCCGCCGGATCGACATTAAAGAAACAGGCGGCATCGTCCGTATTCATATCCCAGTTTTCGACATTCGCCCAATCGAGAATAATCGCATTCCATTGACTGACATTGACTGATTGAATGAGACACGACGTAGTGTTTTGCTTATTCATAACCCTTATATCCTCTCCAACAACGATCACGGCTTAAAGTCCCATTGATTTGCTGATGATTTCTTGCAGTACTTCACTGGTGCCACCGTAAATGGTCTGGGCGCGGCTATTCAGCCAATTCTTGCCGGCAATGGAATCACGCAGGTAACCCAAGCCACCGTGCAATTGCAGGCAACGATCGGCCACTTTCATTTGCAGTTCGGTTGTCCACAACTTGATGCGGGCGGCATCGACTAAAGTGAAAAGCCCTTGGTTAAAGCGATCAACGGCGTTATCAAGGTAGATGCGGGCGATGTTTACTTCGGTATCTAATTGCGCGAGCATAAAACGGTTGTATTGAAAGGAGCCGATCGGTTGATTGAAAGCGGCTCTTTCTTTTACATAGTCCAGGGTGCTCTGCAATATCTGTTCTGCGCTGGCCACCGCCACGGTTGAAATGCTGAGGCGTTCGCGCGGCATGGCTGACATAAAATAATAGTTACCGAGGTTTTCACGGCCAATCAGGTTGGTAACGGGCACCTTGCAATCATCAAAAAAGAGTTCCGCCGTGTCGCTGCCATGCCAGCCAATTTTCTTTAATGGCGCTCCCCTCGTGAATCCGGGCATATCCCGCTCGATGGCCAGCAGGCTGATCCCCTGACCCTGTTTTCCTTCGTCGGTTTTTACCGCGACGACGATCAGATCCGCATTGATGCCGTTGGTAATGTAAGTTTTACTGCCATTGACTCGATAATAATCGCCCTGACGTTTCGCCACGGTTTTGATATCTGCGGTATTGGAGCCTCCGCCGGGTTCCGTCATGGCAATGGCGGCGACCCTTTTTCCGCTGCACAATTCCGGCAGCCACCGGTTTTTCTGCTCCCCATTAGCGAGGGAAAAGAGATAGCTGGTCACCACATCATTATGGGCAACGATCCCCGGCACAGTGACACCAGCTTTGATCAGCTCTTCGGTCAGGATCACGGCGAAGCGATAATCATTTTTTCCCCGTCCCCCGAACTCAGGGCTGACAGCCATGCCTAACAATCCTGCCTGACCTAATTTCTCCCAAAAGGATCGCTCAACCAGCCCGTTCTCTTCCCATTTTGGATGCTCAGGCACGATTTCCCGCGCAAGAAATTCACGGCAGGATTTTCGGTAATGATCAAAACTATCAATCTCAATACGCATATTCACTCCAGATTCTTTGTCAGCCTTTGTTTTATTCAGCAATATTTGTTTTACTCAGCAGTATTTGTTTGATGACATCCCAATGTTGGTACACAGCAAAGTGATCTCCTTCGATATGGATAAGCGAAATAGCGTTCGAGGTGTAACCTTTCCACGCTTCCATATCTGCCAACGTGACATGCCTGTCGTGGGTGGCGGAAATCAGCACCAGCGGGTAATTCACCTGCCTATTGCCAAGCCGGGGAAATTGGCTGCGTATCCGGTAATCATTGCGCAGTTGCCGGATGATGGGTTTTATCAGCGCCGGCTCGTTCAAAATGGCGGCGGGTGTCCCTTGATCCTGTCTGGTTTTCTGCATCAATTGTTCATCTGTCCACTCATGCCGCTCATCGTTGAGTTGACGATGAGGAGGAACAGAACTGGATACCACGCCAAATAAGGGAGAAGTGCCGTAATTGCTTATTAGCGCCTGACCCACCGCGAGACTCAGCACCCCACCAAAACTGTGGCCAAAGGTGATCCACTCCGTGATACCCAGCGCCTGTTTTTGTTGCCAATCCGCCCAGATATCGGCAGCCAATCGCTCAATCAGTGAATCGAGATCATGCAGTTCCGGCTCCTTCGCCAGAGCGCCACGACCAGGGATGGCAACGGGCTGCAAGATCGCCGATTGAGTTGCCATCAGATCATTAAGCCAGGGGCGATAAACGGCGGTGGTTGCCCCGGCATGTGGAAAGGCATAAATCACCCGCCTGCAATTAATGTTCATTTATCCTCCGCCCTGTTTCTTCTCGCTTGATCAGGAAACTGACAATGCGTTCAGCTACCATAATGGTGGTCAGATTGGTTGGCATGGAGGGAATGGTGGGGAACAGGGACGCATCGGCAACGGTGACGCCGGTAATGCCATGTACCTGCCCCTCTTCCTGCGTGGCGCTATCGGGATCACTGTGGAGACCCATTCTGAGCGTTCCAGAGGCGTGCCAGCCCGGATTGACCAGATTCTTGATGGCACTGTTCATGATTTCATCGTTATTAATCATGGAGTGAGACCAAAACTGGATGCCATCAAGGAACACATTCACTTCTGGATGGTGCAAAACCTGCCAGATTTTACGCACCCCGCCGACCAGACGAGAGATATCTGACGGGGTTCGGGTTAATGGCAGATCAATCTGGGGTAATTCTGTGGGTGTGGCAGAGCTGATGAAGACCTGCCCGCGCATCTCTGGACGCATCAACATCACGGAAGCGCCCACTAACATCGGATAAGTCACACGATCTCTGAATCCCGGTACGGTGTCGCTGGCAACATTGTTCAGCAAGCCAATTTGCACATCGACGTTTTCGTCATAACCGCTGTTAATGCGGGCAGCAATTTGCCGCCACGGTAATCCGGTGGTACAGACACCGGCTTTGGGGAGCGCCCAGAGTACCACGGAGGCATGGTCAGTGAGATTTCTGCCAACGGCGGGCACGGATGCAACCACAGGGATACCTAATTTGCCCAGATGTTCTGGATCACCCACCCCTGAACGCTGCAATAAGGTGGCTGAGCCAATCGCGCCAGCGCAGAGAACAATGTGTCCGGCCTGATAAACCCGCTCTTCTCCCGCCTGAATGATTTTTACCCCGGCGGCAACCGTGCCGTTAAAAATGATCTGCGTGACCAAGGCATCGGTTATCACGTGCAGGTTTTCCCTGCTCAGGTTCGGTTCAAGATAGGAACGATAAACATCGACTCTTTCGGCACCATTGATGACATTGGCGGGTACAGGGCCGACGGCGGGATCTTCCCCGACATTGAGATCATTGGCATAAGGCACACCAAGCTGTTCACAGGCACGGGCAAAGGCCCTATCCAGCGGATGGATCTCACCCTGCGGTGGTCTGCGCAGACACATCGGCCCTTGTGAACCGTGGATATTATCGCCGGGATAATCGGTATCATTCTCCAGATGCTTAAACCACGGCAGAACCTGCTGCCAAGACCAACTAGGGCAACCCATTTGCGCCCATTGATCGAAATCGCTCGGAAATCCGCGCAGGGCAATGGCACCGTTGACGGCGGAAGAACCCCCCAGCACTTTGCCCACGCGATAATTAAACGGTTTGCGCTCTTTATGTTTGCGAACCTGTTGCTGGTTACCTTGTTCGTGCACGGGAGGCGCAATCAGGGCGGTAAACCGCTCATCATTGCGCACATTGGCTTCGTAATCCCAGTTATAGCCTTCCAGTACCAGTCTTGACGCATCCCTGAGCGGACTGGCCGGATCATGTACATCAGATTGGCAGCCTGCTTCAATCAGCAATACCGACTTCATGCTATTTTCGGACAGGCGTGATGCGGCCACGCAGCCTGCGGAACCGCCACCGACCACGATATAATCGTATATTTTGGTCATAGCTCATTCACCACTTGAGATTGAACGAGGGTTTCGATGATGCGAGAGAAAGACTGAATATTGGCATTCATAAACAGCCCTTCGATGATGTCCTGCTCGCCAACGGGCGTAATATTAAATTCCTGTCGCAGCGCACTCAGTAAACCCACGGCGTGCAGCGAATCACCGCCAATATCAAAAAAGCCATCGGTGACATCAAAATCATCATGCTGGAGCTGTGCTTGCCAGAGTTTCAGGATCTTGGCTTCTATCTCATTCGCGGGCTTGACTGGCGCATCAGCGTGTTCTTCGCTGTCAGACCAAGGGGCAGGCAGTGCTTTACGGTCAATTTTTCCATTACTGGTTAATGGCATATGCGCCAATAAGAGGTAATAACTGGGCACCATATAAGAGGGCAATGTTTTGCGGGCAATCTCCCGTAGCTGCTCCTGAAAATGCGCCGGATCAGCCAGTGTTTCTGGTGCTTCGGGCACAATATAGGAAACAATATGCCGTTGGCCGGTTTTGGCATGAACCGGGGCATCAATGACAACATGGCTGGCGTTTTCATGGGTCAGGAGGCAGGCCTCAATTTCACCTAATTCAATACGGTAGCCATTGATTTTTACCTGATTATCTTCACGTCCTAAAATTTCGATCAAACCTCCGGCAATATATCGCCCTAAATCGCCGGTTCGGTACAGCCGTTCACCCGTCACAGGATGAGTAATAAAGCGCAGTGCGGTTTTTTCTGCGTCGCCCAAATAACCTTGGGTCACGCCGTCGCCGCCAATATAAAGCTCTCCGGTCACCCATTTGGGGCAGGGAAGGAGCCAATTATTCAAAACATGGAACGTTTGATTTGCCAGCGGCTTGCCATAAGGAATGCTTTTCCAGTTTTTATCAATTTCCTCAATGGGATAATGGATCGACCAGATAGAGCCTTCAGTCGCTCCGCCAAGGCTGATAATCGCCGTCTCTGGCAGACTCTCCCGAATACGTTCCGGTAGATCGACCGGTATCCAGTCCCCGCTCATCAGGATTAACCTTAAGGGGCTTTCAGACAGGGCGGAACCATTTCTGTCTACCAATATTTTCACGGGAGCCGGTACACTATCCCAGATAGTAATGTGATGTTTGATCAGCAGATCTAACCAGATTTTGGGATCATTGGCGGTTTCAGGCAGGGAAAAAACCACTTTTCCGCCCACGCTCAATAGCCCGAAATAGTCATAAACGGACAAATCAAATCCGGCTGGTGCGACCGACAACACGGCATCTTTTTTGGTGACGTGGAATTTGTGATTAATATCAACCACCGTATTGGCGGCATTACGGTGGGAAGCCATGACGCCTTTCGGTTCTCCGGTGGAACCGGAGGTAAAGATGACATAGGCCAGATCATCCAATCCCTGAATGGATGGCATGGTCGCTTGTTCTGTATCCCTCGCGCCGGACACCGGACACTCATCCAGATTGATACGGAGTAAATGAGGGAATTCATCATGGGCAAAAACCGTGCTGTCAGTGACAATTCCCTTGGCTGAACAGCGGCGGAGTAAACTCATCCGGCGTTCAGCAGGAAGCTGGGGATCAATGGCGACGTAGGCCGCTCCTGACATCAGCACGCCCAGTAACCCGATGACCAACGCCGGGCTTTGTGGCAGGGAAACCGCGACAATATCACTGGTATCGATTTGAACGGAGGCTCGCAGTTGTTGTGCTACGGCATCAGCTTTACTGACCATTTCTGCGTAGGTGACCTGTTTGTCACCCTGAATCAGCGCAATGGCATGAGGGAATTTGGCGGCGGCCTGTAACACCATTTCATGCAGGGGTTTGAGATCAAATTCGGTATCCGTTGCGTTGGCTTGTTCCCGCTCCATCCGATCTGAGTTCGGCAAGGGCACCAAGGGGATGTTTTCATCCCAGACAGAATCCTCTTCGGCACACGTCGCCAGCAGCGCCATATACGCATCCAACATGGCTTCCACCATGCCGTCAGGGAATAACTCATTGACGGTGTTCCAGTTAATCTGGACAAGATCATCAACCCGGACAACCTGGTTCTCTAACCAGACTTGTGGGGTTTGGTTACTGCTATAGACGTGGGTCGCTTCCGTCCAACCGGTATCGGTGACTACGTTGTCCAAATCCGCTGTCAGAGTATTGCTAAAGACAACCGGCGCGGTGGCTGCCCGGTTGCCATGATTCCGGCGGGTCAACTCCCGCAGAACCTGAACACCATTATGGGAACAGTGCCAGCGATTCAGCATCAGATCAGTCTGGATCTGCACTAAACGATCATAGAGGCTTTCTTCTCCGGTTCCCCCGACGCCCAATAACAGCGGTTGCAGGAAGTTGCCGACCATATTTTCAATGCCAGCAAAATAGGGGCGGCGGCCAAATTGCGTGATTGTCAGGGTAAACGTTTGACGTTTCGACCATTGACGCAGTACTTCTGCGTACAGACCGAGAAGCACGGTTTCCAACGTGAGCTGGCGTAATTCCGCTTTTTTCCGCAGAGCGAATAATGTTTCAGCAGAGATTTTTCGGCTGTAACGTTTAAACACCGGCGGAGAAATGATCTCTGGCGCATTTTTTAACGGTAATTCGGGTGGTTGAGGTAAATGATCTAACTGTTTCTCCCAATAGGTTTTATCACGCAGCCCCTGCGGTTGTCCCTGTAAATAACGTTCTGATTTAATATAACGGTGGAAACTGCTGTTATCAGGTAAAACAGGCAGTTTATGACCCTGATAAATTTTCCACCAGTCACGTAATACCAACCGGACACTATGAATATCGACAAACATCAAGTCGAAATAAATATGCAGACGGGTAATATCATTATTAAGTAGGGTTGCCCGTATATCAAATGTGGGCGCTTTATCCATAGGTAATAATTGCGTTTCCATTTCCTGACGAAATATTGCCAGCATTTTATCTTTTTCTGAATCTGACCATGCCCTGCCATCTTGAATAGAAATGGTATAGGTTAATGGCATAGGTAAAATCTTTTGCTGACCGTCCGAAGATAACGTTGCCCGTAACATGGGGTGGTACTCAATAATCTTATTCAGGGCCTGATTTAATAACGCGATATCTAAAGATTTTATATCCCATTCGGTATATAGGCAGCTTGTCAATCCTCCCAGCTCTAGCCCAGGATTACGCCCAATCAAATAAGCATATTGAATATCGGTTAATGGAAAGTCTTCTGTTTCAGGAGATTCCACGTGTGATGTTATTGGAATAGGGGAGTTTAGTGGTAATATATTATAGAGTATATCCTTAATCTGTTGTGTTAATTGGGAAATTTCTATTTCTGTATTTTCATTTTCTTGTTTATATAATTCAGGAGAAACAGAAAATTGTAATCCAGATTCTTTCAATGCTTTGAGAAAAAGCTGCATACAGTAGCTCCTACATTTGACCGAGGATTTAAAGTTTCTCTATGTAATATTCTATTTTGTTTATGATTATTTTTACTGATGAAATAAAACCTTATGAAAACATAAATAAACGGTTTGGTTAGTTATCCGATTTTGCCTGAATGGTATTTGGCATCTAACATTAATTCAACAAGTTTATAACTACAGGACATATCTAATAACGATTTGTAATGAATAATTTTTATTTGTTGACTTTTATGTTTTCTTTAACTAATTGAATTTATGGTTTTTTGTTTTTTATGGAGATGAGGATGAGTTTTTTATTTCACACAAGGTGAGTTTTTTTCTGATCTGGAGGGTGATAAAGAATATGCTGCTGTGTTCTATTTTTAAATACGAACTTAATGGGAAGAAAAGTCTAAGTTCAGATTATGGTAACAAACTCACAACAGCATACTTAATGATAAGCAATTAAAGGATTTTATTCCGCAAGAGTGATAATCCAGATATAAGTTAATTACACTTAATATTTTTTCTTGTGTAAATGGGCATCAAGCAGGATTGGAATCAGAGCTACCATCGCTAATAGCGCACTGACCCAACCAATTGAAGGTAACCCATAACCTGCTTTTATGGCTAATCCACCCAATAAGGGCGCTAAAGTAATCCCAAGCTGGAAAGCTGACACATTGGTTGCTCCGGCCAATGTTGGAGCACCCGCTGCGATCGTATAAACTCTATTCATTACCGCAGGGTTAACAACGAAGCCAAATATACCGAGCAGAAATACCAGACCAATTGTCATTATGAGATTTTCGGCTAAAAAACCTAATGCAACAGAGATAACAATAACGCCAATTGTTCCAATACCGAGTGTACTGAAAGGGGACTTATCGGCTGTACGACCCCCTATCGTTAATCCGATAAAAGCCCCAATACCAAAAAGGGAGAGGACTGCCGGAAGCCAAGTAACGGCTAACTTACTTGCATCGATAAGTAGCGCACCTAAGTAACTGAAGGTTGCCATATAGGCTGCCGTTGTGAATACGGTCGTACAATAAGCAACCCATAGTTTGGGTTGAGCCATCACTTTTAATTCAGTATGTAATGCAGGTATCTGTTCCTGCTGTATTTCAGGCAACATAAACCACAACGCAATGGCTGTAACGGATGTCGCTGCTGCAATGGCCCAGAACCCTGCACGCCACCCAGCAATATCACTGATCATGGTTCCAAGCGGCCCGCCAACTACCATTGCCAAACTCAATCCACTCACCACAATAGACAGTGCTTTTGCAGTACGATCCTGAGTCACCAGGTTGACCGCTGTTGTTGCAGCAACCGCCCAAAATCCAGCATAAGCCACGCCACTCACAATACGAGAGATGAGTAATGGCCAGTAGTCCTGTGAAAACATCCCAATAGTCGTTGCTGCGACAAATAACGCTTGGCTTGCGAGTAAAGTTGCACGTCTGGGCCAGCGTAGTGTTGCGACTGCCAGAGGTGGCGCACCGAGTAAAACACCTACAGCAAACGCTGAAATTAACATTCCTGCGGATGGTAAAGAAACTTGCAAATCCTCAGCAATTTTTGGCAATACACCTGAGATTAAAAATTCAGAGCTGCCCATTGCAAACAAGCTTAGGCCCAGGAGGTAAACGGCGATAGGGATGCTGGATTGAGTGACATTTGAAAGAGACATTGTGAACTCCAGAGTTAAATTTGGCTCATCATTCTGGTTAAGCAGATTAATTCATTGGGAAATATTCCAAATTAGATATTAATAAGAAAGAATGCACGAAAATTCAACACACCTCCGTCGATAAATAATCCAAATTTATCGACGGTTATTGAGAAATAAAATTAAGAAAATAATGTGAATAATAACGCCGCTAAATACAGACCAACGCCATAAGAAGTATGTGCCATCAGGCTTCTTAATCTGGCGGTATTGGGGGCGGGTGTTTTAGAGGCTGCAATCCCCATGCCCATGCCCGGCTGCATAATGAAGAAAGGGGCAACTAAAGTCACGATACCGGTTATTAACGCGGGCAGAAAAGTGGGGTGTTGCGCCCACTCTAATCCATAAACGAGCAATAAGAAACCGGCAAAAATGATCCCAATCAGATAGTGGGCCAACCAACCCATTGCGGTTTCACCTTTCACGGGTTCAGCTTGCAGGATGCTGGTATGGATAAATTTGCCTTTGGGAATATGCCCAATCCAGCGGCCTACCATGCTGTAGTTTAATGAGGGGATGCCGAAACACCGTTTGATGAAAACCGCCCAAAGATCCATAACAATTGTTGCGCCGGCACCAATCAATATAGAATAAATAATAAACTCCAATCCTTCATTCATCTGTTGCGATCCTCCGAATTGTGGCTATCTGTAGGGTCAATCAATCTATATGGTCAAGCAATGGATACTCGAAATAGCGAAAAAACTTTGATACCATCATAATCAATTAGTTCATTGAATATAATAATTCGGGAAGTATAAAGTCAATGTTTGATAAAGAAATTCTGGTTGAGATCGCGGAAATCGCGAAGGTGTTGGGAAATTCCCATCGATTGGTGTTGCTTGAGTGTCTGATCGATACTGAACAATCCGTGGAAAATTTGTCGGCGCTTTCCGGCCTGTCGATTGCCAATACTTCCCAACATCTCCAACACCTCAAACGCGCCGGACTGCTCCAGTCCCGCAAATCCGGCAAGCATGTGCTTTACCGTCGGAGTGAAGGGCCTATTATGGCAATTATCGCTGCACTGCAACAATATGCCGAATTTAACCGCAAAGAGATGCGCAGATTGATCGATGATTCGAGCAATCAGGAAGCCATTTCATGGGAAGAGCTGCTGGAGAGGATTAAAGCAAAGAGTATGACGTTACTTGATGTCAGGCCAAAAGAGGAGTTTGAACAGGGTCATTTACCCAATGCCATGAATATTCCGGTTGATGAACTGGAAAACCGGCTGGACGAATTGGCCTCCAATCAAGAATTGATCGCCTATTGCCGTGGCCCTTATTGCGTGCTTTCTGCCAATGCCCTCGCATTGCTGCGTGCTAAGGGAATTCACGCCCGCCGGTTTAAAAAAGGCTTTTCGGGCTGGAAAGAGGCCGGAATGCGCATTGAGACGAAATCTTAGAATGGGTTTATTTTCCCTGAAAGGTTCTGAATGCGCTCAGAACCTTTTCACTCGATGATTATAAGCGCCGTGCGCTTTTCGGCCGGAACGCAGCGACAACGGTTTCATTCGTTTCCACATACGGGCCGTCGAGCAGTTGGATACAGTAGGGAACACTGGCAAAAATTCCTGCGACTAACACCTTGCCGTTTTCGTCTTTCAACCCTTCCAGCGTCTCTGCGATGGCTTTCGGTTGGCCGGGAAGATTGAG
Source organism: Xenorhabdus doucetiae (assembly GCF_000968195.1). Taxonomy (NCBI): domain Bacteria; kingdom Pseudomonadati; phylum Pseudomonadota; class Gammaproteobacteria; order Enterobacterales; family Morganellaceae; genus Xenorhabdus; species Xenorhabdus doucetiae. Next base: position 742,568 of record NZ_FO704550.1, read on the forward strand.
GATCAGTGCTTGATTGCGGATCACGCCGACTTGTCGGGACAGGATTGCGGTTGGCACAAATTGCAGGCTGATCTGACGCATCTGTTCGCCAAATCCGGGCATTTCACGATCAGCAACCGCCAGCGTGGCATCCGGCGTGACATCACGACGTGCCGGGCCGGTTCCCCCGGTGGTCAGCACCAGATGGCATCCCAGTTCATCGACCAGTTCACATAATGTCTGTTCAATCAGGATTTGTTCATCAGGGATCAGGCGGGTTTCTACACTAAAAGGTGTGATAATGGTTTTTTTCAGCCATGCTTCCAGTGCAGGCAGCCCCTTATCCTGATAAACCCCCTGTGAAGCGCGATCAGAAACAGATACGAGGCCAATGCGCAATACATTCATACAAACCTCAATTCGCTATAAAAATGAGAAAAAATAATAAAATGTGTGGCTGAAACTTGAAATTTATTGAGTAAAGGCGACCTCATTAGTCGCCTTTGAGTAAGACACTTGTGTAAAAAATAGGCTGTCAAAAAATAGCCTATCGCCGGGAATTACAGCAGATCAGCGATCATGCTCTCAAGTTTGCCTTGGTCTACTGCAAACTTACGGATACCTTCCGCCAGTTTTTCCGTTGCCATGGCATCTTGGTGGTGGTTCCAGTAGAACTCAGCTTCAGTCATTGGCGCTGGACGTGCTTTGATTTCGCCTTCATAACCCAATTTGCACTCGACTTCACCTTCTGCTTCAGACAGTTCTTTCAGCAGTGCCGGAGAGATTGTCAGGCGGTCACAGCCTGCCAGTTCCAGAATTTCGCCGGCGTTACGGAAACTTGCACCCATCACTACCGTGCTGTAGCCGTGTTCTTTGTAGTACTGATAAATCTCAGAAACAGAAACCACACCCGGATCTTCATGTGGTGCAAACTCTTTCTTGTCACTGTTTGTTTTGTACCAGTCAAGGATACGGCCGACAAATGGCGAAATCAGGTAGACACCCGCTTCTGCACAAGCACGTGCCTGAGCGAAGGAGAACAGCAGCGTCAGGTTACAGTTGATGCCTTCTTTCTCCAGTTGTTCCGCTGCACGGATGCCTTGCCAGGTGGAAGCCAGTTTGATCAGAATGCGATCGTTGCTGATGCCCGCGTCGTTGTACAGTTTGATCAGACGTTTTGCTTTCGCGACGCTGGCTTCGGTGTCATAAGACAGACGCGCATCGACTTCTGTAGAAATACGGCCGGGGATCAGTTTCAGAATTTCCAGACCAATGTTGACCGCCAATTTATCGCCGGCATCAATAATTTGTTGTTCACGGGAGTCGCTTTGACTACGCGCCCATGCAACGGCTTCATCAATCAGTTGGCGATATTCTGGAATTTGCGCAGCGTTCAAAATCAGGGAAGGGTTGGTGGTCGCATCTTGCGGCTGATACAGTTTCATTGCCGCGATATCCCCGGTATCTGCTACGACTGTTGTCAGTTTACGCAGGGAAGTCAGTTTATCGGTCATGTTTAATATCTCATCGTTATACGTAAAATCGTTGGCAACGTTGCCTCACCATCCGGTGATAATAACATGGCCAAGCGCGGCTGTAAGGTAAGAAAATCGTATCGCTGAGATTCTCCCCTTGGTGTGCTTTTTTGTTAAAGTGGGGAACGTCTGGATTATGAGGAAAAAAATCATGCTTATTACCCTTTCTCCTGCAAAAACACTCGATTATGACAGTCCACTCGCAACCGAAAAGTTCAGCCAACCGCAGTTATTGGCAGAATCCCAACAACTGATCGCGATTTGCCGGGCGCTGACACCGGCGCAAATCAGTAGCTTGATGGGGATTAGTGATAAGTTGGCGGGATTGAATGCCGCCCGTTTTGGTGAATGGCAGCCTGATTTCACGCCAGAAAATGCCCGTCAGGCGATTTTGGCCTTTAAAGGCGATGTTTACACCGGAATGCAGGCCGAAACTTTCTCTGCCGGCGATTTTGATTTTGCCCAAACGCATTTGAGAATTTTGTCCGGCCTGTATGGGGTATTGCGTCCTCTCGACTTGATGCAGCCTTATCGTCTGGAAATGGGGATTAAATTGGAAAATCCGCGCGGTAAAGACCTGTATCAGTTCTGGGGTGATCGCATTACGGAAAACTTAAATACCGCACTGGAACAACAGGGTGATGATATTCTGGTCAATCTGGCCTCCGATGAGTATTTCAAAGCGGTCAATCGCAAAAAGCTGGCAGCCAAGATAATCAAGCCGGTTTTTCTGGATGAAAAAAATGGCAAATACAAAGTCATTAGTTTCTACGCTAAAAAAGCGCGTGGGTTGATGAGCCGTTTTATCATCCAGCATCAACTGACCGATCCCGCCCGGCTGGTGGAGTTCAATCTGGAAGGGTATGCGTTTGATGAATCCCTCTCCAAAGGGGATGAGTGGGTGTTTAAGCGTCCCGAACAGCATTAATTTTTATTTTTAATATCAATCGCATCCAGCATGGGATCACTCCACCTTAATCAGTGGAGTGATCAATGTCAGGTTATTTTATTTTGGCGCTCTTTCCAGCAAAAATTCACGCAAGGTGGCGAAATCAGAAGGCATAAAGTGGGATAACAAATCCAGATCCGCGCGTTCAGCTAAGGCTTTTGGCAAAGGTAATGGCTGGCCGAGGGTGGCTTCGACACTTTCCTTGAATTTGGCGGGGTGCGCCGTTCCCAGGAATAAGCCATATTCCCCTGCTTGTAATTGATCACGCAAGACGCGATAAGCAACGGCCGCATGGGGTTCGGAAATATAGCCTTTTGCCGCCAGTTCACGCAGGGTGTCTTGCGTGGTTGCGTCATCCACCACACCATTTGCCAGTTCACTCAGCGCCCAGCCTTTGCGTTTGAACAGTTCTTCGATGCGCGGCCAGTTATTGGGCTGGCTGACATCCATGGCATTGGACAGGGTTGCAATGGTTTGCTGTGGCAGCCATTGGCCTTCCGCTAAATAGCGCGGAACGGTGTCATTAACATTGGTGGCTGCGATAAAACGTTTTACCGGCAGCCCCAGTGATTTTGCCAGTAGCCCCGCGGTTAAATTGCCGAAATTGCCACTTGGGACGGAAATCACCAACTGTTCACGTTTTTCAGCCGGGATCTGCGCAACCGCTTCAAAGTAATAACAGATTTGTGCCAGCAGGCGGCTGATATTAATCGAGTTGGCGGAGTTGAGATGCAAAGCTTGCTTCAACGCTTCGTCATCAAAAGCCTGTTTGACCAAGGCCTGACACGCATCGAAATCCCCCTTGATTGCGACGGTATGGATGTTTCCGCCCAGCGTGCAAAAGAGTTTTTCCTGCAATGGGCTGATCTTGCCTTCGGGATAAAGGATCACAACCTGTACGTTATGCAAGCCATAGAAGGCATGGGCAACGGCGGCACCGGTATCACCGGAGGTCGCAGTCAAAATCGTGACGGGCTGTTCTCCGGCGATCTGCGCCAGAATTTGCGCCATAAAGCGGCCGCCGAAGTCTTTAAAGGCCAGTGTCGGGCCGTGGTAAAGTTCCAGTGAAGCGATGTCATCTTCGACAGTGGCGACGGGGGCAGGGAAGGCAAACGCCTTTTTTACGCGGGTGGCTAATTGCTCTGCGGGAATTTCATCGCCAATAAAGGCGGAGAGAATGCGTTGGCTGCGGCTGATAAAATCCAATTTCAATAAGTCATCAATTTCATCACGGTTGAATGCCGGCAAATCCTGTGGAAAAAATAGCCCCTGTTGTTTGCCCAATCCCTGTTTTACCGCCTGTGAAAAGCTGACCTGCTCGCTGCTGTCTTTTAAGTTATATAATTTCATGGTTACTTTACCTGTCGTGCGCCTGCGAGATCCAGACGGCAAATGTGTACAAAACCTTCATCATTCTGTACGTAATGTTGTTGCAGCCAGTGTGCAACCTCTTCGGCTACCGCCATTTGATGACAAATGGCGAAAAGTGTTGGGCCGGAGCCGGAAATGCCGCATGTCAGTGCCCCTAATTGCTTAACCGCATCACGGGCGTCGGCAAATCCGGGTAACAGTTGTGTGCGGTAAGGTTCTGCCACCACATCTTTCATTAATTTGGCTGCCAGTTCCGGTTGCCGGGTATGGCAGGCGTGAATAAAGCCGGCAAAGTGACGTCCATGCTCAATGATATCCTGACGGGTGTAGTGGGTTGGCAGGATCGCACGGGCTTCTGATGTCGAGACTTTAATGCCGGGATACGCCATGACCCAGAGCCAATCATCAAATGTGGGGACTGGCAGGCAAGTGGTCTCTTCCTGAGATAAGATCAACTGCAATCCACCCAGATAGCAGGGGGCGACATTATCATAATGAACACCACCGGAAATGCGCCCTTCTAATTCCCCCATCATGTCCAGCAATTGGTGTGGGTTAAACGGCCGGCCGGCATAGTCATTCAACGCCACCAGAGCCGCCACCACAGAGCAGGCACTGGAACCTAACCCGGAACCAATCGGCATGTTTTTCTCTAATGTCATGCTAACGGGCAGCGCTTTCCCTAACCGTTGACAAAAAAGCTGCCAGCCTTGGTAGACAATATTTTGTTTGGGATCGGCCGGTAATTTGCCGACAAATCGCCCTTTATTATTCAGGCTGAAACTTTCAGCTTCACTGACGGAGACACAATCTCCAAGCAACGAGCCATCAACGGGAGAAACCGCTGCGCCAAGCACATCAAATCCGACGCCAACGTTCCCGATAGAGGCAGGCGCATAAACCCTGACAACCATTAAACCCCCAATTTCCATGATAGAGTGCGTAATATATCAGCAAAAACGCCGGCAGCCGTGACATCATTCCCTGCGCCATAACCACGCAATACTAGCGGAATGGGTTGATAATAACGGGTATAGAAAGCCAGCGCGTTTTCGCCGTTCTTAACTTTATACAGTGGATCATTGCCGTCAACAGCGACCATTTTCACTGTACAACGGCCTTGCTCAATCAAGCCAACATAACGTAACACTTTTTCTTGTTCTGCGGCCTCTTTTACACGCTGGCTAAATGCCTGATCCAGTTGCGGTAAACGTTGCAGAAAGCTGTCAATATCACCACTGGCGTCGAACGAGAGGGGTAAAACAGGCTCTACATGGATATCTTCCAGCTCGAGCTCATGGCCCGCCTCGCGCGCCAGGATCAACAGTTTTCGGGCAACGTCCATGCCAGAGAGATCATCCCGTGGATCGGGTTCGGTAAAGCCTTTCTCTTTTGCCAGCAGGGTCGCTTGTGAGAGCGTCATGCCTTCATCCAGCATGCCGAAAATGTAGGATAGGGAACCCGACAAGATACCGCTGAACTGGACTAATTCATCACCGGCATGCAGCAGGTTTTGTAAGTTTTCGATAACCGGCAAGCCCGCCCCGACATTGGTGTCGTACAGGAATTTGCGTTTCGATTTTTCTGCCGCCTGACGGATTTGGCGGTAATAAGCCATCGACAAAGTATTGGCTTTTTTATTGGGGGTGACAACGTTAAAACCGTCGCCGAGGAAGCTGGCATATTGCTCCGCAATCGACTGATTAGACGTACAGTCCACAATCACCGGATTCAGGAGGTGATACTCTTTTTCAAGGCGGATCAGGCGACTCAGGCTGAAAGGCTCAGTGGCTTCTGAAAGTGCTTGTTGCCAGTTATCCAGACTGATGCCCTGCATATCCGTCAACAAAGCACGGGAATTGGCAATACCACAGACGCGCAGATCGATGTGTTTCTGTTTGAGCCAAGTTTGCTGACGGCGAATTTGCTCGATTAACGCACTGCCTACGCCGCCCACACCGACAACGAACACTTCAACCACTTGGGCGGTGTTAAACAGCATTTGGTGGCAGAGACGAACAGCCGTCGTCGCGGCATCATTGTCAATGACGGCAGAAATGGAGCGTTCAGAAGAGCCTTGCGCAATGGCAATGATGTTGATATTGGCACGAGTCAATGCGGAGAAAAAGCGGGCGGAAGTGCCTTTCTGGGTACGCATCCCATCCCCGACGACAGAAATAATGGCCAGGTTGTCGATCACGTCAATGGGATCAAGCACACCATCTTTCAGCTCCAGATAAAATTCTTCGGTCAGTGCTTTCTGCGCGTTGACCAGCTCTTTTTGCGGGACACAGAAACTGATGCTGTATTCTGACGAGGACTGGGTGATTAACACGACGGAAATCCCTTTGCGCGACATGACGGAAAAGATCCGTGCCGCCATCCCGACCATCCCTTTCATGCCGGGGCCGGACACGTTGATCATCGCCATATGGTTCAGATTGGTAATGCCCTTAATCGGCATATTCTGATCTTTTTGTTCATGATCAATAAGAGCATTATCAATCAGCGTATCACCAATAAACGTCCCCGGCGCATCGGGGTTGGCGGTGTTTTTTATCAGGCAAGGAATTTGAAATTGGGCGATAGGGGCGATAGTCCGGGGATGAAGCACTTTCGCGCCGAAATAAGACAACTCCATCGCTTCTTGATATGACAAGCTTTTTAGCAGGCGTGCATCTTTAACCGCCCTGGGATCACAAGTATAAACACCATCGACATCCGTCCAGATTTCACAGCAGTCGGCTCGCAGGCAGGCTGCCAGTACTGCGGCTGAATAGTCAGAGCCGTTGCGCCCCAATACGACCAGTTCGCCACTTTCATTACCCGCCGTGAAGCCGGCCATCAGGATGATGTGGTCAGCCGGGATGTTAAGTTCGGCAATGCGTTTGGACGATTCATGGATATCGACGGTAGATTCGAGATAATGCCCATGTGCACACAGGTTTTTGACCGGATCAATGACCGTGACTTGATGACCCCGTGCCTGTAGCACCGCTTCCATGATGGCAATCGATAGCTTTTCACCACGACAGATCAAGGAGGCGTTAATGCTGTCTGGACATTGTTTCAACAGGGAAATGCCGTGCAGCGTCTGTTTCAGGCTGGCGAGTTCACGCTCAACCATTCCTTTCAGGCGCTTATAATCAAACCCGGTTTGTTGCTCTTTCAATCCTGACAGTAAATCAGCAAAGATTTGGCTGGCATCGCTCATATTGGAAACAATCTCTTGCCCGGCAACCGTTTTTTCAATCATCGCCACCAGATGGTTGGTGATCTTCGCGGGAGCCGAGAGGACCAGGGCCACTTGCCCAAGGGATAACTCGTGCTCGGCGATATCTGCGACGCTCAGTACGCGCTGGTGATTCGCCACTGAGGTTCCTCCAAATTTCAATACTCGCATTAACTTTTCTCCTGATTTCTGTCCAAAAAAAAGCCCGTATCTTGTGGGATACGGGCTTGTGGTTGTTATATATATGCGTCAGCCCGCACCGTAACCCAAGGTTCCGGTGGTAATCGTAGTGGTGGTTGTCATGGTATTTGTAAGAACCCATTTTTTCGGGCTGATGTGGTGCATAGTTTCCTGTCTGTCTATTTGATTTGTTCGACCCTCTATTGGTTAAATTAAATTGTGGTCAATGTCAAATATTTTTTAGGTCAAAAGAAGAAAAAAACGGCATTTTCCGTATCGGAATTATTCAAAATATAACCAAATGGACAAATTATTATCTGGCTAGTCAGGTTATTTATTAGCATTTAATTTTACAAAAAACATATTTTGTAATTATTTTGTCTTTATGATAAAAACATGTTGTCTGGATATTTTTGTGTCGAACCAATTTCTTCAAGTCTTCGCGACATTCTGATACCCATTAACATAATTTATTCAAATTAATAACAAATGGTCTAAATTAAAATTAACAATTACAATTAATGTGAACGTGCTACAATTGATTTTGATATGTATCAACAAAAGTTAGTTTTTTTAGCAGGCGAATACATTACTAGCTGTTATATTGCTGTTAATAGACTAATATAGAAGCCTTGTTTAGATCGGGTTTTTTCGGGTATGTACCCTCTAGGAAAGCGACGCTGGCTTTTAGCGTAAAACATATCAAACGTTTATTTTGGACATAAGCTGGTTTTCTGTAACTCAGAACAAGATCAGCCTATTTTCTTTTAATAATAACGGCTTATGTCATACAGATTCTGTTTTTTTAGCGATTTTAGGTAGCAGCCATGCAAACCCCGCACATTTTGATTGTTGAAGACGAAATTGTCACACGCAATACCCTTAAAAGTATTTTTGAAGCTGAAGGGTATATTGTTTACGAAGCCACTGATGGTTCAGAAATGCACAACATTCTGTCAGATAACGATATCAATTTAGTCATTATGGATATCAATCTGCCAGGTAAAAATGGGTTATTGCTTGCCCGTGAATTACGTGAGCAGGCAAATGTCGCGTTGATGTTCTTAACCGGCCGTGACAATGAAGTGGATAAAATCCTTGGTCTCGAAATTGGTGCTGATGATTATATAACTAAGCCATTTAACCCACGTGAATTAACCATTCGTGCGCGTAATTTACTTTCGCGGACAATGAACCTGAGTCATTCAGGTGAAGAGCGCCGTCAGGTTGAAAGTTATAAATTCAATGGATGGGAGCTGGATATCAATAGCCGCTCTTTGGTGAGTCCGATGGGAGATCAGTACAAACTGCCGCGTAGTGAATTCCGTGCGATGCTTCATTTCTGTGAAAATCCAGGAAAAATCCAGACCCGTGCAGAATTGCTGAAAAAAATGACGGGTCGCGAACTGAAACCCCACGATCGTACTGTTGATGTGACTATTCGCCGTATTCGTAAGCATTTCGAATCAACACCCGATACGCCAGAAATCATTGCAACCATCCACGGTGAAGGTTACCGTTTCTGTGGTGATTTAGAAGATTAAGTGAACCTTTTTCATTAGTCTATTTCTATCCAGTAAAGCCCCGTATGTCCTAATGGCATCGGGGCTTTTCTTTTGAGCGAGTGCTTACTTTAGTGAGCTATTCACGCTTTCCACGGCATAATCGGTACGGCACTGATCGCATTTTTAGGGGAACCATCGATCATCTTATCAGAATAGGTTAGATAAATCAGTGTATTACGATTTGGGTCATAGAAACGTACCACCTGTAATTTTTTAAACACCAAAGATGTCCGTTTCTGGAAGACAACTTGTCCTTTCTTGGCGGATTTCTTTATCTTATCTGATAATTCAATCGAACCAACTTGCTGGCAAGATATGGCGGCATCCGAGGTATCTTCTGCTAATCCTAATCCGCCCTTAATTCCTCCGGTCTTGGCCCTGCTCAAATAACAGGTGACATTTTTCACATCAGGATCATCAAAGGCTTCGATCACTATCTTGTTATCAGGGCCAAAAAGTTTGAACACCGTATCGACAGAACCGATCTCTTCAGCGTGCAGAACTACGGGAGAAAAGAGTAAGGCAGCCGCTATCACTACTTTCTTCATTGTTACCATATTTAGTCCATTTGAATTAAATAAATACAGTGAAAATATCTATCATTCACATATAATGTAACTCAATGAATTTAATCAAATCATTTTCACTGTGAATGTGTCTGTGATGGGAAATCATAGCATTATAGCTGAATAGGCAGCCAAGATGAGTCGCTGAATTCACGTTCTTGGATTATTTACCAAGACAATGCTTGACATATTACTAAATCTACCAATAATTTATTCCAAGCCAAATCTTGTTTAATTTGGTTGATGGTTTGTTGATAACATGAATGTAACAATCAATATGCCAAATAATTTTGACGTTATTGTACTTATAGAATAAATACCCACCAGTTATAGTAAGTATCGGTAATCAATTGCCGAGATAAATATGCTGCCATAACACTCAGGGAAATTGAACTTGAGGTTTGTTTTGGGAAAATTTTTGGGAAAGGTTTTAGGAAAAAGTATCGTGTTGATTGTCAAGCAAATTACATAATATCTTTTTAAATAGTCTTTGTTTTCAAGCTAATAAATTGTTATATATTTATATGATTTTCTTTTTGTCTTAATGACTTAGGGAGATGTATGGATCAAACCAACATCATTCGAGACTTGCTGCATTGGGTGGATAATAATCTGGATCGTCCATTGTCTCTTGATAACGTTGCAGCCAAAGCAGGTTACTCCAAATGGCACTTGCAGCGCATGTTCAAGGAGGTAACAGGTCAGGCAATAGGCTCTTATATCCGTGCGAGAAGATTATCCCGAGCCGCCGTTGCATTACGTTTGACCAGCCGTCCTATTTTGGACATTGCTTTACAATATCGCTTTGATTCTCAGCAAACTTTCACGAGAGCTTTCAAGAAACAATTTGACCGGACGCCGGCCGCTTATCGTCGAAGTGAAGAGTGGTGCGCCAAGGGGATATGCCCTCCTATCCTGCTGGATAATAAGCCGCTGCCAGAGTACAAATATGTCACATTGGAAGAGAAGTCGCTTATCGGCACAGAGCACACTTGCAGTTATGTCCTCGAACAGTGGTCAGAGGCTTGCAAGAATATGCGTCATGATTTTTGGATTAACTATCTACAGGATGCTGAGATATTACCGCCGAGACTGTATGGATTACACCATACGACCCTTAGTGTGGAAAACGAAGATGAACAGACGGTGTTCTATACCACAGCTATCGAACCAGAATATGCCACTTTTGATACCCAAGATAACCATCCAGTCGTTTTGCCCGGTGGGGATTATATTTCATTCAGTTATTTTGGTGATAAAGAACAGTTACAAGAGTTTCTCTTTACCGTTTATGGTGTCTGCCTGCCTACATTAAACATCACTCGCAGAAAGGGATACGATGTTGAGCGATATTATCTCACTAACCTCGAATGGAGAAATCTTGGGGATGAGTCCCAAAACCATGTTGTGGAATTTGAGTATCTCATCCCAATTGAACGTTAACCGGGTAATTCATCCAAAGCGGGCATATCCAGATGAGTGATATCGCCCGTTGTTTCAACTATCCAACCTGAAGCCAGCCACGGGCTATCCTGATAATCCACCCGTGAGATAGAACAGTTTCTCAACCGTAAACGGCGTTCTGAGTTAGCGGGAAGACCCAGAATAGAGCCGATCAAACTGACGAGTGCTATTCCATGACTGACCAACAGTGGACGGCTGCCCGCCGGCAGATTGAGGCAATTGTCCAGTGCGGCACGCATACGGGTAGATACTTCATGCATCGATTCACCTTCTGGGATATGTCCATTTGGTGTACCATCGACAAGGCTTTTACGCCAAGATTCTTCTTCTGGTGTGAGGGAGTTGAGTTCGCGATTTTCCAGTACGCCCATATGTAACTCTCGCAGTCGAGGTTCCAGTATGACGTCGCAACCACAGGCTTTAGCGATGATCTCTGCTGTTTGGCGTGTCCGACCAAGATCACTGGTGATAACATGGGTAATGTTTTCTGCTTTGACTCTTTGCGCGACTAAGTGAGCTTGGTGTCGGCCAGTTTCCGTCAGGGGGCTGTCAGACTGCCCCTGAATACGATGAGCCACGTTCCATTCGGTTTCGCCATGACGAACAAGATAGACCTGTAACATAGTTATTTTCCGTTATACTGCATCATGAAATAATTCAAAGGATAATTTATTTATATGTACCACGTTATTGCAGCAACAACTAACCCTGCGAAGATAAAAGCGATTAGCCTTGCATTCGATGATGTTTTTGGCCCAGGCACCTACCACATAGAAGATGTCAATGTAGATAGCAGTGTACCTCAACAACCGATTGGGAATATTGAAACCCGCACAGGGGCTCGTCATCGCGTTATGGCTGCTCGCCAAGTCCGGCCAGAAGCTGATTTTTGGGTTGGGGTTGAGGCAGGAATTGAAGATGACATGACGTTTGCCTGGATGGTTGTTGAACATAAACAAATTCGGGGAGAATCGCGCTCTGCCAGCCTGATGCTGCCTGAAAAAGTACTGGAAGGTATTCGTCAGGGACGCGAGCTTGGCCATGAAATGGCGGATGTCGCTGGCGTCGATAATATCAAGCAGAAAGGTGGTGCAATCGGCTTTTTTACCAACGGTATTCTGACACGTACCAGCGTTTATCATCAAGCGCTGATATTGGCTCTTGTACCTATCCATCATGAAATTTACAACGAGTTGAATAATCAATCTTAACGGTACGACATAGTTAACGCTAAAAACGCTAACCGTAATAAGTAATACGCAAGTTGTTGGGGGCACATTGAATGGCCCCCACGAAATTATTTAAACCGTTATTTTATAGTGGCTATTTTCAATCAGTTAATAACTGAGTCTCCAGCCATCTCTTAACATGAGCCGGGGCGTTCTTTAAGCTGTTGGAACCGCGTGTAATCGTCGCAATACCAACGCCTAATTCATTTTTCAGCTCGCGCTGGCTCATCTGCCCACGCATCAACTCCTGAATAATCCGAACCCGAGTTGATAAAGCGGTACGTTCATCGGGAGTCAATAATAGCTGCAAAATAGAATGTTGCAAATTTTGTTCAAATGCTATCTGTAATAGCTCGACAAAAGCGAGCCAGTCATCACCCTCTTCTGGGGAGAGCGCCGGATCAATCAAATGATTTTGTGCCATAATTAACTGCCATACTATTTAACTAGTACGGCAGCATATCATAGTATTCCTCTTAAATTAATAACGTCTTTGCCATTCGGCATTAGTCAGCACGTTCGGCATTTTTCCCATAAAATGATGGTAGAACATGTCATAGGCAAGGACATTTTTGACATAAGAGCGTGTTTCAGCAAAAGGAATGCTCTCAATAAAGGCGATGGGATCGATACTCCCAGAAGTGTTAGCCAACCAGCGCTCAACATTGGCAGGGCCGGCATTATAAGCGGCACTGGCAAGAATGCGGTTATGGTCAAAACGCTGGTAGACTGAATCCAGATAAGCCGTGCCAATTTTTATATTCGTCATCGGGTTCATTAATTGACCGCTGCCGATATAACCCTGAATTTTCTGGCTCTTCACGGTATGTTCGGCGGTTTTAGGCATGATCTGCATTAATCCGCTGGCGCCCTTGGCAGAACGCGCCTGCGGATCCCAGGCGCTTTCCTGACGGGCAATGGCCATGGCATAACTTTGTGAAATATTTTTATCTGACGTAAAGTTGGCAAACTCATTTCGCCACGCCATCGGGAAACGTTCTTCAAGATGATCCCACATCTTTCCTGCAATGGTCGCTTGCACACTGAAAGCGGGCCAGTGTTGCTCAAACGCATAACGGGCTAACTGTTCTTGTTTCACGCGATCTTGCGAAGAAACCAGGAGACCCCATTCGGAGCGTGCTAAATCATCCATATGCCAATACAGTAACTCTCGGATACGCTTAATGGCTGACATATTGGTAATGGCGCTATCAGGTTTCTCTGCTTTGTGGATGGTCAGGGGGTAGGGGATCTGTAATTTTTGGGCGGCCACCATAGGATAAAAACCACGATGCTTGGCCAGATTACGTAATATGACATTACCTTGTGCGGTGTTTCCGTGCTTGAGCAGGATCATGGCACGCCAATATTGCCATTCATCTTGTTGCAAAGTTTTTTGGGGCAGTAACGAAATCCATGCTTCAAGCCCGGCATGATCGCCATCCCGCAATGCCAGGCGAGCGCGTCTTTCAATCAATTTGATAGCATGTGAATGGCGAATAGTATCATCCCGCCATTTTGCCTGCTCCGGCGTGATGTCTCCCATCAATTGCCATGCGACGATATCTTTTAATTGCTGGCGCTCAGTGTCATTCATCTTTTGTGAGCGAACAAGTGTGGGAATGCTGACTCTGGCGAGTTCGGCCTTTGTACGGGCAAAGCGGGAAAAGGTCGTTATGATCACTGAGCGGGTAAAGTCGGTTGGCGTGGTGGTTGTAGCAAATTGTGCAATAAATGTAGGATCATGCTGTAGTTTCAGCAAACTTGCACTCAAGCCCTGATAACGTAATGGCAAGCGTTTGGTCAGATAGCTAACAAGTGTGGTGTCACCGGCCTTCATTGCTAATTCGATACGCTGCAAAATTAAATTTGCAGCGAGGTGTCCCGCCTGCTCCCAGACGCTGAAGAGTTTATCGCAACGATCAGGTAATGAGCTGCCGTTGAGCCAAATTTCCTGGGCACCTGTCCAGGCGACTTGTTGGTGCCCCGTGGCCCACTGTGCAAAGTAATAATCACAACGTTCTGCCACGGTATTTGGCGGGTTAGGGCTGAATGTCAGGATACCGTGCCAGTCCTCCTTATCTGCCAGTGCATTGATAAATCGGGATGTCAGCGAACGCGCTGGCGGCAGGGTAGGATGAGTATTAATAAAATGCTGAACTTGCTGGGGCGTGGCAACGGCCAGATCCTGAGATAATTGACGATATTCGAGATAAGGATACAGCGGGTAATCTTTCAGCGTTGGCATCAGGCGTGCCACTTCCGCTCTATTTTTGGCATCCCATGCCTGCTTGATGGCTTGATATCGCTGACGTTGGGCATCCAGAGAATCAGCATGTGCTGCTCCGGCAACAACAGAAACCATACTTACAGCCATTGCGAAATGCTGCCACTTACTCATTGCCACATACCCCTCCAGAAGACGACCCAGTGCCCAAGTGCATTATAAAAAGCCATGTAATTATAATCATATTATTGATATGAGTTATTACAATGGGTGAATGCTAAAAGGAAGGGGTTGAAAAAAGGCCACATAAGGTGTGACCACAAGCAGAATTTTATTCATGGCAATAATCACGCCAGAACTTTGGATTTTTTCTTGAAGGTGAATGATGATCTTTACCGTTTGTGGCCTCGGAATGACTGAATTTAACCCTAATTAGGTGGTAGCATGATACATAAAAACACGGTTGGTAAAATTTAGGGTAAAATACACCATCCAAGCTTTATAAATGCAAACGATTTTCAAAATTTCCTGATTAATCAAAAGGTAAACGACATTGGCTCAATATGTTTATAGTATGCATCGGGTAGGAAAAATTGTTCCTCCGAAAAGGCATATTCTGAAAAATATTTCTCTGAGTTTTTTCCCTGGAGCAAAAATCGGTGTTCTCGGTTTGAATGGTGCCGGTAAATCGACTTTACTACGCATTATGGCGGGTATTGATAAAGATATTGAGGGAGAAGCGCGCCCACAACCCGGTATTAAAATCGGCTATTTGCCGCAGGAACCTAAACTCAATCCTGAACATACGGTTCGCGAAGCCGTGGAAGAAGCGGTCAGCGAAGTCAAACATGCTCTGACTCGCCTTGATGAAGTCTATGCCGCTTATGCTGATCCGGATGCGGATTTCGATAAGCTGGCAAAAGAGCAGGGTGAGCTGGAAGCGATTATCCAATCTCATGACGGGCACAATCTGGAAAATCAGCTTGAGCGAGCGGCTGATGCCCTGCGCCTGCCGGCATGGGATGCCAAGATTGAACACTTATCCGGTGGTGAACGCCGCCGTGTGGCAATTTGTCGCTTGTTGCTGGAAAAACCAGACATGCTGCTACTCGACGAACCCACGAACCACCTTGATGCTGAGTCTGTCGCGTGGCTGGAACGCTTCCTGCACGATTACGAAGGGACTGTGGTAGCGATTACCCACGACCGTTACTTCCTTGATAACGTTGCAGGCTGGATCTTGGAGCTTGACCGTGGTGAAGGTATTCCGTGGGAAGGCAACTACTCTTCATGGCTGGAACAAAAAGACGCGCGTCTGGCACAGGAAGCGGCGTCAGAAGCGGCTCGCCGTAAATCTATTGAGAAAGAGCTTGAGTGGGTTCGCCAAAATCCGAAAGGGCGTCAGGCGAAAGGTAAGGCACGTCTGGCTCGCTTTGAAGAACTCAATAACGTCGAGTACCAGAAGCGTAATGAAACCAGCGAGTTGTTCATTCCACCTGGCCCGCGTTTGGGTGACAAAGTGCTGGAAGTGACCAATCTAACCAAGTCATACAGTGATCGCGTTCTGATCGACAACTTAAGTTTCTCCCTGCCAAAAGGTGCGATTGTTGGGATCATCGGCCCGAACGGTGCGGGTAAATCGACGTTGTTCCGTATGTTGTCCGGTCAAGAACAGCCCGATTCCGGCGCTATTACACTGGGTGAGACGGTTAAACTGGCTTCCGTCGATCAGTTCCGCGATAACATGGATGACAGTAAAACCGTTTGGGAAGAAGTCTCTGGCGGTCAAGACATCATGCGTATCGGCAACTTTGAAATTCCAAGTCGTGCCTATGTTGGGCGCTTTAACTTCAAAGGCGTAGATCAAGGCAAGCGTGTTGGTGAATTGTCTGGGGGTGAGCGTGGTCGCTTGCATTTAGCCAAACTGTTGCAAGTTGGCGGCAACATGTTATTGCTTGATGAACCCACCAACGACTTGGATATCGAAACTTTGCGCGCATTGGAAAACGCCCTGCTGGAATTCCCTGGCTGTGCAATGGTTATTTCCCATGACCGTTGGTTCCTTGACCGTATCGCGACCCACATCATTGATTATCAGGATGAAGGGAAAGTCTCCTTCTTTGAAGGGAACTTTAGCGAATACGAAGATTACAAGAAGCGGACGATGGGGGCTGAAGCATTAGAGCCTCATCGTATTAAATATAAAAAGATCAGCAAGTAAGTCTGATAGAAAATCAGATTGATAGAAAAAACGGCCTGATAACAGGCCGTTTTTTTACGAGTCACTCACTCATTGTCATTACTATGCTATTACGACACCAAAACGCGTTGATTTAGAATGGATTCATAAGTCTTAACTGCCTTCCCACTTGCTAAAGTGATAACGCTATCTGCATGTTGTATCAAACGTCTGTCTTGAGAGGCAATGACAACCGTACCTTTCTGTTCATGGGCAATAAATTTAAAGATATTAATGAATGTCTTAAATGCCTGATGATCTAAATTGCGTGTTGGGTCATCAGCAAATAAATATTCAGGTCTTCTGACGATGGCTTTTGCCATTGCAGCCAGTTGTTTCTCGTTTTCAGACAGCTCGCCTGGATAATAACGGCTTTTATCGCCTAATTTCACAATATCCAATGACTTCTGAGCGATTTTTTCTGCTTGCTCGCGAGAAAGTGATAACCCATAAGACGTTGATAATAACAAGTTATCTAACAGTGTGAGTTCACTAAATAAGTTGAAATCCTGGAAAATAAACCCACTATTTTCATGATGAAACTTTCCTAATTCTACATCATCCATTAGTTTTAGCTTGTTATTATTGATTAATACATCTCCTTGATCTGGTTGTAACATACCCGATGCAATCGACAACACTGTACGGTTAGTCGATGCTTTCGGCCCTGTTATCAAAGTAATTTCACCTGGTATAATAGAAAATGTGATATCTGAAATCATTTCATGATTAACTGTAACACCAGTTAAACCATATGAAATATTGATAACCTCAATCGATTTAAATTGATTCAAGTTCATATTCTCAACACAATTAGGTTAAAAGATTAAAGCCTTTCCCTTAACATATGCTGTCTGAATTTATTCGCAATAACACTGATATCCTTATGGTATTGTACGAATAAAAATAGTCTATATGTGAAACATCTTCACCAAGGATATACTCATCTTATGTCAATTATTATTTACAATGACTATCTAATAAATGAGATGTTTCTTAGTCTTGGAATAAAAAATCAAGAATATTAAGTATTTATGCTTAAAATAACGCTTAAACCAAATAAAAATAGCATAAATTCTTCTATTTTTATTCCATTTTTATAATAAGGAAAATGCCATTTATATTTTAATGTTACTTTTTATTACCTCCTTTATTGATAAAAACACCTATAATATTTGTGGATTTGTTAGTCACTAATAAATTTTATATTTATAAATCAATAGGTCTGTTCATTAAATGACTTATTTCCCTGTAATTCAAGTCAAAACAGTAAAATTAAAGTATCAAAAAATATCATTATCACAATTTATTTTATTACTATTGTAAAAATAACCAAAGTAAACATTTAACTTGCTGTTTAAATAGGATAAATACAAAACGATAAAGATTACACTGAATAATAAATCACTATCAATTAATTGTGATAATAATATAAGTGTAATCTATTTTATAGATAAATGTTAGTCACTCCATTAACATTTGTTGGACCAGTTCAACGCAACGCAGAAAACGTTGATCATAATCCGGTGAATTGACACAGACATAATCGATATTATTTTTCTTCAGCAAACTTTCAAGTAAATGTTGAAATTCTTTGCGATCCCGATCACTGCCTAAACTTCTTAAACCATCTGCAATCCACGGTGTATTGTTTTCTAAAAGAATTACTAAATCAAAGCGATACTCGTCAATCATCGCTTGAACAAAGGGGTGCTCTTTACCTTCGTAGCGTTTGCAGAATGCCTGTGTTGTCACAAAATCCGTATCAATAAACGCCACTTTATTGGCATATTTAACTGAAAAATCGATGTATTGAGCATGACCTAATGCAATTTTATCGTAATCTGAGTATTGTAAAGCCCTTTCATCGCCTCCCAGATGGGAAAATACGTATTCGCGCCCATATTCCCATGCGCTGGTGGTATTAAACGTATTCGCCAGCTTATTGACTAATGTCGATTTTCCGCTGGATTCTCCGCCAAGAATGGCCACTGTACGTACAAAAAATGGCTTGACCTCGGTAGGGATATACTCCCAATAACGGAAAGGAGCCTGACGGATTTGGCTGCCGCTAATATTCATGAATGAGCGTTGTGGGTCGATAAGCACTGTTTCGATGCCAAAATACTCTTTATAACGCGGAACATCCTGTACTTCGCTGGAGTAGATATAGTTAGGATTGATGCTTTTTGCTGTCAGAAACGACGTAACGCTCTTACTCCACACTTCCCAACCATTTGGGTAGGGCTCCAGTCCTTGCTCATTAAATGCATGAATATGAATATTTTTCTGATACTTGAATGTTTGCAACAACCATCTCAGACGGTCACTGACAGTAGGTTGCAGGGACATCGAACTGTTGATGAACAAGTCACGATCACGCACTTCGTCATAACAAAGAACAACGTGTAGCTCATCCACTTGGCTGGATGCTCGTTGAATCAAATAAATGTGTCCAGTATGCAATGGGTAAAATTTACCAAACACCACGCCGACGGTTTTCTTTTCCATGGGATACGCCAATCCTAGATATTGATGAAGAGAAGCGAGTTTCTGTGCACTGGGACTTTTTATTTTGTCGTTAATCAGTTGGCTTAGATAGCCTTTTGTCATTCCGCTAGCATCAGCAACTTGCTGTAACGTGTAACCTGCCTGTTTGATCGCCTCTTTTAAATAGTCAAATTGCCCCATAAGACCTCCTTTATGTTTAGTATACTAAACAAAATAGCATGCTTGTTGTGAAAGGTAAAAGCAAAATTGATTGTTTATTGATGCTTTGGGATCAAATATGGCTATTTTAACTATTACAAGCAGTTAAAATCGCATAATCAGCGATATAGATGAAATAAAATAACCAAATGCTAAATTGGCAGTTAAACAATAAAATAAACGGCAATGGTATTTGTTGAATTTTTATTAAATAGAATGATTGATTTTATCTGCGGTATAAATATTTACATAACCATTTGTGGTTTAAATTTGACCAATTCTTTGTGATCAATAAATAATAGTTTGGGGTAAAAATAGAAGAAATTAAAATAATATAATGCTTAGCGCATTGATTTTTTATTTAAGGTAAATGAATAAAAATATTCCACCCAAATTTTACCTTAATTCGGAAAATTCTTATTTCTTTTTTGGAAATGAAATTTTCAGTGCCTTAATTTGATATGTGATGGTCGGCAGAAAATATTCTCACTAACTAAGAAAAATACTTAGATTGTGTCTTAATAGATTTCAAGCGGTAACTTGAAATCTATTGGCTATATAGATCTAAAAGGAATGAAGCATTATTTCTTAATCGAGATCATCCAGAACCGCTAACGCATCCGCCAGCTTTTTGACACCAAATACTTTCATCTCGGGCAGTGATTTTTTCGGCATGTTAGCATGAGGAACGATAGCCCGTTTAAAACCGTGTTTAGCGGCTTCTGCAATGCGTTCTTGTCCACTGGGAACGGGACGAATTTCTCCGGCTAATCCCACTTCACCAAATACCACCAGATCACGGGGCAGCGGCCGATCGCGGAAACTGGAAACCAAAGAGAGCAATAACGCCAGATCAGCACTGGTTTCTGTGACTTTGACCCCACCAACAACGTTGACAAAAACATCTTGGTCAGCCATTTGCAAACCGCCGTGTCGGTGCAGGACCGCCAGCAGGATCGCCAGCCTGTTTTGTTCAAGCCCTACTGCTACGCGGCGTGGGTTTGACATCATGGAGTGATCGACCAATGCCTGAATTTCAACCAGCAACGGGCGAGTGCCCTCCCAGACAATCATAACCGAACTGCCTGAGGTAATTTCATCACCACGGCTGAGGAAAATGGCGGAAGGATTACTGACCTCGCGCAGCCCCTGTTCGGTCATCGCAAACACGCCCAGCTCATTAACGGCACCGAAGCGGTTTTTATGGCTGCGCAAAGTACGGAAACGGGAATCGGTTTCACCATCCAACATAACCGAACAGTCTATGCAATGTTCGAGCACTTTGGGGCCGGCCAACGTCCCATCTTTTGTCACATGCCCAACCATGATAATGGCAACGCCACGGGTTTTGGCAAACCGTGTCAGGTAGGCTGCGGTTTCCCTGACCTGAGCAACACTGCCGGGTGACGATTGAATATCGGCCATGTGCATGACCTGAATGGAGTCGATCACCATAAGTTTGGGCTGTTCTTGCTCGGCAATCAGACAGATCTGTTCAATGCTGGTTTCCGACAGCATATTCAGTTTATCGGTCGGCAAACCCAGCCGATGTGCCCGCATCGCCACTTGCTGCAAGGACTCTTCCCCTGTCACATACAGGGTTTTCATCTGGGTTGATAATTGGCACATGGTTTGTAAAAGCAGGGTACTTTTCCCCGCGCCGGGATTACCGCCAATCAAAATGGCACTGCCGGGAACCACGCCACCGCCGAGAACGCGGTCAAATTCCTTAAACCCGGTGGAAAAACGGGGCAGCTCTTCCAGACTGATATCAGATAGTTTTTGTACTTTACTGATCCCGGCATCGCCGGCATAACCACTGAAACGCTCATTGCGGGAGGATGAAGCGGCGGCCAAACGTACTTCTGTAATCGTATTCCATGCGTGGCACGCGGTACATTGCCCCTGCCAACGGGGATAATCCGCGCCACACTCGTTACAGACAAATGCCCGCTTTGCTGCTTTTGCCACGGTGTACTTCCTCAATATAATGATTTTTGTCGGTTGGCATTAACGTTCTTCGTGTTTCAAACCACCGCTCAATACACACAGAACGCCCATTAAATCTGCATGGCGGATAGCCACTTTGGCCTGAGCATACACTTTGGGCTTAGCGTGATAGGCGATGCCCAACCCGGCCTTGCGGATCATTTTCAGATCATTGGCACCATCTCCGATGGCGACAGTTTGGCTTAGGGGAATATCCAGCGCTTTTGCCAACCTGATCAACGTGGTTGCCTTATATTTTGCATCAACAATCGGCCCTTTGACTTTACCGGTCAGCTTGCCATCTCTGATCTCCAGTTGATTGGCAATTGCATCAAAAAGACGTAACTGCTGGCGAAGATTATCGGCAAAAAAAGTGAAACCACCGGAGGCAATCGCGACATGCCAGTCTAATGATTGTAACTTGCGAACCAGGCTGGTTAGCCCCGGCATCAGTGGCAGTGTGTCCATCACGTGCTGCAAAATCGAGACGTCAGCACCGGCCAGTTGGGCAACCCGTTCGCGCAGACTGTCTGAAAAATCCAGTTCGCCCTGCATCGCCCGCTCGGTGATTGCCGCCACCTTATCACCCACGCCGGCCAGACGGGCAATCTCATCAATGCACTCAATCTGGATAGCAGTGGAATCCATATCCATCACCAATAAGCCCGGTGCGCGAAGGCGGGGGATCTGCCCCAATGGAACGACATCCAAACGGCATTCGTCTGCCAGTCGTTTAACGCGGGGCGAAAGGCTACCGGCAATACGGACAACCTGATAATCATCGATCCGCCATGAAGAGACCACCACCATGGCTGCGCCCAATCGGTGCTGAAAATCACTGATACGCTGTTTATCCAAACCGCGTCCATACAGCAACCAGCCACTATCTCCTGCTCGGTAATCCAGTGGCATCACTTCATCACCACTGAGGGACAAGGGTAATCCGGGCCATTTGTGGATCTCGTCCGGTAAATAGCGATAGGCCAGATTATTAGACATGAATATCAACTCCTGTAATTCCGTATAATTTGGTGCAGGCAAAAAACGCTTTTCAAACTATCCTATCAATACCGCATCTGGCAACATGTGCTTTCTAAGCGTGGGATGAGATAACGATGATAAAAGCAAAGCTAAAAATTAGACTGCACAAGACGGCGATTATATTAATATGTATAGCACTGTTAGTACTGCTGATGCAGGGAGTTTCCTATTTCAGCCGTTCTCAACAACAGGCGCATATGGATCAGTTTGAAGATCTGGCAAAGACCTTGGCAAAACAGGTCGCATTCAGCTTGTCTGATTATATGGAGAATGGTAGCAAAGATCTTAATAATAAAAAGATTGTTGCTAATTTAGATTACTTGACGAGCAACAGCCGCATTTTGGATGCCAGTGTCTATCTGGAGAGTGGAACACAGATAGCCCGAAGTGGTGAACCGGTTTCTGTTCGTGAACGGTTATCGCTGGAAGGCAAAAAATCCAGTAGTTACTTTAACCAACAAATCGTTGTGCCGATACCAGGGAAAAATCATCCTAAAGGTTTTCTTCGCCTGACTCTGGATACTCATCGATTGGCAACCGAGGCCAAGCAGGTCGATAACACAACTAACTTACTGAGGATAATGCTCCTGCTATCCCTGGCGATTGGCTTTATTCTGGCTCATAACTTACTGAAACTCTCCCCCAGCCGTTGGCAACAGTCTCCTTATCTGCTGACGGCCAATACCAAATCTTCTGATGAAGCAGAACATAAAGATCAGGATGATGATCCCCAACGGTAACGTAATGTTACCGTTGGTTATTGCTTGGATGGCTTTCCTTATTGTTTGTTCCCATAATACCGCTTGAAACAGATGGAATAGAGGACACCATGCAGAAGCGCGATCATGACTGCGCCATAAAACACGATCGGTCGATGGGAGACCTCAATATGCACAATGGGAATATTATCAAACCGAAAGATATACATATGAAAAGCCATCGCGGCGATTGCCAGCAAGATCCCCGCCGCATTGTGGTAGATCCGGTGCGACAACAGGAACCATTTCAAGGTAAAGAAAAAAGGGATAAGCATTAATAAAGAAATAACTATGTAAACCATTATCATTTCCTTAAGTTTTCTGTTTGAGGAGTTAAAGTTAATAGGTGAATTTTCGCTGTAGACAGGCCAATATTTTCAGTTATCTGTTTAATATGGCTGTTATTTAGCGTCGTGAAGTAAGTCTATATGATGGTTCATATATAAATAGTAAACATAGTTATTATTAATATTTCTGATTTTGTTAATAAATTATTGTGTTATGAATATTGTATTATGAATATCGTGTTATAAATGCTCAGGCACATGACCTGAACTCCGTTGAAACACAGAATTCAGGTCTGTTGGGATGAGTTGAATGAAAGGGATAAATTGAATCTATGGTGTGCATTTTTCCGGCTAAAATTGATTGTAAGTATCGGGATCTGGGCCTATCCGCTTACCAATGTCCAATTCAGCCATAGCGGTTAAGTCTTCTTTTTCCAGTCTGAAATCAAACACGTCAAAATTTTCTTTAATGCGGGAAGGTGTAACGGATTTAGGAATGGCAATCATGCCACGATCAAGATGCCAGCGAATCACAATTTGCGCAGGGGTTTTACCGTATTTAAGTGCCAGACGTTCAACCAATGGAGAATTAAAAACACCTTTTCCGCCCCGCGATAACGGGCTCCATGACTCGGTTGTAATATAATGGGTGGCATTCCATGAATGAAGTTGCCGCTGTTGCAGCAAGGGATGCAGTTCAATTTGGTTGATGACGGGAACCACCCCTGTCTCCTGTATCACTTTTTGTAAATGTTCGATATGAAAGTTACAAACACCAATACTGTGAGTCAGACCCGCGGCTTTCAGTTCAATCAGTTGCTTCCAGGCATCAACATAATGGCCTTGTTCAGGTATTGGCCACTGAATGAGATAGAGATCAACATAGTCTAGCTGTAGTTTGTCCAGACTTTCTTGTAATGCCGCATGAGCATCCAGATGGCGATCATTCCAAAGTTTGGTGGTGATGAAAATTTCTTCGCGGGGGATGCCACTCTCCTTCAAGGCTTTCCCCACACCTTCTTCGTTATGAAAAATGGCTGCCGTATCAATGGAGCGATAACCGACTTCTAACGCGGTATGGATAGACTTAACAACCTGTTCATTACTCGCTTTCCAAACCCCAAGCCCCAATTGTGGCATGTGATTGTCATCAACGAGTTTAATAATTGTCTGCTGACCCATTCTTACCTCCTTCTGCCAAAAATGACCTTGGTGGGGGTGGGTTCGATGTTGGTTGGTTGATGAGGTCGTCCATCCCATTCAGGAAAATGTTGGAATGGACGCTGGTTCAATTCTTGGATTGATAATCCAGTAGCTTGATAATCCAGTAAATTGATAGTCGAGTAAATAGAAAAAATAGTGGTTTTTGCGATCGCGTTAAAACGATAAGCCGATTACTTACTTTTCTTTGATGCTCCTTTTTTGTGACGCCAATACATCAGTAAAGAAGCGGACAACCCGCTGATCAGCAGAATAATGGGCAAAATTACCAAAATATTCATGACCATATCTTGATGGGCTTTAACGAAAGGGATCTGGTTCAAAATATAACCAAAACCCACGATAATAATGACCCATAAGAAGCCACTTAACCAGTTAAAAAATTGAAAGCGTTTGTTATTTAGGCCAGAAATACCGGCAAATGTTGGCAGGAGAGTACGGACAAACGCCAAAAAGCGTCCGATAAGCAGGGCCGACAGACCGTGTTTGGAGAATAACACATTGGCACGTTGGCGATATTGCAAGGGAAGTTGAGCCAGCCAGTTTTTGACAACGCGGGTATGGCCGAGCCAGCGCCCCTGCAAATAACCCAGCCAGCAACCCAGACTGGCCGCGATGGTCAGCAGAGCCACGGTGGGGATGAAACTCATGACACCTTGGGCAATTAAGGCACCGGAAAGCACCAGTAGTGTATCGCCGGGTAAAAAGGCGGCTGGCAGTAGTCCATTTTCCAACACGAGCGTGGTAAAGAGGACGCTATAAATAATCCAGATGACATCTGGATTGGCCAGTTGGTTAAAATCATGATGCCAGAGCGCATGCACGATCTCGCTTAACGTTTCCATTGTGTATCCTGTGATTTTTGCGAATAAAATAATTAACGAACAAATTTACCTCCAGTGTACCGCAAACGGGCAAAACCCGCTTCCAGATCATCAATTAAGTCTTGTGGATCTTCCAGCCCGATATGGAGCCGGAATAAGGTGCCGGTTTTCTGCGGCGCAGGATACTGACGCAACCGCTGAAGCGTTTCTGGTTGA
This sequence comes from Xenorhabdus doucetiae, assembly GCF_000968195.1. Classification (NCBI taxonomy): domain Bacteria; kingdom Pseudomonadati; phylum Pseudomonadota; class Gammaproteobacteria; order Enterobacterales; family Morganellaceae; genus Xenorhabdus; species Xenorhabdus doucetiae. Next base: position 768,149 of record NZ_FO704550.1, read on the forward strand.
GTGCCCAGAATCAATGACTCAAAGCCACCCCACGAAAAGGCCATCTTAAAATGGTTCAGGTTATCGAGATAATCCGCAAATTGTTGCGGTGTAAGCGGGATATTCAGCCGAAAAGAAAACAGCCCGCAAGCACCGGTGAAATCGCGCAGAAAGAACTGATGTCCGGGACAAGAAGGCAAGGCCGGGTGATAAACCTCGGCGACTTCCGGCCGCTGTGCGAGCCACTTAGCAATTTTGAGGCTGCTTTCTTCATGCTGTTTTAAGCGTACCGCTAACGTGCGCAGCCCCCGGTTCGCCATATACACCGTATCGGGATCGGCAATTTGCCCGAGCAGATAAGATCCTTCTCTGAGCTGATCCCAACATCGGGCATTGGCGACCGCGGTACCCAACATGCCATCTGAATGACCAATAATATATTTTGTCGCGGATTGAACGGAAATATCGATACCAAACTCCAGCGCCTTAAACAGTACACCCGCCGCCCAAGTATTATCGATGATAACCACAATCTCAGGGTTGACCCGGCGAATGGCACGCACAATTGCCGGAATATCTTGCACTTCCATCGTCAGGGAGCCGGGGGATTCCAGAAAGATAACTTTGGTATTGGGTTGGATCAACGACGAGATGTTTTCGCCGATCATGGGATCAAAATAATCGCTGGAAATTCCCATTTTTTTCAGAACGTGATCGCAAAATTTTTGCGTGGGTTCATAGGCCGTACCGGTGATTAAAACATGATCGCCGGTTTCCACAAATGCTAGAATAGAGTGGGTAATCGCTGCCGTGCCGGAAGGATAGAGTGCACAGCCTGCTCCGCCTTCCAATTCAGCCATCGCGGCCTGAAAGGCAAAATGGGTCAGTGTGCCACGCCGCCCATAAAATAATTCCCCTTTGTCACAGTTGTTCAAAGCATGTTTTAAGTCTTCAACGGTATCGAAAATGACAGATGAAGTCCGCTGAATAAAGGGATTAACCGCACCTTGTGTATACTTTTTGTCTCTCCCCGCACTGACCAATAAGGTTTCTCGTTTTTTTTCTGTCATGGCATCATTCCCCCAAGTGCATTTCCTGCCTAATCTCAATGGCATTGTTCAAATAATGATTAGAAAGTTAAAAGATTTGGCGCTGTTTTGCCAAAGGGATTCGCGCAACTTGACGAAAATTCAAGGTGAGTTGCCGAGGGTAAACCAAAATCGATTAACGAAGGAACAGCATTAAGTTGGACTTTTTTATTAAATAGTAATGATAATTACTATCAAATCGTGCAATGTCTGATATCATTTACAGCGGAATTTTTCCTCAGGAATATTAGGATTAGCAAGATGAGTAAACCTGATTCATTGCTAAGTAACAGAATCTATAAGAAAGAGAGTAAGGCTAACTGATGCGTAATTTGACAGCTTCTATTCTATTGGCACTCGGATTAACAAGTTCAGCATGGGCTGACACAGCGCCAGCCGCGCCAGAAAATCAGGCTGCTGCTCAGGTAGCCGCTCCTGCAACACCCGTATCTTCCACAGCAGCGCAAGCGGTGGGATCAAGCACGGATATGCAGAAAACAGATGCACCCTCAACCCCAGACACGCAAACCGCGGCAGCAGATAGCGCAGAAAATGTCGTCGCGACAGAAACCGTGACGACAGAAACGGTTGTCGCACCGGTTGAAGGTGCCTCTTCTGACAGCCAGTCCGGTGGTTTCGCAACAGATTTGTCTGTTTGGGGCATGTACCAAAACGCGGACGTCGTCGTAAAAACCGTCATGGTGGGTCTGGTCATCGCTTCTGTTATCACATGGGCGCTATTTTTCTCTAAAGGATTTGAACTGCTAATGGCTCGCCGCCGTTTACGTAAGGAGCAACTGGCGCTGGTCGATGCTGCCAATCTGGATACGGCGGTGAAAATCGCAGCAGATTTTGGCAATCGCAGCATTAGCCGCCTGTTGTTGAGTGAAGCACAGTCAGAGCGCGCCCTGTCTGTTGACAGCCTCGATAAAGTGGGCACCAAAGAGCGAACCTCGTTCCGCATGGAGCGTGCCGTTGCTGCCATTAGCCGCGGTATGGGGCGTGGTAACGGCTATCTGGCGACCATCGGCGCAATCTCCCCATTTGTGGGACTGTTTGGTACAGTTTGGGGGATCATGAACAGCTTTATCGGTATTGCTCAGTCACAAACCACGAATCTGGCGGTTGTTGCACCGGGTATTGCGGAAGCCTTGTTAGCAACAGCACTGGGGCTGGTGGCCGCGATCCCGGCGGTTGTGATTTATAACGTCTTTGCCCGTGTGATTGCATCATACCGTGGTCAGGTGGGCGACATGGCGGCCAAGGCAGTCCTGTTGCTGGGGCGTGATCTTGATCTGGCTGAAAGCAAAGCAGAAAAAGCAGAAGCAAGGTAATCAATTATGGCAATACGTCTTAATGAAGATTTGGACGATAACGGTGAATTGCATGAAATTAACGTCACGCCATTTATTGACGTGATGTTGGTGCTGTTGATTATTTTCATGGTGGCAGCGCCATTGGCAACCGTAGATATCAAAGTTGATTTGCCGGCATCGACCGCTAAACCGCAGCCACGGCCAGAAAAACCGGTATTTTTGACGGTGAAAGCGGATAAGCAGTTGTATGTGGGAGAGCAGGTCGTTGATCGCAATAACTTATCTTTGGTTTTGGATCAAACCACACAATCCAACAAAGACACGACGATTTTCTTCCAAGCTGATAAAACAGTAGATTATGAAACTCTGATGAGTGTAATGGATTCCTTACGCAAAGCGGGTTATCTCAAAGTGGGATTGGTGGGGATGGAATCCGTTTCCGCTCAATAGCGCTTTTTTTAACAAGACCGGCGGAATTCTCCCTCCTGAATGCTAATTGTGAGTGAAACGCGCTTTTAGCATCAAGGGGGAGATGAATAACAAGCAGTTCAGGGCGGGTTCTTGTTTATTCTTTCGGTATTGGCAATTCGTTTTTAGAAATGATTGCCAGTCGATTTTGATGATGTTCGGGATCTCCCCATAACCACCTCTCTTGCCGGCTAACATCATCTTGGGTTAGGATCTTGCGCAATTCGCAGGTTATCATGTCATAAGCGTAAACATGCAAATGATACACCAAAGCGTCATACATACGATCCTGCCAAAAAGCCATGCCATCATTAGTCTGGTTCATGTCAGAGACTATTACGCTATAGTGCTCCAGCAAGTAATCAAAGAACACCTTACCCGCTAAGTCACGCAGAACTGCTCGATGTTGAGGTGTTCTAATACGCCAAACGAGAATTTGAGTGACAGGACGGCAATTTAACTCGATATCAGGCTGTATAACCACTCGATTATAATAAGCAACTTCTTTCGATATATCGTTAATCAGAGCTAACTCAAAATGAGACTGAGTAATCTTATCAGCCAATCGATTATCAACACGAACCATGCGATAGCCGGGAGCAAGGGATAATCCTTTTATATGGATCGCTATATCTTCCCCATCCATTAATGAGGCATAGAGGGTGCGATTATCTGAGCTTTCGTTCAAATGAGCGAAAACTTCATTGATCTTTTCAGGAATGACCAATCTCTTTGGCATATCCTCTCCTCAAACCCGGTGACCTAAAGTGGATGGTTAATATTTGCTCATTACTGGAGGTAATAATAGGGTTAAGCTAGCCTAAATTCAACAAGAAAACTTGCTTCTTTGATTGTATTGCCCGAATAGTTAATCGGGCAGTTTCAGCAACTGACTAATACTGCTTTTTCCAGTCAAAAGGTAACAATTCACTGAGCAACAACACTTTTTCTTGCGTGACTTTTACTTCTGCATGGATATTTTCTGGATGGATTTGGCTGATAAACTCCCGGCAACGGCCGCAGGGGGGAAGGATATTGCCATGCCGATTCACCGCAATCATCCTGATTATCCGGGTTTCGCCCTGTTTTATCATCTCTGCAATGGCGCCGTGTTCGGCACAAAATCCCATGGAACAGGCGGTATCAATATTAATTCCGGTATAAATATGGCCAGATTTACTTTGAATAACTGCACCCACATGACCATATTTAATATATTTATTAAGTTGGGTTGGCGAGATTAATTGATGTGCCACCTGTTCCATTTCGTCAAAAGAAATCACAAACTACTCCTTACTGAAGATTGAACCATATAATAAATATACTCGTCATACTTCAAGATACATTTATTATCTCCCCGCGCCACGGGGAGATAATAAATTGCTTTCGTCTTGCGATCTGTAACTTAAAATTTATAGAATATAGACGGTTTAATCTTTTATATTACGAATAAACTCAACAACCGATTGTGCCATTTCCTGTTCATTATCGCCTTCAACCCGAATAATCACCTCCATACCATTTTTAATTCCCATCGACATCACCTTAAACATGCTTTTTAGATTAGCGTTTTTCTCTCCCCGGATAATTTCAATTTTGCCAGCGTAATTTTTGGCAAAATTACACAGTTGGGCACAAGGGCGGGTATGTAACCCTGAAGGTGCTGTCACCACGACAGAATATTCAATCATAAAATTTACCTGCCAATAAAAATAAAATTAGCGTTTCGTTAATGAACCACCGCGAGTTTGAATAACTTCCTGATACCAGTAAAACGAATCTTTCTTATAACGGGCCAGATCTTTAATCTCTTGATCTGTCCGATTGACATAAACAAAACCGTATCTTTTCTTATATCCATTGCTGGTGGAAAGCACATCAATAAAACTCCACGGATTATAGGAAATCACCTTAACCCCATAATCCATCGCGCGCTTAATCGCATGAAGATGATGTTGAATATAGTGAATGCGATAATTGTCATGAATAGTTCCATCCGCTTCCAACTTATCATCGGCACCAAAGCCATTTTCGGTGATCATCAATGGCTTCTGATAACGGGTATATAAATCACGCAACAGATATTCCAATCCCATGGGGTCAATTGTCCAATCCCAGTCGGTGGTATCAAGATGGGGGTTTTTATGGATTTGATAGAAATCCGGTTGAATTTCATGCCCATCTATTTGCCCTTTAACCCCGGTTGGATTAAACCCATCCATTCGCCGTTGAGCACCTTTTGGTGCGGCAGCGGCGGCATGGCTGCAATAGTAATTAATGGCCAGAAAATCAGAATAACCTTCTTTAATTAACGCCATATCATCGGGTTCAATACGTGGTGCCAGACCCTGATTCTTCAAATAGATTAATGCTGATTGATTATATTGTCCTTTCAGATAAATATCGGTGAAATAGTAATTACGCAGATCATTGGCATTTTGCGCCGCTAAATTATCTTCCGGTTTGCTGGTGAGTGGATAAATAGCGGAATAGCCCAAAGCTGCGCCGACTAAACCATTGGGAACCCATTGATGCACTAATTTGCAGGCGATGGCATGGGCAAGATTCATATGATGATTGATCTGATATTTGATCTGTTCATCATGCAGGTAGTGATCCGGGATTAAACACTTTTTCGTCCAGAACTGCACAATAATACTTTGTTCATTGATGGTCAGCCAATATTGCACTTTCTTGCCAAATTCTTTGATTACAAATTCAGCGTAATAAGCAAAATCTTCTACACTTTGCCGATCGATCCAGCCATGATATTTTTCAACCAGCGCCATCGGCATATCATAATGGTATAGCGTCGGAATGGGCGTGATGCCATTTTCTAACAGTTCATCGATAAGATGATGATAAAATTCGACGCCTTTATCATTTACTTTCCCGATACCGTCCGGGAAAATACGCGACCATGCAATGGAAAAGCGATAAGATTTCAAACCCAGCTCTTTCATTAAGGCAATATCTTCTTTATAACGATGATAATGATCGCTGGTGATATGCGTATCTGCAAAATCGGGATTATTATTGATGACATCTTGTTGCGAAAGTTTTTTACCGTATTTTTCCGCAGCCCCTTCAACCTGATAAGCACTGGTTGATGCTCCCCAAAGAAAATTTTCCGGAAATAAGTTGTTATTTTCTGCCATGATACTTTCCTTTATTGACTTGTATTGGTCATATGATGAATAAATTCATACAGGTTAATAAGTTCTTTTCTGAGATTAAGCTCACTGCGTATCGTCATTAATGTATCCTGAGCATGAATAAACAGAAGGTCTAAATGAAAATTTTCACCTTGCGTTTCTTTTTGAATAATCTCAGTTTGTGCATGATGTGCAGCGAGCATCATTTTTCTGGCTTGCTTAAGCGATAAATGAGCATTTGCAAAATCCCCCTTATGGGCATATTGAATGGCTTCCTCACTTTTTTCCCTTGCATTACCTGCGTTGAGAATAATTTCCAGGGCAACGGGGGTTAAGATATTGCTCTCACGGTTCATTTTTAAACTTCCTGATAAAATTAAACAATTCAATCCTGCTGGCTTGTATTGATATTTTCTTCCTCAATCCGTTTCTTTTCATAAACCTTAAAGAAGGGATACCAGGTAATAAGGAAAACCGCCATCAATACCACATAGCAAATAATCGCCCGCCAATCCTCCGTAATCATGACACTGGAAAACGGAGCCGGTATCTGACCCACTTGAATCATTTTGGCCGGAATATTCAGCCAATCTGACCGCATGAAAATCCAGACGATAATGGGGCTGGTAATGGCATTGATCCACATTGGCAGCATTAAGAGCGGGTTGAGGACAATCGGCGTACCGAACACCAACGGTTCATTAATATTGAAGAAAGACGGGCCGATGCAGATATAACCGGTTGTTTTCAGTTCTCTGGATTTCGAAAACAACATTAAAAGATTCAGGGCAAGCGTGGCACCCGTTCCTCCCATCGTGATTAAGGCCGCAGTAAATAAAGTTTCGTAAGTCACAATATTAGTTGGCAGTTGTCCGGCAGCCACCTGCGCAATATTAGCCGAGATCCCCAGCATAAAGATGGGCATTTGCAGCCCCGTAAACGTCCAGACCGAAATGCCCATCGACATCGCGATTGCAGGGATCAGCGCCATAAGGATAAAGCCCGGCAGGGTTTGTCCGAACGCTGCGATGGGGGAAAAGAACGACAGAAGTTGGGAAAAAACATCAACATTAAAGGTAAAGACCAACAATGTTCCAAGGCCGATGGCAATCAGGATGGGAATAATCGCATGTATCCAGCCGACCACGAAATCAGGCAGAGAACTCTCTTTCAAAAACCCTATCTTGGTATATAAATGAAAGAGATAAGAAACAAACAGCCCCGTGACAATGCCTAATAATATTCCCGCAGGGCCAAAACGGTCAAAACTCACGACCATATTGCCATTGGCAAATTCTGGCTTGATAAACATCATGTAAACACAAATCGAAGTGAGCCCTGCGATCAATGTATAACGAAAATGATGCAGCTTCTCCATCATTTGGTTAGCAATCATAAAAGCTGTAATCAAACCGAGCATCCCGAAGGAATAATTGGCAATTTGTCCGAGGTCAGGCAAAAACAAAAAATAAGAACGAAATACGTTATAAAAAAAGATAAGTGAACCAGCTAAAATAAACGGTATATTTTTTTGCATTGCCCCGGAAATTGCTGCGACCCAAGGTCGTTTGGTAAAATTTTGCATGGCGGGTGCAAATGAGTCGGATAGCCAAGACATAAACGCTTGCATTTTGTATCCCTCGTTAATTATTTTCCGCTAAAATTCCTTGGTAATATTAAATTAAATGGTCAAGTTAGTTTTTCAGGGTATTAATGGCTAACTCAAGTAATGCCTTGCCGTCTAACCTTCCATAGATTTCTTGGGGTACAACCATGACAGGAATATGATAGCGGTCGGCCAGTTTCTGGAATTCTTTTTGCTGTGAAGCATAATGTGGCCCAAGAAATAGAATATCGATGACAGAAAAATAGTCTGCCACCTCACTTTCACTTCTGGCTTCAACGGTAACAGCAATCCCCTGATCTTTTGCCGCATTGCGAGTTCTGGTTGCCAGCATTCCACTGGATATCCCCGCCCCGCAGCATAGCATAATAAATGTTTTCTTCATGTTGTCCTCTTATTTTTACGTTTTTCATTAATTTCTATTTTTCGATGAAAATACACTCTCTACTGTTTTTATTACCTATTCAAATGACGGTTTGCACTCATAGGGGGCAACTTTTTATTTTTAAATAAAAATATTAACAGTAATATGGGGCGTTATTTTGAATCTTATGGGTGTTATTATGCTAAGGATTAAACAAAAAGCATTATTAGATTACCTACTCACGCAGAATATGCCTGTTTCAGCATTAAAATTATCTCAAGTCTTAGCGGTATCAATAAGATCTGTAAAAAATTATGTTGCGGAGATTAATGAGAGACATGAACAGAAAATTATTATTTCCAGCCGACAGGGATATTTATTATCCCACAATTTATTATCAACAAAAATAGTCAAGCAGTTACATTGCCAGAAAAACAGTTTACCCAAAACTTACCAAGAAAGGGCACACTTTGTTATTAAAGCGATTTTGTTATTTAAGCGAAGCAGTAATCTATATGACCTCAGTAATGATTTATGTATCAGTGATTCTACCTTAAAGGCATTGGTATATAAAATGAACTCATCATTTCAACGCTTCAACGTGAAATTTTTATGTAAAAATAGTCATATTGAAATCTCAGGTGCTGAACATGATCTAAGAAAATTAGTTTCTTATACCATTTTTGAGCAAACCCGTTATCGTTTCATTGACGTCAAAGTATTGGAAAAAACATTTGCAAGTCAACAAGTCAAAGAAGTGATTGAAATCATTACCAACATTTTTGATCAATGGGAATGGTATCTGAGCGATTTTGCCTATACTAACCTTGTTTTGCACTTCCTGATATTGATTGAGCGATTAAAGCAGGAAAGATATTTGGAGAATCAGCGATTACCGGTAGAAAATGGTGATCTGAGATCGATCTCAGAGGAATTATGCGACAGACTTCAACTCAGTTTTGGCATTTTTGTGTCTGAAAATGAAAGAAGATCTTGCTACCTTTTTTTGAAAACCAATACTAATTTTAATAAGGCAGATAATGAGGTTATTGATTCCGTTGGCGCTGAACTTTACCAATTCACGCGGAAAGTTGCGCAGTCCGTGCAAGAACATTATCTTATTGACTTAGCCTCCGATGATTTTATTTCTTTACTGTCTTTACATTTATCGGGATTACAAACCAGGCTGAAATATAAGATCTACACGAAAAACCCCATGTTAGAAACCATCAAAAAGGAATGCAGAATCATCTTTGATATTGCTATCTTTATTTCTTTGCAACTCAATCACTTTTTCAATAATAAATTGAATGAGGATGAAATTTCTTTTATTGCATTACATGTTGGGGCGGAATTTGAACGGCAAAAAAGAAACGTCACTAAAGTGAAAGCGGCGCTATTATGTCCGAGTTATCGTGGAATTGAAAATAAAATTTACCATCAGTTATTGCGTGATTTTGGCGATGAAATCAATCTCATTAAGGTGGTTGCTCACCCCTCTGAACTGGAAAGCATGGAGTTTGAGCTATTGATTACGACGATAAATATTTCTCCGACGCGTGATTATGAAACGGTTTACATCTCGCCTTTCCATTTAAGGGATAAACATTCTGAGCTGATGGACAAAATTGATACCGCCAAGGCAAACCGAAAGTGGGCAACATTAAAACGAAATATGGATTTGTTCTTTGACCCCGATCTTTTTCTTTTTAACCCTGATTTTCGCGATCGGAATGAACTTATCGAAATGGTTTGCCAGAAGATGTTAACAAAGGGCTATGTGGAAGCGGATTTTATCGATTATGTTTATGAGCGTGAAAATGCCTCTTCAACCGCTTTTGGCATGTTAGCGCTGCCTCACTCAATAAAACTGGATGCGGTGAAAACCTGTATTGCTGTCGCCATCAGCCCAAAAGGCATACGCTGGGGCAAAAACGAACGTGTGCATGTGGTATTTTTGAGCGCAATAAACCGGGTAGACAAAACCGACTTTACTGAGAGTTATGATGCCTTGTTGGATATCTTCCATCACGATGGGGTTATTCGTGCACTGAGTAAACTCACTGATTTTGAAAAGTTTCGGGAACTTTTGACTGAATATAAATACCAATTGAAGTGTTCTTAGATAAGGTTATTTATGCTGATATGATATTTTTTGTTTTATTTCGAGAGTATTAATCTGGTTTTATGTATTAAAAAAAGTAAAAGATAGATTGTTTTTTCTATATTACTCTGCCCCCATATCCTTTCTGTTTAATCTTGGTTTTATCTATTCTCCTGTTATTTTGTTTTTTGATGGATATATCTTCTGCAACAAAATGCAATAAACGCTAAGAAATATTATATGATATGCTGATAATAAAGATTAGTTCTGGATTAAAAAACAAATTTTTTTAGTTATTCCAATAGTAAATAAATTAAATTTTCATTTAATAACAATGCTGATGTAATGAGAATAAATAAAACAAACAATATGGATTAAAATAAATTACCAGATAAAAATTTTAACTTTTCACATTAAGGTCAATGTAAATATGTATATTTACATCATATTAAAAAAAGAGGTTTTCAGATGGGTAAAGACAAAGTTTAATTAATCTGGATTAAGTCGTTAATACTAATGGAGAACGATATGTTATTAAATCAACCTTTAACAGAAAATAAGATACCCGTATCAGAAGTTCCCGCAGTTACTTTGAAAATGTTAACCAGCCAGATAGAAGGTGCTGCTCGTCAGGGAGGGATCTTTACTAAAGAAGATCTCATTAGTATCAAATTATATGTTAAGCGTGGTTTGGAACTACCTTTTACGTTAGAAGAGGTAAAGAAATATATCGGTTATAACGATATTGATATTGAGGGGCTAAAACCTGCAAAGATGACAACCTTATTTAAAGAGATCCATGACCATGCACTTAGCTGGAGTGGTGTAGAAGATAAGGTTCAGCAGCAGAGTATTGATTTGGAAAATGTAGGCAGGCAGATTACTGAAACGGGTGGGGAAATAATTAGCATAATTGATCAGATGCCGATTATTGAACGCGTCAAGAAAAAATTAGGCGATTTAACTGATAAGCAATTGGCTGAAATAACTTATACCAATGATGATAAAGAAATTGCTGTCGAATTGGGGAATATCCTTGAAAGCATGAAAAAAGATATTCAAAAACAGCAGGAAAATACTCAGAGAGTTAAAAACGCAATAACTGACTTTAAACTCATACTCATTGGAGGGGAATTATCAAATGGCAATATTGCTCAGGGAGTGCAGCCACAAATAAATAGTAAGAAAAAACTGATGGATGATAATAATCTTTCTACAACTATCAAAGATCTGCAAGATAAGATTGATGAGAAGAGTAAAGAGATTGATCAACTCCAAAAAGACTATGATAAATACGTTGGTTTGGCATTTTCTGGAATGGCGGGGGGGATTATTGGCTGGGCGATTACTGGCGGTATTTTTGGTGATAAAGCAGAAAAAGCACGTAAGCGGAAAAATGAATTGATTGGAGAAGTCAAAGTATTACAAGAGCAAGTTGAAGGTAAAAGTGCATTGCAAAAAGTGATCCAGGATTTATCACTTAATTTTAATGACATTGGTATTCGTATGGTGGACGCAGAAGTTGCCCTAAACCATTTGGATTTTATGTGGAGCACGATGCTAACGCAAATTACGACTTCTAAAGACAAATTTGCTGAAATTAATAATGCATTAAAATTGACCTCTTTTGTCGCAACGTTTAAACAAGTTATTAGCCCTTGGAAAGAAGTGCAAGGCTCTGCGACACAATTAATAAAAACTTTTGATGAAGCATTAGCAGAATACAGAAAACTCTATAACTAAATTTTTAAATAAAATATAAAGTAATAAGGAAATATTGAAATGTCTGAAAATAATGTTTTTCTAAACGAGACCTCGTATCCAGAAATTAATATTAAAGCCATCAATCAGGCGGCAAATACTATTTGGCTCTTGGCTGAACGTCAAACATCAGGTATTGCAATTGTTGGGGAAAAAGTCGAACGTCTCAGGCTTTATAGCCGTGATCTTAATGAATCGATACGTGTTTCTCTCTCTCAATTAATTCCAATACTTAGCCAATTCTCTGAGGGAGAGGCTTTTCAAACAATTAATCAAATCGATGAAGCTTTGGCCGTTCCCGGTTTGAGTGAGGATGATCGTCAAGCTCTTTTGCAAGAACGTGAGCAATTGATCAAAAAATTATCGCAAGATATCGATCATGTGATTGTCAATTTCAGCAGCAGATCCAATCAACTGACTGGAAAAATTAGTGATATGCGCAATATGGTGATTGCGGAGCGCTTGGAGGGGCTTTTAGCACAAACGGAATCCCAAAAAGCAGAATTGCAGAGTGATATTAAGGATAAAGTCGAAAAAAGAAATAAATTGGATACTGAACGGGCTAAAATTATCGAAAGTCAGGATGTGATCCGGCAAAATAATATCGCAGATATGTTTAAAGATTTTATTCCTAGTGCCAGTGATATTGACGGATTGGATTTCACACAACCTAAAAAAGAAGCGATTAAACAGGCAATTAAACAAGGTGTTGAGATAACCAGAAAAATATTGGCTAAAGTTTCTGAAGGATTGAAATATATCGATCTGGCTGATGCAAGAATGAAACTCAGTGACCAAATCGAGCAGGTAATAAAAGAATCCGATGCACTGAAAGCGACATTACGGGAAACGGAGCTACGGTTTGCCGGCCTAAAAGATGTAATGCAAATCGATACAGAACGCACCATTATGCTTGCTGAGGCGGTGAAATTGGAACAAGCGTGGAACACATTCGCGACTCAATTGCACCGTTTGTCAGGTAATAAAGTTGATCAGAAATATTTAACGAATCTGGTCAATGGTCAATTGGAATTTTTGGATGATTTAGCTTCGCAATATAACATGTTGAAATAAATAATTTTCTAAAATTGTAATTCATTTCCTTACTCCTTGCGGTGCGGGGAGTAAGGAATTTTTATACCATAGTCGTTTTGTTATAGCCTTGATTAATGAGAAGTAGAAAAGTGACGTCGTGAATTTTGTGGCGTATTTACAGAATTTTCAGGTGGTTGTCAATAATATCAAATCATGACTATCACCCAATTTGTGATAATTATTGGCAAAAAATATAAATTGATATGAGCAGACAACTTATCTTTATGGAAAATTCTATTTTTTATCACGTCACTTATTATTTATAACTTACTGTTTTTAATAAGTTATTATCATAATTAATATTATTAAATTATGGGATACATCCCTATAATGTGACAACCTTCACAAGATGGCATTTTTCGCTAATTTTTGTTAGCAAAAGGTTTCGTTAGATCTTAGTATCGTCATTGCTTGTTACAAATTTAACATTTGTTTAACCAAAACAAGTAAAGTACTCCGCTCACCTGATTATTTATTATTCCAGAAAATAGGGGTCTTGGAATAGGAATCTCTTGGCGGTGGCTAAATAATAACAAGATAAATGAGGATTATGATAATGATAAAACGCAACGCACTAGCAATGGCAATTCCGGTACTTCTCATGACGGGGGCAGCCAATGCTGCTGAGATTTATAATAAGGAGGGTAATAAAATAGATTTATATGGAAAGGCCGATGTGCAAAGAACCTTTTCTAAATCAGATAAACAGGATGGTGATGGTTCTGTTGGCCGTATTGGTATCAAAGGTTCAACCCAAATTACGGATAAACTGACTGGCTTCGGACGCTGGGAGTTTAATATGGGTGCCAATGGTACAGAAGTAGAGAGTGGTGCAAACACCCGAACCCGTTTGGCTTTCGCAGGGTTAAAATTTGGCGAATATGGTTCGCTGGATTACGGGCGTAATTATGGTGTCGTTTATGACGCTAACTCATGGACAGACGCATTGCCGGTATTTGGTGGTGATTCCATGGCGGCAACCGATAACTTCCTGATGGGGCGTTCAACCGGGTTATTAACCTACCGTAACACGGACTTTTTTGGTCTGGTCAATGGCCTGAATTTTGCCTTGCAGTATCAGGCCAAAAATGACAGTGGCACCAGAAATAGCCGTAGCGATGTTTCAAGGCAGAATGGTGATGGTTTTGGTCTCTCCAGTAGCTACGATTTTGGTAATGGGATCAGCGTTGGTGCCTCATACGGCAACTCTAACCGTACTTCAGCTCAGAAGCTGGGGAGTGATACCGCTAAGGTTCTGGCAAAAGGGAATAAAGCCGAAGCCTGGATCGTCTCTGCCAAGTATGACAAAAATAACGTCTATCTGGCGGCCATGTATGGTGAAACCCGTAACTTAACCCGATTTGGCAGTTCCGTGGACAACTACACCATGTTTGCCAATAAAACCCAAAACATTGAACTGACGGCTCAGTATCAGTTTGATTTTGGTTTGCGCCCATCACTTGCTTTTGTTTATTCCAAAGGTAAAGATTTGGGGAATGACCTGACTGACAAGAGCATACCGGCAAGCAAGGGATCTGAGGATTTGGTGAAATATGTTTCCGTCGGTGCCTTCTATGATTTCAACAAAAATATGGGCACTTATGCTGAATATCAATTCAACCTGCTAAAAGACAACGATTTTTCCAAGAAAACGCAGATTAACACTGACGACGTGTTTGGTGTTGGCTTGGTTTATCGCTTCTAATTGAGATAGCAACTTTCAGACACTGGCTGAAAAACAGTGGGTGTTTTTTTGCCGAACTGCCTCAATGAACCTGACTGTTGAGGCAGTTCTTCTGTGATGACGGTGTTTACGTCTATCTTTCGGCTTCGCCGCCCAGTGCATCAATTGTGTTTTTGATTAACGCACTTAATTCACCTGTCATTAAGGTAAAATCAGCATCAAATCGTTGGGCAACATCTTCGCGATCGATATCATCATTTTGCTCACGTAAGGTTTCGCTGAATTTGATGCGTTTGAAAGAGCCATCATCTGACAGCATAAACTGAATGCGCTCTTCCCAATCCAGGGCCAGCTTAGTGACATATTTGCCGGATTCAATATGGGTCGCGATTTCGTCTGAGACCAAATCCTGCTTCTTACAGCGGATCACACCACCTTCTTCCAGCACGGCTTTTAGTTCGGCTTCATCCATCAGGGCATAACCAGCAGGAAGATCACCTGAACGTACCCATTCAGTGAGCGTCAACTCAATGGGATCGGTGAACGTCAGGGGAACAACGGGCAGTGAACCCAATGTTTTTCTCAGCAGTGCCAGATTATCTTCTGCGCGTTTTGCGCTAGCGGCATCAACGATGATCAAATGGTTGACGGTATCGATCCAAATATAGGTTTGGCTGAAACGGCTGAATGCCCGTGGCAGCAGCGTGTGGATCACTTCATCTTTCAGTGAATCTTTTTCGGTTTTTTTCAGCTTGCGGTGTTGTTCACCTTCCAGACGGGCTATTTTGGCCTGTAATTCCTGTTTGATCACCGGGGAAGGCAGCATTTTTTCTTCCTTGCGTGCGCAGATAACAATCTGATTGCCACAAGCGTGGGTTAATGCGTCACCGTGGGAACCCAGTGGAGAAACCCAACCCGTTTTCATCATATCTTGGCTGCCGCATGGGGTGAATGCCAATGGGCTTAATTGTTTTTCCAGTTCATCCGCCGAAAGGGAGATCTCTCGGTTTAAACGGTAAATCATTAAATTTTTGAACCATAACATGCGGTTACCCCATATTGTTGCGCATCGTGACAAAGGTCATCTTAAAACATAAGGCTGCATAATAACGAATCATGTGACGAAGCCCTAGAACTTCATCAGTTTCCTATAATAACTTTCTCATTTTCATATAATAAAAAGCCTCATCCGGCTAAATAGAAAAGGTAAGTTATGCGTATAGGCATTGATCTCGGTGGCACCAAGATTGAAGTGATTGCATTGGGCGATCAGGGGGAAGCGTTATTTCGCAAACGGGTTGATACGCCTCAAAATGATTATCAAAAAACCTTGGAAGCTATTGTTGGACTGATTAGTGATGCGGAACAGGCAACCGGGCAGCAAGGAACTGTGGGGATTGGCATTCCTGGTGTGATTTCGCCTTTTACCGGAAAAGTCAAAAATGCCAACTCAGTCTGGCTGAATGGACAGCGATTGGATAAGGATATCGCGGCCTTGTTAGGGCGCGAAATCCGCATCGCCAACGATGCTAATTGTCTGGCGGTATCGGAAGCCACTGATGGTGCCGGTGAAGGAATGCCAATGGTATTTGCCGTTATCATCGGGACGGGCTGTGGCTCAGGAATTGCATTTAGGGGGTGCCTTCATGCCGGCGGTAATGGATTGGCCGGAGAGTGGGGACATAACCCATTACCGTGGATGGATGAAGAAGATCGCGCCTATCAGGATGCCGTGCGCTGTTTTTGTGGTAAACCGGGTTGTACCGAAACATTTGTGTCGGGTACTGGATTTATGACGGATTACTTCCGCTTGAGCGGAGTGCAGAAGAAAGGCCATGAAATCATTGAGGCTCTGGCACAGGGGGATGAATTCGCAGAATTAGCGATGCGTCGTTATGAAAAGCGTTTGGCGCGGGCGTTGGCACAGGTGATTAATTTACTGGACCCGGATGTGATTGTACTTGGTGGCGGAATGAGCAACGTTGATCGCCTTTACCTGACGTTGCCTGATTTAGTCAAAGAGTGGATTTTTGGTGGGGAATGTGCAACCCCAATCAGAAAGGCCGTGCATGGTGATTCCAGTGGTGTGCGCGGCGCGGCTTGGTTGTGGCCTCAGCGCGGGAGATAATAAGCAGATTTTGTTTTGCGAGCGGCAACTTGAAGTTTATAGGGTATATGAAGAGGTGTAGCATGAAAAAGAATATGTGGAAAATGTCAACACTGGCAATGCTGGTGGCATGCAATGTGAACGCAGCAACCGTTGATTTACGGGTCATGGAAACCTCGGATATTCACAGCAATTTGATGGATTTCGATTACTTTAAAGATAAATCCACGGAGCAATTTGGTTTGGTGCGTACTGCGACCTTAATTAAAGCCGCCAAAGCGGAAGCAACCAATGCGATCCTGATCGATAACGGCGATTTGATTCAAGGCAGTCCGCTGGCGGATTACATGGCGGCCAAGGGGTTAAAATCAGGGGAAGTTCATCCGGCCTACAAACTGATGAACACGATGGGCTATACCGTCGGTAACTTTGGTAACCATGAATTCAACTTTGGATTGGATTTCCTGAAACAGGCCGTTGCCGGTGCCAAATTCCCTTATATCAACGCCAATATCATGGATGCCAACACCGGCAAAAACTACTTTACGCCTTATATTATCGTTGATACGCTGGTTAAAGATCGCGCGGGCAAAACGCACACGATTAAAGTCGGCTATATCGGTTTTGTGCCGCCACAAATCACTGTTTGGGATAAAGCTAATCTGGCCGGCAAAGTGGTGGTCAATGACATCACCGCAACCGCGAAAAAATTCGTTCCTCAAATGAAGAAAGAGGGCGCCGACCTGATTATCGCCATTCCCCACTCCGGTTTTTCCCAAGAACCTTATAAGGCGATGGCAGAAAACTCCGTGTACTATCTGAGCGAAGTGCCCGGCATTAACGCCATTATGTTTGGTCATGCCCATGGCGTGTTCCCCAACAAGGAATATGCCGGTATTAAGGGCGTTGATGTTGCCAACGGAACGATTAATGGCATTCCTGCCGTGATGCCGGGGCAATGGGGGGATCATCTGGGTGTGGTGGATATGGTGATTAATAACGACAGCGGCGAATGGAAAGTCGAATCTGCCAAGGCGGAAGCCCGTTCTATCTATGACAAAGCGCATAAGAAAGCGCTGGTTGCACGCGATAGCAAGCTGGCTTCCCTCATCGAAAAAGAGGATCAGGGAACCCGCGATTTCGTGGGTAAATTGATTGGCAAAGCCTCTGACAATATGTACAGCTATCTGGCGCTGATCCAGAGTGATCCTACCGTCCAGATCGTCAATGATGCGCAGGTGGATTATACCAAACGCTTTATTCAGGGTGATCCTAATCTGGATGGGCTGCCTGTCTTGGCGGCAGCGGCACCTTTCAAAGTCGGCGGACGTAAAAATGCACCGGCTGATTTTGTGGAAGTCGAAAAAGGGGATCTGACTTTCCGTAACGCGGCTGATTTGTACCTCTACCCAAATACGCTGGTCGTCGTGAAAGCAACCGGGGCGGATGTGGTGGAATGGCTGGAGTGTTCGGCAGGGATGTTTAACCGGATTGACCCAACCTCCACCAAGCCGCAAGAATTGTTGAACTGGGATGGGTTCCGCACTTATAACTTCGACACCATCACGGGGGTTAATTATCAGATAGACCTGACCCAACCCGCAAAATACAACACCGATTGCCAGCTTCTCAATAAAGGGGCGAACCGTATCAAAGACGTCACCTGGCAGGGCAAGCCGATTGATCCGAAAGCCACTTTCCTGATCGCCACCAATAATTACCGTGGTTACGGCGGCAAATTCGCCGGAACCGGAGACGATCACATTGCGTTTGCGTCACCGGATGAAAACCGCACCATTTTAGCGTCTTACATTTCCCGGATCACCAAAGAGAAAGGCGTCGTATCAACTCAGGCTGAAAATAATTGGTCATTCCTGCCAATCAAAACCGATAAAAAATTAGATATCCGTTTCGAAACTTCACCCTCAGAAAAAGCAGCGAAATTCATCAAAGAACACGCCCAATATCCCGTGAAGTACCTGAAAAATGATGATGTTGGTTTTGCTGTCTATCAAATCGATCTGACCCACGCGGGTGATCGCGGTGCAAAATAGTGTGACGGGGATAAAAGATAACGCAGATCATCGTAGATAAAACCCATAGATCAAAGATACTGTAATGGTTGTTTGATCCAAATCATAAGTGCAACGCTAATTATTTCGCGTTGCACTTAATTATGTGAATTCAATAATTCGTTCTAATGACATCGAAGATGTCACTGAATGCAGTAATATTCATATCGGTAATGGTTATAAGGTGATAGTGATATATGTCATGATTATTTAATAATGAAAACACTTGTGGATACGACGAATATGGAGACCACGAATATGCAGAAAATGCGGGTAAGGATAATAAAAAATAAACTATCTAAAATATTAACTTGTTCTATTAGCCTTATTTTAAGCAGTGTCACTTTTTCTTATGCAGCTATTGTTCCCCCCAATACTCAATTGGCAGATAAGCAAGAAATCACCCGTAATAATTTTTCTGAACCGGGTTCTTTAGATCCGCATAAATCTGAGGGTGACAGTGAATTTGATATTTTGCGGGATTTTTTTGAGCGTCTGGTTGATACGGATAAAGAAGAGAATATTATCCCGGCCCTGGCCGAACGTTGGGAAACCCAAGATAATAAAACCTGGGTGTTCTATTTAAGAAAAGGAGTGAAATGGTCTGACGGTACACCGCTTACCGCCCACGATGTGGTTTTTTCTTTCCGGCGCCTGGTCACGCCTGACACCCTTTCTCCTTATGGTAGTTATCTGATTCAAGCGCAAATTGTGAATGCAGGTGATATTCTTTCAGGCAAGAAAAAACCGGCAGAACTGGGTGTCAAGGCACTGGATGACGCAACGATAGAAATTACACTGAAAAGGCCAAAAGCGGGCTTTCTGCAAATGCTGGCACATCCCGCCGTATCGCCTGTCAGTGAAAAAGTCATTAAAAAATATGGCAATAAATGGACGCAGCCACAACATTTTGTCAGCAACGGGCCGTTTAAACTCTCGGAGTGGGTGGTCAATGAAAAAATTGTTGGCGTCAGGAATCCCTATTACTGGGATGATAAACATACCGTCATTAATAAAGTCACGTACTTGCCATTGTCAGATTATAAAGCTGACTTCAATCGCTATCTGACCGGCGAAATTGATATCTCCAACGGTGGGCCATCGGAGTTCCTGCCACTGATTAAGAAAAAATATGGTGATCAGTTACATGTTCGGCCCGTCATGAGTGTTTATTATTACCTGTTCAATACCCAAAAGCCGCCATTTGATGATGTTCGGGTCAGACAAGCGCTGGCCTTGGCATTAGACCGAAACATTATCACCGACAAGGTATTGGGTAATGGGCAGAAACCCGCTTACGATGTGGTCTCTCCGGGAGCCGGGGGAATTTATTTAAAACCGCCTGAATATGCTTTATGGACACAGGAACAGCGCGTCGCCAAAGCCAAAAAGTTATTGCGTGAAGCGGGTTTTAATGAAAAAAATCCCCTCAAGTTTACTTTGCTGTATAACACCTCTGATGCCCATAAAAAAATTGCCATTGCGGCCAGCTCAGCGTGGAGAAAAAATCTGGGGGTGGAGGTTGTTTTGCAAAATCAGGAATCTAAAACCCAGAATGATAGTATGGCTCAAGGCGATTTTGAGCTGACAAGATACGCCTGGAGTGCAGATTATAATAGCCCGACCAGCTTCTTAGATATTTTTACGTCGGGAAATACCAACAACTACACGAAATATCAAAATAAGGCATTTGACCAATGGGCATTAAAAGCCGATGAAACTAACGATCCTGCCGATTATCAACGGGCGATTGATATTCTCAATCAAGAAATGCCGACTATTCCGGTTTATTATTATGTGCGGGTAAAATTAGTCAAGCCCTATATCGGTGGATTTCATATAGATTCTATGGGAAATATGCCAACCAAAGATCTTTATGTGATTAAGCATTGATATTTCGATAACAAGAGCCTGTTAAATTAGGCTCTTGTTACTTAATTGAGTTATTTGAAGTCATAATTTAAATAAAAATGGTATCGTAATGTAATAATAAAATTGTCATTAATGGAGAATGAAAACATGAGAAAAGTCATGGCGAGTTTCATTAAAAATAAACTTACCCAAATCCTGACCTGTTCGCTGGGAATACTGTTAACCCCTATTATTCCATCCTATGCTGCGGTTGTTCCTCCGGGCACACAATTAGCGGAGAAACAAGAAATTGTGCGGAATAATGGCACTTTTCCTGCCTCTTTGGATATACATAAAGTAGAAAGTAACGTTGAGCTGAATATTATCCATGATTTTTTTGATGGTTTAGTTTACACCGATAATAAAGGCAAGATTATTCCCCGTCTGGCGGAGCACTGGGAAACCAGCGATAACCAAACCTGGATTTTTCATATCAGAAAAGGGGCGAGATGGTCTGATGGTACGCCGATTACTGCCCACGATGTGGTATTTAGCTGGCGCCGTCTGCTTGATCCCGCAATAGGATCACCTTATGGCAGTTATCTGGGCAGTGCTCATGTCATTAACGCAAGGGACATATCGCTGGGCAAGAAAAAAGCGCAAGAACTCGGTGTTAAGGCACTGGATGATTTCACATTAGAAGTAAAACTGGATAAACCCGTTGCTTATTTCTTGCAGATGGTCACTCATCCGATTTTAGTGCCGATCAATGAAAAGGTTGTCCAAAAATATGGCGATAAATGGACGCACCCAGAGTCTTTTGTTGGCAGTGGGGCATTCAAATTATCCGAATGGAAAGTGAATGAAAACGTCATTGGCGTCAGAAATCCCCTTTATTGGGACAACGAAAACACGGTCATTAATAAAGTCACTTACCTTTCCCTGACATCAGAAAAATCAGATTTAAACCGATATCTGGCGGGGGAAATTGATATTACGTTTACCATTCCTTTGGATTCTTTTGCATCATTAAAGAAAACCTTGGGCGATCAAGTTCATGTTAATCCGATGTTAAGCACATATTATTACGTCTTTAATACCCAAAAACCGCCATTTGATGACGTCAGAGTCAGGAAAGCATTAAGTTTAGCCATAGATAGGGAAGTGATTGCTGAAAAGGTCTTGGGAATGGGGCAATTGCCTGCCTACGATATCCTGCCACCCAATATTGGCGGGATCACATTAACCCCGCCGGAATATGCGTCATGGACACAAGCACAGCGAATTGAACAAGCCAAAGCGCTTTTACATGAAGCCGGTTTTAACGAGAAAAATCCGCTTAAATTTGACTTGCTTTACAACACGAAAGAATCACATAAAAAAGTTGCCATTGCCGTGACGTCTATGTGGAAGCAGAACCTGGGTGTTCAGGCCAATTTACAAAACCAGGAATGGAAAGTGATGTTGGATAATATGCACCAGAACAAATTTGATGTTGTCAGATATGCATGGACTGCGGATTACAATAGCCCAATGTCTTTCCTGAATACGTTCCTGACCGGAAGCAGCCATAATATTCCACAATATGCCAATAGTGATTTTGACCAGATGGTAACCAAAGCGGGTGAAACGAATGAGACGGCGTATTACCAAAAAGCGATGGCTATTTTCAATAACGATATGCCGGTTATGCCTATTTATCACTATGTCACTGACCGTATGGTGAAGCCTTATGTGGGCGGGTTTTATGTTAGCCCAATGGATTATGTTTCCACCAAAGATCTCTATATTATCAAGCATTAAAAATAAATCAGCGTCTGTTTTATCAGGCTCTGATTATATACTCGTTGTACTTCAAGATGCATAGATTATCTCCCCGCGTCGCGGGGAGATAATCAGCGGTTTTCGTCTTGTGAGCGGCAACTCGAAGTTTACAGGATATAGAAGCCTTTAAGTTACTATTTGAATAAACACAATTATGGAAGGTTATAATATGCTAAAAATAACAAACGCTAAGAAAATAAAACGATTATATTGTGCCATCGCATTAATATGGGGAAATATCTCACTCTCTTATGCAGCAGTGGTTCCAGAGGGAACAATATTGGCCGATAAACAAGAAATTGTGCGCAATAATGGTGCAGAGCCGGCTTCATTGGATACCCATAAAGTCTCCAGTAATGTCGAATTCAATATTATTAGTGATTTTTTTGAAGGTTTAATTCATGTTAATCATCAGGGCAATATTGAACCCCGATTAGCCACGAGTTGGGAAACCCATGATAATAAGACCTGGGTTTTTCATTTGAAAAAAGAGAACAAATGGTCAGATGGCTCACCGATTACGGCCCATGATGTGGTATTTAGTTGGCGGCGTTTGATTGATCCCAATACGGTTTCACCTTATGGCAGTTATCTTGAAAATGCCGCTGTGATGAATGCGAATGACGTATTGACCGGTAAGAAAAAACCGCAAGAACTTGGTATAAAGGCGCTGGATGACTTTACCGTCGAGGTGAGATTAGATAAACCTATTGGCTATTTTCTCCAGATGTTAATTCACCCTGCTATGTTTCCAATAAGTGAAAAGGCCGTCAAAACGTATGGTGATAAGTGGACCAGACCGGAAGTTTTTGTGGGCAGCGGGCCGTTTAAACTCTCTGAATGGGTGGTCAATGAAAAGATCGTCGGCGTCAGAAATCCGCAATATTGGGATGATAAGAATACGGTGATTAATAAAGTCACTTATCTTCCTTTGTCTTCAGAAAAAGCGGATTTGAACCGCTATCTGGCGGGGGAAATAGATATTACCAATACGATTGCGGCGGAATCTTTTCCGTCATTAAAAAAATCATTGCCTGATCAGGTACATATTTCTCCCAAAGCAACCGTTTATTTTTATGAGTTTAATAATAAAAAGCCGCCTTTTAATGATGTCAGAGTCAGACAAGCGCTGAATTTAGCCATAGATAGAGATATTATTGTTGATAAGATATTAGGGCAGGGGCAGTTATCGGCATATACGATGCTCACACCAAATATTGGCGGTTTTAATTTTGAACAACCGGATTATGCTTTATGGACTCAGGCGCAGCGTATTGCCAAAGCAAAAGCATTGTTGAATGAGGCCGGTTTTAATCAAAATAATCCACTCACTTTTAACCTGCTTTATAATACTCAGGAAGGGCATAAAAAAATTGCCATTGCTGTTGCTTCAATGTGGAAAAAGAATCTGGGTGTGAAGGCTGTTTTGCAGAACCAAGAATGGAAGGTTATGTTGGATAATATGCATCAAGGAAAATTTGATGTTATCCGCCGGGCTTGGGTTGCGGATTATGACAGCCCAATGGCATTCTTATCGATATTTTTATCGAAGCAAGTGAAAAATACCGCTATGTATGAAAATGATGAATTTGATAAATTATTAGAAAAAGCAGAAAAAACGAATGCGAAAAATTATTATCAGCAGGCATCTGATATTTTAACAAAAGATGTACCTGCTATTCCTATTTATTTTTATGTTAACCATAATATGGTAAAACCTTATGTGGGTGGTTTTAATATTAATGCCAGGGGCGAATTTTTCACAAAAGATCTTTATGTTATTAAGCATTAAAAATAACGATGCTCGTCGTAATTCAATAGGCATTCATTATTTCCCCGCAGTGCGGGGAAATAATAAGCCACTTTCGTTTTACGAATTGCAATGTGAAGTTTGTAGGGTATATAAAATAACAATGAGTTTTAAATTAATTAAGACCAACTACCACTACCTTTGGCTCCACCTATCGCCAAATCTCCTAATCCTTCAAAATATCCCATAGGCTTAAGAGATGAATTTAAAAAGACTATCGATATTCCTGCCGAGATATTACCTATAACAAAATTATTACCTTTTGTAATAAGTGCATCAAAATCACTTGTCAGTAATCCGCCAGAATATGTGTTATCACCGAATGTCCATGACTCTATTCCCCAGGCACTTCCCTTAAATGTTTTCCCAACATTAAGAGATACTGTCAGTGTTGTGTAAAAAACAGAACTATTTATAGATGCAGTGCCTGCATAAGAATCTACACTTAAGTTTAATAGTTTTTCTTTAATATTATCAATGACATCATTATCAACTTTTCCATCCATGATTTTGGCAAAGTTTTTAATGGTTGCTAACCTATTTTCTGTAGAGAATAAATTTTTCATAAAATGTATCCTGTGTGTTTTCTCACTAATGGAATGAATAGAGATAAGAATAATGATTTCTTTACTCTTCATACTTCAAGATGCATTTATTATCTTTCCGCGGCGCCGGAAGAGAAGATTATAAGCTGATTTTTTCTTGTGAGCTGCAACTTGAAGTTTATAAAAAATAGATTTAAATCTATTGATTATCAGTGTTTATAATTTATGGTTTAAATTTTATTCGTACTAAAAGTATAGTATAAATAAAGATGCTTTCAACATGAAAGCAAAATTTTCTTTGACTTTTAATTTAATTTTTTGATTTTATTAGAATATATGTTTTTTGCCTGTATATTTCAAATGAATTGATTTTTTGTAACTCATGTCTTACGAAATTCTTTCTGAAAGAATAAAATGGATCTGTTTCCATCAGGAATACAAAGAATTTTCTCAATAATAAAACCACATCACAGCAATAGAGGGAAATAACTATGTTAAATAAAATTAGCTATAAAGAAATGAGAATATTAATCTATTCTATAAGTATGGTATTAGGCAGTATCACGCCGTCTTATGCCGCCGTTATTCCACTTGGCACACAATTGGCGGAAAAACAAGAAATTGTCCGCAATAATGGTGCAGAGCCTGCTTCACTGGATGTCGATAAAGTTGAAGGTAATATTGCAATAAATATTATCCATGATTTTTTTGATACATTAGTGGACACGAATAAACAAGGTCAGATTATACCTAAACTGGCCGCGAGCTGGGAAACGAAGGACAATAAAACGTGGATTTTCCATTTAAGGAAAGGGATCAAATGGTCTGATGGAACTCCCATTACCGCTCATGATGTGGTGTTTAGCTGGCGGCGTTTGACAGATCCAAAAACGCTTTCTCCTTATGGTAGCTATTTTGTTGATGCTTCTGTGATGAATGCTAAAGAAATTTTAGCCGGTAAGAAAAAAGTGGAGGAGCTTGGTGTTAAAGCCTTGGATGATTCAACGTTAGAGGTAAGACTAGAGAAACCCGTTGGATATTTTTTACAGATGCTGGCGTTCACGATTTCTTCTCCGGTTAGCGAAAAAGTCGTTAAAAAATATGGGGATAAATGGACTCAACCTGAATTTTTTGTTTCTAGTGGCGCATTTAAGTTAGCTGAATGGAAAGTGAATGAAAAAATTGTTGGAGTAAGAAATCCTTATTATTGGGACAATAAAAATACCGTTATTAATAAAGTGACTTATCTTCCTCTTTCGTCAGAGACCTCAGATTTGAACCGCTATCTGGCCGGGGAGATAGATATTACATTTACGATCCCATTGGAATCTTTTGCATCATTAAAGAAAAATATGAGTTCACAAATTCATATTTCACCGATACTGAGTACATATTACTACTCACTTAATAATAAAAATCCGCTGTTTAATGATATTAGAGTCAGGCAAGCATTAAATCTTGCCTTGGATAGAAATATTATTGCTAATAAAGTCGTCGCCCAAGGGCAAATACCGGCCTATACAATTTTACCACCTGGAATTGGTGGTTTTAAATTCAAACAACCTGATTATGTCTCATGGACACAAAACCAACGTGACGAAAAAGCTAAACAGTTATTGAATGAAGCGGGTTTTAGTAAAAATCATCCCCTTAAATTTAATTTGATTTATAACTCAAATGGGTTGCATAAGAAAGTTGCGATTGCGGCGGCCTCTATGTGGAAAAAGCATCTTGGTGCTATTGCAAATATTCAAGCTGAAGAGTGGAAAGTGATGTTGGAGAATGAACATCAAGGGAAATTTGATGCCGTTAGAGCTGGATGGATTGGCGATTATAATAGCCCGATATCTTTCTTTAATATATTTACAACAAATCAGACAAATAATACTTCATTTTATTCTAACAAGGATTTTGATAATTGGACGCATAAAGCCGGAGAAACGAATAAGCAAGAGGATTTTCAAAAGGCTCTTGATATTCTGACAAACGATACTCCTATCATTCCTGTTTATTATTATGTCACTGCACAATTGGTTCAACCTTATATTGGTGGCTATTATGCCGATCTGCTGGGACAGACATCAACCAAAGATCTTTATGTCATTAAACATTAAACATTGAATTAAGAGCCTGCTTTAGCAGGCTCTCCATATTTATTGCAGTGCCTTACGGGCAGCTAAGGCTAAAAATCCACTGCGGCTGCCATATTCGGGATGCTGTTTTACTTTTGCATCAATACGGTTAATTAAACGCAATGGCAGAGTAATATTAATGCGCTCTGTTTTGTCTTCGAACTGACTCATATTTACAGGGATTAAAAGCCATTGCCCATTTTGGTATTCAGCGGCCTTTTCTGCAAGGTGCTCTTGCATGGATTTTGGAAATGGGAATTCCAGATTTTGCTCTTTCATTAACTCGAAGTGTGCATTGATAGCAGATTGTGCATCAGAATGTGCTTCTTCAAGTGTGTTACCAGCAAAGATGCATCCTGCAACGTCAGGGAACCAACCACTGGCGCTACCATCTTGATCTATTTCGACAAATGCTGGATATAACATAATTTTATTCCATCTTTATTTATGTGCTTTTTTAGGTAATTCGTTAACAAGATTATTTGATCTTTGCATCTTTTAAGATTTTGTTGAGAGTTCCTCGTTTTATATCTCTACGTGGATGCGGAACAGTTATCACGACAGAGAATTCAAGATGAGTGAATTGATGATGGCTCCCTTTAATTCGCTTAAGTTTCCAGCCATTTTTTTCTAATAACCTCATCAAATCTGAACTGTTCAAGCAGCCTCCTTTCCGCTTTGAATATCATATACACACGATACACATCATTCAAGTTGTTTATTAATACAACATGTTGATACTTACGCCTGTGTTTAAACCCGAAATTCTGCTGCTAATTGACTGCATCCCAAGCCATTCTTTTTTTCCACTTTGATCTGCACGGGGATGCGTTCTTTCAAGGCGTCTACGTGGCTGATGACGCCAATGGTTTTTCCTGATGCATTAAGCTGATCCAGTGCATCCAAGGCGATATCAAGGGTTTCGGCATCAAGTGTGCCAAAGCCTTCATCAAGGAACAGGGACTCTATTTGTGTCTTGTTACTCACGAGATCAGACAAGGCGAGCGCAAGAGCGAGGCTGACCAGAAAACTTTCTCCGCCGGAAAGGGTTTTGGTATCCCTGATCGCATCCGCTTGCCAGATATCAACGACTTGTAATTCCAGCCCGCCGTCATCTTTGCGTTGCAAGTAATAGCGCCCATGTAATTTTTCCAATCGGATATTTGCCAGATGCACGAGGTGATCCAAGGTCAGACCTTGGGCAAAACGGCGGAATTTAGCGCCATCGGCAGAGCCAATAAGATTGTTGAGGTAACTCCAGTCATCATATTTTTGTTGTAACAGTGCGATCTGTGCCAATAACCCTTGTTGTTGCTGACGGCGAGTGGCATCGCTGTTTAACAGGGTTCTGACTTCACCTTGTTGCTGGTTGTTGTGTTTCAACTTAGCGGTAACGTCGGTTAATAGGGCGGATAACTGTTGAGGTTCATATTGATTAAGCAACTGCGGCTGCGTTTCTGTATGTCGCTGTAAGGCGACTTCTGATTCATGGTGCCGTGTTTGGGCTTGCCATTGTTGTTGTTCAAGTTTTTCTTGTAACTGTTGTAATTTTTCCCGTTGTTCCGGTTCCAGCAAAGCGCGTTCAAAAGAGAATTGATCAGGAAAGCCTTGCTGTTCTAAGCCTGCTTGGAAGTGTCTGGCGGCAAGTTTGTAGTTTGCTTCGGCGGCGGTATGGCTTTTTTCTATTTCATTGGCAGCGCCGGTTAATTGGCTCAATTGGTTTTGCATTTTTTGCAGATGGAAAGCGGCCTGTTTGTAGGCGATTTCCAGTTCATGGGCTTTTTGCTGCAAAACCTGACGAACGGCAATGGTGGATTGTTCACCAAATAAACGATGACGCTCCTGGCGTGTTTGTGCCAATAACTGTTTTTGCTGCTGTTGTTGTTCATGCAAAGTATGAAGTTGGGCGGTGAGCTTATTTTTTTGCTTGTCCAACTCACTCAGTTTGC
The DNA here is from genome assembly GCF_000968195.1 of Xenorhabdus doucetiae. Classification (NCBI taxonomy): domain Bacteria; kingdom Pseudomonadati; phylum Pseudomonadota; class Gammaproteobacteria; order Enterobacterales; family Morganellaceae; genus Xenorhabdus; species Xenorhabdus doucetiae. Next base: position 797,077 of record NZ_FO704550.1, read on the forward strand.
TTTGCAGGGCGGCTTGTTCTGTTAGCAGTTTCTGCCATTTTTCACGAGAATCATGGTAGTTTTTTAATTCTTGCTCACGTTGTTGCAGCCAGTTTTCTATTTCCTGATGGGCGGGAAGGGTGAAAGGTGTTGGCTGTAATTCCGTGTTTAACTGTTGTGCTGTCGCCGCGTAAGCGGCTGCGAGTTGTTGAGCTTCTGCCGTCTTTTCTGTTCGTTGTTTTTCGGCTGAATCCTGTTTGAACTTTTCCAGTTCAATACGCTTTTCACATGCCTGATATTGCTCTCGGTTGGCAGCCAATGCTTTTTCGGCTGCCTGATGGTCTTTTTCTGCCTGTAACAGGGCTTCCTGTTGCATTTGATGTTGGTGATAAGCCGATTGTCGCTGGCTGATAAAATGATTAACCGCCTCTGCATCTATGGGTAATTCTGTCACCTGCAACTGCTGGCAATGGTGTTGCCACTGTTTCACCCATTCCGCTAATTTAGCATTGCATTGGGCAATGTTTTGCTGCAATTGTTCGCCGTGCTGCTGTTGATGTTGCTGTTTTTGCTGTAGGGTTGTGCGATTTTCTTGAAGTTGATCAAGCTGTTGGCGCAGGATTTTCAAGCGCTCTTCTGAATGCGGCAGGGCAATATTCAGGTATTCGCTGATTAAAGGATGATGCGTTGAACCGCAAAGCGGGCAAGATTCACCTTGTTTTAATTGTGCTCGTTCTTTTTCCAGACTGACTATCCGTTGTTCCAGGCGAATTCGGTGGCTGAGATCGTCATAATGTTGTTGCTTGTCTGCCCACTGTTGATTGAGGATGGCGATCTGATCAGGCAAGGCTTTGACCAATGCTTGGGATTGTGTCAATTGGCTTTGATCGGCCGAGATCGTCGTTTGTAACTGCTGGATCTGTGGAAGTAAGATCGCCAGTTGGTTTTGTGATGCCAGTTGTTTCTGATAATTCTCTAAATTTTTCTGTAACTGTTCCGGCGGGTGTTTGTGCTGCAATGTTGTGAGTTGGTTTTCCGCTGCGGCAAGGTTATTGCTCAGTAGTTGGCTCTGTGCTTGTTGGTTAGCCAATTCTGCATGCAGTGTATGTAGATAGTCCGTTGTACGGGTCAGCTCCGAGGTAATTTGTTGGGTACTTTGGGTGAGCTGGTCTATTTTCTCTTGCCGCTCTTGCTGGCGAGTGAATAGCTGTTTCCATTCAGGTAGTTTGCTGTCCAGATTGCGGTAATAAGGATGCTGCTCATCGTAAGATGCCAACGCCTTTTGTTCATTATTTAAAGCCGTTATTTGATTCTGTGTGGCTTGGTATTGGGATGAAATCTCTGTGAGATCGCGGTCTTGCCCGGCAATCTCTTTTTCGAGTTTCATCATTTCTTTGGATTGAACATCAATTTTATGATCGAGCGGTATAATTTGCTCTGAGATGAGCTTTTCTTGCTGATATTGATACTGTTGGTGCTCTTCCCGTATTTTTTCCTGTTGTGCCAATTGCTGTTCGGCAGGTTGCAGCATTGCCAGTTGTTGTTGGTGTTCATGCTCTATTTTTGTGCGTTGTTCCGTGAGCCACTGTTTTTCATGGTGTGCCCGGTTTTGTGCATCCCATAATGGACGGATTTTCTCTGCCGGTTCGCTGGCGGCAAGTTGTTGTAATTGAGGTTGGGCTTCTTGAATGGCGTGCTCAGTCTGTTGTAAAAGTGAAGCATTGCTTGCCCGTGATTGCTGGAGCTCATCTCGCCGAAACAGCCACTGTTCGGCCGTTTGCAATGCCTTTATTTGTTGGCTGAGTTGGTTTTCTTCAGCCACAAGCTGTTGTTGTTGGTTTTGATATGCGTGTTGCTGTTCTGGCGTGAGTAATTCAATGGAAGAGGCTTTGGCCTGATGGATATTCAGTTCAGAGTGTGCCTCTTTATGGCGTTGGTAAATTTCCTGGGACAGAATGCCGTAAATTTCTGTGCCGGTTAGCTCTTCCAGTAGATCTGCCCGATCGGTATCCTTTGCATTTAAAAATGCAGCAAAATTCCCCTGTGACAACAGCATGGATTTGGTAAAACGGCTAAAATCCAGCCCGGTTATTTCGGCAATTTTTTCTTTTTTCTCAGGGATCTTATCCGCCAAGATTTTTCCCTCTTTTTTGAGGGCCAATTCTCCTTTTGGTGCTTGGAGCTTGCCATTTGCCTGATTGCGGGCGCGGCGCTGGCTCCAAAATGCCCGATAAGCGACGCCTTTGACTTCAAATTCTACTTCCGCAAGGCATTCGGCGGTATGGCGGGTCATTAATTCATTTTGAGAAGCAGAAATGGTGTTGAGCCTTGGTGTTTCATGATAAAGGGCGAGGCAAATGGCATCCAGTAAGGAGGTTTTTCCTGCCCCTGTTGGGCCGGTAATGGCAAATAATCCATTGCTGGCAAAAGGTTCTGCCGTAAAGTCAATTTTCCATTCGCCTTGCAATGAATTGATATTTTTCAGCCGTAAGCTAAGAATTTTCATGGTGCGTTCTCTTTAGGTTATTGCTGAGAAATATCGTCCAGCGTTTGTTTAAACAGGGTGGTCAGGCGTTGTTTCTGAGCAATATCGCCTATTTCTGCCAGCGCCAAACGACGCTCGAAGACCTCATTGACACTTAATTCGGCAAGGGTTTCGTTATTTTGTTCAGACAGTGACAGTTGGCGGGCGCTTTTACTGCGGCGTAACAGGATGATCTCAACGGGCAATCCTTCACTTAAGGTCTGAACGCGTTTCTGGATATCGTGCAGATAATCTTGGGTTGCGACTTCAATGTCCAGCCAAACAGGGCGTTCTCCCTGATATTCCTTAAATGTTTGTAACTGCGCTTCGATTTGCTGCAAATTACCACGAATAAGCTGCATCGGCTGATAATGCGGGATTGTTAACAGTGTGATGCTATCGAGTTTGCCTGATTTAAAATCCACCAGGCAGACACTTTTCTCCTGTTCCACTTCATCAAAACTGAGTGGAATAGGGGAACCGCTGTAGCGGATATGCTCTGATTTACCGATAACTTGCGGGCGGTGGATATGCCCCAGTGCGATATAGTCAGCGGGAGGAAATGCCTGAGCAGGGAAGGCATCTAATGTGCCGATGTAAATATCGCGAACGGAATCTGTTGTGGAAGCCCCTACTGTGGTGAGGTGACCGGTGGCAATAATCGGTAATGGCTGACCAAGTTGTTCTCGTAATGTACAGGCTTGCTGATAGAGCCTGTGATAGTGTTCGCTGATGGCATCCTGTAATGCCTGCTGTTTTTGTACGCCGGATTGCCCCGGCTGGCTGGTTAAGATATCCCGTGGGCGCAGATAGGGAATGGCGCAGAGGATCGCCCCGGCATTGCCTTCTCTGTTATGCAGGATCTTTATCTGTTGTGCGATATCTTCGGTTTCAGCATTGGCAATCACCGTGGTATTCAGGTAAGAGAGGAGGGATTTTGCTTCGTTGAGTGTGGCAACGGAATCATGGTTTCCCCCAAGAATGACAAGTTGGCAGCCTGTGGGCTGTAGCGCCACAATGAATTTGTTATAAAGCTCACGCGCATAGCTGGGCGGGGAACCGGTATCAAAGATATCACCGGCAATAATCAAGGCATCCACTTGATGCTGGACGATTTTTTTAATCAGCCACTGCAAAAAGTGCTTATGCTCCGCGGCGCGGCTTTTCGTAAAGAAGTATTGGCCAAGATGCCAGTCAGATGTGTGAATGATTCGCATGAGTTCCCCGCCGTTGCCTGAGTGTTTTTCTTATCCGTTGTGACAGGCGCTAATTATAATGGCAGAGAGAGGGATGTCCTGTGCAATTCGACATTCTTTACTGAATTTTCGAGCTGCTTCGCATCCAAAATGAAATATAACAACGGTGCAAGATTTTCTCTGGGAGCCAGTTTGTCTTTTACTGATTGAGGAATATAAGGGTTCATAAAAGTGTCATAAAATTGACTCATAATATTTTACGGTGAAAATCGCTGACCTTAATGATATTAGCAGGATTAACCATGGTTAAACGTATTTTGGTCGTTGAAGATGAAGTACCGATTCGTGAAATGGTTTGTTTTGCACTGGAGCAAAACGGTTATCAGGCCATTGAAGTCGAAGATTACGATACGGCAATAAGGCGTCTGTCTGAACCTTATCCTGATTTGGTCTTATTGGATTGGATGCTTCCTGGGGGTTCGGGGATACAACTTATCCGGCAAATGAAGCGGGATAATAACACCAAGGCGATCCCCGTCATTATGGTCACGGCTCGGACAGAAGAAGAAGATCGGGTACGTGGTTTAGATGTCGGTGCTGATGATTATATAACGAAGCCTTTCTCGCCCAAGGAATTGATTGCCCGTGTCAAGGCGGTTCTGCGTCGCATTTCACCAATGGAAGCGGAAGACGTTATTGATATGGATGGATTGATTCTGGAACCTTCTTCCCACCGTGTTTCCAGTCATGGACAGGATTTGGAAATGGGGCCAACTGAATTCAAACTTCTCCACTTTTTTATGACTCATCCTGAGCGGGTTTATAGCCGTGAGCAATTACTTGACTATGTGTGGGGAACCAATGTTTATGTGGAAGATCGCACGGTTGATGTCCATATTCGACGCTTGCGCAAGGCGCTGGAGACAGGGGAGCACGATAAGATGGTACAGACTGTGCGTGGTACAGGATATCGCTTTTCTACCCGCTATTGACTGTGTATTGATGGGAGTAAAGTCGCGTGCTTGAGCGTTTATCTTGGAAAAAGTTGGCATGGGGTATTGTGCTTTTTTGCTTGCCCGCTCTCTTTTTGTCTCTCTTTATTGGTCACTTGGCATGGCTGCTGGTTATCGCGTTATTTCTGGCATTGGTATGGCATGGCTACAATTTGCTGAAATTATCTGATTGGTTGTGGCTGGATCGCAGGATGTTACCACCAGCCAGTCGTGGCGGCTGGGAACCTATCTTTTATGGCATTTACCAGATGCAGCAACGCAATCGCAAACGGCGTCGTGAACTCACATTATTGATCAAGCGTTTTCGTAGTGGTGCTGAGTCACTGCCGGATGCCGTTGTGATGATGACTCAGGAAGGCAATATTTTTTGGTGTAATCGTCTGGCACAACATTTACTTGGGTTTCGCTGGCCTGAGGATAATGGCCAGCATATCTTCAACCTGCTGCGCTATCCTGATTTTAGCCGTTATATCACCGCAAATGATTTTTCCCGCCCTCTGTCCATCGAGTTGAATAATGGCAATATGATGGAATTCCGCATTATGCCTTATTTTGAGACACAATTATTGATGGTTGTGCGCGATGTGACTCAAAAACGACAGTTGGAAAATGCCCGGCGAGATTTTTTTGCCAATGTGAGCCATGAACTGAAAACCCCCCTGACTGTACTGCAAGGTTATCTGGAAATGATGGAAGATCAGATGGTTGGTAATAAGGTGCATCAGAAAGTCATCGGCACGATGCAGGAACAAATACAAAGAATGGATGGTTTGGTTCAGCAATTGCTGCACCTTTCCAAAATTGAGGGGGGGTCACAAGTGGACATGAGTGAAATTGTGAATGTTCCCAATCTATTAAAAATATTGCAGCGGGAAGCGTTGGCCTTGGGAAGTGAACAGTATGATATTGTGTTTGATGTTGATGAAAAGCTAAAGGTTTTTGGTAATGAAGAACAACTGCGCAGTGCAATGTCCAACCTGGTCTATAACGCTGTTAGGCATACGCCTCCGGGAACACGGATTGAGGTGAGTTGGCGAAATGTTTCCCAGGGTGCACAGTTCAAAGTGAAAGACAGTGGCGGTGGGATTGGTGTAGAACATTTACCTCGCCTGACAGAACGTTTTTATCGCGTCGATCGGGCCCGTTCGCGTCAGACGGGCGGCAATGGGTTAGGGTTGGCGATAGTGAAACACGCACTGCATCACTACAATACTCATCTCGATATTTCGAGCACTGTAGGGAAGGGATCTGTTTTTAGCTTTCTATTGGCATCCCGGCTTATTGTCCCTGCTAAAATTCCCTGACAAAAATAGTTTTGTGAAAAAATAATAAGTTCAATGGAATTAAATGGTAACAATATGGACAAAAAATACGGACAAAAAATGAGTTATTAATCAGCAAGGACGAAAAACGTACAAATCATATAGTGTGTATTCAATGATAGATAACAATAATCACTGATTTTAAAAAGTAGTTTGGTATATTGTTCTGGTTTTGGGTTTGTCGCTTGCCTTTTGACGCTATAAAAGTTTTACTTGGGGGCAGTTATTGGCGATTATAGCTGTAATTACCACTATCATTCTGTATCTTACGATTATCAGTGAATATTAGGTCGATCACTGACCATGAAATCAGAATCCAGTCTCGCCAGTGAAAATTCTAGTGCTTGCGATAGTGACTATCTGTCGCAGAGGCATTTCTTTTGGTAATAACACATTAACAATCATTATGGCATACCGTTTATCATCTAAGGATATTTGGGCATTAGGCTTTATGACCTTTGCCTTGTTTGTTGGTGCGGGAAATATTATTTTTCCGCCTATGGTTGGCTTGCAGGCCGGAGAGCATGTTTGGATCTCAGCAGCCGGCTTTTTGCTAACCGCTGTTGGCTTGCCGGTTATCACTGTCATTGCTTTGGCCAAAGTGGGCGGGGGTATTGATACTCTCAGTGCACCGATTGGAAAAGTGGCGGGTTTGGTTCTGGCAACGATCTGCTATCTGGCGGTCGGCCCGCTGTTTGCGACGCCCAGAACGGCAACGGTTTCTTTTGAAGTGGGTATTGCACCCCTTGTCGGAACGGGTGAACTTCCGCTATTCATCTATAGCGTGCTCTATTTTGCACTCGTGATGCTAATTTCATTATATCCGGGCAAACTGCTGGATAGCGTCGGCCGTATATTGGCTCCGGTCAAAATTTTGGCACTGGCCATTTTGGGGATTGCGGCGGTACTGTGGCCGGCTGGCGGTCCCGTTCCTGCCATTGAAACTTATCGGGAAATTCCGTTCTCAAACGGTTTTGTTAATGGCTATCTGACCATGGATACCTTGGCCGCAATGGTATTCGGTATTGTGATTGTGAATGCCGCGCGTTCCAGAGGGGTTGAATCTTCCTCCCTGTTGACCCGTTATGCGATGTGGGCTGGCTTGATTGCGGGTCTTGGCTTGACACTGGTGTACCTCTCTTTGTTCAAGCTAGGGGAAGGCAGCGGCACATTAGTGCCTACCGCAGAAAATGGTGCTGTGATTTTGCACGCCTATGTCCAAAATATTTTTGGTAACTACGGCAGCTTCTTCCTGGCGGTACTGATTTTCGTGGCTTGTATGGTGACGGCTGTCGGTTTGACTTGCGCTTGCGCTGAGTTTTTCAGCCGTTATTTGCCGTTGTCCTACCGTACTCTGGTATTGCTGTTAGGCACATTCTCTATGCTGGTTTCTAATGTGGGCTTAAGTCACTTGATTAAGTTTTCAATTCCAGTCTTGACCGCAATTTATCCACCTTGTATCGCGCTGATATTATTGAGCTTTACCATCCGCTGGTGGCATAACTCCACACGCATTCTGGCTCCGGCCATGTCTGTCAGCTTGCTGTTTGGGATTTTGGATGGCGTCAAGGCATCTGAGTACCTGTCTCATTTACTGCCTGAGTGGGCGCAGCATTTGCCATTGGCGGATCAAGGTCTGGCGTGGTTATTGCCTACTTTGCTGGCTGTCGTTGTATGCGCTATTTATGACCGTGTTGCGGGAAGCGTCAAGCTCCCAAAGTATGAAATGCAGCATGAAGAAAAGTAGCACTCTGTCTCTTGTAAGTATTAGTAAACCAGTATCAGTAAATATGATGCTTATCACTGACTGTTAAATCAGCATCCAGTTTCCCCCGTGGAAGCTGAAATGGTTTTAATGGTCATTATTAAATGTGTAATTATATCTATAACAATAAGTTAATAATTATTATGACATACCGTTTATCATCTAAAGATATTACCTGTGCTGACACTGTATCCATTCGGGGGTTAGCATGAGTCAACAATGGACATCCCGTTTGGGGCACATATTAGCAGCAACCGGATCTGCTGTTGGCATTGGAGCCATCTGGAAATTTTCGTATGTTTCAGCAACCAATGGTGGCGGCGCATTTCTGATTGTATTTTTATTGTTCAGCTTTGTGATCGGGCTGGCGGTGCTATTAGCCGAAAATATGCTGGGAAGCGGTACGAGTGAAGTGTCCGTTAATGCCTTTAAGAAATTACTGGGTAAACACTGGGGATGGGTTGGCTTTGTCGGTGTATTCAGTTCATGGTGTATCTATAGCTTCTACAGTGTTGTCGGTGGTTGGACTATTGGTTACACGGTGATGGCGGGTACGGGAAAGTTGAATATTACCGACATTTCTCAACTGACCTCTATTTTTACCAATTTCATCAGCAATCCGTGGTGGCCGATAATCGCCCATCTGGCATTTTCAGGGCTAACCTGTTTCGTGGTCTTATCGGGTGTGCAAAAAGGTCTGGAAAAATCAGTGAAGATCATGATGCCACTGCTGTTCTTTATCATGATTGTGTTAATCATTGTCGGCATCCGTTTGCCGGGTTCATCAGAAGGGCTGAAATTATTTTTATATCCAGACTTCAATAGCCTGACCGGAAAAGGTGTGTTAGATGCATTAGGGTTGGCATTTTTTTCATTGTCTATCGGCTTGGGTATCCACATTACGTACAGTTCTTATTTGCCGAATAACAAAGGCATTGGTAAATCGAGTATCTGGGTTGTCGTCCTCTCCAGTTTGGTCTGTATATTGGCTGGCCTGATGATTTTTCCTGCTTTGGCCGCTGCTGGCTTAGAACCCAATGCAGGTCCCGGATTAACGTTTATGACGATGCCAATTTATTTCGCCACGCTTCCCGGTGGCTCAATTTTAGCCGTCATTTTCTTTTTATTGTTATTAATGGCCGCACTGACCTCAGCCATTTCATTACTTGAGCACATTGTTGCTTATGTTCAGGCACGTTTTCACTGGCAGCGCCGTAAAGCAAGCTTAATCGTCACGGCATCGATTATGTTAATGGGTATCCCGGTTTCCTTATCTTTTGGTCCCCTGAGTCACGTTACATTAGGTGGAAAAACCATCTTCGACATGCTGGACTTTATTACTTCCAACGTCCTGATGCCATTATTCGGGATTATCATTTGCCTCGTATTTGGTTGGTCACGTAAGGTCAATGCGCTTATCCCGGATAATATGTTATCGCGGAATCGCCAGTGTTTACTGTTTATCTGGCGATATGTCGGACCTTTATGTATTGGCGTGATTCTGGTCCACGGGCTGATTTGATAACGTTAAACGGGCGGTTTATCCATCAAACCGCCCGTTAGCCATTTAATAACCAATCGCGGCACCGGCAGGTCGCCGTGCATCATTGGAGCCGTAGATATAGCCTTCACGGACAATGCCTGATACGGCGGAATCATTGCCTGATGAAACGTGAGTCACACCCGCAGCACCCGGCAATCCAATCATAATTAACTCTGTTGCTCCCCACGGTGTCTGTTCCACCATTTTGTAGCCCATTTTTGCCAGTAAATTCAGGGTATCTTTCGACAGACCACGTTGCTCATAATAAACCTCATCAGGCAGCCATTGATGGTGGAAGCGTGGGCTATTGACGGCTTCTTGTGGCGGCATGTTGAATTCGATGATATTCAGGGCAGCTTGTAGCGTGATGGAGATAATGCGCGAACCTCCCGGAGAGCCTAAGACCAGAAAGATCTTGTTATCTTTGGTCACCAGTGTCGGGCTCATTGATGATAGTGGGCGCTTACCAGGTGCAATGGCATTGGTGGCACCTTGGACGAGTCCGTACAGATTTTTCTCACCAACTTTAGTGGTGAAATCATCCATTTCATCGTTAAGGAAAAAGCCTGTTCCCGGTGCAATCACGACAGCACCAAAACGGCCATTGATGGTGTAAGTCGTTGATACCGCGTTGCCTGCTTTATCGACCACGGAATAATGGGTGGTTTCGGGTTTTTCATGGGGGCCAATACCTGGCTGGATATTCACGGATGGAGTGGCTTTGTTGGGCTGAATCTCTTTTCTGAGCGATGCGGCATAGCTTTTACTCAACAGTCGGTCAAGCGGGTTGTTGATAAAGGCTGGATCGCCCAGATAGGTATTTCTATCCATGTAGGCGTGACGCATGGCTTCTGTCAATGTATGAATATAGGCAGCAGAGTTGTATCCCATAGATTTAAGATCGTAGCCTTCAACGATGTTTAATATTTCGCATAATGTCACGCCGCCAGAGCTGGGAGGCGGAGAAGAGATAAACTTGTAGCCTCGGTAACTACAGGTGACGGGGGCTGTTTCTGTGACGTGGTAATTGGCAAAATCCGCTGCGGTAATCATTCCTCCTGATTTTTTTGAGGCCTCTTCAACTAATTGGGGAATTTTGCCGTGGTAAAAAGCCTCAGGCCCCTGTTTAGCAATCATTTCCAGCGTATTAGCCAAATCGGTTTGGATCAGTCTGTCCCCCGGTTCAAATGGCGTACCATCCTTGCGCAGGAAAATACGGGCCGCTTCCGGGTCTTGGGCGATGCGCTTAACCGTGGTGTCCAGAACATCGGTATCGCCACGGGTCAGAATATAGCCTTCACGCGCCAGTTTGATCGCGGGTGCCATGACTTGTTCGCGGGACAATGTGCCGTACTTTTTCAATGCCTCTTCAAACCCCATGACGGTACCCGGTACAGCAATCGCGTTATAACCATACAGGCTGGCGCCTTTGATAACGTTTCCGTCTTTATCCAGATACATATCAGCGCTGGCGGCGGCAGGGGCTGTTTCACGGAAATTAATGAAAGTATCTTTGCCATTGGCGAGATGGATAGTCATAAAACCACCACCGCCAATATTGCCGCAGCAGGGATTCACCACGGCTTGGGCATAGCCAACGGCGACAGCGGCATCAATGGCGTTCCCGCCCATTTTGAGAATATCGATGCCAGCCTGTGAAGCAAGACGTTGTGCACTGACAACCATGCCTTGTTTGGCTTCAACAGCAGGCTCAGTGGCAGAATAAAGTGGAGTGGAAATCAGTAGGGAGACAGCAATAAGTGGAATTTTCCATGCTTTGAACATGTATTGTTCTCCTGACATAAGCCAATTTTGATGGCTGATTGTTAATGGATTTGGGTGTTTGTGTTTTTTTTGTTTCTAATGATTAACACACCTTATCTAAAGAGCGGGATTTTGGGAAATAAAAAAACCAGCCGATGGGACGGCTGGTTTTGGATAGTTCGAATATAACGGACTGATTGAATCTTGATGGATATTACAGTTTGTCAGCGTTTTTGGTCAGGTATTTTGCAACGCCCTCAGGTGAAGCGCCCATGCCTTCTTGACCTTTCGCCCATTGTGCAGGACAAACTTCGCCGTGCTCTTCATGGAATTGCAGCGCGTCAACCATACGCAACATTTCATCAATGTTACGACCCAGTGGCAGATCGTTAACCACTTGATGACGGACAACACCGTTTTTGTCGATCAGGAAAGAACCACGCAGAGCAACGCCAGCTTCTGGGTGCTCAATACCGTAGGCTTTCATGATGTCACGTTTGATATCAGCAACCATTGGATATTTGACTTCGCCGATGCCACCTGCGTTGATTGGGGTCTTACGCCATGCATTGTGAACGAATTCAGAGTCGAAGGAGACACCAACAACTTCAACACCACGTTTCTGGAATTCTTCATAGCGATGATCGAAAGCAATCAGCTCAGAAGGGCAGACGAAAGTGAAATCCATTGGCCAGAAGAAAAGAACAGCAGGGCGGCCATTCAGGTGTTTTTTCAGGTTGAAGTTATTAACTATTTCACCGTTACCGAGAACGGCAGTCGCTGTAAAGTCAGGGGCTTGGCGGGTGACTAAAACCATAATTGACTCCTGTGATTTTAAAAGGTGTGATGTAAAAACGGGTTACAGCATAAGGAATTAGGGTATAGCAATAAAGGATAAAATACCAATTGATATAATAGGTTTTACCTATCAATAGGCTGTTTTTAATTCCTTTTAGACTACATTAAGATAAAGCTATTTATAAAAAGTTCAAGTCCTATCCAAGCAGACGCTTATTTGACGCTAATGCCATCATCTCTGGGTAGAACTGGCAAAATAGCGTTTCAAAATCAAGGTAATGATTTTCGATATCCTGATACGATCCGGCCAGTGCGGATAATTTCGGCCGCTGGCGTGCCATGTTTTGCAACACATTGGCGATACATGACATATCAGCATAACGGATAAGCAAGTTCTGTGACCAAAGGGTGTTGTTCAATGCTTGAAATTTTTTCGGGGTTGAGGCGAGATGAGGTTCTATATTGTTGCGGGCAAAATTGACAAACTCAGGTAGCGAGTAATTTTTTTCAAATTTGTCCCAATGAAGGGAAAGAAAGTGATCCCAGACAATATCAAGAGTAATGGGGGCAACGCGCCGATATTCGTCACGGAATAATTTGCGTGCCTGTGTGACAAGCGGATGCTGGTCTGTCAGGCTGTCTACCCGACGATGCATCCGGATACCCGCCACAATATCAGGACTGAATGCGCCTTCCGGGGAACCCCGAACGAAATCCGCCATCAAATTTCCCAATAAGGAGCTTTCCGCTAATGCCGCTAAATGAAGGTGTGCAAGAAAATTCATGGTGAGAGTATACCGTAAAAGAGTATTCCGTAAGTAGTTAAACCAAGCGCTTCTTTGGTTGCACCCTGGCGTTTGCAGCACTAGACTAGTCCGCCTGTTTTTTTAATTGATACAGATAAAATGCGTGTCGCTGATTTTACATTTGAACTGCCAGAAGAGCTGATTGCTCACTATCCCCAGCCGCAACGAAGTGCTTGTCGCTTGCTTTCCCTTGATGGTGAAACAGGCAAGCTGTCGCACGGTATTTTTACTGATGTGCTGGATAAGCTGGAAGCCGGTGATCTGTTGGTTTTCAATAATACCCGCGTCATTCCTGCGCGTCTGTTTGGCCGCAAAGCGACGGGGGGAAAGTTGGAAGTTTTAGTCGAAAGGATGCTGGATGATAAGCGAGTACTTGCTCACATTCGTGCGTCCAAGGCACCAAAAGAAGGGACTGAACTGATTCTTGGTGGTGATGTTCTTGGTGAAGATGCTCTTGGTGAGGCTCGAAGCATTAAGGCAACGATGCTGGCGCGTCACGATACTTTGTTTGAAATCCGTTTTGATGATGAGCGTGATGTCTTGACCATTTTGGATCAGATCGGTCACATGCCACTGCCTCCATATATCGCTCGCCCTGATGAAGATGCGGATCGTGAATTGTATCAGACTGTCTATAGTGAACGTCCAGGAGCGGTGGCGGCTCCAACTGCCGGATTGCATTTTGATGAGCCACTTTTGGCTGCCCTGCGTGAAAAAGGCGTCGAGATGGCCTTTGTCACCCTGCATGTTGGTGCCGGGACTTTCCAGCCTGTGCGGGTGGAGACGATTGAAGATCACGTGATGCACGCCGAATATGCGGAAGTGCCACAGGAGGTCGTGGATGCGATACTGGCGTGTAAGGCACGTGGTAATAACGTTGTTGCTGTAGGAACAACCTCCGTCCGTTCACTGGAAAGTGCCGCGAGAGCTTGTCAGGATGGGATTATTGCGCCATTTTTTGGTGATACTCAGATCTTTATCTATCCTGGATTTGAATATCAGGTTGTCGATGCACTGATCACCAATTTCCATTTGCCCGAATCCACACTGATCATGCTGGTTTCTGCGTTTGCCGGTTATCAAAATACCATGAGTGCCTACAAAGAAGCGGTAGCAGAAAAATATCGCTTTTTCAGTTATGGTGATGCCATGTTTATCAATCGCAATAGAATGGCAGCAAAAGAGATGGTATCCAAATAAATTAATTACTTTGAAATAAAAGAGTTTAAAATCAGAATATTTTTCATTTCAGCTCCGCTGATTTGAATGGCATCTAAACATCGCATCGGACTGTTTTTCTGATGTCTGGAGGTTAAGTGAAATTTGAGTTACAAAAGACGGATGGCAATGCCCGTCGTGGCCGCTTGGTTTTTGATCGTGGTGTTGTGGAAACACCGGCATTTATGCCTGTGGGAACTTACGGCACGGTAAAAGGCATGACACCGGAAGAGGTGAAAGAAACCGGAGCGCAGATCCTGTTAGGGAATACTTTCCACCTTTGGTTGCGTCCGGGGCAGGAAATCATGAAATTGCATGGTGACCTGCATGATTTTATGCAGTGGCAAGGCCCTATTTTGACTGACTCTGGCGGTTTTCAGGTTTTTAGCCTCGGTGCCATGCGTAAAATCAAGGAAGAGGGAGTTCACTTCCGTAACCCTATCAATGGAACGCCGGTGTTTCTCAGCCCGGAAAAATCCATGGAAATCCAGTATGACTTGGGTTCCGATATTGTCATGATTTTTGATGAATGTACGCCCTATCCCGCGGACTGGGATTACGCGAAACGTTCGATGGAAATGTCATTGCGCTGGGCTGCCCGTAGTCGCCAACGTTTTGATGAGTTGGGTAATAAAAATGCCTTGTTTGGTATTATTCAAGGTAGTGTTTATGAAGACCTGCGTGATGTTTCCATAAAAGGGTTGGTGGAAATCGGCTTTGATGGCTACGCTGTAGGAGGGCTTGCGGTCGGTGAACCTAAAGAAGATATGCACCGTATTCTGGAACATGTTTGCCCTCAGATCCCACAGGATAAGCCTCGCTATTTGATGGGCGTTGGTAAGCCAGAGGATTTGGTTGAAGGGGTTCGTCGTGGTATCGATATGTTTGACTGCGTGATGCCAACACGTAATGCCCGCAATGGTCACCTGTTTGTGACCGAAGGGGTGATCAAAATCCGCAATGCCAAACATAAAGAAGACACTTCTCCGTTGGATGAGCATTGTGATTGCTATACTTGTCGCAATTATAGCCGGGCATACCTCCATCACCTTGATCGCTGTAACGAAATTCTTGGTGCAAGGCTGAATACGATACATAATTTAAGGTATTATCAGCGTTTAATGGCTGGCATTCGCCAAGCCATTGAAGAAGGCAAACTGGAACCGTTTGTCGAAACGTTTTATCAGCAGATCGGTAAACCCGTTCCGCCGTTAAATATATAATTTATCGTGACTAATCAGTCTCAATATGTGTAGCATATTGGGCTGGTTTTTGATCGAGCCACTGTCGATTTTCAATCGCAATATTTCGACAGTCACATTTTCGATAACAATGAGGGAAATTTGATGAGTTTTTTTATTTCTGAAGCTGCGGCAGCCGCTGGTGCACCAGCGCAAGCTCAGGGGAACCCATATTCTCTGATTATCATGCTGGTTGTTTTCGGTTTGATTTTCTATTTCATGATCCTGCGTCCACAACAAAAACGTACCAAAGAACATAAGAAACTGATGGACTCCATCTCCAAGGGAGATGAAGTGCTGACTTCGGGTGGTTTGGTTGGTCGAGTCACTAAAGTGTCTGACACCGGCTATGTTGTTATTGCACTGAATGAGACCACAGAAATAACCGTCAAACGTGACTTCGTCGCCGCCGTTTTGCCGAAAGGTACAATGAAGGCTATTTAATTTTCCGATTTTCCCGAAGGGAACTGCCGTGTTGAACCGTTATCCTTTGTGGAAGTATCTGATGCTGATCGCTGCGATCCTCATCGGTTTGCTTTATGCACTTCCCAACCTTTATGGTGAGGATCCGGCTGTACAAATCACTGGCGCGCGAGGTATCGCCGCCAGTGAAAAAACGCTGGACCAAGTCCGTAATGTTTTAGAAAAAGATCACATTAAGAGCAAGTCCATTGCATTGGAAAATGGTGCAATCCTTGCTCGTTTCAGTAGCACCGATGTGCAACTCCGTGCGCGTGAAGCACTGGTCTCTGCACTGGGTGAACAGTATGTCGTGGCATTGAACCTCGCACCGGCAACGCCTGTTTGGTTAAGCGCCGTTGGTGCTGAACCGATGAAACTGGGGCTTGACCTGCGGGGTGGTGTTCACTTCTTGATGGAAGTGGATATGGAAACTGCGCTGGGCAAATTGCAGGAACAGAATATCGATGGCTTGCGTTCTGAATTGCGTGATCAAGGCATTCCTTATTCTACGATCCGCAAAACGGATAATTATGGCGTCGAAATCCGTTTCCGTGATAACGATGCCCGTTCTAAAGCGGAAAGCTATCTTGAACCCCGCCACCGTGACTTAGTGTTCTCCACCGGAGCAGAAAGCACGCTGAAAGTGGTGATGAGTGATGAACGTCTGCGTGAGGCGCGTACTTATGCGGTACAGCAGAACATCACTATCTTGCGTAACCGTGTCAACCAATTGGGGGTGGCGGAACCTCTGGTTCAACGTCAAGGTGCCGACCGTATCGTGGTTGAACTGCCCGGTATTCAGGATACTGCCCGTGCGAAAGAGATCCTGGGGGCAACCGCAACACTGGAATTCCGTCTGGTTAATAACAATGTTGACCAGAACGTCATTCAATATGGCCGTATTCCGGCTGATTCAGAAGTAAAAGATACCCGTGATGGCAGCCCGGTTGTGCTGTACAAGCGTGTTATCCTGACGGGTGACCATATTACCGATTCGACTTCCAGCACGGATGAGAACGGCTATCCGCAGGTGAATATTTCGCTGGATAGTGCGGGTGGCACCGCGATGTCTAATTTCACCAAAGATAATCTGCATAAACCCATGGCAACGCTGTTTGTGGAATACAAGGACAGCGGCAAGAAAGATGCCAATGGTCGTGCGGTCTTGGTGAAGCAAGAAGAAGTGATCAACATCGCCACCATTCAGTCCCGCTTGGGTAACAGTTTCCGCATTACAGGCATCAGCAATCCGGCGGAAGCGCGTCAGTTGTCGCTGTTACTGCGTGCGGGGGCGTTGATCGCACCGATCCAGATTGTGGAAGAGCGTACCATTGGGCCAACGCTGGGCTTGCAAAATATTGAGCAGGGCCTTGAAGCGTGTCTGTGGGGGCTGATTGCTTCTGTCGTATTTATGGTGATTTACTACCGCAAGTTTGGCCTGATTGCGAGCTCTGCGTTATTGGCTAACCTGGTACTGATTGTTGGTATTATGTCCCTGTTGCCGGGCGCAACGCTGACCATGCCGGGGATTGCCGGTATCGTCCTGACTCTTGCCGTCGCCGTGGATGCCAACGTATTGATCAACGAACGTATCAAAGAAGAATTGCGCAATGGCCGTTCAGTCCAGCAGGCCATTCATGAAGGTTATCGCGGGGCGTTTTCCAGTATCATCGATGCAAACCTGACGACGTTGATTACAGCCATCATTTTGTATGCCGTGGGGACTGGCTCTATCAAGGGCTTTGCGATCACTACCGCTATTGGTGTGGCGACGTCGATGTTCACTGCTATTGTGGGAACACGTGCAATCGTGAACATGCTGTACGGTGGCAAGCGTGTCAATAAGTTGTCAATTTAAGGAGCACGTTGTGGCACAGGATTATACTGTTGAACAATTAAACTATGGGCGTAAAGTTATCGACTTTATGCGCTGGGACAACGTTGCCTTTGGGATTTCGTTCCTGCTGTTGGTCGCTTCCATCATGATGATCGGCGCACGTGGGTTTAACTGGGGGCTTGATTTTACCGGTGGTACGGTCATTGAAGTGAAGCTGAGTCAACCCGCGGATCTGGACAAGATGCGGGCGAGCCTGAACCAGAATGGCTTTGCTGACCCACTATTGCAAAATTTCGGCAGCAGCCGGGATGTGATGGTGCGTATGCCACCGGTGGAAGGGAATGCCGGGCAAGAACTTGGCAATAAGATTATCTCGGTCATCAACCAAGATATCGATAAAGAAGCCACGGTTAAACGGGTGGAATTCGTCGGCCCTAGTGTCGGGAACGAACTGGCACAAACCGGCGCGATGGCATTGCTGGTGGCCTTGATCTGTATCCTGATTTATGTCGGTTTCCGCTTTGAATGGCGTCTGGCATTGGGGGCAGTGATTGCACTGGCACATGACGTGGTGATTACGCTGGGTATTCTGTCGGTGTTCCACATCGAAATTGACCTGACTATCGTTGCGTCATTGATGTCCGTAATCGGCTACTCATTGAATGACAGCATTGTGGTGTCGGATCGTATCCGTGAGAACTTCCGCAAGATCCGCCGTGGTACGTCGTATGAAATCACCAACATCTCCCTGACTCAAACTTTGAGCCGCACGATTATGACTTCCGCCACCACCTTGTTGGTGGTATTGATGCTGTACATTTTCGGTGGCGAAATGCTGAAAGGCTTCTCACTGGTGATGTTAATCGGTGTTTCTATCGGTACCATCTCTTCCATCTATGTTGCTTCTGCACTGGCGTTGAAGTTGGGGATGAAACGTGAGCATTTGATCCAGCAGAAAGTGGAGAAAGAAGGGGCAGATCAGCCCTCCATTCTTCCTTGAGGTCTTGTGGATCATTTTGCATGATCGCGCGCTGATATTGCATAAACACCCTGTGAGTACTTACTGACAGGGTGTTTTTCATCATCACTTCAAGGTACACTGTTACCCCATCGGTTAACTGTCAGGAAACGATATGCATTGCCCATTTTGCGCAGCCGTTGATACTAAAGTTATTGATTCCCGTTTGGTTGGGGATGGCTCACAAGTGCGCCGTCGCCGTCAGTGCCTGGAATGTCATGAGCGCTTCACGACGTTTGAAGTTGCCGAACTGGTGATGCCGCGCGTCATTAAGAGTGATGATATTCGGGAGCCTTTCGACGAAGAGAAATTGCGTCGTGGAATGCAAAAGGCACTGGAAAAGCGCCCTGTCAGCTCTGATGATGTAGAAACCGCGATTAGCCATATTAAATCACAGGTACGGGCAACCGGAGAGCGTGAAATTCCGGCCAAAATGATCGGCAACTTTGTCATGGATGCACTGAAAAAACTGGATAAAGTGGCCTATATCCGTTTTGCTTCTGTTTACCGCAGCTTTGAAGATGTTCGCGAATTCGGTGAAGAGATAGCCAGACTACAAGACTAAACACTGACTAAACGTTATGACACTTGATGAAATCTATATGTCCCGCGCGCTGGAGTTGGCGTATCAAGGGCGTTTTACCACATCCCCAAACCCGAATGTCGGTTGTGTCATCGTTAAGGATGAGCAGATCGTTGGGGAAGGTTTTCATTTACGGGCGGGCGAGCCTCATGCCGAAGTTCATGCCCTGCGTATGGCAGGCGAAAAAGCCAAGGGCGCTACCGCTTATGTGACCCTTGAACCGTGCAGCCATCACGGTAAAACACCGCCCTGTGCTGATGCTTTGATTGCCGCGGGCTTAAGCCGTGTGGTGGTCGCGATGCAAGATCCTAATCCGCAAGTTGCCGGACGGGGTTTATATAAATTACAGCAAGCCGGCATTGCCGTTGAACATGGCTTGATGATGGAGCAGGCGGAATCCCTGAACAAAGGATTTCTTAAACGCATGCGGACCGGGTTCCCATACCTGCAATTGAAACTGGGCGCATCATTGGATGGCCGGACTGCATTGGCATCGGGGGAAAGCAAGTGGATTACCTCACCGCAAGCCCGCCAAGATGTGCAGAAACTACGGGCGCAATGCAGTGCCATTTTGAGTTCCAGCGCAACGGTGTTGGCCGATGATCCCTCTCTGACGGTTCGTTGGCATGAGCTGGATGCCGAAACACAAGCCGTTTATCCGCAAGAATTGCTCCGCCAGCCAATTCGTATTATTACGGATAGCCAAAATCGTGTGACGCCACAGCACCAAGTTATCCGGCAAACCGGGGAATGTTGGCTGGCACGTACTCAGCAAGATCCACAAAAATGGCCTGATCAGGTCGAACAGATTTTATTGCCGGAACATGGCCACGGTGTCGATTTAGTGTTGCTGATGATGCAACTGGGTAAGCGTCAGGTGAATTCTGTCTGGTCGGAATGTGGCCCTGCCTTGGCCGGGGCGTTATTATCGCTGGGCCTGGTCGATGAATTGATCCTGTATATCGCGCCTAAAGTGTTGGGTAACCGTGCCCGTGGGTTGTTCGATATCCCTGAATTGCAAAAATTATCGGATGCGCCTGAATTTTCTCTGTTTGATGTTCAACAGATTGGCCCGGATGTGCGTCTGCGTTTACGACCGCTTTAGGTGTCCTGATTTAAGTTTGGACATAAACCAAGACGCAGAGAAAAATAATGTGATAAGATCCGCGCCCCTGCGGATATGAATAAGGTATAAGGAAGGCTATGAACGTAATCAAAGGTGTTGTTGCAGCTCCTGAAGCCCGCATTGCTATTGCGATTGCCCGCTTTAACAACTTCATTAATGACAGCCTGCTGGAAGGGGCCATTGATGCGCTAGAACGCATCGGTCAGGTTTCTACAGACAATATCACCGTCGTATGGGTGCCAGGCGCTTATGAACTGCCATTAACCGTCAAGGCGCTGGCTGAATCGCAAAAATATGATGCGGTTATCGCTTTGGGAACGGTGATCCGTGGCGGTACAGCTCACTTCGAATATGTTGCCGGCGAATGCAGTTCAGGCTTGTCCAGTGTGGCCATGTCCAGCGACATTCCTGTCACATTTGGTGTTCTGACCACTGAAAATATTGAGCAGGCCATTGAACGCGCAGGGACTAAAGCGGGTAATAAAGGTGCGGAAGCAGCCTTGACCGCATTGGAAATGATCAATGTAATTAAAGCCATTAAGGCTTAAGTTTTTTAGTTTTAATTAAGGGGAATTTTGTGAAACCTGCTGCTCGTCGTCGTGCTCGTGAGTGTGCTGTTCAGGCAATTTATTCATGGCAATTATCCAAAAACAGCATCGCTGATGTTGAATTGCAGTTTCTGTCAGAGCAGGACGTAACCGGTGTTGATGTCACCTATTTCCGTGAATTGCTGTCCGGGGTAGCAGTCAATGCTACAAAATTGGATGCCTTGATGGCGCCTTATCTTTCCCGCCAGCTCGAAGAGTTAGGTCAGGTAGAAAAAGCCATCTTGCGCGTATCAATGTTTGAACTAAGCTTTCGTGATGATGTTCCCTACAAAGTGGCTATTAATGAAGGCATTGAACTGGCAAAAGTGTTTGGCGCTGAAGATAGTCATAAATTCGTGAATGGGGTGTTGGATAAAGCTGGCCCGGCAGCACGCAAGAAAAAGTGATTGCTTGCCAGGAGTTCCCCATTATAACTCGATGATTTTACACATGAGGCCGGATTTCCGGCCTCATGTGCTCGTCATTGGTCACTTTTTGGAATTCTATTATGGCATGTGGTGAATTTGACCTCATTGCACGTTATTTCAATCGCCATCCCGTCCGCCGCCGTGATGTCAATCTGGGGATTGGTGATGATTGTGCACTGATAACCGTTGCAGATAAGCAAGAATTAGCGGTAACAACGGATACGCTGGTTGCGGGTGTCCATTTCCTTCCTGATATCTCACCGGAAGATTTGGCCTACAAAGCCTTGGCTGTCAATATCAGTGATCTGGCTGCCGTTGGGGCAGATCCAGCCTGGGCATCGTTGGCGTTAACGTTGCCTGACGTCAATGAGGATTGGTTAAAACGGTTTAGTGATAGTCTGTTTGAACAATTGAACTATTACGGTATGCAGTTAATTGGCGGGGATACGACCAAAGGCCCCATGAGTTTGACGCTGACCGTACACGGTCTGGTGCCTGCCGACAGGGCATTGCGTCGTGCCGGGGCGAAAAACGGCGATTGGATTTATGTCACCGGAACCTTGGGTGACAGTGCCGCAGGACTGGCCTTGCTGCAAGAGCGCCTGAGGGTGGAAGATCCTGCGATCCACAACTGGCTGGTTAAGCGCCATCTCCGTCCGCAACCCCGCGTTTTACAAGGGCAGGCACTGCGTAATCTGGCGTCTTCCGCGATTGATCTGTCGGATGGATTAATTTCTGACCTCAACCATATTCTGACCGCGAGCCAATGTGGGGCACGCATCAATCTGGATGCGTTACCTTATTCGGAGGCGATGCAGCAATATGTCTCCCCTGAACAGGCGTTGAAATGGGCGTTGAGCGGCGGGGAAGATTATGAGTTGTGCTTTACTGTACCTGAGCTTAACCGTGGCGCGTTAAATATGGCATTGGCTCATGCCGGCGCGAGCTTCTGCTGTATTGGGCAAATCAGGCCAGAATCAGAAGGCATCCGCTATTTTAACCATAACGAAGAAATTGCGTTGGATCTGAACGGCTTTGACCATTTTAAAACGGATAAAAAACCGGTAGTACCTTGTCCGCCGATTGCGCATCAGGAAGAAAATGATCAAACGGAGGGAACGCATGGATGATGCAAAACGCCACTTAAAAATGAGTAATCCGTGGCATTTATTGGCGACGGGATTTGGTAGTGGCTTATCGCCGATTATACCGGGCACCATGGGCTCCGTGGCGGCGATCCCTTTCTGGCTGCTGCTGGTGCAGTTACCGACATGGGGTATTTGGCTGGCGATTGTGTTGGGAACCGTCATTGGCTGCGTAATTTGCCAGAAAGCCGCCGATGCCATGAAGGTGGACGATCCGGGTTGTGTCGTTTGGGATGAATTCATTGGTATGTGGATCACACTGATGGCGATCCCGGTGCTCAACTGGCAATGGGTTTTGGTTGGCTTTGTGGTATTCCGCATTTTTGATATGTGGAAACCGTGGCCGATCCGCTGGTTTGACCGCTATGTGAAAGGCGGGATCGGCATTATGCTGGATGACATCATCGCGGCAATCTTTGCGGTTGTGGTTATTTGGCTACTGAATATCTACCAAGTATTACCTTTCTAAATGAAATAGCCACTGAGTTACAGTGGCTATTTTTCAGTTTTTTCAGCTTACTTTTTTCAGCTTACTTTTTTCAGCTTATTGCCCCGCCTGTGGCGGTAATATCTTTTTCATTTTTGCATGTTGATTCGATGGCGATTTTCAATGCTGCCGTCATCATCTCTGCCGCCATACTGGGTGTTGTACCAGAGTGTCTGGCGGCCTGTTCAGGCAAATAAGGAACATGGATAAAACCGCCCCGTACAACGGAGGCAGGTTGATGCAAATTACGTTGATGCAAATAATGCAGCAAACCGTACATTACATGGTTGCAGACGAAAGTTCCTGCCGTTTGAGAGACGGTTGCAGGAATGCCGGCAGCATTTAGCGCATTTACTATGGCTTTGATGGGCAGGGTAGAAAAATAAGCCGCAGAACCACCTGTAATCACAGGCGTATCAATCGGCTGTTTGCCGACATTATCCGGAATACGGGCATCGTTAATATTGATTGCGATGCGTTCTACGCTGATATTGGGTCTGCCTCCGGCTTCTCCGACGGCAATTACCACTTCGGGTTTAACCCGTTCAATGGCGGTGTAGAGATGTTCCAGAGAAGCATCGAAAACGCAAGGCAATTGGCAAACGTCAATCTTCGCACCCGCAATTTGGCCTCCCTGCAATGGCCTGACGGCCTCCCATGATGGATTGATGGTTTCACCACCGAAAGGCTCAAAAGCAGTGACTAAAATCGTTTTCATAACGGTTCCTTATTGTTGTTTTATAAGATCATGAAAAAGTAAAGCCGGAATTTGTTGGTCATCAGTAAAACGTATCCGGTCGGGACTTGTGCCTTTTGTTGAGCAATAAATAGATTGCGATTAACAAATAGGCAAATAAAATCCGCATCGGATTGTAAAAATGGAATGCAGATCACTTCTTGGATGAAAACATGTTTATTGGATGAGGTGTTTTTCAGGTTGGACACGGATTATTGTGGATGCCGAAAAATTTGGGATTCAGTCAAGAATACGGCTTTCAGGACGCAAAAATCTTTCTGGTACATAGAGATCGAAATTATTAATGCGACAGTATTCTTCTAATTGTTGGGCAGAGCTAACCCCCGCTTTTTTATATATTTGAGCGGTATAATTTTCGACAGTACGGTAGGAGATATTTAATGTCCTGCCAATTTGTTTGCTGGTATATTTATGTAGAGAGAGAAAAACAATATCCCATTCACGTTGGGTAAATAAATGAGTAGGAGGTTGAAACATAATGGAAGCAGGGAGTTTTCCATGATATAGGCGGGTTAATGAATAATCTTGGGCTTTCCATAGGTGATATATAATTCCTATACAGTCACCGTTTTCATGGTAAAGAGGTGATTTTTCACAAAAATAAGAGGATAATGTTTTTTCTTCTCCCCAAATATGTGTTTCTAGTGAAACATAGGATTTTTCTTCCTGCATGACCTTTTGATCATGATAAATATAGGCTTTTGCAAACTCAGCATCATCCCAAGGCAGATCTTTATCATAAAGTCCTTCAAAATCAAATGAATCGGGAAACCCTTTAAGCACACTTAATGCTTTGTTGCCATAAATAAAACATGAGTCTTGGATTCGCATAGTAAGTGCAATTTCTAAGAAAGGCGGTCAGTTGCTATAGTAGGCATCTTTCTCGCCAAAGGAAAATGCACTATGGCCTATACGCAACTGACCGAAACAGAAAGATACCAGATTTTCGGCTTAAAAGAAGCCGGTTTTACACAACGTTTTATTGCAACGTCGCTTAATCGGGCCCCATCAACAATTAGCCGGGAATTGAGACGAAACCGGGAAGCCGAGAAATATGAACCTGAACAAGCTCAGCGTAAAGCATTAGAACGCCGTCATTCTAAGGTAAAAGCCGTAAAAATCACGCCAGAGATAACAAAGTGGATAAAACAGTTAATTTGGCAAGATTTAAGTCCGGAACAAGTTGTGGGTTATCTCAAGCGGGAAGCGAAAATCTCTTTACATCATGAAACAATTTATCGATTGATTTATAAAGATAAAATAAATGGCGGTGATTTATGGCAACATCTTAGGATAGCGAAAAAACCGTATCGTAAACGCTATGGAAGCCATGAGCACAGAGGAAAAATTAAAAACAGAGTCAGTATTGATAATCGCCCAAAAATTGTTGATAAAAAGCAGCGTATTGGGGATTGGGAAGGGGATACTATCGTTGGCAAAGATCGTAAAAGTGCCTTATTGACTTTAGTTGAACGAAAATCGTTATTTACGATCATCATTAAACTTGAAGATAAAACAGCAGAAGGTGTTGCCAAAGCGGCGACAAGACATTTATCGATGATAAAACATAAAGTTAAAACAATTACCTTTGATAACGGACTCGAATTTGCCGAACACGAACGGATCGGTAAAAATTTAGAGACAAAAATTTATTTTGCTCATCCGTATTCCCCTTGGGAAAGAGGGATAAATGAGAACATAAATGGATTAATCAGAGATTACTTCCCAAAAGGAACCGATTTTAATAAGGTATCAGAGCGGGAGGTTAACCTTGTGGCAAACCGACTAAATAATCGACCACGTAAGACACGAGATTATAAAACACCGAATGAGTTATTTACAGGAACCCCAACTCATTTACTTCGTTCATTACGGTGTTGCGCTTAATATGCGAATCCAAGAGTTATTATCTTTAATTCCCCAAGGATCGTGACTTATTGCCAGTGTGTTAATGATTTGAGGTGAAATGATAGGTTTATTACTCATGGTCTTTTTCCTTCATTATTTTTTGAATCATATAATATGGCACAATAATTAGCGAGTCAAAGGTTGGATATGAATATTTAAATGTTCATTGATTACAAACAAGTGCTTAATGCTGTTTATTTGCCCTAGGATAAGAGATGTAAATTAAAGTATTTTATACGCTTCCAATGTCGCCAAAAATAGTTAAAATCCTCAAGTGTTTCAACGGTAAAAAAATTGCATGGATATTTATTGCTCAACTCTTAGTGCCTTATACTAGCACCAACACCAGGGAAAAATCTGTAATAATATAAAAATAAATATGAAAATTTGAATGTAGTATAAACCTAACACTTTAGGTAACTCAATTGAAGGAGAGAAGAAAGAATAATAGCAACGGTCTTCTTACTTTATACTAGAACTAATTACCTGAAACTTTACAAAAAAAGTTTCAGGTATGATCATAAAATTAAAACAAGGCAGGTTTCTCGAAAACCTGTTTATTTTATGATATTAATCTTATGGTGTTAACTGAGCTAAACCCGTAATGGTTTTTTCAAGGTATTGACGGGGGCAACCTAAGTTTATTCGAATAAATCCTTTTCCTTTATTGCCAAAACTGTATCCCATTGAAACGGCTATTTTAGCTTTTTGTATTAATGCTTCTTGCAAGGTGTTGTCATCCAAACCTAAATCGCGGCAATCCAGCCAGGCCAGATAAGTTCCTTCCGCTTGGGTCATTCGACACCAAGGAACGGAAGAGGCTAAAGCCTTTTCGAACCAACAACGATTTTCCGCCAGATAATCTTGTAGCTTATCAAACCACGCATCCCCATATTGATAAGCGGCGGTAGCCGCAGTCATAGACAATGAATTGAAGACATCTAATCCATGAGCGTTCAACCGATCATGAAAGGCGTGCCGGAGAGTGGGATCTGGAATGAGAAAATTTGCTATACGCAGCGATGCAAGCCCGAATGTTTTGCTTGCTGAGGTCGCCGCAATCACATGACTGTGCCATTCACACCCAAGATGCAATATTGAGGTGAATTTTCCCCAAGGTAAAATTAAATCAGCCCAAATTTCATCGGAAATGATCGTCGTACCGTATCGTTCGCAGAGCATCAATAGCTGGTGCAGTTCGTCACGATCCCAACAGCGGCCAGTAGGATTATGGGGATTACACAACAATAGCAAAGGGGGTCTGTGTTGCGCCAATATCTGTTCGAGATGAACATAGTCAATTTTATAACCTTCCGCGCCTTCAAGCAGCGGGTTTTCAATCATCGTTCTGCCGTTCATCGTAATAATTTTGGCAAATGAAGCGTAATAAGGCCCCTGTACAATGACGCCTTCTCCTGGTTTACTCAGCATTTGTATCAATAAAGCCAATCCGGGTACGACACCTTCGATCGATGTGAACCACTCTCTGTGCAAGGTCAGTTGATGGCGTCTTGCAAACCAGTCGATTGCGGCTTGATAGTAGCGATCATCGCGTTCACTGTAACCGAAAATACCGTGATCAATTCGGGAGGATAGGGCTTGCTGAACCGCTTCTGGGCATTGAAAATCGTAATCAGATACCCACAGTGGCAGCAGCTCAGTGGTATTTAATTGCAGATAATGATCTAAAAAATCCCACTTAATGGAACCCGTATTGTGGCGATCGATTATCTGGTTAAAATCAGGTGATTCCACGTTAAATTTCCTTATTTCTTAGGGAGTTTCCCGATGTGGCCCTGGCAATACCGAAACCAGTAAAGCCATAAATAAGCGCCAAAAAGGCCGCAGCATAACACTGGATTGCCCAAGGCAGTAAATCAAGCGTACTGACACCCAATGTCGTCGCCATATAAATGCCGGCAGAAGTCCAAGGGATCAGCGGTTCGATGACCGTACAGCCATCTTCTATGGTGCGTGATAGATTTTTGTTGTCCAATCCCATCCGGTGATAAGCGTCTTTGAACAGTTCGGCTGGAATGAGAAGAGCCAGCTTTCCATCACAGGTTGCGCCGGTTAGCAGAATGGTTGTGGATAGGGTAGCAGCGATGAGTTGTCCGGTTGTGCGAACAGCTTGCAGGAGCTTGTTAATAATGATGGTTAAGGCACCCGTGAGTGTTAATGTGCCGGCAAACGCGAATGCACAGAATACCAGCAATATCGTACTCATCATTGAGAACATGCCACCGCGATTGAGCAGGCGGGGAACATCGCTAACGATCCCGCTGATGTTGTGTCCCTGTTCAGAGAACATGGCGAGATCGAAACCATCAATTAAGGCATTAAGACCCTGTTTCAGCGTGAATCCCTGAAGGCCTACGCCGATGGCAATCGCTAAAGTACAGGCAGCCAGCATGACGGGAATGACAGGGCGTTTTGTCACCGCTCCCCACAAAACCAGTATCGGCGGTAAAATCAGCAATACATTGAAGTGATACAGGTTATCAAGAGATTGCAGGATCTCTGTAATTTTTTCGGGAGTTGCCACGTTATCCGTTAAACTTGTCTGACCCGCAATAAGATAAACAATGGCGGCTAAAACAAAGCTCGGAATAGTGGTGTACATTAAGTGTTGGATATGGCCGTAAAGATCGGTATCGGCAACGATGGCAGCGAAATTAGTTGAGTCAGATAACGGTGAAATTTTATCACCGAAATACGCACCTGAAACAACCGCGCCCGCCGCCGCTGCCAAAGACACATCAAGACCAGCGGCGACACCCATCAGGGCGACACCGACGGTTCCGGCTGCTCCCCATGATGTGCCAGTGCAAACTGAAATCAGGCTCGTAATAAAGAAGGCTGCAATCAGGATGTATTGCGGGCTAATCAGCGTTAACCCCCAGTAAACCATGTAAGGTATGGTTCCGCTGAACATCCAGGTGCCAATTAAGCCGCCGACGCAAATCAATATCATGATCACGGGCATTGCCTTGGCGAGCTTTGCCACGATGGCATCAATAATGTCATTCCAGCGATAGCCTTGCCAATAGGCCAGAACCGCGGCCAGGGTTGCTGATACAAGCAATAAAGATTCGATGCGCAGGCTCAGTTGACCATAGCCAATAATAAGCAGCAGAAGCATGGCGGCAATCGGTAGTATAGCGAGTCCTAAATTGAGTTTTTTCTTATCATCCATATGAAAAATCCAGTTTCAGTTAGGTTGTTGAAACAACAGTTATCTTATCGAAAAAACGGAATCCCGGATGACGAGTTCCGCTGAGAACATATTCATTTGTGGAGGCAATTCTTGTTTGGCGTTGAGTTGCAATGCGAGATTAGCTGCCCGTTGCGCCATTTGTTCGACGGGGTTGTGCATGGTCGTTAAGGGAGGATAGAGATATTGGGCTGTGACAATATCATCAAATCCAACGATTGACAGTTGTTCGGGTAAGTTGATTTTCCGCTGATGCAGGGATCGCATCATACCCGCCGCCATAACATCATTGAATGTTACTGCCGCAGTGACGTTGATGCCGCTCGCTAACAGTTTTTCTGCTGCCTGTTCCCCACCTTCTTCGTTAAATGGAACGCTAATAATCCAATCATCAGGAACGGTAATGCCCGCATTCGCCATTGCAGCATAATAGCCTTCCAGACGCAGCTTTCGATCATCGATCGGTAGATTTGCTGTGACACAAGCAATTCTTCGGTGACCATTTTGCAGAAGATAATGGGTAGCAATCTGAGAGGCAGTGACATTATCTAACCAGACACAGCGGTTAGCGATGGCAGGGAAATAACGATTGATAATCACTAATCCTGGCGTGTGGGCCGCATAACGTAATACATCTGTATCGCTCATTCTGCTGACATGGGCGACTATTGCTTCACATCCTTGGTTGATTAAAAAATCCAAAGCAGATTTCTCAAGTTCAGCTTGATGCCCGCCACTACAAACCATGAGCTTAGCTTCTTTTTGCCGGGCAACTTTTTCAACTCCACGAGCCAACAGGGAGAAAAAAGGATCAGCCAAATTACCGGTCAGTAAGCCCAACATATTTCCGCATCTTTTCGCCAAGGCCAGTGCAGCGGAATTACGGTGGTAATTGAACTCACGCATGGCTTTTTCTACCCGCTCGCGGGTGCCTGGCTCGACATAAGCGGTATTATTAATGACACGGCTAACCGTGGCGGCAGACACTCCGGCTCGATGTGCGACATCTTTCATCGTGGCCATGCTTTCTCCTCAGCAGTTATGTTAGATAAATGTGAAATAGGATCATATCCCAATTTATTCAGGTACTCATGAAGGATGAAATCACCTTCTTGATTACGCGACAGAGGATGTAGGGCATGGGTATTATCCTTAATATAATAAAGCATGGTTTATCGAGTTTAAATATTGGGGTGGAATATAGAGATCATAATTCTTTTTTTCACAAAGTGCTTTTAACTCAAGAATTGAATTGATAGATAATTTTTCATAGAGAGTTTTAAAATACCTTTCTAAGGTACGACATGATATTTTCAATTCATGAGCAATATCTTTATTTCTGACGCCACGGCAGAATAAAAAAATGATCAGCCATTCCTTCTCTGTCAAGATATTATTAGGCGGGTTAAGATTAATAGCAGTGGAAATATCATTTTTAATATAATAATGGACTGAAAAATGAGTCATTTCTTTGGCGTGACCAATGATTCCGATACATTGACTATTTTCATCCATTAATGGAAACTTTTCACAGAAATAAGGCTTGAGTTGTTTATCATGATGTTGAAAATAAGCACCGACAGAGGATATGCGCTGCATGGATTGTAAGACCTTCCGATCATGTTCTTCAAACAGAGGAACAAGATGCTCAAAGGGTGTATTTAACTCTTTTTCGGTATATCCGGTAACATCAAAGCGTTCAGGTAAATTATTTAAGTTAATAAACACCTTATTTGCATAGATAAAGCGGAGTTGCTTATCTTTGACAAACCATGACTCATGGCTTTTATCCCACATATTGGTTAACTGAGGAGTGACTTGACTCATATATAACCTTCAATAATATACCCGTTATTTTTCAAGTTGCCGTTTTATTGGCTTCAATCACCCCTCAATACATCCCAGTCACATAGCAAGCTATGCTCCGGTTTGAGTCGGTTGTTACAAACAGGATAACGAATTTATTTCAAATGAAATGTGAGAAGTGTTTGCTATTCATGTAATCGGTTTCATGAAGTGTGAAAATGTGATTTATGTAACGCTTTTTGATCTTGTTTAGTCCCGAATAAGTAAACATGGCGCTATAGCTGTGACTCATTCTGTTGTTTTCTATCCACAGGTTTGCCTAAATTCAAGTCGTATCAGTCAAGGCTCAATATTTTCTGGAAGAGTATATTTTTAAGTGTTTTTGGTGAATTAAGGTGATTTTTGTGTAAGAAACTACTTGTAACGTTATAAATTAATACGAGTGACTAATTCAATGTTATTAATTATATGTTGATAACATTGTTTTTATGTATGGGTTTTGATTTCTCATGGGATTTAACGTAATGTGATCAACTTCTCTTTTTTATATGGATTATTGTCAACTTATTGCGTTAAGTTAATTTTCCTCGATTTTATATACTAATATTTTAAATTTTATTTCTAATTTGGCTTATTGTTCCAGTTTAATCAGTATCTGAATGTTATCATGAAATGATTGTCGGGAAGCTCCTGTCCTATTGGTCGATTTTTGTTTGACATATTTTCGCCAATGATTACTATTTGATTTTTTAATTAATAAATAATGACAGGTCATTTTATTCTATATAAAACCTTTTTATTTTAAATATGGCTGTGCCTGAAATAGGCTTTATCTTAAATTAACATTCTACTCTCTTGTAAAGAGTGTGGTTGCATATTTAATCGTATTTGAGCAAGCAGGGAGATTGCGCGCGGCGTATCGCTTTGCTTTAAGGGAAAAGGAGTGAATGGTGAATCCGTTTGAGTATTATTATCAATGGGAACTTGACTACTTGAGGCAACTGGCAAAAGAAATCCATCCTGCCAGCGGTACAGCGGGGTTAGGCTATCCTTTTCTGGCAATTGATAAAGATGTGACCAAAATCAGTATCGTTTACAGTGAAGTTAAGCTGGCTAAGTCTGTCCTGAATAAGATGGATAACGATAAAAACTTCCGCGAGAGTGCGATGCAATTTGTGGATTTAGAGAGTGAAGCATCAGATTATGCCATTGATGCCAGACAAGAACATTTCGACGGATTAGTGGAAGATTTCAAAGATCCTGAAAAACAATTTCAGGCGTACAAAAATAAATTATCCGATCCGACCTTACAATCTGCTGATTTGGGAGATATGACGACTGAAGGCAGTTTTTTCATGGATGCAGATATGGAAATGCGTTATATAGACAGCCTTATCTGTCCTTATTACAAAGATAAAGCGAAGATTGTGGTATTGCATGATCCTGTGGGATATCAGCGTGATATTTTAATGGCATATGAGTTACTTAATCTTTGGCAGCTAAGTTATTCTGCGACAAATATTTATCCACTGACGATAGGAAGCTTTGTTGAGATAATTGCTGCATCAAAGGATGAGAGTATTAAAAAATCTTTTAACGAACATATTCATCAGGAGAATTGGAAAATCTGGTGGCCTAAACTTACCGATCCGATTGTGGATGTAAAAAAAAGACAAGAAAAAATTCTTGAAATATACAAAGAATTTTTTGAAAGTCCAAGTGTTGCCGGTAAATTAGGAGGGTTGTCACATTATTTCAAGTATTTTTTTTCGTTGGGTGATAAAAAAAGTGATCTGACAGAAGAAGATGGTCAGGAATTTGAAATATACTGCGATCTTGCCGCAGAGTTAATGCAACCGTTACAGAAAACCCCAGAGGGAACGTCGATATTAGAACAGATTATTGGCGGTAAGCTTGCATTAGATGAGAGTAGTTCATGGGATGTCATTAACAATGGCATCGTCAATACGCTAGGGCATGATGGTGCTAACAAACTATTGATGACAAACTTTGTAACAAAAGGAATAGATAAAATATTCGGTGCAACAGGTGAAGTTATAGGAATGTTTCTTGCCTGGGGAGCGGAGAAAATGGCTCAAGGCTCTGTGAGTTTATATGCAAAAAGTATTGAAAAGGTAACCCAGACTTTTACTGACAAAGTTTTTGGTGCTTTAGGCGTAGAAGAATATAAAGGATCTGTTTTATTGACAGAAAAAGAAGTAACAAAACTGATCAATGATCTTGAGAAATATAAACAACAAGGGCTTATCGGGAAGTCGAAAATATTGAGAAAAAAAGCCAAGGTGAATTTTCAAAAGAAAGGCGGGACGGCGGTATTTAATTGGGCAAATAGGGTGAAAAATTATACGGGCGATTTAAAACTAAAAATACCGACCATTAAAATTAACAGTCCAACATTCAATGTTAAATTTATGCAACATCTGGATAAACCGATCAGTATTGCGCTG
This sequence comes from Xenorhabdus doucetiae, assembly GCF_000968195.1. Classification (NCBI taxonomy): domain Bacteria; kingdom Pseudomonadati; phylum Pseudomonadota; class Gammaproteobacteria; order Enterobacterales; family Morganellaceae; genus Xenorhabdus; species Xenorhabdus doucetiae. Next base: position 830,072 of record NZ_FO704550.1, read on the forward strand.
GATTGTAGTCTAACTGGATTTGATCTGTTGATGAAAAGTTATACCTTCTATACTTTATTATCACAATCGGGTTTTGATAGAAATAATCCATTGAAAGCGAATCGAAAAATTGTGTATTTAGCTTTTTCCTACCTGAATACGGTACTTGGTATGGCAGTAGCGGTACGAAATTCTTCTGAGCTTATCGGGAAAGGGCTTGCAAAAGCAGAAGCATTGGCGAGAAGGATGAATCATCCTGCGGCAGAAGCACTATTAGGTGCTGCTTCCCGCCGACTTACATTATTAAATAGTGCTCAGATAAAACTGCTGGCAAAGGGGACGATTGGGGTAACCGGAATTTTAAGCGGGGCGCTTTCTTACTATGATGCTTATCATGCCAGCGCTTTAGGCAGCCATAAGGAAGCATATGCACATGTTGCTATTGGTACCGGTACGTTAATGTTAACTGCTGGATTTTTGGGACCATCACTTTTGGGTACAGGTGCTGGAGCAGCAGGAGCAGGAACATTTTTTACTGGTATGGTATGGGTGGGAATTCTCGGTATGTTAGCAGGCACTTTTTATGTGGTTTTGTTTGGCAAAAGTCAATTTGAATATTTATTAATGAATTGTTTTTGGGGAAGTGGTGATAAATATTCATTTTTGGAGATGGGATTTGAACGATATGAAGAAATAACACACCAATTTGAAAAAATTCGTAAAATGGATAATGAAATCATTAACGCATTTAAGGTGGAATATCAGGAGTTTTTAAATTTTTTCACCAGACCAATATTAAAAAAAGAGAGTAATCAAAAAGGAATGATGGCTTATCATTTTATGTTGCCGAATTTCCAATGGGAAAGATCAGAGTTAATTTATCATGTTGCACCATCATCTACGGTTACTTCCAGAAGTGATCACACAATTTATGTCAATGACCGTTATTACGCTAAAGCTAAGCAGCGGTTTGATGAATTAATGAAACAAGCTCTCTCTGAAATCATTTATAAACATGAAAATCCCATTGATGAAAATGGCACGCTTACTTTAACACTGGAAATAGAAAAAGAGTATGCTGAATATATCACAATTGATTGGTACTATATGCCAAAAGAAGATGCAATTTCCCCCCTGCGTTATCAATGGGGAAAAGAGCCTACAATAGAAAATGCGATTTATGGATATTCTGATGAGAAGGTGCGTTAAATGATAAAATCAATAAAAAAATGGCTGACCAAAAAGCCTGAGGGTAAAGTAAATAATAATATCAGAATTAGCCGGCTATCAACCGTGTGCGATCCCTTTCTGGATGAAGATATTGGTATGCTGGATAAAGGGCAAATAAAAGCAGAGGGTTTTGTTGATTTTATTGATGATAAAAAATGTGAGATAAAATATGGCAGCAGTAATTATCGTGTGAAAATTTTACTTGCCTCTTTAGCGGGTTTTGTATTAGGTTTTTGTTTTTTTATTGATGATTATATTACATCATGGAATGCTAATGAAAAATTTTATTTAAGAGCTGTTAACGATATTAAAGATGAATATGGGGAGGATTTCTATCTCAATCCTAAATTGCCAGATGATGATAAAATTTATGAGTATATTGCTGATGCCGAGAGCATTTCTTTTCCCCAGTATTTTCATATTCGTTATACGGATAGTGGTTTTTACAGTAAATCAAGTGTTCGAAAAGATTTGTTACTGGATGGTGGTTTTTTCCTATTTTCTATTACAATGATTTTAATCCACTTATGGGTATTATCTTTACTTCTTAAAATCTCCCCGCTTGTTATTGATCGGGAAAAGCAACTGTTTTATACCTGGCGCAGGGGGAAAATGTATGTTGCACGTTATTCTCAAGTCGATGTGATTAATCTATATGATGTTTTGTATTTAAGGGTTTATGGATTCGATAAAAATAACCAATTGATGATTTATGATTTTGAGCCTCGTATCCCTAATCTGATCGACGATATAATAAGTAAAAAATATTTATTGGCTTTTGTTGCAAAATATCTGATACAGGGAAAAGAGTCTGTCAGTTCAGTGGATTTTAAACGTCATTCATCAATATTTTTTTCACGTAAAAATTCAAAACCAACAGATTGGGAAACTCAGGTTACAGCTATTTTAGCTGAATTGGACCGGCTTGGCCCACCGAAAAGGGCGACTGACCCTGAATATATCGTTGGAGAGAAATATTGATATGGCTAAGGATAACGGAATTAAATTAGCACGAATGTCAACAGTGTGTGATCCTCTTTTGGATGAAGATATCGGCATGCTGGATAAAGGGCAAATAAAAGCAGAGGGTTTTATTGATTTTATTGATTTTATTGATGATAAAAAATGTGAGATAAAATATGGAGAGAATAATTATCGTGTGAAAATTTTACTTGCCTCTTTAGCGGGTTTTGTATTAGGTTTTTGTTTTTTTATTGATGATTATATTCCATCATGGAAAGCTAATGAAAAATCTTATTTAGAAATTGTCAGTCTTATTAAAGACAGATATGGGGAGGATTTTTACCTCAATCCTAAATTGCCAGTTTATAATAAAGCTTATGAGTATATTGCTGATGCCGAGAGCATTTCTTTTTCCCAATATTTTCATATTCGTTATACGGATAGTGGTTTTTACAGTAAATCGAGTGTTCGAAAAGCGTTGTTACTGGATGGTGGTTTTTTCCTGTTTTCTATTACAATGATTTTAATCCACTTATGGGTATTATCTTTACTGCTTAAAATTTCCCCGCTTGTTATTGATCGGGAAAAGCAACTGTTTTATACCTGGCGCAGGGGGAAAATGTATGTTGCACGTTATTCTCAAGTCGATGTGATTAATCTATATGATGTTTTGTATTTAAGGGTTTATGGATTCGACAAAAATAACCAATTGATGATTTATGATTTTGAGCCTCGTATCCCTAATCTGATCGACGATATAATAAGCAAAAAATATTTATTGGCTTTTGTTGCAAAATATCTGATACAAGGAAAAGAGTCTGTCAGTTCAGTGGATTTTAAGCGCCAGTCACCCATATTTCCACTATGTAAAAATCCAAAACCTACCGATTGGGAAACTCAGATTACAGCTATTTTAGCTGAATTGGACCGGCTTGGGGTACCGAAAAGGGCGACTGACCCTGAGTATATCGTTGGAGAAAAATATTAATAGAGTCAGTGATATTTCTATTCCAGAAAAAATAGCACCGAAGAATATGATAATGATCTCGGTGCTGATTATTCAATTACCAAAAATTACATATTGTTTGTGGTTAAACGCCGTACCCACAATAAAACCAGCACTAATACCGTTAACGGCAAGCCGTGGAATATCAGGATTACGATGGAAGGCGGCAGCCAGACGTAAAAGGGAGCGACCAGCAGCATTCCTATCCCAAAGCCTGTCATTTGCAATAGCGTCAGCAAACTGAAAATCGGCAGACGTAAACTTTCCGGTTCGCTTTGTGCCCGCGATATCAGGCTGACTTCTGCGATCCCATCCCCGATTCCTGCCCAGACGGCAAACAGCAGTAACCAGAATACGCTGCTTTGTTGGAATGTGAGGATAAATCCGGTTGACATCAGAGCGACGCCGACAAAGAACAGTTTTTCCATCTTTAACAGATTGCGGCTGCGTAGCAAGTAGCTCGCCAATCGTGCACCGCTGAATTTCCCTATTGCCCATGTCGCCAGCAGTAATCCCATGGTAGTACTGGCATTATCAGGAGTAAGGAGTTTCGAAATGATGGGAAAACCGACGTTATGGGCGGCACTGCCCAGTGTGTCGGCCAGGCTGAGAAATAACATGCCCGCCAGCATGGGGGCACCGCGCAGGCCGTGGCGCAATTCACGCCATTCGTTACCAAGTTCTCTTGATGTTTTTTGCTCAGGCAAAGAGAGGAAACGCAGGGGCATAATCAGGATCGCTGCCAGCAGGTAAGTCATGATATTGACGGTAAATACTGTTTCATAACCGCTGCTTGCGACCAGCAATCCCGATACCAGACTGCCGAATACTGCCCCCGTGGCCGCAACGGAGGTGAGCCAGGAGTTGGTTGATATGCGTTGTGAGGCGTGTACCCAATAGGGTAATTGGCTGTTTAGCCCGATAGCAAACATTGAATTGCCTAAACCAATACCGAAGGCGATTATCGGTAAGATCAGCAGTTGCTGCGATGTGGGGATCAGCAATAGTAGGGACAGCAAAATAACCCGCACCAGATCAAAAAAGACCAGCGGCCATCTTCCCGCAAATCGTCTGAAAAACGGCGTTCCGATCAAGCTGGCGATGATACCACCGGCAACACGGCAGGCGAGAAATAGACTGACGTGCATGACGCTGTTACTGAGCAGATAAACGTAGGTGGAGAGTGCCACCATATTCAGGAACGCGCCAAAATCAGAGACGAATCGGGCACTGACGATCAGTAAGCCATTAAGGCTGGACCAACGCAAATTCAAACTATTTTCCTGATTTGACATTATGATTAGCTCACTGGTTATTGCGGAAGTTGCCGGAAAGTGACCAGCAATAGATCCCGAAATGCCGCGTTTGTAGGAGATATTTGCCGAACATTGCTTGCTCGATGATAAAGTTGTTTATCATTTATTGTGAGTGTTTCAAGAAAGTGTTCCATTGCGGTATGTAACATTATAATTAGGAGTTCTACCCGATAAACTTCAAGTTGCAGATCGTAAAATGAAAGTTGCTTATTATCTCCCCGCGATGCGGAGAAATAATAAAAGCGTGTTGCAATACAATGAATATATTTGAAATAGAAAAATAGATGAATGTTTAATGAAACATTCATCCATGATTAAAAATTATTTAGCCAGATATTTTTCGATATGATGTTGAATACCCGCTGCATCGAGTCCGAGATCAGCATAAAGCTCTTGTTGTGTTCCTTGCGGGATAAAGTAATCGGGTAAACCCAAATTCAATACGGGAATGGATAACTTTTCCTGCATCAGCAATTCGTTAACCCCACTGCCGGCACCGCCCATGATGGCATTTTCTTCCAACGTCACCAATAGATCGTGGCTGGCTGCCATTTCCAGCACAAGTTCTTTGTCCAGTGGCTTGACAAAACGCATATCCACCACAGTTGCATTCAGGGCTTCCGCTGCTTGCAGCGCGTAAGATAAGAATGTGCCAAAGTTAAGGATTGCAATGCGTTCTCCCAAACGGCGGATCACGCCCTTGCCGATGGGGAGTGTTTCCAGCGGTTGAAGTTCAGCGCCGGTGCCTGTTCCACGAGGATAACGGACAGCCGTCGGGCCTGCCTGGTAATGATATCCGGTATGCAGCATCTGGCGGCATTCGTTTTCATCGCTGGGTGCCATAATGACCATATTCGGGATACAGCGCAGGAAGGAGAGATCGAATGCCCCTTGATGGGTTTGGCCATCTGCACCGACGATGCCGCCACGGTCGATGGCAAACAAGACCGGCAGGTTTTGGATGGCGACATCGTGGATCACCTGATCATAAGCGCGTTGCAGGAAGGTGGAGTAAATGGCGACGACAGGCTTGTAACCGCCAATGGCCAAACCTGCGGCAAACGTGACCGAGTGTTGTTCGGCAATCGCAACATCAAAGTATTGCTCAGGGTACTCGCGGGAGAAACGCACCATGCCGGAACCTTCGCGCATGGCTGGGGTGATCGCCATCAATTTCTTATCATGCGCGGCTTGTTCACACAGCCAGTCACCGAAGATCTTGGAGAAGGTCGGGCGGGTCTCTGCACTTTTTGGCAGGGAACCGGTCGCGGGATCAAATTTGGGGACGGCATGCCAACTGATGGGATCTTTTTCCGCTGGCGCATAACCCCGGCCTTTTTTCGTCATGATATGCAGGAATTGTGGCCCTTTCAGTTCACGCATATTTTTCAATGTCTGGGTCAGTGCCAGTACGTCATGACCATCAACCGGCCCGATATAGTTGAAGCCAAGCTCTTCGAACAGCGTTCCGGGAACAACCATGCCTTTCAGGTGCTCTTCCGTTTTTTTCAATAACTCTTTGATCGGAGGCAGGTTGGAAAACACTTTTTTGCCGCCTTCACGCAACGTTGTGTACAGCTTGCCTGACAGAATTTGTGCCAGATGGTTATTCAATGCGCCGACGTTTTCAGAGATAGACATTTCATTGTCATTGAGGATCACCAACATGTCGGGGTCGATAGCTCCGGCATGGTTCATGGCTTCAAACGCCATGCCCGCGGTAATGGCGCCATCCCCGATGACACATACGGTCTTGCGGCCTTTGCCTTCGTGTTTGGCAGCAATCGCCATCCCTAAGCCCGCACTGATGGAGGTGGATGAGTGACCGACACATAAAGTGTCGTATTCACTTTCTTCCCGCCAAGGGAAGGGATGAAGGCCATTTTTTTGGCGAATGGTATTAATGCGATCACGACGTCCAGTCAAAATTTTGTGGGGGTAGGCCTGATGACCCACATCCCAGACTAAATTATCAAAGGGCGTTTTATAAACATAATGGAGTGCGACGGTTAATTCGATAGCGCCAAGGCCGGAAGCAAAGTGACCACTGGAGCGGCTGACACTGTTAAGCAAAAATTGACGCAGTTCATCGCATAACTTTGGCAAGGTGTCTTTGGGTAGCAGGCGAAGCTCTTCTGGAGTTTCCGCCAATGCCAATGTTGGATATTTCGCTATATCAATGCTCATGCTATGCCTGTATAAAATGCTATACCCGTTAGAAATTGGTTGAGGGTGAATTCGGGAATTAATGTGACCGACTTTTTTAGCTGTTTCTCTCAATGATAAAACCAGCCAGTTTTTTTAAGATTGCGGTGTTATATGACAATTTTTCCAGTTCTGTCAGGGCGGCAAGCGCTTCTTCATACAGCTCCTGGGCTTTTTTCTGGGCTTGTTCCAACCCTAATAAAGCCGGGTAGGTATTTTTGCCGAGTTGCTGATCATTGCCCTGACGTTTTCCAATAACTTCCGTATTGCCAATGACATCCAGAATATCATCATGTACCTGGAATGCCAGACCAATGGCTTGGGCGTATTGCTCCAGCAAAGGCAATACTTCACGGCCACGTTGCCCGGCACTGTAAGCGCCCAACCGGACGGCTGAACGTATTAATGCCCCGGTTTTATGCCGGTGGATCTGTTCCAGCGAGGCAAGATCGATCTGTTTGCCTTCGGCTTCCAAATCCAATGATTGCCCACCACACATGCCGGCAAACCCGCTGGCGCTTGCCAATTCAGCGATCATGGCAAGGCGATCGGATAGGGCAACATCGGGCATGTCCTGTTTTGCCAGAATTTCAAAGGCCAGTGATTGTAAGGCATCACCGGCTAAAATAGCCTGACTTTCACCAAATTTGATATGGCAGGTAGGCTGCCCGCGACGTAAATCGTCGTTATCCATTGCAGGTAAATCATCATGGATCAATGAATAGGCATGGATGCATTCTACTGCGAGGGCGGCGGCATCAAGACTCTGTTTGGGAAGGCCAAACATTTCCCCCACGCTGTAAACTAAAAATGGGCGCAGCCGCTTTCCACCCAGTACCGCACCATACTGCATGGTTGTGCCTAATGGGCTGTTTAAAAAAGGCAATGCAGAAAATGTTGCCAGCAGCTTGTCATTAATATGTTGCTGACAAGAGAGTAATCTTTCTGCAAAAGATTGCGCTTCCAAAGGCGTCTTATATTGTTCGGACATAAATTTACTCAGCATCGGAAGAAAATTCATCAAGTGGCGATTGTGCATCATGATTCAATAAAATTTGCACTCGTTGTTCCGCCTGTTGCAGCGTTTTCTGCCCCTGTCTTGCAAGTTGAATACCACGTTCAAATTCATTCAACGCATCTTCTAAAGGGAGTTCTCCGGATTCCAGCCGAATCACAATTTCTTCCAGCTCTTTGAGAGAGGTCTCGAATGTCGACATTTGTTCAGTTGCTGATGTTTGATTTGCTTTAGACATAATGACTTAACTTATGGTTATTTAACGAATTACAGCAAAGCAAGTTCGTTACAGACTTGCCCAGTACCCTACTACACCAAGAAAAATAAATCATGCGTTACCGCTGTTTTTTTACAGGTGATTTTTTACGGGTGATATAGCGAGATGATGTTATACTCTGCGCCCTATCCAACTGAACATTTAAGAACAATCATTGATATTGTTTGTGATAGTTCAACATTGAATGACTACTATATCTTACTATGAAGTTTATCATTAAATTATTCCCAGAAATTACGATCAAGAGCCAGACCGTCCGGTTGCGTTTTATTAAAATTCTTGCCAGCAATATCCGCAATGTGTTGAAAACATTTGGCGAAGGCATTGCTGTTGTTCGTCATTGGGATAATATCGAAGTTCGGGTCAAGAATGATAACCTCGATGCCGAAATTTGTGACGCACTGACACGTATTCCCGGTATTCACCATATCCTGCAAGTAGAAGAGCGGGATTTTCGTGATCTACATCATATCTTTGAGCAAACCTACGAAACCTATGGCCATTTACTGCACGGTAAAACATTTTGTGTGCGCGCAAAACGCCGTGGTAAACACAGCTTTACCTCTAATGAAGTTGAGCGTTATGTCGGTGGTGGACTGAACCAGCATATCGAATCAGCCAAAGTGAAACTGACCAAGCCTGATGTGACGGTGAATCTGGAAATTGATCAGGACACGCTGATCCTGGTGAAAGCCCGTCATGAAGGAATTGGCGGTTTTCCTATCGGTACGCAGGAAGATGTGCTGTCATTGATCTCCGGTGGCTTTGATTCCGGTGTTTCCAGTTATATGTTGATGCGTCGTGGCTGCCGCGTGCACTACTGTTTCTTTAATCTTGGTGGTTCCGCCCATGAGATTGGCGTTAAACAGGTTGCCCATTATTTGTGGAACCGGTTTGGCAGTTCGCATAAAGTTCGCTTCGTTGCGGTCGATTTTGAACCAGTTGTTGCTGAAATTCTGGAAAAAGTGGATGACGGCCAGATGGGGGTTGTGCTGAAAAGAATGATGGTCAGGGCAGCGTCTCAAATTGCAGAGCGCTACGGGGTGCAGGCGATCGTCACCGGGGAAGCCTTGGGGCAGGTATCCAGCCAGACTTTGACTAACTTAAGGTTGATCGATAATGCCTCCGATACGCTGATCCTCCGTCCCCTGATTTCTCATGATAAAGAACACATTATTAAGCTGGCGCGTGAGATTGGCACCGAAGATTTTGCCCGCACGATGCCAGAATTTTGTGGTGTGATATCAAAAAGCCCGACCGTGAAAGCGGTTAAAGCCAAAATTGAAGCAGAAGAAAACCATTTTGACTTTGAGATTTTAGAGCGGGTCGTGCGTGAAGCCCAGAATCTGGATATTCGCCAGATTGCCGAGCAAACCAGTGAGCAAGTGGTAGAAGTGGAAATGGTATCGGCACTTTCTTCTAATGATGTGTTGCTGGATATCCGTTCCCCCGATGAACAGGATGATCGTCCGTTAAACATAGAAGGTATTGAAATTCAGTCATTGCCTTTCTATAAACTGAGCACTCAGTTTGGCGATCTGCCGAAAGAAAAAACCTATCTGCTGTATTGTGAACGTGGTGTGATGAGCCGTTTACAGGCACTTTATCTGCGTGAACAAGGCTTCGATAACGTGAAGGTGTATCGGCCTTAATTTGTCTAATTTGTCATAAAGCATAGGGCTGCTTACGGAACCGATCCGGCAGGCAGCCTGTGTCCCTCTATCGTCGTGATGGCCTCAATGTCTTCACTGCCGTGAGCGAGGCAAATAAGGACTGAGGGGCTTATATTCTTCCTCCTTGCGCTTAATGTAATGATAAACATTGATATTTTCTGTGATTGGCAAACCATGAACACGGGCCCGACGCATTAAAAAGCCAGTGATGTAGTCTATTTCTGTATGCCGCTGTGCCCGTATATCTTGCAGCATGGATGAGTAATTTTCAGCAGTTTGCTCAATGACGTTCATAACATAATCAACCAGCGTTTGTTGGGTGGTATGGATATTGTCATGCTTCATCACTTGATAAATTTCATCACAGAGTGCCTGAATTTGTGCATGATGATGCCGTAATTCACCGTTTTTACAGTCATAGATAACGGTGAGTGGGTTAATGACACAGTTAACGGCAAGTTTCATCCAACTGACAGCCTGTATTTCATTGTGCCAGGCGACATCGGGCAGGGCGCAGTGTAAAACATCGGCCAGGTTGCTGAATTTGTTGGCATTGGTGGTGATGGCACCAATGTGAGTCATGCCTTGTGACTTATAGTGCACAATGTCGTTTTTTCGATAGGCACCATGGGTGGTCACACCCAGTAAAATCGGGTTGGGCAACGGCGCGAACTCTTCTTGGGTTCCCATTCCATTATGCAATAACAGGATTGGGCAATTAGGGGAAAGTTTGTCAGCAATATGATTAACCGCATCAGAAACTTGCCATGCTTTTAAACACACGAGGAGTAATTTGCTTTCAGCAAGGTGTTTTTCGTCATTGGCAGGAAATTGTTGCTTAAAAACCAGACCATTAAAGTTTTCGATTTGGACGGAAATAACAGGCTGTGGAACTCTTAACCATCCCTGAACATGATGATTTTTTTGGGATAGGGCGGCAAGCCACAGTTTACCTATCGCGCCACAGCCAAGAACAGTTATTTTCATATTTCTTCCTTGAGGGACGCTTTCATGGGAAACCTCGATCGTCATTAACGCTAATTGATCCCGAAATAGGATAATTTCGAAAAGATCATTGCGCTTCCCGAGTATAGAGCTTTTGCCAATAATAGAAAGCGGTTATCATGCCGATTTATTGATTAGCAGGAGGTGACGGGCAATGCCATCATTCGATATTGTTTCTGAAGTTGAGATGCCGGAAGTGCGTAATGCAGTAGAAAACGCGCAGCGGGAGTTAAGCAGCCGTTGGGATTTCCGCAACGTCAACGCAAGTTTTGAATTAAATGAAAAGAATGAATCGATCAAAATTGCCAGTGAATCTGATTTTCAGGTGAACCAACTGGTCGATATTCTGCGTGAAAAATTTGCTAAACGTGGAATTGATGGTGCAGTACTCAATGTTTCTGAAAATATGGTTCATAGCGGCAAAACCTACAGTGTAGAAGCGACTTTGCTGCAAGGTATTGAGACGCCATTAGCGAAAAAAATTGTGAAGCTGATTAAAGACAGCAAGCTGAAAGTACAAGCCCAGATTCAGGGTGAGCAAGTGCGGGTAACTGGCAAGGCGCGCGATGATTTGCAAGGGGTTATTGCATTGATTCGCGGCGCAGAATTGGGGCAGCCTTTCCAGTTTACGAATTTCCGCGATTAATATCGATAACTTAATCTCAATAATAGTACGGTGTTTGCCAACACCGTACTTGTGACAACCGTACTTGTGACAAATAGCGCGGGCTATTTATGGGATAAGACAAGCTGTTCTAACTGCTCGCGATTGGTCAGTTTGGTATCGACTTTGATATAGGCACTGAACTCTTCGGGTGCAATAACAACATCTTTTACCCCGGCTTGCGCCAATAGCTTTTTCGCTAAAATCTCAGGAGTGCTCAGTTGCTCCGGCAAAATGATCCTAATACTGCTGACATAGGGCGGTTGCCGTAATGTCAGACTGACAATAAACCAGAATGTCGTCAGCGCGATGCCTCCCATAAAGACGAAGGATGCGCCTTGCCATTCATAAAGCATTCCCCCAAGGCTGCCTCCCAAAGCAACGCCAAGGAATTGGCTGGTGGAGTAAACGCCCATCGCAGTGCCTTTATAACCCGCCGGTGCTTCTTTGCTGATCAGTGAAGGCAAAATGGCCTCCATAATATTAAACGCAAGGAAGAAAATTTGGATGCCGGCAAAGATCCCCCAAAGATGTGAACCCTGAGACCACAAAACAATTTCCGCAATAAATAGCAGCGCGATACACAGTAAAAATACCTGCTTCATGCGACGTTTTACTTCTGCATAAATAATGAAAGGCAGAACAGCGACAAAAGAGATCAGGGTGGTAATTAAATACACTTTCCAGTGTTGTTGTGGAGGAAAGCCCACTTTTTCCATAATCAGGGGAAGGGCAACAAAGCTCGACATCAATAAGGTATGCAGGCAGAGAATACCAAAATTGAGTTTTATGAGTTGAGGATCTGAAAGCACCCGTTTGAGGCTGCCGCGTGCGATACCTGATTCGCGATTGAGCAAATGTTTATGTGTACTCGGCACAGCAAACAGTGTGATAAAAATACCGCAACCGGCAAGGAGTGCAATGGCGCCAAACAGGCCATTTAAACCGATTTGGTGGGTGATAATCGGGCCGACAACAATCGCAAAAGCGAAGGTGATACCGAAGCTAATGCCGATAAATGCCATGGCTTTTGTTCGATTCTGCTCACGGGTCAGATCTGACAGTAATGCCATGATAGCGGCGGATATGGCGCCTGTGCCTTGCAGGGCGCGGCCAATAATAATCCCCCAAATAGAGTCACTTAAGGCGGCAATAAGACTGCCTAATACAAAAATGAGCAGCCCGCCGATGATTAAAGGCTTTCTGCCAATTTTGTCTGAAAGCAGCCCGAAGGGGATCTGGAATATGGCCTGTGTTAAGCCGTAAATACCGATGGCAATGCCGATAAGCGCTTCTGTCGCATCACGTAATTCTAAGCCATAGGTCGTCAGAACAGGCAGAACCATGAACATGCCTAACATGCGCAGAGAGAAAACAGAACCTAAGCCCCATGTCGCCCGGAGTTCAAGCGGAGTCATTTTATTATCGTTCACGGATACCTCAAAAAAATCTGATATGACATTTCAATTAAGTGAGAGGCAAACGGAAAAGCAGCGTTTGCAACCGAATAAGTTGTCATTGAATAGAGATAAAGGAAAGGAAAAAGATGGCAGGGTTTACCCTGCCATCTAAAGATTACCAGACGTAAGTCAGGAGGTTTTCTGGCGATGCTGCTGAATCTACAGACATCATGACGCTTAATGACATAATAGCGACGATAGAAAACAGAAATAGCTTACGGGCCCAAATACGGTCATTGGAGGTTTTATAACCTGATAATGCCATACCCAGCCACCAGATACTCACTGCGGTAGCGACGATAAGGTATTTATAACCGGCATAACCACTGATGGCCAGCATCAAGGTGGCAATCATAAAGGCCAGAATATACAGAGTGATATGGTTTTTCGCGACGGAAATACCTTTAATCACGGGTAATACTGGAATATTGGCCGCTTGATAATCTTTGAACCGAAAAATAGCAATGGCGTAAGAATGGGGCATCTGCCACAAGCTGAAGATCAACAACAAGATCAACGCGCCTGTGTCAAAATGTCCCGCTACTGCACAGTAACCGATCACGGGAGGAGCTGCGCCTGACAAGCTACCAACCAGCGTGCCATAAACAGATTTTCTTTTCATGTAGAGGCTATACACCCCAACATAAATGATGAACCCAATGAGAGCTAACTGCATTGCTAAGGCATTGGCTGCTACATAGAGCAGCACGATGCCAGCAATACCTAACACTGAGGCGTAAATCAGGCTGATTTTCGGATCGATAAGCCCTTTCACAAGGACCCTTTCTTTTGTTCTTTCCATGATACGGTCAATATCGCGGTCGATATAGTTGTTGAATACACAACCTGATGCTACCACCAGCGATACCCCGACCATCGTTGCAAAGAACAAGGGGTAATCTATCACGCCCCTGGAAGCGAGTAGAAAACCACCAATCGCAGAAATTAGATTTCCGAAAATAATTCCTGGTTTGGTCACTTGCAGGTATTGCTTAATCATTCAAATCAACCCTTAATCAACCATCATATTGATGTTCAGGTTGTACATGATCCACAGGGAGCCAACAACAACGATAGCGATGACCAGTAATGTGAATAGTAAGGCAAGGAGATTCCAACGCTCTTCAGATGATGTATTCATATGCAGGAAGTAGATGAAATGAACAAAAACCTGAATAACAGCCATGGCAACGACTGTCACCAAAATTGTGCTGTGTGAAGCTGTACCTTCCATCACCATCCAGAATGGGATCACGGTCAGGATAACTGACAGTACAAAACCAATCATATAGGTTTTGAAACTACCGTGGCTGGCGCCGGAATGAGAAGTATTTGGATGACTCATTACATCGCTCCCATCAGATAAACGATAGTAAATACACAGATCCATACGACGTCAAGGAAGTGCCAGAACAGGCTCAGGCAGTTCAGACGCGTACGGTTCACGTCAGTCAGACCACGGCGTGAAACCTGAACCATCAACGTGATGATCCAAATCAGGCCGAAGGTGACGTGCAGACCGTGAGTGGCAACCAGTGCAAAGAAGGAAGACAGGAATGCGCTGCGGTCAGGGCCATAGCCTTCAGTGATCAGTTTATGGAACTCGTAAACTTCCATTGAAACGAAGCCAAGGCCAAACAAGAAGGTAATGAACAGCCACAGGTTAACCTGACCGGCTTTACCTTTGTTCATGTTCAGCATGGCGAAACCATAGGTAATACTACTGAACAACAGCAGGAAGGTTTCGACCAGAACAAAATCCAGTTCAAAAATATCTTTACCAGATGGGCCACCGGCAGTGCCATTAACCAGCACTGCATAGGTCGCGAACAGACTTGCAAACAGAACCAAGTCACTCATCAAGTAGATCCAGAAGCCAAAGACTTTGTTAGCCCCTGTATCGTGGTGCCCATGAGCGTCATGGGCGGCTGTGTTGTTAAGGGTTTGAGTCGACATTATTTCACACCTGCCTTTCTCAGTTCTTCGTAACGCTGATTCTCAACTTTTTCGACCTCAGCGACAGGGACGTAGTAATCAACGTCTTCGTCAAAACTTTTCACGATGCAGCTGATGACGATACCTGCGAAACTTGCGATAGCCATCCACCAGATATGCCAGATCAAAGCAAAGCCTAATGTCAGACAAAATGCGCTGATGATCACGCCTGCACCTGTGTTTTTAGGCATATGAATTTCTTCATATTTAGCAGGGCGCTTATATTCAGTGCCTTTTTCTTTCATATCCCACCATGCATCACGAGTCTGGATGTGTGGAACTTCGGCAAAGTTATAGAACGGCGGTGGAGATGAAGTTGACCATTCGAGAGTACGGGCACCCCACGGATCGCCAGTCAGGTCGCGGTTTTGGTCACGGTCGCGGATACTGACGTAAAACTGGATAATCTGACACAGAATACCTAAGGCGATTAAGACAACGCCGCCTGCGGCAACAACCAGCAGTGGGTGGAATTCTGGGTTGATATCTTGGCTCAGGCGACGGGTCATTCCCATGAAGCCCAATGCGTACAGTGGCATAAAGGCAACGAAGAAACCGGTGATCCAGAACCAGAATGCACGGACGCCCCATTTTTCATTCAGCGTGAAGCCAAATGCTTTCGGGAACCAGTAAGTTGTACCTGCGAAGCAGCCGAATACCACACCGCCGATGATCACGTTATGGAAGTGAGCGATCAGGAACAGACTGTTATGCAGAACGAAGTTGGCACCCGGGACTGCCAGCAGAACCCCTGTCATACCACCAATGGAGAAGGTAACCAGGAAGCCAACCGTCCACAGCATTGGGGTTTTGAATTCGATACGGCCACGGTACATGGTGAACAGCCAGTTGAAGATCTTAACCCCGGTTGGGATGGAGATAATCATCGTGGCGATACCAAAGAAGGCGTTGACGTTCGCGCCGGAACCCATGGTAAAGAAGTGGTGCAACCAGACAATGAACGACAGGATGGTAATCACGATTGTCGCCCACACCAGTGAGGTATAACCAAACAGGCGTTTTTTCGAGAAGGTTGCCGTGACTTCGGAGAAGATACCAAAGACAGGCAGCACCAGAATGTAAACTTCAGGATGGCCCCAAGCCCAAATCAGGTTGATGTACATCATCATGTTGCCGCCCATATCGTTGGTAAAGAAATGGGTGCCCAGATAACGATCCAGAGTGAGCAACGCGATGGTTACCGTCAGGATTGGGAACGCAGCAATAATAAGTACGTTGGTGCACAGTGAAGCCCAAGTGAAGACAGGGAGTTTCATCATGGACATGCCTGGCGCACGCATGCGCAGGATGGTTACGAAGAAGTTAACCCCTGTCAGCAAGGTACCGACACCGGAGAGCTGAAGACTCCATATCCAGTAATCGACCCCAACGCCGGGGTTATATTCCAGACCGGATAGCGGCGGATAAGCCAACCAACCCGTTTGTGCAAACTCACCCACCCCCAGAGAGATGTTGATCAGCGCGACGCCGACAACAAATAGCCAGAAGCTCAGAGAGTTCAGGAATGGGAATGCAACGTCGCGTGCGCCGATTTGCAGAGGAACAACAATGTTCATCAGGCCGACAACGAAAGGCATCGCCATAAAGAAGATCATGATAACGCCGTGAGCGGTGAAGATCTGATCATAATGGTGCGGGGGCAGGAAACCGGCTTCACCCGCGGAAGCCAGGGCTTGCTGTCCACGCATCATGATGGCGTCAGCGAAACCACGGAGCATCATCACCATGGCAACGACGATGTACATGACACCAATTTTTTTATGGTCAACGCTGGTTAACCATTCACTCCAGAGCCATTTCCATTTACGGAAATAAGTCAAGGAACCGACAACGACCAGTCCCCCAAGCAAGATCCCAAGCAATGTCACCACAATAATGGGTTCATGCAATGGGACAGCATCCAGTGTTAATTTTCCCCACATGCTTTTATTCCTCAACACCTGAATGAGCCGGCTGACTCATATTCATATTATGACCCGCAGCTTCACCATGTTCTGTTTTGCCATGACTTGCCATGCCATGCATACCGCCGTGGCCCATGTCACCCATGAATTTGGCGATAGTCTCTTGGAACAGTTTTGGTTTCACGCTTGAGAAGTATTCAACAGGGTTGTTTTGGCTAGGTTTAGCCAACGCATTGAATGCTTGCACGGTATCCAGGGTTTTAGGTGAGGCTTTAACTTTCTGCACCCACGCTTCAAAACCTGCGCGATCATCAGTTGCTGTTGCAGTGAATTTCATGCCAGAGAAGCCATGACCACTGTAACTTGCTGAGAACCCGTCGTATTTACCCGCTGAGTTAGCAATTAAGTGCAGTTTTGTCTGCATACCAGCCATTGCATAAATCTGACCACCCAACTGTGGGATGAAGAAAGAGTTCATCACAGAGTCTGAGGTGATTTTGAAATTAATTGGCACATCTTTCGGGAATACAATTTCGTTTACCGTTGCGATACCCTGTTCCGGATAGATAAATAGCCATTTCCAGTCAAGGGAAATCACTTCAATCGTCACCGGTTTCACATCACTGTCCAATGGCTTATATGGATCGAGCTCATGCGTCGTTTTCCATGTAATCGTCGCCAAAGTGATGATAATCAGGATAGGCACTGTCCAAACGACAAGCTCAATTTTATTTGAGTGTGCCCAGTTTGGACGATAAGTTGCAGATTTATTGGCTTCCCGGTAACGTAAGGCAAAAATGATTGCCATTACAATAGCCGGAATAACAACGATCAGCATCAAGCCAAACGCTGTTAGTATCAGCGTTTTTTGTTCGACGCCGATCGCACCTTTGGGATTCATCAATACCATATCGCAACCACCTAACATTAAAGTGGCTGTGAGTAGTGACGATAACCCAATAATTTTTTTGTATTTCATAAGTCTCATTGAGCGACCCCAGATAACAAAAGCTTTATTGTCGTTTCATCAGTGTGGGCATTCTACGGTAAGGTTACCGGGGTGTAAACAATTGTAATAGAAGCAGGTTGGCTTGTAGGCTTTTTATGCTAGAGGGATCACATGTGATTCTAAATTTAACAAAACGTTAATTTCGGATGGTTATCTTAGCCAAAAAATCAAAATAGACAGTTAATTTTATGTAAGTCTCTATTTTATAAAGAAAAAATAGAATAAAAATAAAAGGGGAAATCCTGAAATACGCTTTTTTATCGATAGGATAACTATTATTTATTAGTTTTAATGAGCAGCATTAGGCTGCTCATTGATTAAACTAGTTATTAAAAGTTATATTTTACACTATAAACAATACCATCCTGCCAGAAATCTTCGCCCAGTTTGTTATCCGCATAGCGGTATTGAACGCCAGTAGTAAAAGAAGGATGTGGCGTCCACCATAATGCGATAGCGCCATTGATACCTTCGCGTCCGCCGTTGCCGTAACGTTGATTGCGGTTTAATTCAATTTCATTCCAGTTTGTCACGCTGAATTTTTGTTCCCAAAGATTGAAATCGTATCCGGCAACCCAGCCTACGACATAACCGTTGTTTCCTGAATAGAAAGGTTGGTCAACATAATGCAGTGCGACAAAAGGCTTGAACCACAGGCCAGCAATATTAGCGTTATAGCCTAATCCGTAAAGTGTATTGACTTCATGGAAGTTTCCACCGTTTGCTTTGCCGGGTAATGAGTAGGTTCCATAGACATGACCATAAAGGTTGAAACCCGTCTCACCCAGATAGAAACGGCCGGTTGTCTTGAACGTGTAACGTTGGTTATCACCTGGTTGGGCGGTTTTGCTGTTAAAAGGATTCTCTAAATCAGCGAAGCCGTACAGTTCGCCCCAGCTAAATCCTGCCCCACCTTCCAGTTCTAGATAAGCAAAATCATCCTTATGTGAGGTTTGCCCGGTTTTATGCGTGGTATGTTTGCTCCAGTCAAGGTAGTTCATGCTGACATTGCCAAACCCCCACTGGTATTCCGCGCTGGCTGAAGCAGAAACTAAGGCAGCGGCAATGGCGGTGAGTGTCAAAATACGTCTTTTCATAAATTCCCTTTATATGGTTTTAAGGTGATTAACGATATTTCGAATAGTTCGAAATAATATGCGTTCAAATGATAATATTTGTTAGTTCAAATATAAATAATTCCACCTTGAAAAAGATGTTCGCTAGGCCACAGAATTGTGGTTTTTTATTCTTCTTGTGAAGTTTGTCACTATAAACTGGCAACAGAAGACTGAACTTTGTCAGCCTTCTGTTGTAGACAGATGTGAAAAAAGCATCTGGAGTGGGGAGAATCGATTAAGTGAGCTGACTTTTCTTTAAAGCGAAATAATCCAATATTCCTCCTAAAAGAAGACCCAAGGTGCCAATGATGACACTCCAGGATAATAGCGGGGATATCCAGTCACTGACTTTATGCAGATTGAGCATAGATTCTGGAGATAGCGTGCATATCAGAGAGACTAAATGAATGATGATAAACAACACGCTGCTGATCATTAACCAAACAATGAACATCAGGGCAGCCAATATCATGATAATAAAGGCGGATTTATAAGCATTCTTGAAGAGTGTCCGGGGCAGAAAGCTATCATTTTTCTGGGTGTAATCCAGTGTCTTACGGCAGACGAGCAACAGCGCAAGCCCTGGTAATCCAATAATGATAGAGAAGAGATAAAACGTTGACCAGCCATAAGCTTCTGCAAACCATCCTGCTACCGGGCCGACATAAACTCGGCCAACGGCTGATAATGCAGAAAGCAAAGCGAACTGGGTGGCTGAAAATGATTTATTGCACAAAGTCATCAGGAGGGCGACAAAAGCCGCTGTTCCCATCCCGCCACAGATATTTTCCAGAAAAATCGCGCTCCCCATGACATAGATGTCTTTAGGGGTAACAGCAAGTATCCAGTAACCAAAATTTGAAACGGTTTGGAGAATGCCAAAGATCATCAGGGCACGGAACAGACTCAGTCTGTGCATCAAATAACCCCCGTATAAGGCACCGACAATGGTGGCAGCGAGTCCGAGGGTTTTGTTGATCATCCCGACTTCGGCTGGATTGAAGCCTACGCCACGAATAAGAAAAGGTGTGCTGAGTGAGAGCGCAAAAGCATCAGCCAGTTTGTACAAGACAATCAATAGCAGGATAAGCCAGGCATTGTTTCGGCTGAAAAAATCAGATAAGGGTTCGAATACCGCTTGATGCAATGTTTTTGGCGGTGCGGTATTCAGTTTCGGCTCTTTGGCTGTGAGCGTGGCATAAACGCCAATCAACATCATGCCAGCCATAACCCAATACATACTTTGCCAGCCAATATAGGTGGCGAGCAGTAAGGCAAGCCCCCCCGAAGTCAGCATCGCCAACCGATAGCCCAGTACAGAAATGGCGGCACCTGACCCCCGTTCTTCCGGTGTCAACAGGTCGGTTTTATAGGCATCAAAAATAATATCTTGGGAAGCTGAGAAGAATGCAACAGCGACAGCCAATGCCGCGAGCCACCATAGATGCTGGGAGGGTTGCAGGAATCCCATTGCGGCAATACTGACAATCAGAAAAAGTTGAGTAATGAGCATCCATCCCCGCCGGCGTCCTAAAAAGGAGGGGGAATATCGGTCCATTGCAGGCGCCCAGAGAAACTTAAACACATAGGCTTGACCAACCAAAGTGAAAAAACCGATAGTTCGGATATCGACATTTTCGACAGTCATCCATGCTTGTAATGTTCCAGCAGTGAGCGCAAGAGGCAGACCTGAGGCAAAGCCCAGCAATAGAAGGGTACGATAGTTGCGTAATGCAGATAGGTTTAAATAACGGTGGTTAGTCATGGGCCTCCCAAAACTTTCTGCATATCATCTCGTTTTGCCAGAATTAAGCAGAAAGTTTATTCATTATCCTGTTAACGGACGTTTTGCTTGATAAAGGTGCTGATTGACGCATCTTGAGCCATATCTGCGATCACATCAGATAAGACTGTATTTACGGCATCAGCAATTTTTGCGTTTGTTGCACTCAATGGCCCCTGAACATTGTAGCTAGTACGATAGTTTTTGATTTGTTGACTACCGCCTTGGGCATAAGCAATGATGGAAATTTCAGCTTTTGCTGAAATATCGTGACGAAGACTGCCTTCTTTCACATCGGCATAGAGTTGGTTCACAATGACCTGCAAATTGGCATTGGCAGGCGAACCAATCATATAGCCGCGAGCCACCATTTGTTTTTCCAGGGCTTCTTGCAGTAGAAAGCGCAAATCGCGGGAAGGAACCAATGTGACCAATCGTGCATCACGATTAATTTGGGCCAGGGCTTGAGATGGACGCTGGTCGACCCCACTAATAGTGACAGTAATCGCTTTCATGGTTGGATCGGCTGGCGGCAGGGTAATTTTGGGCGCAATGGCCAACGTATTGCTTGAGTCTGCGCAGCCAGATAATCCAGCTAAAAAGAAAAGCGTCATCAATGGCATAAGTATTTTCTTTAGCATTTGGGTTTTCTCAATTCAAGATTCAGATATTCAATATAGTAATACGGGTGGAATAAACCGCAGTAATCATAGCATCGTCATAGGTAGCGGCATATCCCTGATGGTTGAAACCCCTGATGGTCGAAATTTAGTGAGAAATACTTCACATGAACGCGGTTAAAGAGATTTGGTTACTCCCGATGTTATAAACCACGGGAAATAAACTAGAATCAATGATGTGGTTGATAAATAACCTTTGGTGATTTAGGAGAATGGGATGGTTCGTCAAGAAATAGAAACAAAGTTACAGGCGGCATTTAAGCCTTCTCATCTGGAAGTGATTGATGAAAGTTATCGTCACAATGTGCCAGCGGGTTCTGAAAGCCATTTTAAAATCATTGTCATCAGCAATGAATTTGTTGAACAAAGAATGCTGAGTCGCCATCGTTCAGTATATAGTGTCTTGGCTAAAGAATTAGAGGAAGGCGTACATGCGTTGGCGCTTCATACTTATACGGAAAAGGAGTGGGCTGAACTGGAAGATACCTTTTTGGCTTCTCCGGCCTGTCGTGGCGGAAGTACAACGACGTCAAGCCTGTGACTGTTTAGGATAATCAAGTAGCTTGTTTGTTATTATTTGATTCATCCAAGTTTAATTTTAGCTAGCAGCCTTCGGGCTGTCTTTTTGTTTATATGTATATTGCATAAACAATATCATCATAAATGATATCGTGATGTAGTCATTGAGCAACGTTTACCATATTAAGTCGACGAATCATGCATGCTTTTGTCTGCAATTCTCGACTCATCCTGTCTGCGTCGCTATAATGTTGCGTCTAAATTTTTAGAATGGTTTCGGGACGCTTCTGATCACAGGGATTCTCGGTTTTTTAATGCGACCGCCCCGGTTCTTAAAGAGTACTGTAATTAGCTTGTGATAAGCATTACAGTCATTCTGAAGTTGACCGAGCACTATGATTTTTTTGAGGTAACAAGATGCAAGTTTCTGTTGAAACCACTCAAGGCCTTGGGCGTCGTGTGTCAATCACCGTTCCTGCTGCCGATATCGAAAAAGCAGTTAACAGTGAACTGGTTAATGTAGCAAAGAAAGTCCGTATCGACGGCTTTCGTAAGGGCAAAGTGCCAATGAAGATCGTTAAGCAGCGTTACGGCGCTTCTGTTCTTCAGGATGTTCTGGGTGATCTGATGCAGCGCAATTTCATCAATGCGATCATTGAGCAGAAAATCAATCCAGCAGGCGCACCAAGCTACAAACCTGAACAGTTTAAAGAAGGCGAAGACTTCACTTACGCTGTTGAATTTGAAGTCTATCCAGAAATTGAACTGAAAGGTCTGGAAGAAATCGAAGTCGAAAAACCGGTTGTTGAAGTTAAAGATGCAGATGTTGACAACATGCTGGACACACTGCGCAAACAGCAAGCAAATTGGAAAGAAACCGATGAAGCAGCGACTGCGGAAGATCGCGTCACTGTTGATTTCACGGGTTCCATTGATGGTGAAGAGTTCGAAGGCGGTAAATCAACCGATTTCGTTCTGGCAATGGGCCAGGGTCGTATGATCCCAGGTTTTGAAGACGGTGTTGTTGGCCACAAAGCCGGTGAAGAATTTACTATCGATGTGACTTTCCCGGAAGATTACCATGCAGAAAATCTGAAAGGCAAAGTGGCGAAGTTCGTGATCAACCTGAAAAAAGTTGAACAGCGTGAACTGCCAGAGCTGACTGAAGAATTCATCAAGCGTTTTGGTATTTCTGATAGTACCGTTGAAGGTTTGCGTGCCGAAGTTCGTAAGAATATGGAACGTGAACTGAAAAATGCGGTTCGTAACAACATCAAAACTCAGGTTCTTGACGGTCTGGTTAAGGCTAACGAAATTGAAGTTCCTGCGGCAGTGGTTGATGGTGAAATCGATGTACTGCGCCGTCAGGCTGCCCAACGTTTTGGCGGCAACGAAAAACAAGCTCTTGAACTGCCACGTGAACTGTTTGAAGAGCAGGCAAAACGCCGCGTTGTTGTTGGCTTGCTGTTAGGCGAAGTTATCAGCAGCAATGAGCTGAAAGTCGAAGAAGATCGCGTGACTACGTTGATCGAAGAAATGGCGGCAGCTTATGAAGATCCAAAAGAAGTTGTTGAATACTACAGTAAAAACAAAGAAATGATGGACAGCGTTCGCAACATTGCTCTGGAAGAGCAGGCTGTTGAACTTGTTCTGAGCAAAGCTAAAGTTTCTGAAAAAGAAACTGGCTTTAATGATCTTATGAACCAAAATCAATGGGCATAAGTTTCATTTATTGATTGCCTGAGATGATGAAACCTCGCACTCAATGAAGCAAACCGAAGTAAACCCGCAGGCTATGCTTGCGGGTTTTTTTATTGTTCTTGAAAAAAACAGATTTAACCTCATATCCTTTCTTACTATTATGTAAGAGCTTACTACTTTTTAGAAGGGGGAGGCCCCCTTGTTAGTTAACTTTGGATCATGGTCATCATCGCTTATCTCAAGTAGAATCAGTTATGAATGGCACCAGCGTGAGTTCTATTAGGAGACGGAAATGTCATACAGTGGCAAGCAAGATCAATATGCACCTAACATGTCTTTGGTGCCGATGGTGGTTGAACAAACAGCACGTGGAGAGCGTGCATTTGATATCTACTCCCGCTTATTGAAAGAGCGTATTATTTTTCTAACTGGGCCTGTTGAAGATCATATGGCGAACTTGATCGTTGCCCAAATGTTATTCTTGGAAGCAGAAAACCCAGAAAAAGATATTCATTTATATATCAACTCACCAGGTGGGGTTATTACGGCAGGTATGTCTATTTATGACACGATGCAGTTTATCAAACCTGATGTGAGTACTATTTGTATGGGACAGGCCTGTTCAATGGGAGCATTCCTGCTGACCGCTGGCGCACAAGGGAAGCGTTTTTGTCTGCCAAATTCCAGAGTTATGATTCACCAGCCACTGGGTGGTTTCCAGGGACAGGCGACTGATATTGAAATTCATGCGCAGGAAATACTCAAAGTTAAAGCTCGTATGAACGAATTGATGGCAAAACATACCGGACAATCACTTGAGAAAATCATTGGAGATACAGAACGCGATCGTTTCTTGTCAGCCGAGGAAGCTGTAGGATACGGATTGGTTGATAGTATTTTCACTCAACGTAACTAATTATTAATAATTACTTTATTACTCCGATGCTAGCCTTTCTCTAAGCGTTTCTTGATGTTGACGCTAAACGAGTCGGAGTGGAGTAATGACAGCGTTTTTCCTGTTATGCCAGACAAACTGGGATAACAGTTCATAAAGTGAGGTTGACTGATGACAGATAAGCGCAAAGACGGTTCAGGAAAGCTGCTGTATTGCTCTTTCTGCGGGAAAAGCCAACATGAAGTACGGAAATTAATCGCTGGCCCGTCAGTGTATATCTGCGATGAATGTGTCGATTTATGTAATGATATCATTCGCGAAGAAATTAAGGAGCTAGTACCACATCGTGAGCGTAGCGCATTGCCTACTCCTCATGAAATTCGCCAACACTTGGATGATTATGTTATCGGCCAGGAAACAGCGAAAAAGGTGTTAGCAGTTGCGGTTTATAACCATTACAAGAGACTACGTAATGGTGACGCCACTAACGGTGTGGAACTCGGCAAAAGTAATATTCTGTTGATTGGCCCGACAGGTAGCGGTAAGACGTTGTTGGCCGAGACATTAGCTCGCTATTTAGACGTCCCGTTTACGATGGCTGACGCCACGACATTGACCGAAGCGGGTTATGTTGGGGAAGATGTAGAAAATATTATCCAGAAACTTCTGCAAAAATGTGACTACGACGTGCAGAAAGCACAACGTGGTATCGTGTATATTGATGAAATAGATAAAATTTCTCGTAAATCTGATAACCCTTCAATTACTCGCGATGTATCGGGAGAAGGGGTTCAGCAGGCTCTGTTGAAACTGATTGAAGGCACGGTGGCGGCGGTTCCACCTCAAGGTGGCCGTAAGCACCCACAGCAGGAATTTTTGCAAGTCGATACTTCCAAGATCCTGTTTATCTGTGGCGGTGCGTTTGCTGGTTTGGATAAAGTTGTCAGCCAGCGTTTGAATATCAGTTCAGGCATTGGTTTTAGTGCTAAAGTTAAAGGTGAATCGGAGAAAGCAACAGAAGGCGAATTGCTGTCTCAGGTTGAACCGGAAGATTTGATCAAATTTGGGTTAATTCCTGAATTTATCGGTCGTCTGCCCGTTGTAGCAACGCTGACTGAACTGAGTGAAGATGCATTGATTCAAATCCTACAGGAACCGAAAAATGCGTTGACGAAACAGTATCAGGCCCTGTTTAACCTTGAGGGTGTTGAGCTGGAGTTCAGAAAAGAAGCACTGACTGCCATAGCGAAAAAGGCTATGGCGCGTAAAACCGGTGCCCGTGGTCTTCGTTCCATTGTTGAAGGTGCTTTACTGGATACAATGTACGATCTGCCATCGATGGAACATGTAGAGAAAGTTGTCGTTGATGAAACAGTTGTTGAAGATAACTCCGCACCATTATTGATATATAGCAAGCCGGATGCCCAAGTTTCTGGTGAGTGAAGAAATGGGGTAGGAAGTGCTGATTATCAAGACGCATTGAAAAAACAAATGAGGGGTTCTCCCTCATTTTGTTTTTTGCAGACATAGGCTATTGAATGTCAGATTCCTGTCCCCATATATTTTGTATTCTTTGAAGTGAAACTCGTGAAAACCGTGTTTCACGAGATTCCTAAAACTGGCGAAAGCTAAACGAAGAGAGAGCTCTATGAATCCTGAGCGTTCCGAACGCATAGAAATCCCTGTATTGCCTTTGCGCGATGTAGTGGTTTACCCACATATGGTGATCCCTCTGTTTGTTGGGCGTGAGAAGTCGATTCATTGCCTGGAAGCAGCAATGGAGCATGACAAACAAGTCATGTTGGTCGCGCAAAAAGAAGCATCTACTGATGAGCCGGGAGTCAATGATCTTTTCTCCGTAGGTACAGTGGCTTCTGTGTTACAGATGTTAAAGTTGCCGGATGGCACAGTCAAAGTGCTGGTTGAAGGCTTGCAGCGCGCTCGCATTACCACGTTGACGGATAATGGCGAATATTTTTATGCACAAGTTGAGTACCTTGAATCCTCTGACGTTGATGAACGTGAGCAAGAAGTTCTGGTAAGAACAGCGATTAATCAGTTTGAAGGTTATGTCAAACTGAACAAAAAAATCCCACCAGAAGTCTTGACATCGTTGCACAGTATTGAAGATGCGGCAAAATTGGCAGATACCATCGCTGCACATATGCCTTTGAAAATCAACGATAAGCAGGCAGTTTTAGAAATGTCTGATATTGTTGAGCGTATCGAATATCTGATTGCCATGATGGAATCAGAAATCGATCTGCTACAGGTAGAAAAACGTATCCGCAATCGCGTTAAAAAACAGATGGAAAAAAGCCAGCGCGAATACTACCTGAATGAGCAAATGAAAGCGATTCAGAAAGAATTGGGTGAGATGGATGATGCACCTGATGAATATGAGACGCTGAAGCTCAAGATCGAAGACGCGAAGATGCCAAAAGAGGCACGCGAAAAAGCCGAAGCTGAGTTGCAGAAATTAAAAATGATGTCTCCGATGTCAGCCGAAGCAACGGTTGTTCGCAGTTATATTGACTGGATGGTACAAGTTCCTTGGGTTGCGCGTAGCAAGGTAAAAAAAGATTTAGTCAAAGCGCAGGAAGTGCTGGATACAGACCATTATGGTTTGGAGCGCGTTAAAGAGCGTATTCTTGAATATCTTGCGGTACAGAGCCGCATTAGCAAGATCAAGGGGCCAATACTCTGCCTGGTAGGGCCTCCTGGGGTGGGAAAAACCTCATTGGGTCGTTCTATCGCACGTGCAACGGGGCGTAAATATGTGCGTATGGCATTGGGTGGTGTACGCGATGAAGCGGAGATCCGAGGTCATCGTCGTACCTATATTGGTTCAATGCCGGGCAAATTAATCCAGAAAATGTCCAAGATAGGGGTTAAAAATCCACTGTTCTTATTGGATGAAATTGACAAAATGTCATCCGATATGCGTGGTGACCCAGCTTCAGCATTGTTAGAAGTGCTTGATCCTGAACAAAACATCGCATTTAACGATCATTACCTTGAAGTTGATTACGATCTCTCCGATGTCATGTTCGTGGCAACATCTAACTCCATGAATATTCCCGCCCCCTTGTTGGATCGCATGGAAGTTATTCGTCTATCGGGCTATACCGAAGATGAAAAATTGAATATTGCCAAACGTCATCTGCTGCCGAAACAGATTGAGCGCAACGCCCTGAAAAAAGGTGAACTGACTATCGATGATGGTGCAATTATTGGCATTATCCGTTACTACACGCGTGAAGCTGGCGTTCGTAGTTTGGAGCGTGAAATCTCTAAATTGTGTCGTAAGGCGGTCAAAGCATTACTGATGGATAAAAAACTTAAGCACATCGAAATCAACGCGGATAATTTGAAAGAGTATCTGGGTGTGCAACGAGTGGATTATGGCCGTGCTGATACAGAAAACCGGGTGGGTCAGGTAACCGGTCTGGCGTGGACAGAAGTGGGTGGTGATTTGCTGACGATTGAAACTGCCAGTGTACCAGGTAAAGGTAAATTGACTTATACCGGATCACTGGGTGAAGTGATGCAGGAATCTATCCAAGCGGCGTTGACCGTTGTTCGGGCTCGTGCTGATAAGCTGGGCATCAGTGCTGACTTCCATGAAAAACGTGATATCCATGTTCATGTGCCGGAAGGCGCGACACCTAAAGATGGCCCAAGTGCGGGAATTGCAATGTGTACCGCATTGGTTTCCTGCCTGACAGGTAATCCAGTTCGCGCTGATGTGGCTATGACAGGGGAAATTACTCTGCGTGGTTTAGTTCTGCCAATCGGTGGACTGAAAGAAAAATTACTGGCGGCGCACCGTGGGGGAATAAAAACGGTTTTGATCCCGGATGACAATAAACGCGATCTGGAAGAGATCCCACAGAATGTGATCCAAGACTTGGAGATCCACCCCGTTAAGCGTATAGAAGATGTTCTATCTATTGCTTTGCAGGAACCCGCGTTTGGTGCAGAAATAGTATCACTAAAGTAGTATCACTAAGATAGTACAAAAATAGTGAGCTAACTCAAGAACTGTATATAAAATTCAGGTTGGTGAGTGAATTCAGACTTGCCAGCCTTTTTTTGTGTCATTAAGTTAGATTAGTCTGATTATCTGATTAAATATTTTGCTGTTCCATGATTTCTTGCTAATACTGGAAAGGGTTGATATGACGGCATAACTGCCGTGTTATCCGTTATAAATCAGTTTCCGTTACGATAGTAAAACTAAAATGGGGATGATAAGAGTGAATAAGTCACAACTGATCGACAAAATTGCTGCTGACGTAAACATTTCTAAGGCAGCAGCCGGACGTGTAGTAGATGCATTCATTTCTTCAGTATCTGGTGTATTGAAAAACGGTGATGATGTCGCTTTAGTGGGGTTCGGCACGTTTACTGTGCGTGAGCGAGCTGCACGTACAGGGCGTAACCCTCAGACAGGCAAGGCAATCAAGATAGCAGCAGCAAAAGTCCCTGCTTTCCGGGCTGGAAAGGGTTTAAAAGATGCTGTTAATGGTTAATGAGCAGGAAACCGGCTCTGGTTCTTGTTATTACGATAAACTTCAACTGACTAGCCCGTATTGATAGGCTAGAATATAAGCGCATCAACTGATTGGTGCGCTTTTTTTCTCTTAGCGTTTGAATTAGCGTAATATGACAGTTTCTTTTTCACTAAAGCGGAGTTTTACGTCTTTATGATGGACAACCTACGCACGGCGGCAAACGGTCCTGTGCTCAAAATTGTGTTGGCTCTAATTATCCTGACTTTTTTGCTGACAGGTGTCACAGGTTACCTGTCCAGTGAAAGTGGTAGTTATGCTGCCAAAGTGAATGGCCAAACCATTAGCCGTGCTCAACTGGAGCAGGCATTTTTGCAAGAAAAAAATGCTCAACAGGAGAAGCTGGGTGATGAATTTTCAACTTTATTAAGCGACGAACAGAGGCTACAACAGCTTCGGCTCCAATCATTGGAGAGACTCATCAATGCGACCTTGATTGAACAATATGCCCGTAAGCTGGGTTTATCAGCCAGCGATAATCAAGTTGCCCAAGAGATACGTAATTTACCATTTCTCCAGACTGACGGCCAATTTGATAACAAAAAGTATCAGGAATATTTAAACTGGCTTGCCCAATCAAACGTCAGCCTTGATAGTCTGGCAGAGCAGATTCGCCAGGAGCTGATTAATCGTCAATTGCAGCAAGCTGTTATCGGTGCGGAAATTGCGTTACCGACAGAAATAAAACAGCAAGCAGCCTTACTTTTTCAAGAAAGAACAGTGCGTTTTGCCACTCTTGAATTGAAATCAATTGAAGAGAAGCAAACAGTGACTGATGAAGAGCTGAAAAGCTATTATGACGCGAATAGTCAGCATTTCACTGTGCCGGAAAGAGTGAAAGTCAGTTATATCAAAATGGATGCAGAGAATGAACTGAATCATGTCACTGTATCTGACGCTGATATTGAAAAGTATTATAAAAATAATCTGGCAAAATACACTAAACCTGAACAGAAGAAGTATAGCCTTATTCAACAGGATTCAGACGCTGCCGCTAAATCGGTTTTGGATGAGTTAAAAAAAGGAGCTGACTTTAGTCAATTGGCATCAGAAAAATCGACCGACAAATTTTCTGCTCAAAAGGGCGGTGATCTGGGTTGGATGGAAGAAAGCGCTCTGCCGAATGAACTTAAATCAGCGAATTTGACCCAGAAAGGGCAACTTTCAGAAGTGATCAAATTATCTAATGGATATGCCATTTTTCGTTTGGATGATATTAAACCTCAGGAAGTCAAGCCACTGGCGGATGTGCGTTCGGAAATAGAACAAATTGTTAAGCAGGAAAAAGCAGTTGATGCATTTTATGTATTACAGCGAAAAGTCAGTGATGCCGCCGCGAATGACAATGAATCGTTGGCAGCAGCAGAAAAAGCGGCAGGTTATCAGGCCGTGACCACTGACTGGTTTGATCGCGATCATGTTCCGGCTGACATCAATTTCAATCAAGTTGTTCAGGCCATTTTCTCTGGCAATTTGATTGATGGTAAAGGGGCGACAGGCGTTAACTCTGATGTCATTTCGGTTGAAGGTGACAGAGCCTTTATTCTGCGTGTTGATGATGTTAAACCGGAGACTATTCAAACGCTTGAACAGGCTAAATCTGAGGTGACTGAGTTGGTGAAACGCCAAAAAGCGGAAAAACAGCTTCAGATTGAAAGTGAAAAACTACTGGCTGACCTGAAAGAAGGTAAAGGTGAACAGGCACTGAAATCAGCCGGAATTCAGTTCGAGCAGCCTACTGTGATAAAACATCTGTCACAAACTAATCAGGCTATCGATGTGGCATTCACTTTACCGCATCCTAAAGAGGGTAAGCCTGTATATGGATTAGCCCAAGATGAATTGGGTAACGCTGTGCTTATCCAATTGGATAAAGTTGTTCCGGGATCGGTTACAGATGATCAGCTCAAGCAATATATGATGGGTTATCAATACCAGACAGGTAATATCATGCTGGAGTCACTCATCATGAATTTACGTGATGATGCGGATATTAAGTTTGGTCAACTTGAATAAAATTGTGAAGCTGCTCGCATCTATTTTTGCAAAATCGTAATTGAAAAAGGCCACTTTCGTGGCCTTTCGCATATCTGAATCTTGCCTGTTGCTCAGAAATATTGTTGTGGCAATCTTTCCTTCACCAACAAAACATGGAGAGATTTACATGAAATATTTAAGGATATTATTCAATTCATTTATTATGGCATGGTGTTTTAGCATACCGCTATCCCATGCAGCTACAGCTAATGAACCTACTGATAAAATAGTGAAACAACCTGTTGGTCAATATAAAGACAAAGCCACTATTGAAAACGGTCAGGTGAAAGAGGGAGGGGAACCGCAGATACAGGACAAGGAGCTTGTTAATATTAATACTGCAAATGCCGAACAGTTAGCTAAGGAACTCAATGGAGTGGGAGTGAAAAAAGCACAGGCGATTATTGAATATCGTGAGAAATATGGCCCTTTTACCGCAATAGATCAATTACAGGAAGTTCAAGGTATTGGACCTATGTTTATAGAAAAAAATCGGGATAAATTAACTTACTAAGTGTTAGGCCCTCTTGTGAATTCGCAGCAGTTTTATCAAGGGGGCTGTGATATTGATCAAGAATCATTCATTAAACCTTATTGTAATTAAATTGTTTTGCTATTGTTATTTTTTGTCTGGTCGGATGAGAGTAAGGAAAGAAATAGCAATGAGCACAATGATCAAAGTCAGGGGCTATCATATTGATATTTTCCAGCATGTGAACAACGCCCGCTATTTGGAATTTATGGAAGCAGCCCGTTGGGATTTACTGACTGAAAATAACCTGTTGGCATGGTTAAATCGTAAAAATATTGGTTTTGTTGTGGTGAATATTAATATTAATTATCGTCATCCAGCCGTGATTGCGGATGAGCTGGAAGTGAAATCTTCGATACAGGAATTACGCAACAAAAGCGGGACATTTTTTCAGGAAATCATACGCAGGAGTGATAATCAAATTATTGCAGATGCTTTAACGACATTTGCCTGTATTGATTTAAAAACGCAAAAAGCATTAGTTTTAGAAGGTGAGTTACGAGAAAGAATGGAACCATATAAGAACAAGGCCGGATAACTATACCTGCCGTACTTAAGATATTTATTATCGCCCCGCGGCGCGGGGTGATAATAAGCGGCTTTTGTCCTGCGAGCCGCACTTGAAGTTTATAGGGTATAAAACGTTCTGACTAACTGAGATGTGTTTTGGATTTCATGTCTAACATAATAGTTTGGGCATTGCTTAAATAATGAGTTAACCCTTTAGCCCTGAGATGGCAGGCAGCGCATTCACCGCATCCATCACCCTGAATACCGTTATAACAAGTTAGGGTTTGATTGCGGACAAAATCCAATTTTTGATAATAATCTGCCAGTGCCCAAGTTTCCGCTTTGTTTAACCACATTAGAGGAGTTTCGAAACGAATATTGCGGGCAATGCCAAGGCTGACAGCTTTGTTGAGAGCCTTGACAAATTCATCACGGCAATCCGGATAGCCTGAAAAATCGGTTTCACAAACGCCGGTAATAACGGCTTCAGCCTCAACTTGATAGGCATAAATTGCCGCCAGAGTTAAAAATAAAATATTACGGCCAGGCACAAACGTACTTGGGAGGCCACTTTTTTCACTTTCACTGAAATCGGGTACGGGAATATTGTCCCTTGTCAGGCTACTGATTGCGAGCTCATTTAATAAAGTCACATCAAGTACTTTGTGGGCAGCGGCTCCCAATTCTTTGCTTATATGACAAGCCACATCAATTTCAGCACGGTGGCGCTGTCCATAATCAAAGGTGACACAGTGAACTTCGTCATATTGGCGAAGTGCCTGAATTAAACAAGTGGTGGAATCCTGCCCACCACTGAATACAACAACGGCTCGTTTCATGATACCTGCCTCTGTAAATTGAAGGAGATATGTTACTCATAACCGTTTAACTTGGGTAGTTGTGTGAGATATTGAGAGATGTCACCGATATTATTGCGAACCCACTCTGGGTTGTAATAAGTATCAAGGTAACGCTCTCCACTATCACAGAGTAATGTCACAACTGCCCCTTGTTGGTTGTTATCGTGCATTTGCCTGGCGAGTTTTAAAGCTCCCCAGACGTTAGTTCCCGTTGATGCTCCGGTTTTTCTGCCAATTAGTTTTTCAAGCCAATAAATGGTAGCAATAGTGGCAAGATCAGGAACTTGGATCATGTCATCGATAACTGAGGGAATAAAAGACGGTTCTGCGCGTGGGCGGCCAATGCCTTCTATTTTGCTGCCAATACTTCCGTAAATATCACGGCGATTCTGGTGGTAGCAATCGTAGAAGACGGAGTTTTCTGGATCGACAACAATAAGTTTAGTGTTATATCCCTTATAGCGGATATAACGGCCGAGTGTCGCCGATGTGCCACCGGTTCCTGCACTCATCACAATGTAAGTGGGTTCAGGAAAAGGCTCTAGCTGCATCTGGCGGAAAATACTTTCTGCAATATTGTTGTTTCCTCGCCAGTCAGTCGCTCGTTCGGCGTAGGTAAATTGATCCATATAATGGCCATTCAGCTCTTTTGCCAGACGCTCTGATTCTTGATAAATCAAGGCAGAATGCTCTACAAAATGGCATTGACCACCATAGAACTCAATTTCTTGAATTTTGCGTTTAGCGGTGCAGGAGGGCATGACCGCAATAAAAGGTAAACCCAGTAAGCGGGCAAAATAAGCCTCAGAAACAGCAGTGCTTCCAGATGAGGCTTCAATAATAGGGGTTCCTTCCTTAATCCAGCCATTAGTCAGTGCATAAAGGAACAGGGAACGAGCAAGCCGATGTTTGAGGCTACCAGTAGGATGGGTGCTCTCATCTTTTAGATAGAGGTGAATACCTGGAAACATAGGAAGGTTAAGACGAATGAGATGTGTATCAGCACTGCGTTGATAATCAGCTTGGATAGCTTTTATGGCATTTGTAGCCCATAAAGACGACATAAATTGACCCTGAATAATAATACCGTAGTGGTATATAGATTACCCTTACATTCAGAGAAATAGATTGTTATTTTTCTGGGTTTATCCGTTATATTTGGGAAATATTTCTACAGGATTTAGATATGCTAGACAAAATAGACCGTAAGCTACTGGAACTGCTGCAACAGGACTGTAGTCTATCCCTGAATGCACTGGCTGAAGCCGTGAATTTAACTTCGACACCTTGCTGGAAGCGTCTCAAGCGGCTTGAAGATGAAGGTTATATTGTGGGCAAAGTTGCCTTGTTAAATGGGG
Organism: Xenorhabdus doucetiae; assembly: GCF_000968195.1. NCBI lineage: Bacteria > Pseudomonadati > Pseudomonadota > Gammaproteobacteria > Enterobacterales > Morganellaceae > Xenorhabdus > Xenorhabdus doucetiae. The sequence continues at coordinate 864,361 of NZ_FO704550.1, forward strand.
TAAAACTTGGCCTGAGTTTGACAGTGATAGTGATGATTAAAACTCAGCAACACAACAGTGAATGGTATGAACAGTTTGTCTCCTTTATAAAAGAGATGCCAGAAGTCTTAACATTTTATCGCATGGCGGGTGAATATGATTACCTCATGCATGTAGAAGTTGTTGATATGAAAAGTTATGATCGTTTCTACAAGCGTATGGTAAATGGGGTTTCTGGTTTGATTGATGTCACCTCTAACTTTGCTATGGAAAAGATAAAATATACAACGGCGCTGCCAATCCCAGATTCAGTAACATAAAGATCTTTTTGGTCGGTAGGTGCTAACTCTTTCATTTTTATCTCAGGAATAGGTGTGTGAGATTATTTTCACAATTAAGCTGGTATTTTATTAGGGAATGGCGGCGTTATTTGGGTGCTGTTATTTTCCTTGTTTTGATTGCAGTGCTGCAACTCATTCCTCCCCGTTTGGTCGGGGTTATCGTTGATGGCATTAGTACAAAAACCATGACGTTGAGTCAACTCACCATGTGGCTGGGGTTAATGCTGTTTATTGCGTTGGCAATCTATGGCTTGCGCTATGTTTGGCGTGTATGGTTGTTCGGTGCTTCTTATCGGCTGGCTGTTAAGCTGCGTAGTGACTTCTATTGGCGTTTGAGTAGCCAGAATCCTGAATTTTATTTGCGCCATAGGACAGGTGATCTTATGGCTCGCGCAACAAATGATGTTGACAGGGTTGTTTTTGCAGCAGGTGAGGGAGTGCTTACTCTAGTTGATGCTTTAGTCATGGGATGCGCTGTCCTCATTGTAATGAGTGTGGAGATCAGTTGGCAATTAACCTTGTTATCACTGTTGCCCATGCCCATTATGGCCTTGGCAATTAAACATTATGGTAATCAGCTTCATCATCGTTTCAAATCTGCGCAAGGTGCATTTTCCACCCTAAATAATCATGCACAGGAAAGTTTGACGAGTATCCGCATGATAAAAGCGTTTGGACTGGAGAAGTTGCAATCTAATCAGTTTGAAGAAGTTGCCATTGATGCCGGGCGTAAAAATATGCATGTCGCACGTGTAGATGCACGTTTTGATCCCACCATTTTTATCACTGTCGCGGTTGCAAACCTGTTGGCTGTCGGTGGTGGGAGTTGGATGGTGGTGCATGGCACCATGACTCTTGGTGAACTGACCAGTTTTGTGATGTATCTGGGATTGATGATCTGGCCGATGTTGGCACTGGCATGGATGTTTAACATCGTTGAGAGAGGGAGCGCTGCTTATACACGTATCCGCAGCTTGTTGGAGGAGCCACTGGTCACTGAAGATGGAACACTGTCTTTGTCTTCCAATCGGGGAAGTTTGCAGGCAAATATCAACACCTTTACTTATCCCCAAAGTGATCGTCCTGTTTTGCAGGGTATCCATTTCCAGCTAGAGCCTGGGCAGTTATTGGGGCTTTGCGGACCAACGGGGGCAGGGAAAAGTACGCTATTAGCTTTGTTGCAACGGCAATTTGATGTCACTGATGGAGGCATTCTTTTTCAGTCAAAAAATATCTCTATTCTCCGAATGGAAGAGTGGCGTTCGCGATTGGCGATTGTTAACCAGACACCTTTTCTGTTTTCAGATACGGTAGCAGGTAATATTGCTTTAGGTCGGCCCGATGCAACCCAAGAACAAATAGAAGAAGTCGCGCGTTTAGCTAGTGTACATGATGATATTTTGCGCTTGCCTCAGGGGTATCAAACGGAAGTGGGAGAGCGCGGTGTGATGCTTTCTGGCGGGCAAAAACAGCGTATATCCATTGCCAGGGCCTTGTTGCTGAATACGGAAATTTTAATCCTTGATGATGCGCTGTCTGCCGTTGATGGGCACACGGAACACCAGATTATGAAAAATCTCAGTCAATGGCGGCAACAGCGCACTGTTATTATCAGTGCACATCGGCTATCGGCATTAACGGAAGCAGATAATGTTTTGGTTATGCAACATGGCACGATTGCACAGCAGGGCCAGCATAAGCAGCTTATCGCTCAATCAGGTTGGTATTCAGATATGTACCATTACCAACAACTAGAAGCGGCATTGGATGGAGAAAATGACTAAAACTCATATCAATAAGCTATGGCCATCATTAAAGCGCCTGCTTGCTTACAGTAAAAATTACCGCAAACCAATGCTAATTGCTGTATTGATGTTATGGGTTGCTGCATTGGCAGAAGTGAGCGGACCTCTGCTTGTGAGTTATTTTATCGACAATATGGTAGCAACGGGGAATTTACCGCTTGATATTGTTGGTGGGCTTGCCGTCGTATTCTTGGTTTTGCAGCTTATTTCTGCTGTCTTACATTATTATCAAACATTATTTTTTAATCAGGCATCTGTGGCCGTGGTGCAGAAACTTCGTACTGATGTGATGAACTCAGCATTACGTCAGCCATTAAGTGCTTTTGATAATCAACCCGTTGGGCAACTGATATCCCGCGTAACAAATGATACTGAGGTCATTAAGGATCTGTTTGTTAATGTGATCCCGGCTGTGTTTCGCTGTATTGCACTGATTGGTGCCATGCTGATAGCCATGTTTGTTTTGAATTGGCGTATGGCATGTGTTGCGATCATGATATTTCCCGCAGTCTTGCTTGTCATGGTGATCTATCAACGTCTTAGCACCCCGATAGTTAGGCGGGTTCGCGGTTATCTGGCTGATATTAACGATGGTTTCAACGAAGTCATTAATGGCATGACGGTGATTCAGCAGTTTCGTCAACAAGCCCGTTTTGGTGAGAAAATGTTGGCAATCAACCGAGCACATTATCAGGCCCGTATGCAGGCTTTACGGTTAGATGGCATTTTGTTGCGGCCATTATTGAGCTTCTTCTCTGCCGCAATATTGTGTGGTTTGCTCTTATTATTTGGCATCAAAGGCACTGAGGTGATTGGCGTGGGTGTCCTGTACGCCTTTATTAACTATCTTGGCAGGCTGAATGAGCCACTGATTGAGTTGACTTCACAGCAATCAATATTGCAGCAAGCTGTGGTTTCAGGAGAACGGGTTTTTGAACTGATGGATAGCCCGCAGCAGCAATATGGCAATGATTTGCGGGCATTAGAGAGTGGTAGCATTGAGATTGAAAACTTAAATTTTGCTTATCGCAGTAACAAACTTGTCCTGAGTGATATTAACCTGCATGTTCCTCCACATGGATTTGTGGCTTTGGTTGGGCATACCGGAAGTGGGAAAAGCACGCTGGCCAATTTGATTATGGGGTACTATCCGTGGCAAGACGGTGAGATTTATCTTGATGGACGCCCTATTTCTTCGCTTTCTCATGCAGTGTTACGTAATGGGGTAGCGATGGTGCAGCAAGATCCTGTCGTTCTGGCAGCTTCATTCCTTAACAACATCGCGCTAGGGCGGGATATCAGTGAAGAGAAAATATGGGAAGTGCTGGAATTGGTTCAATTGGCTGAATTTGTTCGTGATTTGCCGGATGGTTTGAATTCTGTCTTGGGGGAACAAGGGAATACACTTTCCGCAGGCCAAAAACAGCTTTTGGCAATGGCCAGGGTTTTAGTTCAGACGCCACAGATCCTTATTTTGGATGAGGCAACCGCGAATATTGACTCTGGAACAGAGCGATCAGTACAGAAAGCGCTGGGAATGATCCGCAAACAGACGACATTGGTAGTGATCGCTCATCGCCTTTCAACCATAACTGAAGCTGATTCCATAGTAGTGCTACATCGTGGTGCAATTGTCGAGCAAGGCCAGCATCAACAGCTACTGGAAAAGCACGGGCGCTATTATCAAATGTACCAACTCCAGCAAGTTGGAGAGACTTTGAATGAATCGGTGCACGCTTAATGTGCATATAAGGGGACAGAAGTCTTTTCTGTTCCCTTTTTTATCCTTTCTTTAGAGATGTTTTTCGATAAGAAATTGATCACACATCATTTTTAACTTCTGGCATATCCCTTGCAAATATCCCCTTGTGCAAACGTCGCAAAAAACGGGGGAAATATGAAACTCATCACCATCATCATAAAGCCATTTAAGCTGGAGGAAGTGCGGGAAGCACTTGCTGATATAGGAATACAAGGTATGACTATAACGGAAGTAAAGGGATTTGGACGTCAAAAAGGCCATTCCGAACTTTATCGGGGCGCCGAATACAACGTTAATTTTTTGCCCAAAGTTAAGATTGATATTGCTACCCATGATGAAAAAGTTGAAGAAATTATCCATATTGTTCAGCAGACTGCTTTCACTGGGAAAATGGGGGATGGAAAGATTTTTCTCTTTGAATTACAGCATGCGGTTCGGATCAGGACGGGTGAAACGAATGATGCTGCACTGTAAGTGGAGGAAAAAATGAAGAAGAAATTTTTATTCTTAGCGTGTATTGCGGCCAGTTTTCCTTCATTTGCTTTTGCCGTGGAAAATAATCTCAATAAAGCAGACACCGTATTTATGTTGGTTAATACAGTACTTGTCCTTTTTATGACAATACCCGGCATCGCTCTGTTTTATGGGGGATTACTACGCAGCAAAAATGTTTTGTCATTGATGTCACAGGTGATTGTCAGTTTTTCATTGGTTTGTGTGCTTTGGATTATGTATGGGTACAGCATGACCTTTGAGACAGGCAACTCTTTTTGGGGCGGTTTTGGTCAGGTAATGTTGAAAAACATATCCATAACTGATCTAAATGGTAGTTTCTATCAGTTAATTCACGTTGTTTTCCAGGGGGCATTTGCGTGTATTACTGTTGCCTTAGTGGTGGGCGCCTTATGTGAAAGAGTTCGTTTTTCCGCACTGCTGATTTTTAGTGCGCTATGGCTGACCGCATCTTATATCCCTATGGCGCATATGGTGTGGGGCGGCGGCTGGCTGGCTAAGGATGGCGCTTTGGATTTTGCTGGTGGGACGGTTGTTCATATTAATGCGGCAGCGGCAGGATTGGTTGGTGCTCACTTACTTGGAAAGCGTTCTGGTTTCGGACGGGAAGCCTTTAAACCTCATAACTTACCCATGACTTTTATTGGCACAGCGATCCTTTATATTGGATGGTTTGGCTTTAATGTGGGCTCCGCGGGTGAAGTGAATGCTATCGCAGCGCTGGCTCTGGTGAATACGGTGGTAGCAACGGCAGGAGCAGTGTTGTCATGGGTTTTCTGTGAGTGGTTATTTCGCCAGAAACCGTCACTTTTAGGGGCATGCTCTGGGTGTATTTCGGGTTTGGTGGTCATTACACCTGCTGCTGCAACAGTGGGTATTGGTGGCGCATTAGTGATGGGATTGATTGCAGGTATTGCAGGCTTATGGGGGGTAGTCATACTGAAGAGATGGTTACGGGTTGATGATGTTTGTGATGTGTTTGGGGTACATGGAGTATGTGGCATCGTCGGTTGTGTATTGACCAGTGTTTTTACTGCATCCACTTTAGGAGGAACAGGGTTTTCTGAAGGCATGACAATGTTAAGGCAGCTCGGTATTCAGGTGATGAGTATCTTGGTCTGTATCGTTTGGTCATCAATCGCGGCTTATATCTCGTTTAAGATCGCTGATAAGTTGGTTGGACTACGCATGAGTATCGAATCAGAAAGGGAAGGACTTGATATTACTTCACATGGCGAAAGTGCTTATAACTGAGCACTGTTATTCGCGTGAAGATAGGTGTTCCGTGCCGTAGTAACTTTCTGTTATTACGGCATACAGTATTGATTCAATTCATGACAGTTTGCGGATGACGCCTTCCTGAACCGCAGAAGCGATAAGCACGCCTGCACGATTATAGATATGCCCACGAACAAAACCACGGGCACCTGATGCTGACGGGCTTTCGATTGAATAGAGTAACCATTCATCCATATTGAAAGGGCGGTGATACCACATTGAGTGGTCAATGGTTGCTATTTGCATATTTTTTTCCATAAATTTTACGCCATGGGGCTGTAATGCCGTGGGCAGAAAATTGAAATCTGAGGCATAGCCCAACAAACAGTGATGAAGGAGTGGATCTTCCGGCATTTTTCCATTGCTACGGAACCAAACATAGCGCACGGGGACTTGGGATGAATGATTGGGTAGATTTTGCAGAGGAACGAGTTTCATCTCCAAGGGAGGGACAGAAAAAACTTTTTTTAATTTTGTCGGGAGTGAGTTAGCCATTTTTTTTATGATTTCCTCTTGAGATTCTAACTCTTCGGGAGGGGGAACCATGGGCATAGTATTTTGATGTTCAAAACTCTCTTCATCTCCTTGAAAGGAGGCTGTCATGTAGAAAATAGGCTGACCATTTTGTATTGCGCTGATGCGGCGGGCACTGAAACTTTTCCCATCACGTAATATTTCAACATCATAAACAATGGGCTTATGGCTATCCCCTGGACGTAGAAAATAGCTATGAAAGGAATGGATCATTCTGTCATTCACGACAGTTTGTTTTGCTGCATATAGCGCTTGGCCTATGACTTGCCCGCCGAAAACCTGAGGGAATCCTAAGTCTTCACTTTGTCCCCGGTAAATGCCTTCTTCTATTTTTTCTAAATGCCTTTTCATAATGCTGAGACTCTGATATTTCTGATTCCTTTCAACGTCTTTTTTCCTGACGCCGTTTTTAAAAAAATTTTCACATTTTTAATCAGTTGCCACATAAATTGGCAACCATGATTACGGGTAACCGTTTCATGTAACGATTGCCATAACCGCTCTATTTTGTTCAACCAGGGCGAATAAACCGGAAGGAATAAAAGTGTCACGCTTGGATTCTGTCGTAACCACGCTTTTACTGACTTACTTTTATGAATAATGTAGTTGTCTAAAATCACGGTGAGCGTTTCTGCGTGACGATATTGGCGTTTTAATTCTTCTAACGTATTGATAAATAATTGAGCGCTTTTCTTCATGTAACCCGTAAAAACAATTTTGTTGGTCCGGACATCAAGACAACCCGCAACGTAGTATTTTTGATTTTTACCCGGCGTATTAATGCGTTTTTGCTGGCCTTTAAAATACCAGCCCGCCCCGATTTTCGGGTTCAAGTGAATATCCACTTCATCTTCATAAACAACAGGATGTTTCTCTGACGCCCGGGAAAGCGCTTCGGTAATGCGGGCCATTTTTTCTTCATATTCCGGATCGGGTAACTTGACTGTCGGGGCCGCTCTTCTCCAGACAATCCCTTGTTGACGGAAATAACGGTAAAGCGTGCTCATTTGAAAGGGTGATTTTAAGTAACCCTTTGATTTAAAAAACAAAAAAGGCCAGGCTCCATCGGGAACGAGATTAACCGAACTGTTGGGGAGAATGTTCCAATAGATAAGACAGAAAAGGCCAAAGTGGGGTTAAATGCCATCGGGTATGGCGGCCTGCCGGTAAACTGAGTAACCCCATCCATCCCAGCTCCCTAAACCGCTTAATCCAGCGCCAGACAGAAGACTCAGCGCAACACAGTTTATCGGCCACTTGGGAGACCGGCTCTCCTTGGCATAACCAGAGTATGCCCATGATCCGGCGGGCATAATTTTTATCTGTGGTTTTTTGAACGACTTTTTTCATCTGGCGCCGTTCATTTCGGGAGGTTGGTGGTAAGATAAGCATAACTCAGTCCTTCCTTTTGCGGTTTCTTTTATTGCAATCAAGACATTCGCAAAAATAGGACTGAGTTTCTTTGAGACTCCTACCATTTTGGCAAGCCATTTAGATGTATCAAGTTAATTAAGTTTTGTAATGTCTGGCTCATAACATGCCTTTACTTTTAAGCGTGTTTAAATAAATTCCCATAATAGTGAGAGATTGCGATCTTGTTCCGCGCGCCGCGCGGGATAAGATTTACGCCTATCATTTTGAAATGCTATTTAAAAAGTATGAACGAAAGATTATGGATAATAAGTTTTTATTTATTTGAAAATAAATGGATTAAGTTGTAAATAAAATTATCTTTTGTTTTTATTTTAGATGTGAATTATCACTGTTAATTTTATCAAGGCTTATCAAATAATGCGAATGTATTGTTCTTTGTTATTTATTGATTTATATGGTTATTTTTATTTTGAATGATAAAGGATGGGAAGGTTAGTATTTTGCTTAAGTTGAAACTGTAAAATTGTGTGGTGTTTATATGACATGGCAATGATTCATTAATATTGTTAAATATATTTATTATTGCATCTGTTTACTGCTTATTTACTATATGATATGAGCGATAACTTGAAAAAGTTGAAAATAACCCGGAGATTGGAAAAATATTGGATTTGACACCATTTTTGATGTTTTTTGCCACATTGTGGGTAATAAATCAGCATTCAAATGAAGTTGCCTTGCTATTTTATTATGTTTGAAAGATAATAACCCCCGCTTCGAAATTTGAAGCTAACGTCAATGGGGGCTCTGCTGGTTCTCCCGCAACGCTAACTTGTTAACTTGGTCAGGTCTGGAAAGAAGCAGCCATAGCAAGGGATGTGTGTGCCGGGATGTCGCTGGTAGAGCCCTCACCAATTTCAAGCTTATCAGTAGCTTATGCTGTCAGCCGATAATAGCTACCGGCTTAGTCACTTTCTATCTGAACACTACAGTTTAGCGGACAAATTTCCAAACAGATGATGGGATTTTATCATAGAGTTTATTCATAGTCAGTTCAGCTAAACGGTGATCAGCTGCGGAGTAGAACAATTCAAGTTCATCAGCCGAAAGCTCATATTTATTTTTTTCAATTACACGTTCCAGTGTCTCAATAGAAGTGCATTTTCTCAAACGCATCAGATAGTCAGTTTTAGTCATGGTCGCCTTATCTTATTTAGTATAAAAAATAGTTAGAAATATATTTATCAGATTTTGCTTAGAGCAGCGTTCAAATCATGTAACAGAATGTTAGTTAAGTGTTCGTTTGTTTTTTGCCATTTTGTAAGTTCAAGAAAGCTTATCTTATCACTTCCAAATAAATTATATGTTTCATCTAGATAGTTATCAATTAAGGTACTCAGCGTGTAGTTATCTGAGTATTTAATTTTAAAACTCCAGACAAAAGCTGCAATGTGTTCAATCAATTCGTTTAGTTTTAAACTTTTCTCGGAGGTCAGGTCGTGAATCCAATGATTATCAGTGCGATTCAGGACTGAAAACGCCTCATGAATTAAATTTTCACATAAGTACTTTAATTCAGCAACATCATGCCTTCTTGGTGAATATTCATCCATAATCACCTCCGTAAACGACAACAGTTTATTTGAACTAAGGCTTTATACATGCTAATTATTATAGTCATTCTTTTAGAATAGAGCTTATCAAAACATGATTATTATTTATTAATATTAAAGCCCTATTTTGCGTATCTGCCAACTGGGTTTTTTAACAATGGCTATTTTACGCTTGGTTATGACAAAAACGCTTAGTTCTGGCAAGTGCTAGCATTCTACTGTGAAACTGTGGAGAGTAGCGATATCTACATATGCTGTAAATATATTAAGTTACACTAATACAGTAAAGGCTGTAGCAATAGCACAGAAGTCATTATAGGCGATTGTATTGCGACTTTCAAAATCAATGTGGCGCCATTATTACATATGTCACCATCGAGATGGAACACTTTTTACCATTAAAGGTGTAATCCAGAGAAAAACAAGGAAAGTTACCAAGTTATCTTCTGCTTATTATAAAAAAACAGAAAGATGTTACCTTTTAAACTTAACCTGTCTTTCATAAGTATTTATTTTAATTAGACTATGTTCGAATTTTAATGCAGGCATTGTAACTTGTAATTTACTGTTTGAAGTGTTTTTACCCATTTTAAAAGGCCACATAAGTGGCCTTTTTAGTATAGTTGAATTTAGTGAGGTGTTGAAATGTGTTCAAGCTCCTCATTTTTTTTCGTAAACCGCCGCTTAATGACAACGAAAAATACAGGAACGAAATAAATTGCCAACGATGTAGCGGCAATCATACCCCCCAGTACCCCTGTTCCTACGGCATTTTGCGCACCTGAACCTGCGCCATTACTCAATACCAAAGGCATAACCCCAAGCATAAAGGCTAAAGAAGTCATTAGGATTGGGCGTAAACGCATCCTGGCCGCCTCAAGAGTCGCTTCTATTAATCCCTTGCCCTCTTTTTCTATCAAATCCTTAGCAAACTCTACGATCAGGATAGCGTTTTTCGCTGACAGCCCGATGGTCGTCAATAAGCCAACCTTAAAGTAAACGTCGTTATCCAGCCCACGTATTGATGTTGCCAGCAAGGCACCAATAACGCCTAGGGGAACGACCAGCATGACCGAGAACGGAACAGACCAGCTTTCATATAACGCTGCCAGACAAAGGAACACAACAATCAATGACAGTGCATATAGCGCTGGAGCTTGATTGCCAGACAGACGTTCTTGATAAGACATGCCGGTCCAGTCATAGCCAATGCCAGCAGGTAACTGTGATGCCAGTTGCTCCATCAGGGCCATTGCGTCACCCGTACTTTGCCCAGGAGCGGCTTCGCCCACAATTTCCATGGAAGGGAGACCGTTATAGCGTTCCAGACGTGGTGAACCATAAACCCACGGCTCTTTTGAGGCATCGATGAACGCAGAAAACGGCACCATTTGCCCATGATAGTTACGAACATACAAGTTACTGATATTGCTTGGCAACATACGGTAAGGGGCATCAGCTTGAATATACACTTTTTTGACCCGGCCACGGTCGATAAAGTCATTGACGTAAGCACCGCCAAACATCGTGCTCAAGGTTGAGTTGATATTTGTCGTGGATACGGCCAGCGCTTCTGCTTTTTCCTTATCGATATGCACGCGATATTGTTGGGTATCATTTTGCCCATTGGGGCGGACACCCGTCAGCATATCGGGATGTTGTGCAACCATACCCAGCAACTGGTTGCGTGCTTCTGTCAGTGCTGCATGTCCCAGGTTTCCTTTATCAATCAACTGGAAGTCAAAACCACTGGCAGAACCCAACTCGACAATGGGAGGAATATTAAACGCAAAGACAAGGCCTTCCTTGATTTGGGCAAAACTCGCATTTGCCCGACCAACAATGGCCGGAACCTTGTCTTTGGGATCTTTGCGTTGATCCCAATCTTTTAAGCTGATAAATGCCAGACCCGTATTTTGCCCCTGACCACTAAAACTAAAGCCATTCACTGTGAACACAGATTTAACAACGTCTTTCTCTTTGGTATAGAAGTAGTCATTGATGTGGTTCAATACCTTTTGTGTCTGCTCTTGAGTTGAGCCAGGTGGTAATTGAACTATTGCCACTAAAACCCCTTGATCTTCTTCTGGCAGGAAGGAGGAGGGCAGGTTATTGAATATCCAGGCCATACCAGAGAGCAACATGACATAGATCACCAGGTAACGCCCTGTACCCCGTAACATTCTACCGATGCTATCGGTATAATGATGTGTGCATTTTTCAAACAAATGGTTAAACCAACCAAAGAACCCGGTTTGAGTTCCGTGGCTGCCTTTGGCTACAGGTTTGAGCATTGTGGCACACAGGGCAGGGGTCAGGATTAAGGCCACCAGTACAGACAGGATCATTGCTGAAACGATCGTGACTGAGAATTGGCGGTAAATTGCGCCTGTTGCACCGCCGAAGAAGGCCATGGGTACAAATACAGCCGAAAGCACTAGCGCGATACCGACCAGCGCGCCTTGGATCTGCCCCATCGATTTCTTGGTGGCTTCTTTCGGTGAAAGCCCTTCTTCCTGCATGACGCGTTCGACGTTTTCCACCACAACAATGGCATCATCCACGAGCAGACCGATGGCAAGTACCATAGCAAACATGGTTAATGTATTGATGGAGTAGCCAAACGCGGCAAGAATGGCAAACGTACCCAGCAGGACAACCGGAACCGCAATCGTTGGGATAAGCGTGGCGCGGAAGTTTTGCAGGAACAGGTACATGACGATAAACACCAACAGAATGGCTTCTGCTAATGTTTTCACCACTTCGAAAATAGAAATTTTAACGAATGGTGTGGTGTCATAGGGATAGACAACCGTCAACCCATGCGGGAAGAAAGGCTGCATCTCCGCCAGTGTTTCCTGGACAGCCTTGGAAGTATTCAGTGCGTTGGCACCCGTTGCCAGTTTGATCCCAATCCCTGCTGCCGGTTTGCCATTGAAGCGTCCAATGATACTGTAATTTTCAGCGCCCAATTGAACGGTGGCGACATCATGCAAGCGAATTTGTGAACCATCGGGGTTCATGCGCAGCAAAATGTTGCCAAATTCCTCCGCTGAATTCAGACGGGTTTGTGCGATGATCGACGCATTTAAACGCTGCCCCGGAACCGGAGGCGTTCCACCTAATTGCCCGGCGGCAACTTGATTGTTCTGTGCCTTGATTGCACTGATAACATCCTGAGTGGTGATTTTATAGTTGAGCAGTTTGTCCGGATTGAGCCAGATACGCATGGCATACTGTGTACCGAAGAGCATTGCTTCACCCACGCCAGCCACACGGCTCAAGCTATCTTTGACATTGGCACCGACATAGTCGGCGATGTCATCTTGAGTCATGGAACCATCCTGAGAGATGAAACCGACCATCATCAAAAACGAACTGGTGGTTTTATCAACAGTCACACCTTGCTGCTGGACTTCTTGAGGCAATAGTGGCATTGCCAATTGCAGTTTATTTTGTACCTGGACTTGCGCGGTATCCGGATCGGTGTTCGCTTCAAAGGTCAGCATGATATTCATGCTTCCTGTAGAATCGCTACTGGAAGACATATACACCAGATTATCGATACCGTTCATGTTCTGTTCAATAACCTGTGTTACAGTATTTTGTACAGTTGTTGCATCAGCTCCTGGGTAAGCTGCTGAAATGGAAATGGTGGGTGGAGCAATTGCAGGATATTGTTCCACGGGTAATTTCATGATTGCCAGCAGGCCAGATAGCATGGTGATAATGGCTATTACCCACGCAAAAATTGGCCGTTCGATAAAAAACTTAGGCATGAATCACCGACTCCTTATTGAGGCTTTTTTGCGGACTCAGCTTGATTAGCCGTAGGATTGGCATTCAGATCTGTTTCCGTTGGCTTGACCGTTATTCCTGGTGCTATTTTCTGCAACCCGGTGACGATGACTTTATCTCCGGTTTTCAGTCCGTCTGTCACCAACCACTTATTACCAATTGCCTGAGTAGCGTTGATATTGCGCAATTCTACTTTGTTATCTTTATCGACAATCAGTAGGGTTGCCTGACCGCGAGGTGTTCTGGTCACGGCTTGCTGAGGAACCAAAATTGCATTTTTGCGTACACCTTCTTCTAACTTGGTGCGTACAAACATACCCGGAAGTAATTCTTCATTCGGGTTTGGGAACACAGCACGCATAGTGATAGAACCTGTTGTTTCGTCAACCGTCACGTCAGAAAACTCAAGATAACCTTCTTGACTGTATTCTTGGCCGTTATCTGTTATAAGACGGATTTTGGTTTTTTTGCTCTCTTTTTGAACAGTTCCTTTGGCAATTTCATTTTTGAAGCGCAGATAGTCTTCGCTTGATTGAGTGATATCAACATAGATAGGATCTAATTGCTGAACAATCGTGAGGGCTGTTGGCTGACCAGCAGAAACCAGAGCGCCTTCTGTGACGGTGGACTTACCTGCACGCCCAGAAATCGGGGATGTCACTTTGGTGTATGCCAAGTTGATTCTGGCATTTTCCAATGCAGCCTGAGAGGACTGAACATCTGCTTTTGCCTGCGCATATTCTGAATTTGCTTTATCAAATTCCTGCTTACTCACATATTGTGTGCCTAGCAAGGACTGATAACGTTCAACGGTTAAACGGGAAACATTCTCGTTGGCTTGCGATCTGGCCAGACTTGCTTTGGCTTTACTGTATTCTGCTTGATAAGTTGCTGGATCTATTTGGTATAACGACTCTCCGGCAACAACATCACTTCCTTCTTTGTAGTTACGTTTCAGTATGATGCCGCCGACTTGGGGACGAACCTCGGCAACACGATAAGCTGATGTACGGCCGGGTAATTCAGTGATAACCGTGAGAGGTTCTGCTTTCAGCGTTACGATACCCACTTCAGGAACCGGCTGGCCAGCCGCCCCTTGCTGTGTATTTTTATTGTCATTACATCCTGAAAGAATGAAACTGCCTGAAATCACCAGTAATGTGGCCAGAGGCAAAACTCCCCTGTTCTTTCGCATAAGTAAACCTCAATTTTTCAATATTGATTCTCTAATCTAACAAGTGAAATCATTACTTCATTGATTAAGGGTGCTATAGTACAAACATACATGAATGTATGTAAATCAGCCTCAGTCAAAAACAAAGTTTATGGCACTAAAATGGCACGAAAAACTAAACAACAAGCAAATCAAACTCGTCAGCAAATCATAGATGCTGCAATAAAGACTTTTTCTGAGCGCGGTGTTTCTGCTACCTCACTCTCTGATATCGCAACGGCCGCAGGTGTAACGCGCGGAGCCATTTACTGGCACTTTAAAAATAAAACCGATCTACTTTCTGTTATTTGTAGAATGCCAGAGCATAAAATAGACGAGCTAGAGAAAGAGTATCAATCAAAATATCCTGATAATCCACTTATTACATTGAGATATTTATTAATTTCTACGTTACAAATGATGATTGATGATTCTCAGATTCGTCAATTAATAGAAATTTTTTTCCATAAATGTGAGTTTGTTGGAGAAATATCTCCATTAATAGCGGAAATTAGGGAGAAATGTATTTCTGATGATCAGAAGATTGAAAAAATGTTGAAGGCTTGTATTCAATCTGGGGAGCTGCCCTGCAATCTCGATTTCAAACGTTCTGCTATCATGTTGAGAGCATTGATGACAGGAACACTGGAAAACTGGTCATTCTCACCAGACAGTTTTAATATTCAAGAGCAGGCCGTTCACTTGGTGGATAGTTTCATTGATACACTCAAATACAGCCACCATTTGCGCAATAGCGAAAAAAACGAATAGTGATGAGTAGATGAGTTCATGGTTTCAGTTAACCGATACTTGATGGTTTTACTCAATAAGGGGAGTTTGTCTAACAAATTCTCTACGATATTGTTTTTTCGCTTTGTGTTGATGGTAAGTTTGGTTTTTCTCCTGTCCCCGGTCTTTTTTTCTGCCAATGCGGCTGCCAGTGGTGATGTTCCAACCCGTAATGATATTCAAAACCAACTTAAGATCCTGACAGAACGTAAGGAGCATACGGTTGAAGAAAAGGTATCAATAGCTGATTTAGAAAAAACGCTCGCTTTCTTTGACAAAATCGATCAATTGAAGCTGGATTTCGATCTACTTAGAAAAAATGTGCAAAATGTGCCACAAAAATCACATCAGGTTGTGACTGAACTGGAGAATCTGAAAAATAACGATCAGCAGGATGCCTATAAACAGACACTGGAACCCCTGTCTCTGAAGCAACTTGAATCGAAACTGAATAGCACATGGTATAACTTGCAGCAGGCACAGGAAAATCTTGCCAGCTACAATAGCCAGTTGACTGGGCTGCAAACTCAACCAGAACGCGTGCAAAATATGCTATTTCGTAACATGCAGAGATTGCAGCAAATTCGTAATCAACTCAATAACGTATTGATTGAGCAGTCAGAATCGAGTCGTACCCAGATAGAGTTATTGCAGATAGAACAGTTTTTTCTGACACAGCAAAATGAGTATCAAAGAGAATCTCTACAGGCAAATACTCAGTTACAAGCACTTTTACAGCGACAACGGGATTATACGACTCTCCAAATTGAACAATTGGAGCGTAATGTCCAATTTATTCAAAATGTGATGAGTGAAAAGCGTTTGGTTCTTTCGGAAGAAACCGCGAAAGAAGCGCAGACTAAGGATGGTAAGAACTTACATATTCAGGATAATTCATTGGTTCAGACGGAGATTGAACATAATCGTGAACTGAGTCAGCGGTTGGTTGCAGCAACACGTGATAGTAATCAACTGGCGCAAGAAAGTATTCGCGTTAAGAATTTTCTGGAACGAGCTATTCAATCAGAGCGCAATCTTAAAGAGCAAATTAAAGTTTTGCGCGGCAGTTTATTGTTATCACGCATCTTATTTCAGGAGCAGTTGAAAGTACCGCAGGATGTTCTGACAAAAGATTTACCAACCAAAATAGCAGACCTGCGTCTAGAGCAATTCGAAATTAATCAGGAACTCGATCAGCTCTGCCAAGGGAATGATTATATCAATAACTTATTGAGAAATAATCATTATCAAATAAAAAATGAACCCAAGGAAGTGGTGAGCGAAATCCATCATGCTATTAACCAGATTTTGGATGTTCATTGTGAGCTTTTAGAGCAGCTCAATAACCAGTTGGGAAATCAGATTACCCATGCCATCAACTTACAAATGGATCAGCAGCAGTTGTTGGATGTTTCTGAATCGCTGGAGCAAACCCTTATCCAGCAAATATTTTGGGTTAATAGCAACAAACCGATGAATGTGGTGTGGTTGAAATCCTTACCTGAGCTAATTAAAGAAGAGCTGAGTCACCTGGATATTCGTTTAACGCTTCATGGACTGATTACCGGGCTGAAAAACTCTATCCATTTCGTCATTCCCTTTGTGTTGGTTGGCCTGTTTTTACGCTGGCAAACCAAAGGCATTAACGAGCAGTTGAAAAAAATAACGGGTGAAGTGGGACAGTTTCGCAGTGACAGTCAGCTACATACACCATTGGCGCTCATACTGACATTGATAAAAACATTGCCGATTGCTTTTATCGTATTGGCGATAGGTTATTGGTATTCGAAATCAAGTAATGAGCTGAGTGATTTGATTTGGGGGTTCTCCTGCCAATTGGCGCTTTTCTGGATTATATCCAGTTGCAATTATCAAATTCTGGTGAAAGGAGGAATTGGCGAACAGCATTTTTCCCTAGACAGTGCGGTTTGTCATTTGTTCCGCAAAAACCTGGTTCGTCTGTCGATCGCGCTATTGCCCATTTTATTCTGGGTAACATTAGGTACTAAATATCCTTTACGGCTGTCTGATGATGTGATTGGGCAATGTACCGTTTTGATCTGTCTGTTCTTTATCTTCCTGTTTCTTTTTCCATTCTGCCGGTATGTATGGCGTGAAAAAAGTTCCCATATGATCCGCAACATCGTCGTCACGGCATTAACATTTGCCCCGCTGATATTAATGGTGTTGCTGATATCGGGTTATTTCTATACAACTCTACGTCTGGCAGAACGTTGGTTCTACAGCCTGTATTTACTGTTTCTCTGGCATATCAGTTATCAAGCCTGTTTGCGGGGGTTAGGCATTGCAGCGCGTCGCATTGCCTATCGGCGTGCTGTTGCCCGGCGCCAATCGCTGACGAAAGAAGGGGCAGAAGGAGAAATGATGGAAGAGCCGCCAATGGCTTTGGATCTCATTAATCAACAGTCATTGCGTTTAACCACTATGGTGCTGTTTTTGATCTTTTTAGGGGCATTTTATTGGATTTGGTCTGATCTGGTGACGGTATTTTCTTACCTTGATGGGATCAATTTGTGGCAATACAGCACGGCAACAGAACTGGGCAATGTGCTGCAACACGTGACCTTAAAAGATTTGGTCCTTTCAATCGCCATGTTGGTCATTTCATGGATCATGATGAGAAACTTGCCGGGCCTGCTGGAAGTCCTGGTGTTATCCCGTTTGCAGTTACAACAGGGATCTTCGTATGCCATTAAAACAACATTGACTTACTTGATCATTGGCGTTGGCGTCATTGCTGCGTTAGGAACATTGGGAGTTTCATGGAATAAATTACAATGGTTGGCGGCGGCACTTTCAGTCGGTTTAGGTTTTGGTTTACAGGAAATTTTTGCCAACTTTGTTTCGGGTCTCATTATTTTGTTTGAACGCCCCGTCCGTATTGGCGATACCGTAACGATAGGCACTTATTCCGGTTCGGTCAGTAAAATCCGCATTCGTGCGACGACGATTACAGATTTTGACCGTAAAGAAGTGATTATTCCCAATCGGGCATTTGTGACGGAGCGTCTCATTAACTGGACACTTTCTGATACCATTACGCGCATTATTATTAAGGTTGGCGTCGCATATGGCTCTGATCTTAATAAGGTCAGAGAGGTTTTGTTACAAGCAGCGAGTGAAAACACCCGCGTCATGAGTGAGCCGGGGCCACAAGTTTACTTTATGAATTTTGGCGCCAGTACACTGGATCATGAGTTGAGGCTCTATGTCCGGGAATTGGGCGACCGTAGCCGGACGGTTGATGAAGTCAACCGCAGTATTGATAAATTATGCCGGGAAAACGACATCAATATTGCCTTTAATCAGTTGGAGGTTTACTTACATAATGGGCAGGATGATATGCAGTCTGAGGGGTAAACAGTTATCCCGTTTATTCCTCAGGCCGTTGAGTCTGTTTTTCCAATTTCCTTTGCAGATCGTGTTTGACAATTTCTAGTGCTGCCAGTGCGATAGCAGGGGGAACCTCGTTACACTCAAGCAGATAAATAAGATCCACTGCAAGTTGTATTTCAGGGGAGGCTTGTTCCAGGGGCATTGTTGTTCCTTGTTTTTTTATGATTAATCTGAATTCTCTTGTTTCTCTATCGATTTTTCGATCCGCATTAATGCCTGACGACAACGGGCGAGCCGGCCAGCCAAGGCGGCAATTTCTTTTTGCAGTTTATACTGGTTGGCAAGCGTCGTTTGTTTGTCTAACTGCAATTCCCTGTCATTGACCATGGCCATTAAACGGCGTTCGTAATCCTGATGTTCTGCCAGACGTTGATAAAGATCCCGTTCTTGTGATCGATGCGCAAATTTCTCTTCCTGTTTTCGCAGCGTCTGGGTTGCTATTTCGCGTTTAAATGCCTCGATTTGTGCCACTAAACGTTCGGCAAGGAATTTCACTTGTTCAATACGAGAATCGTTTACACAGTCGCTGAGTTGCTTCATATTTTGTCTGATTTCTTGCAGGTATCCACCGAGTTTATTGCTGCGATGGTGGAATAGTACCTGATCAAAACGGGCGCTGGTAAAAGGGAGGTCGGGCAGCAAATCGAGCTCTTTTTCCAGCATACTGACCTGTTTTTCAAGTGCACCTAATAAATTTTGTATGCCCATTAGCATCTCATTATCATCAATAATCGGTTCGGGATAAGGTTTGACTTAAGTCAACAAAATATAAGCAGCAACTTGCTTTGCAGTTGCTTTTTTTCGGTAGTTTGCATAGATTTTACCGTTTTCTTTTTTAACTTGGCTGGCATCGATTATGACCGCTAACGCGCAACAACTGCAATTAATTAAAGATAGTATCGAAACAATTCCTGATTATCCAAAGGCGGGGATCCTTTTTCGTGACATTACCACCTTGCTCGATAATCCAGCAGCCTATCAAGCGACGATAGATTTATTGGTGGCTCGTTATCAGCATCAAGGCATCACGAAAATTGTGGGTACTGAAGCACGTGGTTTCTTATTCGGCGCGCCTGTTGCACTGCGTCTGGGAGTGGGTTTCGTTCCTGTTCGTAAAAAAGGTAAATTGCCGCGTGAGACGTTGAGCGAAACTTACGATCTGGAATATGGTACAGATACCTTGGAAATCCATAAAAGCAGCATCAATGAAAGGGATAACGTTCTGGTTATTGATGATCTGCTGGCAACGGGTGGGACGATTGAGGCGACAGTACGCTTGATTCGTCGTCTGGGTGGTCAAGTTTCTGAAGCGGCATTTATCATTGGATTACCGGATTTAGGTGGTGCTGAACGCTTGAAAAAACAAGGTGTTGACAGCTACACGTTGGTTGAATTTTCCGGCCACTGATTATTCTGTTTTTTACATTATTAATACATATTGGCACATCAGCCTCGCCGTTAATGGGGAGGCTGTGCTAGCATGATAGACAGTCATGTTCAATTTCCTCGGTATTCATGAGCTATCAGGTACTTGCCCGTAAGTGGCGCCCACAAATATTTTCTGATGTGATTGGTCAGCAACATGTGCTGACTGCATTGGCGAATGGTCTCGAACACCAACGCCTTCATCACGCTTATCTTTTTTCCGGCACTCGTGGCGTGGGAAAAACGACTATCGCACGTCTGTTGGCAAAAGGGCTGAATTGCGAAACGGGTATCACAAAGACGCCGTGTGGTCAGTGTGCCAACTGTCTTGAAATTGAACAGGGGCGGTTTGTTGATCTGATTGAAATCGATGCCGCTTCCCGAACAAAAGTAGAAGATACCCGCGAGTTGCTGGATAACGTCCAGTATGCCCCTGCCCGTGGTCGTTTCAAAGTCTACCTTATTGATGAAGTTCACATGCTTTCCCGCCATAGTTTCAATGCCTTGTTAAAGACATTAGAAGAGCCGCCAGAACATGTGAAATTCCTGTTGGCAACAACCGATCCACAGAAACTGCCCGTGACGATCCTGTCACGCTGTTTGCAATTTCATTTGAAAACACTCGGTGTGGATCAAATCAGTAGTCAACTGGAACATGTGCTCAATGCTGAGAAAATAGAGAGCGATGTGCGTGCCCGTCAGCTTCTTGCCCGTGCCGCGGATGGCAGTATGCGTGATGCTTTGAGCTTAACGGATCAAGCCATTGCCCTTGGTGGGGGAACGCTGACATCGGATATCGTCAGCCAGATGCTGGGTACGCTGGATGATGACCAACCCTTGGCGATCATTGAAGCGTTGGTGCGTGCCGATGGTCAACAAATGATGGCTCTGGTGGAGCAGGCGGCAACTCGCGGTGCGGATTGGGAAAACCTGCTGGTTGAGACATTGTCGCTGTTGCATCGCATTGCCATGCTCCAACTGTTACCCCAACAACCTGAAAGTGAGCCTTCTTCAACAGAAGGGCGGTTGCGTTTGCTGGCAAGATCCATTTCCCCGACGGATTTGCAGTTTTATTATCAAGCATTGCTGGTAGGGCGCAAAGAACTTCCTTATGCGCCGGAACGACGGATGGGCGTTGAGATGGCATTACTGCGCGCCTTGGCTTTTCATCCCAAAACGGTCATTGAGGAAACTTCACCACCTGCGGTGGTGGAAAACCTTGCCGCGCCAGTTGGGGGAGCAACTGGTGCGCCGCCTCCAGCTCCGTTGGGCAGTGAATCCATCGCAAACAGCCCAACAGCGAAACTATTGCAAGCGAGAAATACACTGACTCGTCAAGGGAATACGCCAGCAAAAAAGCCTGAACCGGCAGAGTCTGCGAAGGCGAAGCCGGCAAGTTCGGCGCTGGAACGACTGGTGGCGGTGGCAGAACAGCGGCCTCAATCTTACCTTCCTGAAACACAGGAGCCTAAACCGGTAAAGAAAGAGGCGTATCGTTGGCGGGCAACGAATGCCAGAGAGGAAAAGCCGCGTCCGACGACGACACCAAAAGCAATTAAAGCGGCGCTGGAGCATGAGAAGACCGCCGAATTGGTCGAAAAGCTGGCTCTGGAATCGAAACAAAGGGATTCATGGGCGGCAGAAATTGATAAACTGCGTATTCCTAAATTGGTTCAGCAAGTCGCATTGAATGCGTTTAAAGAACAGATTGATGAAAATCGTCTTTGTCTGCATTTACGTTCAAAGCAACGCCATCTCAATTCAGCATCGGCTCAGAAAGCGCTGGCGGAAGCATTAAGTGAATTGCATGGAAAATCGATTGAACTCAGTATCGTTGAAGATGATAATCCTGCGGTAAAAACGCCTCTGGAGTGGCGCCAAGCCATTTATGAAGAAAAATTGGCACAAGCGCGTCAATCCATTATTTCGGATAAAACGATTCAAACACTTCAGCAACTATTTGATGCCGAATTGGATGAAGAAAGTATCCGGCCTGTTTAACTGCCGCAGTGTATTTGTATGCTGTGGCTATAGCGAAGAGAGAGAATTATGTTTGGTAAAGGTGGTTTGGGCAATTTGATGAAACAGGCCCAGCAGATGCAAGACAAGATGCAGAAAATGCAGGAAGAAATTGCAAATCTGGAAGTAACAGGCGAATCCGGTGCAGGGCTGGTAAAAATCACCATTAACGGTGCACATAACTGCCGTCGTGTTGAAATCGATCCCAGCTTGATGGACGACGACAAAGATATGCTGGAAGATCTGATCGCCGCAGCATTCAATGATGCCGCTCGTCGCATTGAAGAAACCCAGAAAGAAAAAATGGCCAGTGTTTCCAGCGGAATGCAATTGCCGCCTGGGTTTAAGATGCCATTCTAATGCAGACCAGTCCTCTTCTTGAATCTCTGATGGAAGCCCTGCGCTGTTTGCCCGGCGTAGGCCCAAAATCTGCGCAGCGGATGGCATTTCATCTATTGCAGCGAGATCGCAGTGGTGGAATGCGACTGGCACAGGCACTGACGCGAGCCATGTCGGAAATTGGTCACTGTCAGGATTGCCGGACATTCACGGAACAAGAACAGTGCACGATTTGCGCCAATCCCCGCCGTCAGCAGAATGGTCAGATCTGTGTCGTGGAAAGTCCCGCCGATATTCATGCCATCGAACAAACAGGTCAGTTTGCAGGACGGTATTTTGTCCTGATGGGGCATTTATCGCCGCTGGATGGTATTGGGCCGATGGATATTGGTTTGGATCGGCTGGAAGCGCGTTTATCTTCTGAAACCTTGTCAGAAATTATTCTGGCAACCAATCCCACTGTCGAAGGAGAGGCAACGGCAAACTATATTGCGGAAATGTGCTCTCAATATCGTGTGACCGCCAGCCGAATTGCTCATGGTGTTCCTGTGGGTGGAGAGCTTGAAATGGTGGATGGGACAACATTGTCTCACTCGTTGGCTGGCCGTCAAAAAATCACGGATTTGTGATTTCTCTGCCAATTTAAATGGGTCATTCCAATGGATGGTGTTGCTGATTATGCCGCCATCCATCGCCGATTGACTGGCTTATCTAACAAATTTTACATTCTTCTTGCTTGTCATAACTTGAAACTTTCCTTATCTATCCCCATTTGATTACCATCGTCCGATTTTACATATCTGAACTGGATTTAGATTGAGGTAATAAATGAGCATGAAAGATCAGGAAACCCGTGGATTTCAGTCTGAAGTCAAACAACTGTTGCAATTGATGATCCACTCTCTCTATTCCAACAAAGAAATTTTTCTCCGCGAACTGATTTCAAACGCCTCTGATGCGGCTGACAAACTGCGCTTCCGTGCATTGTCCGCGCCTGAGCTGTATGAAAATGATGGTGAATTACGTGTTCGTCTGGCGGTTGATAAAGAGCAGAAAACCATCACCATCAGTGATAATGGTATCGGCATGTCCCGTGATGAAGTGATCGATAATCTGGGAACGATTGCAAAATCCGGTACTAAAGCGTTTCTTGAATCCATTGGCTCTGATCAGGCAAAAGACAGCCAATTGATTGGTCAGTTCGGTGTTGGCTTCTACTCTGCCTTTATCGTTGCGGACAAAGTCACCGTGCGTACCCGTGCAGCAGGCGCACTGGCTGAACAAGGGGTGTTCTGGGAATCAACGGGAGAGGGTGATTACACCGTTGCGGCTATTGAAAAAGCCGGGCGTGGTACAGAAATCACCCTGCATTTGCGCGATGGCGAAAGCGACTTCCTTAATGACTGGCGTCTGCGTTCTATCATTGGCAAATATTCTGATCACATTGCCTTACCCGTTGAAATTGAAACCCAAACTAAAAACGAAGAAGACGACTCAGTTACCGTCACTTGGGAAAAAATCAACAAGGCCCAAGCTTTGTGGACGCGTGGTAAATCAGAAATCAGTGATGAGGAATACCAAGAGTTTTACAAACACATTTCCCATGATTTTACCGATTCTTTGATTTGGAGCCATAACCGCGTTGAAGGCAAACAAGAATACACCAGCTTGCTGTATATCCCTTCTCAGGCGCCGTGGGACATGTGGAACCGCGAACATAAACATGGTCTGAAACTTTATGTACAGCGTGTATTCATCATGGATGAAGCTGAACAGTTCATGCCAAATTACCTGCGCTTTGTGCGTGGTCTGGTCGATTCCAACGACCTGCCGTTGAATGTCTCCCGTGAAATTTTGCAAGACAGCACCATCACACGTAACCTGCGCAGCGCGCTGACTAAACGTGTATTGCAAATGTTAGATAAACTGGCAAAAGACGACGCAGAAAAATATCAGACCTTCTGGCAGCAATTCGGCCTGGTGATGAAAGAAGGACCTGCCGAAGATGGCGCCAACAAAGAAGCCATCGCCAAATTACTGCGCTTTGCGACCACTCACAATGACAGCGCCGCGCAAACCGTGTCTCTGGAAGAATACGTTGGCCGCATGGCCGAAGGTCAGGAGAAGATCTATTACATCACGGCAGACAGCTATGCTGCGGCGAAAAATAGTCCGCACTTAGAGCTGTTCCGCAAGAAAGGCATTGAGGTTCTGCTGCTGTCTGACCGCATTGATGAATGGATGATGAGTTACCTGACTGAGTTTGAGGGTAAGTCACTTCAATCGGTCAGCAAGTCTGATGAATCCCTCGATAAACTGGCGGATGAAAACCAGGCGGAACAGGAAGAAGCCGATAAAAAGTTGGAGCCATTCGTTGAGCGCGTGAAGACGCTGTTGGGTGAGCGCGTGAAAGAAGTGAAGCTGACACATCGTCTGACCGATACGCCTGCTATCGTCACAACGGATGCTAATGCCATGAGTACACAAATGGCGAAGCTGTTTGCGGCAGCGGGCCAGTCGGCGCCAGAAGTGAGTTATAACTTTGAGCTGAATCCGGAACACCTTCTGGTTAAGAAAGCGGCTGATATTGATGATGATACTCAATTCGCCGATTGGATAGAATTGTTGCTGGATCAAGCCCTGTTTGCCGAACGTGGCACATTGGATGATCCAAACCAATTTATTCGTCGAATGAATCAATTATTATTGGCTGAAAAAGCGTAATTTTATTGAGATAAATGATAAAAAAACCACGCTTCAACGAAAAATGGGGCGTGGTTTATTTTTTGACGTGGTTTATTTTTTGATTAGTGCGAAAACGTTTACCTGTTTTCTTGAGCCATCCCCTATTCAAATGGTATGGTGGTACGTTTTCTTTAAAATATGAAAAGCAAATAGCAAGGGGATTTACGCAATGCGTATTATTCTGCTGGGCGCACCAGGCGCCGGTAAGGGGACTCAGGCACAATTTATCATGGAGAAATATGGGGTTCCCCAAATTTCGACAGGTGATATGCTGCGTGCCGCAGTAAAAGCGGGCACTGAATTGGGTTTGAAAGCAAAAGAGTTGATGGATAATGGCAAGCTGGTGACTGATGAACTGGTCATTGCCTTGGTTAAAGAGCGCATCAAACAAGATGATTGTCATAATGGATTCTTGTTGGATGGGTTCCCGCGCACCATTCCTCAGGCCGATGCCATGAAAGAAGCCGGTATCAAGGTTGATTATGTGCTGGAATTTGATGTTCCTGATGCCATCATCGTTGAACGTATTATTGGCCGTCGTGTGCATGCGCCATCAGGCCGTGTTTACCACATCAAATTTAATCCACCAAAAGTGGAAAACCAAGATGATGTGACGGGCGAAGCGCTGACAATCCGTAAAGATGATCAGGAAGATACGGTCCGTAAACGTCTGGTTGAATACCACGCACAAACTGCACCTTTGGTTTCTTACTATCAGCAAGAAGCGCAGGCGGGTAACACACAATACTTCAAACTTGATGGGACTCGTCAAGTCGCGGAAGTTAGCGCAGAGCTGGCGAACATTCTGGGCGAATAATTTCGTTGTACCTTGAATGATTACCCCCAGAGACTTTGGTCTTTTACCCGAAAGATGAAGGGGATACTTCTCGGATTATTAAAACAGGCGGCTTTCATACCGCCTGATTTTTTTGCGGCTTACTTATACCCGATGAAAAATTTACTCCATGAAATGTTACATGTCGCTATCATTCATGTTTTATACTAGATTGTCAGTCATTTTAATGGAGCTCTGAGGAATGAGTAGCAAGAAATATGGTGTCCTATTAGTCAATCTGGGTACACCTGATGCGCCAACACCAGCAGCAATAAGATGTTATCTGGCAAAGTTTCTCAGTGACAGAAGGGTTGTTGATATCCCGCCATTGATTTGGAAACCGATATTACATGGTTTTATTCTTCCTTTCCGTTCTTATCGAGTGGCTAAACTTTATCAAGAAATTTGGGGAGAAGAAGGCTCTCCATTATTAGTTTACAGTCGCCGCCAGCAGAAGTTACTGGCTGAAAAGTTGGCTGTTCCCGTTGCGTTGGGAATGACTTATGGCTCTCCTTCTTTACCCCAAGCCATAGACAGTTTGTTGCAGCAGGGGATTGATAATCTGATTGTGCTGCCACTTTATCCTCAATACTCCAGTACAACGTCGGCCGCGGTTTTTGACAGCATCAGTAAAATATTGCGCGAGTATCGGACAATTCCTACTCTGTATTTTGTCCGTAGTTATGCCACGCATCCCGCTTATATTGCGGCATTGAAGGAAACCATTGAGCAGAGCTTTGAGAAACAGGGTCAACCAGATCGCTTAATTGTGTCCTATCACGGTATTCCTGAACGTCTGGCAAAGATGGGGGATATTTATCCACAGGAGTGTAAGGCGACGACTACACTGTTGAGTCAGGCACTGGATTATCCGGCAGATAAAATTGTCATGACTTATCAGTCGCGTTTTGGTCGCTTACCGTGGTTATCGCCTTATACCGATAAGACCATGGCATCATTACCCAGCCAGGGAGTGGAACATGTCCAGGTGGTGTGCCCTGGGTTTGCGGCTGATTGTCTGGAAACATTGGAAGAGATTAAGCAACAAAATAAAGTTATCTTTTTAAATGCAGGTGGGAAAAAGTTTGAATATATCTCTGCACTTAATGATAATGAAGCCCACATTTCCTTGCTGAAACAGTTAGTCAATAATGTCATGAAATAACTTGTTATTGCTTGTTATGGGACATTATCACACATAGTGAATAGCAGACATTGATCGTCGTATGATTTTAGGGATAGGGTTTTGGACCCAATGAATACGATAAGCGAGATAAAGGGTTTGCATATCAATGAAAAGCAAAATTATTTGGATTGGACATATAGATAATGAGTAATAAACCTATTAAACACCCCGATTTTTACGAAGAGCAGGCAAATTATTATCGTCCAGAACGGGAAGATGAAATTGATTTGTTTGAACTATTCTCGGTACTCTTCCAATCAAAATATTTGATTATTGCAGTATCTTTCGTTCTTGCAATTATTGGTTTCGGTATCGCATCATTTTTACCGCAAAAATGGACCAGTACGGCTGCGGTGGTGAAGCCAGGGTTGGAAGAGTTTCAGCCATTGAAAAATGCGTTAACGGGTTTACATGTTCTGAGTCTTGAACCGAAAGTGACAGAAGAGTCACTGTTTAATCGGTTTATTGAAAACTATAACTCGCGTGTATTACGTGAAGAATATTTGGTCAATACTGATTACTTTAAGGCTTTGCTCGCGAAGAACCATGATGGTTCCGAGCAGGAAAAAAGGAAGTTGATTGAGCAAATTATTAATAAAAACATTGTGCTATCTTTGCCTAAGAAAGATAAAAATGAAGATGAAGATGTTGAAGCTAAACTTTCTTTCAGTTCTGATAATGCACAAGACGCTTACAATCTATTAAATGGCTATATCAAATTCGTCTCTTCGGTGGTTCGTAACCAGGTGAAAGAAGAACTGAATGATTTGGTTCATCAGAAACTGGAGTACTCGCAAAAGCTTTATGCTCTTGATTTAGAACGTATCAGTAATATGCGTAGTGTGGATATTGAAAAATTGAAATATGCGATTTCTATTGCTGATTCTGCCGGGGTGAAAAAGCCCGTCTCCAATGGCGGGGCGATGATCAAGGATGACCCGGATTATTCGATTGCACTGGGGTCTGATGCACTGCAACGTAAATTACAGATTACCGAAGAAATCACTGATCCGACTAAAATTGATGCCGACCTGCGTAACCGTCAGTTGTATATCAAGAATTTAGAAAAAGTGAATGTTGATACTATTGATTTCGTGCCATTCAAGTACATGCAGGAACCTTATCAACCAACGTCAAAAGATTCACCTAAGCGTTTGCTGATTTTGATTGGCGCGGGCTTTATTGGTTTTATTTTATCTGTTATGTATGTTCTGCTGCGCCATATGGTACGTAGCCGCCAGAAACAAGAGGCTTAATATTATCTTAACGATCTCATGTTCTGATCGCTGAAATTTCGACAGCCAATGTTGATAATCACATTGGCTGTCTTTATTTTTGGCACCGTATTTTTTGTTTTTTTCCGGTATTATGACACACTGTATTGTGCTGGCGCGGTATTGTGATAACGCGGTATTGTGCTAACATGCCGCATATTTTGGCGCTACAGCAGCATAAGTTATGAAATTCCCGGGTAAACGTAAATCTAAACACTATTTTCCTGTCAGTTTAAGAGATCCTCTGCTCCAACCCATCAAAGAGATGATGGATACCGAAAATAACCGAGCCTACATTGTTGGTATTGACCAAACGCTGGTTGATATCGAAGCCAAAGTTGATGAAGATTTTATTCAACGTTATCACCTGAGTCAGGGACACTCCTTAGTCATTGAAGATGATGTCGCTGAGGCTCTCTACAAAGAGCTGACAGACAAAAATCTTATCAGCCATGAATTTGCGGGTGGCACTATCGGCAATACCTTGCACAATTATTCTGTTCTGGCTGACGATAAATCCGTCCTGCTTGGTGCCATGTGTAATAACATCCAAATAGGCAGTTATGCGTATTGTTATCTTTGCAATACATCCAGCCGCATGGATTTAAACCATCTTCAAGGCGTTGATGGGCCTATTGGCCGCTGTTTTACCTTAGTGACGGAAAATGGTGAAAGAACATTTGCTATCAGTCCGGGTTTAATGAATCAGCTTCGCCCAGAGAATATTCCTGAACACATTATTGCAGAAGCGTCAGCTTTGGTGATCACCGCTTATCTGGTGCGTTGTAAACCGGGTGAGCCGATGCCGGAAGCGACGATGAAAGCTATTGAGTATGCGAAGAAGCATAATGTACCGGTTGTATTGACGTTGGGAACAAAATACGTCATTGCGGATGATCCGCAGTGGTGGCGCGATTTTCTGGCTGAAAATATTTCTGTTGTTGCAATGAATGAAGATGAAGCGTGTGAATTGACCGGTTTCAGTGATCCTTTATTAGCGGCTGACATGGCGCTAAATTGGGTGGATTTGGTGTTGTGTACCGCCGGTCCTGCGGGTTTGTATATGGCGGGTTACTCTGAGGAGGAGCACAAACGTCAAACGTCGCATCCTTTGCTGCCCGGTGCGATTGCAGAATTTAACCGTTATGAATTCAGTCGGGCGATGCGCAAGGTGGATTGCCAAAATCCGATGCGGGTCTATTCCCATATTGAGCCTTATATGGGAGGACCTGAAAAAATCATGAATACCAATGGTGCCGGCGATGGTGCATTATCTGCATTGCTGCATGATATCACGGCCAACAGCTATCATCGCATGAATGTGCCGAACTCCAGTAAACATATGCGCTCTTACTTGACCTACTCTTCTTTGGCTCAGGTATGCAAGTACGCCAACCGAGTGAGTTATCAGGTATTGAGCCAGCATTCCCCACGTTTAACCCGCGGGTTGCCGGAGAAAGAAGACAGTCTGGAAGAGTCTTACTGGGAACGTTGATTCTGGTGGCCTGACATATCGTCTTCACTGTGTTATTGGCGTGACTGGAATATCCCCGCGTGATGGGGATATTCCTCAATTCGCAAATTAGGTTGCTGATGGCGTTGCGGGTGAATGCAAGGCTGGTGGCTCCACTGGGCAGCCCGCTTCATATTCTTCTGGCAGTGCCTCAGCCATTGCCCGCGCTATTTCATGCTCGCCAATGATAATGTGGTCAGTGCCACGCTCGGTAATGTAAGTGACCTCATCATCATAATGGGCGCGGACAATAATGCTGATATCTGGCCTGATTTCTCTGGCATTCGCAACAATCTCACCGGCTTCATAACCATTGGGGATGGTCAGGAATAACGTGCAGGCACAATCGAGCCGTGCCAGGGCCATGATCTCTTTATTGGCGGCATTGCCCATGATTGCACTGATGCCCATTTCACCTAACTCTTCAAATCTGGCGCGGGTATCTTCAATAACCACGACGGGAAAGTGCTTTTCTTGTAAACGCTGGCAAAGCTGATGACCTACCCGACCATAACCCACTACAATCGCATGACCACAAATATCAACCGGGATCTGGGTTTCTTCTTCCAGTGTTTCTTCGAGTAATTGTTCTTCAATGGTTTCTGTTTTTTCCAAATAGCGATCCAGCAAGCTGAATAGAACAGGATTCAACATAATGGAAATAATGGCACCCGCTAATACAAGGTTACGGGCTTCGCCATCCAAGAATCCCAGCGTGACGCCAAGCCCGGCGAGGATAAAGGCAAACTCACCAATTTGGGCGAGGCTGGCAGAGATAGTCAGGGCGGTACGCCGTGAATGCCCAAACATTCTGACCAGTAGCATGGCAGCCAGTGACTTGCCAATGATAATAATGACCAGCGTGCCCAAAATAGCCAGAGGCTGTTGCAGCAGAACCATCGGGTCAAACAGCATGCCAACGGAAACAAAGAAAAGAACGGCGAAAGCATCCCTTAACGGCAGAGTATCTTGTGCTGCCCGATGACTCAATTCTGACTCGTTCAGGACCATACCCGCGAAGAATGCCCCAAGGGCAAATGAAGCATCAAAGAGTGTCACTGCACCATAAGCAACACCCAATGCAATGGCAAGGACAGCCAGCGTGAATAATTCACGGGAGCCTGTCCCGGCGGTTTTCGCCAGTAACCAAGGAATGACACGTCGGCCGACGAAAATCATCAATAAAATAAAAGCAATGACTTTGCCGACGGTGAGAGATATCTTGAGCAGCAATTGACCCATGTTGGCATTGTGGCTGTCCATAATTCCTGCCGCCGCCGGGAGTAATACCAACGTCAGCACCATAGCCAGATCTTCAACAATTAACCAACCAATGGCAATTTGCCCCCTTTGACTATCAACCAGTTGCCGCTCTTCCAATGCCCTGAGCAATACCACCGTGCTGGCGGTGGACAGACACAGGCCAAATACAATGCCGCTGCCTAATCCCCAACCGAGCAGCATTGATAATCCGGCACCCAATAAAGTCGCGACGGCAATTTGGGCGATAGCACCGGGAATGGCAATGGATTTGACGGCTAACAAATCTTTAAGTGAAAAATGCAGACCGACACCAAACATCAGTAAAATCACGCCAATTTCTGAAAGTTCTGGAGCTAACGATGTATCGGCAACGAAGCCAGGGGTAAAGGGGCCTGCTAGTACACCTGCGACAAGGTATCCTACCAGAGGGGAGATTTTCAGACGCTGTGCAAGCATGCCAAGCAGATAGGCAAGAACAAAACCACCAACAATGGTCGTGATAAGAGGTGTCGAGTGCTCCATCAAGGCTCCTTCTGGGTAGCGAATAGCATAAATTGTATGGTTAGGTGAGGTAATAATCTATTTTATAAATAATTAAAGATGAGATTACAAAAAAATATATTGAGTGGTAAAAAAGAGAATAATCTACATAAATACTATTTTAATGTAATTTTATGTAGATTTTGCCATTATTTACGCAGGTTTACAAAGAGAAATAGCGTAATAATTACGGTGACTATTCTGATGTTTTCTTGGTGTTTTTATGCGTTTTTTTCTATATTTGGCAAGAACAGCGTAAAAAAACCAAGAAGTGGCAGAAAGGCGCAAATTTTGTAAACCAATTCTATGCTGGTCTTATCTGCGACATAGCCAAGTACGGCAGCCCCAATACCCCCCATACCAAAGGCCAGACCAAAGAACAAACCTGCAACCATGCCTGTTTTGCCGGGAATAAGCTCTTGGGCATAGACTAAAATAGCCGAAAAGGCAGAGGCCAATATTACGCCAATAATGACGGTGAGTATGCTGGTCCAGAATAAAGAGACATAAGGTAACATCAGGGTAAAAGGCGCAACGCCAAGAATGGAAACCCAAATAACGTATTTCCGGCCTATCTTATCCCCCACCGGCCCGCCAATCAGGGTACCTGCCGCGACGGAAAACAAAAAGAGAAATAGATGGATCTGGGCGCTTTGCACTGACACGTCAAATTTCTGTATCAGGTAGAAAGTATAGTAGCTACTGATACTGGTCAGGTAAAAATATTTGGAGAAAATCAGCAACAGAAGAATAGCAAATGAATTGATGACGGTTTTTCTGGGCAGGTTTGGCAGAGAAGCGGTTTTAGCCGACAGCGGCGTTATGGCCCGATGTTGCATCTTATACCACTGGCTGACTTGCAAGAGAATGACGATAGCCAATAGTGCAGCCAGAGAAAACCATCCAATATTTCCTTTGCCGTAAGGCGCAATGAAAATCGCTGCTAACAGTGGGCCGAGTGAGCTGCCTAAATTTCCCCCTACCTGAAATAAAGATTGTGCCAATCCATGACGCCCGCCTGAAGCCATGCGTGCGACGCGTGATGATTCCGGATGAAAAACCGATGAACCCGTCCCCACAAGCGCGGCGGCCATTAATATGACAGAAAAACTCTCAGCATAAGCTAATAGCAATAAACCCGATAAGGTAAATCCCATGCCGACAGGCAGTGAATAGGGCTGCGGATGTTTATCGGTATACAAACCGATAAGGGGCTGCAACAGGGATGCGGTGACCTGATAAGTCAGTGTTATCATGCCAACCTGAATAAAACTGAGGGTAAATTCAGATTGCAGCAGTGGATAAATCGCCAGAATCAACGACTGAATCATATCGTTCAGCATATGGGATAAGCTGATAGCACCGAGAATGGAAAAAACGGTCCGATGGTTTTTTGTTGATGATGTTGGCAAAGGGACGGTTTGACTTTTTTCACTCATTCTTTTCACTCACAGTTATTCGCTTATCAAGGTTATTATCAGCATAGTTTGTCGAGGTAAAAATTTTGTCGATTTGTTGAATTTCTGTTTAATTTTCACACCATAATACATCTTAGATAATTAACAAAACGTTTATTGATATCTATATAATTTGACCGCAACCTCAAAAAGGTCAGAGAAGGTATTATTTAATGACACAACGCTATAATCCTGCTCGGCAAAATGTCGCATCCCTGTCATATAACCATAGAATTTTAAATAACATGGAGATACCCCATGAAATTATCGTTTAAAGCGTCAGTCTGTGCCTTGGCTGTTTCGCTGTCACTGGCACCGTTAATTGCCAACGCTTGGGAAAAAGATAAAACCTATGACATTACAATCCTGCATACTAACGATCATCACGGCCACTTCTGGCATAACGATCAGGGTGAGTATGGTTTAGCCGCCCAAAAAACCGTCGTCGATGCCATTCGTCAGGAGGTGGCTAAGAAAGGAGGGAGCGTATTGTTATTGTCGGGGGGTGACATTAACACCGGCGTACCAGAGTCAGATATGCAGGATGCTGAACCCGATTTTAAGGGGATGAACCTTGTAGGGTATGACGCAATGGCATTGGGGAACCATGAATTTGATAAGCCTTTAAATGTATTGCACCAGCAACAAAAATGGGCGAATTTTCCGTTTCTATCGGCCAATATTTATCAAACCAGTACCGGCAAGCGTTTATTTAAACCCTATGCCATTTTTGATGAGCAAGGCGTGAAAATCGCTGTACTTGGGCTGACAACGGATGACACAGCGAAAGTCGGGAATCCTGCGAATTTCCCGGATGTTGAATTTCGCCTTCCTGCCGAAGAAGCCAAAAAAGTGATTGAAGATCTGAAAAAGCATGAAAAGCCGGATGTGATCATTGCAGCAACGCATATGGGGCACTATGACGATGGTCACCACGGATCGAATGCGCCGGGAGATGTTGAAATGGCACGCAGTTTGCCTGCGGGTTATTTGAATATGATTGTCGGTGGTCATTCACAAGATCCGGTCTGTATGTCGGCGGAGAATAAAAACTATAAACAAGTGGATTATGTTCCGGGGACACCTTGTTCTCCCGATCGCCAAAATGGGACATGGATTGTGCAAGCCCATGAATGGGGTAAATATGTCGGCCGTGCTGATTTTCAATTCCGTAATGGTGAATTCAAGCTGGTTCATTATCAATTGATCCCGATTAACCTAAAGAAAAAAGTAACAAAAGAAGATGGCAGCACGGCGCGTGTTTACTATACGCACGAAATTCAGCAAAACCCTGAAGTGCTAAAACTGCTGACACCTTATCAGGACAAGGGCAGTAAGATACTGAATGTGAAAGTCGGTTCGGTAGATAACAAATTAGAAGGTGATCGCAGCAAAGTTCGTTTCGTTCAAACGAATATGGCACATCTTGTATTGGCAGCCCAAATGGAACGGACAAATGCCGATTTTGCCGTGATGAGCGGTGGTGGAATTCGTGACTCAATTGAAGCCGGGGATATTACGTACAAAGATGTCCTGAAAGTTCATCCATTTGCCAACCAACTGGTTTATGTGGACTTCAAAGGTAGCGAAGTTTTGTCATATTTGACGGCTATTGCCAATATGGAACCGGATTCTGGCGCTTACGGACAGTTCTATAATGTGAGTTTTGTGAAGGATGGTAAGAGTATCAGTGACGTAAAAATTGGTGGTAAGTCATTGGACCCAAATAAGACTTATCGTATGGCGACGTTAAACTTCAACGCAATTGGCGGAGATGGTTATCCACGAGTTGATAATTTGCCGGGTTACGTTGATACCGGGTTCGTTGATGCGGAAGTATTGAAAGGATATATTGAAAAACATTCTCCACTGAAAGCCGCTGATTATGATCCGAAAGGTGAAATTTCACATAAATAATAACGACAGATTAAATAGCGTTTCAAAATGATAGGAGTAAATCTTGTCCCGCGTGGCGCGCGGGACAAGATTGCAAGCTCTCACTATGATGAAAATCTATTTAATAGCTTACGGTTAGTTATTTGCATAAAAAGACCTTCTGCAAAACAGAGGGTCTTTTGCTTACTAAAGGTAAGGAGTGATGTGTATAATCTAAATAGGATGGTTGAAACTGAATAATAATCTAATGATTAAATAACATAGTAATTAATGAAGGGTTGTCTCCTTTTGTTGGTAATTTCTCAAGTCCATTTTTCATATATAATGCTACAAGCTGGGGGTGATTTTCACATTCTAATGCAATAACTCTTCCTCCAATAAATGTCTTTGAAATATTAATGATATTCTTTGCATAAAAGAAAATATCTTTAAATCTTACTGGGTTTTCACTTAATGAAAAGTTTTTAGCTATTTGGCCGATTAAGTAAACCTTTATAGTATTAGCATTTTTGCTGATACCATTAAATTTTTTTATTTTAGTTTTTGAAATGGTGAAATTATTTACTGATAACTCCTTAAAAGTTAATGAAAAATAAGCGAGAATTAAACCATTTTCATCAAGAATAAGATAAGTTCTGGTTACATCAGCTTGCTCAAATCTAATGGATTTAACATGTAGAAATGATTCTACATCGCGATTTATTGGACATGAGAAAGAAAGTAAATACTCTTTTGTTCGTTCATGACCAAAATCGGATAATATTTTCTTTAGCGTGAGAATTTTCGTCTTAATATCTCTATGGCCTCTTTCTGTTGTGCTTCAAAATCGATTTTTTCAAAGTTCTCCTTGGGCGGTCTTCTATTAGCCCTCCTAAGCATCTTAATGGCTTTGGGATCAGTGATAACAATTTGTCGGAAAAATGATGAGGTCGGCATGTTATTCCTCTTTTATTTAAATCAGTTAATTGAAATAGTAAAAAATATGTTTTCCAGATGAGAAAAGTATATCGACATTATTGTTTATCACAAAGCCCTGTTTTAAATAAAACAGAGCCAGCTCGAAAAAAATCAGCGGGAATTGCAAGCGATTTTCAAATTTTAGCAATATCAGCAAACGAACCGTTAAGTAGTTGGCATAAGTCTGTGGGGGATAATTCAATATCCAGTCCCCGTTTGCCGCCGGAAATGAAAAGGGTTGGTAACGTTTGCGCCTGACGATCAATCACGGTCGGCAGCCGTTTTTTCTGTCCCAGCGGGCTAATACCCCCGACTAAATAACCCGTTACCTTTTGTGCCAGTTGGGGATCGGCCATATCGGCTTTTTTGGCTTTAAAAACCCTGGCAACTTTTTTCAAATCGAGTTGCCCGGCAACAGGGGTAACAGCGACAGCCAGGTTTTTAGGATCGCCATTTAATGCAACCAGTAGTGTCTTAAAAACTTGGTTAGCATCTAAACCAAGTTTTTTAACCACTTCATCACCAAAATTATGCTCATTAACATCATGATCATAAGGGTGTAGTTTGAAGTTAATTTTTTGCTTTTCCAGTAAGACAATAGCGGGAGTCATATTTTTTCCTGTAACGATAAATATGTGATTATGCGTGTGGTTATGTGTATCGCTCTGCCAGCATCTGGCGCAAATTGTTCTCACCGTGAAGATGTAAGGCACCTACAGCCACCAAATATTTTCCTGTCGGTAAGTGATGTAATTGCTCGCTCCACTGACGGTTGCGCTCTGTCATTAAGGTTTGATAAATCTCTTCGCAGAAAGTCATCGGCAGTACCTGATTTTGTTTCTCAGGTTGGTAATTCATCCACCAACTCATCATCGTTTGTAAAGCGCGGGCATTGG
The DNA here is from genome assembly GCF_000968195.1 of Xenorhabdus doucetiae. NCBI lineage: Bacteria > Pseudomonadati > Pseudomonadota > Gammaproteobacteria > Enterobacterales > Morganellaceae > Xenorhabdus > Xenorhabdus doucetiae. The sequence goes on from NZ_FO704550.1 coordinate 901,122, forward strand.
TATGCCAATGGGTGAGGGTATCTTCCAACAAAGCAATCCCGCCATTTGGCAGGTTGATGAGAAGGTTAATTTGTGCGGCAGTGCCTTCCAGCTCAATGATGGGTTTATTGATAGCTTTTGCACTGTTGAGTAATTGGCAATCGATACCATATTGAGGATGTAATCCCAAATACTGGGCTTGGGCAGCCTGTAATATCAATGCCACTTGCCACGATGGCAATGGATCCAGCAGCGTAACGGGATGTTGAATTTCCCGGCAATAATGCTGTAAACAGTCAAAATGTTCGGGAGATAAACGGTGTGACAGCGCAATCTGTTCAGGCAGTGCGTCGTTGAAAGGGGGATAAGCCTGAGTGATATCTGCCTCGACAATAAGTGCATCAGCGTGTTCCAGTTGTTCCAGCAAGATTTCAGAAAGTGGGTACATATTTCTTGTACCCATATGAATACTGTCAACAATATGTAATGGTTTGTTTTTACTTAAATTGATGTCGAAAGCCGGATAGGGGTAATGCCGTTGGGAGTTGAGTCCCAATAGGTTACTGAAATATGACAGTAATTTTCCCATCTTGCCTGCTCCCATCGTTGGCATCTTGAAGTACGACGAGTATATAATTTTCCTGATGTGATGTCAGGGCTTAGGCTTGAAACGCAATAAACGATTGGCGTTACTGACGACCGTTATTGAAGACAATGCCATCGCGGCACCTGCAACCACCGGGTTTAATAATGTCCCGGTGAAAGGGTATAAAATACCGGCTGCAATCGGGATGCCCAAGGTATTGTAGACAAATGCCCCCAATAAGTTTTGTTTCATATTGCGTAACGTGCCGCGCGATAATTCAACCGCATCAGCCACCCCGTGCAGGCTATGGCGCATCAGGGTCACGGTTGCGGTTTCTATGGCGATATCACTGCCGCCTCCCATTGCGATACCCACATCCGCCTGAGCCAATGCCGGCGCATCATTAATGCCATCCCCCACCATGGCCACTTTCCGGCCTTCGGCTTGCAGTGATTGAATGGCGGCGGCTTTGCCATCCGGTAAAACACCGGCAATAACGTGATCGATACCGGCTTCCTTGGCAATCGCGTTTGCGGTGGTGGGATTGTCTCCGGTCAACATCACCAAACGATAGCCTTGGCGATGTAAGCGTTGCAGGGCAGCCACGGTATCCTGGCGCAAAGGATCGCGAATGGAAAACAGGGCGGCGATTTTCCCGTTGGCTGACAGGATAACGGGAGTGATGCCTTTTTCTGCCTGTGCCGCAACCAATGGCTTTAATTCTGCGGTCTCAACCTGATGTTGCTCAAGTAATTTTTGATTACCCAATAACAGCGTGATATCGCCCATTTCGCCTTTAACCCCCAGACCTGCGAGGGTGCGGAAGGTGTGTATTTCAGGTAACTCTTGCCCTTTAACTTTCATCAAGATGGCTTTTGCCAGAGGGTGATTGGAGCCATTTTCCAAGGCGCCGGCCCATACCAATACCTGCTCTTCGGTGAAGTCATTAAAGGTGTGGATCTCGGTCACCTGCGGCATACCTTCCGTTAAAGTGCCGGTTTTATCGAAGACAATCGTATCCAGTTGACTGGCATGTTGCAGGGCATCAGCATCACGCACCAGAACACCCAATTCGGCGGCGCGCCCAACGCCTGAAATGATGGACATGGGGGTTGCCAGCCCAAGGGCACAAGGGCAGGCGATAATCAAGACGGTGGTCATGATAACCAGTGCATACATGATTTGCGGGGCGGGGCCGATAAAATACCAAATGGCACCCGCAATAAGGGCGAGCGCAACGACAATCGGCACGAATATCGCGGAGATTTTGTCTGCCAGTTGGCCGATTTCCGGTTTACTGCTTTGTGCCTGACGCACTAATTTGATGATGCGTGCCAATGTGGTTTGGCTGCCGACCGCATTGGCTTTAAACCGTACCGTGCCATCTTGCACCACCGTGCCGGCATGGACGGTAGCGCCGGTGGATTTCTGCTGAGGAATGGGTTCTCCGGTCAGCATGGCTTCATCCAACCAAACGGTGCCCTGAATAATTTCACCATCAACCGGAACACGATCGCCGGTTGTCAGGCGCAATATCATATTGGGCATCACATCGGCCAATGGCACAGTTTTTTCACCTTCGGGAGTCACCACTCGTGCGGTTGGCGGGGTTAAATCCAATAATCGCTCAAGCGCTTTGGAAGAGCGTTGACGGGCGCGTTGTTCCAACGCATGGCCGAGATTGACCAAACCAATGATCATCGCACTGGCTTCATAATAGAGGTGGCGGGCCTGGGGAGGAAAAACGTTTGGCCATACATTGACGCTGATTGAATAGAGCCACGCCACGCCCGTTCCCAACGCGACGAGGGTATCCATGGTCGCACTGCCATTTTTTAGGCTTTGCCACGCATTGCGATAAAAATGCCCGCCGGCAAATACCATGACAACCAGTGTTATCACCCCAATCGTTAGCCAGATCGCGTGGTTTGCCGGGGTGAGGACCATATTATCGCCTGACATACCCCACACCATCACAGGCACCCCGACTACTAAGGCAAGGGCGGATTGCCAGCGAAAGCGGCGCATATTCGCCTGTGCGACTTGTTGCTGGCGCTCGCGGCGTTCTGTTTCATCCTGAATCACTTCCGCCCCATAACCTGCTTTGATCACGGCTTCCACTAAGGCGTTTGGTGAAACACGACCCGTGACCAGGGCGCTTCTTTCGGCGAGATTGACTCTGGCATGTTCCACGCCATCAACGGATTGCAGCGCTTTTTGCACCTTGCTGACACAGCTTGCACAGCTCATACCGTCCAGCAAAAGCTGAATACTGTCATCAAAAGGCACCGTTTCTGCCGGAGTTGAAGAGGTTGCCGCTGCCAAAGACTCCGGAGTCTGTGTTGTCAGCGGCTCAGTTTTTGGGAAATCGGCTTCCGTTGCTAATTCAGCGTGATATCCGGCTTGCTCGACGGCATCAATTAAAGCATCGTGATCTGCTTTACCATAGATTTTTGCTGTTTGGGTGTTCACTTCTGTCGCGATAACCCCTTCCACGGCCTCTAATGCTTTTTGGGTCTTATTTGCACATTTCATGCAATTTAAACCGGACAGCCGTAAAACAACATCAGGTTGAGTGGCAACGGTGGCGTGATAATCTTCGGCAACAATGGCGGCGATCAATTCATCCGATGAAACATGACTGATAACTTTGGCATAATTGAGATTCACCTCCGCCAGTTCAACGCCGGGTATTTTTTCCAGCGCTTTTTTGACCCGGCCGACACAATGCAGACACGTTAGGCCTTGAAGTGCGAGTATGGTGGTTGTGGACATAACACGATCTCCTGATACAGAGTGATATACTTCATTAAGGCTAAACCTTCCTGCAAGGGGAAGGTCAAGGGGAAATTATGAATATCAGCGAAATTGCCCGTAAGACGGGTTTAACCCGCAAAGCGATTCGGTTTTATGAAGAAAAACAACTTATTACTGTGCCGGAGCGGGGTGATAATGGCTATCGTTATTACCAGCAACAGCACGTTGATGAATTGATACTCTTGCGGCAGGCGAAAGAAGTCGGATTTACATTGGAGGAATGTCGTGAATTGCTGCGGCTATTTCGCAATCCCGGCCGTCACAGTGCCGATGTCAAAACCGCGACCCTGCAAAAAGTGGCGGAAATCGAAAAGACAATGGCGGAATTGCAAAAGATCAAAGCAAAATTACTGGCATTGGTGGCTGAATGTCCGGGAGATGATGGGGCGGATTGCCCCATCATTGAGCATTTATCGGGTTGCTGCAAACATCACGGTTGATGGGGAACCGGTCTCACCTTCAACGTGATCCCGTCAACGGCAATCACCTCAACTTCGGTATTGGCTGGCAGTTCGCGGTCACAATGAACGCGCCAGCTCCCATCGGCCAGTTTGACTCGCCCAAAACCGTTTTCGGTATCCGTGGTTAAACGGGCATGCAATCCAATCAATTGGTGATTTTTCTGATTGAGCGTCTTATCACTTGCCTGACGGGGGCGATGGCGCAGCCAGCGACGCCAGGCAATCACAGAAAGCAAGGTCAGGACCGCAAACAGAATCCCTTGTAGTTCCCAGCCCATATGGGGGAAAACCCATGTGATCAGGGCAACCACGATGGCTGCGGTTCCTGTCCACAACAGATAGCCCCCCGTTCCCAGCAATTCCGCAATCAGCAGCAGGCCACCAAAACAGAGCCAGAACCAAGCTGGCTGCGCGGCGATCTGTTCAATCATGGTTAGTTATCCTGTTTGCTCTTCTTGCTCTCGCCAATGAGTTCAGCAATCCCCCCAATGGCACCCATTAAATTACTGGCTTCCAGTGGCATCATAATCACTTTGCTGTTACTTGAGGCACCAATGTTGGTGAGGGCATCGGTATACTTCTGGGCAACGAAGTAGTTAATCGCCTGCATATCACCATCAGCAATCGCATCAGAAACCATTTTGGTGGCACGGGCTTCTGCTTCTGCGGCACGTTCACGGGCTTCCGCTTGCAGGAAGGCTGACTGACGCTCACCTTCTGCTTTCAATATTTGCGACTGTTTTTCCCCTTCGGCTTTCAGAATAGCGGCCTGACGGATACCTTCGGCCTCAAGGATATCTGCCCGTTTGGTACGCTCTGCTTTCATCTGCGCGTTCATCGCGGAGATCAATTCCTTGGGCGGACGCACATCGCGGATCTCAATACGCGTGATCTTAACGCCCCACGGGTTAGTCGCTTCATCGACGATGGTCAGCAACCGGCTGTTGATGGAATCGCGCTGGGACAGCATTTCGTCCAGCTCCATTGAACCCAGTACTGTCCGGAAGTTGGTCATGGTCAGGTTGATAATCGACAGTTCCAGATTGCTGACTTCATAGGCTGCCCGCACGGGATCGACAACCTGAATAAAGCAGACGGCATCAATGGTGACATTGGCGTTATCGCGGGAAATGACTTCCTGCGACGGGATATCCAGAACCTGCTCCATCATATTGATTTTACGGCCAATGCGATCCACAAATGGCATAATGATATGCAGACCCGGCGTTAATGTGCGGGTATAGCGGCCAAAGCGCTCAACCGTCCATTGATAGCCTTGTGGAACCGTCTTTACACAGGTAAAAACGATAGCAACAGCAATCACGATTAAAATCGGTACAGCACCAAAAGAGAGTAAATCCATAACAATTCCCTTACCCAGTTTTATGGAATAGATAAATTTCTTTACTTAATAGAGTAAAGAGTATACATGACGACGATATTGAGATGCCAGCGCATCTCCAGTACCCAGTGCCGAAAGGATATCCATCAGCGTCTTTTTCACCGCGCCATCAGCAGCAGAGAGATCCTGTTTCAGAAAGCTGAACAACAATTCCAGCGCTTCTTCATTGCGGCCAACTTCGTGTAATTTCGCTGCCAGTTGCACAGCCAGTTCTGCATTCTCTGGCTGAGTTGCCAACGCTTGTTGCAGTTGTCGGATCTCAGGTGAATCAGCCGCCTCTTGCTGGGACTGAATCTGTTCAACTAACGCATGATAGCGTTCATTCTGTTCTTCCAATGGGATGGTCTCCACTGTTTTTTGGGCGTCTTCAAGGTGATTGAGTAAAAGGTTCACTTGGGCTAACAACAGGGTGATATCGGTGTCTTGCGGATTTTCCTGATGGAGTTCTTGCAGTAAGCGCAAGGCTTCCTGATTTTTGCCGTCGGCAAGTAGTTCGTCAACGTGATCTAACGGTGATTTTTCCTCTTGAGGCAGCAGGGTGGAGAAAATTTTCCTGATGGCATCGTCGGTCTGGATGCCTTCAAAACCTTGTACCGGGCGGGCTTCTTTGACAAACAAGACGGTCGGCAAACTGCGCACACCAAATTGGGCGGCGATATGGAGAAGTTGGTCACAATTGACTTTAGCCAGAGTAAACTGCCCGGCATATTCATGGGCGATTTTATCCAGCGTCGTTTCTAACTCATGACAATGCAGGTCCTGTGGCGACCAAAAATAGAATACGACAAGCTGGGTGAGTGAGTGTTGTACAATTTGAGCAATATTCGATTCATCAATATTAACAATATAGGCAGTATCGTTGGTATTCACTGTTGGCTGCATGGGATTTCTCTCAGGGTCGTTGTAAGGTGAATGGTAAGGTAATTACATGGATAAATAAGACTTGTTGGTCCGTTTTTCAACGTCTATTCGCTTTGTCGGCACACGATCCTATCAAGCCATCTCTCCGGAAGCAGACGGCGCATCACTTTGACGGCATGCGTTAATAAAGTCACGGAATAACGTAATTTCGGCTTGGGACTTTCCAACGCATGAATCAGTTTAGAGACGACATCTTCAGGCATCAACGTGAAACGGCGTGCAAGACCTGGGTTCTCGACCGGGTGATCCTGCTGGGTTTGATTGACATTCTTGGTAAAACGAGTATGGATTGGCCCCGGTTCTATCAGGCTGACTTTGATGTCTGTTTTTGCCAATTCGCCCCGTAAGGCATCTGACCAGGCTTCAAGTGCATATTTACTGGCAGCATAGGCACCACGGCCCGGCGTTGAGATCAATCCCATCACCGAACTGGTCTGGACAATCCGCCCGGCACCATAAGCGCGTAGCGCCGGCAGGAGCAGGCACGTCAGTTGATGGGTGCCAAAGAAATTAGTGGAAAACTGTTTTTCCATCTGTTCACGGGAAATAGTTTCCAGCGAGCCGTATAGACCAAATCCGCCATTATTAAACAGCCCGAACAAACGGCCGTGGGTTAATTCAATCACTTTCCGGGCGGCGTGCTTGACGCTGGATTTATCATCTAAATCCAATTCAATCGGTTCGAACCCCAACTCACGCATATGTGCCAAATCAGCGGGCTTGCGGCAAGCGGCGAGTACGCGATATCCACGTTGCTGGAGGGTTTTGGCTGCGGCTAAACCGATCCCGCTGGAACATCCCGTAATAAGAATCGATTTTTGCATAACTTTATCTGTTCACCTGCTTTATCTGTTCACCTGCATTGAATGGTGTTTCAAAATGATCGTGTTTCGAAATGATAGGGATAAACCTTGCCCCGCGCAACGCACGGGCAAGGTTGCAAACGCTCACTGATGAAAACCTGTTTAATTTATGGAAATAAATGATTTACTATTGAGAAATCCGGTTACTTAAGAAGCGTTGATATATACCGATAATGTGTTGGACATCCAATCAGCGATAAAGGGTTGTGCGGCTTGATTGGGGTGAAGGCCATCATCCTGCATCCATTCTGGCTTGCCAGCCACGTGCTCCATAAAAAATGGCAGCAGAGGAATGTGGTTACGTTCAGCCAGCGCCGGATAAATGTTGGCAAAGGATTCGGTATAGCGTTTGCCGTAATTAGGTGAAATTTGGATTTGCATTAATAACGGTTGGGCGCCGGCTTGCTTGATCAAACTAATGCCCTGTTGCAAATCTTGTTCTATGTTTTGAATGGGAAAACCACGCAGTCCATCATTCGCCCCAAGCTCTACCAGAACCCATTTTGGATTGTGCTGTTTTAATAATTCAGGCAAACGTTCAAGGCCCTGTGCTGCGGTATTGCCACTAATACTGCCGTTCACGATCACGGTTTTTTTGCCGGTTTGTTGCCACTGTTTTGCCATCAGCGCAGGCCAGGATTGCTCAACCGGCAAACGGTATCCGGCACTGAGGCTGTCGCCCAGTATCAGCAGGGTATCCGCTGCCGCTGCTTTTGCACTGCATAGCACCAATAATAAAAGGAAAAATACATGGCTGTAGAAAGTATTCTTGAAGTTCATCATCTCACTAAACATGTTGGTCAAGGGGAACAGGTAATTAATATATTGCAAGGTATTGAGTTGGTTGTCGAGCCAGCCCAGACAATTGCATTAATTGGCGAATCAGGCTCCGGTAAATCAACGTTGCTGGGCATTATTGCCGGCTTGGATGATGGCAGTGAAGGGGACGTTCACCTGTTGGGGCAGAATATCAGCCGCATGAATGAAGAGCAGCGGGCGCAGTTAAGGGCCGAAAATGTGGGTTTTGTTTTTCAGTCATTTATGCTGATCCCCACCTTGAATGCGCTGGAGAATGTCCAGCTTCCGGCACTATTGCGGGGTGAATCGGAAAACCAAAGCCGTGCACAAGCCATCGAGTTACTCGAACAGTTAGGGTTGGGAAAACGCTTAAAACATATGCCAGCCCAGCTTTCGGGCGGAGAGCAGCAGCGGGTAGCTTTGGCACGGGCATTCTGTACCCGTCCCAAAATCCTGTTTGCTGATGAACCCACCGGTAACCTTGATCGCCAAACGGGCGATCGTATCGCGGACTTGCTGTTTTCCCTTAATCAAGATTATGCCACCACGTTGATTCTGGTGACCCACGATAGCCAGCTTGCGGCGCGTTGTCAGCGTCGTTTACGTCTGGTGGATGGAAAATTGCGGGAGGAAGCATGATCTGGCGCTGGTTTTGGCGTGAGTGGCGCACCCCCTCTCTCCTGATCGTTTGGTTATCCCTGACATTAGCGGTGGCGTGTGTGCTGGCATTGGGGCGTATCAGTGATCGTATTGATCAAAGTGTGCATTATCAAAGCCGTGATTTTCTGGCGGGGGATCTGGTCCTAAGGGCTTCCTATCCCGTTGATGAAGCGTGGTTGCAAAGGGCACAAGGGCAGGGATTGATACTGAGTCGCCAGATCGCATTTTCGACCATGACCTATGCGGGAGATATTCCGCAACTGGCTCAGGTCAAAGCCGCCGATGAAGGTTATCCCCTGTACGGCGAACTGGAAACCCATCCACGCGGGTTAAAACCCGAAAAAGGTGCGGTGTTGGTGGCACCGCGATTGCTGACCCTGTTGGGCGTTAAGGTTGGGGATAATATTGATGTGGGCGATACCACATTGAAAATCAGCGGGGAATTGCTGCAAGAGCCGGACAGCGGTTTCAGTCCCTTCCAGATTTCGCCCCGCATTTTAATCCATATTGCTGATGCGCAGGCAACCGGCGCGATCCAACCCGGCAGCCGCCTGACTTATCGCTATATGTTCGCGGGAGCGCCGCAAGCCATTCAGTCATTTCAGCAATTTGTTGAACCGCAACTCAAGGCGGATCAACGCTGGCTGACCTTGAAACAAGACAATAGCGTGATGGCGCAATCCATTGAGCGTGCGCAGCAATTTTTACTGTTGTCCGCTTTATTGACATTACTGCTGGCTGTCGCCGCGATGGCCGTTTCTATGGCGCATTATTGCCGCAGCCGGCATAACCTGATCGCCATCCTGAAAACATTGGGAGCCGGGCGTTGGGCGTTGCGTCAATGGATCATCGGGCAATGGTTGGTCATTTTGCTTGCCGCCATCGTGGTAGGCTCTATTTTAGGCTTGGTTTTTGAATCGGCATTGATTCGAATTCTGGCCGGCATGTTGCCGAAGATGTTACCGGCTGCGGGAATGTGGCCGTGGGTATGGGCGATGGGTGCCCTGTTTGGCATTACCGTGCTGGTAGGAATTCGCCCTTATCGTCAACTGATGGCGACCCAGCCTTCACGGGTGTTGAGAAGTGATGTAACGGCATCCATCTGGCCATTGCGTTACTATTTGCCTGTGGTGGCATTAATCATCACGGGGGGATTGGTATTACTGGCCGGGACTCAGCCTTTGTTATGGTCACTGTTGGCGGGCGTGCCGGTTGTCGCGCTGTTTTTAGCGCTATTGGGCTGGGGTGGATTATGGTTGCTGCGCCGTGTGACATTCCGTCAGTTAAGCCTGCGTTTGGCGGTCAATCGGTTACTGTGCCGGCCGTTTCAGACCATGACCCAACTGGCGGCATTTTCCCTGTCATTTATGTTGCTGGCTTTGCTGGTCATGGCAAGGGGGGATTTATTGAGTCGATGGCAGCAGCAATTACCGCCGGATAGCCCGAATTATTTCCTGATTAACATCACGCAACCACAAATTGCCCAAGTGAGTGATTTATTGGCTAACCATCAGGTGCAACCGACCGATTTTTACCCGGTGGTGCTGGCGCGTTTGACGGAAATAAACGGACAATCTGCGATTGCATGGGCGGATGAAAAACACCCGAACAGTACGACCGTGCGCCGTGAATTGAACTTAACCTGGAAAACAGAATTACCGCCTTTTAATACCCTGATTGCCGGAAGCTGGCCGCCAAAACCGAACGAAGTTTCCATGGAACAAAGCGTTGCTGAACGGTTGCAAATTCATTTAGGGGATAAACTGACCTTCACGGGAGATACCCGTACATTTCACGCTACGGTAAGCAGTATTCGTAAGGTCGATTGGGAAAGTATCAATCCGAACTTTATTTTTATTCTTTCCAAAGAGACATTGGAAAACCAGCCCAGAATGTGGTTGACCAGCTTTCACTACGAAGGAGACGGGCGGTTGCTCACCGAAATGAATCGTCATTTCCCGACCATCAGCATGCTGGATATCGGTTCGATCCTCAAACAAGCCCAAGGCATCTTGCAGCAGGTCAGCAAGGCATTGGAAATTATGGTTGTTTTGGTAATGATTTGTGGCGGATTACTGTTATTGGCACAAATTCAAGTCGGCATGAGCCAACGGCAACTTGAATTGGTGGTATACCGCACATTAGGCGCGAGTAAAAAACTGTTGCGTCGCACCTTATGGAGTGAATTTGCCCTGTTGGGTTTTATGGCGGGTCTGGCAGCGGCATGGGGGGCAGAAATTGCCCTTTGGTTGTTACAGACGCAGGTCTTTGATTTCCCGTGGCAACCGCAATGGCCAATGTGGTTTGTGCTGCCTGTTCTCAGTAGCTTATTGCTTTCATTATGTGGTGGCTGGTTAGGGATCAGGTTATTGCGCGGGCAAGGGCAATATCGGCGTTTGCCGGAGTAATTCCCCTCTGGTTTTGAGAAGCCTGATAAACCTCGTTTACGCTAACGAGGTTTATCAGCGATTATTTCATTCACTCTATTTAGTCAGTTGAGTATTTTCAACCGGCTGTTTTCTCATTTTATGAGTCGGCGGTTTCATCATTAATGTGACAACAAGAACGACAGATACAGGGACAGCAATAATCAGGAACGCAGCGGTGAAACTCCCTGAATAATCCTTGATGGCACCGGCAAAAAAAGGCGCCAGACAAGCCAGCGTGGATATCAGGTTCATGACGGAAAACAGTTCCAGATAAGGTTTGCGGCCAAAATAGTTAGCCAGCAAGACACTGGATGCGAGGAAGGTCATACCATATCCCATCCCAACACATACGGTAAACGCAATCAAGAACGGCCATGATGAGGCGCTACTCAGCGCAATCAAACCCACAATAATAATGGTCAGGCTGACAATCAGTAATTTTTTTGGATCGACCCATTCCCCCACTGCGCCACCGGCCAATCTGGACAACGCATTAATAAAAGCCATGCTACTTAATAACCCGGCGGCGATGGCTTCGCTGAAACCCTTTTCGATAATATGGGCAACCGCAAAGCTATTGACCGTAATGCCGCACCATAAAAATGAGGTGTAAGTTGCGGCAATCACATAGAACTGCCATGTCCGTAGTGCTTGATGTGCGGTCCAGCGTTGTCTGGTGCGATAAATGCTGGGCGTATCCTGCCGGTTATGTTCCTGATTAACGGCCTTGGCGTGGGCGACTTCCCGTTTTCCCTCTTGCAGGGTCATGATCGTCAGGATAACGAAAACGGAGAGAATAATGGCAGAAATCATCCAGTGCATCCGCCATGTGCCCCAAACACGACTTGCCAGAAAGTAGATCCACGGGCCAATAACGCCGCCCAATCCGCCGATCGTAAAGTAGAAACCAAAAGCCAGGGACTGCTTCTCATATAGCCGTGAAATCACATAAGTGCCGGGTACCGTTGCCAGAAAAGTAAAACCGACCCCCATTAAGGCCGTACCCATAAAATAGGATGCAATCGCGTAGGTGTGATAAAGATGGTAGAAACCCGCCAGAAAAATCAGCAGGCCGATAAACAGCGTGAAACGGACGCCAACCTTACGAATAAACAACGTTGGCAAAAAACTGGATAGCCCGCAGGTCAGGCCAAGCAGTGTGAACCCCAAACCGGCACTTGTCCAACTCCAGCCCAGTTCATTAATCATACTGGGCAGGACAACACCCAATGACGTAAAGGTTGTTGCTGTGGACAGAAAATAAACCATGCCTAAAAGTATCAGCAAAAACCACCGATAAGTACGCCCAAATTTGTCGTGTTGAGTGGACATCGAGACCCCATCAAGGATATAAGCGATTAAAAACGACCTTATTTTATGTGATTATGAGAAAAAGCTGTATCGAATAAACGGCCTACCAAACATTTCCATAATGAGAGAGAGGGTAATCATGTATACCGGTATTGTGCAAGGCAAAGAGAAAGTATTATCACTCAATAAAGGGAGTGGATTCACGACCTTGATGGTTAGCAATCATCATCATTTTTTTGATGATGTCACCGTCGGTGCCAGTGTCGCCATTGATGGCACCTGCCTGACGGTGACCCAATTCAGCGGCGATAGCGTCGCTTTTGATATTTCAGACTTTACTACGGATACCACCACGTTAAAGTTTCTCGCCATTGGAGATGACGTCAATATTGAACGTTCACACCAGATGCACAAAGAAAATGGCGGGCATAGTCTTTACGGGCATGTCGAGGGCATGGCCGAAGTGGTCGAATTTACTGCCACGGGTGAAACCTATCGCTTAGTGATCCGTATCCCGCAAGACAATATTCGTTATTTCTTCCTGAAAGGTTTTATTGGGCTGCATGGCTGTAGCTTAACCATCAACGGCATTGATGAAGAAAATAAGACCATCACTTTAAACCTGATCCCTGAGACATTAAGAATGACGAATCTCAGCCAGATTAAGGTCGGTGATTTTCTCAATTATGAAATAGATCAAACGACAAGAACAATTGTGGATACATTATCTCGCACGCTCGCAAGACAGAAGTAGCTGATTGTCTCCCCGCTGTGTGTTTGTCTCTTATACACAAATCCCTCAATTTTTATTGAGGGATTTCAGGATAATAAAGATACCCTATGTTGCTAATGAAGGTATATTTCTAATATCGCAGAGTTTTAATTAAATTGAGGGGATTAATATATTAAGAAATTATATTTGCAAAGCTCCAGATTCAAAAGAGATATATACCTGATTTAATTTTTTGTTTTGTCTTGTTAATTAAATAACTGGGTTGTTTTTTAATAAATAATCGATATTGTTATTTTCTGTTTATTTTTTTTGAATTTTTTGAGAGGTAGTATCTTGCCGACAAAAAAGATATCAGGGTACTTGATGGAGATATATTTTTAGCGAAAAGACATTGTGTGTGCTTGTCTGTAAGGGGCAAAATTGGTCAAGAATATTATTATTTCCCGTTTCACTGGCAGTCTCGCCTATTACAGTTTTGTACCCTTTCTGGCTATTTATTTGGTTAAGGCCAAGGAGATTAGCCAAGCGGATGCTGCTATAGCTGTGTCGCTACTGATTCTCAGCGGAAGGGTGTCTTCATTGTTCTCTGGGATTGTGATCATTCGCACTGGACTTAAAAGATTATTGTTGTGTGGTTATGCTGGTTGTTCGGCAGTCTGCGTATTGTTGACTCTTTTAGAGGGATGCGTTGCGTTAAGCCTGGCGTCTATGATCATCGGCATATCATTTGCCTTGTGTTCGATTGCCTCGAAAATATTAATCGCAGGCTTATCGCAGGGTGGTAAGGGTTTGAAAGCATTCGGATATTTGAATGTAGCTGTTAACGTTGCCAGCGCGTTGGGAACAGTCATTGCAGATCAGACATCCCGTATTTATATCAATCTACTTCCTCTACTGGCAGGAGTTGTGCTTGCCGCTACCGCTTTGTTGATTGCAAAGCTGGATGAACAGCGCCTGCCTCTACATAGAAAAAAACTAGAACATGTACAGACTGTATCTGGACAAATACGGATGCGTCTGTTGTTCATCTTGGCCAGTTTGTCGCCTTGGCTTATATATGGATTTTTCTTTAATGGGATCAGTTATCAACTCGCTACAACCAGTGCTACAGGACATCGTGTATCTATCCTGTTTTCGCTAAACGCTGGTTTAATCATTGTATTCCAGACAATAGTCCTGCATTACATCGATCGGATAAGGAAAGACGGGTTGTTGTGGGTGTCTTGCATCAATCAATTGGTGCTGTGTGCCAGCTTGATGTTTTACCAACTAGATAGCTTTGAAGCTCTGATTATGTTCGTCGTAGTATTTACTTTCAGCGAGATGGTTTGGAGCCCGCTTAACGATTATCTGTCGGCTGAATTTGCAGGGCCGGATGGCCGAGAGTCCTTTATGCCTGTATGTAATTTTGTGTGGGGGATAGCGGAATCGCTGGGTACTTTTATTGGTATCAGTGGGTTTAATACACTGGGTAAAAATTTACCGATAGTGGCCATCACTGTGGCAGCCATTATTCTGGCTACACACTTTGCTCTTGCACGTGCAGCCAAAATAGGTATCGGAGGAACTTAATTATTTCTAAGCAAAAAGAAATAATATCAGATGAGTATTGTCGGTTAATTAACACTATTTTCAGCCTACAAATATTAATCCTTAATAACGAGGGGAATACTGAAAGATTGTGAGATAAATTCTGGCAATGACAAAGGCAGGTAATAAATTATGAATCTGTCTAATTTCCTTGTTTAAAGCTTAGATAGTCAGAGCCCGGAAACCTTGCAAACAGGATGTATTCATATAGATGCAATGAATAAATATGTGGCATTTTTGGAAACTAATGCTTCCGGTACTGGAGTCGAGGCAATCCGTAAATTGCAACATGCTGGTTATCACGTGTTGTTTCTAACTCAAGAGATTGAGTTTTACCAATCTCTGGAACTTAATCCGTTGGAAGTGGCCGATATTGTGATAGAGGTCAACACCAACTGTATTGGTTCTATCCTCAATCGCCTAGCTAATTTTGAGCTACACGGAGTGGTTGCTTTCGATGATTACAGATTGATAACTGCTGCTTTTGTTGCACGACATCTGGGACTCCCGCATCCAAGTATAGACGGATTGATTCATTGCCGCTTTAAGAACCTTACCCGGCAAGTCGTGTCCAGTGGGAATGTTGATTACCAAGTATGTGAACTGAAAGCTCCTTTGGATGACGGTACCGTACCTTATCCCTGTGTGGTTAAACCTTGCGATGATAGCGGAAGTGTAGGTGTACGTATTTGTCAGAATGCGGAAGATCTGCACAAGGCCGTTGCCGCACTTAAAGAACAAAGGATAAACGCGCGTGGGTATCGTCTATCCAGCCAGTATTTAATTGAGGCGTTTGTAGAGGGACAGGAATACAGCGCTGAACTGATCTGGAATACTACTTCCAATAATTGGCAATTGCTTGGTGTGACAGAGAAACATATTACATCGGGTAGCTACGCCGTAGAAGTTGGCCATGACTTTCCGGTGATATTGCCAGAATATCAAGAAGTTGAAACTACCATTCATGGCTGGCTAAACGAAGCTGGGCTCAGTCACACAGTAGCACATGTTGAATTCAAATTGTCCTCACATGGTATGGCATTGATTGAGATTAATCCTCGTCCAGGTGGAGATATGATCCATTTGTTGTGCCAACTATCGACTGGCATAGATGTAGTGGATCGTTATCTGGAACTTCTGGTCCATGGGTATGCAGGGCAATCTAACTCTGCGAAATATCAGGCCGCATCCATTCGTTTCTTGGTACCTGAGGCAGCAGGCATTGTCACTCTTGTGGAAACGCCAGAGCCGGGACCAAACATCGTGATGTCAAAAATCAAGGCGGTCCCTCAACGTATTCAATCGGTGTCTAGCAGTTATGACCGACTTGGCTTCGTAGTCGCCGGGGGAATATCAACACAAGCAGCACGAGAGGCAGTAGATACATTTGTGCAACATACCCGAATTTTGCTGGAGCCAGAGGGTATTAGTACGCTCCAGTCGCAACAACCTGAGGCAGGTTGGGTGCTGCTTTTGGGGAATTCTCTTAAAGGGGCAAAAGCGATACGAACCCTAGGCTATGATGTGGCAATGATACCAGATGAGGCAAATTCCTTGAGTGGAGAAGCTATCAAGCTCTGTCGAGCCGCTTTTCCTGTCAAATTAAGTAATCTTAACGCGGTGGCGCAGGCATATGACGAGTGCGAGAGCCTATTTGGCCCTCCACTCACTATTTTGAATTTTTCTGATGCTGGCCAACTTGCCTGTGAATGGTTACGTGACCGCCATGGACTGCAAGGCAACGGTGTCGATGTGGCGAAGACAATCATCGACAAAGGGCTGATGCGTAGTGTGCTGAATCAGGATGTCCATATGGCTGTGGGCTTTGTTTCAGGAACCGCCTCTGAATTGCTGGAAATAGCTGCCTCAATGTTAACGGGCCATCATCGTTATGTTCTCAAACCTTCAGATGGGGTAGGCAGCCGCGATATTTATTTCATTGATGGTATGCCTGCGTTACGAGATGCGTTGGAAAATCACTCCAATTCAGATGCAGTATGGGTATTGGAAGAAGAATTACCGGGTGAGGAATACAGTGTAGAAGCAGTGAGTTGCGATGGTATTACTCGGATTCTGGGTATAACAAAGAAATACACTAATCACCGAGGAGTTGAAGTGGGGCACCTTTATCCCGCGCCATTACCTGAAGCCGAACAAGTGGCGATTGAACAAACCACTCTTAAGGCACTGAACTTGTTGGGGGTACGTTGGGGAGCTACCCATACCGAGGTAATGTCTGGTTCTAAAGGCGTGCATATCATCGAAACTCACCTCCGCCCAGGCGGTGATGAAATTCCGGAATTGCTGCTTTTGGTTGAGGAACATTGTCAGTATAAGCTGGCAATAGAAGTTCTAATATCTGGCACCTTACTTCCTACACCAAGACATCCTAAGGGCTCAGCAGCAATCCACTTTTTTACTCATGATGGGGATGCTGGTTACCTTCGTTCACTTGAGCTAACTGATGACTTGGATCTGTTTAGTCTCGAACTCAACTACAAGCCAGGCGATGAAGTACCTTCGTGTAGCAGTTCATTTAATCGTATCGGTTACGTGATTTGTGTATCAAATGAAGATGATGCCTTTACACGTTGTCTGGAAACAGCAAAGCGATTGACACTAAGCGTGGAATAACAATAGCCCTGGGTATGGATCAGGGAATTATATAAAGAATGAGGAGTTATATGCATATCGTGATCATCGGGGCTGGTGTTTCTGGAATTGCTACAGCTTGGCAGTTTAGGCGCTTGTACCCAGACTGTCACATCACTTTACTGGATCGTGAGGCTCCAGGCAGTGTGGCAAGCAATAAAGGAACGGAGGCATTCCGTACATTTTGGCCTAATGACATCACTGGTGGCTTGTTTACACAGCAATTAGAGCAAAGTGTAGACTCTCTGGTGTAGTTTGCCTCTAGCCACCCCAGTTTGCAGATGCAAACACGTGGCTATGCCTTCTTTAGTCAGCTAGATGAAGGTAGTGAGCAAATGCAGTTGCTGGCGATGGAACAAGCCGATTTGTCTAAGAAACCACTGTACCAAGACTCGGAGGGTTTGGCGTTGCGTTTTGATGGTGCTTCATTTATTCGTGATGCCCAAGAGTTACATCATTTTTACCCCAACCTGTCTCCCGCTATACGTAGTGCGTTGGTGTTCCATCGGTGTGGATGGTTCCGTACTGGGGAATATTTGAAATCGATGTTGTTCGAAGCCATGGCCAGTCGTTTCACATTTGCTCGAGCAACAGTGGAAGAACTAAATTGGGGAAACAGCAAGGTAACGTTGAAACTCGACGATGGCACAGCAATAGTGGCGGATAAGGTTATTATTTGTGCTGGTCAGTATAGCCAGGCGTTACTGCAACGTATTGATATTAACTTACCTATTGCTTATGAATCTCACTCCAAAGTGGTATTACCGGACTTATCACGATCATTGTCTGGAATGCCGTTTTCATTCTACGCAGATACTTTTGAATTAAATTTCAATGCAGAGGAACTCGCGGCAGAACCAGCTCTGGCTGGCTTGCAAGGACAGGCATTGCCAGGCCATTTTCACGTAAGAGAAAACTGGTCGGATGTTTTAGGTGAACCTTCAGTTCAAGCACTTTGGACCTATGACTGTGAGCCGATGGATGAACCCCATCCATATTATCCAGATGGTTCTGTGACGCACACGGGCATCTATACCAAAATGCCGGATAACTTGCCCTGCATCGGTACATTGGTATCAGGCAAAATTTATATCAACAGTGCGTTGTCAGGTTTTGGCTATATGTTTTCCCAGCAAGCATCTGAATTGATCGCACGTCATTGTATGGATGATGGCGATGTACCCACAATTTTTGACCCGTTGCGCAGTATTGACACCATTGGGGATTCTCTCTCCCCCCACCGTAGAGGACAGATGTAACATGATGAGTGCAAAATTGTTGGCCAGCATTGAACTGAATCAGGAACAAATTGAACACGACTTAAATATTGTAGGTAGTGAAATTCTGGATGTTGCATATAGCGAATATGCTTGTGGCAACTGGGGCACCATCACGTTATGGAATCACAGTGGAGACGCTGGTGACCAAACATCAAGAGAGTATGTTGGGCAGGCTCGTCCTACAGAGCTTGGACAGCAGTTGGATTGTATTAACCAACTTATTCGAAACAATTTTAATATATCTCTGATCAAATCAGTGCGTATATTCCGTTCTTATAACGGTGGAGCCATTTATCCACATATTGATTATTTGGAATTCAATCAAGGGTTCAAACGTGTGCATCTGGTGCTAAAATCAGACCGAAGTTGCCTCAATTCCGAAGAGAATACAGTTTATCACATGCTCCCTGGTGAAGTATGGTTTGTTGACGGTCATAGTGCACACAGTGCAATGTCACTAAGTCGTGTAGGGAAATACAGTTTAGTGCTTGATTTTGACTCTGGTGCTAAATTCGAGGATTTGTATTCCGAAAGCCACACGTTATGTGTAGACAACCTAGAACCAGATATTATTCATGATCGGCAACCATTGCCAACATCACTGCGGGATTCACTCGCTCATATAGCTGAGCACGCCGATGAATTCAACATTCAGTCTATCCTGTTTCTTGCTACCCGCTTTCACTTTAGTTATGCAGTGTCAATCAGAGAATATTTTCAATTGTTAGATGAATGTTTTAGTCGTAATCCGTACAAATCAGTTAGAGAAAGATACGAGGCATTGAAGGATATTCTAGTCCGAAGTGGCTATACATCCCATAATGTTAACCACTTTAACTCACTGTCTGGAGTCACTATTGGTTAAAGAAGTGAGAATGGATTTTTACGTGGGTGTCATTGTTATTTAATATACCCTATTAGCTTCAGGTTGCAGCTCGCAAGACAGAAGTAGCTGATTGTCTCCCCGCTGTGCGGGGAGATAATCAATGCACTTTGAAGTACGTCACCCATCAACTTAATTTATCTTGTGCCCATTTAAGGCTGCTTTGATATTCGGTTGGCAAGAGTGACGCTAAGGTTTGCAATGTCGTTTGCAGTGTCGCCTTATCTGCATGCGTCACATTTAAGTGGCCGACCTTACGTACCGGTCGAACTTCTTTTTCATACCAGTGTAAACGAACCAGCGGCAGACTCAGCCATGCGGGATTTATTTCCGTGCCGATCAGGTTGATCATAACGGATGGCGCGAAGATTTCAGGTTGTGGCATAGGGAGATTCAAAATCGCCCGTAAATGCAGTTCGAACTGGCTGATAGAAGCGCCGTTTTGTGTCCAGTGACCGCTATTGTGAACCCGCGGAGCCAATTCATTGATCAACAAATCATCGCCGACAATAAAACATTCCATTGCCATCACACCCACATAGTCCAGGTGATTCATGATGGCGGACAGCATTTTCTCTGCTTTTTGTTGAAATTGCCTGTCGGCAGTATGATCAGGCAAGGCGACACTGGTACGCAAAATACCGTCCTGATGCAAATTGTGAGTCAATGTATAGAATACCGATTCACCTTTGGCATTACGGGCACCTACCAGCGAGACTTCCCCTGAAAACGGAATCCCCTGTTCTACAATACATTCACCATAACATCCACCATCATCCCCACCATAAATTTCAGGTGGAAGGGTGGTTTCATCGCCTGGCCGGATACGCCATTGACCGCGCCCGTCATAGCCGCCTGTCCGGCGTTTGACAATGATGAAATTGCCTAATTCGGCAAATAGTTGTGGCCATTGATCCGGCGTGGAAAGCCATCGCCACGGTGCGGTCGCCAATCCCAACGTATCCATAAGCTGTTTTTGCGGCAAGCGATCCGCCAGTTGCGGAAAAATATCGCGATTGATAAACGCCTTATGATGAGCCAGTTCGCGGGTTAATGCGGTTTCGGGCCAGCGCTCAATTTCAGCGGTGATAATGCTGCTCTGGTAAGGTACCGCTTCCGGCTCGGCATCCAATCCAACGGGATAAACCGCGATCCCCAATGGTTCGCCGGCTTGACGCAGCATTCTGCCCAACTGACCATTTCCCAATACACAAACGGGTTTCATGCCTCCTCCCGTGGATCTGGATTATCCAAAACCGCCTGTGTTTGTGCACTGCGCCAATCCGACAAACGTTGAAGCAGCGCATTGTCATGCAAAGCCAGCACTTGAGCCGCCAATAATGCGGCATTTGCTGCGCCTGCCTTGCCGATAGCCAGTGTGCCAACGGGGATGCCCGTTGGCATTTGGACGATGGAATACAGGCTGTCAACACCGCTAAGCGCGGCGCTTTGTACTGGAACCCCAAACACAGGCACCAAGGTTTTGGCTGCCAGCATCCCCGGTAAATGTGCTGCACCACCGGCACCCGCGATAATCACATCAAAACCGTTTTCCTTGGCTTGTTCGGCAAAACTAAACAGTTTATCGGGTGTTCGGTGTGCTGAAACAATTTCAACATGAAAAGGGATCGCAAGGGAGGTCAAAATATCGGCGGCATGTTGCAGGGTTGCCCAATCGCTTTTAGAACCCATGACAATAGCAATTTTGGCCTCTATTTCTGTTGGGGAAGTCATAAATCAGATGCTCCTGTATTGGGTATCTACCAGAACAAAGAGGAAATTTCAGACGGCGGATCATATCACGCTAATTGCACAAGGAAAACGTTTGCGTCGTTTGATTTGTCGATTTTTCTAAAATAAATAAAGGTGTTTAGAAAGGGAAGGAGATCAATTCAATGGCTGTTTCTGTGACTTTAAACATCGAACCTTGCTCATGCCATGCCCCCAAAACACCGCGATGTACGGTTTTATCATCAAGTTGCATATCATGTATTGCCGGGCGGTGAGTGTGCCCGTGAATGATCCAATCTGCCTGATGTCTTTTAAAATGCGCGATAACAGCCGCTTGATTGACATCCATAATCGATTCGGATTTTTGACTGTTGGCGTATTGGCTACCTGCCCGCATTTTGGCGGCAATTTTCAAACGGATAAACAGAGGGAGAAGCAGGAATAGCCGTTGTATCCACGGTGTATGGACGCGCTGACGATATTGCTGATAGCCGATATCATCGGTGCACAGCGTATCGCCATGCAGGATCAGAATACGTTTGCCATACAATTCCAGTACCTTTTCCTGCGGAAGTAGGATCAAACCGCTCTCGCTGGCAAAACGGGAACCCAGCAAAAAATCACGATTGCCATGAATAAAATAACAGGCAATCCCTTTTTGTTTCAGTTCATTCAGGGCTTGGGCAATTTTAGCGTGTAACGGGTTGGGGTCATCATCACCAATCCAGTAATCAAAAAAATCACCGAGGATATAAAGACTCTCAGCGTGAATGGCATCCTCACGTAAAAAACGCAGAAAACCGGCAGTAATTGCCGGTTCTTGTTCACTGAGGTGTAAATCTGCAATAAACAGTGTACTCATGTTGCGATTAACTATTTCGATTAACTGCTAAAATGGTCTTTATTCGCTAACAGTGACACGTTCAATGATCACATCTTCATGCGGTACATCCTGGTGCATACCGCTGCGGCCAGTGGAAACACCTTTGATTTTATCAACCACGTCCATGCCTTCAACGACTTCGGCAAATACGCAATAACCCCATCCGTCAGGGCGCTCTGAACGGAAGTTCAGGAAATCGTTATCGACCACGTTAATGAAGAATTGGGCAGTGGCCGAGTGTGGATCATTGGTACGCGCCATAGCGAGGGTGCCACGGCTGTTTTTCAGGCCATTGTTGGCTTCGTTTTTGATTGGGTCTTTCGTGATCTTCTGTTTCATGCCCGGTTCAAAGCCACCGCCTTGGATCATGAAGCCATTGATAACACGGTGAAAAATGGTGTTGTCATAAAAACCTTCCGAGCAATAACCCAAGAAGTTTTCAACCGTTACCGGCGCTTTATCAGCGAATGTCTTGATTACGATATCGCCAAAATTGGTGTGGAAAGTCACCATAATAAAAATCCCAATAATAGTTTTGAATGACCCTGTATTTAGGGGGTTCGGAACAACCGCTGTTATATCATATCTCAGATTTTGAGTCAGTACTCTGGGCGGTATCAGGGCAGGGTAAACTTGCCCGTATCTCACCCTCTATGAGAAATATAAGAGTTTCACTGTTATGATATGTCAAGGCATTTGATGAGTTTAATTATTGATCGATTTGCCGGATGTTTTGCCATGCGCCATATCGGCAGTTTTACGAAAAAATCGCACCATCATCAGGATTGCCCCGAGTAAGAATGTAATAAGGAAGCCAATATTGATACCTTGCTGACCTTGTTTTAAAGGAAAAGCCAGCAAATAAGAAACAGGAAGGCCGAATATCCAGAGCAATCCCATATTAACCCACATCGGATACCAGACGTCACGCAAACCACGTAACACTGCCATCAGTAAGTTACGCACAGCATCAGCAATTTGGGAAAAAGCAACGATAACCAGCATGACTTTCGCCAGCTCTATCAGAGCCGCATTTTCTTCTGCCCCCAGATTGAGATACAAACCGATAATCGCAAGTGGATTTAGCAAATATACAACTGCGATAGCTATCATGCAGCCGAATACTAGTACCAGACCGACATGACCAATCTTTCTTATCAGATTATATTCACCATTGCCAACCGTGTAACTGACCAAAATCGTGCACGCCTGGCCGATTCCCATAGGGATCATTAGAGCTACGGTAGAACACTGGATCAATATCTGTTGAACGCTCAAAGCACCCACACCGAGCCAACCAACCATAATGTTAATCGTACTAAAAATCAGTAATTCACTGGCAAACTGTATTGTAATAGGGAAACTAATCTGAAAAAAAGCCACCAATCGTGCTGGATCCCATAGCACCTTGAAATCAAACAAGTGGTAATTAGTGAAATTTTTGGAAAAGTATAAATAAATAAAAACACTAATCGCTAGAGTCCAGTTGGCAATTGATATGCTATAGGCCCAGCCAGCCATGCCCAATGTAGGCAAACCCGCGTAACCATGAATTAAAGCATAGCCAAGCAATATCGTGAAACCCAAGTTTAGTGCACTTAATACTACGACAAGATATCCCTTCTTAAGAGGAAAAAACATTTGATGACAACTTGCCAATAGTAAAGAAGGAATTACACCCCATGCCATTGCGCGAAAATAAGGGTCAATCAGCGGCACTAGCTCAATAGGCTGATGCAACCATACCAACAATTTCGTTAAGTTCCAGAATACCAACGAACCAATAACACCGAGAATGATACTAATCAACCAAGCCTGCCGGATTTCCATGCCAATCTCGCGAAGCTCATTCTGTCCATAATAACGACTAACAGTAATACCGACAGCTAGCAACGGCGACATGGCAACAACCATTATAGTGTTACTCAATGCAGCTACTAATGCACTAGCAGCCAGCTCTTGCTTGCCAAGATGAGCAATAAACAACATACCGATAAAGCCCACAGCGATATAGAGAATGCGTACACTTAAAATTGGTGTAGCTAGCTTTACAATCTCCTTAAAGTAAAAAAAATTATTCTTTGTTTGCATACTTACTCCGAGGCAACTACTCACCGACATACCATTAACCAATACACTCTGTATTGAAGGCTATAATGCGCAGCAAAATGCGATTTGACAAACTCATGGCGCGTTTTTTGATTGCCTTTGAGGCCCACAATAACCTTATTAAAAATGTGAGATTCTGCCCTGCATGCCAATACTCTTTAATTATGAAATAGCCGAAAGAATCAGAAAGATTATTTTGGGAAAACTCCCATGTGGTGACCAATTTTTATTGACCACAACAGGGCAAGGCGGTCAACGGCACTTGCAAAGCCGGGCATATCAAGGTGAAATACCTCGCTTGGCTTCTATTTATATTGCTGATAAAAAGCCTATAATCAGCCAATTCACTTAATTATATTACACGTACATTAATTTTTACGGAAAACCCACTGATGCTAAAAATTTTCAACACTCTCAGCCGTCAAAAAGAAGAATTTAAGCCGATTCACGAAGGAAAAGTGGGCATGTACGTGTGTGGCATTACCATTTATGACTTGTGTCATATCGGTCATGGCAGAACATTTGTGGCATTTGACGCGATTGCGCGTTACCTGCGTTATTTGGGATACGATTTGACCTACGTCCGTAACGTGACTGACGTGGATGACAAAATTATCAAGCGCGCGATCGAAAATAATGAAAGCTGTGACGATTTGACCGCCCGCATGTTGGCGGAAATGCACAGCGACTTTGATGCCTTGAATATCTTGCGCCCAGATTTAGAGCCTCATGCAACACAACATATCCCAGAGATCATTGAGATCACAGAAGAACTGATTGAACGCGGGCACGCTTATGTTGCCGCTAATGGCGATGTGATGTTCTCCATTGAGACTAATCCTGATTATGGCCTGCTTTCCCGCCAGGATTTGGAACAATTGCAGGCTGGTGCCCGTGTTGAAGTGGCCGATGTCAAACGTAACCCAATGGATTTTGTTTTATGGAAAATGTCCAAACCCGGTGAACCTAGCTGGGAATCTCCGTGGGGAGCAGGCCGTCCGGGTTGGCATATTGAATGTTCCGCCATGAACGGCAAGACGCTGGGTCACCACTTTGATATCCACGGTGGCGGTTCTGATTTGATGTTCCCGCATCATGAAAATGAGATTGCCCAATCCACCTGTGCCCATGACGGCCCTTACGTCAATTATTGGATGCACTCCGGCATGGTGATGGTGGATAAAGAGAAGATGTCCAAGTCATTGAACAACTTCTTTACCATCCGTGACGTGCTGGAATATTACGATGCTGAGACCGTGCGCTATTTCTTGTTATCTGGGCACTATCGCAGCCAGTTGAATTACACAGAAGAAAATTTGAAACAGGCACGAACTTCCCTTGAGCGTCTGTATACTTCCTTGCGTGGAACGGATAAATCGGTGCAACCTGCGGGCGGAGAAGCATTCACCGCCCGTTTCGTTGCAGCCATGAATGATGATTTCAACACACCGGAAGCGTATTCAGTCTTGTTTGATATGGTGCGTGAGCTTAATCGTCTGAAAACAGAAGACATGGCGGCGGCTAACGGTCTGGCGGCCGAACTGCGTAACTTGGCGGGAATTCTCGGTCTGCTGGAACAAGATCCAGAACACTTTTTGCAAGGCGGGGCACAGGCGGAAGACGATGTGGCTCAAATCGAAGCGCTGATTAAACAGCGTAACGATGCGCGTAAAAATAAAGAGTGGGCATTGGCTGATGCGGCACGTGACCAGTTGAATGAAATGGGCATTGAGTTGGAAGATGGCCCACAAGGTACAACATGGCGCCGTAAATAATCGCTTTTTGCTTTGCTGACGTTGTTATATCCAAAACCGCCCCTGAGATGGGCGGTTCAGTTTCTATCGCATTTACGCTTTCACCGATTTATTGATGAGTCTTTGTATGCTCAGGATAGAAAGCATTTCCAGCGTGATACGTGACTTTGCCAGAAACCGCGTCCCGTTTCATGGCAACAAAAGAAGAATGACTTAGAGGCTCAGGGACTTGATGTGTGCTATCACTGGAAGCAAGATTGAGAAGAGAAATTGTCACTCTGCGTTTAGAATGACTTAATTTATAAGGCAAACCCAACAACCTTCTTGCAGCTCTATTACTTAACATAATTAACTCCGTTTCAGTTGTACATAAGTTCCCCAGTATAGCAACTTATTAGAAAATCAAAACATGACGGACAGGATTGTTTCTCAATATATCGTCAATGTCACAGGTTCTGCGGATAAAACCGGATAAAGAGATCCCCAATTTGTTGATAAAAAATAATGAGTTTCTATTTGTAAAATAAAAAGACAGCACCATACATATATAAATACATAAGATACTGTCTTTTCGAAAAGGATTAGTGGTTATGTTTACCCGCTAATTTATTCTTCAACGCGAACGGAATCACCATTAAACGTTACAACTTTACCGGCGATAATTTTGCAACGTTTACGGGTTTCGGGTTGATGATCAACCTGCACCAAACCTTCTGCAATCACCGCTTTCGCCGCTGCTCCACTTTCACACCATCCCTGAAACTTGAGCAAATCACACAATTCGACATGAGGGTGGCCGTCTAAATAAAAAATTTCCATCAATAACCTTCAGTTGTATCTACATCATGATATTCCTCGCAGGCTTGCAAGGTATTTTGAATCAAAGTTGCAACGGTCATTGGGCCGACACCACCGGGCACCGGGGAGATCCAACTTGCGCGTTCAGACGCTTTATCGAAATCCACATCACCAATGACTTTGCCATTTTCCAGCCGGTTGATGCCGACATCAATCACGATTGCGCCAGGCTTAATCCACTCGCCAGGAATAAAATTCGGCTTACCGACAGCAACAACCAGTAAATCAGCCTGTTCCACATGCTGGCGTAAGTTTTTGGTAAAACGATGCGTGACTGTCGTTGTACAACCTGCCAACAACAATTCAAGGCTCATCGGACGGCCAACGATATTGGAGGCACCGATAATCACTGCATTCAGCCCATAGGTATTGATATTGCAGCGTTCAAGCAGGGTCACAATCCCACGGGGAGTACAAGGGCGCAATCTTGGGGCGCGTTGACACAGGCGGCCGATATTATAAGGATGGAAGCCATCCACATCCTTATCGGGACGAATGCGTTCCAGTACTTTGACATTATCAATGCCGGCAGGTAAAGGGAGTTGAACCAAAATACCATCGATTTGCGCATCGGCGTTCAGGTCATCTATCAGAGAGAGTAACTCAGCTTCGCTGGTCGTATCAGGCAGGTCATAAGAGCGGGACATAAACCCGACTTCTTCACAAGCGCGGCGTTTGCTGGCGACATAAATTTGAGAAGCAGGGTTTTCTCCCACCAAAACAACTGCAAGACCCGGCGCTCGTTTTCCGGCGGCAACGCGCTGCCGGACTTTTTCTGCAACTTCGCTTCTGATTGTCTGCGCAATCGTTTTCCCATCAATAATTTTTGCTGACATGTATTTAAGATTCCACTATCAAATATAGGAATGGGGGCTATTTTGTCAGAACATGAACCGCCTGTCAGTTTTATTGATAATCATAAAATGAGCATACGAGCGCAAAGGGCATTGACTCGCGCCATTATGCCCGTATAATCCGGTGCTACATCAACGCATTAATGATGTTTCTTATTTACACACCATAATGCGCCCTTAGCTCAGCTGGATAGAGCAACGGCCTTCTAAGCCGTAGGTCACAGGTTCGAATCCTGTAGGGCGTACCATAAAATCAATGAGTTACACTAAAAAATGAAAAACCCGTCATAATAACGGGTCAAGTAGTGGGTCAAGTTACTATAACTTCTTTTCTCTCACCCAAGCCTCATAAACCTCTTCAGGCCACCCAAGAAAAGTCCCTCCTGCCGTTCTCTCTGGTTTAGGGAATTCATTCCTTTTTGCATACATTCGCCAAAGTGTCGTTTTGCTTTTCCCTGTTAGTTTTTGCATTTCTTCGCGTTTGATATACCTTATGGCCACTATTCTTTCCTCCTTTCTGAGAATCGTTCTCCAAAGCCACCTTGACAACTTTTTAGTGGCTACCTTCCCAGCCGTCACCCAAAAATCGTGTATTCCCGCCCGATACAGAGGGATACCATTTAATTTTTTTGATCTTCCGTTGTAGGTCACCGCATCAGGTCCCCGTTCATTACATCCGTATGAAGATTTATTCCCGTTTTCACTTGCAGTATTGATCATGTCAGCAGGAGTACCTCATGGAGTTTTCATTATGGATAAGTTATTCCCTAATCCTTTTATTTTCTCATTAGGTAGTCTAGGCATTATTTAAATGTATTTTCAATGCAGCATTGTGGTTGCCATATATACTCATTTAACTTCAAGGTGCTGGTTTGACTTTTAAATTAACAATTTAAAATCAATAAAATGGGTTGTATCCTCTCATGCATCTTCAAGTTTATTGGGTATAATACATATATTCCATATTTTTATTGTGTATAACTGTTATGAATTTATATTAAAAACATTCCCCAGCGCAGGCGCTGTAATTAATTTTTTATACTTATAAAAGTTTAGTTATTTTATTTTTTGTTTTATTAGACTGTTGTATAACGACTTTCTATTATCAATGGAATTTTATTTTTTGTCTTAATAAGAGGAATGATATCAACTAAATGCATATAACGCCCTCTCCGCTTATAGAGTGCATAACCGTAATCGACAATGGTTTCTAAATTATAGCAAGGAACAGGTTCTGTATGTGTTTGGTTGACCAAATATGTAGTCAGTATATGATATTTAAATTCATTTTTATTTTTTCCACCCATGCAGTCATTCTGATTTTTGTATTTATTATATGAATTCAGGCACGAGTTTGTCCAAAAGGTAGTACATGTTGTTCCTGAATACAGGATGTTTGCTTGCGCGATATTTGCAATAATACATTTAATGTTTATGGTATTTTTTTGTTTTGTAGCCGGTTTCTCGATGGTGTCAGAAATAAAGGTACTCATAAATCCTCTCTCATAATCTTTTAGTGATTATTCCTATCACTTTGACGCGTCTAACATTATCACTTAAGTTCTTTAAGATCCATGCTTATAGTGATAAAAATCGGAGTTATTTAATTATCTTATTGATATTAAATGATTTTAATTTGATGGTGTCTAAATTGTTTTTTAGCTTGATAATCACAATAATTTCAGTAACACCCAAGACACTGTATTAAAAAACAGCGTCTTGGCGTAAAGAGAAGAATGGTTGGGAAATATTTCGTATGAAACTGGGAAGTTATGCAGCAAAGATTGGGGAGAAAATTATCGTCTTCGTTTCATGTCACGAAATAAATAGACAATAACTCCGACGGTTTCAATGTCAGGTGAGACGGTTATCAATGGGATGCGCGTATCGTCAACAGACAAAAAGCCGACAGAACCACCTTGTTTATAACGATAAACTGAATAATGATTTCCTATACGGGCATAAACTAAATCATCATTGGCCATTTCTTCATCTTTATCAACAACGATTAAAGTCCCTTCCGGCGCTTCAGCGCAACCTGTATTTTGGGTGATACGATAAGCCCGGCATGTATCAAAATGGGCTTGCAATTCAGAAAGAACAGGAACCATGAAGGATTCATGGGTTCCTTGTTCTCCTTCATAAATTTTTACAGGCACATAACGGTTGTCATGCCTGACAGCAAAATCCGCATTATCAGTTTGATATTTATTACCACTGCCATCACTGAGCCATTCCGGGCGTACGCCAAGCGCCTTGGCCAAATCAACGAGTTTACCTGTTTTGGCGGCTTTCCCGGAGAGTAATTTCCATATCATGGATTGAGCCATGCCGGCTTTTTCGGCAAGGGCGGATTGGGTAAGCCCTTTATCTGCCATGGCTTCTTTTAATCTATCAGCAAGAGTCATAAGTGCCTCATGAGTGTTTACCTTCGTATTTACAGAGAGCAAATCAATTTATCTCTTCAGTTCAATCTCTGTACCGATGAGGAAACTATTTAAAAAGGATTATTGGCTCTAACTGTCTGTGAGTTATCCCCGCCCTTACGGGGAGCCAGTGAGCTTGGGTAAAGACACCAGCGAACCGTGATTGTTATTCCCACATTTACGTGAAATACAGGGTATATAGTCCAAGAACCCCGGTCTTGGAACATCTGCTTCTCATTCTATCTCTAAAGTGATACCTTTACAAACACACCAATAGTGATTTATTGTAATCTATGGTGATAGTGTTATTGCTGTAGTGTTGGAGAAGGCATTAATGAAAAACAACGTGATAAAAAAAGTTATAACAATCGCAGGCAGCCAAACAAAGCTGGCTCAGGTTCTTGGGTGCAGACAATCCCTCATTAGCGCATGGTTATACGGAAAAAAACGGGTTTCGGTGTCGTTGGTACCCGATATTGTGGTTTTTTCGAACGGGACAGTCCAGGCTCATGAACTGCGTCCTGATCTGCCTAAAGTTTTCCCGCCGCCTGAAGCCAAAGACCATGAATAAACTCCCGCCGGTGGTTGATGAGGCTTGGCGTTTTGGATGAATCCGAGATGAACATGTGGATGTTGATTAGCTTACTGTAACCCTGTGCCCATCGGCTACGGCAGACGGCGTATTGGTGGTGCCATCATTTCAGCGGGTATTTACGCGGAAGACCAACAATAACGTTCTTAGGATGAAATATGGAAAAGCAATTCATTCAGGGGCATAAAGGCGGCAGCCAGCATCCGCGCACCCCGGTGGAAGCACCGGATTCCCTGCAATCCACCTCCTATACCAAGATCCTCCTTGCCCTCGGTGAAGGGGAATTTGCGGGAGAGCTGGATGGCAGGCGTATTTTTCTGGATAACACGCCGTTGATTGGTTCCGACGGCCGGCCAAATTTTGAAGGGGTCAAATGGGAATTCCGCCCCGGTACTCCCCATCAGGCGTATATCCCCGGTATGCCGGCGGTCGAAAATGCCCGAACCGTCAGCGCCGAACTGGTCAGTTCGTGGGTGACGACGGTCACCAATACTCAACTGTCAGCGGTCCGCTTGCGGTTATCGTGGCCCCAGTTGCAGAGGCAAAAAGATAACGGGGATACCGTGGGCTATCGCATTGAATATGCCATTGACCTCGCCACCGATGGCGGCGCTTTTAAGGAAATCCTGAAAACTGCCGTTGATGGTAAAACCACCACTAAATACGAACGCTCCCACCGGGTGGATTTACCCAACGCCCATTCGGGCTGGCAGGTGCGCCTTCGGCGGTTGACACCCAAACAGAACAGCAACCGAATCGCTGATGCCATGGTAGTGGAGGCCATCACTGAGGTGATCGACGCCAAATTAAGCTACCCGGAAACGGCCCTGTTATTTGTTCAGTTTGATGCCAAACAATTCCGCAATATCCCGCAAATCACTTGCGAACCCAAGATGCGCATCATCCGAGTGCCAAGCAATTATTACCCGGAGCGCCGCCGCCGTTATTATGGCAGCTGGGATGGCACCTTCAAATGGGCATGGAGCGACAATCCGGCATGGGTGCTGTATGACCTGATGATCAATGATCGGTTCAGCATCGGTACCCGGGTGAAAGCGGAAAATCTGAATCTGGCAAAGTGGGATCTGTATAGCATCGCGCAATATTGTGATCAGACTGTGCCGGATGGTGAAGGCGGCGAAGAGCCGCGTTTCACCTGCAATGTTTATATTCAGTCACAGGAAGATGCCTGGGCCGTGTTGCGTGACATTGCAGGGATCTTCCGGGGGATGACTTTCTGGTCCAATAACAACATGAACGTGCTGGCGGACATGCCCCGTGACATGGATTATCTCTTTACTTGTGCCAATGTGCGTGACGGTAAATTCACCTACTCCAGTACCAGCGAGAAAACCCATTACTCCACGGCCATGGTCAGTTGGTCCGATCCGCAGAACGGCTATCAGGATGCTATCGAACCGGTGTTTGAACACCGATTGATACGCCGCTATGGTATCCGGCAGGCTGACATCACCGCCATTGGTTGTACCAGCCAGAGTGAAGCCATCCGGCGTGGCAAATGGGTGCTGCACACCAACGAATATGACCGGACAGTCACCTTCACCGTCGGACTGGAGGGACACATTCCCCGGCCGGGTTACCTTATTGGCATATCGGATAATCTGTTGTCGAGGTCGGGAAGAAGCGGGCGTATTCAGGCCGTACCGAGGCGATACCTGATTATCTTGGATCGGGTGCCGTCGGCAAAAGTGGGGGACTGGCTTGTCATCAACCTGCCTTCCGGTAAGGCCGGCAGGGATCTTATTTCAGCGATCAACGGACAGAAGGTCTCCGTGTGGGGCAGTGGCTATGCCTATTCAGAATCACCGGAAGTGGGCGCAGTCTGGGCCATTGAATCCCGCTATATCGCGGAGCAACCCTTTCGGGTGATGGGTATCAAAGCGGGGGAGGATGGCGTGTCATTTGAGATCACGGCGGTTGAGCACAATCCCGACAAATATGCGCTTATCGACAGGAACATCCGTATTGACGAACGCCCCGTCACCGTGATTCCGCCCAGCGTTCAGCCGGCACCGAAGAATGTCCTTATCGACAGTTATTATTCACTGAATCAGGGCATCATCGCTACCACGTTGCGGATCACATGGGACGCAGCCGACAATGCCGTGGCCTATGAAGCCGAATGGCGCAAAGACAACAGCAACTGGATAACGGCTCCCCGGACTACCGCACGGAGTCTTGAGGTGCCGAACGTTGACGACGGGCGCTATCAGGCGCGGGTCAGGGCGACTAATGCCGCAGCAATATCCAGTATTTGGATGAACACACAGGATACCTTGGTAGGAAATCGCAAAGTGGCTCCGTCGGCACCGCAATCCCTCCAAACCACGTCGCTACTTTTTGGTATCCGGCTGGACTGGGACTTTGCCAACCCAACGGATGTTCTGCTGAAAACGGAAATTTGCTATAACCACAACGGAGAGGATGATGATACGCTGCAGTTCGCCGATATTTCCTATCCGCAACGAACCCACACCTTGCAGGGGCTGTCGGCGGGGGAGAAGCTCTACTTCCGGGCACGGCTGGTGGATAAATCGGGTAACACCTCAGAGTGGACGTCACTGGTCAGTGGTGCTGCGTCCAATGATACCGGCTGGATAGTGGAGGCCAGTCGGGATCATTTTCTGGACGCAGAAAGCGGGCGGAGCTTACAGGCGCAACTCAATGAACAGGCCAAGGCCGATGCCCGTCACAAGCAGGCCATTGCGGAAAACGCGCAGGCCATTGAAAGACTGCATGACCTCCTGAAAGATCTTAAGCGGCGTACACCATAACCCGGTAACGACAGTTTTCTGACCAGCATTATTATGGGTTCGACTCCCACGGATTGAGGATCGTCACCCCGGTGGAGCGAAAATCGGCGACGTTACGCGTGACTACCGTCATACCATGCACAAGCGCTGTCGCCGCAATCAGCGCATCACGCTCACTGCACTTGTCGGGCACGTGCAACCGGGCGCAGCGTTGTGCCACGGCGGTATCAACGGGCAACGTTCGTCCGGCGAACTCCGGCAAGACATGCTGCTCCAGCCACGCACGCAGCATACCCCCCTGTGTAGCGTCCTTACGTTCAATCAACAAAACGCCAAGTTCTAACTCCATGATGGTGATGGCAGACACAAAGAGATCGGTGGCTTCGACGCTTTCAGCCCATGCCGCCACTTTCGGATCGGCCTTCCCTGCCCGAATTTTTCGTAGTTCGGACACCACGTTGGTATCGAGTACGTACATCATGAGAAATCAGCCGGGCGGGTTCCGATAGTCACGCGCTGCGGTTCAAACTCAATGTCCGCAATGCCCGGCATTGCCAGCGAATCGGCAATGTTGCGATGTTGCTTTGTCAGCAGCCGGTATTCCTCAATGCTCAACAGCACATGAGCCGGCTTGCCGCGATCGGTGATAAATACGGGGCCGTTCTTGGCCGCTTTCTTCGCGCGGGTAACATCCTGGTTCAGCTCCCGGCTGGATAGGGTCGTGATAGCCATGGCGGTATCTCCTGTTTGAATTTACTATATAGGTACATTACTACAATATGAATAATAGCGCAAACTTTGTACGTTGTTACCTATCTGTCGCTATTTTGCGAGCCGCTTTGCAAAGGCAATTTTTGTCAGTGGTATGTTGTTTGGGGGAGAGATAGAGTGGCGGTGAAATTTCGACGCGGCTTTACCGTGGTGCAACACGATAAAACCGCTAACCGCAACAACTAAGATAGGTAGTTATTATGGCTAACGCACATTCTACTGCAGGCATCTGCATTTACAAAATTTCCCAACCTGAACGTTATCAGAAAGTGGTTTACCGCCCCAAGGGGGTTAACCGCACGATCCCTGCCATCAACTTAAGCGGAAAATGGTTGCTGGAAGCGGGGTTTTCCATTAACGATCCATTAAAAATCAGAGTGATGCCCGGTTGCCTGATCATCACCAGCCAAAATTTTCATGAACTGTGGCACTGCTTAAAAAGCCTGAATGAAGGCGAATGGGATGATATCGCCGTGGCACGCTGGTTGCAGCAATTTCCCGGAAAATTAAGTAAAAAGCTGCCGGGATAAACGCATAATTCCATTTTTTACCAATTAAAACATCATGTTGAACGATTCTGCGTGAGCTGCTTTTTGCGCTTAAATGGCAATATTTTTCTTTTGCGAAGCAGCTCGCATTTTATTTGACTCATTAAACAAAGAAGGAACCGATGAAACTTCATTTTTCTACTGATAACGCCGCACTGCCGGAATGTGTCTTAAGCGGTGAAGATATGCAACAGATGGGATTTACGCCGCACACCCTGTTTCATATCCGGCAATATAACAACGGGTTGATGTTAACGTTGGCAGAGCCTGATGCGATGATCCTGTCCCATGCGGCGGAAAATGATCCGTATCAGGGCATTGATTGGGTGCGCGATAATGGTGAGCTGTATCTGGCTGGCGACTGGCTAACGGAAACTGGTTTGTTGGATAATCCCGTTCAAGTTGCCTTCGGCTACGGCAAAATTATGTTAATGACAGAATCTGACCTGATACCCGTCTGAGTCGTGTAATGCGTTTTTATTACTGATGGCGTTGATATGTTAACTATGGTTGACGTGTCGTATTGTTTATATACAATAATGATATTAGCTTTAGAGGTGAACATGATAACCATTGAGAGGACTCAGGATTTTGAAAAATGGTTAAAATCCTTAAAAGACAGGATAGCAAAAACCAAGATCTTAATCAGGGTTGAAAGAATGGAAGAGGGAAATTTTGGCGATGTTGAACCTGTGGGGAGCGGGGTTTCGGAACTCAAAATACATGACGGGCAAGGCTATCGTGTCTACTTTGCTAACAAAAATAATGAAATAATATTATTACTCTGTGGCGGAGATAAAAGCAGCCAGCAGGAAGATATAAAGAAAGCCAAACAACTTGCAAAAGAATGGGGATTTTAAAATGAAATCAGAACCGAAAAAATTTGATGTTGTGGAGTTTTTAGAAACAGAAGACGATATTCAGGCATACTTAAATGCTGCTATCGAAGAGAACGATACAAAATATTTATTTAAAGCGTTAGGTAATATTGCCAGAATAAAAAATATCAGCCAACTATCTAAAGAGTCAGGAATAAGTCGAGAGGGGATATATAAGGCGTTATCCGACGAAGGCAACCCATCATTTAATACGGTATACAAAATATCAAAAGCACTGGGTTTGAAACTGCATTTCACTGGAGCTTAATCTGTATTAGTCTCGACTTGGATTCGCTTAATATGCGAATCCAAGTTTTTTAACAAGGTCATTCAATAAACAAACCGCGAAGTATGGCTGTTGTTTTCCTCCTCAATCAACTCTTTTATAATTGAGCAGAAACTGAGGTTTTCGGGAACATAAACAACGCTATTATATTCATTAGGTTTCAACACCATTGAAAACATGTCCTTACCATTTTCTAATAACCGCATTCTATCCATTTTTTCAAATTGGAAAAGAAGAAGATCATCTGCTGTTTTTATGATCATTTTCTCCACATAGGATTTTCCTTTGGCTGAACCATGATAATAAAGCTCACGTATCGGTTTATATTCTTCGGGTAAACTATCACTCAACGGACCCAGTAAATAGCTACGTATCTCTTCTCTTTTTTTTATCATTTTGTCATAAAGATATTGATATACTGTTATCATGTGATTCCTTTTTTGATTATTGAAGTGATAATATCACCTCTATGGCTATCTAGGTGGGATTCTGCTTTGTGTAAAAATCAATTACTGTATGAATGTTGATAATTTTATACATTCAATTTTGTATGCTTCTTGGGTTCGTATATTAAACTCAAAAGAGTGATTTTTACCCATAATAACCATATAAAAATATGAGATCCCGCCTTGTTTTTCAACATAAATAATCTTTATAGAAAGAAAAATAGCATCTTAATTTTCTCTATTGGTAAATTACATCATGAATCTAGCCTGTATTGCATTATAAAAAATGCAATACAGGCTTGGATTGCTTAGACGGTTCCTTCGTGAAGAGATTTGTTTTTTTCTCCTCCCCATGGGTCATCTAACATATATTTAGCATCAATCTTAATTTCAGATGGAATGAAAGTTAATTTATAAAAAACCTCATCTCCTTCACATACTTCATAGTATAAGCTATAAAAAGTTTCTTTAAGGCCTAAATCTATATTAAATTTTTCAGTTGCTGATGCTATCTCCAGTTTATTTTTATCTGTGACATAAAAAGGAACAACCATACACCGCTGAACTAAAGGGTCCATGTTGAAATTTTCTTCCAAAGTCAAGTATATATTTGCACCAAAAGTGTCATCTGGTAAAGGATCGAATACAACATAATCTTTATGAAGAATAGCTCCTTGTTTTATATTTTCATTTCCCCATTGACATAATGTTTCATCAAATGACCTTGAGCGAACCTGAATTTGGCTATGTGATATCAATAAATCGATTACTTGTTTATTACTTTTCATTCTATTACCTTTATTTTAATTCTAGTACCATTTGGTAAATCTGATAATATACTGCCGATACTTGAATCTGCCCCTCTATTATCACTAGGATCTATATACCTTACACTAGCGTTTTTACCACCTTCTTTAAACATTGCCATTGGCCACTCATCCCGATCTTTTCCTTTTACTGTTGGTATACCTTTCAAACTAAGCTTTCTATTTGTTTTGGTCATATCTCTTTTTATGGTCACAATATCAGCATGTCCATTACCTATTGCATCAGATATATGCCCAAAAGTTTGAGGATATTCAGAACGTTTCAATGTCAAAACATAATCATGATCAACAGCATCAACTTTAGCTAAGCAACATCCCGCCAACCCGAACGGATCAATCCATTTTGATGGATTGTGCACATACCCGTACGGATTAAACCCGCCTGCCAAATTCAGGGGGTCTGCTGAGATGTACTGCGCGGTCTCCGGTGAATAATAACGAAAGCGGTTATAATACAACCCGCTCTCTTCATCCTCATATTGCCCGCAGAACCGCAGGTTACAGTTAACATGATAATCCGGATTATTGGAAGCGATGACCTGAAAACGTTCCGCTTTGCCCCACGTTTTTAGTCGTTGTGCCCAAACCAGTACCCCTTCCTCGGACAACATCTCGCGCACAGTACCCTGATGGTCACTGACAATATAGTGTAGCTTGCCTTTTTCAAAGCGTGCTGACGGCGTGAGGGCACCCGGTTCGTAGAGCCAGCGGACACGCTGATCGTCTACCGGCGTACCATCGGCGTAAATCGGCGTTTCTTCGATAAGTCGGTCGCCGCTCCACAGGTAATCCTGCCCCATGATGGCATCGGCTCTTGGCGCTAAATCCGGTTTTCCAGCTAACCACCTTTGCAGGTTGGTGGCGGTGAGTTTTCCGTCGTGAACCTTGAGCTTACGTATTCGTCTGCCAAACGGATCATAGGCATAGCGCCAGCGCGAACCGTCCGGGGTTTCGAAGTGGGTAAGCTGGTTTTGCGTATCCCAGCGGTAGCGCCAGACCTGTGGGCGGAAGCCGTCACGTTGTTCGGTTTTTTCCACCAGACGCCCATTGTCATCATAGCGATAGCGGATATCGCCTTGCTGCACCACCCGCCCGGCTTTCTGACGCTGCGTCATTTGTTCCATCGCACCGTAGGCATCGGGTTATAGCCGAAGTGCAGGGTATGGCCATCCACACTTTCACTGACAGGACGCCCGGTCAGGTTATCCCATTTGCGTGTGATTTCCCGCCCGTTGATACGTTCACAGGTCAGCAGGCCAGTGGTGTTGTCATATTCATACTCGACAACCGCATCGGCATTGGTGGCTTTCACCAATTGGTGCCGTTTGTTGTAGGCGTAAGTGGTGGTGTCTTTAAGCACCCTCTGATTTTCTTCCGGCTGCCAGCTTTCCTGCCTGACCAGCAAGCCTGCGGCGGAATAGTGCCAGCGAAGTTGCTGACCGTCAGGGTATTGAGTCAGTACCCGGCGTCCCAGCTTATCGTACTGGTATTCAAGGGTACGGCCGGTAAAATCGGTCTCCCGGATAATCTGCCCCGCCGCATCCCGCTCATAGCGGTACACCTCCCCGGTGGAGGCGGTGACGCTACTCAGACGGGTGAGCTTGTCATAGCCAAAGTGCAGGGTGGTGCCATCCGGCAATTCAACTTCGGTCAGGCTGCCGGCTTTGAGATTGGCGGCTCGGTCACGGTGAAGATCATGGACGGCTGTCTGGTGTTGATCCCTGACAGTGACGAGACCAACAGCCTCAGGCAGCAATACCAGCTCTAGCGGGTGCAAATCAGTGAAATTAAGCTGCAGATGCGCGAGCTGATTGGGGATTACAAAAGCCGCTAAGGGCAGGGAGTGAGCCGCTCTTAACAGAACAAAGCCGGAAGATCACGGGGATCTTTCCGGCCTTTTGCTTTTAAGCTTAACCAATTATTGTTGTTTATATGAAATAATAATGTATGACATACCTGATCTATTATCGTCCACAGACTGAATATTTCCCCACAGGAAAAAAAGTTTCTCTGATGAACCAAATAATGATTTTAATAAATTATCATTTATTAATT
The DNA here is from genome assembly GCF_000968195.1 of Xenorhabdus doucetiae. Classification (NCBI taxonomy): domain Bacteria; kingdom Pseudomonadati; phylum Pseudomonadota; class Gammaproteobacteria; order Enterobacterales; family Morganellaceae; genus Xenorhabdus; species Xenorhabdus doucetiae. The sequence continues at coordinate 940,279 of NZ_FO704550.1, forward strand.
TGTTTCTGATTTGGTTTTCGTTCGTAAAGACATTGATTTCATTCTCTTTCTTCTTGTTAAATGGAAGTAACTTAATAAAATCAATAATCCCATCTTGGAAAACAACACTGACAATGTAATTTATATTTAAAAATAGCATGTTATCTATTGAATAGCTGACCCTACCTTCAAAGTCATACACTTTTCTAGGATTAAGATCTAATGTTAGGGCTATAAAGTTATCCAATGTAATCAGTGGATTTATTATTATTCCATTTAAACTTATATCACCATTAATATATATCATTTTATTAATTTCACCGAGTGTAAAGGTTCTAGAATTCCCTCATAATCTTTAATAACAATTTGAGGTAATCCGCCGGCCCCATGTTGAGGATTAGCCCTAACTATACCGAATGCCGCTGGTGTATCTTCTAAAACTCTATAAGCAGTCATACCGGGTCTATATCCGAATTGTGGATGAGGCATTACTTGTAAGCCTTTAAATACACCTTCTTGAGAGAATCCACTTCTTTCTATAGCCCGAACTGTAGTATAAAAATTACCTTGCCCCGGAGCACCAGCCATTAATATTGTGCCTTTTTTAACCGTGATATCTTTAAAGCGATCAACACCAGGATATTCTCCCTGCCCTTGCCAACTTCTTGCAAACTCTGATGGTGACTGAGTAGACGCTGCTTTAACCTCAGATGTTGAACTCAATCCATAAGGATCTTCGGGATTGCACCGACACGACCATACTTTTTAGACGGGATTTTTTCTTTTAATATTAGTTTATTAAAGAACTGTTTTTACCTGTTCCGCTCACCCCCGCGAATTTAAAACACCAATATGCATTTTTGAGATTTTTTGCCGATGTGAGCGGCTCTAAAAAAAGAAGAAAGCCGGAAGATCACGGGGATCTTCCTGATTTTATTTTAGCTAATAAATCAGTTGTTTTGTCGAAATGATTCAAACCATTCATAATGAAATTTTTCTTGCTCTTCTGGAGAAACGTCAACATCTTTATCTTCGAAATCAAATATATGAACCTGATTTTCAGGCAAACCACGTTGACCTAATGTAGTTTCATAGGCTACCCTACCTAAACCCATATCTCTCTGCATTGCAGATGGAAACACGTTTATTTTTGCTCCTTTACAAAGAAAAATTATATCTTTTAATTGATTTCTTAATTCTGCGAAACATGAAAAATAGTCAGTGTCATTTGATTCTGCCAATTGATTATTATTATGAAATATTTTTAAGCAACAATGTCTACCAGGAGAAGTGATCAAATGTAATTCAGCTTCCTCCATTTTCCCATTTATTATTATCTTGACTTTTCTTTTATATACGTCTGTCATTTTCCATACCTTTTCGGATTTAAACTACTATAGTTACCCATTTTCTCATTTGCTCTCACTGGAGTTACACCTAATCTGTTTTCAGATTTTACCCCTCTAGGCATAACAATTTACACCTCTCCAGAAAATGGCGATTTTTCACCCAATGCCTTGTTTGCATCTATACCATGGTTAGTTTTCATGGTGTACATATAGCAGTGTTTTTGACTATAGTTTGTTGAAAAAACAGTGATTTTATTCGGATCAATAGCATGCCACATCAATTAGTGCTGGCATGGCTCGGGTTCGCCGCACGGTAAAACAACAAAGCCGGAAGATCGCATGGATCTTTCCGGCCTTGTATTTTATCCATACATTCTTTTTATATCAGAAACATAAATCCATAAACGTTGGCATGCATCTTCTTCTTTTTCAAACGATTCTACCCAACTACGTGCACCTCTTTCTGAATGATAGACTAGCCAGTATCCATCTTCATAAGTGAGACAAATTTTATCATCGGGAGCCCCCCCCTCAAGTGAGTAGTAAGATGATGAGACTTTATTTTCCCTCAAACGTGTTCTCAGATCTTCTTTATTCATTGATATACCTAGGGTCTGTTGATGTTTTAAGGTCATAATTCAATCAACCCACATCGGTAGCGTTAAGGTCCATAAAAATGCATTAATGTATCAAGAATACGCCAGTCTTCTTTTGTTAATTCTCTTTTTTCCATATGATCATATCTGTAGCGTATTCCTTTCATTGGGATACCATATGGATGACTTTTTGCTGACTGCATTAAATCATCAATATCACTCTCGTGTATTAATGTTCTTTTGAGTAGCTGATGAAGCATTATTTCGGCATCTTTTCTTTCCAGCATATTCATTATATTACTCCGGTAAAATTTTAACTGAATCAAAGTTAATAACTCGCCAATCTGCATGCAACTGCCTTGCTCCGCCTTTTCCAAACTCAGGGTAAGCTTCTGTAAATGGCTCTAAGCGAGTTTTTACGTCATCACCTTTCCAGTAAGGCACCCTAACTTGCGGAACACCTTTTTCATATAACTGTAAGGTATCGAATTTGCCTATAAGTCGGGCATCACTCCATTCTGGAGATATTTGCAACTTATCTCTTGCCACACTTCCAGAAGGAAATTTATCAAATGCAATATAAGTAGCAGGAGCAGATTTGTTGTTTATAGTTGGAGTAACCCATTCATTCACAGAGCCGTCTTTCTCTAGGTATTTCATATGGCGATATCCTGTGGATGGCAATGTTGCACTAGGTCCATCTGGCCCGACATAAAAATCAGGCTTATTTGCAACCTGTGACGTCCCACTCAGCCCATACGGATCTATCCATTTTGATGGATTGTGCACATACCCGTACGGATTAAACCCGCCTGCCAAATTCAGGGGGTCTGCTGAGATGTACTGCGCGGTCTCCGGTGAATAATAACGAAAGCGGTTATAATACAACCCGCTCTCTTCATCCTCATATTGCCCGCAGAACCGCAGGTTACAGTTAACATGATAATCCGGATTATTGGAAGCGATGACCTGAAAACGTTCCGCTTTGCCCCACGTTTTTAGTCGTTGTGCCCAAACCAGTACCCCTTCCTCGGACAACATCTCGCGCACAGTACCCTGATGGTCACTGACAATATAGTGTAGCTTGCCTTTTTCAAAGCGTGCTGACGGCGTGAGGGCACCCGGTTCGTAGAGCCAGCGGACACGCTGATCGTCTACCGGCGTACCATCGGCGTAAATCGGCGTTTCTTCGATAAGTCGGTCGCCGCTCCACAGGTAATCCTGCCCCATGATGGCATCGGCTCTTGGCGCTAAATCCGGTTTTCCAGCTAACCACCTTTGCAGGTTGGTGGCGGTGAGTTTTCCGTCGTGAACCTTGAGCTTACGTATTCGTCTGCCAAACGGATCATAGGCATAGCGCCAGCGCGAACCGTCCGGGGTTTCGAAGTGGGTAAGCTGGTTTTGCGTATCCCAGCGGTAGCGCCAGACCTGTGGGCGGAAGCCGTCACGTTGTTCGGTTTTTTCCACCAGACGCCCAGTGTCATCATAGCGATAGCGGATATCGCCTTGCTGCACCACCCGCCCGGCTTTCTGACGCTGCGTCATTTGTTCCATCGCACCGTAGGCATCGACCGGCAAATGTTGGCTCAGGTTACCGTTAGTGTCATAGCGGAATTGCTCTTCATGCGGGCGCGTGCCCTCGAACAGGGTATGCAGGATTTGGTCGTTGGTGTTGTAGCGGTAGCGGGTTTGCCCCCAGCGGCTATCGTCAATCACCCGCACATTATGGGCACGGTCGTATTGCCAGCTCCGGTTGACCGCAGAGGCTTGTGGCGGAAAGTGCGGGTCATTTTGAGCCAGTGTTTCCCTGAAAAAGGGGGTGGCCTGTCCCGCCGACTGATGTGCCAGCAAGCCGATCGCCGTGTAGCGGCTGGCAAGAATAAAGCCGTTGGCACTTTCGCGTACTGTTTCCCTGCCTAATGCATCATGCCGGAAGGTCAGCGGCGTATGCTGGTTGAGCTGAAAGTGGTTCAGTGCCCCCATCGGGTTATAGCCGAAGTGCAGGGTATGGCCATCCACACTTTCACTGACAGGACGTCCGGTCAGGTTATCCCATTGGCGCGTGATTTCCCGCCCGTTGATACGCTCACAGGTCGGCAGGCCAGTGGTCTTATCATACTCATACTCGACAATGGCATCGGCATTGGTGGCTTTCACCAATTGATGCCGTTTGTTGTATTCGTAAGTGGTGGTGTCTTTAAGCACCCGTTGATTTTCTTCCGGCTGCCAGCTTTCCTGCTTGACCAACAAGCCTGCGGCGGAATAGTGCCAGCGAAGTTGCTGACCATCAGGGTATTGAGTCAGTACCCGGCGTCCCAGTTTATCGTACTGATATTCAAGGGTACGGCCGGTAAAATCGGTTTCCCGGATAATCTGCCCCGCCGCATCCCGCTCATAGCGGTACACCTCCCCGGTGGAGGCGGTGACGCTACTCAGACAGGTGAGCTTGTCATAGCCAAAGTGCAGGGTGGTGCCGTCGGGGCGGAGGACGGTGGTCAGCAGGTCAAACGCGCCGTAAGTGTAACGAGTGGTACGGCCTTCGCCGTCCGTGACCGCCACCACACGCCGCTCGCTGTCATATTCCAGTTGCTGGGTAACGCCATCCGGCAACTCAACTTCAGTCAGGCTGCCGTTAAGGCTGGCATGGTCGTTGCTATAACGGTAGTGGGTCTGCTGTTTGAGGGCATCGGTGAATTGGCGCAGGCGGCCCAGTTCATCCAGTTGCAGGCTCGTGGTTTCGCCATCCGGTGTCATCACGGCGGCCAGCCGTTGTTGCTTATCATAGGCATAGTGCCACTGGCGTCCATCCGGCAGCAGGCGTTGGCGTAATTCACCGTGGAGACCGTATTGGTATTCTTCTTTGTGCCCCAGCGGGTTAGTCAGCGCGGTCAGGTTGCCCTGCTCATCATAGTGAAATTGCCAGCGCTCGCCGGTGGGCAGCACACTTTCGATAAGCTGGCCGTGTTCGTCATAACCGTAAGCAAAGGTGTCGCCCGTCGGCAGTTTGACTTCGGTCAGCGCACCATCAGGGTTGTAATCGAAGGTGGTTATCCCGCCAGCCCGATCGGCTTCCCAGACAATCTGGCTATAGCGCCATTGGCGGCGGGTGATCCGCCCTAATGGATCGACTTCACGGACAATCAACCCATTGTGATCGTAATGGTATTGGGTTTCACCGCCTTCACCATCCCGATAGGTAGTGATGCGTGCCTGATCATCATAGTGGAAATGGTCACACCAATAACCGCTGGGGGAAGTTGTGCTGAGTACGCGTCCTTGTTCATCATAAGTCAGGCTTAAATCGGTCTGGTCAGTGTCGTGCCAGCGGATCATCCGCCCCTGCACATCATATTCATGCCACAAGTGGTTGTGCTGGAAGGCGTCACATTCATGCAGGTAGCCTTGCGGATCATAGTGACAGGTCACTAACCGCTGCTGTTTCTGTGGTTCAAGATAATCCACTGTCTGGAGTTGCTGGCCCTGATAGCCCAACACCAGCCGGAAACCATCCGTGCGTGTGACTTCAATCAGTTGCGACTGTTTATCGTAGATAAACTGAATTGTGTTCTGACGGCGATCGGTGATCGCGGACAGTCTGCGGATATTGCCGACAGCTTGGTTGAAATGGTAGCTAAGCTGGGCGCGGCGATCAGTCAGTTGCAATTCGCCATTCAGTTCCCCCGTCAGCACGTAATGAGGAATATGCTGGTTACGGGCGAGCACCGTGTTATCCGGCGTGCTGAAATCGTAAATCACGCCGTCGGCATCAGTAAAATTTACCTTACCATCGGCCAGTTCCAACTGACGTGACCAGTCATCCGCCCATTTCGATCCAAACAGGCCGCTGAACTTAGCGGTGGAACGATAGGTGCGGGTCAGGGTGATGGGTAACAATCCGGGAATGACGATAACCGGCCAGACTTGCAGGAAGTCCCCGGTGGCCATATCGACAGGATCACCTTCTGGCGTGGTTTTGTTGTTATTTTGCCCTTCTTTGCTATTGGACTTGTTGTCAACGGAATCTTGTTTGTTGTTTTGGGGTTTGGTGGGGGCGGCTGTCTCTGCTGTCTCTGTCGATTTCCCCTCAATACTGGCACCTTTAGTGTCCCCCGCAGCCTGCGTTTCAGTTTTCGCCGTGATTTTAACTTCTTGTTTGGTGGCCTGTTTACCGAGTTTAAAAAAGGAGCCAATGCCTTTAAGTATACCGGGTATTTCGCCCACCAAAGATACAGTCATACCTGTATCAAATGCCATTTCCCCGCCTTTCTGCATCGGGTTATCAAAACTTTTTCGTTTTGAGTCCAGATTAAATTCTTGGATATTTTGAGATATGGCGGTACCCGTGTTGCGTACACTTTCGGCGGGGCGTTTCTGCCCGAAAGCTTCCAGTTCAGCAGCACGGGCTTGGGCGTCCAACGCAGAGGCATTCCCTTGCAATTTTGTCACCGCTTCTGCGGCATCGACAGCCAGATTATTGGCACGTTTTGCTGCGCCGATAGCGAAATCAGTCGCACGAAACTTATCGACATTCTGGCGGGTATTATCTGCCACAGCACGTAGGTTTTCTGCTGCTTTTTTCTGTCCAGTCATTTCCAATATGGCAGCACGTTCTTCTGCATCTGCATCTATAGAATTGACCATGCCCGTGTCAAAGTAATCTCTTATCTGCTCCCAAACCCCTTTTTCTTCTTTAGTTTCTGGTAGTACCACTGTATTGGCCTCATGGGGAGGATTAGTTGCCTGTGGTGCCTGTCCGATAATTTTACCGATGGTATTGCCTTCCCCGGTCGGACTGTCATCCCGAACCTTTTGGGGTAACGGGGAATTCGGTTTAGGGGGGACAATATCCTTTGTGTTGGCCGGTTCTTCTGCCTTGTCTACGGCTTTGTTGTCTGTTCCGGCCCCGTTGTTTTCTGCCATGGTTTCCGTCCTTATGCTCCGTTCATCCAGAATTTATCCCCGTGACGCAGGACCAGTTTATTGCCCGCCCGCACTGTCTTGGTATGCTCCTGTGGGTGGCACTTCGCGCCCACCGTGCCACTCTTAACACCATTGGCCACGCCCGGCTGGTCGCCGAGTGTTGTGGGCACAAAGCTGCGGGCAAATACCACCACTGGCTGGCCGTTGGCGCGCACGGTTTTCTCCGGGACGGAACTGTCTGCCAGTTTTGCGACGACCGGATAGGGGATCGGCGGGGTGGAAGATCCCATCGGGGTTTTGCACACGTCCGGCAACATGCCGACGATCATCCAGCTTCCCGCCGTGCGGGCAATGTGGTTATCAGCCATCCTTTTTCTCCTCTTCCAGTGGTGCCAGTTTGAGCAAGGGCGCATCCGGGTTGATTTCAAACCGCGCTTCAGCGACCCGCACGGGCAGGGAGGTTTTGAAGCTCAGTCGGCAGGTCATATGCAGCGTCCTTGCCTCGCTGTCGATAATTAACGTGTCCATACGCATAGGAACAGGCAGCAGAATGCCGTTCTGCATCCGCAGCAGGATAAACGGGCGGTGCCCCGGCAGGGTGACATGCAGGTCACCATCAGGTGTCAGGCCGCTTAACGTGATGGCAATATTGGTTTCCGGCCAGTCAATCTGTTGGTCAACTGGTGCGCCGTTCCAGTAGCCAAAGTCAAAATCTTTCGGCAGATAGGGATGGCGGTGCGCCAGCCAGTCGGCATCGTAAGTGCCGGCAAGCTGACGGCGGGGCAGCCACGCCCGGCCGATAAAGCCCAACCCTTGCGGCTGGCAGGCCGGGGTATCGGGCGATAAGGTGCCCGCCAGTTGAGCAGAAAAATGTTGCGCAGTGAACGGCGCATCCGGCCGGATAATGCGCGGGGCCGGGTAGCGGGTCAGTTGTTTGGCGTTGGCATACCACGGCGTGACAAACCCGGTGCCCAGCGGATTGGTTTCACAGGTGGCATGGGCAACTGGGGCTTTTTCCCCGTCTGGATGTTGCTGGCGTTGTTCCGGTGTCAGACGATCACTTTCCTGAAGCTGTGCACCTGCTTTATCATCCGCCTGAATTTTGCATTCGCCCCCATAGGCATAGCGATAATCCAGCGGCAGGGTCGTAAAGAGTTTTGGTGTCGTCAGTTGCCAATGACCACCAGCATCACGGGTAAATTCCCGTTCACCAGTCACAGTCAGGGTTTTGTCGAGCAAGGTTCGGCCCTGCTTGCTTTGAACATGCAGCCGTACAGGAAACTCCGTACAGGGGCGGCCATCAGGGGCATAAGCCGTGCCGTTAACAATCACGTCACAGCGCGGTTTAAACGGGGCAAGGTCACTTTCCTGCAACACCTGAGAGGCATTCATCTGCCCCCGGTATTCATCCTGTAAACACAGGGGCGGCGCGGGCAGTAATTCAGCGCTGTATTCCCCTTGTCCGGCAGGCAGTAACTGGTAGCCGATTTTCATCACGGCCACGTGGTGCTCCACATCCTCAACATCCAGCATGGCATAGTTCATCACCGCAAAGGGAGTCAGGTTACGAAATTCCATCTCAATCCGTCCTTTCTAGTTCAGGTCGATATCTTTACCCGTGATTTGTACCGGGCCGCTGGCCTCAAATTTGAACTCACTGCCCTTGAGGGTAATTTTGCCGCTGCTGTCCATGCGCAGGACACTTGCGCCACATTTCAGTTCAATCACATCGCCGGTGGTGATGGAAAGGGTATTGGTGATGGTCTCTGCCTTGTGTGCACCGACCTCGATAATGTAGTTCTTGCCGGTGATCAGTTTACGCATCTCCTTCACCGTTTCCGTGCTGTTGAGCGTGACCGTTTCCTCTTTGTTCTCATTGATCTTGATGATCTGGTTTTTCTCCACGGTCTCAGTGTGATTGGCGATCACATGGGTATCGCGGTTGTTGAGCACCTTGGTGTACATGTCTTTCTGTGCGTGCAGCGACAGCTTTTCACTGCCCTTGGCATCCTCAAACAGCAGTTCGTTATACCCCTCGCCCTTGTGGGTCTTGGAGCGCAGTGCCATCTGGGTTTTGCTGCCCGGCAGTTTGCCCGGCGGGATATTGCTGGCATGGTAGGTTCTGCCGGTGACGATGGGCTGGTCCGGGTCGCCGTGCAGGAAATCCACCACCACTTCCTGGCCGATGCGCGGGATGGCCAGCATCCCCCAGCCCTGACCTGCCCATGGCTGGCTGACCCGTATCCAGCAGGAGCTTTGGTCGTCGCTCTTGCCGTATCGGTCCCACGGGAATTGCAGGCGTACACGCCCATACTGGTCACAGAAGATTTCTTCGCCGACCGGGCCGACCACCTTAGCGATTTGTGGGCCATCCATCACCGGTTTGGCCAGCAGTGCCGGACGCCAGTTCTGATTCTGGCGGATAAAGTAGAAGTAGCTGTGCAGCGTGGTGCCGCTCTCGCCGCCGCTTGCCGTTTCCAGCGCACCCGGCTGGCTGCCGCTGTGGCTGGTGGAAACGGTTTGCCATGACTGATTCAGGTCTGCCCGTGGATGGTTAGTAAGGATAAACAGTTTGCCCGGCTGCAGGGCTATCGCATTGCCGCTGCCCTGTCCCATCATCGCATCGCTGCGCAATGCCTCCAGCCGGTAGCGGGTAAAGTCCTTGCCATGCGCTTCGTCTTTGAAGCGACCGGGGTAATCGTAGTGCTCGTAGTACAGTTGTTGCATATTTTCATCCCGTATCTTCTGGCTAAATTCCGCCGGCCACGCCGGGTTCTTGAAGGTGTAATCCTTAAGCTGGACCTGAGCCGGCCGTATTTGTGCGCTGCTGGTCAGGCTGTTGACAGCCGGTTCGCCCAGCGTACTGCTTTCACCCGGCTGATAGGGCAGGCGTATGCCCGGCGGCACTGAACCGCAGTCGTCGGCGAAGACCAGCGTGTTGCGCCCGTTACTGCATTCGAAGAAGTAGAAAATGCCTTCTTCGGCCGTCAGCCGTTGCAGGAAATCGAAGTCGCTTTCCTGATACTGTACGCAGAATTCGCGCGCCGGGTGAGGGTGGCGCAGGCTGAAGATCACATCGCGGATTTTATGTTCTTTCAGGAGGGTGGTGATGATGGTAGCGATATCCTGTTGCTGGAAAATGCGCGAGTTTTGTCTCAGGGTGGTGCGCCACAGATCCGGGCGGATACTCATCCGGTAGGTCGTTTGGTGCAGGCCGGTGTTGCCCTGTTCAAAGCGGGTGGCGATGCCGGTGACGCTGCGCTGTTCGACACCGTTTTGCAGAATGGTCAGCGTGGCGGTGCGATCCAGTACTGCCGGAAAGTCAATGGCCGGGTCGGCACTGGCCAGCCCCACACTCAGGCTAAACGGCTGGGAAAAACTTTCGTTCAGGGTGAAATCGGTCACGACAAACGTCTGCGGCGGTAAACCGCCTGCGGTCAGGGTAAATTGCAGGCCACTTGGGTCACGCCCGCCCATCAGCATCTGGCCGACTTTTTCCAGCACTTTGGTGGCCGCATTCTGCCCCCCGGCTGCGCGTTGTGACAATCCTTGTCCACCGGTAAAGCCGCCGCCTGGAATTAAACTCGCCGATCCTGAAATACCGCTGCCTGAACTTCCGCCTATTCCCCCGGTAAAACCCCCACCCGGAATTAAACCCTCTGTCCCTGACAGGCCGCCGCCCAATTTTCCTGCAACCTGTTTCGCTTTCTGAACAGCGCCCTGCCCCTGCTGAACAAGGGCTTGTCCTTTCTTCAATTTATCGAGGTTCTTCTTTATTGACATGGTGTGTCTCCCTGAGATGATGGAACGTTATGTAATAGGCTATCCCACCTGATAGCAACGCAGGCCATAACATTCGGGTACAAGATTCAAATCTAACGCACATTGTCTCCGACAAATTTGTTAATTAAGGACGTAATACGTTGTTTTTCGATAATTTGCAGAGACTCTGTTGTTCGAATATATCGGCTGATCCGTGATAAACAAAATGGGGGTAATAATAAATAACGAAGGAGTAAAGACCAAATTAAATCAAGTGAAATAAAAAACGGACTCCGACAATGACCGTGTAAAAAGTTAAAATGATTGCCGTTGAGAAATAATATTCTGAAATGGTGTATTTGATTAGTGTATAGAACCACTTAATATTTATCCATAAAAGGTGTTTTTTTTGTAACGATATGAAATAAAAATAAAAAATAGATAATGGCTTTGGCAAAATCATGATCATTTTAATTTTACTTGGATTCGCATATTAAGCGCAACACCGTAATGAACGAAGTAAATGAGTTGGGGTTCCTGTAAATAACTCATTCGGTGTTTTATAATCTCGTGTCTTACGTGGTCGATTATTTAGTCGGTTTGCCACAAGGTTAACCTCCCGCTCTGATACCTTATTAAAATCGGTTCCTTTTGGGAAGTAATCTCTGATTAATCCATTTATGTTCTCATTTATCCCTCTTTCCCAAGGGGAATACGGATGAGCAAAATAAATTTTTGTCTCTAAATTTTTACCGATCCGTTCGTGTTCGGCAAATTCGAGTCCGTTATCAAAGGTAATTGTTTTAACTTTATGTTTTATCATCGATAAATGTCTTGTCGCCGCTTTGGCAACACCTTCTGCTGTTTTATCTTCAAGTTTAATGATGATCGTAAATAACGATTTTCGTTCAACTAAAGTCAATAAGGCACTTTTACGATCTTTGCCAACGATAGTATCCCCTTCCCAATCCCCAATACGCTGCTTTTTATCAACAATTTTTGGGCGCTTATCAATACTGACTCTGTTTTTAATTTTTCCTCTGTGCTCATGGCTTCCATAGCGTTTACGATACGGTTTTTTCGCTATCCTAAGATGTTGCCATAAATCACCGCCATTTATTTTATCTTTATAAATCAATCGATAAATTGTTTCATGATGTAAAGAGATTTTCGCTTCCCGCTTGAGATAACCCACAACTTGTTCCGGACTTAAATCTTGCCAAATTAACTGTTTTATCCACTTTGTTATCTCTGGCGTGATTTTTACGGCTTTTACCTTAGAATGACGGCGTTCTAATGCTTTACGCTGAGCTTGTTCAGGTTCATATTTCTCGGCTTCCCGGTTTCGTCTCAATTCCCGGCTAATTGTTGATGGGGCCCGATTAAGCGACGTTGCAATAAAACGTTGTGTAAAACCGGCTTCTTTTAAGCCGAAAATCTGGTATCTTTCTGTTTCGGTCAGTTGCGTATAGGCCATAGTGCATTTTCCTTTGGCGAGAAAGATGCCTACTATAGCAACTGACCGCCTTTCTTAGAAATTGCACTTACTATGCGAATCCAAGTTATGATTTTGGTCACAAAAAACTGTTTTTAGCAATGAGGTTTTTTACTTTCCGTCTTTTTTAATAAAAACAACGTAATAATAAATGATACACCTGCATTAAATATATCAATGACCTCCATTTATTCAAATGGAGGTCAATATTGCGGTGAGATCCATCCTAAATTGGAAATGGACAAATTAATATTTGGCTCATTTAGCAATATCAAGATTAAGTTAATTCAAATAACTCTATTTTGTTAGACTATTGTCTGGATTTCAAAGGGCAGCTTCCTGCCCTATAGTGAGAGTAATTTATTTTCCCATTGCTTTATAATTTCCCGTTTTTCTTTCAGGTAGTCGTAACGGTCATAGTGCTTGGATGAGACACCGGGTCTTTTGTGGTTCTGTACTCTGTCTCTCATTTCCTTGTTTTTGTGTATTTTTTCTTTGCTCATGGGTATACTGACGTCCTGTTTTTATGGCTTAGTTTTAAATGATAAGAAAATTACTATTGTTGTCTGTAACACTTACTATTGCCGGATGTTCTGTCGGAAGGGTGTCAACAGATAATCTTACATCACTCAATAATAGCAGCCTTTGCCGTGCTCTTGGGGAAAACGCCGATAATGGTGATATTACCGTCAGAATATTGGACGAGATATCATCTAGAGGTGATTCGATAGATGCAGAAGAGTGTCATTCCATTGAAGCCTTTGCACGAAGGGATTTCGGCGTAAGGGATTTTTGGTTTCTTGACATAGAAAAAATGAATAACCAGATAACAAGAGACATACTGCAAATGAAAGCTGACGGTAAGTTATAAAAAGAAAATATTTTGTGATCAAGTCTGGCTAAATCTAACGCAAGTTCAGGCTATGTCTCTATACGTTGTGTGTAACGCTTGCTGAGCAGAAAAGGGGCGCTCAATTATGATAGACCCCTTTAATAGTAAGACAAGATGGGCAGATCATATCAATCTTCGCCTTCTGAATGTTCTCAAGATAGGCATCTATACATGATTTAATAAATTGATGTCGTGACCCGTTAATTCTCTGCTTTCAACATGCCAGAATATTCTACTGGCACCCAAGAATATCCTTGTTCATCTTTGCGAATGTGGCCAATACCAGGAAAGGGTAAATGTGCAGCACTAATTAACCACTTTTCCTGTGATGCTTTTTCGAAAATATATTTACGTGCTTCAACTGCTTTAGCATTATCTACATCAAATTCGATGGAAACTTCTGGACGCGTAAATTGCACTGAATGAGAGTGTACAATATCACCCCAAATTAGCATGCTATTGTTGCCAGAGTGTAATTTGAATGATGTATGGCCGGGAGTATGGCCAAAAGTGGATATTATTTCGATACCTGGAGTGACGTTATCTCCACTTTTAAAAGTGTGGAATGCTTTTTTTGCAATATATGGTGCGATAGCGTCTTGTGCCATTTTGAACATAGAGCGACTTTCTTTAGGTGCAGAGGCGGCAATCTCTGGATTAAGCCAGAAATCTTTTTCTTCTTGCGCGGCATAAACGGTTGCATTAGGGAATGCTGTTTTGCCATTTGCAGAACTTAAACCACAAATGTGATCTGGGTGCATATGTGTCAGTAATATTGTTTTTACTGCTTCCGGTGTATACCCTGCGGCACGGATATTATCAACAATATTTCCCATGGTTGGGCCAAAGCATTTACCACCGCCAGTATCAATTAATACCAATCCCTCTTTGGTATTAACAAGATAGGCATTTATCGCTGTCTGAACGCCATCTTTCTCTTCAATTTGGAACATGCGGGCCAGCAGAGTCTGGATGTCTTTATTTTCAATGCCTTTTAATAAAGAGGGGGAAAGATAGATATATCCGTCATAAATCGCAGTGACCATGAAATCACCGAGCATTTGGTGATAATAGCCAGGAGCCTGATTGACGAGTTGGTTAGCGGGTTGCGCAAAAGCTGTTGGTATTGTTGAAGTTATGGCTGTAGTGAAGGATAGGGTAATGGCAAGAGCAGATGCTTTAAGAATATTTTTCATTAACTATTCCTGATAAATTAGAGTGCAATTTAAAAGATATTTTACGAACAAGAATCCGTTGATATTTCGCTGGCGAAATTATCCGTGGTTTTGACTATTGCTTTTTTATCGACGGAAATACGGGTTCCTGTGGTCAGGTTACCGGTGATTTTTGGAATATGGCAGAGAAAAGCATTTGCTCCCATGCTCAAAGATACTTTGGCGGAATCGGCGCTGAATTTTTGAGACGTTTTGTTAAATATCGCGCCCATATTCAGATTGAGATCTAAGTGCTTGGTTTTACCCGCAACGTCGATTTTACTGCCCATTTCACCTGAAACTTCCAACCTTTCATTATTTATGGCGCATGCGTCTACCTTCATTTTTACGCCGGCTTTAGTCGCCAAAGTATTCAGCGGATTATCAGTGTATAGCGTAATATCAAGCGCTTTAGTAAGAGGGATATCTTTTTTGACCGCGTCATTAATCAAACTCAGTGTATCGCCATTATGAGTGATATCAAGTTTGTCTATGGAGGATTGTATGCCTTTGACTTTCAGTGATGAAGTTGCAGCGCATTTGATCCTGATATTAATCCCTTTTTGTGCGTTAACGGCGGTGAAACTCTGCACCTCAATCATTTTTTCTGCTGCCATTGCGATGGAATGGAATGTGGTTCCTGAAATTAATGCCATCAAAATTGCTATTTTTTTCATGAAATACCTTTGCTAAGGTAGGGTTAAACTTCAATATAAACATTTATTAGGCGAATCCAAGAATCTCTAGAAAGCAATCTACACCCAGATGCGAAGTTTAAACAAGTGATAATAAATCAAATTAATTATTAGTATTATGATTTAAGAAAACACGCTTAAATTGCTCAATAGCAATTTCTTGTTTATCGAGATTTATAAAATACAAAGATTGCCATTTTTGTGTTTGGATTGCTTGCTTTGAGGTCGGGGATACCCAAGAAGGATAAACCCGAATGGCTCTTTTACCCTCTTTAGATTGACTTGAGAAAACGCCTTTTTTTAACAGAATATGTGAATTGAACAGAAAAATACCTTTTTGATGCTCTGAAAAAGTGGCTATCAGACAAAAATCAATGTCATCACTTTCTTCAAAAGGCATTATTTCTGAATCTGGCGTTGGCCTTTTCCAAAGCGTGACAAATTGCCCTTGTTTATTGGGCGTTGTTTTAGCCTGACGAAAAATGACCGCTTTACCATTCAATTGAAACCGCATGGCGCTATAATCACGGCTTTCTGTTTCGAGATAAGGGACAGTGTTCAGTTGGAGTCCAGAGGGAAATAGCAGATATTCGTTGATCTTGGTGAAAATATCAGGGAAATTGCCTGAATATATTGTGTTTTGCTTTAATAATGACAAGATAAATTCCCTCAATAATGATGATTTATTTTGTCATTAAATTAGGTGGATTTTATAAAGTCAACTTGTCATTTTATGATAGATAAAACAATCCCCTGTCCAAAAGAACAGGGGGATATATTTTGAGGAAATAAACTCACTTAATTAAGATAAAGGGTCAGCGCAATACCCGGTTTAATATCTTTGATTTTAATGTTTTTATTCCAATTCATCAGATCATTCAGGTTTACACCGTGGCGTTTAGCAATGCTGAAAAATGAATCACCTTTGCGCACTTGGTAGGTGACGGGGCCATTATTATCAACTTTTAGTACTTGGCCGATCTTGAGCCGATCAGCGGTTTTTAAGCTGTTCAACCTTTGCAACTCGCGGTGCGTTGTATTGAAGCGCTTCGCAATTGCTGACAATGTATCTCCGGTACGAACCGTATAGTGGCTTTGTTGCTGTAACTTGCGATTGCTGTGCGCAACAGCCAGGCGAATGTCTTGCAAGACTTTTTTATCTGCCAGGAACGTCTTAAATTGGTCTGCGTTCATTTTGGGCAGCATAATGTAATGCGGCCCATGAGGAGACGTTATACCTTGTTTATAGCCAGAGTTATAGGCCCTGATTGATGTCAGCGATAGCCCGGAGAGTTCAGCCGCCTGTGATAACATAATTTGTTGCCCGACTTCCACTTTAGCCAGTGCTTGTTGGCTGTTCGGCTTGGGAAGTTTGAAACTAAATTTTTCGTTATGGCGAATGATATGACTCAGTGCCAAGATCTTGGGAACATAATGCATGGTTTCCCGTGGCAGTGACAACGACCAGAAATCGGTGGGTTTCCCTTGGGCTTTATTGTCCTTGATGGCACGCAGAACCCGGCCTTCACCACTGTTGTAAGCGGCAATCGTCAAAAGCCAATCCCCATTAAATCGTGCATTGAGGTGTTCCAGCATATCAAGGGCAACGGTCGTTGATGCCGCAACGTCACGACGGGCATCGTACCATTTATCTTGTGTCAGGCCATAATGACGGCCTGTACTTGGGATAATCTGCCATAAGCCGGCTGCCTTGGCGTAAGAAGTTGCATGGGGGTTAAATGCACTTTCCACGATGGGCAGAAATACCAGCTCCATTGGCATATGTCGCTCATCAAGTTGCTCAACTATCCAATAAATATACGGCTCGGCACGCAATATTACATTTTGGATATGGCTCTTGTGTTTTAAGTAATAGTTTTGTTGCTCGCTCACCCTGCTATTATCAGGAATCTCCATCTTCAACTCATCGTGAATATGTCCCCACAAATCTTGTTGGGCTGTCGGACTCACTTTCCAGTTTGCAGAATCTCCTGATCCTGCAATACCGTCTGCTTTCTGATTCGTTGAAGACATCTTCTTCTGTGCTTGTTGCTGGGAAGGAGCCTTGGGTTGCAGGCTCGATTGACACCCAGCAAGAAGAACAGAGGCGAACAAAATCGCTTTTGTCTTCATGTTCTTTTCTGATGTTTGCATAAAAGGTGAGCAATGATACTGACCTATTACGCAGAAGACAACCCAACAGAATTAAAACCGATCTTTATAAGCCCTTAATTGCTGAAAAACAGAAGAAAGTGGTATTGAATTAGGTTTGATACCGATATTTTTTTGTAAATCAATATCGTGACAATTTAAGAAAACATTGATTTTTTTCTCTGTTTGTAAATTTGTGGGCACTGTTGCTTGGCTATTTTCACGTAGTTTAAGAATGTCTTGATAATAATCGTGAATAAGCGGGTTATCAGGTAATACTGCTTTTGCAAATTTCATATTTGCCGCAGTGTATTCGTGAGCACAGCAGATCAAGGTATCATCGGGTAATGATGAAATTTTCTCCAGCGAGGAAAACATTTGTTCGGCAGTGCCTTCAAACAGGCGTCCACAACCGCCAGAAAATAGCGTATCTCCACAAAACAGATAGGGAGCCTGATAGAATGCAATGTGACCCAGTGTATGCCCTGGCAGTTCCATAACACGGAAAGAGAAACTTCCTATCTCAACGGTGTTATGTTCATGGACAATATGCGTTGCGCCTTTGTCTTGGGTCTCTTCAGGGCCATATACCGGGAGTTCGGGGTAGTGTTTGAGTAGTCCGGGAACGCCGCCAACGTGATCAGAATGGTGATGTGTCAACAGGATCGCCGCGGGAATAAGTGGGTTTGCTGCTAGAATATCAATGACAGGCTGTGATTCAGCAGGATCGATAATGACACAATGCTTGTTTTCATCACAAAGTAGCCAAATGTAGTTATCTGAAAGGGCTGGGATCCTGATAAGCTCCATTATATGCCTCATTTTCATAGTAGGTTTATAGTAGGTTGAAAGGAAGATGACATGCGATCAGCACGTTCAATCAAGCAAATAACCCTCCCGGTTTCTTGGGCTGAGTTACCGTGGGGAGAATATTACCGTGTTGCCCTGGAACGTCAATTGGAACCGTGGTGGCCAAAAATCTTTGGTTTTCATTTAGTGAAAGTCGGTAACTTAAGTGCCGAAATTGATACTCGTTCCTGTTTGGTCAGCCATCAAATCAATGTCGGATCACAAGGGCAAAATATGGACGTCATTGCTGATCCCCATTACCTCCCTTTTGCAACTAAATCTGTTGATGCTTGTTTGCTGGCGCATATGCTGACTTATAGTATTGATCCACATTGGCTCTTGAGAGAAGTCGATAGGATCATGATAGACGACGGTTGGTTGGTTATCAGTGGGTTTAATCCAATAAGCCTGCTAGGGTTAAGGAAAGTGATTACCCCGATATATCGTCGTCAATCTTGCCAAGCCCAGATGTTTTCAATGTTGCGCCAATTGGATTGGTTGCGTCTGCTTAATTATGAAGTGATTCACCATGCTAACTTCCATATTTTACCGTGGCAAAAAAGCAGCAAGCGTCTTGATAACGCCTGTCTGTCAATATTGGGTTGTTTGAATGTGATTATTGCCCGCAAGCGGACAATACCATTAACATTAAACTCTATGCGGGCGACATTGTTGAAACCGAAATTCAGTAATGCGTTGGGAGCGGCGAAAAATGTTCACCGACGATATTAATTGACAGGTTAATTTTCGCTTTCGATATAACCATTATCTGCTTGAGTAGGGCTATTAGCGGCTGTGCGAGCCAATTCATCACACTGTTCATTCTCCCGATGTCCGGCGTGGCCTTTGACCCAACGCCAATCAATATCATGCAGCGAGATAGCGTTATCGAGTCGCTGCCACAGATCGACATTGACGACGGGGGATTTATCCGCTTTTCTCCAGCCGCGCTTTTTCCAGTTATGGATCCATTGGGTGATCCCTTGGCGCACATATTGGCTGTCCGTCGTCAAGATCACAGTACAGGGTCGTTTAAGCGCTTCCAGTCCGATGATGGCGGCCATTAACTCCATGCGGTTATTGGTGGTGCGAAAATAACCCCCACTCAAGGTTTTTTCTTGCTGTTGGTAGCGGAGTAAAATGCCATATCCGCCGGGGCCGGGATTGCCGAGGCAAGAACCATCGGTGAAAATTTCTACCTGTTTGTTCATCTTTGGTAGACTCTTCCTATATCATCTTTAATCAAAACTCTAAGTCTGACACAAAAAAACACTATGAGCACTGCTATTACCCGCCAAATCGTCCTCGATACCGAAACAACCGGTATGAACAAGTTGGGTGTTCACTATGAGGGACACAATATCATTGAGATTGGTGCTGTGGAGGTGATCAACCGTCGCCTGACAGGGCGCCATTTTCATCTTTATATCAAACCAGAACGTTTGGTTGACCCCGAAGCCTTTGAAGTTCACGGCATCAGTGATGAATTTTTGCAGGATAAACCAAAATTTGCGGATATCGCGGATGAATTCATTGAATTTATCCGTGGTGCTGAGTTGATTATTCATAACGCAACGTTTGATATCGGTTTTATGGATTATGAATTCAGTAAACTGAATCGAGGCATTCCACCTACCGCTGAGTTTTGTACCATTACCGATAGCTTGACGCTGGCAAGGCAACTTTTCCCCGGCAAGCGTAATAACCTTGATGCGTTGTGTGACCGTTACCAGATCGACAACTCAAAACGAACTCTCCACGGGGCATTGCTCGATGCCGAAATTCTGTCTGATGTTTATCTGGCAATGACCGGTGGCCAGACATCATTAGCGTTCTCGATGGAAGGGGAAACGTCAGGCACGACTCAGGTTACAGAAATCCAGCAGATCACTCGCCCGCAGGCCGGGCTGAGAGTGGTTTATGCTTCTGATGACGAATTAGTTCAGCATGAATCTCGTTTGGATCTGGTGGAAAAGAAAGGAGGCAGTTGCCTTTGGCGTTCCAAACCTGAACAGTTACATTGAAAAGCCGTGGCAAAATGGAGATAACTGCATGATTAAGGTGAAAAAATGTGCAAACGAACCGTTTTGTTATAAAAAGCGATTGACGGAATTTACCGTAGCCCGTATTATCCACCCCGTTCTTAACCAGAACGCCATGCGGTGCGGTAGTTCAGTTGGTTAGAATACCGGCCTGTCACGCCGGGGGTCGCGGGTTCGAGTCCCGTCCGCACCGCCAGAATCTATAAGCCCTGAGTTTTTGACTCAGGGTTTTTTCTTTTTCTAAAGAATTCAAATCAACTTATAAAAATAGGTTGTCCCTGAAAATTCCCCAGTGGAATTAAGCGCAAAGTTCGGGATCTGCCCGGCTTCAATAAAGCCACATTTTCGATACAGGGCTGAAGCTGGATCATGAGTGCGTGTATCTAAGACCAGCAAACGGCGTTGATGCTGCTTTGCCAGCCGTTCCAGTTCATTCATTAGCATCCTGCCAATCCCACGCTGGCGATAAGCGGTATGTACTATCAATTTTTCGACATCAGCACGATGCAGGCCGTTCTTTTTCTTGCAGAGGGAAAGTTGCACTGAACCTGCGATGTTTTCACCCTCTAGCGCGACCAGCAGCAATCGATGACCGGATGTGAGATCTGTTTCGACATCCTGCCAATATTGCTCCGCTTCGTTCTTTTCCAGTGGTGCAATAAAGCCGATGGAGGCATCACTTTCGACGCAATCATGCAGTAAGTGAATAAGCCCATCGCGTTTTGGCTTGATGGAATTTAATTGCATGATGGTTGGGGCGGATATTGGGGCAGATGTAGGGAGGGATTTTGTCATTTGTAGTAAGAGTTAGAATAAAATAGGGTTTAAAAAATATAGATAGTTTAATATTTAGTATATAAAAATGTCAACTAAAACTCCCCTTGTAATTATATTATTATGGCTTGTGATGTTTTTTGATTTCGTTTTATATTGTGGCTATTTACGCTTGAAACTTTATTTTTTCGTAAATAGCCACATTCCACTTATTGTTGAATCTTAGTTGTAATATTTTATGGAGCTAATTTCTGTTTTTAGATTTATTTTCTGATTATTATTTTAATCGCGAATAATTTGATCCTCTGGGTTATAAGTGAAAGTCGCATCTTGACTGTAGTCAGAAGGAAGCTCTATCCGTACAATTGGTATTATTTTCCCTGTAGAGTTAAGAAAATCTCGTTGATCATGTTGTGCTCCTGCCAGCCCTTCCTGAAGATAAAAAAAGGCTTCGATAGGTAATTCATGGGGAATATTTTGGGGCCAAGTAGCTAATATTAATTCATTATTTACTGTCAACGGGAGCTGTAAACGAGCTTTAATTCCCTGTATAAAGGCATCAGCATGATTTGCCCCTGGTTTAATGCTGACATCAAAACCACAC
Organism: Xenorhabdus doucetiae; assembly: GCF_000968195.1. Classification (NCBI taxonomy): domain Bacteria; kingdom Pseudomonadati; phylum Pseudomonadota; class Gammaproteobacteria; order Enterobacterales; family Morganellaceae; genus Xenorhabdus; species Xenorhabdus doucetiae. The sequence goes on from NZ_FO704550.1 coordinate 961,601, forward strand.
TGATTCTCCTCATCGCTTCCATTGTTTATCCACTGTTGGGCGGTTGTAATGCCTTGTTGTTGACAAGGCGCACTTCCAGGAATGCCGGGAATAGCACCACATCCTTTGTCATTTCTGTCTGCAGAAACGGCATTGATGGGGAAATAGCAAAGCGCTTCAGGGTGCTCTTTATTATTTGCTGAGGTTGATAAATAAGGAGAAAAAATAAACCCATTTGTGTAGCCAGCATCTAATGTAATGAGCTTAGAATCTGTTCTCAAGTAAGAAAATGAAACACCACCACTACGTTGCGAATGTGGACTTGGATTCCAAGAATAATAATTATCTGAAGGAACTGTTCCTCTCAACATAATTCCGGAACATAAAAATGCAGGACGATTTTCATCGCCACAATCATTTCTAGTATCGTTGTATCTCTGAGTTAATTCTGTCGCAAGATCGTAACCAGACTGTGTATTTATTGAATTAACGTCAGCAAAAGCTATTTGTAACCCTAATAAATATAATGAAATAAAAATAATTATTCTTTTCATGTTATTTCCTTAATAATTTTTGAATGTAGTTGAATAAATTTAATAATAGTGATAATCTGCAATCTTCTCCCGCGCGATGCGCGGGAGAAGATTGACTTCTATCATTTTTAAACGCTATTTAAATGATGCTGAGCTTATAAGTTCACTTTTTTATATCATTAATTCAAATTCCTTTTTTTTATCATCTAATAATTAAATTTTATTGAGTTTGTGGCATGTTTTTATGAGTTATTTTTATATTTAGTGATAATTTATTGGAGGCAAAAATAGAATAATGATAGTTGGTCATAAATGGTTTATTAAAAAAATTTTATTTTGATTTTTCTTTTTTATAGCGATATTATTTTTTCCAATATTAGCTCAGGTATCTACCTTACTCTGAAACAATTGGTTTCTGAAATTAGATTGGCTGTAATTCGTACAGGTTTATCCGTTAGTCAAAATATATTACAAGTGAATCTTAAGTGTTTTGAGTATGAAAATTCTGACATCTACCTTTCTCTAAATCAGTAAATTTTTCCAGTCAAAGAAGGTTATCACGTTTATCGCATCTTCATAACTTGGCATAAAAACGCGGCTTTTCGGCCTTGATTAACCTATTGGGTATCGTGTTTAATACGTGGCTTTCTATTGCGCAAATCACGCTAGGAAATGACTCCCTATTTGCGCAAAAATACCCTGATTGTACGCATTGCCACAAGAAAGCAGCAAAACAACGGGGTAAATCAAAGAATTATTGCCAAGGAGAAATTAAGATAGTCCTCCTTAAACTGACGTTAATTATCTGACATTAATGATTGCGGTTTGTATACTGCGCTGCGAAAATTAGTCCTTAGTTCACTAAACGCTTTTATCCGACTTGGAGTAAAGAATGACCACTCGTAAAACCCTTGCTAATGCTATCCGCTTTTTGAGCATGGACGCTGTGCAGAAAGCAAAATCAGGGCATCCCGGCGCACCAATGGGAATGGCCGACATTGCCGAAGTGCTGTGGCGCGATTATTTGAACCATAACCCTTCTAATCCAAGCTGGGTTGATCGTGACCGTTTTGTGTTATCCAATGGTCATGGCTCCATGCTGATATACAGCCTTCTGCATCTGACGGGTTATGATGTTTCTATTGATGATTTGAAAAATTTCCGTCAATTGCACTCTAAAACGCCGGGCCATCCAGAATATGGCTATACTCCAGGCGTAGAAACCACCACTGGCCCATTGGGGCAGGGTATTGCCAATGCAGTCGGTTTTGCGATTGCAGAACGCACACTGGCAGCGCAGTTCAACCGTCCCGGCCATGATATCGTCGATCACTTCACTTATGTGTTTATGGGTGACGGCTGCATGATGGAAGGGATCTCCCATGAAGTTTGCTCTTTGGCCGGTACGCTGAAACTGGGCAAATTAATTGCATTCTATGATGACAACGGCATCTCTATCGATGGTGAAGTAGAAGGTTGGTTCACCGATGACACCGCAGCACGCTTTGAAGCCTATGGCTGGCATGTTATCCGTGGCGTAGATGGCCATGACTCTGGGGCGATTGCAGCAGCGATTGAAGCCGCACGTCAAGAGACAGGCAAACCCTCCCTGTTGATGTGCAAAACCATCATCGGTTTTGGCTCACCAAACAAAGCCGGTAAAGAAGAGTGTCACGGTGCTCCGCTGGGGGATGCTGAAATCGAAGCAACCCGCAAGGCGCTGGGTTGGGAACATCCTGCGTTTGACATTCCTCAGGACATTTACGCTGGCTGGAACGCGCAAGAATCAGGTAAGACTAAAGAAGCTGCTTGGGACGAGAAATTTGCGGCCTATGCGAATGCTTACCCAGAACTGGCCGCTGAATTCACTCGCCGTACCCACGGTGAACTGCCGGCAAACTGGGAAGCCGAATCCAAGGCATTCATTGAAAACCTGCAACAAAATCCCGCCTCCATTGCCAGCCGCAAAGCATCACAAAATGCACTGGAAGCATTCGGTAAAGTTCTGCCGGAATTTATGGGCGGCTCCGCTGACTTAGCACCGAGTAACCTGACCATGTGGTCTGGCTCCAAGCCACTGAACGACGTTCAGGACGGTAACTATATTCACTATGGTGTACGTGAGTTCGGCATGTCTGCCATCATGAACGGTATCGCACTGCACGGTGGTTTTGTACCTTATGGCGCAACCTTCCTAATGTTCGTCGAATATGCCCGTAACGCGGTGCGTATGGCGGCGCTGATGAAAGTGCGCAGCATCTTCGTTTATACCCACGATTCCATCGGCCTGGGTGAAGATGGCCCGACCCACCAGCCAGTAGAACAGATTGCCAGCCTGCGCGTCACGCCAAACATGAGCACATGGCGCCCATGTGACCAGGTTGAATCTGCGGTGGCGTGGAAATATGCCATTGAGCGCAAAGATGGCCCAACTTCACTGATCTTCTCCCGCCAAAATCTGGCACAGCAGGCGCGTACGGCTGAACAATTGGCGAATATCGAGAAAGGCGCTTACATCCTGAAAGATTGTGCCGGTCAGCCTGAGTTGATCTTGATTGCAACAGGTTCCGAAGTCGAACTGGCGGTGAAAGCGGCTGAACAACTGACTGCCGAAGGTCGTCAGGTTCGCGTGGTTTCCATGCCATCCACCGATGCTTTCGATAAGCAGGATGCGGCATACCGTGAAGCGGTGCTGCCAGCGGCAGTTTCTGCCCGTGTTGCCATCGAAGCAGGTATTGCTGATTACTGGTTCAAATACGTAGGTATTAACGGCGCTGTTGTCGGCATGAATACGTTCGGTGAATCTGCACCGGCTGATGAGCTATTCAAAGCGTTTGGTTTCACGGTTGAAAATGTTGTCGCCAAGGCATCCGCTCTGCTGAAATAATCAACAAATTATCCTGATAAGCGCATTCGCATCAATTTTAGAGCGAATGCGCTCTTTTTTTGTTCAACTTTTCCTCTATGATGTGACGAATGGCGCTTGCCATCACGTTTGTTTTCTCGTAACCTGCTCTCATTAAAGCTGAACCGTTTCAGTTTGATGCGTAAATGAGACAATAAAATGTCTTGTCTGTCACAATCTGATTAATTTTATGATGAATTATCCGTACAAGCCGACGTTGCTCAGTTATTCTAAGCGGTTGCATGACTACAGAGACATTCAGGGAGTAACATGACTATCAGGGTAGCGATTAACGGTTTCGGGAGAATAGGGCGCAGCGTCTTGCGTGCCCTTTACGAATCCGGGCGTCGGGCTGAAATTTCAGTGATCGCTATTAATGAGTTGGCGGATGCACAAGGCATTGCCCACTTATTGAAATACGATTCCAGTCATGGGCGTTTTGCATGGGATGTACGCCTGAACAATGATTTATTGCAAGTAGGAGACGACAGTATCCGGCTGTTCCATCAACCGGAAATTTCAGCTCTGCCGTGGAAAGAACTGGGTATTGATATCGTGCTTGACTGTACGGGCAAGTATGGTGAGCGGGCAGACGGAGAGTCTCATATTGCCAGCGGAGCCAAAAAAGTCCTGTTTGCGCATCCGGGAGGCAATGATCTGGATGCCACCGTGGTCTATGGTGTCAATCATCATGAATTGGTTGCCGAAGATTGCATTGTTTCCAATGCCTCCTGTACCACAAACTGCATCATTCCCATCATTAAAGTGTTGGATGATGCGTTCAATATTGAATCGGGTACAGTGACAACCATTCACGCATCAATGAATGATCAACCTGTGATTGACGCTTATCACCGTGATTTACGTCGCACCCGAGCGGCCAGTCAATCCATCATTCCGGTTGATACAAAACTGGCGGCGGGGATCACACGTATTTTCCCGAAATTCAATGATCGGTTTGAGGCGATTTCTGTTCGAGTACCCACTATCAATGTGACAGCCATTGACTTGAGCGTGACAGTCCGCACGTCAGTGAATGTTAACGATGTTAACCAGATCCTGCAAAAATCAGCGGTCAGAGAGTTTCATGGTATAGTGGATTATACCGATTTGCCGTTGGTTTCAACGGATTTTAACCACGATCCCCACAGTGCTATTGTGGATGGCACACAAACGCGGGTGAGCGGTAATCACCTGATTAAGACGCTTGTGTGGTGTGATAATGAGTGGGGCTTTGCCAACCGTATGCTTGATACGACACTGGCAATGGCCGCAACGGGTTTCAAATAATCATTTGTTGTGTCACAAACAGCACACAGCGGAAGATTGAGTAATTTATAAAGAATCAATGAGAGGATTCACCATGTCTGTAATTAAGATGACTGATTTAAATCTGGCGGGTAAACGCGTATTGATCCGTGCTGATCTGAATGTGCCGGTAAAAGATGGCAAAGTTACCTCTGATGCACGTATCCGTGCGTCCTTGCCGACGATTGAGGCTGCGTTGAGTCAGGGAGCCAAGGTCATGGTTACTTCTCACCTGGGACGCCCGACTGAGGGAGAATACAACGAAGAGTTCTCACTGCAACCTGTCGTTGATTATCTGAAAGAAGCCCTTTCTTCTCCTGTTCGTCTGGAAAAAGACTACCTGGAGGGTGTTGAAGCGGCGGAAGGCGAATTAGTGGTTCTGGAAAACGTTCGCTTCAACAAAGGTGAGAAAAAAGACGATGAAACGTTATCCAAGCAGTATGCTGCACTGTGTGATGTGTACGTAATGGATGCGTTTGGTACAGCGCACCGTGCGCAAGCGTCAACCCACGGCGTTGCCAAATTCGCGCCAATTGCCTGTGCGGGTCCGCTGCTGTCCGGTGAACTGGAGGCTTTGGCCAAGGCACTGCACAAGCCTGCTCGTCCAATGGTGGCGATTGTGGGTGGTTCTAAGGTTTCAACCAAACTGACGGTGCTTGATTCCCTGTCTAAAATTGCCGATCAACTGATCGTGGGGGGCGGGATTGCCAATACCTTCGTTGCTGCGGAAGGGCACAACGTTGGCCGTTCACTGTACGAAGATGATTTGATCCCAGAAGCGAAAAAACTGCTGGAAAGCTGTGATATCCCGGTTCCTACCGATGTGCGTGTGGCGACAGAATTTTCTGAAACTGCACATGCCACACTGAAATCCACCAGCGAAATTAAAGACGAAGAGCAGATCCTTGATTTGGGCGATGCGTCTGCTGAACGTCTGGCTGAAATCCTGAAAAGCGCCAAGACCATTCTGTGGAATGGGCCGGTAGGCGTTTTTGAATTCCCTAACTTCCGTAAAGGAACCGAAATTGTTGCCCGTGCCATTGCTGAGAGCGAGGCTTTCTCAATCGCAGGTGGCGGTGATACCTTGGCAGCCATCGATTTGTTCGAAATTGCTGACAAGATCTCTTACATCTCTACGGGTGGTGGTGCTTTCCTTGAGTTTGTTGAAGGCAAAAAGCTGCCCGCCGTTGTGATGCTGGAAGAACGTGCTAACAGTAACTAAGTTGTGATAACAGGCAGCACTGACTGCCTGTTCAATGTCAATACAGGACCACGTAACATGTCTAAAATTTTTGATTTCGTAAAACCGGGTGTCATCACTGGTGATGATGTTCAAAAAGTCTTTGCCGTCGCTAAAGAAAATAACTTCGCATTACCTGCGGTTAACTGCGTCGGTACTGATTCCATCAACGCAGTGTTGGAAACGGCGGCAAAAGTACGTGCTCCGGTCATTATCCAGTTTTCTAACGGCGGTGCGTCTTTCATTGCAGGTAAGGGGCTGAAAGCAGAAGGTCAGCAAGCCGCGATTATCGGTGCTATTTCCGGTGCTCACCACGTTCACCAAATGGCAGAACATTACGGTGTGCCGGTTATTCTGCATACCGACCACTGTGCACGTAAACTGCTGCCGTGGATCGACGGCCTGCTGGACGCGGGTGAGAAACACTACGCGCAAACCGGCAAGCCACTGTTCTCTTCCCATATGATCGACCTGTCAGAAGAATCGCTGGAAGAAAATATCGAAATTTGCAGCCAATATCTGGCACGCATGGCGAAAATCGACATGACGCTGGAAATCGAACTGGGTTGTACGGGTGGGGAGGAAGACGGCGTTGATAACAGCCATCTGGACAGTTCTTCCCTGTATACTCAGCCGGAAGACGTGGCTTATGCGTATGAGAAACTCAATGCTATCAGTCCACGTTTCACCATCGCAGCTTCTTTCGGTAATGTTCACGGTGTCTACAAACCCGGTAACGTTAAACTGACGCCAAAAATCCTGCACAACTCGCAGGAGTACGTGTCTGAGAAATTCAACCTGCCACACAACAGCCTGGATTTTGTCTTCCACGGCGGTTCCGGTTCTACCGCAGAAGAGATTCAGGAAGCGGTTAGCTACGGTGTAGTAAAAATGAATATTGATACCGATACCCAGTGGGCAACTTGGGAAGGTATTCTGAACTACTACAAAAAGAACGAAGGCTACCTGCAAGGCCAGTTGGGTAACCCGGAAGGTGCGGACAAGCCTAACAAGAAATACTATGATCCACGTGTTTGGCTGCGTGCGGGTCAGGCGACGATGATTGTTCGTCTGGAACAGGCTTTCAAAGAACTGAATGCGGTTGACGTACTGTAATAACAAGTTGTTATTCAGAAAGCCGTTATTGAGCTAATGTAAAAGCTGGCTACATTCTTTTTGAATTAGCCAGTTTGATCTAAAAAATAAAACTAATCGTTTTCTGGGGTTATATCAAAATAAGTGGGTTCTGTTAATGAACACTCTTCTGCTGATATAATCGATGAAGCAATTAAAATAACTGGTTTTTTGTGATTATCGATATAAGGAATAGAAATTTCCGTTGTCTGAGTATACAACTGCCCCCACTCGTTAAATACGATGGGTTTCTTTCCTTTTATTAACTTTCTTCTTTCAATTAAGGAAGAGGTTGCTTTCATTCGATCAAGCTGTTTATTTTTCTCGAAAGATCTATTTATCACATATTGAGCAATCCAGGATTGGGATGTGGCACAATAATCTAAATCGTCGTTTGTTGACGATAAGGAAATACCGGGAACAAAGAGTATTGCAAGTGCAATAAGTTTTTTCATACTATTCTACCACTAATTCTCTATCTACAAATTGGATAATTTCCTTCTTACATTGGCATTATACGTATTATTTATGCGAATCCATCGTTATTTATCGCCTATATAAAGAATCATATTCTATAATTTAAAAAGGCAAAATTTCCGCCCGTTATTTGAATTACCAACGAGCGGAAAATTTATTTAATCAAACAGAATTAGGATAATGATACTTACGCTTTCATAATCCTGTTCAGCCACGGCACCATAAAGGCCATAATCACGGCGACAATCAGAGTGGCAATCCCGATTTTACCAAAGACTTCCATATAAATTGGCAGGGTTTGCAGTGGATTCGTTACGCCTTCTGGTGCGGCAGTAAAGGTTGCCACATAGCTACCTAATACGGATGCGGCGGCTTGTGACAGGAACCACATACCGAGGATAAAACCCGTCAGGTAGCTAGGCACAAACGTCGCGACCATTGCCAGCCCTAATGCACTGATCATCAACTCCCCGACGCTCTGGAACAGATAGACCAGCACGATAAACCACGGGGATGTTATACCCTGCTCATCAGCAAATAAACCAGAGGCAGCAGCAGTCAGGAAGCCCAGCGAGCACAGAAACATGCCGAAGGTGAATTTGGTTGGCATGGAAAAATCTTTACCTTTGGCACCCAGTTTGGTGTAAACCACGGCCAAGATCGGGCTGACGATAATGATCCAGAATGGGTTCAGAGCCTGAAAACTGATGGGATTGATATTAAAACCCAGAATCTGATGGTGAACGTTGTTGATGGCAAAGAAGTTGAGGGAAGTCGGCATCTGGTTATACAGGATATAGAACACGATGGCTTGCAGCATCAAAATAAATGCCACAAACATCTTATTGCGGCCGACCTTATCCTGTTTGAATGCCTGCCAGAAGAAAATCATCACTACAATAACCGAAATCGCCATCAGGGCAATATTAGCAATTTTGATGTTGTGTAATAGCCATGCACAGATACCAATCATCACCACTGCACCAATCAGAACCAAAAACAAGGTTGCGTAGTTAAGAGGGGCATGGTCGGGTTCAGAACCAATATTATGTATCATGCGGCGGCAGGCAATATAAACCAGCAGGGCGATAATCAAGCCAATCCCGCAGATATTATAGGTGATGGCATAACCATATTTTTCAGCAATGACGGGGGCAAACGAAAGAGAAACCAGAGAACCCAGGTTGATGGACATATAAAACAGCGTAAATGCGCCATCTAAACGCGGGTCTTGCGGCGGGTAACATTTTGCCAGCAGGCTGGCCGGATTAGCTTTGAAAAGGCCATTACCGACAGCAACGGTTCCCAAAGCATAAAAAATCAGCTCAGGCTCCATGATGGAAAGTCCAATCATGAAATAGCCGATTGCCAGTACAATGGCGCCCAGAACAATGGTTCGTTTTGTCCCCAATAAGTGATCACCAACATAGCCACCGATGGAAATCAGGCCGTAAACCAGTGCCGTAAATGCACCGAAAGTAATAAATGATTGTGTTTCTGAAAATCCAAGTTGTTGAACGAAGTAAACAGCAAGAATGCCTTGAACACCGTAGTAGCCAAATCTTTCCCATAATTCCACAAAAAAGATCATAAAAAAGGGTCTGGGTTGATCCCATAAACCGACCGGAGCGGTTTTACTCATAATAAATGCCTCTATATAGCTATTATTTCGCTGGCAATACATCCAGATGATTGTACTGTTGTTAACATATCTGTAACACAATGTATCGCGCGGGTTGTGATTTTGTTTATTTATTCAAGGTGATCGTGAAGCGAGGGAGGTTAATATACTAGTATGCTAGCTTCTCAACGGTGGATCACACTAACGAAAAAAGTAATACCATATTTGGCATAATATTCACTAAATGAATATCAAAAATTATTAATATGGGGGTTGTATGCTTGCAAATAAACCAAATTGATTAACATTAAACCAAAATTAACTTGTTATTTACTGATGAGAGTCATAGAAGATGGCTTGCTATCATGTATCATTACTAAAATCTATATATTAGATTTTTTTGTGGAATGTGAAAGTGATTTGTATGGTATCGCTGTAGTAAACTAGAAAAGCTAACTCAGTTATAGATTGAAAGGAGATACAGGACGAGAGCATGAGTATTTGTTTATTATCCAAGGCTTGAATGTGAACTTTTCACAAACCAGTGGTTTAAAAATCACCCCAATGCAGATTGTTTTTCAAACAAAACAATGAGTGTAATATCGATGAAGTTTGATTAAAACTCTATCTGGATATAATTCAAGCATTCGTCTCTCATTCTGGAAAGGAACATCATAAAAAGTACGGAGAAAGAGAAAAGTATAATAAACAGACCCCACCCATAATGTTAATAAAACGACTTACCGAACTGAAATTCATTTTTTTTGTAGTAAATATAATTACATAGCCAAAAACTAATAACCATATTGTCATTATAATAATATGAATAGAAGCAAGAATAATGAAGTTTGACACATTAATATGGTTTGATGTTAGATAACTTGGAGCTACAGTAAGATATAGTATAATTGCTTTTATATTCATAATATTAGCGATATAGGCATCTTTTATTGTTGCATTTTTTTTTGTTACTTTTTTTGCACTGTTTTTTTCTGAGTATATTCCATTTTTTATTAATGTATAAGAGAGATAGATTAAATAGATAGTTCCTATTATCTGTATGATATTTATAATGAATGGATATTTTGTCACTATGCCTGTAACGCCTAAGCCAACCAGTAATGCGTGAGTGTAAATCCCCAAGGATGTCCCTATTATGATGGAAAGCAGACCTTTTATTCCTCTATTCATCACATTGGTCATGCCGAGAGTAAAACTCGCACCAGGGGATAAGGCAATAGGTAATATGGTAAGAATAAATCCGAAAATATTCAAAATATCACCTGTTTATTATTTCGAAACAAAACTATTTTTAACATATTTAGAATGTTATGCATGGAGTTCTTTTCAAGAATTTCATTTTTTTTAGTATCTATCATAAATAATTTATCCATGTTGATTATATATTTTTAATTAACAGTCATACATGTTTTAAATGGCTTTTAGAAAAAATTTTACTAACTAATTAATTTTATTCCTTGGATTCGCATAGTAAGTGCAATTTCTAAGAAAGGCGGTCAGTTGCTATAGTAGGCATCTTTCTCGCCAAAGGAAAATGCACTATGGCCTATACGCAACTGACCGAAACAGAAAGATACCAGATTTTCGGCTTAAAAGAAGCCGGTTTTACACAACGTTTTATTGCAACGTCGCTTAATCGGGCCCCATCAACAATTAGCCGGGAATTGAGACGAAACCGGGAAGCCGAGAAATATGAACCTGAACAAGCTCAGCGTAAAGCATTAGAACGCCGTCATTCTAAGGTAAAAGCCGTAAAAATCACGCCAGAGATAACAAAGTGGATAAAACAGTTAATTTGGCAAGATTTAAGTCCGGAACAAGTTGTGGGTTATCTCAAGCGGGAAGCGAAAATCTCTTTACATCATGAAACAATTTATCGATTGATTTATAAAGATAAAATAAATGGCGGTGATTTATGGCAACATCTTAGGATAGCGAAAAAACCGTATCGTAAACGCTATGGAAGCCATGAGCACAGAGGAAAAATTAAAAACAGAGTCAGTATTGATAAGCGCCCAAAAATTGTTGATAAAAAGCAGCGTATTGGGGATTGGGAAGGGGATACTATCGTTGGCAAAGATCGTAAAAGTGCCTTATTGACTTTAGTTGAACGAAAATCGTTATTTACGATCATCATTAAACTTGAAGATAAAACAGCAGAAGGTGTTGCCAAAGCGGCGACAAGACATTTATCGATGATAAAACATAAAGTTAAAACAATTACCTTTGATAACGGACTCGAATTTGCCGAACACGAACGGATCGGTAAAAATTTAGAGACAAAAATTTATTTTGCTCATCCGTATTCCCCTTGGGAAAGAGGGATAAATGAGAACATAAATGGATTAATCAGAGATTACTTCCCAAAAGGAACCGATTTTAATAAGGTATCAGAGCGGGAGGTTAACCTTGTGGCAAACCGACTAAATAATCGACCACGTAAGACACGAGATTATAAAACACCGAATGAGTTATTTACAGGAACCCCAACTCATTTACTTCGTTCATTACGGTGTTGCGCTTAATATGCGAATCCAAGTTCTATAAATACAAAGTATAAACATGTTGTGAACATTTATCAGTTACAGCATCGTATCTAAATTTTTAAGGTTGTAACAAATATTTTTGCCAAGTACCATTTTTCTCTAAATAGAGTTCTCGTAGATGTAACCGATCTTCTTTGAAAGTTAAAAACTCGATTGTATTAGGTTCTACTCGATATCCTCCCCAATTTTTTGGTTTTGGAATGGGATTATCACTTAATGTTCCTATAACTTGAACAACTTGCTTACGTAATTTTTGCTCTGAGGATAATAATTGACTTTGCTGACAGCTTAGAGTGGTTATTTGGGCATCTCGGGTACGAGAGTACCAATATTTTTCTGCGTCTGATTCTGATATTTCAAAGGCGAGGCCTGTAACTCGGACTTGGTAACCAACACCTTCCCACCAAAATGTTAGGGAGATTTTTGGATTACGTTGCAGTTCTTGCCCTTTTTTTGAATCCAAATAGGTACAGAAAATAAACCCCCCATTGTTTACTGCTTTTAAGTCAACAAAACGTCCTGAAGGAAAGCCTTTTTCATCGAGAGTAGATACACAAACTGCATTGGGATGTTTCAAATTCAGGTTGTTTTTGACTTCATCCCACCAAGTCTTGAATTTTAATATTGGATCTTCAGACATAGTTTCCTCAGGTATTCATTGCTAATTAATGCCGATATATATAGAAAGCATCAGGCTACAAGCATAAAGCCCGATGCTGTCTAACTCTTTGTGAAAGAACCGCACATAGAATAGTCTAATCGACCAAATAAAAATTTCCTAGTCGTTTTTTATAGTTACTGGTATCCTGTAGAAAAAAATTTGAGGGATGCTCCACCACCAGATGAGGTGTTGGAGAATGTATCTATTTCGGTTAGTGTATCGCCTCCCATAAATAACCCTTCTACACCTGCTTTATGAAGTGAATCGTAACATTCTCTTGCATAGTAGCTATCAGCAACACTTAATGGACCTGCGGCAAAGAAGGAATAATCGTTAGGCGATAAAAAGACACTGTTTAGAAACTCTTTTTCAAAGATAAAATCTATAATTTTCTCTTGTAATTTAATATCAGTAAAATTGCGTAAATTTCGTCTTCCTTCCATATCTTCTACAATTAGTTTTCTTGGGATATATATTTTAGACAATAAAGTAGCAGGAAATTGAATATTAAAATAAGCGGATCTGCCAATATTTATCCCTATGGTTTTTAACACACTATTGAGAACCAAGCCACCAATAATAATCTTATACACGCTTGAAATACCTTTATGAGAAAGTAGGAACTTAACCTTTTCTATTTTATTTCCTCCTAGAATTAATAACGTTTTCTGGTTAGAAAAAAGTTTTTTACGCCATGTTTGCAAACCTTTTAACTCCTGCTGGATTCCTTCTGAGTAACTCCAGGGTAAAAAATTTTTAATTGCGGTATTTGACGCGTTTTCACGGTGTAACTTGCAAAAACCACCAATGATAAGTTCATTACCTAATTGAGATAATTGTTTTGCGAAATTTATATTGTTGTCTTGTTCTTCTGGATATAGTCGGGTATTGCTGAATAAGATAATATCTCCTGGTTGCATCTGGTTAGCACGTTTTATTGCCTCTTCGCCGACGCAATGTTCAAAATAGTCAACTTTTCGTTGCAGCCTCTGGGAAAGTATTTGGGCTATATAAGGTGTTTGTTTAGCACTATTTTTTTTAAAATCTCCTTGATGGTTTAGGAGGGAAATAGCTTTATTTGTATTTAATAAAGGTAATAAAGAGTTAACTTCTTCATCAATGCGAGGATGAGATGTCACTCCTTCATCAATATTGATTCCAGCGCTATACAAAATCACGTTTCTATTTTTCATAGGTTATCTCTGAATACTTTTCTAACTCGGGATACTAATTCGTATAGTTCATGTTGGGTAATGATAAATGGTGGGGTGAACAGTAAGGTGAGTGAATCTTTATGTTTTCCAGAAGAGCGGCAAGCATAGAGGTTAATGCTATGCTTGTGTCCTGATGGTATGAATTTTGCGCTCATACTTTGATGGAGGTTTGTTTCAATTGCCCAAAGTAACCCTTGTCCACGGATATCTACAATACAAGGAATATCGGATAACATCTCATTCAGTAATAAGCCGAAATATTCACCTTTGGTTTTGATATCATGCATGCCAATTTCGTTTGTTAATACGTCTAAAACCGATAGAGCTACACCAGTTGATAGTGGGTTACCAGAATAGGTATGACCGATAAAATGTGGAGTTGATTGAGATGCTAGCAAGTGGCCTATTTCTTCTGAGATCAATAGCCCTGAAATGGGGGAGAAACCTGCGCCAAGGCCTTTCCCGATCACCGTAATATCTGATTCAACGCCCCATGTTTTCATATTAAACCATTCTCCGGTACGTCCCAAGCCAGTGACAATTTCATCAGCTATTAGGAGAATGTTTCGTTCTTGAAGGCCATTCTTCAGTGCTTGCATATATTTTTTATGTGGAACCAAGGCTCCACCGGATGATGCAGTAATTGGTTCAATAAAAACACACGCAATACGTTCAGATCCGAATTTATCAATAGTATTTAGTGATTCAGTAACACATTCAAGTTGGCAGCTGTCAGGTAACTTATTCAATGGGCATTGGAAGCAATAGCAGGGTGTCAATTTTACGCTACTGGTTACTGGGTCAAGAGAATTGCCCAATAAATTATGTCTGCGAGCTCGGTCATCTCCATAGCTAAGAGATTGGATTGTGTTACCATGATTGGTTATTTCTCGTCCCAGTGCATAAATTTTGCCTTCTTGCCCTTTATAACGAAAATAATCTAATGCAATACGATATGCCGCTTCTGATGCTTCTGAACCTCCGTTGAGAAAAAAAGCATAGCGTTTGTTGTCATCTGATAATAGGATTAAACGTAATGATAGAGTTTCTGGTTCATTACTGCGAAAATGAAAACGATATGCAAAATGAAGACGTTCAACTTGATTTTTTATTGCTTCAATCACTGTTGGGTGGCAATGGCCCAAGTTGACAGTCATTGGGCCAGACGAGGAATCAATGTATCCCTTGCCATTTTCATCAAATAACCATATTCCTTTTCCTGAAACTACTTTAGGTAAATCTGGGGAAAATCCTTTAAACGGGTACATATAGCTCATAATAAACCTCAGTGTTAAATACCCATCGCTACGTTGGCAATGGGATAATGTTGTCACTTGTAAAGCTGTAGCCTAGGCTTACATTTTGGTTTTATGTTAAGGGATTATTTTTTGCTTATTCAGTGATGATTCTGTACCAAATTTGTTGGTATTGCTCAATTCCCGTTTCACTGCATTGATACAGGCTAACACGTCATTAGCGACATGGTGATTAACATTTGGACGAATAGAGCCATTTTGAAAGAACATAATTCCTTCTGAGGGTTGGCCTATACAGAACACCAGCTCTTTTTCTCCATGACAATTAATAAACTGGAATTCACGTGTGATATTAAAACTTGATATGGGATATTCAACGCCATTCTGATCCTTATGAATCCAGCAGGATGCTATGCCTTCGTTAAGGAGATTGGTAAATAGTTGGCCTTTGGCTTTTTTGACATCGAAATTATGTAATTTAGCATCGATCATGGTGTCAAGTGTCGTTAAATTTCCAGGATCACTCAGGCTATGAAGATAGACGATATTATCATCGATCTGGATATTTGATTTGGCATAAGTGACATCGACAATATTTGCTTCAATAAGAGCTTCAATTTTTTCCATGAGTTCAATGCAATTACCGTTGGCCGCACGGTTATGTACAGCATAGAAATCTTTCAGCATCCAGTGATAAGAAGCAGGGGTAATTCCCCCAAAGTCAACAGCATAAACAACACATTGACGCAAATCTCGGAAAACGTCATCACAAGCGCCTTTATATGGATTATCTAGATTACCTTGTTCTGACTGTAGACGATCTAATTCCATGAACTGAAGAAGTCTGTCACGGTACGGTGTATTCGGACTAAAATTCATATGTGTAATGGGATCGACAATGAAATCCCAATTGAACAAATGTGCTTCAGGTTCGGTACTATGTCCCCAAGGGCTGCCCATTGATGGGAGTTGTTGAACTACCTGAATAATATTGCCACTTTCTGCAACTTGCTGACCATAAACAACATGGACAAATCGTTTAACTGCGGATTCTATGGTGACATGTTGGATAAAAGTAGTGGTTTGATCATTAAGATAACGTCTAATCTTGAAAACAGTCTCTCTAGCCAAAATATCGACAGCTTTAGTTAAGAATTCAATTGCCGTATCTTTTTGCATGTTGTGTTGGTTATGGCTAGAACTAAAATTATCCACTAATGGCCGAGTTTGTTCGAGCATGAGCTCTAATATTTCCTGACCAAATAGAATTCGGTAATAACATAGTTTGAGTTCCAGTAGCAGTACGGGAAAAATATGGCGATCAAAATCTAGCTGCTTCGAATGGTTGACGGGAGAACTATCCGAGTGGGAAGGAGCACCTAATTGTTCACGAAGTTTGTCCACAAGTTGACGCGTGTAAAAATAACCGTTGTGTTCATATTTTTGTAAATCAATTTCTTTGAAATTATGTGGACGGCTGTAGGTGAAGTATCCTGATCGGCTAAGTGCGAAGATCTTTTTGGGTTCTTCTCCTGACGGCTTATATTTTAGTTGATTATTTTCACGGATAAACTTCCCTCCTTTATTTTCGGTATAGTAAAGCATTATATCAATGGCCGTAAGCCCCATTCCTATAATACCAATTCGTTTTTCTTGCCATTGTGGCACATCAAATAGAGGATAAGCAAAATTGTAATACTCTGTGCATGTTTTTAATTGCTTGGACAGAACTAGGTTGTCCTTCAATTCTTGATGTCCAGTGGCTAGAATTACAATATCAAAAATGTGAGTTTTTGAGTTGGTCATTGTACTGAGTTTGTATAGACTACCGGATTCTTTTTTTATACCATTGACTTCATCTTTTATAAGTTTTATATCAGCCCCAGTCGCCAATAATTCATTGACTAGTGCATAGAAAATTTCTTTTAATGATTCTCCATATAATTCACGCGTAGGGAATTCATCTGGATTTTTATTATATCTTTCATCCTGTGTAAGAGTATATTTTCTTTTACACCACTCATTGAACGTTATATTGGTTGATTTTGGAAAAAATCCACATATATTATTAGATTTATCGGGAGCGTAAGCAAGCTGGCCAACGATACGGTTTAGCATGCTGGTTTTAGGCTGCCGTGGGGAATGAGCCCAACCAGAACCAAAGTCACCATATTTATCAAATAGTGTTATATTTAGTCTTTGTTTTGGATTTTCACTTAGTACGCCTAATAGACCATTAAGAAGGTACATACTATTAGGACCACCACCGATTATTGCAATTCTAGTCATTTAATTTTCCATATTTTAGTTGAGTGTAGAAGTTATACCCATGATAAAAAGGATATGTAATGTGAATGATTTTTTAAATCTATTTCTGTTTTTAATTTGAAGGGTTATATAATTTTTCCAATTTATTTATATTCCTTTCGTTAGTTAATTCAAATAACTCCTCTAATGTTGAAACATTGTGTTCGACATTTATAAGAGATTTTTCATTGTAGATTCTTTCTGCGGTTCTTTTCATGCTATAAATAGAGCTTCTTATAAGATGATTGGCCCAGATTAAATTGTCAATACCATAATAAATAAATTCTGAATATTTTGTGTTGTAATATTTTGTTGGAACTGCAAATAGAGGTAATTTTCCTTTCCAATGTTGAGAAAATTCAAATACTTCAGTTGCAGTATTTTTCTTTGAGTGAATAAGAATAGCATCAGCACCTGCTTGCCTGTATGCTTCAGCTCTCTCCAAAGCTTCTGTCATAGGTTTACCAGAAATTAACGCCTCTACTCTAGCGACCAGAGTAAAATTACTTCCCCCTGTATCTTTGGCTGCTTTTATTTTGTTGCAAAATTCCTCAATAGGTGCTAGTTCTTGTTTTTCACCGATGAAAGAATTTATTTTGGGGAAAAGTTTATCTTCAATACACAGGGCATTAATAGAAATTTGATTGAGTTTTTTTACAAGGCGTATTACATTTAGGTAATTACCAAACCCTGAATCACCGTCGACTAATATTGGAATATCAACATTGTCTGACATTTGCTCCAATGCGCTGAGCACTTGCGTCCACGATGCTTCATTACGATCAGAAAGCCCCATTGAAGCGCTAATAGAAAGTCCCGATGCCCAAATAGCTTCAAAGCCAGCCTGTTCGACAATTTTTGCACTTAATCCATTATGTGCTTCCATAAATTGTGTTTGTATTTTGTTTTTTAATCTTTCTTGAATATTCATTATTAAGTACTCAAGAGAAATTAATTGCAAATTGGTTACCATAACCGCCCAATAACGTATTTAATTCATTCTCCATTGTCTCCTGAGTCCAAGTGATAAAACGTCGCCAATGGTATTTGGCTTGTTTCCAGACGATTTCAATCAAATTCAGCTCTGGGCTGTAGGCGGGAAGGTAGAATAAAAACAGGTTGTGTTCTCGTAACCAGCTATTTCTGATTTTTTCTTCAATCCCGTGATGGATACGCGCATTATCCAACACTAAAAATGTCAGGCGGTTGTCCCCTTGTTGGGCGAGCTGCTCTAAAAAATCAATCACGTCATCTCGCGTGATACTGCCTGACGTTGTCTGGTAAAACAGCGTGTTATCCGTGTAATTTAACGCCCCCAGAACTGACCGCCTGTCATGCTCTTGAGGCTCAGTTTCATGGGGCTTACCCCGTGGACTCCATCCATATTGCACCGGAGGAGATGCGGCAAAACCCGCCTCATCAAAATAGACCAAACGGTAATGGCCTAACTGTGCTCCAGCCTTAATTTTATTCAGCAAGGCGGATTTGTTAGCAAACTCCGTTTCGTTGCGCTTTTTTTAAGCGATAGACGGGTGCGTTTATAGGTGAGCCCCTGCTTTTTCAGGGTATTTGCCAGCGTTTCAAGCGTACAAGGCAGGGGCCCATGCTTTGCCTCAACGCACTGGGCTATCCGTGCGAGAGTTAGGGACTCTGCACAGGCAGCTTCGACCGCAGTGGCAATCATTTCAGGCGTCATAGCGAGATACCGGCCTCCAGCATGACCGCCTAATAATCCCGCTATCCCTGAATTGTGCCACATGTGAACCCAATTATAGATAACCCGGAGACTGCATCCTATTTCAGCGGTGATCTGGGACGGCTTGCTCCCTCTGGCAAGCATGAGCAAACCCGTTCCTCGCGTACGGATATCCCGGTGGGGATGATTCAAAGCGAGTTGTTGCAATGTTATTCGTTCAGGCTCAGAAAGTATTATCTTCGATTTCATAAGGACAGGCAGAAAATCAGGTTATCGTGTTATCGATTGTAACAGTAATGCAGATAGTTTATCTGATTAACTTACAACTCCTAGATTATAATCTATTTCTGTTTCACATTTAATAATTATTAACTAATATACTTCTTTCAGAAGTTTTTCTTCTAGAAATCGGATAATTAAATCAGCAATTTTTTCTTGTGATTCATTTGTCATTGCACCAATGTGTGGCGTGCCAATAAAATTATCTAAAGTGAATAATGGCGAGAATTGTCTTTCATATTCGAAAACATCACTGGCTGCGCCATAAATATCTCTATTAGCCAGTGACTGATAAAGATCTTGTTCAGAAACCACACCTCCTCTGGCAACATTGATCAAAATTGATGTTGGTTGCAAATGGCATAGGTTATTTTTATTTAGCAGATTTTTTGTCGATTCAGTGTATGGACAACAGACGACCAATATGTCGTTGAATGCCATCAAAACATTAAGATCATCAAATAAAGTGATATCTTTTTTTTTCATATCCGCTGCACGTTCTGCGGTGTAATGAGAAACTGTACAGGAAACCTGCATATCATATCCTTTGGCAATGCGTGCAATTTCTTGTCCTATACTGCCAAAACCGATCAGGCCTAGATTTTTATTTTTCAGCTCAAAACCCATCAGTAGTTTTTTATTCCAAATGTTGGATTCTATTTCTGTACTTGCTCGTTTTATATGACGAAAAAGACAATGCATTAAGCTAAAACTGAGTTCTGCTACAGCTCTAGAATTAGTACTCGGTGTGTTGTAAAAAAGTATATCTGTTTTACTTAAAGCCTGTAGATCAATATTATCGATACCTGTCCCTGCACGTATAATCGCCCGCAGGTGCTTTGCTTGTTCAAGAAATTGGTTGTTTATTTGTGCCCCACTGCGGAGTACTAAGATATCGTATTTTTTAATACAATTTATTAATTCTTGTTGTGTAATGGGATGTTTTACCGTAATGGTAAAGTTCCTCTCCATATAATTTTTCAATTTTATATGAATAGGATCTACAATAAGGATTTTTAATTTAGAGGCCATAGCGTGTTAATCCTGTGGATTCTTTGATGTTTAGCATAAGATTCATATTTTGAATGGCAGTTCCTGCTGCACCTTTGACTAAATTATCGATGACGCTGACAATACGTAATTCACCAGTTTTTGGAACGATATCAATAGATATATGGCAGGAGTTTGAACCAATGACTTTAGTAAGTTGAGGATAAATGCTGTAATCTTTTTCAATACCTTGAGAACCTCGATTTAACCCAATAATAGACACAAACTCATTTGATTGATAATAGGATTGTAAATATTTCAGAATCTGTAGTCTGTCATGTGTTATTTCCGTATTCAACTTCATGGCTTGTACCATGAAAATACCTCTAACAAAATTTCCATGTGAAGTGATTAAGGAAATATTTGCCTGTTTTCCTGTGGTCTCTTTAATAATATTTTCTATTTCATCAGTATGGCGATGGCCATTGAGGGAATAGGCCAGCATGTTGCCAAACTGATTATAATGAAGTAATTCTTTTTTGTAATGGTTTCCAGCTCCTGAAGTCCCGTTAACGGCACTAATAAAAATTGTGTCGGTATTTATTATAAATGGCTTGCCAAAATGGTAGGAGTCTCAAAGAAACTCAGTCCTATTTTTGCGAATGTCTTGATTGCAATAAAAGAAACCGCAAAAGGAAGGACTGAGTTATGCTTATCTTACCACCAACCTCCCGAAATGAACGGCGCCAGATGAAAAAAGTCGTTCAAAAAACCACAGATAAAAATTATGCCCACCGGATCATGGGCATACTCTGGTTATGCCAAGGAGAGCCGGTCTCCCAAGTGGCCGATAAACTGTGTTGCGCTGAGTCTTCTGTCTGGCGCTGGATTAAGCGGTTTAGGGAGCTGGGATGGATGGGGTTACTCAGTTTACCGGCAGGCCGCCATACCCGATGGCATTTAACCCCACTTTGGCCTTTTCTGTCTTATCTATTGGAACATTCTCCCCAACAGTTCGGTTATCTCGGTTCCCGATGGAGCCTGGCCTTTTTTGTATTTTTAATCAAAAGGTTACTTAATATCACCCTTTCAATGAGCAAACTTTACCGTTATTTCCGTCAACAAGGGATTGTCTGGAGAAAAGGGGCCCCGACAGTCAAGTTACCCGATCCGGAATATGAAGAAAAAATGGCCCGCATTACCGAAGCGCTTTCCCGGGCGTCAGAGAAACATCCTGTTGTTTATGAAGATGAAGTGGATATTCACTTGAACCCGAAAATCGGGGCGGGCTGGTATTTTAAAGGCCAGCAAAAACGCATTAATACGCCGGGTAAAAATCAAAAATACTACGTTGCGGGTTGTCTTGATGTCCGGACCAACAAAATTGTTTTTACGGGTTACATGAAGAAAAGCGCTCAATTATTTATCAATACGTTAGAAGAATTAAAACGCCAATATCGTCACGCAGAAACGCTCACCGTGATTTTAGACAACTACATTATTCATAAAAGTAAGTCAGTAAAAGCGTGGTTACGACAGAATCCAAGCGTGACACTTTTATTCCTTCCGGTTTATTCGCCCTGGTTGAACAAAATAGAGCGGTTATGGCAATCGTTACATGAAACGGTTACCCGTAATCATGGTTGCCAATTTATGTGGCAACTGATTAAAAATGTGAAAATTTTTTTAAAAACGGCGTCAGGAAAAAAGACGTTGAAAGGAATCAGAAATATCAGAGTCTCAGCATTATGAAAAGGCATTTATTTTCTTTGATCAAAGGAATAAGACCACATAAAGCTGCATTAACATAACATCCAGGATTAGCGATATAGTGACTTTTTTTGATAAGTTCCCGGTATTCTTCAATATAACCGTAAGTGAATTTCTCTTGTAATTCCTTTGCTTCATGTGGTATTCCATAAATTTCTTCAAAATGAGCAGGATCTGTAAAGCGGAAATCAGCACCTAAATCAATGATTTTTGCATTGCTATAGCTGAAAGCAAGGGCCATAGCATGTGATTCACCAGATGGTAAGCAAAGGAATATGACATCAGGCTCTACATGTTGTATTTCTTCTAGTGTATATGTTTTCTTAGCAATACCGATCAGATTAGGATGTAACGATTCAAGATCTATATTCGCTTCTCGAGAGATGGGATAGATTTCTTTCACGCAGGGATGAAACGTTAACAATCTAATAACTTCACATCCAGTCCAGCCTGTTGCACCAATAACAAATGCTGTAATTTTCATTCTAAATTTCCTATTGACTCGATTAATACTTTTCCGTTTGAATTTCCATTGAGCATGTAATCTTTAAGTTCATTGAAATGAATTTTGATAGTAATTATTTTTTCTAACTGTGAGTGCATGGTTGTAGCGCTATTCAGCATACCAACAGCTTGCTGTAAATCACCGGGGGTACTTAGGAATGAACCACTGACTTTTAATTCCTTGCGTACAATAACATTCATGTCAAATTGGCTAATAGTGTCAAAATAAGAAATTAACAATATCGTGCTGCCAATGGCCATTAGATTGAGAATTTGGCTGAAATTCAATTGATTTCCCCCTGCGACAATCATTATATCAAAATGATTTTCTGTTAATGCAGAGTAGTCATCAATTGTGATGAATCCAAGTCCGGCAACAAAATCCCGTCTGGCCGGATTTTTTTCTACGAAAATTATCTCATAGGCACTGTAAGTTTCTTGGCAGACAAGGGCACTTAGCTGACCTATTGCTCCTGCACCAATAATTAGTATTTTTGTCGTAGGAACAATGCTAACTTTGTTAAGTGCATGTATAACAATGCTGAGAGGTTCAGCGAGAACGAATAAATGTGAATCTGAATCCGAATTATCAGGAAGAGGCACTAATGAACTATGATGAACAACCATATGTTTAGAAAATGCTCCACCGCTACCGGCAGTATTATAAGTGATCTTTTTTAAACAGTGGTTATAACGTTTAATCTGACAGAATTTACAATGACCACAATAACCATAAGATAGTGCTGTGACAAATTGTTTTTCTTTGAATCTTGAAGTACTGTTGGTATTTATTATTTTTCCAACAAACTCATGACCAAGAATAGCTGGATATTGTTTGTAAGGGTGATTTCCGTGGAGAACCATATAATCTGAACCACAAATAGTTGCTTGTTGAATTTCCAGTAATAAAAAATCAGGTTTGAGTTCCAATGGAGATTCTTTCTGATAAAATTGATAGCCTTTTTTCATGCATATTAAAGAATAATTCATTATCTTTTTCCTAAGTAATTAATAGCCAATGAATTTATTGCCTCGTTACCTATTTTATTTACTAAAGGATCATTGGTAATATTGCCTTTTATCCTTTTTGAAATATTTTTTGGGGTTATATCTAACGTTTTTAATGTATCTATTAAGGTATTTAATTTTAATTTAATGAGTATTTTTTCAACGTATTCATTTAGTGGCATACCTTGCGTGATATCGTTTGGTAAAGGTTTTTCAACATGGTGTTCAATCAAGAATTTGATCCACTCTGGATAAAATGCGGCCAAACCAGCACCATGAGATAATTTATATATAGGAGATAAGGCTTGTTCAAATCGATGAGGTAAACAAGTACTGTTGTGGCAGACGCAGATGCCTCCTAGTAAAGCAATATAGGCGATATCATCGTAAAATTGATCGTCAATATTGCCTTTTGAATATTTATCTACAACATTATTAACTAAAGATAGTGATTCTAAGGCAAGTAATTCAATAAATCTGTTTTGTTTCACGGCTTGAATGGCTTCAAAAGCATGAGTAAAACTATCGAATATCGTTTCGCATAAAATATTATCAGGCAATGTGTGACCCAAAGTAGAGTCAATCAGAGCAATGTCTGGAAAAATAGCTGTTCCTCGGATGCCATCTTTATTACCATTGCTGCTGTCTAGAATTATTGCTCCTTTGGTTACCTCTGAACCTGTTCCAAATGTGGTGGGAACCGCGATATGAAATAACTTTTTGTTCACGTGTTCAAAGGTACTACCGACTAAGGTTGCAAATTGTACCGATTCATCGATACAGATTGAAGCAGCTTTACCTAAATCAAGGATGTTGCCTCCACCTACCGAAATTAGGGAATCAAAATTTTCACAGGATAACCGTTTTTTTATCCTTAGCAATTCTTCAGTTGATGCTTTAGTATGACTTTTAATAATATAAGGAATTATTTTGATTTCTGTTATTGTGTTGATTTTTTTAAATAATTTCATCAGGATTGGTGATCTTTCTAATGCGCCTTGCGAGATAATTAATAATGTTTTGGTAAGTTTATTTTCTTTGAGGTAGAGGAATAATTTCTCTAACGAGTGTCTTTCAAGAATTATTTTTGTTGGCAAGCTAAATGATATGCCGAAATTGTTTTTTGATATTGTATTCATGCTTGTTCTCATAATTTTTAATGTTAGTGAAAATAAAATTAGTTGTCATGGATAATAATTATTAATGAAGAGTTATTTTTTATTTTAATTGTTAATTTTAAAATAAAAGAGCAAATATTTATTGTCAGTGGTACGATGTTTCATTTTTTGTTTGTAAAAATTTGTTTTACATAAACAAATAATCTTGTTGCTTGATAAGTGATATTTTTTATTATAATTGATATTTATTCAGGTGTTGTTTTTATTATGTTATATCATCTTGAGTTTTTTGTTTCAATGTTTTTTTTGAAAAAATCAATATGTTACTTTGTGATTTTTATTTTTGTTTTTCATTTTTTGTTTTGTTTTATTTTAATACACCCAATAGGTTTATGATTCTACCAGGATAAAAAACAATGTAACGAGTAACACTGTAATTTGAAAAGTAAAGAAGATTTTTATACTCATATTGTATTCACAATAGATAAATTACCATTTCTTTGCGAGTTGGATTTAATTTAAATGGTAGGAGTTTCAGGTTGTTGAATATCCTTTACCTTTCAAACTATAGTTTGAAAGGTAAAGGATATATATCCGATGGGATAATATTTTAAACGGTGGTAGCTACAGTCTTATCCATCACCGGATGAAAGCCACGCTTAAAGTAAATCAGCCCATGACCTTCTTCACGAACCATAATCTGTTTTATTTCTACCAGATAGACATAATGAGTCCCCACTTCCTGTACTTGCTCAATACGTCCCTCTAAATTGGCGAGTGCTCCTTGCAGCAGGGGTTGCCCCAGCACACCGGTTCGCCAAATATCCCAATTGAAGCGCTCTTCCATGCTGACATCCGTCATGCCCGCGAAATGGCGTGCCATCAATTCCTGTTCATGATTCAGGATATTGACACACAGATGACCGTTTTCCTGAAATACCGGATTCATGCTGCTCTTGCGATTAATACAGACCATCAAAGTCGGAGGCGTATCAGTCACAGAGCATACTGCCGTTGCCGTAATACCGCAGCGCCCTGCAAGACCATCCGTGGTGACGATATTCACCGCAGCGGATAGGCTTGCCATCGCATCCCTAAAACGCAGGCGATGTTCATTTTCTACAGACATAATAGCCTCCTGCTACTGACTTATTTCAGCAGCTTATCTAACAGGTTAATATCACGGTTATTGTGCAGGTGGGGTCGGGTCCAGCCATTCAAATCATAGTCAGAGAGACAGCGATCCACCAATTCCGTCATTTTTTTCATATTGCCGGAGCCATAGGCATGGCGCAGGCATTGCAGGCGAATTTCATCCTGACTACCGGCATAGTTGATTTCGTATAATTCATGGCGGCCGCCGAACTCACTGCCAATGGCATCCCACATTAATTTCAAAATTTTGATGCGCTCTACGTGGTCAATACCGTTAGAGCCACGGACATACTTTTCAAGATATTGATTGATTTCAGGATTATTCATATCACGCACGCTGGATGGCAAATAAATCAGGCCGCTGGTGACGTTGCTTTCAATAATATTCTTGATTTTTGTATAAGCCATGGGCGCCATCACGCGATACGTTTGAATCGCTTGGGTATCGGGCAAATAAGCCCCATTTTCCCACGGCTTGGCTTCTGCCCACATCGCATCGGTCAATGACCAGAACAGATTGCGCCACGCAACCACTTCGCCCAAATCGGCCTGAACACCACGGAATTCCACCACGCCGGTGCATTCAAGGCTTTTTTGCAGCAGCGCCGTAATGAAATCCAGTTTAACCGCAAGGCGCACGCAGGCTTGCATGGGAAATAGCCGCGCAAAACCACTTTGCACCGCCCAATTGCGGGCGCGATCAAAATCGCGATAAATTAACACGTTTTCCCATGGAATTAATACTTTATCCATCACCAGAATGGCGTCATTTTCATCAAACCGACTGGAAAGGGGGTAATCAAAAGGCGTTCCGGTCGCACCGGCCACCAATTCATAAGAGGCGCGGGAGATTAATTTCACGCCATCGGCGTCCATGGGGGCAACAAACATCAGGGCAAAATCAGGATTATCCCCAATCACCTGCGCAGAGCCAAAACCGATGAAATTATAGTGAGTCAGGGCCGAATTGGTGGCGACGACTTTGGCGCCGCTGACAATAATGCCGGCATCGGTCTCTTTTTCTATCTTGATAAAGACATCCTTGACCTGATCGGCGGGTTTATGGCGATCAATCGGTGGATTAACAATCGCATGGTTGAAATAGATGCAGCTTTCCTGAATGCGTTTATACCAGAGGCGGGCATTGTCAGCGAATTGTCCATAATATTCAGGATAGGCACCCAGTGAGCAACAGAATGCTGCTTTATAATCGGGTGAGCGTCCCATCCAGCCATAGTTCAGGCGTGACCATTCCGCAATGGCGTCGCGCTGTTGGCGGATGTCATCTGTGCTGGTGGCGAAACGGAAAAATTTGTGGGTGTAGCCATCATTACCGGTATCGGTATCCCAACAGAGGGCATCGTGAGTTTCCGGGGCATGAAGGGCATCATACAGTTGACCAATTGAAGCTGCGGCATTGCGGAAAGCCGGGTGGGTTGTCACATCTTTGACGCGTTCACCATAGATGTAAATTTCACGGTTATCCTGAAGTGAACGCAAATATTCTTTACTGGTAAATGGGCGTTTATGGTCAGCCCGCAAATTTTCTAGTCTCATAGCAACCTCATGTTCCGAAAAATCCCCTTATTTGGGTTTGTTATCCATATGGGGTTTGTATGTTGATTTTATGTTTCTTGCATTATTTGATTGAAGCGACTAAACGGTCTCTGTTGAAGAGACTTTCGGCAGGTTTACTGGTACTTTTCGATAAAAACAGCGAGTTTGTTGCGTAAATGTGATCGGCTTGGTGTTTTTACTCATAGCGGTGCATCAGTCTTAATGTGCCATTAAAAAAAGTGCTGAGATCGCGACCATTAGAGAGGAAGACATTGTTATCCCAAGGGTCACAAATGACGGCTTCATGGTTCCAGCTTGCTGATTGATGCGGTTCACCTTGATTTCTGCCAATCACAATAAAAGCATGGTCACTGATCCCCATTTCATTAATGATGACGAAACGTTCAAGTGGACGGGCACCTCGCAGCAATAAATAAGTAAAAGCAATTTGTGATTTTTCATTACAATTACCGACACCCGCTTCTACGGCATAGTTATTGGAAATTAATCGTTGCCTGATGAGATGTTTCTGTGGCTCTTTAGCGGCATAATATCTGGCAGGATTAGTAATTCCCGGCTCTTTATTGATGATATCCGGATATTTTTTCATGGTATCGGCAGCCCGATTTTGATAATAATGATTTAATGTTTTTTGTCCTTTTTCCCGTATGGCTTGGAGGCGCTGATTATAATAAATTCGGTTTGAAGGTAGAGAGTGTAAATATTCTGGCGGTCGGTTCGGCGAGATAATGCCAAGCGTAATATTAATATGTTTAATCGCTTTGTTTGCCAAATATAAATTTAATGCCTTTCCCATCATTGACCTTCATGAAATTATTGTATTTTAGATTACAGTTAACTATTGAAAAAACGCTATTATCAACATGTTATTCGATTGCATATTATCCAGAGGGGAGTTGTATGACTCTATAAACTATAAAGACTCTATAAACTATAAAATAGTGCAACCGTGACCTTATCTGGGAATGTTATTTCCATAACGATAGTTTAGAATCAATCTTCCTGTAAATGGAGTTTTGCTATCATAAAGGCTGCTTGGGTAACACTGGTTATTCCATGGATCACACACCACCGATTCACGGTTCCAGGTATTGGGGAACAAGTCATTTCCTGCTACTCTGCCAATGACTAAAATTGAGTGTGCATCTTCTCCTTTGTTATCAATATCGATATCAAATAGTTCAAGTGGTCTTGCTCCCCGCATCTTAAGATATGAGAAAGCAAGAATGGTTTTTTCTCCACAATTTCCCAGGTGAGACGTTACAGTGTCAAAGTTAGAAAGTAGAAAGTATTTTCTGTAAAAAGAATCAGAGAGTGTATTGCTATTACCAAGCATTGGCTCAAGTCTCTCTTGAATTGAGTTTCTCATACGTGATAACTCAATATTACATCTGCGTCTTTCATCTTGTTGTTCCTGTGTTTGAGTCGGTAGCTGATTTGGCGATATTACTCCAACCGTATTGTTCACATAATTAATGGCTTGTTTAGCTAAAAAGAGATAGCGTAATGTTAACATTGACATAATTACACTCCTGTTGAGTGGAGATATTGTTAAATATTATTTGAGCAATATGTTAATTCCAAGAATATACCCGTTATTAACGCTATTTATTCCCTCCTTCATGCCTCTCCCGCCAAATACTCGGAGAACATCCCACTAATCGGTTAAAAAACCGGGTAAAGTAGGCAGGATCTTTAAACCCAAGCTGATAGGCTACTGCAAATACGGGGCTGTCACTAAACAATAATAATCGTTTTGCTTCTCGCAGGAGCCGGTCAAAGATCAGTTTTTTCGGTGGACGATTGGCAAAACGCCGGCACATGTCTTTCAGGCGTGATTCCGTCATTCCCAATTTTTCCGCATATTCCGGCACGGTAAGATGCTGGTGATAATGTTGATCAACCAATTGGTTAAAATGCTGGAACAGTTTCAATTCTCCTTTGACGCCACCAGAACCGTGATCATCAAGGGGAACACTGCGCAGCAGGAAGGTAAACAAAGATTGAGCCAGAAAAGCCAGTGATTGCTCACGTCCAGCAAATTGATTGGCAGACTCACGCCCGATCAAGGCCCAATAATGGTTGAAGGTGTCCAATTCATCGTATTTCTCCGCGACAGAAAGACAAATAGCCGGAATATCAACCCACTCTCGATGAGTGGGATAAAGTGAACTGAGCAAGGGTGCAATCAATTCCTGGCGGACAGTCAATACATAACCATCCGTATCTTCCTGGGTAAAAAAAGCATGGGGGACAGAAGGTGGAGTCAGGATAAACAGCGGGGCTTGCACGGAATAGTGCTGTTCATCCAATTGCAGTTCAATCCGTCCGGTCAGTAGATAATGCAGTTGGAAAAAACCATCGTGGCGATGTGCCTGCATATCACGCCCGAAAAATGCCGCCATGTGGCCAAAAGTTTGGTAGTGAACATCATCCGAGCCTTGGGTTTCATCATAATCCTTACTGATATCGATATTGGTGATGATGGGTTTGATCGTATAGGATGCAGACATCGATGCTCTCCCGTTTCTGATTGTTGGCTAAGATAGCGGAATATTTAGCGGTTATTTACGGGTTATCTGTGGCGGTTTCATCGGGATCAGAAAAACCATCAGTGCACCAATGACCAACAGTCCGGCGACGAAATAAAGCCCGGCGTTAAAATCCCCCGTTTGATCTTTCAACCAACCGATTAACAGCGGGCTGACGGCCGATCCCACATTGCCGGTGGCATTGATCACAGCGATCCCCACGGCGCGGGCGCGCAGGCTGATCGATTGATCCGGTGTTGTCCAAAACACAGCCATCGCCGTAAACGATCCGGTGGACGCCATGATGATCCCCAGCAGTTGTACCATGCTGTTATCGGTCAGCGACGTTAACATCCAGCCGGCGGCGGCAAACAAATAGGGCAGGGCGGTGTGCATCTTGCGTTCTTGCAGACGGTCTGAGCGGCGGCTCCAGTAAACCATGCCCACAATCGTGCAGAATTGTGGAATGGCCGTCAAAATACCGACAGTGACATGGCTGCTGCCTTGATTGAAACTCTGCATAATCTGTGGCGTCCAGATATTAATGGCACTCAGGGTATTGGTCAGGCAGAAATAAGCGAAAGTGTACATTAAGACAATCGGGGTAAAAACTTCACGCCATAAGCGTCTTTTTTGTGGTTGTTGCTGATGTTGAAGCTCATTGGGCGGCAGGACAGAAAGCTTATCGTTGTCTAGCATCGCTTGCAGGCATTGCTTATCTTCACGCGTCAGCCACTTGGCTTTTTCCGGTGAATCATCCAGATAAAACCAGACCGCAAAACCGAGCAAAACAGAAGGGAAGCCTTCCAGCAAAAACAACCACTGCCAGCCACGCAAATTCCAGATGCCATCCATTGCCAGAATATAACCGGAAATCAGCGAACCGAATGCCATCGTGACGGGCATGGCGATCATAAACAGTGCATTGGCACGCGCACGATAATAGGCCGGAAACCAATAAGTCAGGTAAACCAAAATCCCCGGTAAAAAACCGGCTTCCGCAACCCCGACCAGCATACGCAAGATATACAGGCTTGTAGGCCCGGTGGCAAACAGGGTGGCGGTGGAAGCGATCCCCCATAACACCATGATGGTCGCGATCCAGCGCCGTGCTCCCACAATACTCAACATGACATTGCTGGGAATGCCGAAAATGACGTAAGTCGCATAAAACAGCGTCGCGGCCAGACCAAACATGGTGGAGGTTAAACCGAGATCTTTTCCCATCGTCAAACCGGCAAAGCCAATATTGATGCGATCCAGAAAAGAGAAAACGAACAGGACAAAAAGAAACAGGATCAGGCGGCGGAATAACTTATTGATGACACTTTGCTGCTGGGCGGTCAGCTTGTTAGGTTGATGAGGCGTATTGTCTGATTTTGGGAGGGTGTCAGGTAACAGGCTCATGGTTGTTTCCTTTGTTTTGTTGGCGGCTTGCTTTTCCTTGGCAATGGCCGATGTCGCGATCAGCGATCAACAAACATCAGCCATATGAGATCATTATTTTTGTCGAAACACGGTTCGTTGCTTATTTACCGAAACGCTTTGCCAAAGTATTGGCGGTTCCGGTCAATAAAATGGTATCAACCCCTACTGCAACGAACCGTGCACCCAGATTGAGATAATGTTGAGCGGCATCAGTGTCGGTCATCAAAATACCAGCGGCCTTGCCGAAAGATTGGATCTGAGCGATGGCCTGTTCAATGGCCGCCTGAACTTCAGGGTGTTGCGGGTTGCCGATGTAACCCATATCGGCACTGAGATCGGCCGGGCCGATAAACACGCCATCGACGCCTTCGACAGCCGCTATTTCCGCCAAGTTTTGCAGGGCCTCACGGGTTTCGACCTGAACCAGTACACAGATTTCATTATTGGCGCGGGACAGATAGTCAGGAATGCGGTTCCAGCGGGAAGCGCGTGCTAAGGCACTGCCCACGCCACGAATACCGGCGGGAGGATAACGAGTCGCCCTGACCGCTTCACGTGCTTGCGCCGCATTTTGAATCATCGGGAACAATAACGTTTGAGCACCAATATCCAACAACTGTTTGGTGATCACCGGATCATTCCACGCCGGGCGAACGACCGGCTGGCTTGGATAGGGGGCAATAGCCTGTAATTGGGCAAGCGTGCTGGTAATATCATTGGGCGCATGTTCACCATCAATCAACAGCCAGTCAAATCCCGTTCCTGCCAGTATTTCCGCGCTATACCCGCTGCATAGCCCAAGCCATAATCCGATTTGTGGCGGTCCAGCTTGCAGGGCATGTTTAAATTTATTCGTTAGTTGATCCATAATATTACCTCAATAGATTCCAAGCCCATGATGTTCAACCGTGATGTTCAACAAAAGTGACAGCTAATTGAACCTAACACGCCGTAATCCACATGAAAGGTATCCCCTTTACGGGCGGGGATCGGGCGGGTAAAAGAGCCGGCCAGGATAATCTGGCCTGCTTCAAGTTGAACATCATGGGGTGCCAGTTTATTGGCAAGCCACGCCACGCCATTGGCGGGATGATTCAGCACCGCCGCTGCCACGCCGGATTCTTCAATCACACCGTTGCGGTAAAGCAGGGCACTGACCCAACGCAGATCCCGTTCATCCGGCTTGATCGGCCGGCCGCCCATAATCACGCCGGCATTGGCGGCATTGTCAGAAATTGTATCGAATACCTTGCGTGGACGCTGGGTTTCGGGATCGAGGTTATGACAGCGGGCATCAATCAGCTCCAGTGCCGGCATGACATAATCTGTCGCGTTATAAACATCAAACAGCGTACAGTTTGGGCCACGTAGGGGCTTTGCCAGCACAAAAGCCAGTTCGACCTCAATGCGTGGCACAATAAAGCGCTCGCAAGGGATAGTACCGCCGTCTTGAAAAAACATATCATCCAGCAGGGCACCATAATCCGGTTCATTAATCTGTGAACTGGCTTGCATGGCTTTCGATGTCAGGCCAATTTTGTGTCCCTTGAGAATCCGGCCCTCCCTGATTTTCAAATCCACCCACTCACGTTGAATGGCGTAAGCATCCTCAATGGTGATCTCTGGATAATCCAGTGAGATTTGGCGGATCTGTTGACGGTTCTTCTCCGCCAGATGTAAACGGCGTGCAACCTGTGAGATGACGTCTTGCTGTAGCATAGTGTGTTAATCCTCTTTAGCTTCTAACCCGCCAAAACAGAGGTATTTCACTTCCAGATAATCCTCAATACCGTAACGTGAACCTTCACGCCCCAGCCCGGATTGTTTAATACCGCCAAATGGGGCGACTTCATTGGAGATCAAACCCTCATTGATGCCGACCATGCCACTTTCCAACGCTTCCGCTACCCGGTAAATGCGGCCAATGTCGCGGGAATAGAAATAGGCCGCCAGACCGAATTCCGTGTTGTTGGCAATCCGGATGGCTTCGTTTTCATCACGGAATTTGAACAGGGGGGCCAGAGGGCCGAAGGTTTCTTCATGGGCAACCAGCATCGACTCACTGACATCCGCCAGTACCGTTGGTTCAAAGAACAGGCCACCCAGCGCATGGGATTGGCCTCCCGCCAGAATGCGCGCGCCATTGGATACCGCATCACTGATATGTGCCCGTACTTTTTCCACCGCCGCTTGATTAATCAGCGGGCCTTGTTGGGATGAGTGATCCGTGGCCGGCCCGACCTGAAGCTGTTTTACGGCATGTGCCAGACGTTCAGCAAAAGCATTGTAAATGCTTTCCTGTACCAGAATGCGGTTGGCACAGACACACGTTTGCCCACTGTTACGGAATTTCGCCGCCATTGCGCCTGCGACCGCCGCATCAAGATCGGCATCATCAAACACAATAAAAGGCGCGTTGCCACCCAGTTCGAGAGAGAGTTTTTTCACCGTATCGGCGCTTTGTGCCATCAATAACTTGCCGACACGGGTAGAGCCGGTGAACGACAGTTTGCGCACGACAGGGCTTGATGTCAGCACTTCACCGATCGCTTGGGCATCCATGCCTGTCACGATATTGAAGACGCCCGCCGGAATGCCGGCCTGTTCTGCCAATACGGCCAATGCCAACGCAGAGAGTGGCGTTTCGGCTGCGGGTTTCAGTACCACCGTACAGCCGGCAGCCAGTGCCGGCCCCACTTTGCGGGTGATCATCGCATTGGGGAAATTCCACGGTGTGATCGCCGCAACGACACCAACCGGTTGTTTGATGGTCGCGAGATGACGCCCCGGCATGGGAGAAGACAGGGTTTCGCCATAAATACGTTTGCCTTCTTCGGCGAACCATTCGATAAAACTGGCACCGTAAGCAATTTCTCCCATTGCCTCAATGTGGGATTTGCCCTGTTCCGTACTCAGTATTTCAGCCAAGGCCGTTTGGTTTTCCATTATCAGTTGGAACCATTGCCTGAGTTTTTGGCTACGCTGTTTCGCTGTCAGCGATCGCCATGCAGGCAGGGCACGGTGGGCCGCTTCAATGGCGGATTGCGTTTCTTTGGCCCCCAGATCACTGACATGAGCAACAACTTCTCCGTTGGCCGGGTTAGTGACTGCAAAAGTGGTTTTATTTTCCGCATCAACCCATTGACCGTTGATATAAGCCTGTTGACGCAGCAAGGTTGTCTTCAGGTGACTTGTTTTCGGGTGACTTGTCATAGTTTCCTCACTCTTTTGCTTTAAACAAGCTATGAACGTTATTGGATTTATAATTCAGCACCGGATCAAGCTCTTCCATCGTGAAAGAGAGGCCGAGATAGCGCTGTGCCATCAATTCACTGAAATGCGCTTTAATTAAATCAAACACCATTTCTCCGACTTTTTGCCGATCGGCCAGGCTGCGGCCGGCACCAATTTTCAGCGTCATATGAACAAACGCATAATCTTGCTGACCATCGGCCATTTGCCAGGTGTCCAACCAAATGGCACGGCTGCGGATACCCCCCAGTGGAAAAATGCCCGTCTCTGCCAGTGCTTGATTCACTTTGGCAAAAAGTGCCGGCAGCTTAGCTTCTTCGCGGATATTCTCTGTACACTCAGCGTAAAAATGTGGCACGGTTTTACTCCTCTCAGGCGTCAATCTTATGTTGACGAACGATATTATCCGGCAGCGGGAAAACGGCGTTAACCTGCCCTGTTCCTGAGCTGGCGAACAATTCCGTCAAAAACTCCACCTTGCCGTCATATTTGTCCCATCCGAGCAGGCCCAGCAGCATCACGGTATCGTGCATGTTACCTTCTCCGCGGCAATATTGCGCATATTCCGGCAGCATTTTGCAGAACTCCTTGAACTTTCCTGCTTTCCAAAGCTGGACGACGCGATGATCCATCTGTTCATCAAACTCACGGGTATAACTGTTCATACCCTGTTCAGCACGCTGATCTTCAATAAAACTGTGCGACAGCGAACCACTGGCCAACACCGCAACCGTGCCATCGTATTTCTCAATCGCCCGTAACAGTGCTTCCCCCAATTTGCGGCTGTCTTCAAACGCATGAACCGTACAAAAAGCAGAAATTGAAATCACCTTAAAATGGCGGTCGCTGTTCATATAGCGCATGGGCACCAGCGTGCCATATTCCAGTTTCAGGCTGGGGATCTCGTGTGATTGGGCGCGAACGCCCATCTGGCGCGCTTCTTCCGCAATCATCCTGCCCAGCTCAGGATTGCCGTCATATTCATAGGTCATATCGCGGATAAAATGGGGTAACTCATTACTGGTATAGATGCCGGAAAAATGGTCGGAACAGTTAATATGATAAGCACTGTTAACCAGCCAGTGCGTGTCAAAGACAATAATCGTATCGACTCCCATCTCACGGCAGCGCCGGCTGATCTCTTTGTGCCCGTCAATGGCACTTTGCCGGCAACCGTGATGCTTGCCCGGCAATTCAGACAGATACATCGAAGGGACATGTGTAATTTTCGCTGCTAACGCTAACTTTCCCATAACGCCTCCTTATCGCCTAAATTTTCTGGCTCAAACGCCCCAACGAGGAATAGGGTGTTCTCCCATTGAGATACAAACGTTTTTCACTTCGGCAAACACGTCGAAACTGTATTCCCCGCCTTCACGCCCGACACCGGAGGCTTTGACGCCACCAAATGGCTGGCGCAGATCGCGAACGTTCTGGGAATTGACAAACACCATGCCCGCTTCAATGCCACGTGCGAGACGCAAAACTTTGCTGACGTCCTGTGTCCAGATATAGGAGGCAAGGCCATATTCCACCTCATTGGCCATCCGCAGCCCATCCTCTTCACTCTTGAACGGCAACAGGCAAGCGACAGGACCGAAGATCTCTTCCTGTGCCACACGCATATGATTATCCACATCGGCCAATACCGTCGGGCGCAAGAAGTTGCCATTTTTCAGATGAGCGGGTAAATCGGCGGGCTTGTCGAAACCGCCGGCCAGCAGTGTGGCGCCTTCTTCGATCCCCAGCCGGATATAATTGGACACTTTTTCCCAGTGTTGCTGGCTGATCAGGCTGCCTACCTGAGTTTGTGGATCTTGGGGATCACCGACCCGCAGCCGATTGGCGCGTTCAGCAAAACGCTTAACGAATTCAGGGTAGATACTTTCTTGGATGAAAATGCGGGAACCGGCCGTACAGCGTTCGCCATTGAGGGAGAAAATGGTGAATAGAGCGGAATCCAGCGCGCGTTCAATATCGGCATCTTCAAAGATAAGCACCGGAGATTTTCCGCCCAGCTCCATGGAATACTTTTTCAGTCCGGCATTTTGCATGATCAGGCGACCTGTTGCTGTCCCGCCGGTGAAAGAAACCGCCCGCACATCAGGGTGTTTGACCAACGCATCGCCGGCCGTGTTACCGTAGCCCTGTACGACATTCAGTACCCCGGCCGGAATGCCGGCTTCCAGTGCCAATTCCCCCAGACGGCCGGCGGTCAGCGGGGAAAGTTCGGACATCTTTAACACCGCCGTATTGCCCAGTGCCAGACAGGGGGCGACTTTCCACGTTGCGGTCATAAAAGGCACATTCCACGGCGAAATCAGCGCGCACACCCCCACCGGCTGGATTAAGGTATAGTTGAGCATCTTGTCATCAACGGGATAGGTGCGCCCGTTCATCTGCTGGCAAATTTCAGCGAAGAAATTAAAATTCTGCGAAGCCCGCGGGATCAAAACATTTTGTGTCTGGTGGATGGGAAGTCCGGTATCTTGGGTTTCCAGCGCAGAAATTTCAGGAACATGTTGGTCGATTAATTCACCCAAACGGCGCATCAAACGTGCGCGCTCTTTCATCGGGGTATTGGCCCATTTGGGGAACGCGGTTTTGGCCGCTTCAACAGCTTGGGCGATCTCTGCCTTGCCGCCTGATGCCACTTCGGCCAGCACCTCGCCCGTTGCCGGATTGGTGGTTTTGAAATAGGTTTCGCTGCCGACATTCTTGCCGTTAATCCAGTGGTTAATTAGGGTCATGACAAACTCTCCTCATAGGCTTGCTGGCTGACGATGTGATTGACCAAACGCCCAACCCCTTCGACTTCCACAATGATTTCATCGCCGGGAACGACATCGGACAACCCCTTAGGCGTGCCGGTTGCGATCATGTCGCCGGATTGCAAGGTCATAAAATCGCTGAGATAGGTGATTAAGAAAGGGATATCGAAGATCAAATCGGCGGTTGTGCCTTGTTGACGCAGTTCACCATTTACCCAGGTTTTCAAGGTCAGATTATGCGGATCAGCGACCTGCTGTTTATCGATGATCCAAGGACCGATGGGAGTCAGCGTATCGCGGCTTTTAACCCGCAGATTAGGACGATAGTAATTTTCCAGATAATCACGAATGGCGTAATCGTTACAAACGGTATAACCCGCAACGTAATTCATGGCCTCGTCTCTGGAAACTTTGTGGGCGGTTTTCCCCATCACGACAACCAATTCTGCTTCATAATGCATGTATTCCACATGATCAGGACGGACAGAAACCTGCCGGTGCCCGGTTAAGCTATTGGCGGCCTTGATAAAGACCAGTGGTTCTTCGGGTGGCTTAAATTCCAGCTCGGTTGCGTGATCGGCATAATTTAACCCCAATGCGAACAGCGTTCCGCTGGCGGGGGGAAGCCACAAAATCGCTTCAGCGCCGACCGTATTTCCATCCGGCAAGAAAACATTTTCCTGCTCATCCACCGTCACATCGAGATCTTGGCCCTGATAATGAATTCTGGCGTATCTCATGGCCGACCTCCTGCCAATTCAACCGTATTTTCCAGGTTGGGGAAGCCCTGAGCCTTGACCGTGATGTTATCCGCCGGCTGGAGGGTAATACGCTGATGGGGCGTTCCCAGCAAAATGGCATCCCCTTCTTGTAACGTGGCAAATTCGCTTAAGGCTGCCAGCAATTCGGGGGCGGAACGAACCAGATCTTGGGTAGACCAACGATCAACTTCGTGACCATTAATCTCGGTCACGATATCGAGTGATTCTACTGAGCTGACCTTGACCATCTGGCCTATCGGGCAAAAACCGTCCCGGCATTTTGCTTTGATGGCCGGACGGTAAAACGAGGTTTCAGGCAGGCTGACTTCGTTAGCCAATGCGTAGCCGGCAATATACTGCCCGGCATCCTGAACTGAAATTTTGCGTGCGGTTTTTCCAACCAGCAGAGCCAACGTTGCGCCGCTTTGTACCGTTTCTCCAATGGGATGAGGAATAATCTCCCCTGAGTGAATCACCGTATTACGGGGTTTGATAAACCAAATTGGCGTTTTGGGTGGTGTTTTATAAGGTTCTTCGTTAAATGCCTCATGCCAGAAACGGAGCTGGCTACGATGGTTGAGGGCAACGGCAAAGACAGTGCCTTTCATTGACTGCTCCTTGAAACCTAAATGATGTATTGCAAGATGTCTTATTAATATATTAATAAACTATGTTTGATCAATCTTCAATATGTTAAATGGATTGTTAATTTTAATTGTGATCTATGTAACAACGCTGGATTGGTTACCATTTTTACCACATAAAGATCAACCTGTTATATTTTTAATCAAGGTCATTTGGGATTGAATTTAACTTTTCGTTAACTTTTTTGAGGGGGAATGGCTTTATTTATTTGTTAATATTGAAGTCTTTTCCCTTTGTGGAAGATTATGAGCGTGTTAGTCTTTTTGGTGTTCATGTTGTCTATAATAAATAGCGTGAGCGTTAAACTTATAGAGAATGACCGGCGATTGATTAACTAAAGAGTCACTTTTACTTATGCATGAATCCCTGACAATTGCATTGCTTCAAGCGAGAGAAACCGCGATGGGTTTTTTTCGGCCTATTTTGAAGAGCTATAATTTAACTGAGCAGCAATGGCGTATTATTCGTGTCCTTGCGAGTAGCCGTTCCATTGATTTTCATGATCTCGCTTGCCTCACTTGTATTTTACGTCCGAGCCTGACAGGAATTTTGACGCGCATGGAACGCGACGGGCTTATCTTCCGTCTGAAACCGATGAATGATCAGCGTAAGCTGTATGTCTCTTTGACTCCGGTTGGTCAAGAACTCTATGAGCAAGCAAAAGGGCAAGTTGCTGAGGGTTATAAGGCGATCGAAAACGCTTTTTCCCCAGAAAAATTGGCTCAACTTTTAGGCTTGTTGGATGAATTTATTGCTATCGGGAACCTCT
Source organism: Xenorhabdus doucetiae (assembly GCF_000968195.1). NCBI lineage: Bacteria > Pseudomonadati > Pseudomonadota > Gammaproteobacteria > Enterobacterales > Morganellaceae > Xenorhabdus > Xenorhabdus doucetiae. The sequence continues at coordinate 1,001,058 of NZ_FO704550.1, forward strand.
CTCAAGAAAATTTAGATGAAGAACGCGAACTCTAGATTGAAGGTTTATTAATGTATTAATTAGTTAATTAATCGAGAAATCAAGCATAATATAAATATGGCACAAAGGCCGCCGTAATGAATTGCATAAGAACCTTGATGCAGTCTATTTCGGCGGCTTTTCTGTTGTTTTTTATCTCCCTGTTATACCCATTACGCTGACAAAACAATTTTCAATGCTTTCTCTTTCGCGGCATTGCTGAATACTTCATAAGCCGTTTCTATTTCACTCAATGGATAATGGTGCGTAACCAGCTTTTCAGGGGCAATTTTGCCGGACTTAACGCTTTTTAGCAGCATGGGCGTACTGCTGGTGTTGACCAACCTGGTGGTGATAGTAATGTTTTTGATCCAGAGACTTTCCAGATGCAGATCGACAGATTTGCCGTGGACACCCACGTTGGCAATGTACCCACCGGCTGCAATAATCTCCTGACATATTTTGAACGTTGCGGGAATGCCCACACACTCAATGGCGACATCGACACCAATCCCGTCAGTTAGTTTGTTGATGACATCGACGACATTTTGTTTTGCCGGGTTGATAACCGTGTTAGCACCAAACTGCCGGGCGACGCTAAGGCGGTTATCATCAGTATCGATCATGATGATATGGGCGGGGGAGTAAAATTGTGATGCCAGTAATGCGGATAACCCGACCGGCCCTGCACCAATTAAGGCAATCGTCTGGCCCGGTTGAACCCGGCCATTGATCACCCCGATTTCAAGACCGGTTGGCAGAATGTCACTGAGCATTAACGCCGCTTCTTCATCGACACCTTCCGGCAGACGATGCAGGCTATTATCGGCATGGGGAATACGCACTTTTTCCGCCTGTGTACCGTCAATTCTATGCCCCAAGATCCAGCCACCATCTTGACAGTGTGCATAGAGCTGGCGTTTACAATAGTGACAACTGCCGCAGACGGTGATACAGGAAACAATCACTTTATCACCGACTTTGATATTGCGGACAGATTCCCCGATGGATTCAACGATCCCAATCCCTTCATGGCCTAAGGTTCGGCCTTGCTCGACGGTGGGAACATCTCCCTTGAGGATATGCAGATCGGTGCCACAGATAGTGGTTTTGACGATGCGGACGATTGCATCCGTGGGTTCAACGAGTTGGGGTGGTGCTTTTTCTTCCCAGCGTTTTTTTCCGGCTCCGTGATAAACAAGCGCTTTCATATAACCCCCTTCACAGGTGATGGTTGTGGGTATGAATTACGTTATTTGCTGCCTAAAGTCTAGCAGATGTATAAATTCTCGGATCACAAGAAAATAGCACAAAATAGCCGAACTAGCTGGCAACGCTCAAGTAAGATTGGCTTTCTCAACCGTGAATGATCAATAAATCTCACCGATAGCGTGACGGTTCTCATCCAGCTTTATAACTGATACTTATCACTGATATAAGGAAAGCCAATATGATGTTCAATGAAGTTAACGGATCGAGTGCTTTGCAAGGTAAGCGAGTTGTGGTGACAGGCGGAGGACGCGATTTTGGTCAAGCGGTTTCTGTTTGGTTGGCACGCGAAGGCGCACAGGTTGATCTCTGCGCCCGTCAATTAGCCGGCGCGGAAGCAACCTGTGAGATTATTCGCCGCGAAGGTGGCATCGCCCGAAGTTATCAGTGCGATATGAGTGATGCCCAATCCGTCAGCGATTTTGCCACTCAGTTGCTGCAAGACAATCAACCTATCGATATTTTGATCTTAAGTGCTGCCCAATGGCTGGAAGGGTATTTGGGGGAAGGTGACAGTGAGGCGGATATCGTCAGTACGGTGAATTCAGGTATCACGGGGTCTATCCTGCTGACCAAAGCCCTATTGCCGAGCCTGCGTCAGTCACAAGGTGCCGATATTGTGGCTATGGTATCGGTTTGTGGTATTCCTCAATTTACCGAATCCGTTGCTCATCCGGCATTTTTTGCCGCCAAACATGCGATGAGTGGTTTTAGCCAGAACTTAGCCCATCATTTAAGCAAAGAGAATATTCGCGTAACCGGGCTTTATCCACCTGATTTTCAACTTAATGGCTTTGATGAAAAGTTGGATGATCACAAAAAAATGGGAGAGCAAATGCTGAACGGCCGTTCAGTGTGGGAAACCCTGCGGTTTGTTATCACTCAACCCCGTAGCTGCCACATTAAAGCAATTTACTTCCAAGGCCCGACTTTTAAGGATTTTGAGTAAGTGACAGTCAATAATCAGTGGCCATAGTGCCACTGAGTTCAGTCATAATCTGGCGTGATTCATTTGTCTGATTAGCCCCATGATCACGCCATAATTTCACCGATTTCCCGCTTAACTCGCCTCTTTCAGTGAATCATTGTTCAATGAATCGTGGCTCTGTGCCCCCAGATATTCCAGCTCGCCATTTGGCAGCCAGCGCGCCTGCTCACCGGTACGGTAAAGCCACTTATCATGGGCATATTGAACAAATGGATTGGCGATAAGCTGCTTTTCTGCCAACGCGGGTTGCCCCAAATATTGATTGTCCAGATCCGGCCCGGAGAGATAAAGTTCCCCCTTTAACCCCATCGGCACCATCTGCAATCGTTCATTCAATATATAGGCTTGAGCGCCCGCCAGACTGTTATGTCGTTGTGAGTTTCCGTATTCCAGCAATGTCTGTGTCTGCTCTGGTGTGAGTAAAGAAAACTGTGCTATCGGAGTTACGGGATGAGTCAGGGCATTAACCAGCAATTGCAGGAATTGTTCACCTAACGCTTTGATTTGTTTTGCATGGAACAAGTTAGGATGATAGCGGATGCGAAAAGCCCAATGATCCTCTTCCAAATGATATTCCAGTATCCACTCAGTAGCTGTTAAATCATTATTGAAACGGTTACCGTAATTGACTTCACAACCGTCTAATTCCAGATTGATATCCCTAAAGCTGGCCTGATTGATACCGACATTGAGTTTATTAACAAGATAGGAAGGCACAGCTTGAAATGTGGGTAAACTGGAAAAACGTAGGTCAGGTTGAGCTTTCAATGATGCGCTATAGTTTAACGTCGCCTGATAGAGAGAATTAAAACTGTCCGTTTCATTAAAATGCAGAGGAAAAACAACGGCATTGATTTGGACGGCCAGTGAAACAGATGTGCCGCCGGTAACGGCAATCGGATAGATAAGGTGAGCTTTACCGGTTGCAGTATACTGGGCGACTAATGTTGCCCACAACGTTTTAAACACGAGGAACGGCTTATAAGGGGATAAAGATTGTGTGAGACGTTTCCAATCTTTTAATGGCAAGTTGAAACGAAATTCATTAGGGAATTCAGGCTTACCAATCGCTTGTTGAGGTAAGTAGGGCAATGGATTACGGTCAATCATCTCTGACAGGCATGCTTTCCAGTATTGTTCTGGGTTATATTTGGCCAATACTTTTAACAGGTGGTGATCTTGTTCAAATTTCTCTGCTACTTGTTGCAGTGTCATGGGCGAATGGCGCAGAGGACGTTGGTTATACAGATCAGAGATATTGTGAAAAAATTCTTCTATACCTTGCCCGTCACCGATAATATGGTGCAAGACAATAAATAAGTGAAATTGCTGTTCTGCCTCTTTGAGCAACCCAAATCGAACCACGGGGCCTTTTCGGAGGTCAAATGGGCGCAGGGCAAACTGATTCAATAATTCTTCATTATTAGAAAGGTAAGTGAACTCAATGTCGTCTGAGCCAGATTTCCAATATAATTTATCGTTTTCTTCTTCAATCCGGTATTTAAACAAAGGGTAATGATTCAGAAACTCTTGCAAAGCCCATTTTAATTTATCTTCATCTAAATTACCCTTAATATTCTGTTCTATAACAATATTGCATTGATATGAGTGAGGTTCAAGCACCCATGATTTCCAAAAAAACTCAATAAATGGAGAAGCCAGAATTTTATCCATGTGAATACTCCTCTATGATGCTAAATGACATTCAATACGAATTGAGATTTACTTTATCAGGCATACTCAGTCTGTATTTTAGTGATATGGGAAAAGGATTAGTTAAATCAGTGCCAATAATGAAATTAATTGGGTAAATAATCACTGTTGTAAGAAATAACCTATTAAGTACTCAAGAGAAATTAATTGCAAATTGGTTACCATAACCGCCCAATAACGTATTTAATTCATTCTCCATTGTCTCCTGAGTCCAAGTGATAAAACGTCGCCAATGGTATTTGGCTTGTTTCCAGACGATTTCAATCAAATTCAGCTCTGGGCTGTAGGCGGGAAGGTAGAATAAAAACAGGTTGTGTTCTCGTAACCAGCTATTTCTGATTTTTTCTTCAATCCCGTGATGGATACGCGCATTATCCAACACTAAAAATGTCAGGCGGTTGTCCCCTTGTTGGGCGAGCTGCTCTAAAAAATCAATCACGTCATCTCGCGTGATACTGCCTGACGTTGTCTGGTAAAACAGCGTGTTATCCGTGTAATTTAACGCCCCCAGAACTGACCGCCTGTCATGCTCTTGAGGCTCAGTTTCATGGGGCTTACCCCGTGGACTCCATCCATATTGCACCGGAGGAGATGCGGCAAAACCCGCCTCATCAAAATAGACCAAACGGTAATGGCCTAACTGTGCTCCAGCCTTAATTTTATTCACCAAGGCGATTTGTTAGCAAACTCCGTTTCGTTGCGCTTTTTTTAAGCGATAGACGGGTGCGTTTATAGGTGAGCCCCTGCTTTTTCAGGGTATTTGCCAGCGTTTCAAGCGTACAAGGCAGGGGCCCATGCTTTGCCTCAACGCACTGGGCTATCCGTGCGAGAGTTAGGGACTCTGCACAGGCAGCTTCGACCGCAGTGGCAATCATTTCAGGCGTCATAGCGAGATACCGGCCTCCAGCATGACCGCCTAATAATCCCGCTATCCCTGAATTGTGCCACATGTGAACCCAATTATAGATAACCCGGAGACTGCATCCTATTTCAGCGGTGATCTGGGACGGCTTGCTCCCTCTGGCAAGCATGAGCAAACCCGTTCCTCGCGTACGGATATCCCGGTGGGGATGATTCAAAGCGAGTTGTTGCAATGTTATTCGTTCAGGCTCAGAAAGTATTATCTTCGATTTCATAAGGACAGGCAGAAAATCAGGTTATCGTGTTATCGATTGTAACAGTAATGCAGATAGTTTATCTGATTAACTTAATATTAAATAGCATGACTTCATGGCGATTTAAATTCTAATAGTTTGATTATTTTATCTGGCAGAGGAGAGAGTTTTTTATTAATACATTGATTTATGATTATTTTCTTCATTGATGCCGTTATGTCATTATTAAACTATATTGTTTGAAAAGAATACCTGTAGATTGGAAACGATTAAAGATTATTTTAAATAAAGCAATATCTATAAAATATTAGTGGTAATTATTTGTTATTATTTAATCGTTGTGTTGATCATGATGGGCGTGATCAATGTGCTTTATGATCACGCTTTAGGCTGATTTCGGGGTTAACCGCTCAACCGGCATTCCCTTGCTGATACGCCAGTGCAACGGTTAAGGACTGCACCAAACACAAGGTGGCAGATTGAGAACGGAACGCATCAACCTGTGCTTCCTTCACCACAAAGCAGATATCGCTGAAACTCGCTAATGGGCTAATTTGGCTGTCAGTAATAACGATTTGCTTCGCGCCAGACTGTGCCGCTCTTTCACTGACCATCACCGTTTCTTCGGCATACGGCGTAAAACTGATAGAAACCACGACATCTTTAGGGCCAATCATATTCATCTGCTCGCGGAACATACCACCCAATCCATCGATTAACAGGGGACGGCACTCCAAATGACTGAGAGCATAAGTAAGATATGATGCCACGCTGAAAGAGCGGCGCAGGCCGATAATATAAATATTGTGAGCATTCGCCAGTAAATTTACTGCCTTACTTAAATCCTCTGCGGGGGTGCGGGCTGCGAGTTGCTGCATGGCTTGGGCATTGGAATGGGCAAATTCCTGCAAAATATGCTGAGGATCTTCTGGTATCTGATGATCGCCATCCAGCTCTTTGAACAGCCGTGCCCGATCAGTATAGCTGGCGGTTTCTTCAACCAAATTCAGGCGAAACAATTGTTTCATTTCATTGAATCCACTGAAATTAAAGGCATTGGCAAAGCGGATCAAGGTAGAAGGTGGAACATCGGCCTCTTTTGCAATAATGGCAACCGTATCAAAAGCGACACTATTCGTATTATCCAGTATATATCTTGCAACTTGCTGTAACCGTTTGCTTAATTCACCATAACGGGATCGTACCTGTTCTTGAAGTTCATGCAGATTAGATGCAGCAGACATCATGCCCCCATAAGGAAATTTCAATGAGTGTAGTTGCATAAAAATAGCGTGTTGATCACATTAATTAAAGACCATTTCAAATTTAATTGAAAATGAAATTTATATTTCATATATCTGTAGCACTATGATTCAACGCTTATAATTCAATTGTCACTTGCTGGTTCAATCCGTACTGGCTCAATCATAATTGTATTTAGAGAGGCTCTGAATGGAACAGATTAAAAACTTTATTGGCGGGCAACTCGTTGATAGTCAAAGTGATCGTATTTCACTCATCTTCAACCCAGCCACAGGGGAGGCGATTCGAAAGGTTGCCTTGAGTACCGTTCATGAGACTGGATATGCGATTGAATCTGCTCATCTGGCCTTTGAAGAATGGTCAAAAACTTCGCCATTGAAACGCGCCCGTATCCTGTTCAAATTCAAATCATTACTTGAAGAAAACCAAGACAGATTGGCAAGGCTGATTTCTGAAGAGCATGGAAAAATTTACTCCGATGCGGTGGGGGAATTAACGCGTGGCCTGGAAGTGGTCGAATTTGCTTGTGGTATCCCCCATCTGCAAAAAGGGGAACATTCCGCTAATGTCGGAACAGGAGTGGATAGCCACTCCTTAATGCAGCCATTGGGGGTTTGCGCTGGCATTACACCTTTTAACTTTCCTGCCATGGTACCAATGTGGATGTTTCCCATTGCACTGGCGACGGGGAATACCTTTGTCCTGAAACCCTCTGAAAAAGATCCCTCTCTTTCGGTTGAACTGGCGAAATTATTGCAACAAGCGGGTTTGCCGGATGGCGTGTTTAACGTTGTGCAGGGGGATAAAGAAGTTGTTGATGTGCTGCTGACCGATCCTCGCATTCATGCCGTGAGTTTTGTTGGTTCAACCCCGATTGCGGAATATGTTTATGCCACCGCATCGGCGCACGGCAAACGCTGCCAGGCATTGGGTGGGGCAAAGAACCACAGTATTTTGATGCCGGATGCAGATATAGATATGGCAGCAAGTGCCATCATGGGGGCGGCATTTGGTGCAGCAGGAGAACGTTGCATGGCCTTATCTGTGGTACTGGCGGTTGGGGATGATATTGCAGATACCTTGGTAGAAAGACTCCGGCAGCAAATCGCTCAAATGTCAGTAGGGCCTGGTATTAACGCAGGGAAAGAAAACGATATGGGCCCCGTGATTTCTAAGCCACATAGGGAAAAAATTTGTGGTTACATTCGCAGTGGTGTTGAGCAAGGAGCAAAATTGCGGGTTGACGGGCGAGGGTATCAGGTTGCAGGCTATGAAAATGGCTATTTCGTGGGGCCAACCCTGTTTGATTATGTCACGCCAGACATGAAAATCTATCAAGAAGAGATCTTCGGCCCGGTGCTGGTTATCGTTCGCGTACCCGATTATGACACAGCATTGAAATTGGTTAATCAGCATGAATATGGCAACGGGGCAGCCATTTTCACCCGTGATGGTGAAACGGCTCGTCAATTCAGCGAAGACGTTCAGGCGGGTATGGTTGGTGTAAATGTGCCCATCCCAGTCCCGATGGCGTTTCATAGCTTCGGTGGCTGGAAGCGTTCCATTTTTGGGCCGCTGAATGTACATGGCAATGACGGCGTGCGTTTCTATACCCGCATGAAAACGGTCACCAGCCGTTGGCCGGCCAGTGTACGTTTGGAACATCATGACAGCCATTTTGTGATGCCAACGATGGAGTAGTTATTCCATGAAAAACAGATCAATCAATACGAAGAAAATGACAATGGCCCAAGCCTTGGTCAGATTCCTCAACCAGCAATATATCCATGTTGATGGGGAAGAGTATCCCTTTATTTGCGGTGTTTTTACGATATTTGGTCACGGCAATGTGGTGGGATTAGGGCAGGCATTAGAGCAGGATGCGGGGCATCTTCGCGTTTATCAAGGCTGTAATGAACAGGGAATGGCGCATATTGCCACGGGATTTGCCAAACAGAAAAAACGTCGGCAGATTTTTGCCGTCACCTCTTCTGTTGGACCTGGGGCGGCCAATATGGTGACGGCTGCCGCGACGGCAACGGCGAACCGTATCCCATTACTGCTATTGCCGGGAGATACTTTTGCTTGCCGCCAGCCTGATCCCGTTTTGCAGCAGGTTGAACAGTATGGGGATGGCACCATCAGTACCAATGACTGTTTCCGTCCAGTGTCCCGTTATTGGGATCGCATTTCGCGGCCGGAGCAATTAATGGCAGCCATGATCCACGCCATGCGAGTATTGACCGATCCGGCCGATACCGGCACCGTCACGATTTGTCTTCCGCAGGATGTTCAGGGAGAAGTCTGGGATTACCCGGATTACTTCTTCCAGAAACGAATTCACCAGATTGAACGCCGCCCGGCTTCTCAGGTGCGTATTCAAGAGGCCATTGCACTGATTCAGCGCAAGAAAAAGCCGCTGTTAATTTGTGGTGGTGGAGTACGTTATTCCGACGCTCATGAGGCTTTTCGCCATTTTGCTGAAACGTTCAATATCCCGTTTACTGAAACTCAGGCGGGGAAAAGTGCGATTGTGGCTGCTCATCCGCTGAATTGTGGCGGCATTGGTACGACAGGTTGTTTGGCAGCGAATCAGCTTGCCAAAGACGCTGATTTAATTATTGGTGTTGGTACCCGTTTTACCGATTTCACAACGGCTTCAAAGTCACTGTTCCAACATCCAGAAGTGGAATTCCTTACCATCAATGTAGCGGAATTTGACGCCTGCAAACTGGATGCCGTCAGTGTACTGGCGGATGCCAGAGAAGGGCTGAATGCCATTGCGCAAGCATTGTCAAAAATGGCATGGCGTTCTGAGTGGCAGCAAGAAATTGCACAGGCAAAGGCCGCCTGGCAACAGGAATTAGGACGCTTGTTTTCTATTCAGTATCAAGCCGGATTCCAGCCTGAAATTGCAGGGCATTTGGATGATCAACTGAACGAGTACAGCGAAACATTGCGAACCAATCTGACTCAAACCCGTGTGCTTGGCCTGATGGATCAATATTTGGAACCCGACGCCATCATTGTGGGAGCTGCGGGTTCTTTACCGGGAGATTTACAGCGCATTTGGCAACCGAAAGTGCCTGATACTTATCATCTTGAATATGGTTATTCCTGCATGGGGTATGAAATTGCTGCCTCACTGGGAGCAAAACTCGCTTGTCCCGAACAGCCTGTTTACGCAATGGTCGGCGATGGCTCATATTTGATGTTAAACAGTGAATTACAAACGGCTATTCAGGAAAACATTAAGATCACCGTGCTATTGTTTGATAATGCGGGATTTGGTTGTATCAATAACTTGCAGATGAGTCAGGGCATGGGAAGTTTTGCCACGGAAAATCGTTATCGCAATCAGCAAAGCGGCAGATTAGATGGTGCTTTAATACCCGTGGATTTTGCCAAGAATGCCGAAAGCTACGGTTGTAAAAGCTATCGGGTGCATAATGAGCAACAACTGATTGCTGCTTTGCAAGATGCGCAGAAACAGCCATGTGCGACATTAATCGATATTAAAGTTTTGCCGAAAACCATGACCCATGATTATGAATCATGGTGGAGAACAGGAACTGCGCAGCTTGCGGATAAACCGGAAATTACTGCATCAGCAGAAAAAATCAGGGAATATGTAGAGAAAAAGGCGCGTCAGTATTAACCGATGCTGGATATCGATTGTTCAGGGCTGGAGGCAAAATCCTTATGTACTGTGTGTACGTTCCGGTTTCTGTGCACAGCCCGTATGCAAATGATCTGCAATACCCAGCAAATAGAATTCAATAAAATAGGATGTTAATAAGATAAAATTAAAAATTTTCCACCAGTTTTGGAAATATAAAATCTTCCAATAATAAAAATAAATTATCCCATATATCAATGTTATTATATCTGCCACTAAAAATGACAATAATTGATTCTAGCTGAGGAATAATTAATAATATTTGCCCACCATTTCCAAATGCAGCGTGCCAATGATATTCATTCCCATTTATGGGTGATCTATATTTACCCATATACCAAAGATAGCCATAATCATCTGTTCCGGTAGAAAATCGAGGTTTCATGGATTCTTTGAGCCATGTAGCAGGAATGATATCTTTTCCTTCCCATTGACCTTTATTGAGTATCAATAGACCTATTTTTAATAGATCTCTTGCGGTTAGGCGTAACCCAGAGGCCGCCGATGCAACCCCATCTTTTCCTTTATGCCACTTAACATGATGAATACCTAATTGTGTGAACAAGACTTCGTTTGCAAATTCGGGCAAAGTGCAATGCGTATATTTTTCTATTATGCGACCTAATAGAGCCACATTTCCTCCTGAATAGCACCATGTTTCACCGGCTCGTTCTGTCACTGTTTTGGAAAAAATATATCTATACCTATCTGGTGCCAATTCCATGCCGATCTCATCATTTCTAATATCATGGTAAGAATAACTTTCATTCCACTCTATTCCCATTGTCATAGTAAGTGCATGTTCGATATTTATATGATCAAATCTATTATCTTTCCGATATTCGGGGAAATGTTCAATGATAGGGCTTTTTAAATTGGGAGCATTTTTGTACTTCATAGCCAGCCCGTATAAAATAGATATAATGCTTTTTGTGATTGATCTTATGTCATGTAAAGTATTTTTATTGAAATCTATCTTCCCCATATCCTCTCCCCATAATTCATCATGACCTGAGAAGTATCCTTCTGCTAATAACGTTCCTCTTTGGCTAACCACTAAAGCGTGTACATGTTCAAAAAGTTTATGATTTGAAGATAAATTTATTTTATTGGTTGAGAAACCGTTCATACATAGCCTCGATAATATTTTTATGAAAAGTAATAATCTAGCTTTTTTAATTTATTAAAAAACCCTAATTACAAAAAAATCGGTAATTTTTTCGTTTCTCGTAGCCGTAGGTGGGTCGTAAAGGCTGTCTGGGATTGGCTGTTGAGGCGATTGTTGGTATCAGTAGGCACCACTATAAGGATACCTTGATTAATCCTATTAATGAGTTTGTAGCGAAATGTCAAAGTTACGAAGGGGCACGAAAGAAATTGTCGGCAAGATGCAACTCAGATGAAAGTTTATGAGCTAGCTCTAAAAAATAAAATTTTCAAATAAAACGAAATTGAAATAAACGTTTTATTTGGTATATTTTCATTCACACCAAAAGCAGAGACCAAGGTATCAAGGAGCATTCATGTTCAATATTGCGTTATTTGGCGCCGGGCGAATTGGGCAGGTTCACGCTGTTAACATTGCCGGTCATCAAGAAACTCGTCTTTATTCTGTGATAGATCCACATCTGACAAGCGCCGAAGCATTGGCACACCAATATCAAGCCAAAATACAGACTACTGAAGAGGCGATGTCAGATCCTGATGTTCATGGTGTCTTGATCGCATCAGCAACAGAGACCCATGCCGATTTGATAGAATTGGCCGCTCGGCACAATAAAATGATCTTTTGCGAAAAACCGGTTCACCTGGATCTTGAGCGTGTTCGCCAGTGCCTCACAACGGTAAAAGCGTGTCAGGTTCCTCTGCTTGTCGGATTTAATCGTCGTTATGATCCCCAATTTCGTCGGCTGAAAAACCTGTGTGATGCCGGCGTCATTGGTAAAGTCGAATCTCTGCTTATTACTTCCCGTGATCCTTCTCCTCCACCCGTAGAATATGTGCGGGTATCTGGTGGAATGTTTCGGGATATGACCATTCATGACTTTGATATGGCACGTTTTATCGTGGGAGAGGAACCCTGTGCTATTTACGCTCAGGCAAGCAACTTGGTTGATCCTGCCATAGGTCTGGCGGGCGATATTGATACTGCATTTATTGTGATGAAATTTCCATCGGGGGCAATGGCAACCATTACTAACAGCCGTCGCTCTGGTTATGGTTATGATCAACGCTTAGAACTGCATGGTGAGAAAGGTCTGCTGACAGCCGGAAATATTAAGGAAAACAGTGTGGAATTCTGGGGAGAAAGTGGTTGTACCGCCGCTAAGCCAGAACATTTTTTCCTGCAACGTTACCGTGACGCCTACATTGCGGAATGGTGTCATTTTGTCGATGTTATGGCTGGCAGAGCCATTCCTGAGACTAGCGGTATTGATGGCGAACGGGCTTTATACCTCGCAGATAAGGCACTTGAATCCCTGCAATCTGGTAAAGAAATCAAACTATCACGATAAAATTCAAGAACAAGCGTTGCTGGAACATTTATTTCATAAAAAAAACTATCAGTTCCAGCAACCATAACAGTAGCAGGCCGTTTTTATCCCTGAGTAATTTCAAATTGCTGTGCAATTAATAAAGCCGCAAATTGAAAGATGAAAGGCATATAAACGTTACATCATTTCCACAAATAAAAACAGGGGCTTCCTGTCGGCTTATTACTGTCTGAAAACGGTTAATTAGAGTGGAGGAGATATGTCAACTTTTCTTTCTTTTATGGGTTTTACCCTACTGGTCGCAGGGTTCGCTTATTATAAGACACGAAACAAACAGTTAAGTGCTTCAACCGAAGGTTATTTCCTCGGCGGACGTTCCTTGACCGGAATATATATCGGCAGCTCCATGTTATTAATGAATTTATCTACAGAACATCTGGTCGGTCTGAATGGATTGGCGTTCAGAACCGGATTCATTGTCATGGCGTGGGAAGTGATTGCGGCTTTAACGATTGTCTTGTTCGCTATTTACTTCTTGCCAAAATATCTAAAATTAGGCATTTCGACCATCCCGGAATATCTTGAACGCCGGTTTGATAAAAATACCTTGCTGATTACATCAATCCTATTTCTGGCGATGTATGTGATCTCACTATTACCTATTGTTCTATATACAGGAGCTATTGCACTGGAAAGTCTGTTTCAGGTTTCCCAGGTTTTTCAGATCGATAAAACCACGGCGCTCTGGATCATGGTTTGGGGAGTGGGAGGATTGGGCGCGATTTACGCTATCTTTGGTGGGATCAAAGCGATTGCAGTTGCCGATACTTTAAATGGCGTTGGCTTGATTGTAGGCGGCCTGATGGTCACGGTGTTTGCGCTATTGTATGTGGGAGATGGTAATGCGTGGAAAGGGTTAACTGATGTCTATCACGCTCATCCAGAGAAGTTCAATTCCATTGGCAGTGAAGATTCGCTTGTGCCATTCTCGACCCTGTTCACAGGGTTGCTTGTCTCTAACCTGTTTTTCTGGTGTACCAATCAATCCATTGTGCAGAAATCATTGGGCGCCAAGAATCTGGCGGAAGGGCAAAAAGGTGTCATGTTGTGCGCCTTATTTAAACTTATTATCCCTTCCATCATTATCTTACCGGGAGTCATTGCATTTCATATTTTCAACGGTCAAATAGATAATCCAGATAACGCTTATCCTGCGTTAGTGCAACTGGTATTGCCTAAGGTGCTGGTTGGCTTCTTTGCGGCGGTCGTTGTGGGAGCGGTATTCTCGACATTTAGCGGTGGGTTGAACGCTTCCGTGACACTATTTACCGTCAATATCTACAAACCACGGAACCCGAATGCCACTGAAGCGCAGGCTGTGGCCGCGGGTAAATATTTGGGTGTAGGGCTGGCATTAGCAACGATGATTATTGCCCCACTTGTCGCTCATGCACCTGAAGGCTTGTTTTACTTACTCCAGCAGCTACAAGGGATGTTCAATGCCCCGATCCTCAGTGTGGTTCTGGTTGGGCTGATGACAAAACGTGTTCCCCCGATTGCGGCGAAACTGGGGCTATTGTTCGGTATGTCGGCTTACATCATTTGTAACTTTATTCTGAACGTCAATATTCACTTCTTCCATCTGGTTGGCATTCTGTTTGTGCTGAACATCATCTTTATGTTGACGATTGGTTATTTTTTCCCTGCCGAATCTTATCAGGAAGTGTATACAGAACAGGTGGATATTACACCTTGGTCGATGGTGAAACCGGCGGGGTTGTTAATTACTTTGGCTGTCGTTTCCATGTATGTTTTCCTTGCCGAAAACGTGCCTGCTTATGTGATGGCACTCTATTATGTATTTGTGGTCAGTATCTTGGGTTATGTTTTCTATCAGACAGGCAAGGCGTTATTTAAGCGTCTGGCGGTAGCAAATACGGTTGCCGGTAAGAGGTGAATCAATGGAACAGCATAAGCAACATAATGAGCGACATAAAAAGTTGGATGTTATCTGCATGGGACGTATCGCAGTTGATCTGTATGGTCAACAAATCGGTTCCCGTCTGGAAGACATGGGAAGTTTTGCCAAATATTTAGGGGGATCATCAGGAAATGTAGCCTATGGGACCGCGCGCCAGGGATTAAAATCCTCAATGCTGGCAAGGGTTGGTGATGAACATATGGGACGCTTTCTGCGTGAAGAGTTGAAGCGGGTTGGTTGTGATACCAGCCATCTGATCACCGATAAAGAGCGGTTAACTGCGTTAGTTTTGCTCGGCATTAAAGATAATGAAACTTTCCCGCTGATTTTTTACCGCGATAATTGTGCTGATATGGCTATTACCCAAGATGATTTCAGCGAAGACTATATTGCATCTGCCCGTTGTCTGGCAATCACCGGAACCCACCTTTCCCACCCACAAACGCGTGATGCTGTTTTGACTGCACTGACTTATGCCCGCCGAAATGGTGTCAAGACCGTCATTGATATCGATTATCGCCCGGTCTTGTGGGGATTGACTTCACTGGGTGACGGTGAAACCCGCTATATCGCCTCAGAGCAAGTGACAGCGCAATTGCAGGAAGTGCTCTCCCAATTTGACTTGATTGTGGGAACCGAAGAAGAGTTTCATATTGCTGGCGGCTCTACGGATACGGTTGAAGCCTTGCATCGGGTACGGGCACTGACGGCTGCAACATTAGTTTGCAAGCGTGGTGCATTGGGATGTTCGGTATTCACTGCCAATATTCCCAATACCTTAGATGAGGGGATCACGATACAAGGCGTCAAGGTAGAAATCCTGAACGTTTTGGGGGCGGGGGATGCCTTTATGTCTGGTTTGTTGCGCGGCTACCTGAATAACGAAAGTTGGCAACAGGCTTGCACTTATGCCAATGCCTGTGGCGCTTTGGTTGTTTCCCGTCATGGATGTGCCCCCGCCATGCCAGATAAGACGGAGTTGGATAATTATCTGATGCGAGCAACAGCAGTACCTCGCCCTGATTTAGATTCACATCTCAATCACCTGCATCGGGTTGGCAGCCGTCACAAACAATGGGATGAATTATGTATCATGGCATTTGATCATCGTATCCAGTTTGTCGAAATGGCACGCAAGGTGAATGCCAGTCTCGATCGAATTCCACAACTGAAAAAACTGTTGTTCAGTGCCTGTCAGGAAGTCAGCACAGAAGCCCATTTGGCAGGAAAAGCGGGGATATTGTGTGACAGCCGTTTCGGCCAAGATGTACTGAATGCCGCAACAGGGAAGGGGTTATGGATTGGTCGTCCGATTGAACTGCCCGGCTCCCGGCCGCTTTGCCTCGAACACGGTGATATTGGTTCCCAGCTAGTGAGTTGGCCGCGGGAACATATTGTGAAATGTTTAGTGTTCTTTCATCCAGAAGATAACCCTCCATTGCGTTTGGAACAGGAAAAAACCATACAGGAAGTCTATGCTGCCTGTTGTCAATCCGGCCATGAATTATTGCTGGAAGTTATTTTGCCAACCGATATGCCCCATTCTGATGCGCTTTATCTGCGTGCGCTCCAGCGTTTTTACAATCTTGGCATTAAACCAGACTGGTGGAAATTACCACCAATGCAATCAGCCACTTGGGATCAGATCGCTGTATTAATCGAACAGTATGATCCTCACTGCCGCGGAGTTGTGATCCTTGGCCTTGATGCACCTGAAGCCATCTTGAAGGCCAGTTTCAATGCGGCGGCAGGTAAATCAATCGTCAAAGGTTTTGCTGTTGGAAGAACACTATTTGGTCAGCCGTCACTGCAATGGCTGGCAGGAGAAATTGATGAGGAAACGCTGATCCTGAAAATAAAAACTAACTATCACAATTTGATTAACTACTGGTGTCAGCGTGGATAGCAAAGCTAACACAGAACATCACTTTTTCATCTTACAGGAGAACCCTTATGGCTGTTCAACTTGGCATTAATCCCCTGACATGGACCAATGATGACTTGCCATCTTTAGGCGCAGAAACACCGTTGGAAACTTGCCTGACAGAAGGGCGACAAGCAGGATTTTCGGGGTTTGAACTGGGCAATAAATTCCCTCGTCAGGCACAGATCCTGGCGCCTATTTTAGCCGCCCATGATTTGAAACTGGTGTCTGGCTGGTACTCCGGTGAGCTGCTGACACGCAGTGTTGAAGAAGAAATTGCCGCAGTTCAGCCACATTTGACTCTGCTGCGTGAACTGGGGGCAACTGTGATGGTGTTTGCCGAAGTGACACAGTGCATTCATGGCAATCAGAATAAACCCGTATATCTTCGTCCACTGTTTCCGGTAGAGCGCTGGCAAGAATATGGCGAAAAGCTAACAGCATTTGCCCGTTATACTCGGTCGCAAGGTGTACAGATTGCGTATCATCATCACATGGGAACAGTGATTGAAAGTGCGGAAGATATCGATAACCTCATGGAGCATACGGGTGAGGAAGTGGGTTTGTTATTGGATACCGGGCATCTGACCTTTGCGGGAGAAGATCCATTGGCAGTGACAAAACGTTGGTGCACACGTATTAATCATGTGCATTGTAAAGACATCCGCGCAGACGTGTTAAAAGATATCAAAAACCGTAAAACCAGTTTCCTTGATGCGGTATTGAGTGGTGTTTTTACTGTCCCCGGAGACGGTTGCGTCGATTATCCGGCCCTTTTTGCGATCTTGAAAGCGAATAACTATCACGGTTGGTTGGTGGTTGAAGCAGAACAAGATCCCGCCGTCGCTCATCCACTGACTTATGCCACAATGGGGTATCGCAACTTGCATAAATTTGCCAGAGAAGCGGGATTGATTTAAACGCGGAGATTGGGAGGAAGCTAAATGTCTAAACTACTGTCAAAATACCGTGCACCGGATCAGGATAAACGAACACAACATATTACGCCGGAAATCGCCAACTGGGGATATGTTCATTTTGCGGTTTATGAGCTGAATGCGGGGGAATTCATTACCTTACCCGCCTCAGAAAATGAAACGTGTCTGGTGCTGGTGGCAGGAAAAGCCACAATAGTGACGCCTCAGCAACGGTTTGAGAAAATAGGGGAGCGCATGAGTCCGTTCGAGCGCAAAAAGCCTTATGCCGTCTATGTTGCTCCCGATGAAGTGATGGAAATTATTGCCGAAACTCAACTTGAGTTGGCGGTATGTCAGGCAAAAGGAAAAGGAAGTTATCTCACCCGTTTAATCACGCCACAAGATATTGGGGCTGAACAGCGCGGTAATGGCAATAATCGACGTTATGTTCACAACATCCTGCCAGATGATCAACTGGCGGATAGTCTACTGGTTGTTGAAGTCTATACAGACGAAGGATGCACCAGCTCCTATCCTAGCCACAAGCACGATACGAATGACCCGCCGCAGGAAACCTATCTGGAAGAGACGTATTACCATCGCTTGAACCCACCGCAGGGTTTTTGTGTACAGCGAGTCTATACCGATGACCGCTCACTGGATGAAACAATGGCGGTTTATAACAAAGATGTGGTCATGGTGCCAAAAGGGTATCACCCCGTGGCGACCATTGCGGGTTATGACAGTTACTATCTGAATGTCATGGCGGGTCCGACACGCAAATGGTTATTCTCATGGGAAAAAGATCATCAATGGGTTAACGGCAAAGGATATGCAGAAAAACATGCTAACCATTAAGTGTTGCTCCCCATTTGGGGAGCAACATCATAGATCCATTATGCTAAGAGCGCTTACAAACTAACTTAAATAACCCATAGGTTAAGCTCGCCAGCAATAGCGAATTAATGGCTGGAACACCCCAGTCGGTTATTAATCCAATCACACTGCCGATCACGCTGGCAATAATGGCAGCCCAGCCAATCGTTGGTGTTTCATATGGAAGTGTGCCGTGTTCTCGGCTCTCATCCAATATCTTGCGATAGGAGCGCAGAATATAGTAATCCACCAACATAATCCCAATAATGGGCGGGAAAACAACGCCCAACACCGTCAGGAAATCCACAAACCGATCCAGAATACCGAGAATAGAAAGTAGCGTTCCGAATATTCCAATGCCTAAAGTCGTTGGAGGATAATGAAGTTTTTTACCAGTGATCCCTTCTACAGCATTGATAATGCCTAATGATGAAGAATACAGGTTCAGATCATTGACTCTCAATGTGGAGAAAACAACAACCAGGAGCCCCGCTCCCCCTGCGACTTGTGACATGATAGTGACAACATCTGACGTATTCAGGGCTTTTGCGATCAGAATCGCCAAGCCATTAATCACAAATTCCCCTGCAATAATGGTCAGCAAGGTGATCCCAAAAACATGCTTACCTGATTGGGTGTAGCGGGTCAGATCAGGGGTCATTAAGCTGGCAACAATCGCACCTCCCACGACAATTGTGATACCTGAACTAATGGACAAAGTATCACCAGAATGAGGTAACCTAATGATTTCATGTAGCGGTTGCCCTGATCCTCCGGATAGCACGGTAATGGAGATATAAGCAACCAGCAGAATAAACAGGGGAACTGCAATTCTGGCGGTAAAGCGCAATGCTTTAAAACCAAAGGCGACCAGCGTTGTTAACAACGTGCCGGAGAGTGCCGCAGCCCAGACGAAGCCGAGTTTATCGCCAGTAGCAAAGTTAAGGGAATGGGCAAAAATAGCGTTTTGAATACCAAACCAGCCTAATAAACTGATTGCGACAATAAAACCAATTAATACTGATCCTATGCGGCCAAAACCGCACCACCGAGCCAATAGGCTGCCGGATAAGCCTTCGCGCATTCCTGCGAAGCCAAGCCCGAATGTGACAATGCCAAAGAGCAAACTGCCGATGAAAATGGCGATAAAGGCATCAATAAGCGCCATAGAGTCACCAAGTACAGCGCCAAGCATAAATTGATCTAATGCTGTCAACATGCCCATATGAACGATAGCCACGCTTAACATTGATACACGTTGTGTTTGTGGCACTCGGCTCAATGGATAGTCTTCAATTTTAACCATAATATTTCGTGATTCCTTGATGGAGTTCAGATAAAGAGAATGCCTTTCTCTATTAGGCGTCCGGGGATGTAGTTGTCCAGATGTAAATGTCGACAAAACTCTTCAAGTTGTTGGAGAGAATGGACATTAGCTTTTTGGTAGATGTTATATATTCTGTTTTCTATGGTTTTGTTGCTTACATTGTATATTTTGGCCATTTCCTTATTTGAAAAGCGGTGCAGCATAAAAAAAATGATATCCATCTCAGCTTTGGTAAACAGTTTGGTATCGATTTCCGTTGTTAAGATACTGGGTTTCTGCTGGTTGATATATTGTAAAGGTGACAATGTATTTAGAGGCTTGGCATTCCATACTATCCAAATACATTCTTTATCATTGTTATATACCGGAAACTTTTCACTAATGAATGGTGTTAGGCTATCTTTACCATACCAATAATGGGTTTCTATGACAGAAACCCTATCTTGAAATTCTTCGGCTCTTTTGTCATGTTCTGTTAGGTCTTCAGCTAATTCAGCCCAATCAGCAGGAAACTCATTATCAAGCTTTCCCTCTATATCAAAATTTATGGGAGTATTAGTGTAGAGGTATGCGGCCTTGTTCATGTAAATATGGCGGGAATCTAAATCTTTTATTCCCCAAGGCTCACTTAGATGTTCCATCATGGCGACTAATCCCTTTAGATAGGAATTATTATCGTTGTAGGGCAAATTCATTCTTATCTCACAGGATTAGATATGTTGAATACTTTTCGTGAGATAAAAACGAGTGTATTTATGAGAATACCCACCAAGTTCCCCATAAGCTTTGTAACCTAATTTTTCATAAAATCCTCTGGCCTGAAAGTCAAAAGTATCGACATAAGCCATATGGCAATGCCTGTTTAATGCCTCTTTTTCGGCTTGTAACATAAGCTGTTTTCCGAATCCTTTTTTTCGGTATTTTTTATCTACCCAGAGATATTGAATTTCAAGACCTCCCCACCAAGTTTTAGCAATAAGACCCGCAATAATTTGATTATCTTCATCAGTGATAGTGAGAAATAAGGGGCGTATATCTACATCGCTATATTGTTGGTTATGTGCCCAGAGCTTTTGGATTACATAGGCTTCATCCTGTGAATTTGGAGTATCGGTAATGTGCATTTTCATCTTTTGAAGACACCTCAAGACAATAATTTTAGATATAATTATTTATAACTGAAACTAATACCACTAACCTATCCGTTATCATTTTTTTAGTTTAATTTCAAGAGTGTTTTTCACCTATTTAAATTTAGATAGAAATGCTTATCTTAATATTAAGGGAGACAGGAGAATGCGAAATTCACCGTTCCGTAATAGCTATCTGCTCCCTTTTGTTTTGTACAAAAATGTAGCGCCCGGCTAGGGCATCACCAGGGAAATTTATTTTAATATAAAATAAATAACCACAAGAATTTTATAGGACTTTTGTGGGATTTTTATTCAAAAATAGTGACTTAACATTATATTTTAACATAAAAATAATTTTAATTTGAAACTTTTACGTAATTCATTTTTTATGGTTTTGGTTATAATCATAAGTAATAATTTTAATATTCTCCTTCCAAAGTGAGTAGTGAGATTGATTGAAAAATCGCTAAAACCATGTTGTGAAATAATTGTAAAGATTTTTCATGGACTGACGTTTAGCACTTGATGTTTTTTTGGTTTTCTTCTGTTATTTAACAGAAGAAAAGTGATCTGTTATCTAATTATAATTCCTCTTTCCTCTTAAAAACAGAACTAAGTGTGTGAAAAATATTTCCATTAGTAAACTATATTTCGTTGGATTGTTTTGATGAAAAATACATCTCTATATGTTACTTAGATTCAACTAATAAGTGCAATTTCTAAGAAAGGTGGTCAGTTGATATAGTAGGCATCTTTCTGGCTAAAAAAATGTACTATGGCCTATACACAACTGACCGAACGAAATAGAAAAATATCAGATTTTCTGCTTAAAAGAAGCCGATTTTACACAATGTTTTATTGTAATGTCACTCAATCAAGATCCATCAACAGTTAGGTGGGAATTGAAAAGAAATCATGAGGCGCAAAAATATTGCGCCCAAACAAGCCCTGCGTAACGTATGAGAACGCCTCCATTCTGCGGTAAAAGCAGTCAAAGTCACACCAGAGGCAGATAAATATCAGTGACAGCCTCGGCCTCCGTCACCGTCGGGAACAATTTTACTCGTTCAAAGAACAGTGGAAAATCCCGAATTTCTTGATTATGCTCTGGTAACCACTTGGTATACAAGTCGTTGACTATCTTGGTTATTCTGTCATCTGAACCTGTATATCTAATATAAGCACATTTTCCTGACGGAATCGTTTTTAGTCTGATTTTTGAATTCTTAACGTCAAGCGTTGGCGAAACTTCCACACATAAATCAAATTGGTATTCTTCCGGATCAATGTTTACGGGATCTGCATAAACAAGATTGAAAGTTCGATTGCGCTTTGGGGATAATTTATGATTTATTCTCCATTCTTTGAACTCTCTAATTGTATTGCCAATAGTTGATGGCGAACCTTTATGCTCCATGATTGCCACGGAGGTTTCCGGGAAATTGACGACTTTTACTTCAACAGGAGATAATTTCTCATTCATAACTTTAGTCCTAATATCATTTATGATTTGGTAATGGCTGTACCAGATAGACCAATCAGGTTTTTTTCTGAACTCAATAGGACTTTGACCAACTGAACTTTTGAATGCCCTGGAGAATGCCTCAGAACTTTCATATCCACACGCAAGAGCAATATCCATGACTGAACTATTGTTATACGCCAGATCATAAATAGCTCTCTTCAATCGAATTTGCCTGATATATGCAGCAACACCAATACCATAAGTTGCGGAAAACAATCTGTGAAAGTGATACTTAGAGCAAGCCACAATACTACTCAGACTTTCTCCGTCCATATGTATATCGATATTTTCATCAATATAATGAAGAAGAGCGTTCAATCGTTGTTTAATCATAATCATATTATTCAATCTAATTGGTACAAGGACATGTTATATAGCCTCCTGTAGCAGAGCATGATGATTATTGCTGACTTATGCTTTTCTGTCATTGGCAGTTAGAACGAAAGGGATCAGATAATTATTGGTGTCTGACAACATAGTTGCTACTACCCATATATTATTTAGATACATAAAATAAACGAAAACAAAAACAAATCGATAACAAACAGGATTGTGATAAATTAATTATTTGATATATAAAGAAAATTATTTTCAAAAATAATAATTGATAAGAATAATCGTTACTGATAATAATTATCAATACAGATTCATGCCGTTAGATGATCTTGACCTAACTCTTCTGATCTTAATATGGGTTATTACCCTTTTTATTAATACGTCTTCTTCCAGCAACATGAGAATAGAATCACGTGATGGGTACTACGATCGATGAGGCAATGATATCTGCTGATGCGTTGCCATCTGCCCTTGGCTGTTATCGATGTTGTAACCCCGTAAAAGCATCAGTAGGAAAATAGGATTTTTTAAGTAAGGAGAATTGTCATGCCCAATAACAGTAACCAACCGCTGCTTGTATCCGCGCAAACGACGCTTGAAGAAATGCCGCGCAAACCGAATATCGATGTCTCCAATCCAGCTCTGCTAGCGCAAGCGGCACGGGATCGTGAACTCAAAAGTGGGTTAGTATCCATGAGTGGTGGAAGCGAGCCTCGTCAGGGTAGCGCCGATATCCAGCAGCTTGCCATCGATCCAGTCGCATTCGCTAAATCTAACACTATCAGTGCAGAAACATTGGTTAGAGCGGGGCAACTGCCGGCAGAGGGACGTGCCAAGTTGGTGAAAGTTAAGACTGGTTTATATGAGGTTGAATACTCTGATGCGATAAGCACAAATGATATTACTGAGAGCAGCGTTCCAGCGTATTTCCTCGGTTACAATGGGGCGAATCAGGCCAATGCGTTGCCGGCCTATGTGGATATTCCTAAGCATGCGGTTCCGGGGAGTTTTTTGTTTACTGGAACATTGTCGGGATGTTCGGTTGTGGTGACTAATCTGGATGATAATACTTACCGAGTTTACCACGACGGCCGGGTCAACAGTTCATTGCTGTACGACAACGTGGTGATGGCTGTGGATTATCAGGATTATCAAGTGGCAGATACCGCCGAAGGTCTTGCGGCGGCTTACATGCAGTACGTTAATGGTGAATGGCAATTGGTGTTCCAGCGCCAGGAATACCAGCGAGACGGCTATCTGCTTTGGCCGAAGTTACGCAGTGGCGAAGAACCAATATCGATTCAGGCCGCCGATAGTCAAGTCACTGAGCGTAATCAGACTCAATTCACTGATTACCGTGAGAAAATCCATCAAAAACTCAAAAAAATTGATGGCTTGCTCGAAGTATTCGTGGAAGGGGTTTCCGATGGTGTATACGAAGAGGGTGCATTTTCTCCTCATCATCCAGCGATTGCGGCGTGGATTGAATTGCGTGATAAGGTTCAGGCCAAGATCACGGCGGACACTCAGCAATTGGTGGATAAACGTAGCGAGCTTTATCAGCGTCAGCGTAGTACCAGAGATGCCTTGATTGACCAACAGATAAAGCAGCTCAATATCACGCTGGAGTTCTATAAGGAACAATACGACTCAGTATTGCGTGAAGTGTTCTCCGTCGAACAAAGTTGGTTATGGCAGCAGATCAAGTCCAAGGAGGGCATAGATGCCGTGTTGAAAATGAATGATACCTCTATTCAAGGTGGTGGTCAGGAACGCGACGGCAGTTTGGGCGAACGTTATGCTATCGTCGAAGCGTATCAGCGAAGGGGGGCGAATACTGAGTTTTTTGATGGCTTGCGTGATTTTCAGGATATCAGCATTCCCGGTTTTAACGATAAAATGTCGGCTCTGGAAATGAAAAAATTGTTTCTTGACAGTCCTCTTACTCCCAAGCAACGGGGGGCATTGAGCAGCCATATCACTGAAACCAGCCGAGCCGAGTACATTGACAAAATACTAAAACAAACCGCGATATTCAGTGAAGATTTTCAGCAGGCGGGTAGCAACTTTAGTCGTCTGGTGCCGCAAAATTTTTACTTGTCGTTGGTGGGAGACGTATCTGGTGGCCGTTGCTATCCTTTGGTCAGGGCGATGGCGGTGGCGCTGGCCAGTAATGGCGAGGCAGGTATCAACAGTCTGGTGGAAAAACTGTTTTTCGCCGCTGCTTCTCCTCAGGCGGGCAGTTCCACACTACTAAAAAACAGTTTGATAAGGTTGCATTCCAACGTTGAAGCCGTGCAAGCGTCAACGATGCGGGGGCAAGTGACCTTATCTGAGGTTGTCTCCCTATTAGAAGGAAAAACCGGAACCTCGATATTCGCTCTCAATACCCGGAATCACTCTATGCTGGTGGGATGTACCGTCAGAGCAGAAGGGCGCCGTTACTATTTCTATGATCCCAATGTCGGGATTTTTGCCTTTGACAATGCTGCCAGCTTTTCCCGTGCCATGGAGCAACATCTGGTGAAGCGCAATATGGCTGTTTACTATGGCTCGCTCGGCAGTCAGTCTGTCCCTGTCTTCAATCTGGTCGAGATCGATCCCGATAAGATGGCAAGAGTACCCGTGGGCAATGGCTTGGATGTCGCTGACTTGACTCGTCCCGACGAACTAGCCACTGTTATAGAGCAACGACAATGGGTTAAGCAAACGGTCAATGCTCAAGTGAAAATTGCCGAAGATACCCAGTTACATACCGCATTAGCGACCCTTGATACTGAGCAGTGGGGGGATAAATTCGATCAGGCTATGACAAGGCTTGCTCAGGAAAATAGACTTGATCAGCGCTGGATACCGGTGATTGGCAATATCGAGGAACAGGGTGAAGGTCGTTACCGTGTCCAATTCATCAATCGTGAGAACCTTGAACAGACGCAGTGGGTGAACAGTAACGATGCGACTTTTGTTGAATTCCGCCGCTTTGTCGATGAACATATGCTCACTCTGGGCAAACATTTCACCCTCGAACAGGGTCAACTACGGCTCAATGGAGGAGGTGAGGCCTCTCCGGTTGATGGGTTGAACGCCGGATTTGCGGTACAGACGTTGATCCAGTGGTTTGCCGACAAGAATCGCCACGATGCGGCACACGGGATTGTTTCACCTGATTTGGCTACCGCGCTGAAAGTCCACAGTTACCTTAACTACGCTCAAATGGTTCACAGTAGCGTGAACGACGTAACCAAAGTGACCGAATTGGTACGTACAGCGTTGCGCGGCGAAGTGGTGGTGGCTGAAACTTCGCTCAACACGTTTTCTTCCGCTCTGGCTCATACTGTTAACGAAGGCATGGGCGTGCTTCTTGGCGGCGCTTTTGTTGGATTGGATGCCTATGAACTGGCTCATGCTGAAACTGATACACAGAAAGCGGTATTCGGCACGCAGTTGGCGTTCGATTCAGCCAGTTTTGTGACTGGTGCTGCTGGAGTAGGTGCCGGGCTGGTCGGTGCCTCGACAACCGCGGCTGTACTTGGTGGTGCGGGGGTGATCCTTGGCGGGCTCGCAGTGGGCTTTACGGCACTGGCTCAAGCCTTTGGGGCGGTTGCCGAGGATGCCAAAGCAGTGGGCGGTTATTTCGACATGCTTGATAAAGCTTACAAGGGCAATGGCTATCGGTATGACAGCGAGAAAAAGGTACTGGTGCCACTCGCCGGTGCGGTGATCAAGACGCTGGATCTGCGCAATAGTCAGATCGATTTCGACAGTCAATATATTTATCGCACCCACTCAGGCTCTACGGGGTCGGGGAAAATCAATTACTTCTTCTGGATTGGTGACTTTCCAAAGATGGTTCATGACCGCAGCCAGGCGATCGAAGTGCGTAGTGGAATCGGTTACAAGGATGTCTCCCATACACTCGATCACAGCGACAGCAATGTGCTCATCCTGCCGGGTACACCCAAGTCCTTCATCAGATACGAATACATGCAGCTCCCCGGTGCAACGACACGTCACGATACGGGGTTCGATGTGATCCGCCGGCTAGAAGAGCATAAGCGCTTTGATTACGACTTCTACATCTTTCCGGGGGAGGTTACGATCCGTCGGCTCCATCAGGAATATGTGAAGACCCCGATCGAAGTGGTGCTCGACCCGCGCAACAGGAAACTGATCGTGCCTGAGCTGCCCAAAGAACTGTATGGTTACCTGCATTATGAGATCAAGGGGGCAGGTGGTGAATACCTGATCGGGCTGAACGAAGGAACGAGTGTGAAGCTTGTGAGCGATGTTGCAAACTCGAACGGTAGTGACACATTACCGTCACGCTGGATCATCGATAGCAGCCAGCTTGCCAACGATACGATCAGCGTTTCCAAGAACCAACTGGTCGTCGGTGGGGTGGTGGTTGAACTCGATCCGTCCCAGAACGGGCAGGTGCTGGTGGTCAACAGCAAGAACGAAGTGAGTGAAGTTGACTTCTCCAACCTGACAACGCAAGTAGTAAGAGAAGATGCAAGCAAATGGCAAGTATCGGGCCAGCAAATCGAGCAGCATCTGAGTGATTTGGCTAAGGCGCATCAGTTGCACGGACAATATGTGGTGGTGGAGAACTACCGTCACAATGGGCGTGATGTTGGCCGAGCTTTCTACGACGTGGCTAAGGAGCGGATGATATTCACCGATACCAGCCATGAACAGGCCAAACATGCCCAACTGGGTGCTGTGATGGGTGACCATGCCTATTTCTACGACGCCGATAACGCAGTAGCGTGGCGGGTAGATATTACCACCGGGCAGATCGACGCGCAGTTTGTGCCGTGGTTTAACGATAATGCAGGCAAAATCAGTCGGCTATGGCAGGAAGGGGATGCTGTCTATCTGGCACGCCATTATCAGTTGAAAGAGCGAGAAGCGGAACTGGGATATCGGGTCCTCGGTGACCGAATGGAGTTAGTCAGCGCAGTGGGGGATGATGAGTTGCTCCAGCGTTTGGCAAGTACCGACCGACATGGTGACGTGCTTGAAGCTATACTCCAAGGCTACAAGAATAATAGTACTCAGCGTGAGACATCGAGGTATACGCTGGACGCACGGCTGATCAAACCGACCAAAGCCGCGCTGGTCACTGTGTTTGGCATGGATGCGGTAGGTGCGGCGCACCGCTACTGGATACGTACCAACGATGGGACGCTGATCAAGCCGAATCTGGCACCACCGACGGATCAAACCTGGCATTTTGCAGCGCATGAACAGACCCGCAGCGCCTGGCAAATACCGGCCGATTTGGTGTTAGCAGGCAACATCCCTGATCCCGCAGGCCTCGCAGGCAAAGAAGTTTTCTTCTTCTACAGCAGAAAACAGAAAGCTTTGTTCCGTCAGGAAGGCCCAGGCCAAGCTGTTATTGACGCCAACCATCCCACAGCATTGCGTGTTAATACGCCACCATTAGCTAACGTAGTCAACCTGAACGGTAGCTTGCTCGCCATCACTGAGGATGGGCGTGTGGCTCAACTTAATGCACTTGGGCAGCTTAACTACGAAGCGGTCAACGAGCATTGGCTCAAAGGGCGCCCCCACTGGTGGCAGGATTTGGCCAACGTCACGGATAACAGAGCCACTTTGGCGGTATTCGGGGTTAAGGGCACCGATGGCAAGAGCCTGCTGCCGGTGTGGTATCACAATGGACAGGTGATAGTGGCTTCGGCGGAACTACAGAGTAAATCATTGCAGTTCTTGGGATTCGAAGCGGATGGTTCCTCTGCACGGCTCTTCGAACCAGAAAGCGGTAAGCTATACCGCCAACCCGCAATGACTACAAATGCGTTAGCTGCGGCCTTTGGCTCTGGCCATGTGCTTGATGCCTTGGCACCACTTCCTGTTGCTAATGAATTGACGCCCGATTTGCCTCTCAAAGAGGTACAACAGGTTGATGCCGGCATGCGCCTGATCACGACCAAGGGCGAGATCCTATTGCGGGCTAATAATGGTGCATTGCGGTTAGTTGGCGTTGACCAAGAGTGGCAGCAGAGCAATGGGATTCACTTGTCACAGGCATTAACTGAACTTGCCGATCAGTGGCATGCCAAAGGGGTACTGACCTTGCAAGATAACACGATGCCAGGCTGGTTCGATGTTGGCAGCGGTCAGGTATTTTCAGGTAATGGCATCCCTGCTTCAGATAATCTGCGTTTTCTGGGGATCAACGCAAAAAATAAGACAGCGTATGTGTATGACCAGACAGATCAGAAACTGTACCAGATTAATGATAATAGAGTAACAGCTCTCAATAAATTCATTAAAATGGAGCGTATAAATTCGTCCCTGTTACTTCAAGGAGGCGTGGCCAGTGATAATCTGACACTGCCGATCATTGATGGTATCGATAGTCTGGTGCTATATGGTGGTGCCAATAACGATACCTATCGGTTCAGTGAAGAGATGTGGGCGCATTACCGTACAGTGATTATCGATAATAACGATCCAAAACAGGCTTTAGATCGTCTGCTCTTACCGATAGCCAATCCGGAGAATGTTTTCGTGAATCGGCGTGATGATGACCTGATGTTGACCGACACCAGCAATGGAACAGCATTAGTGGTGCGTCAGGTATTTGGTAATCAGGCCGAAGCCCATCAGCATTTGCATATCAATCTGGCGGGAACCTCGTCGGCGATTAACGTGGAACACCTCGTCAAGCGCATTAGCAAACAGGAGAACACTAATAGCGTGTTGATGGATTTATCCTGGGCCAGTAGACAACCGGCCATTGCCACTCATGCCACTACCACTGTTTCAGAGGCGGAAATTCCGAGTTTGGCGAAGCTGGGAGAAGCGATGGCTTCATTCCCTGATGTTGGCAGTACCTATGAGTATCTGCAACCCAGTTTTCAACCTGCCAATATAGAACAACTGTTCTTATTGCCTAATTCCAACTCTATTATAAGGTAAGTACGAAAAACAGCAGGAGGGGCTAATATGCCCTTTTTGTTTTTGTATTTCATATCATGGTTATTTAAGGCAGTGCTAAAACAGGATAACATTGATTATCTTTGGCACTGCCAACAATGATTGAAAAATTACTTCTATAACAAATCGATTGAAATATCTATTGCCTAAAACGATGCGCTAATCACATCAGAACAATGGACTAAGGTCGCATACCGATCATTCAGTGCCGCCATTGCAGTTCGATGTACTGACTCTGCATTAATGAGTGAACCATCAATATATTTCAGGTCACGACTCGCGCAGGCATCAACACAGACAAAATTTTCATACCCTAACTCTAATGCTTTAATGGCTGTGGCAGTAACACACATATGGCTCATAAAACCCGCTAAGACAAGTTGCTTTCGGCACGTCTGTGATAACAA
This sequence comes from Xenorhabdus doucetiae, assembly GCF_000968195.1. Lineage (NCBI taxonomy): Bacteria > Pseudomonadati > Pseudomonadota > Gammaproteobacteria > Enterobacterales > Morganellaceae > Xenorhabdus > Xenorhabdus doucetiae. The sequence goes on from NZ_FO704550.1 coordinate 1,030,990, forward strand.
GTCATTTAATTCTGTAGCGTAAAAGGAACTAGGTAGTGACTTGGTGATCAGTTTCTCTTCACTGTTTGCTTCGACGTCTTTAATCAAACATGATTTATCTTTGAGCGGATCAAATATAGCGGAACCGGGTTTGGCATGATGGACAACATGAAAGACAGGAACATTGTTTTTTCTGGCATGTGTTAACAGCTTAGCCGCGTTGGTGACGGCTTTTTGACCTGATTCACCTAATGATAAAACGCCATCAGAATATTCTTTCTGGAAATCGATTAGCACGAGCGCAGCCTTATTCCAATCGAGTTTCTTTTCTGGTATTCCGATAATTTCGAGTAATGTCTTAGGGGCGTTCACTATATTTTCCTTATATTGATTAATAAGACCCACTCAGATTACGAAATACCTTGCCAAAAGTCATTGTGAAATATTGCAGATTAGAAGTGCAAAAAAGTTTTTTAAGATTGCAAACTCTTACTATTATGAAAATTTATTTATTAGTGTTATGGTTTATATTCTGTTTCTTAAGAAAAGAATATACTTATGGATGATATTAATTGGGATGATTTGAGATTCTTTACGGCGTTAGTTGAGTGCCGGACAGTTTCTGCGGCTTCACAAAGATTGAAAGTAAACCACGTAACAGTATCCAGACGAATTGAGCGCCTTGAGTATACTTTGAAAAATCGTCTTTTTGATCGCACACAAGACGGTTATTTACCAACTGTGGAGGGGGTAATCTTATATCAGAAAACATCGCCAATGAGAGAGCATGTTGAAAGCCTGGCAGACTACTTTCATCGGGATGGCTATTCTAAAAAAAGTGTAGTTATCTCAATGACTTCTTCAATGGCTGAATATTTTATCGTTCCCAGGCTCAATGAGTTGATTAAAAGACACCCAGAAATTAGACTGGAAATCGATATATCAAATCGTAATGTTAGTATTCCAAGAAAAGAGGCGGATATAGCATTGCGTTTAGAATTGCCGGAAAAAGGAGAGTATTTGAGCAGGAAAGTGGGTGAAATTGCTTATAAACTTTGTGGAACACCTGAAGTTATAGAAAAAATAAAAAATAAGAAAAATATCAGTATTGTGACTTTTAGCAGTGACTTTAGCCACTTACCTGAGTCTCAGTATCTTATAAGGCGATTTGGGAATAAATCAATTCGCTTCCAGTCGAATTCAGTTACTACTCAACGTATTGCTGCTGAAAATGGGTATGGTGTAGCACTGCTTCCTTCATTAGCCATTAAAGCGAGTTCGTTAGTGTGTATAGAATTAGATGAACCTATTATACGTCCAGTCTGGATGTTGACATCCAAGCAGACAATGCAAATGACAACCAGTCGATTGGTTGCCGAGGAATTACAAAGAATTTTCGATGGAATGAAATGATAGATTGAAATATTTAAAAAATCTTTTTTTAATGAAGAATAAAAAAAATGAGTAATTTTACTCCCTCAAATAACCCTTTAATCTTCTAAGTACTACATACTACAGCCGTAATTTCCATTGTGGCATGATTGCCTTGGCGTATTTTCTTAAAATACGGAGAGGTACCCAATGTTATCATCGGCCCACAGCAAGCTGGAAGCCCGTTTATTACCGGAAGACTTTCTGGTGCCGCAGGGGAACCACCTGAATCCAACCGGAAGTCTCTTCGCTCTGCCATTGGAAGCGGCATCGGCACCCGAGCCATCCGGTGATACTGATACCCTGCTGTTTTAATCTGGTCATCGAATCTTTTCACAAGAATGTTGCAAAAAATAACCATCACGGCTCAAAACTAATCAAACGATCTGTGCCGGAGAAAGAAACGATTGCCATCCAAGCTAACTTAAAGACATTATTACAAAATAAATAGTTTCAATTATTGTTTATATATTTATTTTCAATAAAACTTTTTTAAACAATCCATTGTCATGATGTTTTAGTGTCATCAGGAAGCAAATAACATGTTGCGGAGAGCAGAAAAAATTAGTTGGGATGAATTATTAGAAGAATACTTTCGTTCACATATGTTGCGGCCGACAACTAAGCGGAGCTATGACGAGGTGAAACGAGGATTTGTTAACTTTATGGGGGAAACGATGCTGCCGGAGGAAGTGACTCACCGGGACGTTCTGCGCTGGCGGTGTTATCTTCTGGGGCAGAAGAAACAGTCCGTCCATAGCTGGAACAATAAGGTGGTTCATCTATGGGCGATTTTTAATTTCGGTATGGAAAGAAAACTATTGCCGCATACCCAAAATCCGTTTAACGGTATGGTCATCAAAAAAACAGGCTAATGGATGAGCTCTTCACCTTACTTGGTATCAGAACTAACAATGAGCTGATAATAAAAAGGTGCTTGCTTACGCAGGCACCCTGTATTGCTTTAATTTGCCTGTTGACTGATTTAAGACCTTCAACAAGCGAATTTTTAAATTGGTGCCGGAGGCGGAATCGAAAATAAATGTAATTTATTGATTATTATGAATTTATTTTAAGATGTCTCTTTTGTGCCCCTTTTAATGCCCCTGAATTATTTTGTTACATAAATCTCGGCATGGGGCTGATTATACTAACCTTTATTACGTTTGTATATTTTTTTCGTTGTTTTAAAGCAAAAAAGCCATGAGGTTTAAAAATGGTCAAATTTGGCTGCCATTTCATACTCAAGGCTTCATATTAAAATTTATCATTTTTACGAAGTCGATCACAAATTGAGGCAGGTTATTCCTGTGACTTATCGCGAACCTTGCGTTCAATCAGTTGACCACTAACACCAAAATAGCGACTCGGCCAGATTTCCGAAGGATGTATACCGAGGTAGTTCGCAATAATCCACTCCCCTTTAGGCCACGGGCGGCTTAATGCGTTTGCTAATGTCGATGAACTGAGTCCCGCTTCACGAGAAACAGCCGCTAAGGTTGTACCACGTTTACGTAATGCAGCAATAATATCGGCTTGATGCCAGTCATTTCTAACGTTATTCATTCCTGCTACCCCTTCCATTAATTAATCATTGATGGTGGTGATTCAGACAGGGTTTGCAGACCGGCACTTATTCCGGCGAGGCATAGCCTCCCCAGCCTGAACCACCATAGAAAAGGTAATAGCAAGAACACTGGTAAAGTATCTTACCAGTGTATAAGTGCGCAAGGCTGCAAAACCTTGACCATTGGATTTTGCCAATGGCGTGGATACTTTAACTGATTGTTTTATCTGACTCAATAACTGAATTACTAAGTCTAATGATTATGAATTCGCTCAATATCGCGTCAGTATCCATTACAATATTTCAAATTCATTATTATTTTAACTGTAATTAAATGATATTTATCATTATTTTAAATGAAGACACAATGAATCCTGCCCTCAGTCATCGGACAAACTCAGAGGAAAATACGGACGGCTAAATAATCTTTGTTGTTTGTTCTCGTTCGTGATCGCTTTGCTATCCGCATTTCCCCTGTGTTTTCAGACCATTTTCATTCATTTCTAACATTTCGAAACATTCTCTGCGTGTCGGTTAGATTCACCGTTCCGTGGTGCGTCAGATAATGTGTAGCAGAGAGAGCATTGTGTTGAGTTATTGCAGGAGTTCGCTACGTGCATGCCAGGCACGGCGATGGTGTACTCCCCGTTCAGTGCCTGATCTCAGTCAGGATGAACGCCTCATTAATCGTGACGTGTGTCATATTTCCTTTTTGCTGCATCAGCCTGTTTTAAGGCAGTGGGTTGAAAACCAGACTTGAAATTCGTTCATCAATCAAACGAAATGTCAGTCAATGGCCTGTTTCGGGAGGTTGCACTGAGTAATCCGTAGTTCAAATCGGCCGTAAAGCCAGTCCGGTTGCGCTCTGGAAGTTTGCCGCCCGGCGGCGTCACTTGGTAATCGCTACGCTGTTACGCAAGTGACGCCGCGCAGTTTTCGGGACGTTTGTTATTCGTGGATAAGCAGTTGGTGAATGTTGTACCAGCTAAAACGGTATCGGTCAGAACGTGACAGATACCATTCTGCGGGGAGTGTGTGATAAGCCGATGCATAAGACCGGTAAACTTTCATCGCCGGACGGTGGGTTATGTGTCCGGCAATATCTACTTCCAAAAGTGCGCAGATGTACCACAATTCTTGCTCTCCCTTTCAGGCTACGGGAGTTTTTTCTCGCCACCCGAAGGCGATCTTTGCAGGCGATAAGATCGTTGCAGTCACACGATAATATATTATCGTTTGGATTAAACAAGTTCAAATTTTTGTTTGTCGCGGTCAGGAAATAGAGGACACTTCTTTAGTTTCTTCCCATTGTTTTTTGCATTAAGTCGGTGAAATTCCACCATTATAGCTGTGGGACAGGAAAGTGCCCTCTGTCTGTTGACCACTATGGTGTAGTATGTGGTGCATGTTTAAACACCAGTTTCCATCCTAACAGTTTGATTGAAATTTTTAGCCAGAAATCTCATCATTTCCCCTAAAATCTCGTCTGATTTTTCAATAATGGGTATATGAGCAGCATCCCGTAATACTACTAGCTTTCCACCACGAGCAATTGCCATTTCTTGTGCGGCTGTGGGTGTAGCGACAATATCATTTTCGCCGACTAATACTAGTACTGGAATTTTCTTATTCTTTGGTTGCCCCGGTGTAATTTGTGATAATGCTTCGGCACATCTCGCATAACCTTCTGCTGAGGTACGGCATAACATCTGTTTCATTCCTATCGCCGATGGTGTGTCACGAAACTCTGGCGTTACCCAACGTGAGAAGATTTCTTGAACTCGATGGTCTAATCCACAATTGAGGATATCATCGGCTATTGAACTCCAGATAGACAGTGCAGCTGGTGCGAGATAAGTGTCAATAAGCACCATTGACAAGAGCCGTTCAGGTACACTGTCGGCTAAATACTGTGCTATCAGCCCACCGATCGAGACACCAGCTACCGAAAACACATCGATTCCGAAATGATCCGCAACACTGAGTACATCTTTGGCTAGATCCTCTATGAGAAAAGAACCCTGTCCAACTTCACTAAGACCATGACCTCGCATATCCAGACGTAGCACACGATAGTTTTGAGTTAAAGTCGAAATCAGTGGATCCCAAAGGTGTAAATTAGTTCCAAGAGAATGAAGTAACACTAGAACAGGAGCATCACTGGAGCCTTGTAAATCAACATGCAATATTAATTCACCGGATTTTACGAACATGTTTAAATCTCCTAGCCTGATTGGATAACACATCCAACCTTTAGTAACCTAATGACAAGAAATACTTTACCTTACATCGATTAATTTCTTTTCAGCGAAAAAACAATAATCAAGCCATGGCTATTCTGAGCTCCCTATTACTGGGAAATAATCTATCACTATAGACACAGATATAAATTTCCCTACCGTAGAGAGAAATAACACTATTAATAAAAAGGGAGCTATAACTGAATATCCAAACTTAATTATTACATATGGCTAATCATTCAGTTGTCACGAATGGGAATAGCAACTTTTTTGGGTGTACTACGGTAACGCAAATACAGGTTATTGAGGATTAGTGCAGAACCCGTGATGCAAGCTCCGGCGATTTCAGGAGCACTTGGCTTTATTCCGGTCATCGCTGAAATAGAGAAAGCGGTGATTGGTACGATATCCATGAATAATACACCGTTAAGTGGCGTTAGGATTTTATTACCAATATTCCAGCACAGGATCCCAATGAAGCCAGCAATGAAAGCTGTGTAGAATACATGTGGAATAACAAACTCGAACTCACTGATTGCTGGTACAGGTACAATACCACAGGCATACAGTATACCGTTCAGTACCACTATACTTATCACCCCCAGATAAGTCGTCAACGCAGTATATTTTAACGGTGACCAGGTAGGAAAAAATGAAGCTCCCACAGTGTAAATAACCCAACACAGTGCGCCGAGAATGATAAGTCCATTTGCGGAATAGCTGGAGGGAAAATCAAAAAGATTACTATAGTGACCTTTAGTAATCACAGTCATTACACCAAAAAAGGACATCAGGATTAACCCAATAGAGATAGCAGGAGGCGCAACCTTGCGTAATACCCAGTTCACAAGAATGCTAAGCATTGGCATAGTTGCCATCATTATGGAGGCCGTTAATGCGCCACTTTTTCCAGCCATTTGTTGGCCTAAAAATACAAAAAAACCAAAACCAACAAAGCCCACAGAACCCAACAACCATACCAAACCTATACGTTCACCTTTGAGACTCAAACCTTGCTTTCCTTCGCGTAAAAACAGTGCGATTAGCAATGCAATACCGGCGAAGCCATAGCGTAATAATGTGAATGTATAAGGGTCGATGCGTGTAAGAGCGCTGGTCATGATCGGAAAAGTTGCTCCCCAAGATAATGTGGCGATCAGACAGCAGATGACACCTGTAGAATAAGAATTTTTCATATTTATATGTCTCAGTTAAATACCATGCAGAATGATTCACATCATGTTTCTGATGCGACTTAATTGGGAAAATTTTGGTCAGAACTAAAAAGTCCATCCAGCCAACGCATTCATGGAGAACATAAAAACAGTAGGTACTTTGTTTAATTCGCTAAAATAAGCAATAATTGCGTTTACTAGAGACTCGAGTGAATTATCTAATCGCCAACCTCAAGTTGTTGAGCTATTTCAGATGATTCTTACCAGACCCATGCCTCACTGTTTTTTATGCTTCTCATACACCTCCATTTAGGTAAAACGAATCATATTGCAGACCTCTTTAGACTAGAGAGGTAAAATATCGAGCTGAGTTCGTTGACTTGGGCGGAGCAAATGAGCTCTCCAACTCCAGCTTGCAACAACTCCGTCATAATCACTTCATTACGGCGAACTTCACCACACACAAATGTATGAACTCCATGCTCTCGAGCACTCGTAACGATTCTACGTAGCAGGCGAATATTCGCGTTACTGGTTGGCAATACAGAAAGAGCTTGATTATTGCGACAAACTCCATTAAACAGAGAGAAAAGATCTGACGTGCCAATAGCCATGAAATCGACCTTTGATGTTGTGAACAAGTCATCAAGCTCTTCCGCCAGTGCTGGAACCTCTAATGTAAATCCAAGCTCAACATGAGAGCGTTGTATTCCTGCCTTTTTCACCATATTGACGAATGAACAGTATTCACTGATGGTGGAAATGAACGGTGCACTGATTTTAACAAGTGTGTCGAATTCTTCCTGAAAGCGACGAATTGCTGCTAATTCTGGTGTCCATTGTTTCATGCACCGTGGCCCACGCACGCCCATGTCCGGGTTCATTTCTGCTGGCACATTTATCCCAACCTCGGCGAGTTCAGTCGTAGTAAGATCGGATAGAACACAACGAATGCTTGACCAGTTCTGCTTGCCCAGCTCAGCTAGTTGCTCATACAGAAAGTTCTCAATCCGGTTAGGATCATGATAAGCAGACGGCTCTTGGCTAAATAGTTGGAAAAGACAGAACTTAAATCTGAAGTATCCCAGTGAATTAATTCCAAATCTACGATAGATTGCGAGGTTTCTCTGGTTCAATACCGAACAGATTGCGCTGACTGGCACTTCCTCCCTAAGAGCCGTCAGGCCATCTTTATTGACGATGCACCTATTTATCTTGTCGAGTTCTCCTTCGTTACAGACAACTAGTCCAATTCCAGATTCATGGAGCATTTTTCGGGCGTGATCCGAAAATTCGCTCTTGGTTACAACAACAGACCTTATTGATGGGTTTGCTATAATCTTACTTGCAACCGCACAATCAAGATTTGGTGTGCAAAGAATATGTTCCAAACCGTCTAAAAGTTCGCTGGGAGAGTGCGTAATAGTACCCACTGTTTCAGGCTCTGGGGTAATGATGACCTTGCCTGTGGCTCTCCGCGCAGTTGGCTTATTCATAGGTTCTGAAGTAATCATTTTTTATTCTCTAATAATTGTTGGGTTATGTGGCTCAACAAATGTGACGGCATCACCGTGTAGGATTCGATCGGTAGCAGAAAGGATTGCAGCACAATAGCCCAGTGTATTGTGGACAAATGTTTGCAGGATCACTTCGACGATGTCTCCGATGCGTTTAACTAAAATATGTTGCTCCGTTATGAGAAGTACAACACTGCAAGGCTGGCAGGAATAAGCCCTTGAACCGATAGGAGTATTAGCTACATGAATAAGGAATGGTTCAGCAGATTCTAATGCGCTCGCAACATCGATAAGATCGTTTGTGCGAATATCAAGCCCGCGCAGGAAAAACCGTTGTATCTGGTATCCGGGGGGCTGGGTAAGTACTCGGAGTGAAACGGTATTAGAGCTTGTGGCGGGACGGAACCGTAACATGGATTCAGCCACCTGAGAGACTCCTGGTCGTAAGTTGTCTCTGGGATCCTCTGTACGTGAGCCCACACGCTTGGTGCCAAAATTGGAAGATGCGGTATCGGGATGGACAATGTCTACCTCCGTATGAACCAAAATATCTTGAAGCGCTACGCCTCGGCTTGAGCAATAATCTGCCAGAATGCGCAAACCTGTAGTCCATCCTACACATTGGCAACTGCCCATTGCATAACTTCCTGATAGTTCAGTGGCTACTGCTGTACGACTAGCAAGAAAGTGTTGTGAATTAGCGGTCAAAAGTGCGGGATAAAGAGCAGGAAGAGCAGAATTCTCTGCCGCACCAATGACTACCCGAGCAATGGATTCAAGTTTATCAAGATGGCTTCTTGATCTAATGTGCCGACGACTTGTTGCCAACACAGCTAAATCGAAGTAACCGAGATCATTCAGATCACCATCAAGATCACGGAAGTGAATACGGAATGAACGCCCATTTATAGCCAGTGAGCAATTACTACTATCCGTGATAATTTTGCCGAACAGAAGTGGATTAGCCAGGAGAAGACGGGCTTTGAGCTCTTTGAGCGGTCCGCGTTCTGTTGCACCAATGCCTTCGCTATCAATTGGATGGGTTAATACATCCGTAATTGGGTATCCAACCTCTGTAGTCGCCGACAAATACAAGAGATTAGATCCAATATCTGCTCCCATACCGACAAGTAAGACTCTGCCTGTTTTCATTCTAACATTCTGATCAAATCCAGCGGATGGCCTATCGAAATGAATGTAAGTCATAATCTGATATTTCCCATTCGTTTTGTTATCACGTCCTTATAGGCACTTAGGTCAGTTACAAGCGTAGGAAAGAGGCTTTTTAGTCGCTCAGTTGAGAATCTGCCCGGTCGAACCAGATGCGGTGGGTTGAAGGAAAAATCCACTACTGTGTTACTCTGAAACGGTCCCGCAGTTTCATCCCAACCGATAGGGCCTCCATCAATGACCAGATCTGCGTGCTGACCGAGATCATTGATCGCTTGTTCGCGAGTAACTTGGTGACCTCCGGTACCCGATATGTTAGAGGACGTGAGAGCTATAGGGCCGAAGTCACGCCCAATTTCATACATGGGGCTCATCCCATGGCAAAAAAGACCAATTGTGGGAGCTCCCATAGTCATTTGCTCGGGAAATAAAGTTGCTGCTGGTGCCTTGAAGAAAACTGTAGTGGTCTTCCCTAAGAGTAGCTCAGCGATCAGTTCATCTGAGAACTCTGGTGGGATGTCCGCATAGGTTTTCGCATCATCCGGATGCCCAATACCCAATGTGAGTGGCCCGAACTTAGTTCGCTCTTTCATTTTGAAGATTCGAGCTATTCCGCTTGCACTTGTTGCTGAACAAAAAACACCGTAATTCGTTACGCTTGGAGCTACAATAACGCCATCATTCTTAAGTAACTCGAGCGCGTACTTGTGAGTTTCATCGTTATAAATTCTAATATCCATTTTTAAATCTCATAATTATTATCTTCTATCGTATATCGAAGATGGATTCATTAAACAAACATCAATAATTCAATTAAATGAGTTACGATATGTTATAAGTAATTTGACAATCTGATATTGTAATAACTGACTGTTTCACTCAAAGTGGGAAGTGATATATCTGATTAAATTAGTTCTTTCATAAGAATAGGCTCCATCAGCACAATAAAGAATATAAAACGAAATTTGGCTTTTATAAAAGTCAATCAAATGATTGAGAATGAATGTGATGTTAAAATAAAATAATCAAAAATAAAATAAACAATCGTTAAACATAATTTAACTTCATGATAAATAAAATATCATTATATGCTTCAAATCAATGATTATTATCATGGTAATAATTGATTTTATTTAATTATGATTTTGATTGATTTAAAATTAACACAATGATATTTATAAAAGAAAAAACAGCCAGATTGAAAATAATAAATGTTAAAATTAATTTTTTATAAATAAATATTTTAGTAATTGCATAAGTAATTTCAAAATATATAACACGATGTGCACACTCGGTTTATAATCATGGTGAGAGCATTAAAGTCTAATTTTTAATCAACTCATCCAAATAAAACACTGCTTGATACTTTAATAAAGCTGTTCTGTATGATATTTGATCAGTATTGAATTTCATTGTATTCAGTTTTAGCGCAAAAAACGTTCATGCATCTCGCCCTGAGTCTATAATGCAAAATTGATTGCCAGCCAGAAAGATTTTCTCGCTTGATGGTTAGACAGTTAGACAATCATTTTCAGGGTATCACTGACGCGCTGCGCTTGTCTTCTCCGTGTTACCGGGCTAATAAATTACCCCGGTAACACGGAGAGCCTAAAAAACACCCGCCAGAAAAGGGAATGACGCCTCACGCTTCCTCATTTTTCTCCTCACTTTTTACTTTCCTCACTGCAAAAACAGGTGAGGAATTGGGATTTATTTATCCTTAAAAATCAATACCTTTATTGCTCCTCACTTTTTCTGTATATATGCGAGAAAAGTGAGGAATAGGGTGAGTCGTAAAATGCCTCTCCTCACTACGCCTCACTTTTCTACTCACTTTTAATCCCCGTTGTTCTGGTTAACCATGGTGAGTTCCTGCCCGTTCCGGGTAATGAGTCCGTCATGCTCTAACTTGGTTAACCAGCGGCTGAAATTCTTCACATTCACCCCCATCGCCTTCAAGTCATCACGTACAAGGGCAACGCTACAAGGCTCTTTCAGGGCAGTGCGCGACCGTATGCACTGCCACACCGCCGTATGGTTATCGGTTTTATTGGCGACAAGACCGATTTCTTCCTCTTCAACCGGATCGCGCGGCCTGTCAATCACAGCTAATGACGTAATATCTTCACCGTCTTTATCGGTAAAGAGTTCAACCACGCGCAGGTCATAGGCTTGGGTTTCCGGCTCTTCGGCATCTTTCATCTTGGTACAGGCGATAACCAGCGCCCCGCCTTTTTTTTCTTCCCGGCTGATTTTATATTCAACATCCAGCGCAGCACGAAAGGCACTGGAACCCCGTGCACCCTTGCTTTCGTCTTTGCCGGAATGGTGAACCACGAGAATGCTTGCCCCTGTCCGGGCTTTCAGTTCGTCACAGCCACGAACAAACGCCCCCATATCTTTTGAATCATTCTCATCAGCGCCCCCAAAACAACGGGCGAGGGTGTCCAGAATAATCAGGCGTACCGGTTGGCCCGTTTCGGCTTCAACCTGTTGGGCTGCAATCACCAGCTCATGCACTTCGGCAGGCGAAGCCGGAAATACGGGGGTATTGATCAGATACATATTTTCAACGGTCTGACCGTTGACGATTTCCCATGCCCTGATGCGCCGTGGCACACCAATCCCGCCTTCACCGACGACGTACATCACTGAACCCTGAGCGACTGATTTCCCAGCCCATGCCTTGCCCGTGGCAATATGACAGCCCCATGCTCCGGCCAGAAAGCTCTTGTATGACCCGCTCGCCCCGTAAATGCTGCACAGGGAATGCGCTGGAATGATGCCCTTAACGACGTAGTCCAACTGAGCATCAAAGCCTTGAGAACCGACTGAAAGCGGTAGTTTTGTTTTGCGATTTGGGTAGAGGGTTTCTATATTGCTGCGATCCTCTGTTGCTTTACTGTTCATATATTCTCCCACCTGATGCAACCCTTTACTGAATGCCTGTTTTGCTGCCTCAATGCCGTGTTGTTGGCGATAATCGTCCCAGTCAGCTTTGATATTACCCGGTGGCAATGTAAGCCAGCCATTTACTGCATGGGCGGCTTTTTTTGCCGAGATCTTGCCAACATTCTTTTTGGGTTTGCCGTCTTTATCCAGCTCGCCCGGTTCGTGCCAGTCATTATCTGCGGCAATAATGATTTTTGCGTCCGGCCAACGTTCCCGAACGGCTTTTGTGACAGGAAATAGATTTCCCTCATCCAGTGCCGCCAGAACCAGACCGTCATATAACTGACTGACCGTCAGCGCGGTGGCGTAGCCCTCTGCAATCAAGACCATGTCCGGTTGTTCTTCCAGTACAGACAGCGCGATAAATGAACCTTTCTTTTTGCTGCCAAACAGGTGTTTTCGCGTTCCATCCGGCCTGATAAGCAGCGCACCCGTGACTTTCTTGTCCAGTGTTGTCAGTGGCAACAATAAGGAGCCATCTTCAAGCAATCGCTGATTGGGGCATTGCAGCCCCTTTGCGCTCAGGTATGGCGAATATCCGGTAACGGATTTTTCCACCAGTGCCGCCACTTTTTCGGCAATCGGCCGTGTTGTGTAAGTGGTTTCCCTGGCTGGCTTGGGTTCTGGCAAAGGCAAGGCCAGTGTATCTGCAACGATTTTGGCTGCCTCAGTAATCGAGATCCCTTGGGTTCTTGCCACTAAATCCAGCCCATCACCATAGTTTGGGGCGTCACACTGCCGACAATGCCAGTTACCATGATGGTGATCATCGATAAAGTGAAAACGGTCAGTGCCGCCGCAGACCGGACAAGCACCATGTTTACCTTTGGCCGGAATATCAATACCACACGCAGGCAGCAGATTTTCCCAATGGTACATAGCCGATGTTTTCACGGTCTGGATCAGTTCGAGCGGTTTTTGATTAGCAGATTTTTGGACTGTAAATTTAGGGCGAGTTTGGGTATGCTGTATATCAGCCATCGTTTTTTACCTTAAACGGTTATTGGTGAAACGCCTCGCAGTGTGTGCCGCACTTCGGGGCGTTGTATTTTATATTACGTTTCTTATGTCATATTCTTTTGTGTGTGTTATGCCACCCGTGATCCCGCGATACGCTGGGCAATCCAGTTATCAATTTCTGATTCAATAAACGCGATAGAGCGGGGGCCGATTTTGACCTGTTTCGGAAATTCTCCGTCGCCAATCAATTTGTAGATCCACGCCTTGCTGTAACCCGTTCTGCGCTGAACTTCCGGCAAACGGATAAGATTTTCCTTCTGTGCTGTCACTGTCATGTTTTTTTCCTGTTACCGAGTCCGTGAGTGCTCATCGTGGACGTTGTTTGATGACAGGCGAATTATTTAAAAACCATTATTAAATGAACAGCGTTAATTGTTTATCCCATGCGTGAAATTGTTTTCGTGCCGCGCTATCGGTTTTTGCTGTCGCGCAGCGGCTTGGCAAAATCATAGGGTGTGATGGGCTTTTCCCGGTTCGCATCCAGGTAATCAGCCCACCACTGCACCATCAGCCGCCGTTCGTCCAGATACTTGGATGTGTGAATATAGGCCGCCCGGACATTGTTTCTTTCGATATGGCTTAACTGGCGCTCGATCGCGTCATCACTCCACAGGCCGGATTCCCCCATCGCGCCACGTGCCATTGTGCGGAACCCATGCCCGCAGACTTCGGTTTGGGTATCGTAGCCCATGTTACGTAAGGCACTGTTAGCCGTTGGGCGATATCGTGCTTACCCTCGGCATCAACCGTTTTGACCGGGGCTAACAGTTGACTTGTCCTTAACGTGGTAATATCGAGCCTGCCGATATGTGGGAAGATATACTGCTCAAGGCTGCGCAGTACTTTGTGGCGGTGACTGTCACTCCAGCGTTTGTTACTGGCGTGCCACTCAAGGGCGACTTTCTCAAAGGGGTATGCCCCTTTCGATTCAGAGCCTGCCCTTTTTTTCTCTGCTTTGGGATCAATCCCTTGTACAATCAACTTCTTGGCTTCGTCCCGTTTGGCTCGTGCATCAGCCAGGGATACAACCGGATAGACACCAAAAGCCAGACGGTCTTCTTTCTTATCAGTGGGGCGGTAGTACTTCATGCGCCAATATTTAGCGCCGCGTGAAGTGACCTCCAGATACAGGCCGCCACCGTCAGTCAGTTTATAGGTTTTCTCTTTGGGTTTTGCCGTCTCGATTTGTCGCGCGTTGAGTTTCATTTTATGGGGCATACTTATAATCGAAGTGTAGGTGCCACCGATTATGCCCCTTGCTGCATATTGATTGCAATAGACCAAAATAGACGTAAAGATAATCTATCTGGTTAATTTGACGTGGTTTTATTTGAGGTGGTTGACGGGATTGGACTTCAAGAAACTTTAAGGTGGTGCCCGGAGGCGGAATCGAACCACCGACACGGGGATTTTCAATCCCCTCGTAAGTTGAAATAATGTTAACAATTTAAATTTGCCTATTTTGCATATTTCACTAACTGAGTATGCAAAATGAGAATATTTCCTATAATTTCCCCCAAAGGGGGCGAAGGCAAATCGACCCATTCAGCCAATTTAGCCGGATTTCTTGCTGATGCCGGTTTACGCGTTCTCCTGATTGATGCTGATTATTCCCAACCCACGTCCAGCAGTATTTTTACCCTGAGCTATGAAGCACCCGCGGGTCTGTATGAATTGCTGATGCAGACCGTGGATCTGAACCAACCCGATCAGATCATTTCCCGCTCAACAATCAAAAACCTCGATATCATTGTCTCCAATGATCCGGATGAACTCCTGCCGACAGCGATGCTGCACGCGCCCGATGGCCGTTTACGCCTGAAAAATATCTTGCAGCACCCTCTCTTTAGTCAGTACGGCGTCATTATTATCGACTCCAAGGGCGCAACCGGGATAATGACTGAGCTGGTTGTATTGAGTGCCACGCACAGTGTGCTGGGGATAATCAAACCGATCTTGCCTGATGTGCGTGAATTCCTGCGCGGCACGTTACGGATGTTGACCCGCCTTCGGTCATTTGAAAATTATGGCATCCGGTTGCCCTCTATTCAGATACTGGCAAACGGCATTGAAGGCACCAATCTGGATCGGGATACGCTCAATGAACTGACCGACATTATTGAACAGCAACGCTACGATACGTCGGCGTTAGGCGGCAGACGCGTTTATCAGTTGTTGCAAACCCGCATTGACCTGCTGGATATCTACAAACTGGGACACGTTCGTGCCCAGCCCGTGCATCGCCTTGAATATAAAACCAACCGAAAAAGCCCGGCTGCCGCGCAAACCATGCACAGTCTGGCCTGTGAACTGTTTCCCGAATGGACAGCGAAGTTTGATGCCGTATTGGCTAAACAACCGACGGGGGATGCGCAATGAATGTTATCTGGCGTGCTGTCTGTTTTTGTTATGACAACATGGAATTACCGTTCACGGAGATCCAGGATGAGTGGGTCGTGTTTGTTGATGCGCCGGATCGTAAAACGGCACTGGCAAAATATCAGGCTTTGTTGCCGGTTATCTGGGATGTTTCTCCTGATAACGTAGAACATTTCAGCCCCCTCAATGAAGCGGAATTACTCAGCCGGGCACTGCGCCCCGATGCCCCGCATGATTTAGCCTTACTGGAATGTAGCCGGTATGCGGGAAAACCCCGGTATTTAACCGCAGACGACGTCCTGTTCTGGGTCTCTTCGCCCCGTCTGCAACAGCGGTTAGTCAATGCACTGAATAGGGTCAGCAAGGAGGTCACTGATGGATATGGATCATGACTTTTTACAGGCGGTCAGCAAAGAGCAGCCCAGCTATTGCTATGCGGAAGTGTCGGTGATTGGCGGGCTGGTACTGGAGAATGATCGCTGGGATGACATTGTTCAGTTACTGGTACCTGAAGACTTTTTCTTTCCGGCTCACCGGATAATGTATCAGGCCATTGCTGAACTGACCGAAAAAAATACACCGTATGATCTGATCACCCTGACCGATATGCTGACCCAGCGTGGTCAGCTGGATAAAGCGGGCGGGTTTGCCTATGTGGCAGAGGTGTGTAAAAACACCCCCAGTGCTGCCAATATCATGGAATATGCCCGTATTGTGGCGGAGAAAAGTCAGCTGCGTCAGTTACTGGCACTGGGCAAAGCTATCAGTGCGGAGGTCTTTCAGCCTAATGCACAGGCAGCCACTATTGCCGAACAAGCTGAAAGCCAGCTGTTTAATCTGGCGGAAAAAGGCGCTGTCCGGCAGCATCAGGCAGTGACCCTGCTGCAAGGGGCGGACGCCCTGATTTCCCATCTGGAGCAAATACAGGGCAGAAACGGAATTACCGGTACGCCCACGGGATTTCATCAACTGGATGAAAAAACCTGCGGTTTACAGCCCGGCGATTTGATTTTGCTGGCCGCCCGTCCTTCGATGGGCAAGACCGCGCTGGCTTTGGCCTGTTGTCTCGGCGCATTGCGGCATCGTGCCGATGCGGTGGTGCAGATTTTCAGTCTGGAAATGCCAACCTCACAACTGATGCTGCGTCTGTCTGCGATGGAAGGCGGGGTTGCCTTAACGGCCCTGCGCAGCGGGATACTGGATGATGAACAGTGGGGACGGATTAGCCAGAGTCTGGATCAGTTTGCCCGGTGGGATCAGCGGCTGATAATTGATGATTGCAGTTACCAGACCCCCGCGCTATTGCGTGCCCGCGCCCGCCGTTACACCCGTCAATACGGTCAGCCCGCCCTGATTATGGTGGACTATCTCCAGTTGATGTGTGCGCCCGGACAGGAAAACCGCACACAGGAAATTGCCGAAATCTCCCGCAGCCTGAAAGCCTTGGGCAAAGAGCTGAATTGCCCGGTACTGGCGCTGTCCCAGCTTAACCGCCAGGTCGAAAACCGATCCGACAAACGCCCCAATAACGGGGACTTGCGCGATTCCGGGTCACTGGAGCAGGATGCTGATTTGATCCTGCATCTTTACCGCGACGAGGTCTATCACGCTGATACCCCGGACAGCGGTATCGCTGAAATCATTATCGGTAAACAGCGTCAGGGCCCGACGGGGACGGTGCGGGTGCGTTTTGACGGTCAGTATACCCGTTTTTCGGACTTATCAGCAGACACCTATGGCTACGGGAGTTAAGTGATGGCACGGCAAAATCTCAATTTAGGCAATGCCCTGTTACAACAAGGTCGGCAGGCGACGGCCACCATCAATGACAGCCCGCCAATGGCAGAAATGCCGATGGTACTGACGTTGGATCAACTGCGCCCTAATCCGGATAACCCCCGTACCGGGCGTAACCCACGCTATGACGATATCAAGGCCTCGATAAAAGCCCGCGGTCTGGATACCGTGCCGAAAGTGACCCGTGACCCACAAGGCGAGGAAGCCTATATCTTCAGCGATGGCGGTAATACCCGCTACCAAATTCTGTCAGAATTGTGGCAGGAAACGGGCGATGAGCGTTTTTTCCGTATCCACTGCCTGTTTAAACCGTGGCCGGGGCGTTTGCAGTGTGTTATCGGGCATCTGGCCGAAAATGAACTGCGGGGGGAACTCAGCTTTATTGAAAAAGCGCAGGGTATCCGCAAGGCAAGGGAGATTTATGAAGAGCAGAAGCAGAAAAAAATCTCCCTGCGGGAATTGTCAGCGCTGTTGAGTCAGGCGGGTTTTCCTGTCAGCGACGGACACATCAGCCGGATGGAACATACCGTGAAGTACCTGTACCCGTGGATGCCTAACCTGCTGGAATCCGGGTTGGGTGCGCCACAGATAAGACCCTTGCTGGCCTTGAGGCAGGATGCCGAGGCGGTCTGGCAACAGCATATCATCAGTATAAACCCGGAACCCGTCTGTACCTTTGGCGACATCTTCGGGACTTGTTGCCGCAAATTTGATGCTCAGGAATCCTGGTCGCTGGAGATGTTCCGGGATGAACTGATCGGCGATTTATTACAGGCACTGCCGCACCCACAGCTGAATTACGACCGCTGGATGCTGGAACTCGATCCGAAGGAAAGTAACCGCAGGCAGCTCTTTGGTGAGCAGGTCACGGCATTTAAATATGTGCCGGTGCCAGAGAAATCTGAGACGGATAAGACGGAGCCGGTTCGATTGCAAAACAGGGAATCGAATCCCAGACGGATGTCTCAGCCTGCAACAGAGACAGTACCGGTGCCTGAAACCGTTATCTCATCATCTGATGAAGAACAATCGCCTGCTGTGTTTTCCAGCAAAAATCCGGTGATCCCGCCTTACCAGCCGGATAACCCGCCTGAACCTGAGTTGCCTGTTCCTGAGGCAGAGTGCCTGCCTTTTGCCCAAACCGGTCTGGAACCGGTCAGTTCGGTCTGGGAAATTTCCCCGATGCAGGACGATATCGAGCACCTGCAAGGCATGGCGTTTCGGCTGGCCTTTGAACTGGCGGAGGCCACGGGTTGTGAAAACGATGTGGTCTCTGCCCCGGATGAATTATCAGCAGGATACCGGCTGACTGAACCTCAACATGCCCAACCTTTTGCGCTGTTGCTGCTGTCTCTGACCGGCGAAATTCCGCCGGAAACCTGTCCCCTGACGCTGACCGATATTCTGCTTGGCAGCGCCGTGCAGGGGGAAACGCCTTTACTGGATGATATTCAAACGGTGAAATTCTTACGTTTGATACGCCTTATCCGCCGCCTGCGCGAACTTCAGCGCCGGATGACCCCGGAGAATGTGATGACCTGATAACAGCGCGGGTTGAGGTGGTCTGTTTTTCCAATTTGTTCACATCGTATTGATTGGCCTGATATTGGGAGGAAGCAGTGTATGAATCATTTATCGCAAGCGACCAACAGCCTGCTGATGCAGCTGGTAATGGATTTGAAAAACGGCTATATCCGCCGTTGTGAAGCATTGGGGCTGGCGCCTTCGGAAATGCAGATGTTGCAGAACCTGACCCTGGAGGATTTGCATTACCTGGGCAACAGCCCGGTGTCAGTACTGACCGTGCATATTCATCACAGCAACCTCGCCCGCATCCTGCATCAGGCGCGTCTTGAGCAGCAGCGGACACAGCGCATTGACCGGGCGCTGGGGCTGGGTGGCTCAATTGAAATGATGCGGTATTTTTTCGGCTTATCCAGTCTGGAAATCGCCGCCCGCCGGCGTATCGCGGGCATTGAAGTGCGAGCGGGGCGGGGGCTGGTGCTGACGGAAGCCGAAAACCGTGATTTATGGCAACGCTGGCAGGCGGCGGAGGTTACTGACGCAGACAGCGCGGCAGGGCTGGATATCATGATGGAGGTGGCGGAACAGAATGACGTCTCCTTAACCTCAGTCTGGAATGCAGTGAAAGAGTGGCAGCAATCCGCGTCACCGGGAATCGAACCCGCTACAACGAAATAGCGGCATGGCAGGGAGAGGAAGGAAACAATGTCAGGAAAACTCAGGGAAATTATGCCCGGCCTGCATGTACCGCTGACGGCACCGCTGTCATTTTGCCGTAAGGCGCAACAGCAGGTGCGGCGGTATCAACGGGGCGAGCGTAATTACGTCAGGCTGAAAGAAAAAGGGACGGGGTACTTGAAAATTAATGTGGGGCTGTTCTGGCGACTGTTAAGTCGCGATGGCGGAAAATCCTGGGAACTGATGCACCATGAACGTTACAACAATGAAATCCGCAAATCATAAAGTTTAAAGTGTTGTCATTCTGCATCCGGTTCAGGCATGGATACCGGGTGCAGCCCTGAGAATATTTTTTGAAGACTTAAACCTTGGAGATAAAGGAAGCCCATGGATTTGCCCGCAGACAGTTTAATCGCCCACACCATTGCCAAAATGAAAACCCGTCTGGAAACGCGTGCGGACGGGGATGTTTCACAACTTCGCAGTGGCCTGCTGTTTATGGGCAATATTCAGGATGCGTATCCCCGGCGTTTATTGCTGGACAGCCGTCTGTCTCCGCTGGATAAAACGGGCTGGATGATGATCCGCCTGTACGCGCAACAAAATGAAGGGGCGGTTTTCCCCAGTTATGACGAATTACAGGTGCTGCTGGCCTCGCCCTATAAAGGCAAGGCGTCTCGTGAAACCGTCAGCCGGGTGTTATTGATGTTGCGAATAACCGGCTGGCTGAGTTTATGCAAGCGTATCCGCGATGAGAACGGGCGGGTCAGGGGCAATATCTATGCCCAGCACGATGAACCGCTGACCTGCCGCGATGCGGAAACCTTCGACCCCGGTTGGCTGGATACGGTGGCCGAAGCGTGTCGCAGTAAAAACAGAACTATCAGCCAGACCGCCTGGGAGGTGCTGACAGAAATTAAAGCTGATCCGCTGATGCGCCATCGCCACAGTCATATCCGTTTACTGGAAGATCGTCTGGGGGTAGCGCAAACACCGCAGCAGGCAGTGATGCGACAGACGATAACAGCGTCATCCCCACAGCCGGCGATGCAAACTCAAACCGAACCCGGCAGGAAAATACCCGGTTCGGAAACCGAACTGAGTCGCCGAAAGTCGCAGCCTGAACTGAATTCGGAATCCGAACTCAGTCTAAAATCAACGAGTTATCGACAAACCACTAAACCGAACTGTAACGTACGTTCTTTCACACAGAGTGTGAATAAAAAAACGTACGTAGATCAGCAAGCTGGCATTTCTCTGCCTGAAGGGCTTTGCAGGCAACTGGAACCGGAAGATGTGGTGATGTTGACCCGTCAGTTGCAAGCGCTACCGACAGAACAGGGACAAGTGGTGATCATCAGTCTGGATAAAGCGTTAGCCGCAGGCAAAATCGATAATCCGGTTGGCTGGTTGCTGGCGATGATGAAGCGGGCACGGGAAGGAAAATTGTATGCGCAGCCGGGTGCGGCGGCGGCGGTTCTGCCTGTAAAAACACGACCAGTATTGGCGGAGGAAAATCACCGTCCGACGTCACCTGCCTCGCAGGCGCATGTCCGCAGTGTGGTAAAAGACATCCGTCAGAGACTGAATCTGGCAAAATATCACCGAGATGTCACCGGTTAAAAAATGCGCTTTGCTGGCACTGCCAGCAGTGACTAAAAAACCACCTGTTTATGATGGGCTGGCTTCCCGTGGAACGACTGGCGGGTCAGGATAACATTGTGTTTTTCCCTTATTCCCGACGGCGTTCCGGTTAAGTCAGGCTGCATAAAGCTTAGGTTTTGTGTCTGTATAAATATTGAACGCTGCTGGCACTGCCAGCATTGCCTGAAAAACAATCAATTTTAACATCAGGTCAATCCAGTCGATTTTTCCTTTTGTCTCATAACTGATTATCCATTGAGTCGCAGACACCTTTGCCCTGATAGTCCCACAGACCTATCCAGGCCAAACAGGAGTCTTGGTTCATGTCTGATTCTGAAGAAAAACTATCATCTCCGCCGCGTTTACGTGCCGGCGTATTAAAATCCGCTTTAACGATTGAACTGCATACTCACTATGCGATCCGGCTTTGGGAAGGGCGCAGACGGGAGGAGTTCAGCCATCCGCGTCAGTTTTCAGAGATTCTCGGTATGCCACAGGTGATCAAACGCGCCGGTAACATCAGTATCGATTCGGCCGCTGATAACCCTTATGCCGATGCCTGGCTGGTCAAACTGGAGCAGGCACTGGATGCTGCTTCCGAAAATCTTCAGCAGGGTATTGCCAGCTTGCAGGAAATTTTGACACTACCTGAACACATCACCTTATCCCCGGTTTCTTCCGTTGAACCGTTGAATATCGGTGTCTACAGCCATTCCCCTCTGGGCTATCGCTGTGTCTGGTTGCTGGTCGGTTTTGACCAACTGGCGATGAAAACCTTTCAGGCCTTTCATTACGGACTGATTTCACGCTCAGAGCGTGATGCGTCATTGCACAATGGCAGCCATGCCATCCGCCGGATTTACGGCATTGTGCGCTCTTACCGTTCACTGCCCGTTACCCGGCGTGATATTGAGGCAAAAACCCCAGCAGGCCTTGAGGCGATTAAACGGCTGGGTGAACCCCATACTGATATTCTGTCGGGTCAGTTGCGTTCAGCGTTCTCTCCACCGTTGCGTTCAGTTAAACAGGATGAAAGGAGGGCATGAGATGCCGCTTTATCTGTGTGAGAAGCCCTCCCAGGCCAAAGATATTGCCAGAGTGCTGGGCGTGAAGCAGCGCGGGAAAGGGTATTTCTTTGGTGCCGGTATCACCGTCACCTGGGCGATTGGCCATTTACTGGAGATGGCCGCGCCGGAACATTATGGTGAGCAATTTGGTCCGCTGTGGCGCATGGAAGTCCTGCCGGTTTTGCCTGTGCAATGGCAATGGGCCGTGAAAAAAGAGACCGCCGACCAATTTGCGGTCATTAAACAGTTATTGAAACAGGCGGATGAGGTGATTATTGCCACCGATGCCGATCGGGAAGGGGAAGTGATTGCCCGTGAATTGCTGGAGTATTGCCGTTTCACCGGACCGGTCAGGCGGCTCTGGCTGTCGGCATTGGATGACACCAGTATCCGGCAGGCCTTAGCGGCAATCTTACCGGGCGAGAAAACCGAACCGTTATATCAGGCCGGATTAGGGCGGGCACGGGCGGACTGGTTAATGGGGATCAATCTGACCCGTCTGTATACCTTGAAAGCTCAGGCGCAAGGCTTTGGCGAGGTGCTGTCCATCGGGCGGGTACAGACACCGACGCTGGCACTGGTCGTGAACCGGGATAAAACCATTGCCCGTTTTGTGCCAACCCCCTACTGGCAGGTGGTTGCCGGGCTGGAAAAAGAGAACACCCGTTTTCAGGCCGGATGGCTGCCGGCGGCAGAGTATTGTGATGAAGAGAAACGCTGTATCCGGCAGGATGCGGCTCAGGCGGTGCTGCAACAGTGTCAGCAAGCGGCGCAGGCAACAGTCATCGAAGTGAGCAAAACACGGCAGAAAACCCCGCCGCCGCGTTGTTTTGATTTGGGCACGTTACAGCAGGTTGCTTCCCGGCTATGGGGCATGGGCGCCAGTCAGGTGCTGGCAATTGCCCAGTCCCTGTATGAGACCCATAAGGCTGCCACTTATCCGCGCACGGATTGCAGTTATCTGCCGACGTCCATGCAGGCCGATATCCCGGTGGTTCTGACAGCACTGGCACGCACTGATCCGGCCATGACGGTCATTATCAACCCATTGGATAAGCAATGCGTTTCCCGTGTCTGGAATGACAGCAAAATCACGGCCCACCATGCCATTATTCCTACCCGGCATGCCTTTGATATCACCCGGTTAACCGCTGATGAGTTAAAGGTTTATCAGCTTATCCGCCAGTATTATCTGGCGCAATTTCTGCCGGCGCAGGAATCGGATGTGACCGAGGTGATGCTGGATATCGGCGGGCAACGGTTCCGGGTCAAAGGCCGGATCAATGTTATCACGGGCTGGCAGGCGCTGTTTGCCGATGAGACGGGAGAGCATCAAAAGGAAGAAGAGAAGGAGGCTGATTTACCGCTGCCGGCACTGGAGCAGGGAGACCGGTGTCAGGTGATTGACGCGAAAATCCGGTCACTGCAAACCAAACCGCCCGCCCCTTTTACCGAAGGGACATTGATTGCGGCGATGAAAAACGCCGCCAGTCTGGTCAGCGATCCGCAATTGAAGAAAGTCTTGCGGGAGAGTGCCGGACTGGGTACGGAAGCGACCCGTGCCAATATTATGGACACTTTGTTTAAACGGCAACTGATTGAACGGAAAAAACAACAGATTCATTCGACCCCGCTGGCACAGGAACTGATTGCCGGGCTGCCGGATGTGCTGACCCATCCGGGGATGACCGCATTATGGGAGCAGTCCCTCGATGATATCGCGCAGGGCAACGCACAGCTGGCAGTTTTTATGCAAAAACAGGTGCAATGGCTTCAGCATCTGATTGAACGGGGCAAGGCACAACCGCTTCACCTGACCTTACCGAAAACGCCGGTTTGTCCGGTGTGCGGCAGTATGATGCAAAAACGGCAAGGAAAAATCTCGCCGTTCTGGGGCTGCGTTCATTATCCGGCCTGCAAGGGAACGCTGAATGCCAGGGCAGTGACGCAATCGCGCAGGGTCAGGCGGGGAAATCAGAAAGCGTGAAGATCTGATTGTTGATTGACGGTTTGGTGTGGTGTTCTAAAATCAACCTTGTTTACCTGAATGATCTGTGAGCCTGCAAAGATCGCCTCCGGGTGGCTGGAAAACTCCTGTAGCCTGCAAGGGAGAGCGTCATGCGGTACATCTGCGCACCTTTGGAAGCAGATATTGCCAACACCAGGGCAATGAAGGTTATTTATCACTTATCAGCCAGCCAGACAACGTGCACGTCCGGCGCCCGGCGGGAAAACCACTCCCGTCAGGGAAGGGAATTTTCTCCGTCACACCGTATTTTTACCTCTATGGAGAACTTCTTATGTCTGAGAATACAACACCATTAACCAAAAACGACTATTTCAACCTGAACATTAAGGGACTGGGTTATTTGAATAACATTCGCCATGTCAGCACCGCCAGCGGCACGTTCCTGAGCTGTGTGATTAACGCGCTGAACGGGCCCAGTGATAATCCGGTCTATGTGCGTTTTGATATTACCGTCGTCGGCAAGGAGGCGACCAGTCTGGTCGGTCGTTGCCAGAAAGCGGTGGATGAGGATAAAAAAGTGCTGCTGGGTTTTACCCTAAGCAACCCTTCGACCGACATTTTTACCCTGAAACGCGGTGATCATGCCGGCGAACAGCGTGTCAGCCTGAAAGCCCGCCTGATCAAAGTCGACTGGATTAAAATTGGCCAGGAGAAAGTGTATCAGGCCGAACAATCCGACTCAACGCCGCCGCAGAACGGCATCACGCAACAAGAATATGCAGAAAACTCGTTCTGATAACTTGTTATCCCTCTGACTTGTCCTGAATAGCTTCAGGGCAGGTCCCTTTATGATCACAAAACAGGATACCGCCATGAATGTTGCATCAATTGGTTTTCTGGCCCTGCAATATTGTCATAAGCAATTACCGTTAACGGTATTGCAAACCCGTGTGGGCTTTTATATCGGAACGATGGAGGACGGCGTGCCGTGTTCCCGTGAGTCGGTGGAATATTTTGCCAGCCGCGTGCAGGCAGAATTTGCCCTGAAACAAGGGCAGTGGACACAACGTCAGTCAGTTTAACAGGGAGGAAAACAGTATGTCTTCACGTGGTATTAACAAGGTGATTTTAGTCGGTTTTCTGGGGCAAGAGCCGGAAATTCGTTATCTGCCCGCCGGCGGAACCGTGGCAACGCTTTCACTGGCCACCTCGGAAAGTTGGCGTGATAAACAAACCGGTGAACTGCGGGAAAAAACCGAATGGCATCGGGTGGTGATCTTCGGCAAATTAGCGGAAATTGCGGCGGAGTATTTGCAGAAAGGCACCCAGGTGTATATTGAAGGCCAGCTGCAAACGCGCAAGTGGCAGGATAACCAGGGGCAGGATCGCTATTCAACCGAAGTGGTGGTGAATGTGAACGGTTCGATGCAGATGTTGGGCAGTCGTCATGATTCAAAGAGTGCGGTACCTCAGCAGGCAGGGCATAAGTCGCCACAGCCACAGAAGCAGCCACTTTCTCAACCTCAATCCCAATCCGTTAATAAGGAAAGAAAAAACACGCGTGCGGTACAGGTTTCAGCCTTATCGGAAGAGGAAGACGTTGACTGGAATGATGAGATCCCTTTTTGAGCGGTTCTTTATTATTAACCTATTGCCCTGTTACCACAGGGCTTAGTGCTGTTTCAACAAGTAACAAGAAAATGTTATCTATCCTAATGATTCAAAAGGATTTACCTGTTTAAATAGCACTTTTTGCTAAAAAATATTGTCTCAGACAAGTATAATTCATCGCAAGTACACCTGCCACGCTGAGTCCCTGAATCAGGGAATGCGCAAATCGGCAGGTTTTTTTTTACCTGAATTTTACTTTCTGTGACATTTTATGACTACCGCTACACAAAAAAAGATTTATCAAAAGCGTCCGGAAGATATTTCTTTTCTTATTAATAAACTTCAGGAACGCGGCTTAATAATAAAAGAGCGTAAGGCTGCGGAACAGGCACTGACATTTATCGGTTACTACAGATTACGGGGTTATTTTTATCCTTTTTACATAATGGATGAACAGCGCATACCCCAACCGGTTGAGCCAAAGCATTTTGTCGAAGGCACCACGTTAGAAGAGGTTCTGCGGCTTTATGAATTTGATCGCAAATTACGCCTGATTATACTTGAACAAATACAAAAAGTTGAAATAGCACTGCGGACTTGTTTGTCTGAACATATGAGTGGCAAATATGGTGCCCACTGGTTCATGAATTTGGCTGTTTTAAGTTCGGATTATCAGTATGAAAACTTTTTTGGCCAAATTAATGAAGCTAAAGAAACCTTTATCGAACATTATAAGAAAAAGTATCACACGCCCAAATATCCGCCTTCCTGGATGATTACAGAAACATTGAGTTTCGGATCATGGTCGAAAATATATCAATCGTTATTGCTTGTTGACCAGAAAGCGATCGCACACCAATTTAATGTGAAAAGTTATGAGGTCATGGCCTCGTGGTTTCATACATTAAGCCATATTCGTAATCTTTGTGCGCACCATAATCGTATCTGGAACCGGTCTTTTCGGGCATTTCCGCCGAAAAAAGCGCGTGAATTGGAAGAACATATTACTAACCCAACCACGCTTTACAGTCGACTGGTTATTCTGAAGTATCTTTCCGCTCAGGTGTCTTACCATAATGGTTTAAAAACACAATTAACTGAATTAATGAAAGATAAACCTGGTTGTGTTAAATGGGAAACGATGGGATTTATTGATCATTGGGATAAGACATCACTCTGGCAGTAAAATATGGGATCTTTCGTTGCTGCATCCAGATTGGCATGGGCGACTGGCTGAGCAGTATCAAATACAGATAATTTGTAATAGCAGGAGAACGCCAGATAAAAATACAGAAACCGCCAGACAGAATTCACTGCCAGATGGAATGCCACTAACTCAGATAATTTACTTTACTGATTAAACTTACACGTTCGATTATTGAATTAGCTAACGGAATTCGTTAAAGTAAAAAAGCTATCGGCACATCCGATAGTCGGGAGGTCGCAGCCCCGTGTATCCAGCACTGGTAGGATTTTTCTACCAGTGTGTCTGCTTTCGCCTCTTCTATGGCGGTTCAGGCAGGGGAGACTCATGTCTCGCCGGTGGATACCCGGTACTGCGAACCCTGTCTGAACTACCACCAATAATCAAAAGAAGGGGAAGCAGGTATGACTATGACTCACACTCAGAAAGACTGGCACCCAGCCGAAATTATTTGTGCATTACGCAAACGTGGTACGACACTCGCCGCCGTTTCCCGCGAAGCCGGATTAAGCTCCTCAACCCTCGCCAACACCCTGTCACGCGCCTGGCCGAAAGGGGAATGGATCATTGCGAATTACCTCGACGTCCATCCCTCTGAAATCTGGCCGAGCCGTTATTTTGACCAGAATGGTCAGTTGATTGAGCGTGCGGCGCGCAAAGCGATTGCAGAAGGACCTTCAGAGCAATAGGCGATAACATTTTTATTTTTCCAAAGGCAGTTCCAGTTGTTGATTGAATAAATCCTGTTATTTCCTGCACAGTCAAGGGTATTTTATTGCCGGGCAGGAATAACAGGAATGAAAATAACAGTCTTCATTGGCGTCTTGGCCATTATCCTGACGGGTTGTCATGCCCCGTCAAAGACACCGCAATCTCAGCGTGCTCCCGAAAACGCGGTTACAGTCACGCAAATCACACGTAATATTCAGCCCGCCTTACCTGATATTTATCAACCAACGCGGGAAGTCGTCCGCTATGGACGTTATCTGCTGGTCAGCACTGACCCGACAGAGGCACAGCGTAACCCGCTTGCCCAACTGATTGATATTCATATCCCGGCTTCACAGAACCCCACAATTGCCGATGCCATGCGTTATGTGTTGCGCCAATCGGGCTACACGTTATGTGCGTCTGAAAAAACTAATGACCTCTTGTATCGCCAGCCACTGCCGTCGGTGCACGCTCAGTTAGGCCCTGTCCGGTTGCGCACGGCGTTGCAGATTATGGCCGGTCCGGCCTGGCAACTGGAAGTCGATGAGGTTCAACGCGTAGTTTGCCATTACTTGCGACAGGGCTATCAGCTCCCGCAATCTCAGCCGGGAGGCCGTTGATGAGACTAAACCGAATCGGTCTGGTGGCATACGTACTGCTAAGCGGTTCAGCATGGGCAGCCACACCGGCACCGTTAACGTCGCAGCCGGTGCAATCGGTGGAAAGCCAAAAGCAGTCCCTGGAAATCCAGGCTGAACAATGGGGATTACGGGCGGATGAATATCAGCGTTACCAGCAATTACTCAAGGGACCCAGGGGGATTCAGTCACCGGGACTTGACCCGCTGACGACGCTGGGGATTGAAGCTGAAAATGATACCGAGCGCCGCCGTTATGCCGAGCAGTGGGTCAAATCGGAATTTGCCCGCACCGAAAAAGAATTGCGCTTCCAGCGTGCAGTGGATGCGGCCTGGCAGCGGCTGTTTCCGGATGTGTTGCCGGTCAATATGGCAAAAACCCGTGAGGCTGATGGCCGTCTGGCACTGTTTGTCAAAGCCAACGATTGCCCGGCGTGTGACTCCCGTTTAGCCGAAGTCCTGACCGCAAATCAGCCGGTTGATATCTATCTGGTCGACAGTCAGGGCAATGATAACCTGTTACGGCAATGGGCCAACGCGCATCATATTCCCGTTGAACGGGTACGCAACCGGCAAATTACACTCAATCATGATGCGGGGTATTGGTTCCGGTTTGGGCGCGGCGTGATGCCGGTATTAATGCGACAGGGGGAACAGGGATGGCATATCACGTCATTATCATAAAATGGCTGGGTTTATTGCCCATTATCGGGATGTTATGGGTGAATGTCTGTTATGCCGAACTGAAAGTGATTGCTGATTTAGGCGGAAAAGATGCTTCGCCCTTTTATGACGGCATTAATGCGCAATCAGATAATTTTCCTGCGTTGCCATCGCATTTCTCACCAGAAGCAGCAAGTGAAGCCGTGATGTTGCCGGTCAGAACACCGGAACTGACGCCGGGGAAAGTGGCAAGCCGACCACTGCAACTGCCGGGGATTGGCGCATTGTTTCTGATTGGCGATGATCCCGGTTCACGCCAATGGTTAAACCAGAATGCAGCGCGGCTTAAGGCACTGCACGCCGTAGGTCTGGTGGTCAATGTCCGTGAGAGGGCGGGCTTACAGTCACTGCGGGCATCAGCACCGGATTTACTGTTATCGCCGGCTTCCGGTACCGAGCTGGCCCGCCGTCTGCAATTGCAACATTATCCGGTGTTGATCACCGCAACCGCACTCACTCAGCAGTTATCCCCATGAGCCGTCGTTACGTGATCGAGGCCCTGCTGCGCCCGGCAGTGGAGCTGAATACCGCAGTGGTGTCAGCCGTCGCCGCGTTTGTTTGTCTCAGAGCGCCTTGGGCCATCGCACTGGCACCGTCGGTGAGTTATGTGATGGCCGGCGGTTTTATGGGGCTGGCGGTGATACGCACATGGCAGGGTATTCAGGTGATACGCTATCGCAGAAACCTGCGCCGCTTGCCGCGTTATCAGATGAGCACAAAGCACATTCCCGTCAGTCATAAGCAATTGTTTCTGGGCAAGGGCTTTCGCTGGCAGCAAAAACATACCCAGCGTTTGCAGGATACCCGCCGGCCCGAAGTTGAGCGATTTGTGCAACCCTCCCATATCTATCAGCTTGCCCGCGCACTGGAGCGCAGAACCGAATACCGTTGGCCGACATTATCTGCGCTATTACGTCAAGACTCGCCATTTAATCCGGTGCGTCCGCTGCCGCCGATGGGGGGCAATCCGGTGATCCACGGTATTGAGCCACAGGAAGCCGAGGTATTTATGGATCTGCGCGAGCGGGTCGGGCATACCCTGGTGATGGGTACCACCCGTGTGGGAAAAACCCGGCTGGCAGAGTTGTTGATCACGCAGGATATCCGGCGCGGCGAGGTAGTGATTGTCTTTGATCCCAAAGGGGATGCTGACTTGCTGAGGCGCATCTGGGCGGAATCTCACCGCGCCGGAAGAGGTAATGAACTTTCCCTTTTTCATCTGGGCTGGCCGGAAATCTCAGCACGTTATAATGCCGTCGGGCGGTTTGGCCGGGTTTCCGAAGTGGCGTCCCGTCTGGCCGGGCAACTCAGTGGTGAAGGCAACAGTGCCGCATTCCGTGAGTTTGCCTGGCGGTTTGTCAATATTGTTGCCCGTGCTTTGGTGGCATTGGGGCACCGGCCGGATTACACCCTGATCACCCGTTATGTCAATAATATCAGCGAACTGTATCAGCTGTATGCCCGCAAAGTGATGGAAGAAAGGATGCCGGTATTATTAGCGCAAATCAGTCATTGCCTCGGTACGCTGAAAGAAAAGGATGTGCCGCGTAATATGCAGGGGCAGCCCGATGCCCTGCGGCTCTGGGCAACGGAAATCACCCTGAGTTCTGAGGCGGGTAAACAGTTGTATGACCCGATTTTGGATGGTCTGCGCTCTGCCGTGCGTTATGACCGTACCTATTTTGATAAAATTGTCGCTTCCTTATTACCGCTGCTGGAAAAACTGACTACCGGCAAAATCGCCGAATTACTGTCACCGGATTACCTCAATATGACTGACCTGCGGCCGATTTTTGACTGGGAGCAGGTGATCCGCAAAAGCGGGATTGCCTATATCGGGCTGGATGCGCTGTCTGACAGCGATGTTGCCTCAGCTGTGGGCAACAGTATGTTTGCGGATTTGGTGAGTGTTGCCGGACAGATTTATAAATACGGCATGAATGCCGGCTTACCGGTGCGCCATGATGGCAGGCTGGCGATTAACCTGCATTGTGACGAATTCAACGAACTGATGGGCGATGAGTTTATTCCGCTGATCAATAAAGGCGGCGGGGCTGGGATGCAGGTGACGGCGTATACCCAAACGTCGTCGGATATTGAAGCCCGTATCGGCAGCCCGGCCAAAACGGCGCAGGTGATCGGTAACTTCAATACCCTGATTATGCTGCGTGTACGGGATAACCGGACGGCGGAGTTACTGACCAGCCAGTTGCCCGAAGTGGAAATCTACAGTAAGACGCTGGTCTCCGGGCATTCGGATATTGCTGATGTTGAGCAGGGGCAGGATTTTACTTCCTCAACTCAGGACCGGGTAGGGACGGTTAAAACGCCGCTGGTGACCCCCGCAGAGATGATTAACCTGCCGAAAGGGCAGGCGTTCGCCTTACTGGAAGGCGGGCAGTTATGGAAAATTCGTATGCCCTTGCCAACGGGGGATGACGATGATGCCCTGATGCCGGCAAATTTGCAGAAAATCGCCGAGCAGATGCGTAAGCATTACCGTACCAGTGAATCCTGGTGGGAAGAGCACGGGTAACTTCTGATATGGCACAATCAGAATCCCCTTCCCGCCCGTCATCCCAACCACCGCGTCAACACGGTCTTTTGTATTGCGTGTTATGGGAATGGCCGTGGAAAATCGTCGGTTTTATTCTCATGTCCTGGCTATTCAGTTTGTTGCTGGAATATCTCGGTATGGCGTTTTTCTGGCCGGAACCGGGCGCGTCCCACAGCCGGCAGATGATGAAGACAGAACTGCAATATCTCTCCACAGAGTTTACCCAAAGCCTGTTATTGTCATCGCCATCGGTCACGGTTTCAGCATGGCTGGTACAGGCTTACCAATGGCTGTTTGTGGACAGCGGTTTTATTGGTTGGGTTCAGGGGCAATCATACTATCAGTTACATACCGGTAATGATTTTAGGCGTGAGTTTAATGCGGCATTACAGGGTGTATCGGGCTATTTGAGGGAGTACTGGCTGGCGGCGGTGTTTATCACGATGGTGACGCTGATCCGGCTAGCCATTCTGCTGTTATCCGTTCCTTTATTTGTGATGGTGGTGTTAGTGGCACTGGTTGACGGGCTGGGACGGCGCGATTTACGGCGTTACGGGGCAGGGTATGAATCCAGTTTTGTCTATCATCATGCCAAGCGTGGGATTAAACCTACCTGTACCGTTCCCTGTGTGCTGTATTTATCCTGGCCGGATACAATCTATCCCACGGTGATCCTGTTGCCTGCGGCGGTATTGCTGGGCATCGCGGTGGTGATAGCGGCCTCGATGTTTAAAAAGTATTTATAGTGCATGACGCTGGACGGAGGAAGGCAAAACGGGTTTTTGTTTTGCCTTCCTCCGTCAGCAGACAAGCCGCATCGCGGCGCGTCAGTGATGCTTATTCATAGATCTCTATTGATGTGACTTTGTAAGAGTCAAATTTGTACAAAAAGGGATTTGTAGGCGCTTGTATCTTATATATTTCTCTGGCACCAAGGTCTTGTATGGTGTCAATTGCATTACCCACTAAGGCATCCCCTTGATAAAGATTGAATTTAATAAACACACTTTTTAGTGTCTGAGTTGTATTATTTCTTGCATCACCTGCTATATATGGGATGCCATTTTGTCCATTGTCGATATGAAGGTTTGTGACTGAAACCCGATTCTCGTTATTGGCAAAAGATGAAAAAGTTGCCATACCAAGTACCACAGACAATGCAATACCAATCTTTTGAAAGCTGTTTCTCATATTATTATTCCTGATCTTTTTGATGTGTAAGGTGATTATCAATTTTCACATAGTTTTTCTATCATGGAAATTTTATTTTCTGCGTTCGTTCAGCCACATGATGATCTATTCTCCCAGAAATTCACTCATTGCCACCTGACTACATCTTCAGAATCCATAGGGTATAGAGCGCCATTAACAGGTTCTAGATTAATGCGAATATGTCGATAAAATACTCACCACCTGCGTCATCGATCCGAACCAGTCACCGGCGCTATGAATATCGCTGCCCGGATTTTTGAGATCAATAAGGCGATACTGGTGCGAAATATCTTCACAATACCCCATAAAAGGCCCATCAATACGATGCAGTTGAATAGTCGCCGCTTGCTCCTTGGAGGCCGGGAAAAACGCCCCGCCAACTTCCGCAAACATCTGCGTATCATCTTGCTGCGCGTCACAGTGCTCGCAGTGGTTTATCCAGTGCTGTCGGCGCAGCCGTTGGCTGACCGCTTTACGCAAGGTAGGGTGAAAGCCGGATAACACATTGCGCACGGTGGTGGGAATATCGGCGACATAAAAGAGGAAAGCCGGGCGGTCCTGCTCTGCATAGCTCACTTCAGTGCTGATGTCATCGTCATCTTCATTATTGTCTTCCAGCATCTTATGCCCGGCCGGCAGCATAAACGCCGTCACCGTGGTGGGCTCCTGACAGTGCGGGCAGGTTGTCCGGGTCTGGGCGAGATACCAAAAGGCGGCATGGACATTGTAGAACGGCAGCCAGTTCATAAACGGGGTCGGATCAAAACTGTCGTCGATATACCAGATATTGGCCGCCGCATCCCAGTGTGCGCCCAGCTTCCGCACCTTCTCGTATTCATTATCGGGGACATGTAAATCAATCCGCAGCATGGGGTTTCCTTCATTGTTAAACGGTTATACCCGTCGTCTTTCAAGCTGCCTCTTTGTTGGCTGCGCTCATTCACCCCGGTCACATAGTTATCCATGCTCCCGGGGATCCATTCCCTTGCCGCCGCGATGCAACTTGAATCCATTGGGTATTAATCAAATAAATAAGTCAGACTATTTAGCTAATTTTCATCAAAGCATAAAGAGTTTATTGCTGATTTGACCTAAAAAAAACCGCATCCTCGGCATCCTGAACTCCATGACGAGGTGAATAGTTATGCGCTGTTGCTTTTTTTCCCTGTTCCGTGCGGCCTGTCTGCTGGGACTGACGGTATTGTGTATACCACTTGCACAGGCTTCCGAAAAAGATGAACTGGCCAGTGCAAAACGCCTGATTGAACAGGTGCAGGTTGCACTGGAACGCGCCAGCATCGCTGAAAAGCCCTCTGACCTGTCAAAATTCCCGCGTTATGACTTCGATTACCGGCGTATCAAGGCCGATCTCAACACGATTAAGGCGGGTATCGATCACTACCTGACCCCTTCCCGTGCCCAGCCCGGTGAGAGCACGCCGTTATCCGGTCAATACCGTCAGGAACTCACCCGATGACCGCCGCCCAACGCAATGCTTTTGAAGTGGCCTCAGGGCATTTTGATATCCACTTTTTGTATCTAGTGTGTGTCGGATTTTTCCTGGCCACGCTGTTTCTCTGGGCGGCCTGGGCTGCGGTGGATGTCTGGAACGGCTGGGCGAATGAAAAAGTGCGTAACCAGACCCTCAGCCAGTTTGCCCTGCGAACCGCGATGTTATTGGTCGTGGCGGTCTGGATGTTTGCCGGTTAGTGCGTGTAACACGATAAAAAAGGAAACCGAAGATGAAGCAAATTTTTACTGTCTGGCGTCGGATCAGCATCAATCTGATAACCAGAATCAGTACGCTCTTTTTACTGTTTGGCTTTTCCTGTCAGTCCGCCCGGGCGGATTTACCCGCCATCGAACCCCCAAAAAGTGGCGGCGGGGCGGGATTGCTGGGGCAGCTGAAAGGCTATGCACAGGACAGCATTGTCATCGGGGGACTGATCCTCTCTGCCGTGGCGTTCTACAAGGTTGCCGCCGCTGCGGTAGAAACCTTTTCGGAAGTGCGGGATGGCAAATCCACCTGGACGCAGTTTGGTGCCATCATCGTGGTCGGTGTGGTGCTGCTGGTCGCCGTGATTTGGCTGCTGGCGAAGTCAGCCAGCATTATCTTTTAAGGTGCCGCTTATGCAGACAATACCGTTCTTACCTGACCGATTAAATGCCGAACCTGTCGTGTTTCGCGGTTTCACCACCCCGGAAATGGGGCTGGCCGCATTGGCCGGGCTGGCATTCGGGCTGATAGTCAGCCTGCCCCTTATTCCTCTGGCGGGTTGGGTCATCATCCCCACCGGAATACTGATGATGCCGCTGCTATTGATTAGCTTTGGCGGTCGCTGGCTGGCTCACCTTAAGCGCGGCAAGCCGGAGAATTATATCTGGCTGAAGCTGGAAGAGAAAAAACGCCGGCTGGGATTCGGTGATCCGGCACTGATTATTGCGGCACAGGGCTGGTCTTTACGCCGTAGCCGATTTGTTGGCAGGAGGCATCGAGAATGAGCCGGTTTCGCCATGCGGTAAAAAACCGCGATCAGCATATTCTGACCCTGCGGGTGGCCTGCGGTATTCTGGTGGGCGTTCTGCTGTTGAGCCTGACCGGGTGGATGTCGGCACCACGTAATCTCACTATCCATAATCCGCCGGATTTACGCACCGGCAGTACCCGCCCGTGGTGGGAAGTGTCGGCACCCAGTGTTTACAGCTTTGCCTTTTATATTTTCCAGCAACTGAATGCGTGGCCGAAAAACGGGGCACAAGATTACCCGACCAAAATATATGCTTTATCCCCGTACCTGACGCCCGCCTGTCAGGATTTTCTGCGCGAGGATGCCAGAACCCGTGCTGACGGGGGAGAGCTGCTCGATCGGGTGCGGGTGGTGTATGAACTCCCCGGCCGGGGTTATGAGACGCACAGTGTGACGGTACGTGACCGGGATAACTGGGTGGTCCGGCTGGATTTGGTGGCCGATGAATATTATCACGCCGAGCCGGTTAAACGGGCGCTGGTGCGCTATCCGCTGAAAGTGGTGCGCTGGGAGGGAGATGCAGAACGTAATCCTTTCGGGCTGGCCTTGGATTGCTATGACGGTATGCCGCAGCGTCTGGAAGCCATGCCGCCACCACCGGCAGAGAAAAAAGGAGTGTTTCAGTGACCTGTTCATTTTGCTATCCACGTCTTTTATTGGGATTTTTCAGCCTGTTGCTGTTCAGCATCACGGCAAAAGCCGATGAACTGATGACATGGGAGCGTATCCCGTTATCCATTACGCTGAAAGTCGGTCAGGAGCGGATTATTTTTGCTGACCGGAATGTGCGTGTCGGTTTGTCCCCGTCACTCAGTGAGAAATTGCGGGTGCAAAGCGCAGGCGGGGCAATTTACCTGAAAGCGGGCAGTGCCTTCCCGCCCGCCCGCCTGCAATTGCAGGACCGCGAAAACGGCGAAATAATCTTACTGGATATCACCGCGGCCAAAACCGGACCAACGGAACCGGTACGTATTATTTATCCGGATGAGAAACGTACGGCCTCAACAGCAGCCGCACCGGATCAGACAAAGCCCGAACTGTCGGCACCGGTTCCCGTGGCACTAACCCGCTATGCGGCCCAGCAACTTTATGCGCCGTTGCGTACCGTAGAGCCGGTCACGGGAATTCGTCCGGTGAACCTGCATTTACCCGCATCCATCACCACCCTCTATCCGTCAGAACCGATCGAAATTATCCCGCTGGCCGGCTGGGGAGTACATAATCACGCCGTGGTGGCACTAAAACTGCGCAATACCACGCAACACAAAATCACCCTCGACCCGCGCGCCTTGCAGGGGCAATTTGTCACGGCGACGTTCCAGCATCGCTGGCTGGGTGAAGCGGGGACGGCGGAAGATACCACCGTGTTATATCTCGTCACTAAAGGATTGCCGGACAAGGCCTTTATAGCTGAACCGGTCACTGTCAAACCGGGAGGCCGCCATGCCGGTTAACGCCAATGCGCTGGTAAAAGTTCTGGTGCCGACGGTGTTGGTTATCGGCGGATTTATCGGCATCAAAAGTTGCAGTTCAACGGAGACTGTGCCGGCGGCTGCCTCACAAAATAATGTGCTGGCCACATTGTCTCCGGAGGAGTTACAGGCTCTGGGCGTCGGCGGTGATACCCCGGAAGATACCCTGCGCACCCTGATCGGGGCACTCAATAAAGTGCGGACAGAGCAAAAACAGTTAAGCCGGCAGAATGCCGATATCCTGAAAGAAAATGACCTGTTACGCAATCAAAGTCACGATGTGACGGGGCAGATAGATGCCGCCGTGGCCGCTATCCGCAAAGAAGATGAACAGCGTCAGCGCGAGTTGCAGGATGAGCAGCAGGGCTTACTGGCGCAGATTGATTTGTTAACCGAGCGGTTAAATGCAACGCCGCTGCCGGCGCAGGACAGTCATCTGCCGTTTGGCGCAGCAGGGACAACCAGTCAGTATGCTGCCGATCCTCTCCGGGGGCAGGAGGAACTTATCTGGGTCACCCCGGCTGATGAAAAGCCCTTTGATCCGCAACATCTGGCGGCCGACAACACCACGGCGCGGTTTCCTGCCTCTTTTTTAAGTGAACAGTCCGCCACTGAACCGGCTCCGCCATCAAATCCGATACAAAAAGAAGAACACGAACAGCCGGTCTATACCCTGCCTGAGAATGCCACGCTGGTCGGCAGTCAGGCGATGACCGCACTGTTGGGTCGTGTGCCCGTTAACGGCACAGTCACTGACCCCTATCCGTTTAAAATTCTTATCGGCAAAGACAACCTGACCGCCAACGGCATTGAACTGCCGGAGGTGGCAGGGGCGGTTGTTTCCGGCTCAGCCAGCGGCGACTGGACCCTCTCCTGCGTGCGCGGGCAGGTCAACTCCATCACCTTTGTCTTTAACGATGGCACCGTGCGCACCTTACCGGGGGCAGGGCAAAACACCAATGGCAGTGCGAATGGTATCGGCTGGCTGTCGGATGAAAACGGCATTCCCTGCATCAGCGGGGAGCGCAAATCCAATGCCGCCACTTATTTACCGAGCCTGTTTGCCCTCTCCGCGATAAATTCAGCGGGGGAGGCCTTTAACGACAGCCAGCGTACCGCCCAGACCAACGGTGCCGGCGGTATCACGACCGCTTTAACGGGTAATGCCGGACAAGCCGCGTTGGGGAAAGCGCTGGCCGGGGGCATGAATGAAATGACCGACTGGCTCAAACAACGTTACCGCCAGACGTTCGATGCGG
Organism: Xenorhabdus doucetiae; assembly: GCF_000968195.1. Classification (NCBI taxonomy): domain Bacteria; kingdom Pseudomonadati; phylum Pseudomonadota; class Gammaproteobacteria; order Enterobacterales; family Morganellaceae; genus Xenorhabdus; species Xenorhabdus doucetiae. The sequence continues at coordinate 1,069,013 of NZ_FO704550.1, forward strand.
TTTACGTTCCGCCCGGTGCCCGGTTAGTGGTGCATATCACACAAAGCCTGGCCATTGATTATGCCGCGAAAGGACGTAAGGTGCGCGATGGCTTGAGTGAGCCCGCCCAACATCACCATCAGGAAGCCTTAGATTAATGGAAAAGATTGCCCCTCAATGGCTATTCAGCGCGGGTTTCCCGTATTGCCTGCAAGTACACGTTACGCCGCTGATTGAACCTGAGCTGGTTCAGCTTTACTGGCGGTCTGTGCGTAAAAAAGCAGGCCGGTTGTACTTGTCAACCCATCGGGAATGTCAGCTGCTGGGTGACGGTGATTTTACCGTCTTTCGCCTGACCGAAACGCAGTGGCAGGCCGTGGTTGAAAACAAAGCAGAGGCCGAGCCTGAACAGTGGGAACGGCTGCCCTTTACCTTATCGGAACTGGCGGTACACCCCGAATTTGCCACCTTTACCAGCATTGGAGCCACGGAGACCGAACCATGCGCAAACTAACCCCCTGTTTAGTGTTGAGCTTAATCGGACTGCTGGCCGGCTGTGCGACCTCGAAAGAGACCCTACTCCCTGCCGGGGAGCAGACGGTGCTGGCGATGTGGCAGGGGAGCCAGGCCAGTACGACAAAACAGGCAAGACAAACGTTACGTCGTGCTTTAACCCCGGCCGAACGGCGCAGGGCATTAGAAGCGCCTGATGGTTACAGCCGTTCGGCGGCGCAGGAAATCAGCCAACAGTTTCCCCGCTTACCCAATCCCGATATGGTGATGTATGTCTTCCCGCATCTGGCCGCCGGCAATACCCCGATACCGGGCTACAGCACGGTATTCCCGTTTTATCAGCAGGTACAGTATGCCCTGCCGGGTGAACGCACGGAGGCACCGTAATGCAAAAGCAAAACTTCAACGCCCTGAACCGCTCCGGCAAGCTGCGTGAGACGGATGAAGCGGCGATTTACCGGGCGAATCCATCCATTATCGATTACCTGCCCTGGGTGGAATATCTGGCAGACGCGCAGTGCCTGTTACTGGATGACGGGATTTCTGTCGGTGCGGTCTACCGGATTGACCCCATCGCCACGGAAGGGCGCCCGGTTGCGCGGTTGCTTGAAATCCGGGATCAACTGGAAGATGCGATTCAGGACAGTCTGGAAGAGGACGATATTTCGCCGTGGGTGGTGCAGTTTTTTTGTCAGGATGACGATGATCCGGCCGCTTATCTCAAGGCGTTACGGGGCTATGTCAAACCGTGGGCGAAAGGCACACCGTTTACTGACGCCTTTCTGGCGGAATCAGCACGTCACCTGAGCAGCATTGCCCGGCCTGAGGGAATATTTCAGGACAGCTTAATCACCGGCCAGCCTTGGCGGGGGCAGCAACGCCAGACCCGGATGGTGGTTTACCGGTGGCTTCCGGCCACGCGAAAATCCCGCCATGACAGCCAGACTTTATCGGCTGTTGCCGCCCTCAATCAGGTCTGCGAACGGCTGGTCTCATCGCTGGCGGCGGCCGGTGTGGTGGCCCGTCGGCAAAACGGGGAACAGATCCACAGCTGGCTGTTACGCCATTTTAATCCGGCGCCGGACTGGGGGATGGCAAAAGCCGATTTTTACCGCACCGTGGGTTACGAACCTCCCACGCCGCCCGATCTTCCGGTCAATAATGATTTCGCCGAAAGCCTGTGGTTTAACCCGCCGGTGTCTGACCCACAGGCCGGGGTTTGGTGGTTTGACGGTCTGCCGCATAAAGCGGTGCCGGTTGAGCGTCTGCGCCGTCCTCCGGAGCCGGGCCTGCTGACGGGGGAGGTGAAACGGGGTGACAATATCAATGCCCTGATGGATATGATGCCGGAAGGAACCCTGGTTTCTCTGACCATAGTCGCGCAGGCGCAGGATGTGCTGGAGGAGGATTTTACCCGGCTGGCGAAAAATGCGGTGGGGGACAATACCGGGTCAGCCCGTGTCCGGCAGGATGTGCAGGAAGTGAAAGAACTGCTGGGGCGGCGGCATAAACTGTACCGCAGTGCGCTGACCTTTCTGGTGCGGGGCAGGGATCGGGATGATATTAACCATCGGGTGCTCCAATTATCTTCCACCCTGCTGACCGCGGGATTACAGCCGGTCCGGCCGGAATTCAGTGTCTCTCCGCTGAATGCCTATCTGCGGGCTTTACCGATGTGTTTTAATCCGCAGAAAGATCAAAAGCACTGGCATACCCGCCTGAGCTGGGTTCAGCATCTGGCGGGGTTATTGCCGGTGACCGGACGTTCGACCGGAACAGGCCATCCGGGGTTCAGCTTCTTTAACCGGGGCGGCGCGCCGCTGACCTTTGATCCGATGAACAAACAGGATCGCACCCAGAATGCCCATTTACTGCTGTTTGGCCCGACGGGAGCCGGCAAATCAGCCACCCTGTGTGCCTCGCTCATCCAGCTGATGGCGATCCACCGGCCGCGTCTGTTTATTGTGGAAGCAGGCAACAGTTTTGGCCTGCTGGCCGATTACTACCAAAGTCTGGGGCTGACGGTCAATAAAATCGGTATCAAACCGGGCGGTGGGGTCAGTCTGGCGCTGTTTGCCGATGCGCATCAGTTGCTGCAACTGAGTCCCAACCAGCTGCGGATTAATGAGGCCGATATTCCTGAGACGGATGAAGCACAGGAAGAAGGCGATGAACAGCGCGATATTCTGGGGGAGATGGAAATTGCCGCCAGGCTGATGATCACCGGTGGTGAGAAAAAAGAGGAAGAGTGCCTGACCCGCTCTGATCGCGGTCTGATCCGTGAAGCCATTATGATGGCAGCGCAAACCAGTTTTGACGGGGCGCGCCAGATGATAGCCTCAGACTTACAGAATGCGCTTTATGCCATTGCCCGTAATCATCAGCAGGATGAACACGGCCAGCCGTTAATCACCGCACACCGGCGGGCACGGGCGGATGAAATGGCCGGTGCCATGTCGATGTTTACCCAGGGGTTTGAAGGGGAGCTGTTTAACCGTCCCGGCACCCCGTGGCCGGAGGTGGATGTCACCCTGATTGATCTGGGTACGCTGGCCCGTGAAAACTACTCGGCCCAGATGGCACTGGCAATGGTTTCACTGATTAACAAAGTCAATAACCTGGCCGAACGCGATCAGTATCAGGATCGCGAACTACAACTGGTGATTGATGAAGGGCATATCACCACCACGAACCCGCTGCTGTCGCCCTATATGACCAAGGTAGTGAAAATGTGGCGTAAACTGGGTGCGTGGCTGTGGCTGGCCACCCAAAACCTGGCCGATTATCCGGATACTGCCGAAAAGATGCTGAATATGGCGGAATGGTGGCTGTGTCTGACCATGCCACCGGATGAAGTGGAACAGATCGCCCGTTTCAAGAAACTGACCGAAGAACAAAAAGCGGTGCTGCTCTCTGCCAGTAAATTACCCCGCTGTTATACCGAAGGCGTGGTGCTGGCGAAAAAAATTGAAGCGTTGTTTCGGGTGGTGCCGCCGAGCCTTTATCTGGCGCTGGGGATGACGGAAAAAGAAGAAAAAGCCGAGCGGCGGGCGTTAATGCGTGAGCACCAGTGCAGTGAACTGGAGGCAGCGGTATTGGTAGCCAGAAAAATGGATGTGGCGCGGGGGTTACGGGGAAATTTTGTGTAACTGGCAAAAAAACGGACTGATAATTTGACCCGTTGAGAGTGAACAACAGTCAAGATCCCAATGTCAGGATTGGGATCACTTTCAGGTTAGTCTTTTTATTTGAATTCCATATTCATCTTTATTTTTTCAGGGTCAAACTGTTAATGCGCGAATTCATTAAGGTGAGGAAGTTCCACCGGGCTGATTACAAAAGTTAACCCATTGTTATATTGTTTCCAGACAAATCCGTAGCTAAGTGTAAGATCATTCGGAACACAAAAAACGTATGGCCCTTTGACAAAGTCTCCTTCCCAGTAGTCAGCTATTGTTCTGGCTTCTTCCCAGTCAGCTAAAAATTGACTGAGAGAGCGAAAAGTTTTATCTTCATATTCCTCTTTATCATCTTCCGATGATACCAATTTGGTAAGAATTTCCTCTACCGTTGGCAGAAATTCCCAGCGATGATCTATTGCACTTATCGTATATGTGTACCATTTATCAGACATATTTGCTCCCTTGTTGGCTTGTTTACATCATGTAAATACATCCCTACCTTTTTGTAGGCGCTCAATGAAAATATAGCTTATCTTAACATATTGATTAAAAACAATTATTGCATGTCATAAGTTAGGTTTATTCATAATAATGAATTGATTTTACACATAAAATAAGATTTTTTATGTTTTAACGCTTATAAAAAAATATTCTGGGATTATCTACTAACTCACTCTATCCCTGTGATACAAGTCACTTCGATCATTTCCCAAGCGTGTTACTTATGTTTGCCACCATGTGCGCTCCTTATTGGTTTTAATTTTCACTGTCGGAAAAAGAATTGAACACTGTATCTGTGCTGTTTTTCCAGCATGTTACCTTTTTCATCGTTAATGAAAAGGGTAAAAACCTGTGTTGCAAAAAAATCAATCCTCTCAGCCCAATGGTGCAAAATTTCTGATTATCGGCTTATTGAACCTGTCGCTCAGTTTCCCCGGTCAGGCCAAGCCCGTACATCAACATGAAGACAATAATGAGAGCCATAATCTGGCTGAAATCACCTCACAATGGGGCCAATTGACCCGCTCACACTCACCCGGTGAAGCCGCAAAAACACTGGCCGCTCAGCAGCTATCATCAGCAGTGACATCAACACTGACACCTTGGTTTAACCAATACGGCAATGCCCGCTTCACCTTACCTTTTGACAGCCGTTTTTCGTTAAAAGGCCTTTCATTTGACTGGCTGTTACCCTGGTATCAGACTGCGTCGGGTACAGCATTCAGTCAGTTCGGGGTAAAAACCGATCACGGACAGACGACAACCTCGGTGGGTTTCGGTTATCGCTATCTAACCGATAACGGGTTATGGGGTGCTAATGCGTTCTGGGATGCACGGTGGCCGGAACAGCATCACCGTTATGGCATCGGGTTAGAGGCCTGGCATGATAATGTCAAACTGTCCGCCAACCTTTACCAGCGCTTATCTTACTGGAAAACCTCCTGGCTGACGGACTTTGATGCCAGACCCGCCAACGGATGGGATATTCATGCCGAAGCTTACTTACCTGCTTTTCCGCACTGGGGCGGGCAGTTGCAGTTTGAACAGTATTACGGGCGGCAGGTGGCGTTATTCGGCGAGTCAGAACACCAGAAAAATCCCTATAGCGTCACTGCCGGGCTGACGTATACGCCTGTGCCCCTGATGACGCTGGGCGCGGATTTTCGGCAGGGTAAACAGAGTGTCAGAGAAAACCGTTTTATCCTGGGCATGAATTATCGATTGGGTGTTCCGTTTAGCCAACAGCTTGACCCGAACGAAGTCGCACCGCTGCGCAGCCTGAAAGCCAGTCGGCTTGATTTTGTCAACCGGCGCAATGATATGGTACTGGATTATCAAAAGCAGACACTGATAACTCTGGCCTTTCCGGCCTCCCTTAACGGGTATGAAGGAAAAGCAATGACTTTTGTACCCACTATTCAATCCAAATACCCGCTTGCACGTTTAGAACTGGATACGGGGGAATTACAACAATCAGGCGGCAAACTGCTTGAGCAGCAGCCGGATAAAATCACTTTGCTGTTGCCAAAAACCACAGAAAAACCGGTCCGGCTTTCCGGGGTTGCTGTTGACAGCCGGGGGAATCGCTCCAACCGGGCAGCCGTGATGATTATCAGTTTGCCGACTGAAAAGCAGTTACAGGTGACAACAAATAAACTTAAGGCACAGGCGGAGGGTGATGACAGTGTGATCTATACCGTGGTGGTGACCGATCAGGAAGGGCTACCTATTCCCAATCAAACGGTTATCTGGTCAAGTGATAAGGGGAGATTGTCACACACCACACAGAAAACGGATGCGCAGGGACAGGCATCTGTGTCGCTGCGCAGCCGTCAGCAGGGGCTGCATACGGTACGTGTTGCTGTGGATAAGGATATGGCGATTGCGCCAGCGGTCTATTTTGTTGCCGTGTTGATACCGGAGATCACCGTGGATAAACACAGCCTCAAAGCCGACGGAAAAGCGGTGGCAACGCTGACCGTAACCGTCAAAAACGCCGCCAGTGAACCCGTGCCCAATCAGGCCATTGGCTGGCAGACGCATCTCGGTCAGCTTTCATCATCTGCATTAACAACCGATGCGAACGGGCAAGCTACTGCTTATTTAACCAGCCTGACAGCAGGAACAACCGCAGTCACGGTGGCGGCAGGCAGCAGAACAGTGGTTTCTTCACCGATTACCTTTACTGCATCGTTAACTCACATTCTTCAGGCAAACAAGCAAATTGCCATTGCCGATGGGCAGGACAGTGTCCTTTATACCGCCACCGTGCGTGATGCGGCCAACCAGCCTGTTGCCAACGCCAAAGTGCAATGGTCAGTGGATAACGGGCAATGGCTGGACAGGCAGGAACAGACAAACAGTGAAGGTGAAGCCACCGCCCGGTTAGTCAGCCGTACCGCAGGAACGGCAACGGCTAACGTGGCTGTGGCAGAAAAAAACCTCGATGCTCCTGTGGTGACATTTAAACGTCTGCTGAAACCCATGATCACGGTTGATAAGGTTCAGGCGAAAGGTGATGGACAGGATGCGATTGTATTGACGGCGATGGTGAAAGATTCACTGGGGGTTCCGGTGGAAAATCAGCCGGTGATTTGGCAAACCGATCACGGTGTGTTGTCCTCAGGGCGGACACAGTCGGATCATCAGGGGCAGACGCAAATCCGGCTGACCAGTACATTTGCGGGGGCGCATCAGGTCCGGATTCAGGTTGGAGATACTCAGGCAGCAGCCCCGGTTGTGACGTTTGATGAAGTGTTGTTATCAACCCTGCGGGTCAATAAAACCCGTGCAGTCGCAGATGGCGAAGATCGTGTTACTTTTACAGTGACAGTCACCGATATTGATGGTCAGGGCGTGCCGGATAAAGCGGTTGCCTGGTCTGGCGATGTGGGTGAGATGATTGCTGCGGAAGAGTGGACAGACCGTCAGGGAAATGCAACCGCCACTGTTGTCAGTCATCAGGCAGGACTGATTTCGGTCACGGCCAAAATCGGGGATCAGCCGATTGTGTCGCCGGTGGCAGAATTTATCCCTCCGTTACGTATCGTGGATACTGTTGCTGTTGACCGTCAGGGCGGCAATGCCAACCAGAAATCCTTTGGCACCCGTGGACCTTCGGTATTCTGGCGGGGCGCGAAATTTCGCATTATCACGGCCGGCAATACAGGCCGGGTAAACTGGCAGAGTGATTCATCATCGGTCACGGTATCGGGGGATACGATGGTGGTGCAGCAGCGCCCCGATGGCGTAAGACTGACAGGCACCGATGAGGCAGGGCAACAGGTGGGACTGACCTTAAGGAGTGATACCTGGTTTGCGCGTTCAGGGCTGACAAAAGCGTTTTATTTTAAGGCGAACCAACTTTGCCAATCACTCGGCAGCCAGATTGCCTCCAAATATGCTTTTGAACGGCTTTATGCACAATGGGGTAACTTTTACCGTTACGAGGGCTGGGCGCGGGAGTTTTATGTGACATCAACGGATTATCTGGCAGGCCGTTCAGGCTCAACCGACGGGCTGGCGAAATGGACATTCTGGGCAGAAACAAACCGGTGGATGCGAAATGCCTGGGCCAGTACCGGATTTGCGTGTGGGCAGTAGCCGCATTGGACAGGGCTTCTCTCCCGTTATCAGTGAAGTCAGTGGCTGTCTTAACAGCCACTGAGGGGAATTTTAATCTCGTCTTACTCGATTCAATATAAAATTAGTATGAGTTGTTACGATTATCGGTATGTTTTATTTATAAAATTAAAACATAGATAACTATAAGCACACAACAAAAAACCTATTGGCGACATTAATAGAGATAATGAAACAAAGGCGATACTATAATAAAAAATATCATTTAAATACAAAAAGTATTACTTAACAATAATCCATGAAATTATATTGAGGGTTTGTGAAAGTGTGTTGGATATCACGTTTTGATGAAATCCAAAATATTCATTTCATTTGAAGGGTTAAATTAAAGAAGAATAAAAGACAAATGTTTAAAATAATGAAATATCAGTGTAACTGTTTGTTTTTTATTGGGAATGGTCAGTATAAAATATGGTTATCAGGCTAATTGTTTTAAAATCCCGCGCATTGGTTATTTTTCAGGATAAAATTCACGATTAAAATCACATTATTAACGGTAAATCTTATATCATAAAGTTTACGATCGCTTTCTCACTACCGGCACAATAGATAAAAATAAACTTTACTGTCATTAATCAATGGAATAAAAACAACCATGTTCAACGATAATAAAGGGCAGCATATGAGGAAAATGGATAATCTGGAGTTCAGAATATTACAACTGCTCAGGAAAAATCCTTTTCTCGCCCAAAAAGAAATCGCGGATGCAATTGGGATTAGCCGTTCAAGCGTTGCAGGGCATATCCTGAATCTGCAAAAAAAAGGACACATACAAGGCAAAGGGTATATTTTTTCCAGTGGAAATTATGCCGTTACAGTGGGCGCGTCCAATATGGATATTACCAGCTTTGCTTCTGCTGAATTATTAAAGAAAGATTCCAACCCAGGGAAAACAAAATATACGTTAGGCGGTGTTGCCCGAAATATTGCACATAACATCGCCGCGTTAAAAAATGACAGTTATTTAATTTCTGTTTTTGGTGATGACGCCTATGGAAAACGACTTTTTAGTGAAACCCGGCTAGCGGGTGTCGATGTCAGCCATTCCCATAAACTCAACGATGAAAGAACATCGAGTTATAATTCAATCGTCGGCGGCAATGGGGAATTACAGACGGCTGTCAGTGATATGGATATTTTGAAAAAACTCACGCCTGAGTTATTAAATCAATCTAAGTCACTCATTGAACGGGCAGGGGTATTGGTTATCGACTGTAATTTAACCGAGGATGCCCTGGAGTGGTTATTTAAAAACGCCGGTAATGTCCCGGTATTTGTGAATCCGGTTTCTTCCCATAAAGCCGGAATAGTCCGTAATTGGTTATCCTATATTCATACCATCCGGCCCAACCGATTGGAAGCGGAGACAATCAGTGGTATGAAGATAAATTCAATAAAAGCGGCTCAGTCGGTCACATCCTGGTTTCATGAACAAGGTGTGCAGCGGGTCGTTTTGAGTATGGGAGCTGAGGGCGTTTACTATAGTGAACTCGATTATGTTTCAGGCCATGCTCCGGCACTGCCGGTCGATATTGTCACCATCACCGGTTCCGGGGATGCCATGATGGCGGGATTGGTTCATTGTGCGTTAGCCGGCATGGATTTTCAGGACAGTGTCCATTTTGCCCAACGTTGCGCCGCGCTTGTCGTGTCTACCGAATTAACGTATTCATTAACCCTGTCACCCTTCGCGGTTGGAAAATTGCTGGCATTGGACCCCTATTCAATAACCAATGATGCAATAACAGGGTATACCCGACAAATATAATAAAAGTCGTCAGCGTATTGTGGCTAAAGCCGGGCTGAAAACCCGGCAATTTTTTCATGTACACGCATCGAAAATGAACAGGAATGGTTAATGTCCGGCAGAATGACATATCCCCCTCAATGCAGAGAGCATGAGCAGTGAGCTTAAAACTGACAAACAAGTCCGGTGTGAATGCAATTTTGCAGATAAATATCCCAAAAACCGGCAGGGTAACGTGCTAAATCGTTTTCTAAGACCGTGGGTTTTTGCCAGGTGATATGCTGAAAACCGGCTTTTTTAATGGCGTTTTCATAGCTCTCCTGACTCCAGCGATAAAATGTAAACGGGCTGGGAGGGGTTGTCAGAAATTCGGCCTGATGCCGGAAGCCATTCTGCCAGGGTTCTTCACTTAAAATGGTGAAACCATAATTATTACAATTTCCGTTTTTTAATTGGTAATCCGGTGAAGCCATGTAAGCAACTAATTTGCCGGCGGGTTTTAAATGATTTGCCACGGCCTGAAACATCGTTTCGAGCTCGTCAGTGGATTGCGCATAGTGGAATAAGAAAGCGGCAACGATGATATCAAATTTTTCCTCTAATTGCATTTCACTGACATTTTGGACGTGAAACTCAATATCATCACCGTAAAATTTAGATTTGGCTTTGGCGAGTTCAATCATTTTTTCAGAGATATCAATGCCGACAACTTTCGCCGCCCCGCGGCGGTGTAATTCCCGCCCAAAATAACCATACCCGCAAGCTAAATCCAGGACTGATTTTCCCCGGATATCCCCGACCATATTGAGTATATCCCGAAGCTCAGATTGCCGTTGAGCGACCGTATTGGAAAATTTTTCATAATACTCGCCAATAGCATCATAGCTTACTTGCTCGTCCATTATTATAACTCCTGATAAAGAATATATTTATTTTTATAAAAAAATAGAATGAGGATGAAATTGTAGAAAGATAAAGTATTACGAAATCATTCGATATAATTATTTTTGTAACACGGGTAATCTTCTGCGATAAATCAGGATTAAATGAAATAAAACATAATCCGGCGGACTGTAGTCAAAACGACGGTTCAGTTTAAATTCCGAAACGGCTGCCCGTTATAAGAACCAGATATCAGTGAACCATTATTGGATACAGCGAGTTAATCCGCTGCCCGCTTAAGGTATGCCCATACCCACGTAAAAAAACTATGCCATCACAAGCCGTCGCGAATGGCTTATAGTCGAAGCGGTTTGGCTTTGCCTATCAACCCGTTTTTTCCTTTTCTGGAAAAACAATTATTCGCTGACTTTTGTCAGGGCTTTCTTCACGCTATCCCGATGTTTGGTGATACGGGAAAAGCATGATGAGAACGCTCTGTTTATTACTCTTTGCAGGATTGATGGCGTCACACTTTGCCAACGCAAAAACGGTGGTCTATACCGATAGCCAGAATCTTCCTGCAAATCTCTCCTCTGACAGTGAAGTTGTCTGGCTGGATGCCCCGGAACAACTTCATCAGCAGCACTTTGGTCAGCTTCCCGCAGACCCCCGACAAGCCGCCGCGCAGGCACAAGCTATTTTGCAATCCTCTCAATGGCAAAAGCAGGAACAACAACTGATCGGGGCTTACCGTGCCGTGGTGGGTGCCTGGCAATTAGGGGTGCGTACATATCCGGCCGTGGTGTTTGATGACCGCGAAGTGGTGTATGGCACGGCGGATGTGGCCAAAGCGAGTGCACTCAGGGAGCAAAACCGACCATGAATACGCCACGCCTTGCTTTGCCGATTGTCATCACCCTGATAGCCGCGTTCGCGCCGGTTACCCAGGCTGCCATCAACACCGCCCAAATCGTGGCCAGCAGTATCTCACCCTCCTGTATTCAGTGGCGGGTCAGTGGCATCTGTTACTGGCTGTTTTGTTCCTGGCATGGCTGTACGGTAAAAACCTCTGTTAAGGTGACGCATTACCTGCCCGAAGCCGTGGTGTCCACCTATCATGCGCCCGGCGGCAATCCGTGGTCAGAAATGGCAAGGCTCAGCTCCTTATCCGGTGGTGTGGAAAATGCCGTCACCGGTGCATTATCGCATCTGACGTCGGGAGGGGGTGATCACATGGTGAAAGTCGCGGGACAACGCCGTACCAGCCTGCGTTTCAAATACGCTGATGCCATCGGCCATCCCGCTACCCAGTTGATTGGCGGGCAAATTCCCGGCTATTCCTGCCGCAGTGCCGCCACGCCCTTGATACCCTATTTTCTGAGCACCCTGGATACGCTCGCGTGGCGTACCGGCTTGCCGGAATCGTTCTACCCCGAAGCGCTTATTCCCGGTCAGCGGGAGCTGGGAAGTCAAATGGCCGGCAATATGTGGGGAAATATTTACCCCCGCTCAGGCTTTGTGAATCAGGCCGATGATGACAAAGCCTCTGCCGTGGTGGCACAACGGGTAGCCGACATTATTACCCGTGCCGGGCAGCCGCATGTTTATCAGGTCCTGAAAGGTCAGCGTACTGACGGTTATTGGCCGCCTGAACCCGTGAAAGAAAATACCGGCACGAAAAACCATCAATGGCAGCGGTTATCACCGCAGTTAAGTCAATCCTGTACCGTATTTCCTGATGGGGAACACACGGCTGCCAGCAAGGGCAATCAGGCGTATGCCCTGTGGCAGGCCTACAGTTGTTGTCAGCGCCGGGGACAGCGTTTTCTTGGCAGTACGGCTATCTGAATAAGGGTGAATCATGACCAGAATAAGCGTTTTGTTGTTGATACTAAGCGGGCTGGCAACGGCTTCTGTACAAGGCAATACAGTATCCCTTTCATTACCGCAGGTAAATCACAGTGCGCTGGGTTATGGGGCGGATGTCAGCGGTGCCGTCTCCGATACGCTGTTTTATACCCTGGGCGGCGGTTCGGTGATCTCACAACCGGCGACCCGCCGTTCCCCGGCCAAACTGGGCGGACTGGAAATCGGCTGGAGTTCGGATTTTATGTGCGGCAACTTCGACTTAAAAACCACGGTCGGCAATCAGCTGAACGGCATTACCGAGGGGTTGAAGAACCTGATGAGTGAGGTGATCCAGGGTGCCACCGGCGCGGTAGCCAGTCTGCCTGCGATGGTTATCCAGCGTGCCAATCCCGGTCTGTATGACATGCTGACCAATGGGGTCTTGCAGGCCAATGTGGCGTTCGACAAGGCTCAGTTTAATTGTCAGAACATGGCCAAACGGATGATGGATTTTGCGCAAAACAATAAATGGACGCAGTCTGCCGCGATGCAGGAATACAAGACGCTGGTTAACAGCGGGGATGGTGATGCGGTGAGGATCAATAATGCCGGCAGCAAAGCCACCGGTACGGGCGGGCATCCGTGGATTGGCGGCAAAAAGCAGGGCGGCAGGGGACAGAATGCTATCCGCCCGACCCGCGATTTAGCCGGAGCGGGATTTAATATGATGAACAACCAACCCGTGCTGAGTCAGTCTGCTGTTCGCCCGCAACACTGTGATGGCGGTGCCTGCCGCAAATTCCAGAATGCGCGCGAAGCGGCCGATGCCGTGGTGAAAGTGCTGGGTGACCGGGCTATCCGCACCTGTGCCAATGCCGAGGAATGCACCAGTGGCGGAGAAAACCAACAACCGGGTGCCACGGTGGCCGGCACGGGTTTTGCGCCGATGCTGGAAATACATACCCAGGCCAATATTGAGCAACTGGTAAAACTGGTCAATGGTACGGAAAAACCGACGGCAGCGAATCTGGCCAAACTGAAAACCGGCAGTCTGGCGGTGACCAAAGGGGTGATTCAGGCGTTGCAGCGTGATCCGGACAGTGCCGCGCTGACAGCACGTTTAGCGGGTGAGCTGGCCATGGCGGAGACCACCGAAACGGCGTTACTGATGCGGCGGATGCTTATCACCGGGATGTCAGAACCGAATGCCGCTGCTCAGCCGGAAGCGCTGAGTGAGGGCGAGCGGCGGGTTGCGGCGCTGGACCGGGAAATCACCGCGCTGAAAAATGAAATGCAACTGAAACAGGAACTGGCCCGCAATTCTATTCTGACCATTATCGAACGGGAAAATGTTCGCATTCAGGCTCATCCACAAAAACAGGTGCCAGACAGTAGCGATACGCGTTTTTACCGGCTGGAAATGCCCGGCAATAACAGTCGGTCAGGTCGGTGATGGCAGAAATAACAAAAGCGCAGGTGATTCGGTTAGTGAAAAAAGGGTTCATGACAGCCCTGATTATCACTGCGGTCACCATTATCACGTTGGTGATGGGCGGGTCAGGACTTAACCATGCCGAAAAATTCACGGACCTTTATCATTGGATTGCAAAAACAAAACCGTTCTGGCTGGTCTGGCGGCTGGGCCTGTATCTGGTGCTGGGCTGGGGCGGCTGGAAAATCTGGCAGGTTACCAAAACCAAGCCGGAATACCGTGCGGTGTTGCTGCGTATGATGGCGGTCAGCCTGCTGTTTATCCTGCTGTGTGAATATGCCCTGTCAGGCTATTATTGAGGGAACGCCATGACCACAAACAGTTATCTGGAATATTTTCTGACTTTACTCGGTTGGATCGTCAACAATGGCCTGTGGCAGATCCTGATTGCCACGGGGTTGTTTACGCTCCCTTTGGTGATAAAGGTGATAGCTGTCTGGCTGAAAGTCAGGGAAGGCGGTGAAGAGGAGGGCAATGGCGGATTACAGTCGCTGGCCCGTATTGAAAACACCCTGTACAGCGCCTTTTTCGTCATGATGATCTGCTGTGTGCCGCTGGTAAATGTCAGCCTCAGCAGCCTCCAGTATGACCAGTCGCGAGCCAAAAGTTGTGGCACCTGGACACCGAAAGCACCGAGCGACAGTGGCTATGCGCTGGTGATATCCAGCCTCAATCATCAGACCGCTGCCGTGCCGCTCTGGTGGGCAGTGGTGCACCGCTTGTCAAAAGGCCTGACGCAAGCGGCGGTTGCCACCATTCCCTGCCGACCCGATTTGCGGCAACTGCGCTTTGACGTGCAGCACACCCGTATTGCCAACGCCGCACTGGCGGCGGAATTGCAGGATTTTACCAATGATTGTTATGCCTTAGCGCTCTATCAATGGAAACAGAAAGATCAGGGACAAACCACAGATCCGGCTGTGCTGAATGATATCGACTGGCTGGGCAGCCGCACGTTTTTAACCGGTGACTACAACACCCTGCAATCACGAACGCCCAGAACCCAGTTTCCGTGGGTTGATAGTCGCGATAGTGGCCGACCCAATACCAGGCAGGGCGGTTATCCGACCTGCAAAGCGTGGTGGTCAGCCTCTAAAACCGGGCTGGAAGCCAGAGTGCTGGCACAGGCCGATCCCGGATTATGGCTGCGTTTATCAGCGGCCCTGAAAATGATGGGAAAAGACAGCCGTGAATATAAAGAAGCGGTGATCCGCCGTCTGGTCAGCCCGGTTAATCTGGCGGTGTCGCAGGACGGCTACGTGTATGGCGGCTATGGCGGCAATGCGGATTTTACCCTCTGGGACCGGTCCAACCGGGTCGGTGCAAGTGCGGGCGCGATGTTGGGCGGATTGATTGCCTATCCGATGTTTGATGCCGTGCGCCAGGCACTGCCAATGATGCAGGCGGTGATCCTGATGGCGTTGTATATCCTGCTACCGTTGATTTTGTTATTTGCCGCGTATGAATTCAAGACCGTTTTTACGTTGACGTTTGTGATTTTTGCGCTGAACTTTCTCACCTTCTGGTGGGAAACCGCCCGCTGGCTGGACAGTTTTCTATTGGAAGCCCTGTATGCTTCAGAAACCCACAGCCTGTTTAATCTGGCCGGATTGCAGAATACCTCCGATGACTTAATTATGGGGCTGGTAATGGGCACGCTGTTTATTGTCCTGCCGATGGTCTGGCTGGGGGCACTGGCGTGGGCCGGGGTGCGAATGGGGGATATGGCCGGTATGATGAGCCAGGGCGTGGGACAGGTCAGGCAGTCTGCCGGGATGTTCGGGCAAATGGTGATGCAGAAAATGATGTCAAAGGGAAAATAGTAAATATTGGACCGATTTTTCAATAAAAACAGGTTAAGCCGGAAGATCAATATTCTTTCGGCTTTTTTGATAGTTATCACATGATGTTGTCTTCGTGAATATGTATCATGTTCATGAAGACTTCACATAAACTAACATTTTTAGGCACAAAAGTGCTGATATTGTATTTTTTTGATCTAAAGAGAAATGGGAAAAGATCCCGCCCGTTCTCAAGTTTTCTTGTTTTATCGAGTAATTCAAAGTGACTATGAATTTCCGATACAACTTTTTTATGTATTTCATTTTCAATGATATTCATTCCTTCAAATGAACCTTTAGAGTACCATTCACGAAGATAGAGAATATCCTCTGATTCTTCTTCATACATTGGCGATCTCAATAATGCCATAATTTCCTTGGTGCGGTCTTCCTTTATATTGGTGAAGAACTAATTAATGCACTGATGCAGTTGAGGTGTGCATTTTCCTCCTTGTATTTTAGGCGGTTTTATCTCTTCAAAAGTGGTCTGTTCTTCTGCCATCTTTACCATGTCAGTTATGATTTTTTTAAATTCTTTCGGGCATTGGGTTTGTTTAACTTCAGTATGAACACAGCAACCATAATGACGGGAATTGTGATCGTAATTATATTTTCTGATAATCAGAATATATATTCCGGGCTGAGGATCACACCCGCTGATTTCAGTGGATTCATAGGAAAATTTGAAATAAATACCGTTTTTTTTGTTATAACCGATAAGATTTTCAGCAATCGTAAAATCATCGACAGTACATCCATTATCGCAATAAAAGGGTCTCTCTCCTTTGATTAGAAGAAACCAACCTCTTGGAAAGGTTATTGTGTCTTGTGGTTGTTTTATCATATATTATTTCCCTTTATTGTATTAACCCAGCGCTGATGCTTGAAAAAACCAGAAGATCACAAGGATCTTTCCGGTTTTTTCATGATGATATGTTTTCTATATCAACTGGTTTTTAATACCATTGGATTAAAAACGACAATTTTTTTATCCTTAGTAACACCACATGGCATAAAACCTTTTTTAAATATGGAGAATATCTCTTCTAACTTAGAATTCTCATTAAAAGAAAATAAATATCGATAAATACTAACCATATTTAGCATGTGGTGACATTCATCACTAACGTCTTCTAAAAATGAGTCATATTCTACATTATCAGCTAATCCTTGCTTTTTTCTCATAAGATATAACTTTCTTTTCCTAATGTTTTCCTTTACATAGTCCTCAGTTGATACTTTTGTTCTGCCAAGAATATCTTTATCTGCTTTTTTATAATCTTCATGAAGATAAAATTCAGATATAAGATCGGAAAAAAAATCACTCCAAATTGTATATTGACTAGGAACATCCTGATCAAAAAGAAGTTTTATAGCATCTTCTTTACCTTCTATAATTTCATACCCTTCTAATTTATCAGAAGAGCCAGAAAGAAAATCAGAGCTTTTGAAAAATATCATTGGCTCCATATAAAAATCTATTGTTTCATTCATTGATATCACCCTAATATTCTACTCCAACGATCAAACACTCTTTGTCTTCCTATTTGGTTAACATCTTTACCAAATATTTTCGTGTTATACATATCCTTAGATCTAATTATATTCCCATCCGTCATGCCTTTTTTGGCTATATCTTGTATGTTAGCTACTTGCTTCGATATAGCCTCTTTGGATTGCTGAAGGTCTATTCTATCTAAAGCGTTCCTTACTGCATCTGTATATCCATGATGGTTGCCTTGGTGCCTTGCCATTGCACTGACTCCATTATCAGCTTTTCTCAAAAATATGCCGTTGGCAGCAACATCAATATCATAATTGATTTTTTTCAACGCAGGATGATTTGCCAATTCTTTTGGTATAACATGATGAGCCTGATAGCCACTCCATTTAGTGGAACGCGACAAGCCCATATCTTCCATCATGTTTTTACCTAACTTGGTCGAACACCCTACCAATCCGAATGGATCGATCCAACCAGTGGGATTATGAACATAACTATAGGGATTAGTTCCTCCCAGCAACCCTAAGGGATCGGGCGTCAGGTACATCCCCGCCTCTGGCGAGAAATATCTGTACCGATTATAGACTAAACCACTCTCCTCATCGAGCCACTGGCCGGCAAATTTTTGTTCCGGATCAAACTGGGCATTTTCGTTCCCTGTTTTCAGCCGCAGCCCGTACAGGCTCTGTGGTGGCTGACGCCAGACGCGGTGTCCTTGTGGATCAAACAACGCCAGCGGCTCCCCCGTTGGTGCACAAACAGCATAGTGTGTCTGCACGTCCCCCGCAATCAGTTCAGGGCGGTTTTCCGGGTTGGGTGTGAAGAACTGGATTTGCTGCGCCAGCAACTGCCAGCCGTCAAACACCAGATGGCGGGTGCTGTACAGACGGTCGTGGCGGTACTCGCGGATTTCCGCCGGCTGGTCGCCGTCCCACAGATAAGTAGTGCGGCTGCCTGCCTGTTCACACACTTTCTCCGTGCGCCGCCCAAAGGCATCGTAGCGGTAGACCCAGTGCTGGCCACCGGGTGTTAGCACCCCGACCAGCTGGTTCTGGCTGTTCCAGCGGAACTTCGTGAGCTGAGGCCGGTGACCCTCCTGCCACCGCTGCATGGCGGTCATCCGCCCCGCTTCGTCGTATTCGAACAGGTGCGGGCCGGCCTGTCTCAGGCGATGCCCTTTCTGGTACAGCCGTTCCCCGTCTATCTCATTGAGGCCGTCAAAACGGCGGGCAGGGTAACCGGCAGGGTCGTACTGGTAATGCTCCCGCAAGCGGTCCCGGTCACTGACTGAGGTCACCTGACCGTTGCCGTTGACCACATAACGCAGCCACTGCCGTTCATCATTCGCGGCCACCAGATTGAGGGCGGCGTCGTAGTGATATTCCCGGTCCAGGCCTGCGAGTGTCGGCTGCGGGATATCGGCCACGTCACTGGCAGCAAAGAATTCCGGGCTGGTGTTGCGGCCCGCGCGCTGCCAGCTCAGTTGCCCCATCAGGGTATGTTCCTGACGCAGGATAAATCCCTTGTCCGACTGACGGTAGCATTCGTGCCCGTCTTCATCCCGTTCAAGCGTGAGCCGGTGCCCGCCGTGGATGTTAAGCAGTTTGAGTTCACCCACCGGGTTGGCTTGGGTGCCTGCCTGCCAGCAACGGCCATCCGGGGTGTGGAGGGTTCTTTCTGCCGTCACATTATCCGGATAATCACGCGTGATTTCGCCGTGGGGCTGAACCTCTTTAATCAGGCGGTCTTTGTCGTCATATTCAAACGTCAGCGGTTCACTGTCTGGTGCCACGACTTCCAGCAAACGGCCGAGAATATCGTAACGGTAGGTTGTCGTGCCTTCCGGCGAGTGCATCGCCGTCATCCGGCCGGCCGCATCGTATTCGTAACGGGTGACCTGATTCAGCGCGTCGCGTTTTTCAATGCAGTTGCCGTTGCCGTCATACGCATAATGCCACTGTGTACCGGCATAATCGGTTTCCGTCACCACCCGCCCGTCCGCATCGAGGGTATAACGGTAACTTTCCCCCTGCGGGTTTGTGACTTCAAGCAGTTGCAGGCTGTCAGGGTCATAGCGGTACTGCCAGCGGTGGCCTTCCCCATCCACCCGCGCGACCGGCAGGTCAAACGGCCCGTATTCGATATGCCATGTCACCCCGCGCGCGTCTGTCCACTCCGTCAGGTTGCCGTGGCGGTCATGGCGGAAGCGCTCCAGACTGTTATTGGGACGGTCACTTAACGCGACCCGATGATGACGGTCATACTCCCACACCCATAAGGCGCCGCCGCCCGATGCCAGCCGCTGCAACCGGTCATGGCTGTCGTAACCCAGTCGCAGGCTGCGGTTCTCTTCATCAAACAGTTTCGTCAGCCGCTGATGGTCATCATATTCCCAGCGCCGCTGGTTGCCTTCCCCGTCTTCGGCCTTCGTCACCAGCCCGAACGCATTGCGGGTCAGGGTAGTTTTGCTGCCGTCCGGGGCGATAAAGTCCTCGGCATTGCCCTTATCATCATATTGCTGCCACCAGACCCGCCCCAGCGGGTCGGTCATGCTGACCAGCTGGTCGTCATCATCGTAGTGATACTGCCACACGGCACCGCCGGCCTCGGTCAAAGCCGTGACTAATCCCGTATCCGCCAGATAATCCAGCTGCAAGACCTGCCCTTGCGGTAAAATCTGCTGCCGCAGGTTGCCCCATTCATCGTATTCATAACGGGTGATATGACCGCACGGGGTTTCGACCCGGGTGACCTGCTGCTGGTCATTGTAATGCCAGGTCGTGGTATGGCCCTGCGGCGTGGTTGAGCGGGTGATGCCGGGTTCATAGGCCAGCCGGACGGGGTAATACCCCCCACTGCCGACGCTTTCAATGCAGCGCCCCCGGGCATCATACCCATAATCCACGGCAGTCTGGTCACCGTCTGACCAGCGGCTAATCAGTCCCTGTTCATTGTATTCATAGAACAGGTGGAATTGCTGGGTACTGTCCGCTTCCGCCAGCCGGTTATTGTCGTGATAGTGATAGCGTACCATCACGTCATTGAGGCCCCGGTCGCAGCGGCGGATTTCGGTCAGCAACCCGTCTTCGCGGTACAGCAATACCAATTCAGGGCCGTCACTGTGGGTGACCCGGTTTGGCCGGTGCTGTTCGTTGTAGTGAAAATCGACGGTGTTGCCGTTGCGGTCACGCAGTGCCGCCAGTTGCCAGCGCTGTGTGTCAGAGGTGGCTGAGAAGCCCGGCCGGGTAAAGTATTTTCTGACCAGCTGGTTGCGCTCGGTCAGCACAAAGCCCTGTTTCTGCCGGCTCAGGGTAAATTCGGGATGTTCCGGGTTGACACTGTGGTCAACGCTGGGCGGCAGGGCAAAGTGCAGGGAAGCCCCTTCCAGCGTCAGGATTTCCACCCGGTCACCGGTGACAATGGCCGCCTCGGAAAAGCTGTCCAGCCAGTTTTCGCCCAGCAGGCCCCGTAACCCCGGCGACCAGCTGCGGGTGAAGGTCAGCGGTATCGTTTGTCCCAGCTCAAGCTCGGTACGCTGGTCAAACAGGCTGCCGGTGGTCACGTCTATCGGGTCGCCGGAGAAGAATTTTTTGGTCGCCTGCGTGTAACGTTTGACCCCTTTGTTGGCCTGAAACGCCGTTTTGGCACACACTAGGGTCTTGCCCCTCAGGACATGGCCGACTTTTCTGGCACCCAGCTTTGCCCCGGCCAACACCGCTTGCCGGCCGGTTTTGGTCATCAGTTTGCCGACGCCTTTCATCAAGCCCCGCGAGGGTGGCACCAGAAATTCGACCGCCACCAGTAACGCCCGCTGCCAGCCGGAGAATTCCTCTTCAATTTCCAGGTAAGTTCCCTGACCGGAGCCGATAAAGACCGTGCCGGCACCCCCTTTGATGGCGGCCCCGCACACCAGCTTGTCACCGACCCGCGCCGCCGGCTGGCCGTTGATAAACACCGACTCACTGCCCTGGGCTATCAGCGGTGGTGTCGGATGTTTGCTGCACATGGCGATGTCCACTGTCGCCCGCGCGGCCGGTTTTCCCTCAATCATGACGTCACCGGAGCCACTGTCCAGCACCCCGTCCGGCGAGCCGAAGCTGTCAATGAAATTCGTGACGGCAGAACTGGCCGCCGCGATGGCATCGCTGGCCAGATAGGTTAAGCTGCTGCCGACAGCCGCTACAACGAGGGTGGCTCCCAATCCCCCGGTGCCGGCCACCAGTAACCCCACGGCCCCAAAAATCGCCGCCCCAATCAGGGCACCGGCCACCGCTCCCATCAGGGCACCAAAGAAACTCTTATGCTGGATGGGGTCGCCCTTGCGTGCCGCCGCCGGCCCCCTGGCTCCGCCTGCGGGCGGCAGGGGCGGCCGGGCATGGGTAGCCCCGACCCGTGCAATCCGGGTAATAATTTCGTCACCTAATCCCATCTCGGCCTCCGTTATGCCGCCTGAAAACTGGTCACCACCGCCAGCAGGGCTTCCCGCTGTCCGGCATTAAACGGCTGCGGCGAGGTCAGGTTAAACGCCAGCAGCTGGCTGCCCCGGATTTGCAGCACCACCGTCTGGTGCATTTCCCCTTCCGGGCTCTGCCACTGGTAATCCAGCCGCCATGCCGTGTCGCCGCTGAGTTCAAGTTGCAGCCGCTGGTGCTCCTGATACCCCGGCAGATGGGTCGCAAATTGCGTCAGGGTTTGTTCATAATAGGCGGCGGGGTCCGTGCCCAGGGGGACCGGGGTGCGGTTTACCACCAGATTGACCCCGCTGTCATCCGGCAGCACAAACACGTGCATCGATTCATCGCGCCAGCCGGCGGGGATATTCAGGGTGCCTTCGTTCATCTGGTAAGGGTGTGCGCTCATGGTTTTTCGTTTTCCTTTTCGCTCTTTATTTATCGCATTGGTTCAGCCCATAGCAGAAAAATCCTGCTGAGCCGGTTTTAATAAGGTGATGGGGCTGTGCGGTATCAGTTCAGGGTGATGACCTCTTTCCCGTTAATAATCACGGCATTGCCGGTAATATGGATGTTGCCGTCTTTATCAATCGAGATACTCCCTTTGGTATTGCCGATAGTGATGCCGCTCTCGGTGGACTGAAGGGTGATTTGCCCTTTGGCACTGAGTACGCTGGTTTTCTCCACGGTGACCTGCCGGGTCCCGATGCTGCTCACTTCCATGCCGACCACTTCTTTATGGCGGTCGGCCCGCACGGTGATGACCTGGTTGTTGCCGACGCTTTCGGTATGGTCGTGCATCACGCGGGTACTGCGGTCATTGAGCACCGTCGTGTCCATATTTTTCTGTGCATGCAGTGACAGCTTTTCACTGCCCTTGGCATCCTCAAACAACAGTTCGTTATACCCCTCGCCCTTGTGGGTCTTGGAACGGAACGCCATCTGGGTTTTGCTGCCCGGCAGCTTGCCCGGCGGGATATTGCTGGCGTGATAAGTTCTGCCGGTGACGATGGGCTGGTCCGGGTCGCCGTGCAGGAAGTCCACCACCACTTCCTGGCCGATGCGCGGGATGGCCAGCATGCCCCAGCCCTGACCGGCCCACGGCTGGGTGACTCGTATCCAGCAGGAACTCTGGTCGTCAGATTTGCCGTACCGGTCCCACGGGAACTGGAGGCGGACGCGCCCGTACTGGTCACAGAAGATTTCTTCCCCCGCCGGCCCGACGACGGTGGCAATCTGCGGGCCGTCAATGCGCGGTTTTGGCAGCGGCGTTGGCCGCCAGTGCTGGTTGTGGCGGATAAAGCTGAACTCGCTGTGCAGTGTGGTGCCGCTCCCGCCGGTCGTTGTTTCCAGTGCGCCCGGCTGGCTGCCGGTGTGGCTGGCGCTGACCACCTGCCACGGCTGGTTCAGGTCGCCGCGTGGGTGGTTAGTCAGTATGAACAGTTTGCCCGGCTGGATGGCAATGGCGTGACCGTGCCCCTGTCCGGTCAGCGCGTCATTGCGCAGGGCTTCCAGCCGGTAGCGGGTGAACGCTTTGCCGTGGGCTTCGTCCTTGAACCGGCCGGGGTAGTCGTAATGCTCGTAATATTGCTCCTGTAGCTGTTCCTCCTTCATCTGCTGGCTGAATTCCGCCGGCCACGCCGGATTTTTGAAGGTGTAATCTTTCAGCTCAACTTTGGCCGGCCGCACCTGCGCGCTGCTGGTGAAGCTGGTTACCGATGGCTCGCCGGTGGTGCTGATATCGCCCGGTTGGTACGGCAGCATGATGCCCGGCGGCACCGAACCGGCGTCATCGGCAAACACCAGCGTGTTGCGGCCGTTGCCGCATTCGAAGAAGTAGAAGATACCCTCTTCCGCTGTCAGCCGTTGCAGGAAGTCAAAGTCACTTTCCTGATACTGCACACAGAATTCCCGTGCCGGGTGTGGCTGGCGCAGGCTGAATACTACGTCACGAATGCCATGCTCTTTGAGCAGGGTGGTGAGGATGGTCACGATATCCTGCTGCTGGAAAATGCGCGAGTTCTGCCGCAGGGAGGTGCGCCATAAATCCGGGCAAATGGTCATCTGGTAGGTGGTCTGGTGCAGCCCGGTGTTGCCCTGTTCAAAGCGGGCGATGCAGCCACTGATACTGCGCTGCTCTTTGCCATCCTGCGTAATGGTGAGCGTTGCACTGCGGTCAAGGACGGAGGGGAAGTCAATCGCCGGGTCGGCACTCGCCAACCCCACGCGGAGGTGAAAGGGCCGGGAGAAGCCTTCGCTCAGCGTAAAATCGGTGACGACGAACGTTTGTGGCGGCAGGACACCTGCCGTCAGGGTAAATTGCAGGCCGCCCGGTGCTGCGCCACTGCCTGACAGGCCGGCGCCGGCCTGTTGCAGCACTCTGGCCGCACCGCTGTGACCGGCTGCCGCTTGCTGCGCCAGACTCTGACTACTGCCGAGTGGGCCGGCAAAACCACCGGGATTCATCAGGCTGCCCTTACCCCCAAGGCCGGGCGCCTGTTTTGCGAGTCCCGCTATTTGCTCTCCCTGTTTCAGCAGGGATTGCCCCTTCTGCAACTTCGCCATGTGTTTTTTTATTGACATTGTGTGGTTTCCTTATTTTCATTTGTTGCCTTCAATGTTGTTTTCCCACTGCGTTTCCGATTATGCAGCCCAGCCTCCGGGCTGGCATTCACCGCGTTCAGGCCAGATGCACAGGCAGAAAAGGGACAGACAAAGCACGCTCTGCCTGCTCGTCTTTTTTCTCATTATGATGGGTTGCTTAATATTCTATCGGCATGTTTTTCATTAAATTCATTACAAATTATGTCAGTAGGTGAATTCGGGATGTTATTTTATTGGTTTAAAGATAAATTTAATCAATGTGATATCACCTTTGCTGCTGTTTGGGAAAAATCTGATTGATGAAGAAACCGTAAAGATCTGCTTTCTTGATTTTCTGAAAATCAATGGATTGCTGACTGTTGCCATGGTTTTATCCACGCTGAACTTTCTTACTTTCTGATGGGAAACTGTCCGTTGATTGGTGTGGATCGGGGTACGGACGGGGAATATGGTGGACATGATGAACCAGAACGTGGGGCAGGTCAGATGGTCAGTCAGCAGGTTCGGGCAGGTGATGACGCAAAAAATCCTGCCCAACGGTTAATTATTCAATGGGGTGATGGTATTAAGAATACTCTGAATATTGCCCCATTTATCCCCTTTTCTTATCCTGTTCAGGGTATTTTGGTGTTGGCTTAACCGAAAACTTAGATGAATATGCTTAATGTGACCTCGGCTATGGTGTGGTGATATGAACTTATTGCCGTTTTGTTGCATGTCTTTAGTTAAATAGTCTAAATATGCGCCATTGTGATCAACTTCTTGTCAGTTTGATTGAAAATTAAACCGCTCCAGCCATAATACCTTATCTCAAATTTTTCTGACTACCATTCAATAATCATTAAGTATCCGACTGGTTAAATTATGGCAACGGTGACTCGCAGCAACATGTTCGCAGGGTTGGCCGGATGGGCTGTATTTGCTGTTCAGCCTGTGCAGGCAGATGACCAACCTTTTATTCATCAGACACAGCAGCAGCAGGCGTTAGAGCAACGCCTGGAGGCTAAGGCCCCGACGGTGCGACTTTCCGCCGCAGATAAGACAACCTCAGTGTCTGCCCCGAACTTTCCCAAAGAATCCCCCTGTTTTGTGATCCATACAGTCACCCTGTCCGGCCGGGAAGACCTGCCGCACTGGGTGCCGCTGCAACGGCTGGCCGAGCAGGCTAACGGGCATTGCCTGGGAGCACAGGGGATTGGCATCCTGATGAGCAATATGCAGAACCGGCTGATTTCACACGGCTGGGTGACGACCCGCATTCTGGCACCGGAGCAGGATTTAAGTCAGGGGGAACTGAAACTCAACGTGGTGGCCGGCAAAATCCGGCAGGTGCGCTATAGCGATGAGTCGGATCAGTACGCGACGCTGTATACCGCGATGCCGGCCCGTCCCGGCCATGTGCTGGATTTGCGGGATATCGAGCAGGGCCTTGAAAACCTCCAGCGCATCCCGAATGTTCAGGCGTCGATGGAGCTGGTCCCGGGCGAGCAGCCGGGGGAAAGCGATATTATCATTAAACGTCAGCAGTCGCGTTTCTGGCATGTCGGTGCCTGGGTGGATAACAGCGGCACCAAAACCACCGGACAGACACAGGGCGGGCTGATGTTTGCGCTGGATAACCCGACGTCACTGAGTGACCTGCTTTATCTCTCCCTGAGCCGTGATTTGGCCTTCTCCCACCGTAAGGACTCTACCAACTATACCGCGCATTACTCGGTGCCGTTCGGTTATTGGCAGCTGGCGGTCACCGGCAGTAAATATCATTATATGCAGACCGTGCCGGAACTGAACGGGGATGCTAAATATCGGGGAAAAAGCCGGAGCCTGAACGCGCAATTAAGCCGTGTCCTGCACCGTAATGCCAGCGCGAAAACCACCCTGACTTATGGCGTTACGGCCCGTGAAACCCGCAATTTCATCCAGCAGACCGAAATCACCAACCAGAAACGCCGTACCAGCAGCTGGAGTCTGGGGTTGGATCACCGCCATTATCTCGGTGCGGCCGTACTGGACGCCGGGGTGCGTTATCAGCAGGGCACGCGCTGGTTCGGCGCATTACCGGCTTATGAAGAGCGCAATGCGAAATCGTCCCCGGATTATGCGACGGCCAAAGCCGAAATTATCCAGTTGTCGGCGTCGCTGAATACCCCTTTTACGCTTGGCAAGGCGCAGTTCCAGCACCGCATCGAATACCAGAAGCAGTGGAGCAATACCCCGTTAACGCCGCAGGATCAGTTCAGCATCGGTAACCGCTGGACGGTACGTGGCTTTGACGGTGAACGCACGCTGAGTGCCGATGAAGGCTGGACACTGCGCAATACCCTGTCATGGCAGACCCCGTTGCCCGATCAACAGCTTTATCTCGGTGCCGATTATGGCCGGGTGGGGGGACGTCATTTGGACCGGATAATCGGCCGGACGCTGGCAGGGGGCGTTATTGGCGTGAAGGGCACGGTTCGCCCTGCCAATCTGGCGTATGACATTTCGGTCGGTACGCCCTTCTCCAAACCGGATGGGTTTAAGACCGATAACGGCCATGTCACTTTCAGCCTGAACTGGCAGTACTGAGGAAGAAGGGCATGTTAATCGGTGATTATGATGTGCGGGCCCCGTTGTTGCTGGGCGGGAGCGAAAATGACACGGCGATGCTGGGGGCGGCGACCTGGCTGTGGATGCACTCCCCCTTGCACCGGGATGCGCCGTTAAGTTCGCTGGCCACGTTGCTCCTGCCTTTTATTCACGCCCGGCAGTATGTGCTGGTCAGTCAGCAGGGGCAGCCCGTGTTCTACCTGAGCTGGTCACGGTTTGATGAAGAGACTGAACGGCGTTACCTGACGACGGGTGACGGGCATAACCGCAGCCTGGCATCGAACCGGGGTGCCCGGATCTGGATACTGGACTGGGTCGCGCCGTTTGGCCATAGCCGGGTGATGGCGGATTTAATGAAACATCACATTTTTCCTTATCAGTGTGTCCGGGCGCTTTATCACAAAGGCACAGCGCGCGGGGCACAGGTGATCCGTTTTCGCGGAGCCGGCGTCAGCCGTGAACAGGCCGCCGAATGGTGGGACAACCATCCCCTGACCGCAGACTTGCCCGAAAGAGGTGCTGAACGATGAATAAACATTGTTACCGTGTGATTTTTAATAAAGCCCGCCAGATGTTGATGGTCGTGTCTGAATTAGTCAGCAGCCAGACTGCCGGGCAAACACGGGGGGGAACGTCCTCACGTCCGTCGCCTGCCATCCGGGTGTCGCTGTCGCCGTTAATCTTCGGCGTTTCACTGGCGCTGGGGCTGGTGAGTCAGGGCGCACAGGCCGGCATTGTGGCAGATAATCAGGCTCCCGGCACGCAGCAGCCGACCGTCATCTCCACGGCCAACGGCATACCGCAGGTCAATATTCAGACGCCGAACGGCGACGGGGTTTCCCGTAACCAGTACAGCCAGTTTGATGTGACGCAACGGGGAGCCATCCTCAATAACAGCGGTACCAATACCAAAACCGAACTGGGCGGCCTGATCACCGCAAACCCGTGGTTAGCACAGGGCGAAGCGAAAATTATTCTGAATGAAGTGAACAGCAGCAACCCCAGCCAGCTGAACGGCTTTATCGAAGTGGCCGGTCAACGGGCCAATGTGATTATTGCCAACCCGGCGGGCATTACCTGCCAGGGTTGTGGTTTTATCAATGCCAGCCAGACCACACTGGCGGCGGGTAAGACCCTGCTGGAAAATGGCCGCCTGAAAGGGTTTGAGGTCGATAACGGTATTCTGGCGGTTGACGGTAAGGGGCTGAGTGATGCCCACAGTGATTACACGCGTCTGATTGGCCGCGCCGTCAATATCAACGCCAAACTCCACGCCAAAGAGCTAACGGTGACGACCGGGCGCAACCGCGTCGATGCCCGGGGCAATGTGACTGAGGTTCTGCCCGATAGCCAGAAAAACAAACCGGCATTCAGTCTGGATGTGGCGGCGGTGGGCGGCATGTATGCCAACAAAATTAAACTGGTCGGAACTGAACAGGGCGTCGGAGTGCGCAATGCCGGGCAGCTCGGGGCGCAGGCGGGTAATCTGACCCTGGATATTCAGGGCAAACTGACGAACCTCGGTGCGATGGCGGCGTCCTCGGATGTGGCTATCAGCAATCAGGGGGCGCTGGCGAATCAGGGGAATATCATCGCAGGTCAGGATATCACGCTGAACACCCGCGATGAGATTGAAAACCAGGGGCGGTTACTGGCCGGTGGCCATCAATCGGGCAGCCTGAAACTCAACAGCGGTGGCCATCTTTCTAACCGCGGTACGATAGCGGCCTCGGTGACGGTGACGCTTGAGAATCAAGGGCGTTTCATCAACCAGGGGGATATTACCGCAGGGCAGAATATTGCTGTCAACACCCGCGATCACCTGGATAATCAGGGACGGATGTTGGCAGGGCGGCACCTTGAGATTAAAAGTGCTTCTCTGGCAAGCCATAACAATGATCAAGGGCCGGCAGAACACCGGCAACCGGTTGTACTGGCCGCCGGTGCGGATAAAGACGGCAAGTTGACTCAACCGGGCAATCTGACGCTTGCGATCAGGGGGACACTGGATAATCAGGGGATTGTGACTGCGTCAGATAATATCCACATTCAGAATGAAGGGACGTTAACTAACGCCGGCGATATTACCGCCCGCAGTGATATCAAGATCACAACGCCGGGGGCACTGGTTAATCAGGGCAAGGTGCTGGCCGATCATCACCTCGATATCCAAAGTGCATCCTTAAAGAGCGGCCCGGACGGTATATTGTCTGCGGGAAGGAATAAAACGCAACCGGGCAAACTGACCATTACCAGCCGCGGCCGGCTGGAAAATCAGGGGATGATGACGGCATCGGACGATATTGTCATCGAAGAGCCGGCGGAACTGGCGAATCAGGGCGAGATAAGTGCCGGCCATGATATCCGGATCACAACGCCGGGGCAGCTGACGAATCAGGGCAAAGTGCTGGCCGGCCATCACCTCGATATCCACAGTGCGGCGTTAGCAAGCGGCCGGAATGGTGTGCTGGCGGCGGGGATAGATAAAACGCAGCCGGGTAGCCTGAAGATCCACAGTCAGGGTAAACTGGATAACCACGGCATTATCACCGCGTCAGAGTCGATTCATCTTCAGAATGAAGGGGGTTTCAGTCACGCCGGTGATATCACCGCCGGGGGTGACATCACAATCAGGGCGCGCGATCAGCTCGATAATGCCGGGAAAATGCGGGCAGGCCGCCATCTGGCTATCCACAGTGCCTCGCTGGTCAGTCAGCAAAATGGGCTGCTGGCGGCCGGTACTGACGCTCAGGGTAACCTGACCCGGCCGGGCAATCTCATCATTAACAGTCGCGGTAAGCTGGTCAATCAGGGGGTGATGAGCGCGTCGGATGATATCGACACCGAAAATCAGGCAGAATGGCAGAATCAGGGCAAGGTCAGTGCCGGCCATGATATCAGGATCAACACCCCGGGCAATCTGACCAATCAGGGCAAGGTGCTGGCGGGTCATCGCCTTGATATCCACAGTGCAGACGTAGAAAACCAGCAAGACAGTGAGCTGGCGGCGGGAGTGGATAAAACGCAGCCGGGTAACCTGGAGATCCACAGTCAGGGCAAACTGGAAAACCACGGCATTATCACCGCGTCAGAACATATTCATCTTGAGAATGAAGGGGATTTCAGTCACACCGGCGCTATCACCGCTGGTGGCGATATCACGATAAGGACGCGCGATCAGCTCGATAATGCCGGAAAAATGCTGGCAGGCCGCCATCTGGATATCCACAGTGCCTCGCTGGTCAGTCAGCAAAATGGGCTGCTGGCGGCTGGCACGGATGAACATGGTAACCTGACCCGGCCGGGCAACCTTATCATTAACAGCCGCGGCAAGCTGGTTAATCAGGGGGTGATGACCGCGTCGGATGATATCAACACCGAGAATCAGGCAGAATGGCAGAATCAGGGCAAGGTCAGTGCCGGCCATAATATCAGGATCAACACCCCGGGTAATCTGACCAATCAGGGCAAGGTGCTGGCGGGTCATCGCCTCGATATCCACAGCGCAGCCTTAGACAACCAGAAAGACAGTGAGCTGGCGGCGGGGGTGGATAAAACGCAGCCGGGTAACCTGAAGATCCAGAGTCAGGGCAAACTGGCCAACCACGGCATTATCACCGCGTCAGAGTCTGTTCACCTTCAGAATGAAGGGGATTTTAATCACTCAGGCGCGATCACCGCTGGTGGCGATATCACGATAAGGACGCGCGATCATCTCGATAATGCAGGGAAAGTGCTGGCAGGCCGCCATCTGGATATCCACAGTGCTTCGCTGGTCAGTCAGCAGCAGGGGCTGCTGGCGGCCGGCACGGATGAGCATGGCAACCTGACCCGGCCGGGCAATCTCATCATTAACAGCCGCGGCAAGCTGGTTAATCAGGGGGTGATGACCGCGTCGGATGATATCAACACCGAGAATCAGGCAGAATGGCAGAATCAGGGCAAGATAAGCGCCGGCCATGATATCAAGGTCAACACGCCGGGCAATCTGACCAATCAGGGTCAGGTGCTGGCCGGCCATCGCCTCGATGTCCATAGCGCAGACGTAGAAAACCGGAAAGCCGGCAAGCTGGCGGCGGGCGTGGATAAAACGCAGCCGGGCACGGTGAAGATCCACAGTCAGGGCAAACTGGCCAACCACGGCATTATCACCGCATCAGAGAACATTCATCTTGAGAATGAAGGGGATTTCAGTCACACCGGCGCTATCACCGCCGGTGGCGATATCACGATAAGGGCGCGTGATCAGCTCGATAATGCCGGAAAAGTGCTGGCAGGCCGCCACCTGGATATCCACAGTGCCTCGCTGGTCAGTCATCAGGATGGGGTGCTGGCGGCCGGCACTGACGCGCATGGCAAGCTGACCCGGCCGGGCAATCTCATTATCGACAGTCGCGGTAAGCTGGTTAATCAGGGTGTCATGATGGCCTCGGATGATATCGGCATCGAAAATCCGGCGGCGCTGGATAATCAGGGAGAAATCAGCTCAGGGCGTGATATCCGGGTCAACACCGTCGGGGCGCTGGCTAATCAGGGCCGTGTATTGGCCGGCCGTCATCTGGATATCCACAGTGCGGCACTGGAAAACCAGAAAAAAGGCGAACTGGCCGCCGGCGCTGACCCTCAGGGCAAACCGACCCAACCGGGCAACCTCATTATCAATAGTCACGGTAAGTTCGTTAACCACGGGGTGATGGCGGCCTCGGATGATATCGACATCGAAAATCAGGCGGATCTGGACAATACGGGGGAGATGAGTAGCGGCCGTGATATCCGGCTCAAAACACCCGGCCATCTGGATAATCAGGGCAAAGTACTGGCCGGCCGTCACCTGAATATTGAAAGCGCTTCCTTAGCCAGTCAGGAACAAGGGGTGCTGGCTGCCGGGGTGGATAAAGACGGCGGTTTGTCACAACCGGGGGATCTGACTCTCCATAGTCAGGGTACGCTGACCAATCTGGGGCTTATGCTGGCGTCGGATAATATGACGGTCCACGATCAGCGCCAGCTGGAGAATCAGGGTGAAATGACCGCAGGCCGGGATCTGTCCGTCAACACCCGTGATCATCTGGCCAATCAGGGCAAAATCCAGGCCGGCCAACATCTTGATATCACCAGTGCGTCACTGGACAACCAAAAAAATGCGGTACTGGCCGCGGGTATTGACAGCAGCGACCCGTCGGGCAATTTGGTGATCCACAGCCGTGGGCAACTGACCAACCGTGGCGTGATCAGGGCATCAGGGGATGTGACCCTGCCTGATCAAGGCAACCTGATGAATGAGCACGATATTATCGCCGGTCAGGATATGACGATCACGACCCGCGGGCACCTCGACAATCAGGGGCGCATCCTGGCCGGACGCCACCTTGAAAGCCAGAGTGCCTCACTACACAGCCATCAGGGCAGTACGCTGGCCGCCGGGGTAGATAAAGACGTCAGACTGACCCAGAACGGCAACCTGACCGTCAACACCACGGAGGAAGCCCAACTGCATGGGCAGAATCTGGCCCGTGACCAGTTATCGGTCAACGCCAAAACGCTCTCACTGAAAGGCAGCCGAACGGACGCCGCTAACCTGCAACTGACTGCGGACAGGCAATTACATTTACAGGATGCCCATGTCAGTGCCCGTCAACACCTTACGTTATCTGCGCCGGAGCTGATTGATAACACGCGGGGCCGGTTGCGGGCGGAAACGCTGACGCTCCGCAGCCAGAAACTGAACAATTCTCAGGGTAAAATCACCCAGACCGGCCAACAGTCGCTGGTCTTGGATCATCAGGCCGGCATTGACAATACGGCCGGGGTAATTGAGTCCAGCGGGCAGGATTTGACGGTGAAGGCTCAGGGCATTGCGAATGCTAAAGGCCGGCTGATCCATGCCGGAACCG
This sequence comes from Xenorhabdus doucetiae, assembly GCF_000968195.1. NCBI lineage: Bacteria > Pseudomonadati > Pseudomonadota > Gammaproteobacteria > Enterobacterales > Morganellaceae > Xenorhabdus > Xenorhabdus doucetiae. The sequence continues at coordinate 1,101,682 of NZ_FO704550.1, forward strand.
GCGTGATGTCCATCGACACCCCTGATTTTCAGGGCAAAGCAGGCCTCGTGATTTCTGACGGTGAACTGGCACTGGATGGGGGAGATTACCATCTGGTGAAAAGCCAGACGTCCGCACAAAAAATCACAGCCCGTATTCAGTCCCTGGATCACCGTTTAGGGAAAATGACCCAACGTGGCACCGATTCACTGACACTCGACGTCCAGCATGAACTGGATAACGGCAGCGGCGCGATTGCGGCCAATGGCACGGTGAAGCTCAATGCAGAGACGCTGAATAACCATACCCTGACAGCCGGGCAGCAGAATGATAACAAGGACAAGCTGGATAACGATGAGCTGAATCACGAGGCCGGCGAAATTATTGCGGCAGAAGAGGGCCAGCTTCAGATGACCGTAAAAAACCGGCTGAACAACCAGAAGGGCCAATTACGCGCTTCCGCCGGCATGACGGTGACGGCCGCCGAAGTGGATAACCGGCAGGGGCTGATAGCCGCTTCAAACGGGGATGTGACCCTGACCACCGGACAGCTCACCAATACCGGGGGGAAAATTGCCGGCCAGCAGCACCTGCAACTGACCACGCAGGCGATCAATAACGAAAGCGGCCAAATCCGGGCCGGCACGGCTGGGATCGATACGCGCCAGCAGCAGCTGAATAATACGTCGGGCGTTATCGCCGCCGAACGCCAGATGACATTGCGGACCGGTGAATTGCTGAACCGGTACGGGGATATCCGCAGCGGCCAGAGCCTGACCATTGACACCCACGGTCAGCAGCTGGATAACCGTGACAGTACTCCGCAGGGCGGGGTGTTCAGCCAGGGCGCCTTGCGTCTGAATGTGGCGGATCTGAATAACCAGTCCGGTCATATTGAAAGCCACGACGGGCTGCATGTGAGCGGCAACACGCTCCTCAACCGGCAGGGACAGCTCTTGGGCGGGAAACAGGCCCAATTGTGGCTGGATGCGTTGAATAATGATCAGGGCTTGCTACAAAGCGGCGGCAAACTGACGCTTACCACGAAATCCTTAATTAACCGCCACAGTGGTGACAAGCACGGCATTACCAGTAAAGACGCCATGGTGCTGAAGACCGGGGCGCTGGATAACGACAGCGGGGTCGTGGCCTCCTCCGGCAGCCTGGATATCACGGCGGACAACCTCAATAACCGGCAGGGATTACTGGCAGCACAGAACCGCTTTTCCCTGACCGGCCAGCGGGTGGATAACCAGTCCGGGCGGATCAAATCCCGTCAGGCCTTGTTGCTGGATACGCAAGGGCAGGTGCTCGATAACACCGGTGGGGTGATTGACGGTCAGGCCGGGCTGACGGTGAACAGCGGGGATCTGAAAAACCAGCGCGGCACCCTGCATGGCAACGCGGTCACCCTCACCGCGAACCAGCTGGACAACCGTCAACAGGGGCAGATCCTGAGCGAAGCGGGGTTGCGTCTTGAGGCCGGTGAGATCCTGAATACCCAGGGGAAAATACTGGCGCTGGGCGATTTGACCGCGCAGGTTGGGCATCACATTGACAATCAGGCCGGCTTAATCCGCAGTGGGGATAAGACCGAACTGCGTGCGGCGGCCATCCACAATCAGGGAACGCAACAGCAGGATAACGGCATTGAGGGCAAAAATGTCATTATCACGGCGGACCAGCTGGATAACAGTCGGGGGCAACTCTTTGCCACCGACAATGCCACGCTGACGCTGGCTTCGGTACTGGACAACACGCAGGGGCAGTTACAGGCCAATCAGCAGCTGACCGTGCAGGGCCGTGCGCTGGCGGTCACAAATACGGACGGGGAGATCAGCGCCGGCAATGCGTTGACGGTTGAGGCCGATACGGTCACCGGCGACGGCAAACTGCGCTCACTGGGCGATATCCGGTTAGCGCTGCTGAAAGATTTTGTGCATACCGGTGAAATCATTGCCAACGGGCGGTTACAACTGGGCACGCAGGGGAATGTCATCAACCGCGGCCTGATCAGCGCCGGGACGCTGGATGGCCGGGCGGTGAACCTGACCAACGCAGACATCGGTAAAATTCTGGCGGCGCACCAGCAATGGACGGTCAACAATACCCTCCACAATACCGGGTTGTTGGATGGCGGCCAGACGGTCCTGCGTGCCACCGAACTGACCAACCAGGGAACCGGACGGATTTATGGTGATCATATTGCGATTGAAGCGGGGACGCTGACTCACCGGGCGGCCAGCGGGAGAGCCGCCGTGATAGCCGCCCGCCAGCGCCTGGATTTGGGCGTGGGGACGCTAAATAACCACGCCCACAGCCTGATTTACAGTGGCGGGGATTTGGCCTTCGGCGGCCGGCTGGATGAGCGGTATCAGGCCCGCGGCAAAGGGCGGGTCATCAATAACCACAGCGCTTATATTGAGGCCATGGGGGAGATGCGGCTGGCGGCCGGCACCATCAATAATATCAATGACCATTTTGAAACGGAATTACAGCACATTTCGCAGGTGCCCATGGAGGAATATCAGGTTCAGGGGCAACGTTATGATACGAAAAACCACCGGATCATTATCGATAATGATGAAGTGGATCACGTCTGTGTGGATGACAGAGGATGCCGGGATAACTTTCAGGTTTACAGGTACATCCGCACAATAAAAGAAACCCGGGTCAAAGCCACCGATCCGGCGAAGATACAGGCCGGGAAAAACCTGATCATCGATACCACGACGCTGACCAACGACAAGAGCCAGCTGGTAGCAGGGGGATTGCTGACGGTCACGGGCGGGGATATCCATAACCTGGAGGTGCAGGGTGAGCGGCATATCACCGATCAAGGCCGGGTTGAGAATTTCTGGCGTATCAAGAAGAAAGGGCGTGACCGGCAAGGCCGGGGATCCTCGCCCTATGAACCCAGTACAGAAATCCAGGCCATCACCTTGACCCCCGGTACCGTCCGGTCATCACAGGGCCCGGTCACGCTGGCGGGTCAGCGGCCGGCGGATTATCAGGGCATCGATGCCCGGATTGAACCCCGCCATGGCGGGCACATTGATGCCGGCCTGACGGCAGAAGAAACCCGGCCACGTGAAGTGGCGCTCAGGCCGGGGCAGCGGCTGGAAGTGATCAGCCGGCCCCCGGCGGTGACGGGGCACCGGCCGGTTATCACCGTTGGCCCGGCAGAGACGCCGGTGATTGCCGGGGAAAAACTGGCTGAATGGGGTCAGACCCTGACGGTGGGGGAAAGGGCCACCGTGGGCGGGAAGCTGACCGGTGCCGGTGAAACAAACACCGGGCCGGATGAACCCGTCACGCAGGTGGGTGAAAAAGTCACGCATGGTGGCGAAAAAATCACGCAGGTGGGCGAAAAAGTCACGCATGGCGGCGAAAAAATCACGTCCGTGGGGGAAAAGCCCGTGGTTGTCCGCACGGAAATCCCGGATTACCGCTTACCGGACAACAGCCTGTTTAAACTGAACCTGCCGGTGGAAAATACCCCATCCACCTTCGTCGTGCCGGTACCGGACAACCGGCCGCTGGTGGAAACCGATCCGCAGTTTACCCAGATGAAAAAATGGCTGGGCACGGATTATATGCAGCGGGCGCTGCAAAGCGATCACAATAACATGCACAAACGGCTGGGGGATGGCTTCTATGAGCAGCGCCTCATTCGTGAGCAGGTGATTAACCTGACCGGCAAGCGGTATCTGCCGGGGCACCAGAATGATGAGGAGCAGTTTAAGGCGCTGATGAATGCCGGTATTCGTGCGCAGCAGGCCTTTAACCTGACCCCGGGGATTGCCCTGAGTGCGGAACAGATGGCGAGGCTGACCGAAGACATGGTCTGGCTGGTCAATACGACGGTCACCCTGCCGGACGGGCGGCAGCAAACTGTGCTGGCACCCCAGGTGTATGTGCGCACGCAGGCCGGCGCACTGGACGGCAGCGGGGCCTTGCTCAGCGGCAGCCAGGTCAACCTGCGCCTGAGCGGTGACATGCTCAACCAGGGGCGGATTATCGGCCAGGATATTCAGGTGCTGGCGGAGAATATCCGCAATCAGGGCGGGCTGTTGCAGGGCGATAATATTGACTTGCAGGCCCGGACCGACATGGTCCAGCGGGGCGGGACGATAGGCGCGGGGCAGTCACTGACCCTCGGGGCCGGCCGACATATTGATATCGCCAGTACGACCCGCCACAGTGACAATCAGGCGGGCAATAACCGGTTCAGTACCACGTATGTGGATAACGTGGCCCGCGTTTATGTGCAGGGGGCGGACGGCAAACTGCACCTGCGGGCCGGGCAGGATATTAACATGTCGGCCGCGCAACTGATGTCACAGGGGGAAAACAGTGATATCCGGTTAGACGCCGGCCGGGATATTCAGCTGGGGAGCGCCCAAACCGCGCGGGGTGAGCACCTTGAATGGGGCCGGGATAATTATCTGACCCATACCGAAGCAGGGGAAACCGGCACGGATATTCACGGTGCCGGACAGGTCAACCTGCGCGCCGGGCGCGATGTGAGCCTGCGGGCCAGCGGTATCACGGCCGGTAAGACGCTGCAAGTGGGCGCCGGGCGGGATGTGGCGGTCATGGCGGGTGAACAGCAGCAGACGCATGATGAATACCTGAAGGTGAAGGGCAGCAACAGCTGGGTTTCCTCTGCTACCACGACCACCCGGGAGCTATACGACCGCACTCAGGCACTCAGCAGCACCCTGAGCGGTGACAGCGTTAATATCCGGTCCGGCAGGGATACCACGGTTCAGGGCAGCAATGTGGTGGGTACCCAGGATGTGGCGATAACGGCCGTCCAGCATCTGGACATCACTACCGCAGAAGAGAAAAATCACCGGTTCAGTCAGCAGGAAGAGAAAAAATCCGGCCTGATGGGCACCGGCGGCGTGGGCTTTACGATAGGGAGTTCGGCACTCAAACAATCCAGCGACAGTGAGGCCACCGTGCAGAAAGGCAGCACCGTGGGCAGCAGTGACGGTAAGGTCATGCTGCGTGCCGGTGAACAGGCCACGGTGCACGGCAGCGACCTGATTGCGGGAAAAGATATAGAGATTGAAGCCAAAGACGTGGCGGTCACGGCGGCGCAAAACCGTTATACCGAACTGAATAAAACCGAGCAGAAACAATCGGGCCTGACGCTGGCGCTGTCCGGCGCGGTGGGCAGTGCGGTCAATACGGCGGTGCAGGCAGCCAATGACGCCAAGGACACGAAAGACAGCCGCTTGCAGGCGCTGAAAGGCACCCAGGCGGTATTGTCAGGGGTGCAGGGTTATCAGGCGTGGCAGCTCAGTCAGGCGGAATCCGCCAAAGCGGATGCGATGAATCAGGCCGGCGGTAATGCGGAAAAACCGACCGATACCATTGGCATCCAGCTTTCTTACGGCAGCCAGTCAGCGAAATCCGAAACCCGCACGGAGCAGACGCAGTCACAGGGCAGTCAGCTCAATGCCGGGCGGGATATCCGTATCACCGCGAAAGGTGACAAGGCACAGGCAGACAGCGGCAATATTCAGGTGGCAGGCAGCAGCCTGAAAGCCGGGCGGGATGTGTCTCTGGAGGCGAAACAGGATATCGTCCTGCAATCCGCTGAAAACACCCAGACGACGCGGGGTGAGAACAGCAGCAAAGGCGGCAGTGTCGGTGTGGGATTGATGGCTGGCCAGGGCGGTTACGGCATCAAATTCTCTGCCAGTGTCAACAAGGGCAAGGGGCATGAAACCGGCGACGGCGTGACCCACAGCGAAACGCTGATTGATGCGGGCAACCAGGTCAGCCTGAAATCCGGTCAGGATACCACGCTCAAGGGGGTACAGGTCAGCGGAGATAAAGTGACCGCCGATATCGGCCGCAACCTGCATCTGCAAAGTGAGCAGGATAAGGACAATTACGACAGCAAGCAGCAGAATGTCAGCGCCGGAGCCAGCTTTACTTACGGCTCAATGAGCGGTTCGGCCAGTGTCAATGCCAGCCGTGACAAAATCCACAGCCAATACGACTCGGTCAACGAGCAGACCGGCATTTTTGCCGGTAAAGGCGGCTTTGATATCAAGGTCGGCGAACATACCCAGCTTGACGGCGCGGTGATTGCCAGCACCGCCGATAAAGACAAAAACCGTCTGGACACGGGCACACTGGGCTTCAGTGATATAGAGAACAAGGCGGAATACCAGAGTGAACACCAGAGTGTCGGTATCAGCACCGGCGGCGCGGTGGGCAGCCAGCTGGCATCCAATATGGCGTCGAATATGCTGGCCGGCAGCAATCACAGTGACAGCCAGTCTTCCACGACGCATGCGGCGGTCAGTGACGGCACAATTATTGTCCGTGATGCCGATAAGCAGCAACAGGATGTTTCAGCCTTAAGCCGTGATACTGACAACGCGGCCAACAGCCTGAGCCCGATTTTTGACAAGGAGAAAGAGCAGCAGCGGCTGGCGCAGGCGCAGGCCATTGCCCAAATCGGCACGCAGGTGCTGGATATTTACAGTACGCACGAAGCGATTAAGGCGACAAAAACCGCCACGGAAAAACTGAAAGACCCGCAAACGCAGCAGGCCCTGAAACAGCAGGCCGAAGCGCAGCTGAAACAGGAAAACGGCGACATCACTGCGGACGCCATTGCCAACCGGGCGCATAAAATCGCTTACGACGCGGCCCTCAAGGCACAGGGCGCGGAAGTCGGCGGCGGCCAGCGTCAGGCGGTGACGGCGGTGGTTACCGCCCTGCAAGGACTGGCGGGTGGTGATATTAAAGCGGCCATCGCCGGCGGCGCAGCACCTTACCTTGCTAATGCGGTCAAGGACCTGACTTACGGCGGTAAGCCGTATGAGCAACTGACGGCGGAGGAAAAAGCCACCAACCTGCTGGCGCATGCGATTTTGGGCGGCGTGATTGCCGAGATGAAAGGCGGCTCTGCGACTGCCGGCGCGGTAGGGGCGGCCAGCGGGGAACTGGCCGCCTCGGCGATTGCGGGTGCGCTTTACGGCGGAAAAACCATGGATGAACTTTCACCAGATGAGAAGGAAAAAGTCAGTAACTTGTCTACAATTGCAGGAGGTCTGGCGGCAGGGCTGGCGACCGATTCGACGGCGGGCGGAGTGAGCGGGGCGCAGACAGCGAAGAACGCGGTCGAGAATAATGCAATAAGTGATATTGTCGAACGTCAGTTATCCGGCGAATCACAGGCTGACAAATACCAGAAAGCCTTAAAGCAAATCAAAACTGCGGAAGCCGACTTTAAGGCACAGCATTGTGCCGGACTTAGTGCTGATGCCTGTTCAGCCAGAATAAGCGAACATCGGGCGGAACTCCTTAAGGGGGCGACTTCGTTTGGGATAGACTTTGTTCCTGTTGCTGGCGATATCAAGAGCTTTGCAGAGGCGCAAAGTGCGATAGACTATCTGGCGGCAGTAGTAGGTTTGGTGCCTGTTGCGGGTGATGTTGCAGCTAAGGCTATCAAAGGGGCAGAAAAGGCGCTGGCGAAAGGTGATGTTGCAGAAGCATCTAAATTAATTAATCAGGCCAGTGATGAAATACAGGCAGTTAAGGCGCTGGATGTTGGTTCCTATAAAGAATTAAAATCTCGTGCAGTCGTGGGGGATAAATTAGAGCATGACCATATTCCGTCATTTGCAGCACTGAAAAAAGCAAGAGAAAGTGAGTTGGGTCGCCCTCTGACAAAAGATGAAACAAAAAATCTTTATCAAAACGCAACGGCTGTTGAAATTCCACGTGATGCTCATAAAGTCAGCCCGACTTACGGAGGTAAAAATACTCCTACTCAAGTTCAGAAAGATGCACAAAATCTTTGTGGGGCTGTATGTCGTGATACTGACGCATTAAGAAAAAATATGATAAAACAGGGTTATGATCCTAAATTGGTTGATGACGCAGTCAACAAAATCATAGAACGTAATCGTGAGATGGGAGTGATTAAATGATGATTGATTGGAGCAAATTTACTAGTTCCCTTGGAACAACAGAATCATCTAAGGAGTTTAATGAACTCTGTCTAGCGATAGGAGAGCAACCCGAAGTATCCCAAGACCCTTCGGAGTATAACGATCCAATTGGACAAACAACTTATTATAGTTTTGCTCATTCTGGAATAGAAATAGGCTTCCGAGAGGGGGTATTAAACCATATTCACTTTTATTTTAGTGAGAATGAAGGTTATTCCTGTTTTAAAGGGTGTCTATTATCTAACATTGGCGAAGGATGGGATGTAGAGAAAGTTATCCAAGTACTAGGAGAACCGTTAATGAAAGGTGGAGGAAAAATGGATATGCTGCTTGGTTACATTAATAACTGGATAAAATACGAGTATCAAAAATATGCATTACATCTTCAGTTTAATAAAGATGGTTTATTATGTAACGGTAGTTTAATGTTGCTTTAAGACTAAAAATCCCAGTTGAATGAGGCTGGGAGCTTCCCTTTAGCTGTTAGCTATTCTCAAACCCTGACCCCATTACGATCCGGTCATGCTGGCGGGTCATTGCAGATGGGGCGCGCTTATATCGTCCTCCAACAAATAAGAAAAGTCAGTTCGCAGTTACTGGAGTACAGGCAAACTTCCAATTATTCGATAAATCAGGAAATGTGATCAGTAATGGTCACTTAAACGTCACCAAATGAAAGCGAATTTAAAAGCATTATGGTCGGATCATTTTTTACTAGAAGAATTTGCACCTCCGGAAAATGATAATTTTTCTTTATGGATTGAGTTGTCAATTGGTGTTCATGATGAAGAAGGTGCTGATTATTTTCGAGTGCAAATATGCACTCCCGAATGGCTTTGCAAACACCAATGGGTGCCAGAATTAATGCGGCACACACTTCTGGTGCGTAAATATGATCTGGATGAAATCCAAAAGACTATCATAGACTATATTGATCAGTGCGAAGGTGATGACTGGATGGAAATAGCCCAAAAGCTTTCCCGTGTATTTGCCTGGGAATATGAAGATTATCAAGCTTGAGTATAAAGGAAGGACTCAGTCTGAAAGCCGGGTTTTCCTTTTTAGCCTGTTTAGGAAAGATGACGCTACGTGGCACTGTAGTGGAGTAGAAATTCCGGATAATCTTGTGCAGGTTATCCGGTTTAATCATTTTCTAATGAAATTGTTTTTCAGGCGAGTACTACCGGCAGTTCAGCGCGCAATACGATCAAGCCATAGGCTGTTTCCAGCGTCACAGGATGATCCAATAAGCCGCTTTCTGTCAGCCAGTCACCCGCCAGATAAAGCTCGCCATTTTCGCGCACCCAATCGATCCCTTGATAAGGGTGGTTTTCGGTATTGTGGAACAATGTGGCGAGATCCGGCTCGGTTTTTGGCTCAATCAGTGAAAGCATCAAGCCGTTGGCAAATTGTGCGATATGGAACAGTGCATCGGCCGAAAAACCAATTTGATTGAGCATATTGCCACTGATTACACATTCCGGCAATTCAGCAAAGTGAGATGAAAAATGAAGATCCATGAATACACTCCTTGTGAGAATTGAGTTGTTTTTACGTGAGCGTCCGGTCATCTTACCTTGCTTTGTCAGATATGACCTATATCACAAAAAAAGGAATTATTTAATGCCATTCCATTCAATGTGACTTATATTAAAAACGCTATACTTTTCATGTTCTATTACATTAACTTCCTTGTTTCTGGTAGTAGATAATTTATAGAAGCCTCAATGGTCGAGCCCATTGAGGCTTCGTCACTTATTATTGGATTCCACTTACAGGTTAAGTTTAGTTTTTTCGTTATTGAATTAATAATGAAAATAGTTAAATTAGAAAGCGTTTAATGTATTGTAAAATGGATTAGAGAAATTGATAAACGATACCGCTAAAAAAGATAATGGCCAGAAAAATAAAAAACTGTCTCATTATTTTTTGCCTTACAAAACGACGTATGATTTGCGTTTAACTAAAAGAGAGCCAAATTTAATAAAAATACTGATGCAAATCCAAGGCTATGAATATGGCTTATTGACCGTTTTGGGTGTCCGCCCTTTATCTCAACGGGGTAACAATAAAAACAGTGCCATTTATGTTGTACGGTGTCGGTGTGGTAAATACGCCGTCAGGACACTCAAGGCCATCAAAAATCCGGCGAATGTTAATGACATGTGTGAGCATTGCCAACACCTGTTTAAGCTAAGGTGCAGAGAAATCTTTCGCACTACCGGAAAGGATGTTGATTTGTCGGAAGTAACAGGCATTAAATATAAGATCCCGCTAGAAATTAAAGAATAAGGGAGCTGTGTTGCACTTTGGCGTTGAATTCTCGGCATACGCTTTACTCTCTATCCGTGAGAGCAGCTTGTCAGATATTATAAAATGAACATTTGACCCTGCCTGATACAAACACTATCATCTGAATGTGACTATCCGTGATCTTATCGCCTGCAAGGATCACCGATTAGATGGCGAAACAAAGCTCCCGTAGCCTGAAAGGGAGCGCATTGCAATGCGGTACATCTGCGCACTTTTGGAAGCAGATATCGTCAGACAAATAACCCACCGTCCGGCGATGAAAGTTATCCGGTGTTATGAACAACCGGCTTATCACGCAATACGGGCAGAGCGTTCTCTGCTTTGATCCGAATGATGTATGACATTAACCCACGTTTTAAATCACGCACGATAAACGTCCTGAGTCCTGTACGGTGATTGCACCGCAGGATCAGATAACGTTAATGATTTCAGCGTCCACCGTTGCGCGGCGTCACTTGTGTCAGCGTCAGCGATTACCAAGTGACGCCGCCAGGCGGCTAACGTCCAGAACACGCCCGGCCTGCCTTTACGACCGATTTGAACCACGAATTACCCAGTGAAACCACGAAAAATATGCCATTGACTGACATCTTGTTTGATTGACGAACGAGAGTCCGGTCTGGTTTTCAACCCACTGCCTTGCAACAGGCTGATACCGTAAAAAAGGAGAAATGACACCATGTCAAGATAATGAGGCGTTCATCCTGACACTTATCAGGCACTGAACGGGGAGCATGTCATCGCCGTGCTGAGCACGCCGCGAGCTCCTGCAATAACTCAACATAACCTCGCCCTGCTACACATTATCTGACGCACCACGGAACGGTGAACCTGAACCGACACGCAGGGAACAGTTAAAAATGAATAAAAACAGCGGTAAAGTGACAGGAGAGGCGCGGATGGCGCAGAAATCGACACGTTCAAAGGTTGAGTTGTTCAGAAAAGAATTTATTACGCATGCCCGAAAGGCGAGCGGGAGTTTTGTCACGGTCGCGGATCGTGAGCGGATTGCCCGGCAGTTTCTGGATTATTTGAAAAATAAGGGCATTAAGCTCCGGCAGATGGACAGCCTTAAAGCGAAATATATTGAGCGCTATATTGCCGAGCGTAAGGCCAGCCATGTCAATCATCGGACTCTGCAAAATGAAATGTCTGCATTGAGAGCTATTTTGGCGCAGGCCGGAAAACACAAGCTGGCGGCACTGGATAATCCTCGTCTGAGCAATCGGGCACTGGGTATTGTGAATGCGAGCCGCAAGGGCACGAAGGCTGCGCTGATACCGACAGCATTCAATGAAATTTTTCAGCAGGTCGAGCAAAAAGACCGGGGCGTGGCTGCGGTGATGCAACTGGCGTATGTGCTGGGGTTGCGTACCAAAGAAGCCGTGGAAGCCTATAAGTCCTTAGCGACCTGGAAAAAAGCGCTGGAAAATGGCCATACCTCCGTGCGGATAGTGTTTGGCACCAAAGGTGGACGGCCGAGGCAGACGGTCATACTCGACCGTGCCGCGTTGTACCACGCCATTAACTATGCGGAGCGTGCAAAGGCAGAACGCAGCGGCAGATTAATTGATAAGCCGACGATCCATCAGGCGATAGATCGTTACCGTTACGTGGTCAGAAGTGCCGGACTGGTGGGTAAGCAAGCGCCGCACAGTATGCGTTACCATTTTGCACAGCAATCCGGGGAACATTACAAAGCACAGGGCTTCAGTGAGCGGGAATCGCTGGCGCTGGTGTCGATGGATTTGGGGCATGGAGATGGGCGGGGGCGTTATATCCGGCAGGTTTACTATCAGAATAATGAAACGGAATAACGTTATTTTTCCCTGCCGGAAAAAGAATTACGTATTGACCTTATGATTTCCGTTTATTAGCGTGATAAGGCTTATTAATGATCCGGTCGCTTGTGAGGATCACCTTCGGGCAGCGACAACAACACTCCTGTAGCCTGCAAGGGAGTACACCGATGTGTGGTACATCTGCGCACCTTTGGAAGCAGATATCGTTAAGTTTAATTACGATGAAGGTTTCTTAATCATTGATGGCCATGCGGCCATTCACCCGGACGGGGAACCTTTCCCGTCGGGCAGGTGTTCTCCGTCTTTTTTTAAGGAGTTCACCACGATGCCAAACGATGAGTTTATTCTGCTTGACACGCTCTCGCTGTCAGCCACCTTTCCCGACAGAACTCCGCTGGAGCGGCTGTTTCTGGGATTTCTACTGGCCAATACGGCCTCCAGGTTTTGCCGGGTTTATCGCCCCGAACACTGGGAGAGCCGCAGGGTGTCAGAAGGCTTAAGCTTTCTGGTGCCGACCCAACGGGAAACGTATCCCGTGTGGCTGCCTGACCAGCAACTGCATGTCACGCTTTCGGCGGAAGCATTCGGGCTGGCGGTGACGATGGCGGTGTTTGTCCGTATTGCCGCAGTGGATACCCCGAATGAGGATGCCCACCGCTTCGGGCAATTGCGGAAACATGCGTCGCAACACGCGGAAGCCGCACTGATAAAAACGGCGCTGGATACCCATGTTTCTGACGAGGTGGTCAGTGCGTTTTTTATCGGCAGTCAAAATAACAAAAATCATTAATTCGTCAGCCTGTTATGCTGACATTTTCTCTGTAAGCGCCTGACCGGGGAGCTGAAAACATCTTCCCGTCAGTTGGGCGGGTGTTTTTTATTGACGTTAAATCAAGGCAGAAACTCTGCGCACCTTTGGCCGCCGATATCGTCGGCGCTGAAGATGCCGGTTTCTTCATCCATGCTGGCCAATATGCCAGTCACCCAGACGGGGAACACCTTTCCTGTCTGGCGGGGTGTTCTCCGTTGTTTTATCCGGAGTACATCATGCAACAAAACGCAACCATGCCAACGGCGCCATCCACACCGGCGTCTGAATTGTTCCCTTTCGCGGACGTCTTTCCGCGTACCAGTCCGCTGGAATTAATGCTGCTGGAACACACAGTGATTAAAGCCGCTGCTACGCTCTGTGAGGATTATCGCAGTGATCAATGGCGGTGCCGGAAAATCTCAGACAAAATCGCCTATGCGGTGCCCACCCGTGCTGATACGTATACTGTCAACGTCGATATCACGCACTTTGAAGGTGAAGTGTCAGCGGATACCTTTGGGTTGATAGTGACCCTGACTGTATTGGGTTACCTGACCGCGCTGATGAAGCAGGATGAGGTTGCTGAGCGGTTTTGTGACCTGCGGGAATACGCGTTGCAACATCCGCAGACTCAGTCTATCCGTGCGGCATTGGGATTAAAGGGGGCATGACGGGCTTTTCACTTTATCATGACGAACAGCGCACACCTATTATCACTGATCACTCAGTCCATTAATGCTGTCGTTTTTCTGTTTTTCTTAAGCGCCTGACCGGGGAAGCAAAAACACCTTCCCGGTATCGGGCGGGTGTTTTCTTTATCTGACATTCACTTAATCACTCAAGGAAATCACCATGAACCCGATATTTTTACCGGTACCGGATGATACCGGCGTGGCATCACATCACCCTGTTTTTACGGCTCAGGTCATGGGCCTGATGGATTACCCGGCACCGGGGACGTATCAACGGGAAAGGACACTGACCATTTGCGCAGCGCCCACGATCACGGAAGCGGTGCAGAAATTGGAAACGCGGCATCTGGCAGATGACTGGCCCGTGCAGGATGGCGGATTATCCGGTTTTATTCCCCAGACCGTCATGATTTATGACCGTCATGGACGGAAAGTGCTCGGCGGGCGGTTTGATGCCGGTATTGTCTGGGCGCAGCCGGTCACACTGGCGTCGGAACGCCTGTCACTGGAAAGGCAGCGGCAGCGGTTGTGCCATGCTGCGGTTGCCGAACAGGGCTGGGAGAATTACCCGGATGCCCGTATGTTGTGGCAGAAAGCGCATTTATTGTCGCTGCATCTGGTGTCATCCCGTTACCGGCAATGCAGTGAGGTGAACGATATTCTCCGGCACGGTACTGCCGTGAAAGCGTAATTTTTTAAGGAAAACGTCTTCATGGAACCCCTGCAATTCACGGTCTGGCAGGTGATTGCCGCCTGTTTACTGAAACGCCATTTTGGTCTCAGCCTGAATGATACCGCCTTGTGTGAAACCGACACTGCGGAGTCTCTGCGGATAAACGGTATCCGTCCTTTTGAGGCGATTAACGGGCTGGTCGACAAATATGATTTAACCCGTCTGGACGGCAATACGGTGTCGTCCCGTACTCCTTATCTGCGCATTCAGGATGAATGGCACGTGTTTTTTTATCACGGCAGTCTTGAGGATCTGTTGCGGGATATCGGTTAACACTCGCTTTTTTCACTACCCATCGGGGGAACCGTGCCCCTGATGGCGCGGTTCCCCTGTTTTATCTGAACAGTTTTAAACATGAGGAACATTAACATGGCAGAATGGTGTACAAACCAACTGGAAATCACCGGCAAATCCGTGTGCATTGATGTGATGCAGCAGTGGGTCTGTGGTGAGGAGCTCCCCGGTTACCGCCAGGCAGTGTTGCAAAGCCGGCGTCTGTTTCTGGCAGGGTGTGCGGGGATATTTAAGCCGACAAAACCGCAAACCTACACGCCTTACCCGGAGTTAATCCGCGGAACGGCGGCACCGACGGCCCATAATCTGGCCTTTGAACAGTGGCTGAAGTTGTTGCAGGACAACGTGCCGCTCAGCAGTAACAATATCAAACTGATCGACAGCCTGTACCGCCAGTCTGCTATCAGCCTGATGCGCTGGGACAGTGTGCCTGAGCCGGCGCGTGTTATCATTGCCCGCATCCTGACCCGGCAGTATGCCGACTGGTTCGGGATGGCCGGCTGGTCAGAGGCGATCAATATCGGTGAATGCTGGGACAGGCTGAACGATTCTCCGGAATCGACCCAGCCCTGCGATATGCTGATGATCATGCCGACCCGGCTGGCCACCGAGATTAACGGCAACAGCGGATTGCTGAAAGGGGTTGCCACTCCGGCACAGTTCTATACTCAACAATACGGCTTTGAATGGCCGTTTGGCCATCGTGTTCACTGGGCACGCCGGCATGTCAGCAGCCTGACGGTGAGTTTTGACTCGCCCTGGGTGCCGCCTGCCGCCGAACTGATGGGCGCGCTGTCGGCCATTTTTGACTGTGAGATCCGCCACTGGTACAGCGAACCGGTCAACGGTCTTAAAGGCTATGACTGTTATGACCAGGGTGAGCATGTGGACAGCGGCAGCGGGTTGTCAGGACGGGAAAACCGCCCGGCGCTCTATCTGGTCAACAGTGAAAAAGCGAATGCTAACCTGCCGGTGCCGGCTATCGCGGCCGGGCAGTAATCCACAGTGACTTTATCCATTCAAAATTGATTGTTCACTTCAACCGAAAGGGGAAAACACCTTCCCCTTTCGGGATGTGTTTTCCCCTTATTTTCAGGCAAGGAAAACACATCATGTCTTCTCGGACCGATTATCAAAACACCTTTATTACCCTGTTTAAGCGGACGGCCCGCGGTCATTCCCGTTATCAGGTCTTTCGGGACTTTTGTTACTGTGCGATGGCGGCCATCCACAACAAGTATTGTTACAGTGACGAGCTTGAACAGTTCTACCTGAAAACCATCAAAAAGTATGACCGGAACGACGTTGACCGGATTGTGCAGTTGTTTTCCCAGATGGTATTGGGGTTAGCCCAGGAACCGTGTGATTTTCTGGGCAGGGTGTTTATGTTACTGGAGCTCGGGGATAAGCACCTTCAGCAGTTTTTCATTCCCTGGGAGGTGGCCAGAATGATGGCGAAAATGCAGTTTCAGGATGCCTCCGTGCTGTTGCAGGAAAAACCCTTTGTGACGTTACACGAACCCGCCTGCGGTTCGGGTTGTATGACACTGGCTGCGGCCGAAGAGCTGCGGGAGCAGGGGCATGACCCGTTATGCTGCCTGTGGGTATCGGTCATCGATATTGACCCGCTGGCCGCAGTGATGGCCTATATCCAGCTGTCCCTGACGGGGATACCGGCACAGGTGACCATCGGGGATGCGTTAGATGATAATGGCCAACGGCGTTCACGTTACACGCCGGCCCATTATCTGGGTAACTGGTCGCAGCGTTTGCAGTCCTGCCAACCGCAAACCGCGGCCTGAATTCTTTTTCACTTTTGCGCCTTTCGGGGCGCTTTTTTGCATTTAAAATTGGTTAATCGATTGATGTTATGAAGAAAATTAAGGTGATCCGGTAAGTCAAACACGGGGTGAATCGGGTCAGATTAATTTTCATTATCGCAGAAAGAGTTTTTCCTTGTTTCAGGCCGGGATTCACCGACACTGGGCCAAATTTGAACCAGAGAGGAAAAGCGATGTTTAACCGTTTTAAATCCCATTTTACCCGTCAGACAGCGCCACAAGCCAAATCGCCTCCCCCGCCGAAAGACAGCCGGGGCTATTTCCGGCCGCAGTCGGCCGATGAGTTACTGGCCACGTCCCTGCGCCGGCAGTGTCTCCGGCAGCTGTGGGAAAACAGTGCCTTGCCCGACGGGCTGTATCAGCGTTTTTACCTGACACCGGTCAGGCAGTTGCTCAGCCGTGTCCAGCAGGTGCCCGCAACACGGGAAGGCGACTGGTCGGGCAGCGGGGGATTTATCGACCTCACACTGAAATTTACCACTTATTCGGTGAGACTGGCAAAAGGGCATCTGTTGCCGCCGGGAGCGGCACCGGAAACGCAGGCTACCCAGAGCCTGCTGTGGCAGGCGGTGGTGTTCTGGTCGGCATTGTTTTACCACCTGCCGTTATTGCAGGAGCTGGAAGGTGAGCTGGACGATGGCCAACGTTGGTTACCGGGAGTATTTGTACCTGATCGGAATTACCGTTTCCGGTTCAGGGCATCCGAAAATGTGTCTCGTGTGCCGCAGGATGCCCTGTTAGCGGCAGGCCTGTTACCCGAAGATAGTATGATTTGGCTGGTTTCGGTGCCGGAAGCGTGGCATTGCCTGATTCACGCTGTCAGCGGTCAGTCATCGCCAGTGCCATTGACAGATACCCTGCTTCAGGAGGCTGCCGCACAGGTGTGCTCTCCGTTGATAAAAAAAGGTGACTCTCCGTCTCCCGCACGGGAAATTGCCTCTTCTACTGAATTCATTTCAGGTTCGAAAATCCAGTCTGTTTCTCCGCCAAGCGAAGTGAAAAGCCCGGTTCAGGATACTTCGGATGATGCCCGGACATTATTGTCATTATTTCAATTACATGATGAATCTTCCTCACAACCTGATGGGAAAAATGACCATCCCGATGCAAAACTGATCAAATGGCCTGTACGGGATAAAGAAAGCATTGGCACTGAAGATAACATAGGTTCATCATTTAAAAGCGAATAATTCATATTGTTATTCTTATTTGTATTTTTGTTGCCTGAAACGATTTCTGGACAGGAAACGGTATGAAGGTGTGATGATTTGAGGGAAAAATAATATGTTACACACAGAAGAAAAAATCAGTTGGGATGCGTTATTGGAAGAGTACTTTTTTTCACATATGCTGAGACCAGCGACAGAGTGGAGTTATCGCAAAGTTACACGTGTCTTTATCCGATTTATCGGTGAAACGGGGCTGCCTGAAAATGTCACACATCGTGATGTGCTTCAGTGGCGGCGTCATCTTCTCATAGAGAAAAAACAGTCCAGTTATACCTGGAACAACAAAGTTGCGCATCTGCGGGCCATCTTTAATTTTGGAATAGAGCGGAAATTGCTGCCGCATACCCAGAATCCGTTTAATGATGCGGTCGTAAAAAAAGAGAATAAAAAGAAGAAGATACTGAGTGATTCTCAGATGAATCGCATTAACTTGCTGATGGAACAATATGCCGAAGAGGAAAAGAAACAGGGCGTACCACGGGGAGGACGTTGTGCCCTGTATCCGACATGGTACTGGATGGTGGTGCTGGATACATTGAGATTTACGGGAATGCGCCAGAATCAGTTGCTGCACCTGCGGTTACGGGATATTGATCTGGACAGCAATGAAATTGAGTTACGTCTTGAAGGCAGTAAGAATCACAGTGAATGGAAGGTTCCGATTATCCCGCCACTCAAACCCCGGTTAGCCCAGTTGGTTGAGCGGGCTAAAGCCTCAGAAGCCGGGGATGACGATCCGGTCTTTGATCTCAGTCGGCTGAGTGTTCAGTATCAAAGCCGTCTCTCCCGTTATCAATATGATATCAATAGGGAAAAACAGCAGCTCCGCTCTTTTTTCCGCAGGCTGTCCAGAGAGTGTGATTTTGCGGTATCACCACACCGTTTTCGCCATACCATGGCAACGAAACTGATGAAGGCACCGGATCGTAACCTGCCGATGGTGAAAAGATTACTGGGGCATCGTAATGTCGCGACAACCATGGAATACATTGATCTCGACATGGAAGTTGTTGGTAAAACGCTGGCGCGGGAACTGGGGCTGTATACCGATCTTTCCGAGTAGGCAGTTGAAGTAAAGTAAAAAAATCAGGGCGGATCTCAGTTTGGAAAGGAGGAAGTGTGAACTGCCCTGTATCAAAATTGATGGGATGGAAAAAAGTGTTAATATCTGATCCCGCATCCAGTGAAGTTTTCACCTTACTTGACATCAGAATCAATTACTGAAATCATTACCTTCAACGATAAAAGGACAACTGCAAAAACAGTTATCCTGAAATCTTGTTTTAAATGTCTTTATTAACCATAATAGTGCGCAAATTCGACTAATTAGGCTTAACATTTTATTAACTATTGTTTATTTTTTACGCATTTGTCAGGAAATTTAACAATCTTTGACAAGCCCGCTTTGAAACTTGGTGCCCGGAGGCGGAATCGAACCACCGACACGGGGATTTTCAATCCCCTGCTCTACCGACTGAGCTATCCGGGCTAACGGGGCGCATTAAACCGTATTCAACCCAATCCGTCAAACACTTTCTGCATAAATTTATTTATATGCTCTTAAATCACACAATAAGCTATAAATCTAAACAAAATGGAGAGGCAATCACCTCTCCATCGGTTATTTCCTCACTATCAACGGATTTGTTATCAACTACCTGCGATAGCTTTTCTGTGCATTGTTCACCTTTATTAAATAGCGACGTGATTCAGCAGAAGGATGTTTATTGGTCAACGTTTCATAAACATCACCGGGTGCCATTGCGTTGATGATTTGAACCGCTTTCTTTCTGTCACCGGAGAATACGCGCAATACACTGCCAGCACCGCCATTGTAAGCCGTGATAATGGCATACCGACGTGAGGTCGCATTTTTGATTTCGCCTAAATAGGTATTTTGTAATATCGATAGATAGGCTGTACCGGCATCCACGTTGTTCTCAGGATCAAAGAGATAGCTGCGACTCGGCTGGCCTGACTTTCCTTGCATTTTGAAAACATCTCGCCCGGCGGTGTGCTGCATGACCTGCATAAGCCCCAAGGCATCAGAGCGACTGACAGCATAAGGATTAAAACTGGATTCAGTCTGCATGATGGCAAGGATCAGGGATTCATCAACGCCATATTTGATCGCGGCTTTGCGCACGATAGGAAGGTATTTATGGGCGCGTTTATCCAAATGGTTAGGTACCAACTGCATGGTGACTGACCAAATAACGTGTAACCCCGATTGGCGTTTTTGCAATTTATTCTGGATCAGATAATTGGCAAAATGACGTGCGCGCCACTCCCAGCGAATGGGTTCACCACTATTATCTAAAACCTGCCCATAGAGAAAGGGTTCTTTGCTGATCTGGATATCGTTGGCGTCAGAATAAAGATCGAGAGTGCCAGGATCATCTCCCATCAGTAAAGTTGTCACGATCGCTTTGCGTAAATGTTCCGTGGGTTCAATCGGAGAAAGGGTTTCAATCGTGATATTTCCCGTCTCAAAATTGATATGGCTGCGAGTTTTATATTGATCCGTGTATTTAACGTAATCTTTTGGGCCTGCGATTAAAACTTCCTGCAACCCCCAGATATTTTCAATGTTGTGGGCAAATTGCCCCATCAAAATATCGAAACCATTGGTGTCTTTTATATATTCTTCGTTGTATTCAACGTCTTTTTTGCTAGAACAAGAAATTAAAAGTGGAGCGAGGAGGATCAGAGCCAGCAGTCTTTTCATTTTACAATGCCGTTGGATATTAATGCTGTTAGATATTGGGGTTTCATCAATGTTTAGAATGTGTAGAGCCATACAAAATGGCTCTTATTATGCCAATCGAGTCGTAAATATTATTGTTCCGGTGGTGTATAACCGTCGATTTGAATGTCATGCCCTTCAAACAGGAATTTTACCATTTCTTGCTCAAGCAGCTTGCGATCATCTGGATTCATGGTATTGAGTTTTTTTTCATTAATCAGCATGGTTTGTTTACTCATCCATTGTTGCCATGCTTCTTTTGAAATCTCATTGAAAATCCGCTTGCCCAATTCTCCCGGATAGAGTTGAAAATCCTGGCCTTCGGCTTCTCGTTGTAAAAAAGTACAAAAAATAGTTCTGCTCATAATTCATCCTCAAAATAGTCGGCAAATTAAGCCAATTGTTGCAAAAGGTATTCAACGGGAGCTGCCAATCCAATGGTTGCTGGCTGGCGTAAGTTATACCAAAGTCCTTTATTTTCATCCATGCAGGAATCAAAAGATAAGATATCGATTCTAATAGGAACGATATCTAAATGAAAATGACTGAATGTGTGGCGAAATGCGGTTAATTGTTCAAGTTTACTGTGGGTAATGCCTGAACTTTTCAGCCATTGTTCCAGTGATGCCTGATCAGCAAATTGCGGGAAAGCAAATAAACCGCCCCAAATCCCAGAAAGCGGGCGCTGTTCCAGCCAAACCTTATCACCATGTTGCATTAATAAAAAGTAAGCGGTTTTTTCCGGGATGCTCTGTTTCGGTTTTTTACCCGGATAATTTGCCCAACTGTGGTTGGCATAAGCGATACAACCTGCATTAAGTGGGCAAATCTCACATTTGGGTTTGCTGCGGGTGCAGACCATGGCACCCAAGTCCATCATCGCCTGATTAAAATATTCGACACCTTGTTTGGGCGTTACGCGTGTGCTGATGTCCCATAACTGGTTTTCCACCTCTTTTTTCCCCGGCCAGCCATCAACAGCGTAGCAGCGAGCCAAAACACGTTTCACGTTACCGTCAAGAATAGGGAAATGCTTGCCCTGAGAGAGTGAAAGAATGGCGCCGGCGGTTGAACGTCCCACACCGGGCAGGGCAACAACATCATCAAATGTGGTCGGAAATTTGCCGTTGTGTGACGTCACAACCTGTTGGGCGGCTTTATGCAAATTGCGGGCGCGGGCGTAATATCCCAATCCCGTCCATAAATGGAGAACTTCATCCAGTGGTGCCGTCGCCAAAGAGGTCACGTCGGGAAAACGGGAAATAAATTTTTGGAAATAGGGAATGACCGTTGCAACTTGGGTTTGTTGCAGCATCACCTCTGAAAGCCAGACGTGATAGGATGTTTTTTCCAACTGCCACGGCAGGGTTTTGCGGCCATAGCGGTGATACCACTCAAGTACCGCGTGTGAAAATTGCTCAGCTTCCATCATTAGAATAATTGTCTTTATATCGGGTCATTGTTACGTGGACGGGATTGCAGCATAGTGTAACCTCAGTGTAAACCCGAACTTTATTTCGAAGCGTTACGCAAACATAACATTAAAGTTGTGCTTATGGGCACTGAACTTGATAAACTCAGCCATCTTTGCATAATTGCGCTCTCTTTGGGCAATCCTGTGGTATATAAAGTCCCGGTCGCCTGAGCAAATGTCTTTAAAACTGACAGAAAGTACCATGATAAATAACGTAATTTCACCGGAATATGATGAAAATGGCAGGGCGTTGCGCCGTGTCCGCAGTTTTGTACGTCGGCAGGGACGGTTAACCAGTCGCCAGCAGCAAGCGCTTGATAATGTGTGGCCGAAGATGGGAGTGGACTATCAGGCCGAAATGTCCAGTATGGCGGCGCTGTTTGGCCGTGAAGCGCCTGTTGTGCTGGAAATCGGTTTTGGTATGGGTGCCTCATTAGTCACAATGGCCAGCGCAAATCCAGAGAAAAACTTTTTTGGCATTGAAGTTCATGCGCCGGGAGTCGGGGCGTGTTTGGCATCCGCAGAAGATGAAAATCTCACTAATCTGCGAGTGATGTGCCATGATGCCATCGAAGTATTGAACAATATGATCCCTGATCAGAGCCTGGAAATGGTTCAGCTTTTCTTCCCCGATCCGTGGCATAAAGCCCGTCATAACAAACGCAGAATTGTGCAGCCTGAATTTGTTCAATTGATTAAAAGTAAGCTGAAAATCGGTGGTATCTTCCATATGGCAACCGACTGGCAGCCATATGCAGAGCATATGCTGGAAGTGATGAGCGCAGCGGAAGGATATCGCAACTTGTCAGAAAACGGTGATTATGTGCCACGTCCTGATTCGCGTCCGGTCACAAAATTTGAGAAGCGTGGCCAGCGGTTAGGTCATGGCGTATGGGATCTAATGTTTGAGAGGGTAAAATAATGGCTAAAAACCGTAGTCGTCGTCTGCGTAAAAAATTGCGTATTGATGAGTTTCAGGAATTGGGTTTTTCAGTAAAGTGGAATTTTCCGGCTGATACCGCCGTTGAGGTGGTTGATAGCACGGTTGATGCCCTGATTGAAGAGCTGATCGAGCCAAATGGCCTTGCGCTGGATGCCAGCGGTTATTTGCAATGGGAAGGCATTGTCTGTTTGCAAAAAATTGGCAAATGTACTGAAGAGCACCGTCAATTGGTTGAGCATTGGCTGAAAGATCGCGGTATGGAAGACGTTATCACATCAAAACTATTTGATGTGTGGTGGGATTGATTCGCTGTTGCATAAAAAGAAGCGTATGACATCAAAATAGCGCGGTATGCAGGGGCTCCTTGGGAGTCCCTGTTTGTCTGGAGAAAAAGTGGTGAAGGTAAGGTTCTCTAATTCGTTATTGGCAGATATCTTAGAAGAAGTACGCCCTTTGATTGGCCAAGGAAAAGTAGCAGATTACATTCCTGCTCTGGCGGAAGTTCCGGCAAATAATTTGGCGATGGCCATTTGTACGGTAGATGGGCAGGTTTTTAAAGCGGGAGATGCAGAAAAACGTTTCTCTATCCAATCGATTTCTAAAGTGTTGAGCTTAACCTTAGCGATGACACGTTATAAGGAAGAGGATATCTGGCAGCGAGTGAGTACAGAACCTTCGGGGCAGCCGTTTAACTCATTGGTACAGTTGGAGTTGGAAAAGGGAATTCCCCGTAACCCCTTTATTAATGCTGGGGCATTGATTATTTGCGATATGCTGCAATCTCGGCTGAGTGCGCCGAAACACAGAATGTTGGAATTTGTTCGCAGCCTGACTGGGCAGAAAAATATCTACTATGATGATATCGTTGCCCGTTCAGAAATGGAGCATTCCAGCCGCAATGCTGCGATAGCTTACCTGATGAAATCATTCGGTAATTTTGACAATGATGTGATTACCGTCCTGCAAACCTACTTCCAATATTGTGCCTTGGAAATGAGTTGTGTTGAATTGGCCCAATGTTTTATTTATTTAGCCAACCAAGGACGTATGATAGGTTCCGGCCAACAAATTTTGAGCCTGCGACAAACTCGCCAGATTAATGCGCTGATGTTGACGTGCGGTATGTACGATGGTTCTGGCGAGTTTGCTTTCAGGATCGGTATGCCGGGAAAATCAGGGGTTGGTGGTGGCATTATCTGTGTCGTTCCGGGAGAATTCACGGTGGCGGTATGGTCACCTGAACTGGATAAATCCGGCAACTCACTGGCAGGTTGTGCCGCACTGGAAAAATTAGCCGGGCGTATTGGGCGCTCTATTTTTTGACCTTATCTGTGCTGATAAGGCATTGTTACGTAAAAAATACGCAAAAGAAATCAGGAGAACGTATGTTACGCAGGATCACGATTGCTGCATCATTGTTATTTGCGTCTCAAGTCATGATGACTCAGGCACAGGCGAAATCTGAATGTCATGTGACGTTTAATGATGACATTATTGTTACGCCAAACGCTGTCCAGATCACAGGGGCGAATGGAAATCTGAAAATATTGCCTGATGGTTCCATAACACGGGATGGCAAGGCGTTATCGCTGAGTACAGAACAACGTAACAAGGCCCTGCAATATCAACAAACAGTTCGCCAGGATTTGCCCTGGGTGAAGAAAGAGGCGCTGAGCCATTTGGCGAGTGCACGCCAAGCGCTGGATAAAGTGGTTGTCGAAACGATGGGTAAGGAAAGTCATATCCGTAACCGTCTCTCTCAATTGGAAACAGGCCTCAATAAGCAAATCGATAAAGTGATTGAAACCCGCGCCAATGGTTTTGCATTCAATGCTCAGGCAGTCAAACAGGTAGAGCCAGAAGGCCGGAAACTTATTGAACAAAGTCTGGGTGGGATTTTGCAAGATAGTATTAATGAAATGAGCCGTAAAAACAGTGATCAAAATGGTGACGGTAAACAGATGTTAATGTCTCTCCTCGGCGGGCTGGGCGGCATGCAGAATGGTTTTGATACTGAATGGAAAAAGCAGGAACAAGAGTTAAAGCGCTTAAAAACGGAAGTGTGTAGTAAAGCCAGTAAATTAGAACAACAGCGCATTAGTCTTATGAATTCGATTAAGTAAATCACGCTATATACCTATAAATGCGTCCTGAAGCACGACGAGTATATCCATTCAATAAAGCAAATAAGAATCAATATGAAATTGATTCTTATTTTGTTGACATATTCATGTTGCCACCTAGAATGCAGGTCACCTTTTACCCATAGGTTCAATTTAGGTGTAACAATGAAAAAAATCCTGCCAATGGTTATTGCATCATTGCTTTCTGTGACCAGTTACTCTGCATTTAGTCAATCATCCGAATTATTTACGCCAAATTCAGTTACCGCTCAGTCTGGTGATTATGTCACGATAAAACATCTTTCCGGTGAAACTCAGGTGAAAAAGAACCCACAACGGGTTGTTTTGTTCGATTTCGGCACTTACGATTCGATGGTGAAACTGGGGTTATCTGATCGCGTGATTGCACTACCTATCAGTAACTTACCTGAGTATGTGCGTAATAGCGTGCCTGCAACGATGCACGATGCCGGGGGAATGAAAGAGCCGAATTTGGCAAAATTAGCGGAAATCAAGCCCGATTTGATTGTCATTACCGGACGCCAGGGAGCTTCTTATGATCATCTGTCAAAAATAGCCCCCACCATTAATTTAAGTACGGACAATAAAAATTACCTGTCATCCGTTGACAGTCATCTTAAATTGTTGGGAGAAGTGTTCAATAAGCAGGATAGGGTGAAAGCCCAATTGGCTGATTTGGAAAAAACGATTGCATCCGCGCAGGAAAAAGCGCAGGCAGCGAACAGCAAGGTATTGGTATTACTGCACAACGCAGGGGAACTCTATCCCAATAATCAGGCGATTGTTTACAACGTGATTAAAGCACCTCGTGCGGTATTGCCGGCTAAACCGGATGAAAATAAAAGTCGGGCTGTGACGGCAGAGATGATTGCACAAGCCAATCCTGATGTGATTTTTATTATCGATCGTAGCGAAGCGATTGGTGCGGGTAAGTTGGAAAAAGATCAGTTTGAAAATGATCAAGTCAAATCAACCAATGCCTATAAAAACGGCAAAATAGTTTATCTGCAATCTGATCTCTGGTATTTGTCCGGTGGTGGTTTGGACAGTATGACGCGACAAGTTAATGCAGTCGCTGATGCGTTGTAATACTTTGTTTCCGTGACATTACCATTTAATTTAAAGGTGACCGTTTAAGTGGTCACCTTAATTTCTTGCTCACGACAGTAATCTATTTGTCTATGACAGAATAACGGTATATTGACACTGGGAGTTTGTTGCAAACCCCTTGGAGAAACTTATACAGATATAAATAACAACCGCACAGCAAAACTGATCAGCACGATCCCCATTACCCGCTCAAACCAATATCCTTTCTGCATGAACTTATTACGAATCAATACATTTGAAAAAATGAAACTCACCAATACAAACCATACAGCATTCACTATACACATCCACACGCCGTAAAAGACCTGTATCAGAGTCGGTGTATGACTACTCACCACGGTTGTGAATACTGCCAAAAAGAATAATGTTGCCTTAGGGTTAAGAGCATTCGTCATAAATCCCATCAGGAATGCTTTCCATTTATTCTGCGAGGCTTGAATCGTTCCTTCATTCTCTAAAGTATCCAGATTGACAGGTTTACTTCTAATAAATTTGATACCAAGCCATATAATATAAATGGCACCGACTAGCTTTGCGATTTCCATCAACCACGGGGTGGTATGCATTAATGCGCTAATTCCCACCAGTGTATAGATGACATGTACTGATATCCCCGCGCCAATACCTATTGCCGTACATATTCCAGCTAAACGGCCATACGTCACACTTTGTCGTATCGTTACTGCAAAATCTGGGCCTGGTGCCACAACGGCTAAAAAATGAATTGCTGCCAGTCCCAGAAATTCTCCCCAATAGTTATGTAGTTCTTGCATATGGTCAGGATATCCTCTGCTGATCTATTTTGAGCATCTGCCCTTACTTTGAATATTGTTTTGTCTTCACCCAGCTAATGATGAATTTTAAGTGGGTGGGGGTCACAGACGTTGTTGCCAGATGAGCTATTTAACATTCCTCCACAACACTTAAACCCATATTTAATTTAATTTAACAATTACATGAAATTCAAGTAATAAATAGACAGGAGTTAACTGACAAGCAATTTGTGCCATGCCATTTAGTTAAACCGACATTCCGCACTGCATTCGTAATTTTCTGTTTTAATGAAGCATTAATAAGTGCGTGAGTTGACGGGTTAAATAATTATTTTTATAAACTATTGCGTTAAATATAGTGGCTAATTCATGTTATTAAGATTGATTTAATTTTTATCCTGAAAATATCCAGTGACTCACTTATTGTTCCTAAATTGAAACAATCAGGCAAAATCATGGCTTGATCTTGCGGCACAGAAAATCTGCGTTAGGATGTTGCAAAAGGCATCTAATGGGGACACAAGCATGATTATCCGTTCAATTGAATTTAACCATCATGATTTCTTGCAAAAAGAGCATGAGTTTAATCAATTTGGTGGCAATGGTGATAACCGTTCCCCCGAACTTGCTTGGGCAGAAGCGCCGGCCGGAACGCAAAGTTTTGCGATAACGGTCTATGATCCGGATGCACCAACCGGCAGCGGTTTCTGGCACTGGGTCGCGTTTGATATCCCCGTCGAAACACACGCCTTACCTGCAAACGCAGGGCAAAGCGATGGCAGCAAATTGCCGGCCGGTACGATCCAAAGCAGAAATGATTACGGCCAGTTTGGCTTCTGTGGCGTTTGCCCACCCGTGGGCGATAAAGCCCATCGCTATATTTTCACTGTACATGCCTTGTCGGTAGAAAAACTGGGCATCGATGCTGAAACAACCAATGCGATTGCACGTTTTATGATCCAAGCCAATACCTTGGCAACAGCGTCTATTACCGGTTATTACCAGCGTTAATTGATTAATAATTCTTCCGTTTCCAGTAAGGAGTAGCAAGATGAGCAGCAAAAAAATTCAATGGAACCATGGGGTGCAGCAGGAAGCGGTAGAGATCCTCTCAAATGACGGCGGCATGATCGTCTGCCCAACCAAAGTGGGCTACATTATCATGACATCGGATGCGCAAGGTCTGGAGCGCAAATTTGAAGCTAAACAGCGCAATCGCAACAAGCCGGGTGTTGTTTTATGTGGATCGTTGGAACAATTGAAAGAGCTGGCTCAACTTAACGCGGAAATTGAAGAACTTTATCAAAAACATTGGGATGAAGATATCCTGTTAGGTTGTATTTTGCCGTGGAAAGAAGAAGCCATCGCCCGTATCCCTGATGATGGTTCTAAAGAACTGATGATGGATCAGCGTGGTACAAGCTGTTTTGTGATTAAATTTGGCAAGCCCGGCGAAATCTTGGCTAAAGAACTGTGGGAAAAATATGGCAAGTTCTCTTTTGCCAGTTCAGCGAATCCATCAGGTAAGGGAAATCGTGGATTGGTCGAATGTATCGGTGAGAGAATAGAAGAGCGGGCTGACCTGATTATTTGCGCCAATGACTATGTTAAATCTATCCAACCAAATGAAACGGAGCAAACCCGTTACGAACAAGGTGTGATGGTGTCAATGGTCGATGAGAAGGGTAAATTGGTCCCCCTGCAACAGGGTCAGCGCGATATTAGCCCGTGTCCGGTATTGATTCGCAAGGGATTGGATGTCAATAAAATTATGGCGCTGATGTCTGATATTTTCACAACTTGGGATTATCGTCACGGCAACTACTATTAGATTCTTAGCGGGTACGGTTGTACCCGCATTAATCCCGTCGTTACGCTTTTTTTCCGCTCTCCAGATTCTGTCTTAGCTTGCGCTGTAACGAGCCTGCAAATTGTTGCACGCGCGAAGACAGGGTACTTTCTGATTTAAACAGTATCCAAGCCTGATAGATATCCATGCTCCATTCCGGCAGGAGCCGGATTAATTTTCCCTCTGCTACCGCTTCATGGGTAACATAGTCGGGCAGATAGGCAATACCCGCCCCGGCCAGAGCGGAACTCATTAACGCCACGCTGTTATTGATGCGAAACCGGCTGCGAACTTCGATATCCAGCTTATTTCTTTCCTTGCGGAACGGCAGGGAAATCGTATGGGCGGGGCCACGGAATAGCAGGTAATCGTAACGGGGGAGATCTTCGGGTTTCTCTATGGGCGCAAATTGACTTATATAGTCAGGGGTGGCGTAAAGCCCCCAAGTGATATCAATTAAAGGCATGACAAGCGGATATTGGGGCGTTTCGCGCCCGATGATGATCGCAATATCGCATTGATCTTCGTCCATATTAAGGGTTCTGTCGGTCAGTTCCAGATCAACGCTGATATGAATATTGCCGGCAATAAAGCTATTGAGGGCGGGAACAATACACTGGCTGCCAAAGGAGACCGGGGCAATCAAGCGCAAACTGCCCATTGGCGCTTCATGGAAATGACGGATAAAATGTTCAGCATGTTGGGCTTCGGTCAGGATGCGGTGGCAGTATTGGTAATAACTCATCCCGACTTCTGTCACTTGAATCTTGCGTGTAGTACGGTTGAGCAATTGAGTGCCTAATCTGACTTCCAACTGTGCAATCTCGCGGCTGATGGAAGATTTAGACAGCCTTAACGATTTTGCCGCTTCGGTAAAACTCAATGTCTCGACGACACGGGCAAAGACCACCATCGAGGTAAGATTCTCAATATTATTCATGCAATAACCTGATGATTTACGCGTGGGAACTGCCCTATAACATATCACATATTCCCATTTTGTGGACAACTGTCCCATACTGGAAACAGTGAATACAAGCAGGGTATTTCCCTACGTTAAGGAGCCGTAATCTTGTTAGGATGACCATCTGTTGAGTCTGTTTTTACTTTTTGGAGGCCATGTAAGATGAACCAAACGATGACACAAAAAATTCTTGCACGGGCAAGTGGGCGTCAACACGTGACTCCGGGGGAAGTGGTTTGGGCGAAAGTGAATATTCTCATGTCCCACGATCCCTGCACACCGGGTGTCGCCAGCGTATTTAAAAAGGAGTTCGGGCAGGATGCGAAGATATGGGACCCTGAACGCTTTATTTTAATCCCGGACCATTTTGTCTATTCGGCCGACTCACAAGCTAATCAAAACATTCGGGTCATGCGTGAATTTGCCGCTGAACAGAACATCAAATATTTCTATGATGTCGGGACCCCCAATTATAAAGGGGTGTGCCATATCGGGCTGGCAGAAGGGGGGCATACCCGCCCCGGCGAAGTGTTATTGGGCACCGATTCTCATACGGTGACTGCGGGGGCGTTTGGTGCATTCGCCATCGGGCTGGGGATTACGGATGCCGCTTATGCGTTAGGGACGGGAGAAATTCCGCTTAAGGTGCCAACGACCATTCGGATCAATTTTACCGGCACCAAGCCCGCCCATGTTTTGGCCAAGGACATGATTTTATCTGTATTGTCAGAATTAACCGTTGATGGCGCCACTTATCAGGCCATCGAGTTCGGCGGTAATGTCATCGATGAGTTATCGGTAGAAGAGCGCATGACGATTTGCAATATGGTCGTTGAATGTGGTGCCAAAAACGGCATTATGGTTCCCAATCAGGCAACGCTGGATTATCTGGCAGAACGAAACGCTCTCCCGTTTGACATTGTTTACCCGGACGAAGATGCGCAATATAGCCGGGTATTAACGATTGATGTTTCCGCGATGCAACCGAAGATTGCCAAACCTCATTCACCGGACAATGTTGTTTCTATTGATCAGGTGGCTAATGTTGCCATATCCCAAGCCTATATTGGCTCTTGTACCGGGGGCAAGCTGGCGGATTTTGTGGCGGCCGCCCGGATTATCAAAGGGCATAAAGTGGCTATTCCGACTTATGCCGTGCCGGCCACCAAAGAAGTTTTCCATAACACGATTACGACGCAAATTGAGGGCGTTTCTGTCTACCAGATTTTAAGTGATGCGGGCGTGAAACTTTCCTCTGAATCTGGATGTGCCGCCTGTTGCGGAGGGCCGCCGGATACGTTTGGGCGGGTCAATGATCCGATATCCGTGATATCCACCACCAATCGCAATTTTGTCGGCAGAATGGGGCATAAACGCGCCAATATTTATCTTGCTTCCCCTTATTCGGTTGCCGCCGCTGCGATTACCGGTCAAATAACCAATCCTGAGGAGTTTTTATGAGTGGGGTAAAGGAAAATATCATTCGGGGTGAGGTGTATGTATTGGCCGACAATATTGATACTGACCAGATCCTCTCAGCCGAATACCTCAAAGTGAATCCTTCCACGCCGGAAGGCTATGCCCAATTGGCTTCGTTGGCGATGTGTGGATTGCCGGAAAGCTCACTGCCTTTCATTGATGAAAATGAGGGGAAAGCGAAATATCCGATCATCGTGGCAGGACAGAATTTTGGTTGTGGATCGTCGCGTGAGCACGCGGTGGCGGCATTAGGGGCTTCCGGAGTGAAAGCGGTTCTGGCTCAATCTTATGCCCGTATATTCTTCCGCAATTGCGTATCAACCGGGCAGTTATTGCCCGTGGCAGGGCAAGAGCGTTTGTGTGACAAATTAGTGACGGGGGACAGTATTGAGATTGATATCGAAAACCAGACCGTGATGCTGCTGAAAAATGGTGAGAAATATCAAACTGATCCGATTGGTGAACTGGCCAATATTGTCTCTGCCGGCGGGCTGTTTGCTTACGCGCGGGCGACAGGCAGGATTAAATAATGTTGAAAATAGCCATTTTTTAATAAATGGCTATTCAATATCGTGACGGCGGTGTATTGCTGAACTCATGATTAAGTTACTTAACCCGAATTTCAAATATAATGGATTTTACTGATAAAATTAAGCTGGATTCAGTGATGGAACAACAATACGTAACTCTTGCTGATAGGTTATCAACCTTTTTTCAACAATGGCCACAAGGCGTTGTGAATATTAGCGAGAATAAGAAAGAATCAATTAATATTGATGTAGACCAATTGGCTAATTTTTTTAGCAATCTTTCGGAACCACTTAAAGCGGTGCGAAATCGTTCACTCTTTTTCGATCCATGGGAGGTTGCAGGGCTTAAACGTAAAGAAGTTCGCAATACTTCTGTTCTTGCATGGTTACTAGATCCTCAGGGTACTCATGGCTTTGGCGATTTACCACTAAAGGCACTACTACAAATAATACGTACATCCCAAAAAGCGATTTTTCCTGTCGACTTTCATCGTTATTGCCGTGTGCAGGTTGAAACCAATCCCTGTGGAGACAGTGCTAATCGTGTTGATATTGAAATCGATGCTGGTAATTTTTTCTTATTGATAGAGGTGAAAATTGACGCAGCTGAACAAGATAAACAAATTGAACGTTATTGTTTGGATGCTGAAAAACGGGCGGGAGAACGCCCTTGGGCCGTGGTCTTTTTAACTCCTCATGGGAAAGAATCATTAACATTGAGGGCAGATAACAACGACCATATCTCTTGCCTTTCATGGCGTTATCTTGCGGCAAATCTGGAAGCGATGATGAAAGAATATTATCAACATACTGTTACAACCAACGATATTTCACCTACAAGAATAGTGGCAGCTCATGCCGCTTTTTGTTTTCTTGAACGTATGCGAAAATTTTAAGAAAAGGAAAATATATGACCCTATACAATGAGAAAGAGCGTCAGGCCGGTGCTATGATTCTGTCACAGTTAAAAATGTTTAATGAAGCTGTTGTTGTATTTGAGAATCAGGTTGACCCTGCTTTCTGGAAAGGTTTTGATAAATGCATTGATCATTTTTTAAAAGACAATGGCTGGGTTGGTGAGGCCAAATTTGAACAAAAAGAATCATGCTGGCTTTCCCCAAAAAATTGGGAAACAGAAGTTGATAGTTGGAAATATTGGTTTGAAACTCATTTTACTGAGTGCGAAGAGAATGATTATTATTTGGCTATAATAACAAATACAGGGATAGAACAAGCAGAATTTGGTTTGATGTTTAAAATGAACGCTGGCTATTTTGGCGGGCAAAAAAAACTCAACGCTTATACTAATGGCATTACCCAAGAATACCGTGATCAACTCATAAAAATGGGATTTGATGATCGCGGAAAAGGTAACTTTTTCCTCCCTGTTACGCTAGATGCGAATCAACTTGCCGAATGTTGGCAAGAGTATGGTGCTTTTCCTGAGGATAATGACGTATTCTCTCCATTAAGGGACGCCCTTGAAAAGTTGCGCCAATCATCCATTATTTTTGATGCGATTTTTTCATCTTCTAATGAAAAAAACACAGACTGATTTGCTTCGATTGTTTACGTTAAGGTAGTGGCAGCATCATGGTTATTACCTTAATGCTATATCGAAACTCACCTATGCACTTTCTTGAATGACTTTCATAAAAATGCTTAAGTGAGTAGTGTTAAGATACAAAAAGCTATTCCAAATGGGTTATGTATTAAATAGTTAGTTGCTGTGATATGCTCTCGGTTTTTTTCTAAGCTTATTCCTTTGACTCGGTGCGCCGCAATCACATTGTTTCAGCATATTTAAAACAAAACGCCATAATAATGCCAAATTCTCAATGGTTCTATCCAGAACGATACGTGAATCATCTTCTTTAAAAAACACATCAAGAAGTTTCATTCAATAGATGAGCTAAAAAGTATGCTCGCGCCCTGCTGAGTCAATAAACAAGAGCAGTATGATTGACAGTACAGGATAGTTTATGTTTACTGATACGATATTTCACGTTAAGGAAGCGGCATGAATATTATTTCGATTATTAATCAAAAAGTTAATTTTTCATTCTATTTAAATTACGTTTAAATACATGCTGTATAATAAATTTTAATTATCAATGTGTGAGCAGGGGTAACAATATGCCTTTCACTCCTCCTTTTAGAAACCAATTTTATATTGGTGATTTGATTTATGGATTAGCTAAGGATAGGCAGAAATACTGTAACAGAGTGAACAGCTTTACCGCCGCTGGCGCTCATGATAAACAGCGCGGTAATCCTCCTATCTACATAGATCGTTATTTAATCCAAAGAGAAATAAAACCTTCAAACAACCCTGAATACATGAAAGATGTTAACTATGACACATATAAAAAAGATTTTTTTGGGCACCTAAAGTCTGAATCAGCTCATCAATATAATAATGTTGCGACAAACCCTCATCGCGGTCATCAGTGTAAAGAGGAACAATATATTGATATATGTCAGCGGGACGTTGGGCGAAAATGTAAAGGGGGATTATCATGGATAAGCACAGGTAATAGCCCGTTAGTTAAGGATATACATGTTCATTTTATATTGGATAATATTAATATGATATCCCTTATTCAAAAAAAGGATCAGAAAAGCATCACTGGAAAAGAGTTAAGATGGATTTTCAGAAATAAGAATGATCCCAGAGTCGCTGCAAAAATTCAATTTTGGGATGATGGAGAACCCACTTCGCCACCCTGGATATCAGCGAATGGATGGTGGCATCGTTTTTTTGGTGACGAAAGTCATGTATGGGAAGAATATGAAAAACATTTACAAGAAAAAGCACAGAGAGAGGATGAACGATATCAATCTTTAGCCCAATTATTCAATATACCTTGATGCTATACGCAATTAATTTGAAAATGCAGGTTTTAAAATTTGAAAGTTATTGTTTCGCATCGGTTCATTCATATATTTCTATAGACGATGGGTATAACCAATAAAAACTGCACCTTTTAATTTCAAGGTGCAGTTTATTTGTTAAAGAAACAGTTCCAATAAGGAATTCAGGAATAACTTTCCGTGCTGGGTAATTTGCCAGTGTGTCTCGCTTTCAGTGACATAACCTTTAGCCAAGGCTTCATCCATTTGTCGGCGAATGGCACTTTCTGGCAATCCGGTAAAATCGCTGAAATCCTGACGTGGCATGGATTCCAGCAAACGAAAACGATTCATGAAAAATTCAAACGGACGATCAACATTATCGACCGGATTTTGTTGATCCAAATAACGCCCCTGCATATAACCGCGCGGATGCCTGGTTTTCACGGTACGGAGAATGCGGCCATCGGCAAACGAAATCTTGCCGTGGGCACCACAACCAATGCCTAAGTAATCACCGAAACGCCAATAATTGAGATTATGCTGACATTGATAACCCGGTTTGGCATAGGCCGACGTCTCATATTGTTGGTAACCCGCTGCCGTCAATAATTGATGGCCTTGGGAAAAAATATCCCACAGCGCATCATCATCCGGTAACACCGGCGGGCGAGAGCCAAAACTCGTATTGGGTTCAATCGTCAGTTGATACCAAGACAGGTGTGGCGGCGATAGTTCAATCGCCTGCCGCAAATCATTCAGGGCTTCATTAAGTGTCTGGTTGGGCAAACCGTGCATCAAATCCAGATTGAAGCTGCGCAATCCAAGTCCATCAGCCAATTTTGCCGCCCGTTTAGCCTCTTCCGGGCCGTGGATACGGCCTAAACGGATCAGTTTATCGGAACCGAAACTTTGTACCCCGATAGAAATTCGATTGATCCCCGCTTGCTGATAAGCATGGAAACGATCGGCTTCAACGGTGCCCGGATTGGCTTCCATGGTAATCTCTGCCTGTGGTGAGAGTGACAACGAATCCCTGACGCCATCCAACAATCGCTGCATCCCTTCGGCACTTAACAGGCTCGGTGTTCCGCCACCGATAAAAATTGTTGAAACCTCACGATCACCAATCATCGGCAGATCCGCCTGCAAATCCGCCAATAGATGATCAACATATTCCTGATGCGGTACATCGCCTTTTAAGGCATGTGAATTGAAATCACAATAAGGGCATTTTTGCACGCACCACGGAATATGAATATAAAGACTCAGTGGTGGCAACTTAAGCATTACGCAGGGCTTCCAGCAACATGGCTAATGCCTTTCCCCGGTGTGACACGGTATTTTTTTGTTCACGCGTAAGTTCAGCGGCGGTACAGTTAAATTCTGGCGCGTAAAAAATCGGATCGTAACCAAAACCGCCTTTTCCTGCCGGTTCACGGGTGATCCTGCCCGACCAGCGACCGTGAAATACCAACGGAGTCGGATCTTCGGCATGGCGCAAGAAAACCAGCACACAATTGAACTGAGCCTGACGCTGCTCATCAGGCACATCGCGCAGGGCGGCCAGTAATTTTTGCAGATTCTCCTGATCGGAAGCCTCATGACCGGCATAACGGGCGGAATAAATGCCCGGCGCACCGCCCAATGCATCCACTGATAATCCTGAATCATCTGCAATTGCCGGTAAGCCGGTCACTGCGGCAGCATGGCGGGCTTTGATGATGGCGTTTTCAATGAAAGTGAGACCCGTTTCATCGGCTGAATCAACGCTCAATTCGGTTTGGGCGATAATCTCCAAACCAAAATCAGCCAATAAATCCGCCAGTTCGCGTACCTTACCGGCATTTCCCGTGGCGAGAACAACTTTTTGCATTGCCATTTATTTTATTAACCTATGTATCTAAAACCTATGTATCTCATTGATCGATTTATCTCATTAACCGGCGAAGATGGAGGCTAGCCAGTTCATCACATCGTAACGCAGGGCATTGAGTGCGTAGAGAATGAGAATGACAATCATGGCAGAGAAATCAAGGCCGCCCATAGAAGGAATAATGCGGCGGATAGGTGCCATTAGCGGCTCGGTCAATTGAATCAGTACATAGTCCACCGGATTGCGTCCCTGACTGATCCAACTCAATAACGCGCGGGCGATCACCAACCAGAATACCAGCTTGCCGGCTGCCGTCAGTAACTCAACCACCCCAACCAAGAATATGGCAGCAGAAGGAATGAGAA
The DNA here is from genome assembly GCF_000968195.1 of Xenorhabdus doucetiae. Classification (NCBI taxonomy): domain Bacteria; kingdom Pseudomonadati; phylum Pseudomonadota; class Gammaproteobacteria; order Enterobacterales; family Morganellaceae; genus Xenorhabdus; species Xenorhabdus doucetiae. The sequence continues at coordinate 1,138,467 of NZ_FO704550.1, forward strand.
ATTGCCCGGTCGTTAACCAGATAGGCAACAAGAACTTGAGAATAACGAGCAGGTAGGCAAGCAGCACAGACGCTGTATCGATAGGACCCACGGCAGGAATAAACCGGCGTAATGGGCGCACCACAGGCTGGGTGATTTTGACGATAAACTGGGCAAAGGGATTATAGAAATCACAACGTGCCCACTGCATCCAGACACGCAGCAGTAAAACCGTAGTATAGAGAGCCAGAACGGTAAAAAAGAGAAAGTTTAAGAATTGCATGTAGCAGCCCTGATTGAATTAAACCCATTGAATTAAAATAATTTTTCCATTTCCTGCGCCCGGCGGATTGCTCCCTGCATGGCACTGGACACAATCTCAGGCAGCTTGCCTTCATAAAAAATGCGCAGTGCTTCAGCCGTTGTACCGCCTTTAGATGTTACCTGCTCACGCAGGATAGCAAAAGGAAGATCTTTTTGCGTTTCAGCAAGTTTAGCTGAACCTATGGCAGCTTGCAGGACAAGTTCTCTGGCCGTTTCACTGTCGAAACCCAGCCGCTCCGCTTCTTGTTGCATCGATTCCATAAACAGGAAGAAATAAGCCGGGGCACTGCCTGCCACGGCGATAATCTCGTTAATCCCGTTTTCATCATTGACCCAGCAAACTTTGCCGACGCTGCCCATTAATAACTCAGCGAACTCGCGATCCGGTTGCTCAACCTGTTCCGGCGCAAACAGACCGCTGACGCCTTGCCCGATAAGCGAAGGGGTATTGGGCATGATGCGGATAATATTGAGATTATCCTGCAAAAGCGCGTAAAAACGGGAGACGGGAATACCCGCCGCGATAGAAAGAACCAGTTTGTTACTGAAATTGACGTGCGGGTGCAGTGATGTACACACTTCCGCCATCATTTGCGGTTTAACCGCCAGAACAATGACATCAGCTTGTTGCGCGTAACGAATATTATCGCTTTGGCTATTAATGCCATACTCTTTTGCCAGTACATCACGGCGGGTTGTGCTTGGCGCACAGACCGTGATGAGTTCGGCTGGGTAACCTTTTCTGACTAATCCGGCAATGATGGCATGCGCCATATTTCCTGCGCCAATAAAGGTGATTTTACGATTTTTCATGAGATAACCTCGTTGACTAATTTAAGCGCGTCATGACCTGTACTGACGAGCCCCGAAGATGGCCGTTCCAATCCGAACCAGTGTCGAACCACAAGTAATCGCCGCGTCCATATCATCCGTCATGCCCATCGACAGTGTGTCAACGTGGGAATATTGCGCTTTGAGTTCCATAAAGGCGTGTTCCATCTGGCGAAAAACAGCTATCTGGCGTTCAATGTTGTTTTCCGGTGCTGGAATTGCCATCAATCCACGCAATGACAGATTAGGCAACGCATTAATTGTTGCGTCCAAGTCGGGTAACGCCTCCAGCAAAATGCCGGATTTGCTCTCTTCTCCACTAATATTAATTTGGATCAGGATATTGAGCGGCGGCATGTTTTCAGGACGTAGTTCATTTAACCTTTGGGCAATTTTTGCCCTGTCAATGGTATGGCACCAGGCAAAATTTTCGGCAACCAGACGGCACTTGTTGGATTGTAACGGACCAATAAAGTGCCAGACTAAATCGTCACGGTTGTTAAAGTGTTGGATCTTTTCCACTCCCTCCTGAACGTAATTCTCGCCAAATTCCCGCTGACCATGGGCTATGGCTTCTGCGATGGCGTCCACAGGTTTGGTTTTACTGACTGCAAGCAAGGTAATCTCTTTGGGAGAGCGTCCGCATTTTTGCGCTGCAAGGGCAATGCGGTTCCTGACATCGTGAAGATTTTGTTCGATATTGTGCATAATTGACTCAGGAGATAAAAAATGAATATGGAAAAATTAGTGTCCCTTAGTGTAAAGCATAATGCTTCCGATCTGCATCTTTGTGTCGGGCAAGTTCCGGTTTTGCGTATCAACGGGGGGTTATATCCCCAAAGGCAACTGGCGGAAATTCAATCCCATTCCTTGCTGGCGTGGAGTGAGGGCATATTATCGGACGCGCAGAAACAGCAGTTACAGCAGCACGGCCATGTCGACTTTGTCGTCACCATGCCGGATAAACAGCGACTCAGGGGAAATCTGTTCTATCAGCAATCGCACTTATCATTGGTATTGCGCTTGATTGCCGATAAGTGCCCGACATTGGAACAACTCTATGCGCCTGACATTATCCAGCAGCTTATTTTGCAGGAGATGAGCGGGTTGATATTAGTGACAGGCGCGACGGGAAGCGGTAAATCCACGACGTTGGCAGCCATGATTCATGCCTTGAATAGCCAGACGTGTAAACACATCATCACGCTGGAAGACCCCATCGAATTTGTTCACCAAAGCCGCAACTGTTTGATACAGCAAAGGCAGATTGGCAAGGATGTTGCGGATTATCAAACGGCACTTAAAGGGGTATTACGGCAAGATCCTGATGTGATCCTGTTGGGCGAATTACGGGATAAAGAGACAATCCGGCTGGCGCTGACGGCGGCTGAAACGGGGCACTTAGTCTTGTCAACACTGCATACCCGTGGAGCCATTCAGGCGGTCGATCGCTTGGTTGATGTTTTTTCCGCAGAAGAAAAAGGTTGGATTTGTAGCCAGTTGGCCGGAAGTTTAAAGGCAGTGATTTCCCAGCAATTGCTCCCGGCCAAAGACGGCGGCAGAGTGGCTGTTCATGAAGTCTTGGTCATCAATCAAGCGGTTAGCCATTTGATAAGAGAAGGCAAAAATCATCAAATAGCCTCACTTATGCAGACTGGCACTGCGGGTGGCATGCAAACTTACGAGCAAAGCCGACAACAACGCCAGTTGTCGGGATTACTATAACTATGGCTATGACAAATTCTGGCTATGACAAATTCTGGCTATGACAAATTCTGTCGCTGGGTATAGTGCTGTTCAAACCAGCTTTCCAGAATAATCACCGCAGAAGCGGAATCAACCTTACCCTTATCCAGTGCCTTGTAGCCACCGTTATCAAACAGATGGGCGCGCGCTTCTATGGTGGTTAATCGTTCATCGTGCAGCTCAACCTGTACGCCAAAACGCCCGTGTATGCGATTGGCGAACTTACGGGCTTGTGCGGTGACAGGTTGCTCTGTGCCATCCATATTGAGTGGCAGACCCACGATGACCAGCTCGGGCTGCCACTCTTTAAGCAGTTTGCCAATGAGTTCCCAATTGGGGGAGCCTTCGTTGGCTTTGAAAGAGGATAATGCCCTGGCTGTACCGGTGATTTCTTGCCCGATGGCAGCGCCAATACTGCGGGTTCCGAAATCAAAGGCAATAATTGTGCGGTTTTTCATCAGGCATGCCCCGCTTGCGATGCGAGATTGGCAATATTAATTCCCAGTAAAGAAGCCGCTTCACGCCAGCGAGCAGCGATAGGGGTATTGAAAATAATGGCAGGTTCTGCGCTGACCGTCAGCCAACTGTTTTCCATAATCTCCTTTTCCAACTGACCCGTTTCCCAACTTGAATAGCCAAGGGTCATTAACACATTTTCCGGTTGGCGGGGTGTGCCCAGTGCTTCCAGCATATCTTTGGATGTGGTGATCATGGTGTGCTCAGAAATCTGAATACTGGAACCAAAACCGGATTGTGGCGTATGTAAAATGAAACCGTGCTCCTCGGACAAGGGGCCGCCAGCCATCACTGGCCGATTGAGATTGATAGTATCGTCTCTATCTTTAGGGGTGATCTCTAACTTTTGTAAGATGCTTTGGATAGAAACTCGGGCTATCGGTTTATTGATAACTAACCCCATTGCCCCATTTTGATCATGTTCGCAGATATAAACTACAGAACGATTGAAATAAGGATCAGAGAGCGAAGGCATGGCAATAAGAAAATGGTGCTGTAGATTCATGTGTTTTCTGATAATTATTTTGGCAATGTAAGAATAACGTGGCCCACAGTATGTGGGCTCTTATTATAAATGGCAAATGTTGTCAGGGAACGACCGTTATTTGGCCTGTTATGCTATCTGTTTTTCCAATCGTTTTTCGATAGCATCCATCAGCATGCCGGTAATGGAAATGTCTGGGAAAGCTGCTTCTATTTCACGTACGCAGGTTGGGCTGGTCACGTTGATCTCAGTTAACCGGTCGCCAATGATATCCAGCCCGACAAAAATTAACCCTTTCTCTTTGAGTACAGGGGCGACGGCGCGGGCAATTGCCCAGTCACTTTCTGATAACGGGCGTGCTTCCCCGCGGCCGCCGGCGGCTAAATTACCCCGGGTTTCCCCTTGGGCAGGGATACGGGCAAGGCAGTAAGGCACAGGTTCGCCATCAACAACCAGTACGCGCTTATCGCCATCTTTAATGGCGGGCAGAAAATTTTGTGCCATGCAATAACGCTGGCCATGTTCAGTCAGCGTTTCAATAATCACACCTACATTCGCGTCGTCTTGCTTCAAGCGGAAGATAGACGCGCCTCCCATGCCATCCAGGGGCTTAAAAATAACATCGCCATGTTTTTTATGGAATTCGCGTAAGTTTTTGGCATTACGGGTGACGAGTGTATCGGGTGTCCATTCCGGGAACCAAGCCGTAAACAGCTTTTCGTTACAGTCGCGCAGGCTTTGCGGCTTATTGACGATCAGGCTGCCTTTGACCTCAGCGCGCTCCAGAATATAGGTCGCATAAATGTACTCAGTATCAAAAGGCGGATCTTTGCGCATCAAAATCACGTGCAAAGTATCGAGCGCGATCTCTTGCTCACCACCAAACTGATACCACTGTTGTGGATTTTCTTCTACCGTAAGTAAACGTGTGCGGGCGCGAGCCTCTCCCTGATGCAGGTAGAGATCATTCATTTCCATATAATGGATTTCCCACCCGCGTTTTTGTGCTTCCAGCAGCATGGCAAAACTAGTGTCTTTCTTGATGTTGATGGATGAAATTGGGTCCATCACGATACCGAGCTTGATCATTTTTTCTCCTTAACCCAGATCACCGAAACGCACCTGTAATGCAGTAATTGCAGTGAGTGCCGTAGTTTCTGTCCTCAGGATGCGAGGCCCTAACAGGATATCAGTAAATTGATATTTTGCTGTCATTTCTATTTCTTCGGCAGACAACCCCCCTTCAGGCCCAATCAGCAGGCGTACTTTTTCCACCGGAAGTGGGAGGGTATTGATGCTATGTTTGGCACGGGGATGCAGATTCAATTTTAGACTGCCATCGTTTTCCGCGCACCAGGTTTCAAGTGACATCACGGGGCGAATTTCAGGGAGTTGATTACGCCCGCACTGTTCACAAGCAGCAATGGCTATTTTTTTCCATTGTTGTAATTTCTTCTCTAACCTTTCTGCATCCAGTTTTACCCCACAACGTTCAGACAGGAGTGGCGTAATCGTGTTGACACCCAGTTCAACGGATTTTTGGATGGTAAATTCCATTTTTTCACCACGGGACATGACTTGCCCCAGATGCAGGTTGAGTGGGGATTCATGATCGGAGAATGTGCCATCAAGAATAGCAACTTTGACGGTTTTTTTACTGGTTTCAGTGATAGTTGCATCAAAAACCTGATTACTGCCATCAAAGAGTTGCAATGCTTGCCCGTTGCCCATTCTCAGCACGCGACCAACGTGATTGGCCGCATCATCGCTCAAATGGATTTCAGTTCCTGTTGAGAGCCGTTCAGGGTGATAGATGCGGGGAATTCGCATATTTCTTCTTTCCTTCTTTTTTCCGGATGCTTCCGGCATGGCGCAAACAGCCACATAACAACGTTGATTGATCGCCATGATAAATGAGCGTTGTTTGCGTGATCAAGTTATCTCTTGGCTTAAGCGATACAGGCTATCTTCTTGCGAGCTGGCTCGCATATTTATTTTGTGATTGCCTTTTTCGCTAAAAATCGATTGCCAATGACCGGAATAAAAAATTAATATCCACCTTGTCCTGATTGAGGTCAGAAAATAAGGAAATAACGCAGTAACAGGGATGTTTTTATAAATGGATTTTGATTTCATCACAGATGAAAAAGGAAGGGATTCTATTTTAAATAACACTCCAAGATTGTAGAGGATTTCCTTATTCCTCGCGCTGCGAGGAATAAGGAATCTTCATAAATTGAGTGTATCATTATTATGCAAACCTATTTAATTAACGTCGATTATATAATAATTATGTTTTTCTGTAGCACCTTATTGTTATTGGCTGTTATCGACATTAAAACCTATTGCTTGCCGGACATTATCACGCTTCCTTTATTATGGATTGGGCTTTTATTTAATATCGATGGTCAATGGGTTTCGATAAAGAGTGCAATATATGGCGCCATATCAGGGTATCTTTTTTTGTGGTTTTTGTATTGGTTATGTCGATATACCTTAAATAAGGAGGGAATAGGTTATGGTGATCTTAAATTAACCGCAGCGATTGGCGCATGGTTGGGGGTGGAAATAATACCCCTATTGATGCTGATGGCTTCATTATCCGGGCTGTTTGGATTTCTTATGATTAGTGTGAAAAGAAAATCTTTTCCTGAGTTTATCGCCTTTGGGCCTTATTTATGTTTATCTGCGATTGTGTTATTAGGGTGTGGTGTTGGCAGAGATAGTATTTGGTAAGGCATAAATATTTATAAAATAGCAAAATGGATTTTGATACAAATATTATCATGGATTAGCACAAGTGTTTTTTCTACGTTAATTAAGGTGGTATTTAATATGTTATTATAATACTGGTTTTATTTGTTGGAATTGGTGTGGTTTATACGGGCGTGACTCCCTGCAACGCCCGTGATAATTTTTAATTTACTGAGGCCACTTCATTTCGCCTTTTAAGACTTTGGCACTCAGTTCAAGGCTGGATTCGTCAGCAAGATCAGGGTAATGCTTTTTCATGGCGGCAATCAGCGCATTGGAATCTTTTGCTTGCGGTAACTCTTTTTCCAGTGTGGTCAGATAATTCTGGGTAAACGTCACGGAATCCAATGTCATTGAGGAATTCCCCAGATAGTGGCCGGGGACAACCGTATCAGGTTTCAGGCTCTTGATGCGATCCAAGGTTTGTAGCCAATGTTGGCGTGACGCTTTGGTCTGGGTATCGGCAATCCAGACATGAATATTGTCAGAAACCGTCACACCACCCACAACGGCTTTCAATTTAGGCACCCAGACAAAAGTACGATCGGCGGCAGGGCCATTTAAACCTTCAACAATCAGTTTTTCACCATCAACAGTGAAGGAATTTCCTTGCAAGGGTTCTGGTACGACGATCTTTTTGGGAGCCTGATCAGCAAGAATGCCGCCCCAATAAGCCAGCTTACCGTCTTTGGTTGCATTGATCGCTTTGATGGTTTCCGGTGAGGCAATGACTTTGGCGTCAGGGAAAGCGTCGGTGATCACATCAAGGCCAAAGTAAAAATCGGGATCAGATTGGCTGATATAGATCGTTGTCAGTTTTTTGCCTGTTTGCTGGATCATGTTTACCAACGCTTGGGCATCATTTTTCTTAAATTGGGCATCGATCAGAACAACTTCATGATCACCACTGATAATTTCAGAAGAGACGGGGAAGATGCCTTTTTCGCCGGGATTGTAGATATCCAACTTGAGATCAGCGGCTTGAGCCAGTGATGCCATTCCCAAAGAAAGGATCGCTGCCAGAGCGGTATTTAATGTTGTTTTGCGAGCCATGGTCGAATTCCTGTATCAAAATGCGTGTGTGCTTGAATGACAGGTATAATAAGTTGCATATTTCGATTTAAAAACCGCATAATCAGCAACTATTTGTTGCACAAATCGAGCTAATTAAGGCGAAAATAGGCTGGCTGAAATGGATAGGATCACAGCAACACAAGTGTTTGTTACGATTGTCGAGCAAGGCAGCCTCATTGCGGCAGCGGAACGACTTGATATGTCGAGGGCCATGGTATCGCGATATTTGGCTGAGATGGAAAAGTGGGCGGGCGTTCGCTTATTGCACCGTACAACACGTAAAATTAGCCTGACTTCGGCGGGTGAGAGTGCTTATCAACGCAGCCTTAAGTTAATGGAATTGGCAGAAGGCATACCCGTGCAGCAATCTTTGGAAGCGCAAACCCTGAGTGGATTATTGCGCGTCAGTTGTTCCCAATCGTTGGGTATGAGTGCGCTGGCGGTTGCCATTCCTGAATTTATGCGGATATATCCACAGATTGCCGTCAATCTGCAAATGGATAATAGGGCTGTCAATTTGGTCGAAGAACGCATTGATTTGGCGATCCGGATTACCAATAATCTGGAGCCTAATTTGATAGCCCGTCCATTATCGACTTGCCATTCCATTGTTTGTGCCGCGCCATCTTATTTAGCGGGAAAATCGCTTCCCAAAAACCCGGCGGATTTAACCCTGCATAACTGCCTGACCTATAACTTTTTCGGTAAGAGTTTATGGGGATTTGAAAAGCAGCATGAGCACTATTCAGTACCGGTCAGTGGTACGTTAAGTGCCAATGAATCTACCGTATTAATGGAGGCCGCTTTGCAGGGGGCAGGAATTGCCATGCAGCCTTACTATTCCGTTGCTTCTTATCTGATGTCAGGGCAGTTGGTGGAACTGCTGCCTGATTATCAACCTCAGGCAATGGGGATCTATGGTATTTATGCCAGCCGCCAGAATATGCCGGCGACGTTGCGGGCGTTGCTGGATTTTCTGGTGGATTGGTTTGCCACATCACCTCACTGGCAACAATTAATGTTGAAACGCTGAGGCCAATTTTTCGGCAAATAGCGCCGCATGTTGTTTTAAATGCGTAATGAAAGCCTCAACGGGTTCTGAGGAGGGGCGATGGATGGGCTTGATTAAACTGACGGTGAATGGAATGTCGATACTGAATGGACGCAGGCAAATTTTTGCGTTGTTAGCCAAATAATCCAGGGCAGTCAGCGGGTTGACGATGGATATGCCAATGCCTTCATTAATCATGGCACAAATGGAGGCGGCGCTGTGGGTTTCCATCACCATCTTGCGCTTGACCTGATGCTCAGTAAAGAGGGCATCAATGAGTTGCCGATAACTGTCTGTGACTGACAGGCTGATAAATTTTTGCTGGTGAAAATCTGCCGGCGTCAGTTGTGATTTTTGACCGAGTGGGTGATTAAGGGGTAAAACGCAAACTTCATTTAACGTTATCAGCGTTTCCCGCTCAGTCCCTGCCGGTGTCTGTAAATGTTCAGTTAAGCCAATATCATGGCGCTGTGCTGAAAGCCACTCTTCCAACAGGGGAGACTCTTGCGGAATAATAGTCAGCTTGGCTTCGGGATAGTGTTCGATAAAGCTGCAACAGGCTTTTGGCAGCAGAGATTGGGAGAACATGGGCAGGCAGGCGATGGACAATTGTGCCTGTTCAAATTGCCGGATGCTGTCAGCCGCATTGATGATCCTTTCCAGACCATAGTAAGAGCGCTGTACCTCGTCAAACAGGCGTAATCCTTGGGCGGTGGGAAACAGGCGTCCTTTAATCCGGTCAAATAATTTAAATTTCAATAATTGTTCAAGGCGTGCCAGTTCACGGCTGACGGTTGGCTGGGAAGTTTTCAGTAATAACGCGGCATCCGTTAAATTTTTGGTGGTCATTACCGCATGAAAAATTTCAATGTGCCGCCATGAGCAGGAGTGCATAGATTTGTCTCTTTGAGTAAAAAACAGGCATAACGATATCACAAATGAATAGGTTATGGCTAAATGGATATTTTTCTTCCTGCCTTATTATTGCCAATAATGAAGGATCTGCTGATTTTGTGAGGTGCTTCAATGACTATGCCGACTTTTACTCATGCGACTTCTACTCACGGTTTGGGGGAACCTTTTACCCCTGAAAATCTGCTCCGTTTAGCGAGCCAGTATGGAACGCCATTATGGCTTTATGATGGTGACAGCATCATCAGGAAAATCAAAAAATTAAGACCGTTTGATGTGATTCGGTTTGCACAAAAAGCGTGTTCCAATACCCATATTTTACGCTTGATGAGAGAACAGGGCGTGAAAGTTGATGCGGTATCGTTGGGTGAAATCGAACGGGCGTTGTATGCAGGTTTTAAGGGCGGGCGTGATAAAGCAGACATTGTGTTCACGGCGGATGTGATTGATGAGGCAACCTTGGCGCGTGTCATTGAGCTGGATATTCCGGTCAATGCCGGCTCTATTGATATGCTGGCACAAATTGGCGGGCGTCAGCCGGGGCATCCGGTTTGGTTACGCATCAATCCCGGATTTGGCCACGGGCATAGCCAGAAGGTGAATACCGGCGGAGAAAATAGCAAGCACGGGATCTGGTTTCAGCATCTCCCTCTGGCAATGGAAAAAATTCATCAATATGGCTTGAAGCTGGTGGGGCTGCATATGCACATTGGTTCAGGGGTGGATTATCAGCACCTCTCCAACGTGTGTAATGCCATGGTGGAGCAAGTCATTCTGTGCGGAGAAGATATTCAGGCTATTTCAGCGGGTGGTGGTCTATCAATTCCCTATAAAATCGGTGAGGAATCAGTAGATACCGAACATTATTATAGCTTGTGGCATGAAGCCCGCCAGCGTATTGAGCAGCATTTGGGGCATCACGTTGAGCTGGAAATTGAACCCGGCCGTTTTCTGGTGGCTGAGTCAGGTATCCTGATGGCGGAAGTCCGGGCAGTGAAATCGATGGGCAATCGGCACTATGTGCTGGTGGATGCCGGTTTCAATGAGTTAATGCGCCCGGCAATGTATGGCAGTTATCACCATATTTCGGTATTGTCGGCCAATGCGCTGTCTTCAACTGCACCTCCAACGGCTTTATTAGAAACCATTGTTGCGGGGCCGCTATGTGAATCGGGTGATGTGTTTACCCAGTTAGAAGGCGGGGAGGTTGTACCCCGCATGTTGCCTCGCGTTGAGGTCGGGGATTATCTGATTTTTCACGATACGGGAGCTTACGGCGCTTCGATGTCTTCGAATTATAATAGCCGTCCTTTGATCCCTGAGATTTTGTTTACCGGGGGAGAAGCCCGTTTGATTCGTCGTCGCCAGACAATCGCAGAGTTGTTAGCGCTGGAATCCATTTAATTAAATACAGGTAATAAAATACGGGGCGTTTTAGGTCCCCGTATCTTAGCCTCCCTGTTTGGGATTAATCAGGTTTTCCGGTCAGCATCAGGCGGCTTTATTTTGACGCTGACTGTCAGGCTTTTTTGCTGAATTAGGCACAGCAAATGCGTCAGGTTCAAATTCATCGACATTGATTGAACGCAGCCGGCTGCTTTCCGCCCGTTGCAGGATATCGGCTTCTTCCTGCGAGATTTTATGCTCTGCCAAGGCGTGTTCAGCTAATTCATCCAAACGTGTGAAACTCAGTTTTTTACCTGCTTCACGGCTCAAACGAGCATGGATTGGCTCTGCGGCGATGATATCGTGCAAGGCCTCTTCCAGTAACCCGTGAGGATTGTGTTCGCTGGGTGTCAGGTATTGCCCACGCCCAATCCGGCTACGGGTTGCGCAAGGGGTTTGTAATAACTGGGCCAGCTTGTGATCCAATTTATCAGATGGCGCAGTATGCCCACGACCCAATGGGAAGACAATCACCCGCATTAAACCGGCAACCAAACGGTTAGGGAAATTGCGCAGCAAATCATTCATGGCCTGTTCAGCCTGATTCAGGCTGTCTTCGACTGCCCATTGCACCAATGGCAAATCTTCTTTCTGGCGTCCTTCATCTTCATAGCGTTTCAAGGCGGCAGAGGCTAGGAAGATTTGGCTCAGCATATCCCCCAGACGCGCTGAAATACGTTCACGGCGTTTCAGGCTACCGCCCAATACGCCCATGGAAACATCAGAGAGCAGGGCAAGGTTGGCACTTAAGCGATTGATCTGTTGGTAGTAACGGCGAGTCGCATCCTTGACTGGTGAACGGCTGGTTCTGCCTTTGGTTATACCAAGCCACAAGCTGCGCAGGGTGTTGCTGGCAACATGGCCCAAATGACCAAACAGCGCCTTGTCAAAGCCTTTCACATTGTTGCTTTCTGCTGCGGCGATTTCAGCCAGCACATAAGGATGGCAGCGGATAGCACCCTGACCAAAGATGATCATGCTCCGCGTCAGAATATTTGCACCTTCAACGGTGATAGCAATGGGCGCCCCTTGATAGCCACGGGCCAGGAAGTTGGATGGGCCAAGGCAGATGCCTTTACCGCCGGCAATATCCATCGCATCAATGATGGAACGTTGACCTCTGTGCGTACAGTGGTATTTCACGATGGCAGACAAAACCGCTGGTTTTTCGCCTAACATGATACCGCTGGTAATTATCGTTGCGGCTGCATCCATCAGATAAGCGTTACCCGCGATACGCGCCAACGGCTCCTCGATGCCTTCCATTTTCCCGATAGGCAGTTTGAACTGACGGCGAATGTAGGAATAAGCACCGATTGCCATTGCCGCACTTTTTAATCCCCCGGTTGCATTGGATGGCAGGGTAATGCCACGGCCGACAGACAGACACTCAACCAGCATCCGCCAGCCTTGGCCCGCCATTTTCGGCCCGCCAATGATGTAATCGATAGGGACGAAAATATCTTTACCACGGGTTGGACCGTTCTGGAATGGGATATTCAGGGGGAAATGGCGGTGACCAATTTCAACGCCCGGCGTATTGGTCGGGATCAACGCACAGGTAATGCCCAGTGATTCAGTATCACCAAGCAGATGATCCGGATCATACAGTTTAAAGGCCAATCCCAAAACGGTGGCGATAGGCGCGAGGGTAATGTAGCGCTTATTCCAGTTCAGGCGCATACCCAGCACTTGTTCGCCTTGCCATTCACCCATGCAGACCACGCCTGTATCGGGGATCGCCCCGGCATCCGAACCGGCTTCCGGGCTGGTCAGGGCAAAGCAAGGGATCTCTTCACCACGGGCAAGGCCCGGCAAATAACGTTTTTTCTGTTCATCCGTGCCGTAATGTTGCAGCAATTCACCCGGCCCCAACGAGTTAGGTACGCCAACCGTAATAGCCAGAATTCCCGATACGCCAGCCAGTTTTTGCAACACCTGAGATTGCGCGTAAGCGGAGAATTCCAGACCACCATATTCTTTCTTGATGATCATGGCAAAGAAGCGGTGTTCTTTCAGGTAGGCCCAAAGTTCGGGGGGTAAGTCCGCCAATTCATGGGTGATTTGGAAATCATTCGCCATGCGGCAGGCTTCTTCGACCGGACCATCAATAAAGGCTTGTTCTTCGGCAGTTAACTGCGGCTTGGGATAGTTATGCAGTTTTTGCCAGTCAGGGTTACCGCGGAATAAGTCGCCTTCCCACCATGTGGTGCCTGCATCAATGGCTTCTTTCTCGGTGGTGGACATGCTTGGCATCACCTTACGGAAGGCTTTGAGGCCGGGCGCAGAGAACAGAGAAATACGTACCGGGGTAAAGACCAGCGGGAATAGGACAATAACGAGGGGTAACAGCAACCAGTAACTCCAGAGGCCAGTGATGCCCATCACGAAAGTATAGGCAACAAGCAGTAAGCTACTCAGAGTCAGGCTGACTTTGTGGTAACAAAGCCCGCCAATCAAGACTAAAAATAAAATAATGCTGAAAGCGGTCATAGTAAAACTCCTGTAAATCTCAGGTTGAGTTGTCAGAGGTCTGACCTGTTGTCGGTGTCCTTCTTTTTAGATGAGTAAAACGTATTTATCAATATGATTACATCTTAATTACAATCTAGCTCACAAAGTCATTTCAGTTTTGCCAACGATAATTCTCTCAAGCTGTGATGACATCTTCTTTCAGGGTGGGGAATCCGTTACACTGGATGGCTGACATTATTAATCCCCCCGAAGACTTTTCAGGAGTATGCGTTCCATGTATCAAGAACTGATCCGCAGTGAATTATCCGAAGCCGCAGAGACGTTGGCTAACTTCCTCAAAAATGACGCAAATATTGATGCTATTCAAAAAGCCGCGGTTTTACTGGCGGATTCATTCAAGGCTGGGGGAAAAGTGCTTTCCTGTGGTAATGGGGGATCGCATTGTGATGCCATGCATTTTGCGGAAGAGTTGACCGGCCGCTACCGTGAAAATCGTCCGGGCTATCCGGCCATTGCGATTTCTGATCCCAGCCACTTATCTTGCGTGAGCAATGACTTTGGCTATGATTATGTTTTTTCCCGCTATGTTGAAGCCCTCGGCCAGCAAGGTGATGTATTGCTGGGAATTTCGACTTCAGGAAACTCTGGTAATATTATTAAAGCGGTTGAAGCTGCTCGTGCCAAAGGAATGAAAGTCATTACGCTGACGGGCAAGGATGGCGGAAAAATGGCAGGAACGGCAGATGTTGAAATTCGGGTACCTCATTTTGGTTATGCAGATCGTATTCAGGAAATCCACATCAAAGTCATTCATATCTTGATTCAATTGGTTGAAAAAGAAATGGTAACAGCCTGATTATTGTTTATCAGGCATCGTTGTCAGAAGTAGGTAGGGGTAGGCAATGTGTGAATTACTTGGCATGAGCGCCAACGTGCCAACAGATATCGTTTTTAGTCTGAGTGGATTAATTCAGCGTGGCGGGCATACCGGTCCGCATAAGGACGGCTGGGGAGTGACTTTTTATGAGGGATTGGGATACCGAACGTTTAAAGATCACCAATCCAGTTGTCATTCCCCTGTGGCTCAATTTGTCCAAGGCTATCCGATCAAATCAGAAGTGATTGTGGCTCATATTCGTCAGGCAAACAGCGGTAATGTTTCTCTGGTTAATACCCATCCCTTTACCCGTGAGCTGTGGGGAAGATATTGGACCTATGCCCACAATGGCCAACTTAAGGGATTCAATAAGCTGAGAACAGGAAGTTATCGACCGGTTGGTGAGACGGACAGCGAATGGGCATTTTGCTGGATACTGCACCAATTATCATTGAAATATCCCAAGCGGCCGACCCATTGGCCTGCGGTATTTAAATTTATCGCCTCGCTGGCGGAGCAGCTAAGGGAGAAAGGGGTTTTCAATATGCTGTTGTCAGATGGGCAGTTTGTCATGGCGTATTGCTCGACTCAATTGCATTGGATTACCCGCCGTGCGCCTTTCGGCAGGGCTAAATTACTTGATCAGGATGTGGAAATTGATTTCCAGCAGCACACTCAGCGAGGGGATGTCGTGTCAGTGATTGCCACCCAACCTTTAACCGGAAATGAAGTTTGGCAGCGTATTGAATCCGGTGACTATGCCCTATTTCATCTTGGAGAGAGAATAGCCTGATTCACTGCGCCAAAAGGATGACGGGTTTTTTGATTTTACATTAACCGCATATTGCCCGCCTATTACGCTGACAGTCGCTGGAATGCTATTTTGGGCGAAATATTCATAGGCGGGCTGCAATTGCTTCCAAAATGAATAATTATCGTTATTCTGGTGCCGCCTCATATTTTTCCGGGTCATCCTGAAAGGATAAATATTGATTTTAATTTCATGTTGTCCATGATGCAGGGCACTTTCCACATACTGGTATATTTCACCCATGTAGCGATCCGTCATGGCGTAACAGCCAATGGATTTACAGGCACCATGGATCATCAAATCACTGCCGGAATAGCCTTTGGCTTTATCAAACGCATTAGGAAACCCCAGATTAATGGCGCGATAATAGCGGCTATCCGGTTTTAACTGCTTGAGGTTGATAGAGTAAAACCCTTCCGGGCTTTTGAAATCACCTTTCTGCGTCTTTGGGCCAAGCCCGCCAGAGTAACGACAAATCGGGTAGCTTTGGGTCAATTGATAATGGCCAGTTCTGTCTTGTGTATAAATCTCAAGGCGTTTTTCTTCTTTGAATATTTGAATGAAAATCCTGGCGCCAATCCGTTCCAGTGCCCCGGCAGAACCCGCAGAAAGGGGCACAGGCAATAGGCTTAATGCAAAACCAAAAAGCATTCTTTTCATAGCATAACCAGACAGTTTGATGAAATATCGGCGACAGGATTGCCATTTTGGGGACGAAAATTTTGCAGCAAAAAATAGTGAGTCAAAGATAGCAGTGATGTCCTGTCATTGTGAAGCCTTTTTGGTTAAAAATTAAACTCACGTAGAGAAAAGTGATGAAAATACTCGCCTTTCTCGAACAGTTAACAGTTCAGCAGAGAAATTATTTTTATTTGCTTGAGCTAAGTCACTTGATTAATCAGACAGTCAGGGGGGGAGATGCTAGAATGACCTCCGCGAAAATGATGCATTACCCAAGGGAATACCGCAAGGTAATCTGTAGTCTATGATTTAACTGATAAACTTGTGCAAATCTTATGATTAAAATTAAAAAAGGACTCGACCTCCCGATCGCAGGAGCGCCTGCCCAAGTTATAGAAGATGGTCCGACAATTTGCCACGTTGCTTTACTGGGTGAAGAATATGTTGGAATGCGTCCTTCTATGCTGGTTAAGGAAGGTGAGCATGTCAAAAAAGGGCAAATGCTTTTTGAAGATAAGAAAAATCCAGGGGTTGTTTTTACCAGTCCCGCCAGCGGGAAAGTGATAACCATTGGTCGTGGTGAACGTCGTGTCTTGCAATCTGTCGTCATTGAAGTCAGTGGTGATGAGAAAGTCACGTTTGATCGCTATGAGCATGCTGAACTTGCTGGCCTGAGTCGTGAACAGGTAGAAAAAAATCTGTTGGCGTCAGGGCTGTGGACAGCATTGCGTACCCGTCCTTTCAGTCGTTCCCCTGCTCCCGGTTCCACACCAAAGGCAATCTTTGTTACGGCAATGGATACGCAGCCACTGGCGGCTGATCCACTTGTTGTTATTGCAACCCAAGAAGAGGCTTTTGTTGATGGCCTGAATGTCCTGTCGAAATTGACAGAGGGGAAAATCCACGTCTGCCACGGTGCCGGAACTATCCCGACAGCAGGAAATAACGCCCAAATCACCTATAACCAGTTTGTTGGCCCCCACCCCGCGGGTTTAGTCGGTACTCACATTCATTTCATTGAACCTGTCAGTGCCCAAAAAATGGTATGGCATCTGGGTTATCAGGATGTTATTGCCATCGGTAAACTGTTTACCACCGGCGAGCTTTACACTGATCGTGTGGTCTCTCTGGCCGGCCCGCAGGTTAAATCTCCACGCTTAGTACGTACCCGATTGGGCGCTGATTTGCTGGAATTGACCCAGAATCAGCTAAAAGAGGGTGAAAACCGGATTGTTTCGGGTTCCGTACTGTATGGCATGAGATCCGATGACGCACGCCATTATCTTGGCCGTTTCCATACGTTAGTTTCTGTGCTGGCAGAAGGTCGGGAAAAAGAGCTGTTCGGTTGGATCGCGCCGGGCGTTAATAAGTTCTCCATTACCCGCACCACCATCGGTCACTTCCTGAAAAAGAAACGCTTTGCTTTCTCCACCACGACCCATGGCGGGGAACGTTCTATGGTGCCGATTGGCAACTATGAGCGGGTAATGCCACTGGATATTATGGCAACCCACCTGCTGCGTGATTTGCTGGCAGGTGATAGTGACAGCGCTCAGGCGCTGGGTTGTCTGGAGCTGGATGAAGAAGATTTGGCATTATGTACCTATGTTTGCCCCGGCAAATATGAGTACGGTCCGGTACTGCGTGACGTGCTGACTAAGATTGAGCAGGAAGGGTAATTCATGGGCCTGAAAAATTTATTTGAAAAAGTAGAGCACCACTTTGAGGCCGGTGGCAAACTGGAAAAGTATTATCCTCTCTATGAGGCAGTGAGCACCGTTTTCTATACGCCGGGCACCGTGACAAAAGGCAGTGCCCACGTCCGTGATGCCATTGATCTCAAGCGCATGATGATCTTGGTGTGGTTATCGGTTTTCCCTGCCATGTTCTGGGGAATGTATAACGTCGGCAATCAGGCGCTACCTGCCCTGACTCATTTATATAATGGCGATGCCTTACAGCAGATTTTGGCTTCTGATTGGCATTACGTCTTTGCCCAGTATCTGGGGGCATCGTTAACACCCGATGCGGGGTGGGGCAGCAAGATGTTGCTGGGAGCAACCTACTTCCTGCCAATTTATGCGGTTGTTTTTATCGTGGGGGGTTTTTGGGAAGTCTTATTTGCCATTATCCGCAAACATGAAATCAACGAAGGCTTCTTTGTCAGCTCCATTCTGTTTGCCCTGATTGTTCCCCCCACCCTGCCATTATGGCAGGCGGCTCTGGGGATTACTTTCGGTGTGGTGATTGCGAAAGAAATCTTTGGTGGCACAGGGCGTAACTTCCTTAACCCCGCCCTGGCTGGCCGTGCTTTCCTGTTTTTTGCCTATCCGGCTCAGATCTCAGGTGATTTGGTCTGGACTGCGGCGGATGGTTTCTCTGGCGCAACGCCTTTGTCCCAATGGGCATCCGCAGGCAGCCATGGCCTGATGAATACCCTTACCGGGCAGCCAATCACTTGGATGGACGCTTTTCTTGGCAACATTCCCGGCTCCGTGGGGGAAGTCTCCACGTTGATGATTTTCATCGGGGGAGCCATCATTCTGTTTGCCCGTATCGCGTCATGGCGCATCGTTGCCGGTGTGATGATCGGGATGATTGCCATGTCTTACCTGTTTAATGTAATTGGCTCTAATACTAACCCGATGTTCGCCATGCCGTGGTACTGGCATATGGTTCTGGGTGGCTTCGCTTTCGGTATGATCTTTATGGCGACTGACCCGGTATCTGCGGCGTTTACGGATAAAGGGAAATGGGCATACGGTATCCTGATCGGTGTGATGTGCACCTTGATTAGGGTTGTCAACCCGGCGTACCCGGAAGGAATGATGTTGGCGATCTTGTTCGCTAACCTGTTCGCGCCACTGTTTGATTATCTGGTCGTACAGGCCAACATTAAGCGGAGAAAAGCCCGTGGCTAATGATAATAAACCCAAAAATAATGATAGCGTCGGCAGAACATTCCTCGTCGTTTTTGTGCTGTGCCTTGTCTGTTCCATTGTGGTTGCAGGATCTGCCGTTGGTTTGAAAGCGCAGCAGCAGGAGCAAAAACTGCTGGATAAGCAGCGTAATATTCTGGATGTGGCCGGTTTGCTCAAACCTGACATGACAGCCGCCGAAATCAACGAAACCTATCGCAGCCGTATTCAACCTGAATTGCTGGATTTGGCAACCGCTACGCTGAAAAAAAGCGCTGGCCATTTTGACCTGAATAATGCCTTGCGCAGTGATGAAACCAGTATGGCTTTGCCACCAGAGCAGGATCTGGCGAAAATCCGCCGCCGTGCCAATATGGCAGAAATCTATCTGGTTAAGGATGAAAGCGGCAAAACGACCGAACTGGTTCTGCCCATATACGGTTCTGGCCTGTGGTCAATGATGTATGCCTTTATTTCCATTGACGTGGATGGCGTCACATCCCGCGGCATCACTTACTACTCGCATGGTGAAACGCCGGGGTTGGGGGGTGAGGTGGATAACCCACAATGGCGCAAGCAGTGGAGAGGGAAAAAACTCTATGACCCGCAGGGGGTTCCGGCGCTTAAGATCGTCCGTGGCGGTGCCGGGGATAACCCTTATGGCGTCGATGGTCTGTCTGGCGCGACCCTGACGTCTAACGGTGTTCAGCATATGTTTGATTTCTGGCTGGGGGATAACGGTTTTGGTCCGTTCCTGAAAAAAGTACGTGAGGGAGCCTTGAAAGATGGCTGATAGTAAAGAGATAAAACGCGTCCTGCTGGGGCCGCTGTTTGATAATAACCCAATTGCATTGCAGGTCTTGGGGGTTTGTTCCGCGCTGGCGGTGACCACTAAACTGGAAACTGCGCTGGTCATGACCCTTGCGGTGACACTGGTCACCGCGTTCTCCAGCTTTTTCATTTCACTGATCCGTAACTACATTCCCGGCAGTGTGCGGATCATTGTCCAGATGGCGATCATTGCCTCGCTGGTTATCGTCGTAGACCAGATTTTGCGCGCTTATGCCTATGAAATCTCTAAACAGCTCTCGGTGTTTGTGGGGCTTATCATCACGAACTGTATTGTCATGGGGCGTGCTGAAGCCTATGCCATGAAAGCGCCACCGATTGAGAGTTTTATGGATGGTATCGGTAATGGTTTGGGCTATGGTGTCATCCTGTTGCTGGTGGGTTTCTTGCGTGAACTGTTCGGCTCAGGGAAATTGTTCGGTATGACGGTGCTGGAATCAGTCAAAAATGGCGGTTGGTATCAACCTAATGGCCTATTCCTGCTGGCACCGAGTGCCTTCTTCATTATTGGTATGCTGATTTGGGGTTTGCGGACTCTGAAACCTGCGCAGGTTGAGAAGGAGTAACAAACAAAATGGAGCATTATATTAGTTTGTTTGTCCGCGCCGTCTTTATCGAGAATATGGCGTTATCTTTCTTTCTCGGTATGTGTACGTTTTTGGCGGTATCAAAGAACGTTAAGACGGCTTTTGGCCTGGGTGTCGCGGTCACCGTGGTATTGGGCATTTCCGTTCCTGCCAATAACCTCGTCTACAATCTGGTGCTGCGTGATGGCGCTTTGATGGATGGGGTGGATTTGAGCTTCCTGAACTTCATTACCTTTATCGGGGTCATTGCGGCACTGGTACAGATCCTGGAAATGATCTTAGACCGTTATGTTCCGGCACTTTACAACGCGCTGGGCATTTTCCTGCCGTTGATTACGGTGAACTGTGCCATTTTCGGTGGCGTTTCATTTATGGCACAGCGTGACTATAACTTCAGCGAGTCCATCGTATACGGTTTCGGTTCAGGGATGGGCTGGATGCTGGCCATTGTTCTGATGGCGGCTATCCGTGAAAAATTGAAATATGCGGATGTTCCGGCAGGTCTGAAAGGATTGGGGATCACCTTTGTCACCACTGGCTTGATGGCATTGGGCTTTATGTCCTTCTCCGGTGTGCAGCTCTAAAGGCGAGAAGAATTCATGGATATAATCATTCTAGGCGTAGTCATGTTTACCCTGATTGTGTTGGTACTGACGGCAATGATTTTGTTTGCAAAATCTAAGTTGGTTAACACCGGGGATATTAAAGTTGAAGTCAATGGCGATGAGGATAAGAGTTTTTCGGCTCCCGCTGGCGACAAATTGTTGAATATGCTTTCCGGTCAGGGGATTTTCGTCTCCTCTGCGTGTGGTGGCGGTGGTTCTTGTGGCCAGTGCCGGGTGAAAATCAAGGAAGGCGGGGGGGATATCCTGCCAACGGAACTTTCCCACATCAACAAGCGTGAAGCCAAAGAAGGTTGCCGTTTGGCCTGTCAGGTCAATGTTAAGCAAGACCTGAAAATCGAACTGCCGGAGGAAATTTTCGGCGTTAAGAAATGGGAATGTGAAGTTATCTCTAACGATAACAAAGCCACGTTCATTAAAGAATTGAAACTGAAAATTCCTGACGGGGAAGTGGTTCCCTTCCGCGCGGGCGGATTCATTCAGATTGAATGCCTGCCCCACGTTGCCCGTTATGCGGATTATGATGTCCCTCAGGAATACCGTGAGGATTGGGATAAATTCAATCTGTTCCGCTATGTCTCTGAAGTTAAAGAGCCGACGGTGCGTGCTTATTCCATGGCGAACTATCCCGAAGAGCATGGCATTATCATGCTGAACGTGCGTATTGCCACGCCACCGCCAAGAAACCCGGATGTGACTCCGGGCATCATGTCTTCTTATATCTGGTCACTGAAACCGGGTGATAAGGTGACGATCTCCGGCCCGTTTGGTGAATTCTTTGCGAAAGACACGGATGCGGAAATGATCTTCATCGGTGGGGGGGCCGGCATGGCACCCATGCGTTCTCACATTTTTGATCAGCTCAAGCGTTTAAGTTCCAAGCGTAAAATCACCTTCTGGTATGGTGCGCGTTCGAAGCGTGAAATGTTCTATACCGAAGATTTTGACCAACTGGCAGCAGAAAATGAGAACTTCACATGGCATGTGGCCTTGTCAGATGCCTTGCCGGAAGATAACTGGGACGGTTATACGGGCTTTATCCATAATGTCCTGTATGAGAATTACCTGAAAGATCACCCGGCACCCGAAGACTGTGAATTCTATATGTGTGGGCCTCCGGTCATGAACGCTGCGGTGATTAAAATGTTGAAAGATCTTGGCGTCGAAGACGAAAACATCATGCTGGATGATTTCGGCGGCTGATAGTATGCCCAATCAATTTCGATAAAGGGTCTATCACGCTTTGATTTAACGACACGCGCCCACATTTGGTGGGCGCTGTGATTTAGAAACAGCCCGAATAAGTCAGAAAGAGTAAGTTATGCTGAATAAAAAAATGATCAACTGGGGGGCATTGCTGTTTGCGATAATCACGCTGGCGGCCTGCGGTGGCCCTGAACAGCAAAACCTGGATGGGAAGACGATGGGGACGTATTACTCCGTCAAATATGTGGCTGACTCGTCTGCACCGGCCCCGGAAAATCTGCAAAAAGAGATTGATCGCTTGCTGGAAGAAGTGAACGATCAGATGTCCACTTATCGGCCGAATTCTGAATTAAGTCGTTTTAATCAAAGTCGTGAAGTGAATAAACCGTTCCCGGTCTCTGCTGCTACCGCGAAAGTGGTTAAAGAAGCGATTCGCATCAATAAGCTGACCGACGGCGCACTGGATGTGACGGTTGGCCCAATGGTGAATCTGTGGGGATTTGGGCCGGAAGGGCGCACGACCAAGGCACCGACGGATGAAGCATTAGCGCTTCGCCGTGCCTGGACGGGGATCGGTAACTTGTCGGTTGAAGGCAATAACCTGATTAAATCCATTCCTGAACTGTATGTCGATCTCTCTTCCATCGCCAAAGGCTATGGCGTTGATGTGGTTGCTGAGTATCTGGCATCCCAGAACATCAAAAATTACATGGTGGATATTGGCGGTGAAGTTCGCACCTTGGGCAACAATGGCAAAGGAACCCCGTGGCGGATAGCGATTGAAAAACCCTCGGACAGTGGCATGGAACAGAGCGCCCAGGAGATCATTGCACCGGGCAATATGTCTGTTGCCACATCGGGTGATTACCGCAACTATTTTGAACAAAATGGCGTGCACTATTCGCATACCATTAATCCTCAAACCGGCAGGCCGATAACCCATCATTTGGCTTCCATTACCGTGATAGCGCCGACCTGCATGAGTGCGGATGGCTTTTCTACCGGGTTGGATGTATTGGGGCCGGAAAAAGGCATGGAAATAGCAGAGAAGCTGAATATTCCGGTCTTTATGATTGTCAAAACCCAAACCGGTTTTGAAGAGCGCTATAATACGGCCTTTAAAGCCTATTTACAGAAAAAATAAGAAAGGGGGAAGGTGATGGAAGTCTTTGTGATCACTTTTATCTTTTTCCTGCTGGCTTTTGCGGGAATGGCGTTGGGCTATATTGTCAAGCGCAAGAGCATTCAGGGAAGCTGTGGGGGGTTGGGAAGCATTGGCGTAGAAAAAGTTTGCGATTGCCCTGAACCTTGCGATGCCCGCAAAAAACGCATGGCAAGGGAAGCCGTTCGTCAGGCACAACGGGAGAAGCACCGTATTCTCTGATGGGCAAATTTATCGTGAAAAAATGACCCGCTGCCGGATAAACAGCGGGTTTTTGTTGTCGGTTTAAAGCGTACTGAAAGGGTGACATTTTCTGTGGGCTTGATGTAAGTAATTCTTCACTGAGCTGATTGAAATCCCTAAATCTTCCGCGACCTCTTTATAACGCCGGCCTTGGAGTTGGGTAAGCAGAAACGCCTGCCGAACTTTTACCGGCAATTTATCCAGTGTCTTATCTATCTTTTCTAACTGATCTAACAGCACAAGTTGTTGCTCAGAAGAGTATGGTGAAATCACCGGGAGTTCACGGAGAGAGGCCAGATAATGGCCTTCCAATTTTTTCCTGCGCCAGTCATTGGCAAGCGTTCTGCGGGCTAGCGTGATTAAAAAAGCCCTTGGCTGGCGGATATTTTCCAGATCCGAAGACTGCATCAACTTGATAAAAATCTCATGGGTGAGATCTTCGGCATGATTTGGACAAGCGCTGTTTTGTCTGATCCAGTTGCATAACCAGTGATGGTAATCGGAATAGAGTTGCTGGGTGATTTGATGGTGCCCGGATGGGCTTTTTTGCACCGCCATAATGAGACTGCCTGATGGGATAAGATAAATCTGATAATAATTATTATTTGTATTTGATGGGGCGAAGTCAACGCCGTGTTTGGGATCTAACCCCCTTAAAATAAAGAGGGTTAGGGGTTTAGCAGTTAACTGTCAGTTAGAATTGTTGTGAAATGCTGAATTTATAATTACGGCCAACACCTGAGACGGCTTCTCCCAAGTAAGGCGCATAATCCCGGTTAAAGAGGTTATCGATGGTGACGCGTGCTTCAAATCCTTTGATAGAAGCAGGACGCCAGCTGGCAAACAGACCGTGCAAAGCATAACCGCTGCTTTTTGGTAGTGACCACTCAGTGGCTTTTGGATCGCCATCTACAGGTGAACGATCTTGTTTGCGAATAAAGTCGCCTTTCCAGCCCATTGCCATTTGCCACTGAGGTATTTTGAAGCCTAACAGGGCATGTGCTGATGTTGGCGGTATTTCCGCAATCCAGGTTTTATGTCCTATCCACGGATCACGCGGCGAAGCATCACGTTGGCCGCGCATCGTAGAGAAAGAAAATTTTCCGAATAGCGTCCTGCTGTCGTAGAAAGTCTCAATTTCCAAGCCTTCAATAGTATAGCCAGATAGATTGCGATAGTTTGCCAATGGTTTTTCACATGAACCGCTCAAGCCGCTTTCGAGATGAGCTTTACAATAGATCCCACGTCTTTTGAATATTTCATTTTTACCACGGTTACGGAATAGGGTCGTGCGAATTTGCAGGCTGTCATCTTCAAGCATCAAATTATCGAAATCGAGAATGGCACCGAGGCGTATTCCGGTCATTTTTTCAACATCAAGATTCCGGCTGGTACCAGAAACATTGGTGACTGCTGACTGAACTTCATATTGTTCATCAACTAAAGGGGCACGCCACGTGCGGCTGATATCTGAAAAGAGCGATAAGTTTGGCATCGCTTTCCACATGATACCCAGATGTGGAGACCATCCGGTGTAAGTTACGTCGCGATAATCATGCCCCACGTTAGGTAACGGATTATTAAACCGTGGTGCTGCATTTTTTTCACCTATATTTTTGATATGGTCATAACGTACACCGGGCGTAATGGTAACATTTGATAATGTTATAGAATCCTGTATATAGAGGCTATGTGCTGTCTGATCTCCGGCTGGCATATAATAGGGTTGGTAATAGCCATAATTATATTCGGCTTGTTTTATCTTATCCTTATCAAACATCCACACATGGCGTTGGTTTTTATGCCATCGTGCCCCAATGAGTAATTCGTGCTCAATGTAACCTGTTGAAAATAAACTTTTATTATTGATATCAATCAGATTATCGGTGTAACTAACCCAGCTTTTATTTCCCATAGAGGCGCTGTAATTGGCTTTGATATCTTCTGAACGATGATCATTTTGCCTAATTTTTGAATAGGCATAAGTCATCGTCAGGTTTAACCACGGATTGTCCTCTGGCGCAATGTTCCATTTGGCAGAGTAGTTCTGATCAACTTGATCCCGAAAGACCAGTTTTCTCCGCCACGCTTCATCCAAACCGTATTTTTTTATATCCCAGTCGGAGGGAGCATTCATTTTATTCCGTCTGGCCGCCCACGGCTGCCAGCCATCCGATTCAGAACGCATGGCAGACAGGCTTATTGTATGGGTATCACTGGGATAAAAGTTGGTTTTTAATAAATAGGACATTTGATTGTTTTGTGAAAACACAAAACGTGTCCCGTCGGGGCGTTTAATATTGTGCCCATCCCGCTTACTCACATAGAACAAGCCATCAGCAAAGCCATTGGGATCCCGGCCGTAGACTGCACCACTACTGATCCACTGCCTGTCATTGGTGTGGTAGCTTTGCTTGATAAATCCACCCCAATCCTCATCAGGGCGCAGCAAATCGCTTGCGTCTTTTGTCACCAGCTTGACAGAGCCACCAAACCTACCATTACCATCGAGCAAATTGTGCGGCCCTTTATCGACCTCTACCCGTTTGATTAATTCAGGTTCAATAAAGACAGAACCCTGACGATATTTCTCGAATCCTTTTGGTGCATCATCCAGCGTGATTTTGATATCTTCCTGATCTCCCATCCCCCAGATATTCAGCGTTTGCCCGCCGGGACGCGGCGAGCCTGACATTGAAACACCGGGAAGCTGGTCGAGTAATTGAGCAATATTATCTGCCTGAGTCCGGTCAATATCGGCTTTTTTGAGCACGGAACTTCCCGCACTGTTACTGTTGTCTAAACTTTCAACAACCGAAAGTGTGGGTAATTTCATCACCTCATTTTTCTTTTCAGGCTGTTGCCTTGTGGGCGTTTCGGTCGCATATGCCGGGCTGGAAAGTGCCGCTCCCAATACGAATGTCCCGGAAAGTGTGCCGGTTAAAATTTTCTGAATTGTGGCCGCGATTGGGCGTTTTTCTAATTTTTGACTATTATTTGCCATAAATTTCCTAAAATGTAACCAAGTAAAATATTTCAATGTAATAAGTCACCTGAGAAATCAAAATGGGTAAATAAAAATGAGAATTATTTTTATTTTCTCATGGGGTTATGAAGCATACCATAAGGTGATAAGACTTATCCCATTGGATTATAAGATTTTTATCTATCCTTAAATACAAGGGGTTAATCAATGAAGAAAACGATTCTTGGTTCTCTGATCGTGGCAGGTATCGTGGCACTGCTTGCTGGCTGTGATGATGCGTCTAAAAAAGCGGAAAATACCGCACAGCAAACAGAAGAAAACGCGACACAAATGAAAACTGATGCTGAAAAAACGATCACTGATGTAAAGGATCATACAAAAGAGAACTCACAGGAAATAAAGGAAAACGCGGCGCGTGAAGGCCACAGTCTGATTGATAAATCGAAGGAAGTGCAAAATCAGATCACGCATTCAGCCAATGACGTCACTGAACAAGTGAAGTCCAAGCTGGCTGATATGCAGGATCAAGCGACGAAAGCCGCAAATGATGTGATGGACAATGTGAAAGCGAAAACGGGAGAGCTTCAGCATCAAGCCAGCGACAAGATTGACCAGCTTTCAGAGGCAATGAAATCGAAGACGGAAGACGTAAAATCTGAGGCGGATAAAAAGACGGATGAGTTAATCAGCAGTTTTAAAGGTCATCATCTTAACGATGATAAGGATAAAAAAGAGGAAAATTAATTTATCTTTTTAATTCAATACATTGTTAGTATGAAAAACATAACAATACGGGAAAAATGAGCATGCAAATAATATGACTTGAATATCTCAATTTCCCGTATTCGTGTTTATCCCGTTTTCACGAGAATAAATTTATTAATCAATGATTTTTTGCTAATTGACGAACAGGCACATCATTAGCGACATAATATTTTGCCTGACTGCGTGGCAGAGGTGAAATTCCCCTGATTTTATCCGCCATTTTTTCCGCCATCATGATCACGGTGGCATTTAAATTGCCAGTAATGATAGTCGGCATAATAGAGGCATCAATAACACGTAGATTGTCAATGCCATGCACGCGTCCTTGACCATCCACAACGGCCATTTCATCTGTCCCCATTTTGCAACTGCATGAGGGGTGAAAGGCGGTTTCGGCATGTTCGCGAATAAACGCGTCTAGCTGTTCATCGGACTGGATTTCAACACCGGGGCTGATTTCACGGCCACAATAGGGAGCCAGTGCTGGTTGTGCCATAATTTCCCGCGTAATGCGGATCGCCGCGCGGAACTCCTGCCAATCCTGTTCGGTTGACATATAGTTGAATAAAATACTCGGATGCCGGCGTGGATCTCGCGATGTAATTTTCACCCGCCCCCGGCTTGGCGAACGCATCGAACCCACATGCGCCTGAAAACCATGTTGATTGACGGCATTGCTGCCATTGTAATTAATGGCAACCGGCAGGAAGTGAAACTGGATATTTGGCCAGGCAAATTTTTCATGGGTACGAATAAAGCCACCTGCTTCAAATTGATTGCTGGCACCAATGCCTGTCCCTTTAAATAACCATTCAGCGCCAATTTGCGGTTGGTTATACCATTTCAACGCCGGATAGAGGGAAATGGGCTTGAGGCATTCATACTGCAAGTACATTTCAAGGTGATCTTGTAAGTTTTGCCCAACGCCGGGTAATACCTGCACGGCAGGGATCGCAAGTTCGTCCAAGACGTCTGCGGGGCCAATGCCTGAACGTTGCAAAATCTGGGGCGAGGCGATCGCCCCCGCACAGAGCAAAACTTCTTTACGCGCTCTTGCATGCGTTAACGTTGAGCTGTTGCCTTGATAAAAATTAACGCCAATGGCGGTCTTTCCGTCAAATTTGAGGGTATCCGTCAAAGCATGGGTCATAATCGTGAGATTGGGACGTGAACGTGCTTGATCCAGATAACCGCGGGCGGTACTGGCACGGCGCCCTTTCGGGGTCACCGTGCGATCCATTGGCCCAAAGCCTTCTTGCTGATAACCATTCAAATCATCAGTACGTGGATAACCTGCCTGAACCCCGGCTTTTACCATCGCGTGAAACAGTTCATTATTTCCCGCTTTGGGGGTCGTGACACTGACCGGCCCATCGGCGCCGTGATAGTCATTTTCGCCAATATCCCTTGACTCCGCTTTGCGAAAATAGGGCAGGCAATCAAGATAAGCCCAATCTTCCAGCCCCGGCTGAGTCGCCCAATGATCAAAATCCAGCGCATTGCCACGGATATAGCACATGCCGTTGATGAGCGAAGAGCCACCCAGCCCTTTACCCCGCCCGCATTCCATGCGGCGATGATTCATATAAGGTTCAGGATCGGTTTCATACGCCCAGTTATAACGGGTTCCCTGCAAGGGATATGCCAGCGCCGCTGGCATTTGAGTACGGAAGTCAAATCGGTAATCGGGTCCGCCAGCTTCCAGCAGCAGGACCGTGATAGTGGGATCTTCCGTTAAACGTGTTGCAAGTACATTACCCGCTGACCCAGCACCGATAATAATGTAATCAAAAACCATTAGTTATCTCCTCTGTTTCAGGCATGGATTAAAATAGGGATGTAAAATTGCCCAGTTCCACCTGTATTGATTTGATTTGCGTGTAATGCTGGAGTGTGACCAGCCCATTTTCGCGGCCAACACCGGAATGTTTATAACCACCGACAGGGACAGCGACCGGAGAATCTCCCCAGGTATTGATCCAGCAGATCCCCGCTTCTAACTGGTGGATCACGCGATGGGCGCGGGAAATATCTTGGGTGACTAAGCCGGCAGCCAGACCATAATGGGTGTTATTAGCGCGGGCAATAACTTCATCTTCCGTTTCATAAGTCAGGATAGACATCACCGGCCCGAAAATTTCTTCCCGTGTGATTAACATCTCATCAGTACAGTCACTGAATACCGTCGGTGCAACAAAGGCTCCTTGCGCCAGTTCGCCTTCCAGCAGACGCTCACCGCCACAAAGCAGGCGGGCATGGCTGTTTTTGCCGCTTTCGATATAGCGTAAAACCGATTCCATATGTGGGAAGCTCACCAGCGGCCCAAAGTTCGTGTTGGGATCGAGGGGAGAACCAATCCGGATACGCTTAACACGTTCAAGAATTTTTGCTTCAAATTGTGGCAGCAGCGGCTTGGGGACAAAAACGCGGGTTCCGTTGGTACAAACCTGCCCCGAACTGAAAAAGTTGGCCATCATGGCAATATCCGCCGCCCGATCCAGATCGGCATCATCAAAAATGATCAGCGGGGATTTGCCGCCCAACTCCATCGTGACCTCTTTTAGGGATGAACCCGAAGCCTCTGCCATGACTTTTTTGCCTGTCGCAATTCCGCCGGTAAAAGACATTTTGGCGATTTTAGGGTGAACCGCCAGATAATGGCCGGTTTCGTGACCGGCTCCGGTCAAGACATTGAACACACCATCAGGCAAACCGGCTTCGGTATAGATTTCAGCTAACTTCAATGCCGTGAGCGAAGTGACTTCACTGGGTTTGAAAATCATGGCATTGCCGGCCGCCAGCGCCGGGGCTGATTTCCAGAGGGCGATTTGGATAGGGTAGTTCCATGCGCCGATGCCGGCTACGACGCCCAATGGTTCACGGCGTGTATAGAAGAAAGAAGATTCACGCAGTGGAATTTGCTGCCCTTCAAGGGCGGGGATCAAACCCGCATAATATTCCAGTGCATCCGCACCGGAGACAATATCAACCAGCCGGGTTTCAGACAGGGGTTTGCCGGTATCCAGTGTCTCCAGTTCAGCCAGTTCATCGTTGCGTTCACGCAGGATATTCACGGCCTTGTGTAAGATCCGTGAACGTTCCACCGCGGTCATCGCTGCCCAGATTTTCTGTCCCTGATGGGCGCTTTCGACCGCCCGGTCAACATCTTGCTCTGTAGCGGACTGAAATTGGGCGATCACCTCGCCATTCGCGGGATTAATGGTATCAAAAATGGTGCTGCCAGGATCGGTGCTATCCACATAGGCGCCGTGGATATACAGTTTTTGTAATCCAAAATGGGTCATAGATTCTCCTTAAGAGCCTGTTTATTAGGCTATAAGCCAGAACTCAGGTCATAGCAGAGGCTCCGAGTTTCTGTTCGATGTAATCAAGGGTAATTTTGAATGTTCCTTCCGGATCAAAAGGCTGCCGGCTTAATGCACTTCGCAGCCAAATGCCGTCAATCAATGCGGCAAGACCTTGCGCAGCTAACCGTGCTTCTGCTTTTGGCATGGCGCGTTTAAATTCAACACAGATATTGGAATACAATCTGCGCTCATTGACTTGTTGTAACCGGTAGAGATTGGGTTGATGCATACTGCTGGCCCAGAATGCCAGCCAGGTTTTCATGGCGGCACTGCTGGTCTGGCTGGGATCAAAATTTCCTTCAACAATGGCTTTTAACTTTTGCGTGGGCGTTGCGTCATCAAGCAGGCGTAACCGGCGTGCAACTGCCATGCTTAATTGCTGCAATAGATAACGCATGGTGGCTTCCAACAGCCCGTTTTTATCCTTGAAATAGTGGCTGATAATGCCGTTGGAAACGCCCGCTTTGCGCGCGATTTGCGCAATCGTGGCTTCCTGCATACCAACTTCATTAACCACGATTAATGTTGCATCAATGAGTTGCTGTTTTCTTATCGACTGTATTCTAATTTTTGGCATGATTTTAGGCTCAGAAGATCAATCATTCGGGCAGTATTAAACTTTTTTTTGATTGAACATTCAATCAAAATTAAATATGTTTTATTACAATCATTTTACAAACAGGAATCAAATTTATTTAACATGTCTTAAAATTTATTTAATATTCAAATTGTTACATGAGTTATGCTTTTTGCATTTTTTAATTATCTTCATTTCAGGAACTGCCTATGAACATACAAGACAGTCCAAAAAATACTCAGAAGGATACCCTGAATTCTGTTGTTTTTTTCACCTCTGCCGGACTGATTATTGCATTTTCTCTGTTCACGATTTTTTTCACTGAGGCAACCAGTGTCTGGATAAAAAACACCCTGAATTGGGTATCTAAAACGTTTGGTTGGTACTATTTACTGGCGGCAACGCTTTACATTGTCTTTGTGGTTTTTGTTGCGTCTTCCCGTTTTGGTTCAATCAAATTGGGTCCAGAGCAATCCAAGCCGGAATTCAGTTTACTGAGTTGGGCGGCGATGCTGTTTGCCGCAGGGATAGGCATTGACTTGATGTTTTTCTCGGTGGCTGAACCTGTCACGCAATATATGCGGCCGCCAACGGGCCAAGGGGAAACCATTGAAGCAGCTCGTCAGGCGATGGTGTGGACGCTGTTCCACTATGGCCTGACGGGCTGGGCGATGTACGCTTTGATGGGCATTGCACTGGGATATTTTAGCTATCGTTATAACTTGCCGCTGACGATCCGCTCAGCACTTTATCCTATTTTTGGTCACCGCATTAAAGGCTTCATCGGCCATACGGTGGATATCGCGGCAGTCATAGGGACAATATTTGGCATTGCCACGACGTTGGGAATTGGCGTCGTGCAATTGAATTATGGCCTGAAAGTCCTGTTCGGATTATCGCAAGGATTGGGGGTTCAGGGAGGATTGATATTATTGTCGGTGGTGATAGCCATCATTTCGGTGACTTCCGGCGTCAACAAAGGCATTCGGTTTTTGTCCGAATTGAATGTACTGCTGGCTCTTGGTCTGGTTTTGTTTCTTTTATTTATGGGCGATACGGAATTCCTGCTTAACGGATTGGTGCAGAACGTCGGGGATTATATCAGCCGTTTCATGGGCATGACGCTGAACAGTTTTGCCTTTGAACGTCCCACTGAATGGATGAATAACTGGACGCTGTTTTTCTGGGCATGGTGGGTCGCCTGGTCGCCATTTGTGGGATTGTTTTTGGCACGCATTTCCCGTGGCAGAACTATTCGCCAGTTTGTGACGGGAACATTAGTTATTCCCTTCGTTTTTACGCTGTTGTGGCTGTCGATTTTTGGTAACAGCGCGTTGTATGAAATTCTTCATGGTAATCGCCAATTAGCTGAAACCGTGCTGCAACATCCAGAACAAGGTTTTTATCGTCTGCTGTCATTTTATCCGGCATTTACGTTCAGTGCTTCGGTTGCCACCATTACCGGATTGCTGTTTTATGTCACATCGGCGGACTCTGGCTCATTGGTGTTGGGTAATTTCACCTCAAACCTGAGTGATATCAATAATGACGCGCCAAATTGGTTGCGCGTTTTCTGGTCTGTGGCGATCGGGGTATTAACATTGGGCATTCTGATGACGAATGGCATTTCTGCTTTGCAAAATACCACGGTTATTATGGGGTTACCTTTTAGTTTTGTGATGTTTTTTGTGATGGCGGGGCTGTACAAATCCTTGCGGGTAGAAGATTTCCGTAAGGCCAGTGCGTTGCACAACGCTTCACCTACGCTTGTTCATGACAATGGTTCTTTGAACTGGAAACAACGCCTAAGCCGTATGATGCATTTTCCGGGTACGAAAAATACCCAACGCATGCTGGATAGCGTATGCCGTCCGGCCATGTTGGACGTTGCCAAGGAGCTGGTGGTGCGCGGGGCGAAAGTGCAGTTTAATGCCCTGCCGCCGGAAGAGGATCGCCGGCTGAACCCACTTGAGCTGATTGTTGATTTGGGCGATGAACAGAATTTTGTCTATCAGATTTGGCCACAACGCTATTCTGTCCCTGGGTTTACTTATCGGGCAAGAGCGGGAAAATCTTACTATTATCGGCTGGAAACTTTCTTGATAGAAGGAACACAAGGTAATGATTTAATGGATTATACCAAAGAGCAAATCATCAGCGATATTCTTGATCATTATGAAAAACATCTTAATTTTATCCACCTTAATCGCGAAGCACCGGGACAAACCCTGATTTTTCCGAATTGAGGGTAACGTTGCCACTCGCAAGACGAAAACCGCTGATTATCTCCCCGCACTGTGGGGAGATAATAAATGTATCTTGAAGTACGGTGAGTCTATACGGTTATTACCCATTTTTTACTTGATAAGCCTCAGGATAGATTTTCCCGTAGTAACCATTTAATTGAGATTCTGGCATTTTTGATATTTCTACATATTTGGGTGAAAATAACACCAGGAATGAGATTAATCCCATTAAGGCAGAAAAAATGATTAATAAAATTCTGATATCATAGCTTTCTACCATATAGGTGGCAGAGATCATTCCCAATGGGATTGAAATAATACAAATGGCCAGGAATTTAGATTCCATCGTATTACGGTGCGATTCTGGTGTGGCAAGGCAGCGAATTGAGGTGGTATTGATATTATAAATCACTAAACCGATTCCGCAGATTAACATATAACTGCATAACCCAATTAATGAGGTTGCCGTAGATATTCCGGTTATACAGACAGCTATTGTAAGTGCTGAAATAAAAGCACTGTGCGCTTTGCAGAAAACTTTATTCATATATCTAATAATAAGGGTACTGCCAATCATCATACCCAGACCAAATGTAGCTTCGGCAATTCCCACTTGTAAGGCACTGAGTTTAAATTCATTGATGATAATCAGTGGGGTGATATAGGAGACTAATGGCACAACAGTGAAATTAAAAAAGGCAGCAACAATCACTAAACTTGCTTCTGTCGGGTTTTTAGTAATGATTTTAATACTGCCTATATGACTTTTATGTTGTTGTAACGGTTTTTCTTGTTGTTGGCTCTTGATAAAGTAAAAACCAATAATTGATGAAAGTGACATTAAAGCAATAAACATCAGAGCGCCATTGATATTTAAATAGTGAATGACAATACCCGATATGGCAGGGCCAAGTATAATGTTAACCGAGTTAACAATGCCCCGATATTTAAAGGCAGACTCTAATTTATTCTTATCACTAATTTCTGGCAGAATGCTTGTGCCAATGGGTTGGATAAGGATGGCTGAAATAGAAGCAAAAATAAATATAATGCCTAATGGGATGTATAAATTTTTATCTATAAAGTTAGCAAGAATAAAAAGCAATGTCGTTGGGATGATACAGAGCAATACGACATTTTTTTTATTGAACCTGTCGCCAAGATCACTCATGAAGACGAGAAATAAGACTTGGAAAAACCAGGATGAGAAAATAAACCACCCAAGTTGGAAATCCAGATTGAGCACTTCAATCATCCACCAGGAAAACAGCATACCAAATGCTCTTGTCGAGGAGGTGAATAAGATATCAGAGATTTGATATAGAAAAAATGAAATATTATTTTTCATTGTTACCCTTATCTTTATTGATAACCTTGTTTATTTATAAATTTCAGAAATGGTACAGCTAAAATGTATTTATGTCACTTTTATCATAGAATTCATTAGCAGGATAAGTTAGGGGCGATAATAAGCGAATTTCGTCTTGCGAGTTGAAACTTGCAATTTATAGCGGATATATTGATATTTGTTTTTTAATTTATTGTGGTGACTTTTTCATCTTAATAATATTTAAGATGTAGTTATTTATTTAGCTAGAGTTTTATCATCTCTCTGTGTATATTTATACAGTAATCTGGCATGGGGAGATCAAATGCGCAAAATTATTCATATTGATATGGATTGCTTTTTTGCTGCCATTGAAATGCGGGATAATCCATCACTCCGCAACATTCCGATTGCAGTCGGCGGAAGTGCTGATCGAAGGGGGGTCATTAGTACGGCAAATTATCCCGCCCGCCGTTTTGGGGTGCACAGTGCGATGTCCACGGCAATGGCATTAAAACTTTGTCCTCAATTGAAAGTCATCCCCGGCAGGATGGCGCTTTATAAAGAAGTCTCTCAACATATCCGTCAAATTTTTTCCCGCTACACTGAATTGATCGAACCGCTTTCCTGGGATGAAGCCTATCTGGATGTGACGAATTGCCGTTATTGCCACGGCTCCGCCACGTTGATTGCCCAGGAAATCCGTCAGGTCATTTTTGATGAATTGCAGTTAACCGCCTCTGCGGGTGTGGCACCGGTCAGGTTTTTAGCCAAGATAGCCTCTGATATCAATAAACCTAATGGGCAATATGTTATCTCCCCCGAACAGGTCGAAACTTTTGTTAATTCGCTGCCATTACGCAAAATTCCCGGTGTCGGCAAAGTCACGGCAAAGCGCCTGTCAGGCATGGGATTAGAAACCTGCTCTGATGTTCAGCGATACGATAAGTTGGCGTTAATAAAAAGCTTGGGTAAGTTTGGTCTGGTGCTTTGGGAGCGCTGCCACGGCATTGATGAGAGACAAATTACGCCTGAGCGCTTGCGTAAATCTGTCGGAGTGGAAAAAACCTTGGCGCAGGATATTTATGAGTGGGACGAGTGTGTTGAACTGATTGAAAAACTTTATCCTGAGCTGGAAAGACGGCTGGAAAAGGTAAAACCTGATTTTCGAATTGCCCGTCAGGGTATCAAATTGAAGTTTGATGATTTTCAATTGACGACACAGGAGCACGTCCATCCTATGCTGGATAAACACGATCTGATTCAGGTTGCAAAACAGGCTTGGGAAACACGCAGGGTAGGCCGGGGAGTCAGGTTGGTTGGGCTGCATGTGACATTACAAAATCCACAATTGGAACGTCAGCTTTTATTGGAATGGTAAGGTTATTGGAATGGTGAGGCGCAGAATCTCCCCCACAAGCTGATGGCAGGGGAGAGACAACCTATTTTCGATTATTTTTTATTCCTTGGCCGGAATCGCTTTCAGAATGGCAGTGAGTAGCTGCCAATATTGACCGACGCTTTTAATATGAACTTTCTCATCAGGGGAGTGAGCCCTCCGAATCGTTGGGCCGATAGAGACCATGTCCATATCAGGATAGGGTTTTTTGAACAGGCCACACTCCAATCCGGCATGGATCACCATGATATTTGGCGTCTTATCGAAGAGTTGGTGATAAGTTTCACGAACTAAATGCATGATGGGCGAATCGGCATCAGGCTGCCAGCCGGGATAGCTGCCGCTTGCGACGGTTTCTGCACCAGACAGTTTTGCCAGAGAATGCAACATTTCAACAACATAATCCTTTCCACTTTCGATCAGTGAACGGATTAGGCAAATAACCTCAGCTTTCTCTTCATCCATCGTCACAACACCCACGTTCAGTGACGTTTCTACCACCCCTTTGGCGACATCACTCATCCGAATAACGCCATTAGGCATACTATTGAGCAAGGATACAAAGCGAGTCTGGCAATCCGCTGTTAATGGTTGCGATGAGGCTTCGGTTTCATCCAGCAGGAGGGTGAGATGGTGTTCAACAACCGCGTATTCGTTTTGCAATGTTTCCAGATAGTGATCTTTCAACTGATACAGCTTTTCAACTTGACCGGCAGGCACCGCAATCACGGCAGAACCTTCACGAGGGATGGCATTGCGCAGGGTTCCACCTTGCAGATGGATTAATTTCAGTGCTAACTCATCGGCATACATCGCCAGGAAACGCGCCAGTAATTTGTTGGCGTTGCCCAATCCCAGATGGATATCGCCGCCGGAGTGACCCCCTTTTAATCCTTTAATCGTCAGTTGCAAGGTCTTGTAGTTAGCCGGCAGGGCTTCACGGGACAGGGGTAATGTCGTGACAAAATCAATGCCACCCGCACAACCCATGTAAATTTCACCCTCTTCTTCTGAATCGGTATTGATCAGAATATCCGCTTGCAGCCAGCCAGCTTTAAGACCAAATGCACCATCCATGCCGGCTTCTTCAGTCATGGTCAGTAAAACTTCCAAGGGGCCATGTTTGACCGATTCGTCCGCCAATATCGCCAGAGCGGAAGCCATGCCGATACCGTTATCCGCGCCCAACGTTGTCCCATCAGCCGTGACCCAATCATCATCAATATAAGGGCGGATAGGATCTTGGGTGAAATCGTGTTGGGTATCGTTATTTTTCTGTGGAACCATATCAAGGTGCGCTTGAAGTGCAACAGCCTTGCGATTTTCCATGCCTTTTGAAGCGGGCTTTCTGATCAAAATATTGCCCACGTCATCCCGTTCTACATGGAACTCTTTGCTTTTTGCCCACTCAATGATATGGGATGCGAGGGCTTCTTCGTGATAGGAAGGGTGAGGAATAGCGCAGATTTGGGCAAAAATATCCCACAGTGGTTGGGGGGATAAGGTTGATAATTCGGACACGGCGGATCTCCTGTAACAGTATCTTGGTGAGAAGAAAAGGGTAATGTTTGACACATTAGGGCGTTCCTGTCATTTGTGTTGCCTTAATGTCCATGCCACGCTGGAGAATATCATTTTATTGTCGGCAATGGGCAGTTAGAATGAGGCCTTACCTTGTTTTTGCTGGTTTTTGTCTGTTCAAATCACTATAATCTCGCGCAACTTTTTTCCGCAAAAAAACGCTTTTCTGAAATATTCTTTAGTTTCCAGGATTTAATTTTATGAGTGAAAAATATGTTGTAACGTGGGATATGTTGCAAATACATGCCCGTCAATTGGCGCAACGTTTACTTCCTGTAGAACAGTGGAAAGGCATTATTGCCGTTAGCCGTGGTGGCCTGGTTCCGGGGGCGTTACTGGCGCGTGAATTGGGTATCCGTCATGTCGATACTGTCTGCATTTCCAGCTATGATCACGATAATCAGCGCGAGTTGAAAGTATTGAAAAAAGCGGAAGGTGACGGTGAAGGTTTCATTGTTGTCGATGATCTGGTTGATACCGGAGGCACGGCTCAGGCTATCCGTGACATGTATCCGAAAGCCCACTTTGTCACGATTTTTGCCAAACCCGCGGGGCGCCCGCTTGTGAATGATTATGTTGTTGATATTCCCCAAAACACTTGGATTGAGCAACCGTGGGATATGGGCGTGATGTTCGTTCCACCTATTTGTGATAAACCTATTTGTGATAAGCAGTAAAATTTTTCTTTTGTCATGACTAAACAAAACCTTTCAGAATCGTTGTTTAAGCCTCGGCTTAAGCATCGGGAAACCTCTACACTGGTGAAATATATTCACCCACAGTCTATTATTGCCAGTGATAGTCTGCTTGGTGGAGAGCGCCGCGAGCGTTGGTATCGAATGATCAATTGGCTCGCTTGGATCTGGAGGGGTGTCAATCCGCTGGAGATCCAAGATGTCCTCAGCCGGATTGCCGTGACAGATGCCGAGCGCAGTACTGAACATTTGTTGGATACTGTGATCGGCTATCGTAAAGGAAACTGGGCATTTGAATGGTCTCAACAGGCCATGTACTGGCAACAGGAAGCGTTGGATACGGAAGATGCAGAAAAAGCCGGATCATGTTGGTTAAAGGCCGCAACGTTATACAGTATTGCCGCTTATCCGCATTTACGCGGTGATGAACTGGCCGATCAGGCTATTGTGCTGGCGAATAAAGCCTATGAAAACGCCGCGCGTTTTTCTGACTATGAATTGAAAAAATTGGAATTCCAGTTGGAAGGCGGCAAAAGCGTTACGGGATTATTGCACCTGCCTGCCCACGTACAGGGGCCTTGCCCAACGATATTAGTTTGTGCCAGCCTTGATAATGTACAGAGTGATTGCTGGCGATTATTCCGTGAACACTTCTCGCCTCTTGGCTTTGCCATGTTAACGGTGGATATGCCGTCTGTTGGTTATTCCGCCAAATTTCCCTTGACGCAGGATACCTGCGCCCTTCATCAACAAGTTTTGCAACAGTTAAATAGCGTGCCGTGGATTGACCATACCCGTGTCGGTGTATTTGGCTTTCGTTTTGGCGCGAATATCGCGGTCCGTCTTGCCTATCTGGAACCGAAACTGGTTAAAGGCGTCGCGGTAGTCGGTCCGATTGTCCATGAACTACTGCATAATGAAAAATTACAGCAGAAAATTCCGTCAATGTATATCGACGTATTGGCCAGCCGCTTGGGTATTTATCACGTTGATGAAGAGCGATTGCGTGCAGAGCTGAACTGTTATTCGTTGAAAAAACAAGGGTTGTTGGGGCGCCGTTGTACTGTGCCCATGCTTTCGGTGTATTGGGAAGATGATATTTTCAGTCCACGGAAAGACTCGAAATTAATCGCCATGTCCTCAATGGAGGGTTCATTGCGGGCGATCCCTGCGACATCCGTTTATAGTGGTTTCAATAAGGCATTACACGAAATAAGTGTATGGTTGAAAGATAAAGTTTTATAAAATAAAATTTATTACTTGATATTTTTTAATCGTTTGATACAAAGGTGTTCTGTATATAAGGAGACCTTTGTATGACTTTACCTGCAAGTTATTCTAAAAATAGGTTGTTGAAGAGTTTTTCTGCATTAGGGCCGTATGTACGTGAATTAAAATGCCAAAATGGTTATTTTTTCTTTGACTGTTTAGCTGTTTGCGTTAGTGCAAAAGTGGCACCAGATAAACGTGAATTTTGGGGATGGTGGCTAGAGTTACAAG
The DNA here is from genome assembly GCF_000968195.1 of Xenorhabdus doucetiae. Taxonomy (NCBI): domain Bacteria; kingdom Pseudomonadati; phylum Pseudomonadota; class Gammaproteobacteria; order Enterobacterales; family Morganellaceae; genus Xenorhabdus; species Xenorhabdus doucetiae. The sequence continues at coordinate 1,178,460 of NZ_FO704550.1, forward strand.
AGCAGGATCAGGGATTTGTTTATCATTATCAGATAGGCTTATTTGATAAAAAAGGTGAATGGTGTGCCATGAGTATTAAAAAAAGAGCCGATCTTGAGCACCTTGAATCCACTTTGCAGTCATTCCACAAACGTCTGTCTGACTCTTTTGACACGCTTAAACTGAGATTAATCCCCTCCGAGAACACGGCCACCCTTCAAACACAAGTTATGGCATGAGTTTGTTTTTAACCTGCTTTTTTTAAATATTGCGTTATGTCAGTTGGCATAACGCCTCTCTCCTGTTAAAACTGAACACGGTTTTTTTCAAATTATTTTTTTCAAATTAAATAGCGTTTCAAAATGACAGGAGTCAATCTTGTCCCGGCGGCGCGCGGGACAAGATTGCAAGCTCTCACTATGATGAAATTTTATATAACAGTAATGGCAGAAATATGATGAATGGCAGCCAAACATTGGTTGTGAAACTGGGGACGAGTGTATTGACTGGTGGCTCTCGTCGTTTGAATCGTGCCCACATTGTGGAACTGGTTCGTCAGTGTGCCCAACAGCATGAAAAAGGCCACCGCATTATTATTGTGACTTCCGGGGCAATTGCCGCCGGACGCGAACATTTAGGCTATCCTGATCTGCCGGCAACCATCGCTTCAAAACAGTTGTTGGCCGCGGTTGGGCAAAGTCGTTTGATCCAACTGTGGGAACAGCTTTTTTCGATTTATGGTATCCATGTCGGGCAAATGCTTCTGACCCGTGCGGATTTGGAAGATCGTGAACGCTTCCTGAATGCGAGGGATACCCTTCAGGCTTTGCTGGATAATCACATTGTTCCCATCATTAATGAAAACGATGCCGTGGCGACAGCAGAAATTAAAGTGGGTGACAATGATAATCTGTCTGCGCTGGCGGCTATTCTGGGCAGTGCAGATAAGTTATTGCTTCTGACCGACATCGCAGGGCTTTATACCGCCGATCCCCGTAGTAACCCGGATGCAACATTGATCGCTGAAGTCCATGACATCAGTGATGAACTGAAAATGATGGCCGGGGACAGTGTTTCGGGTTTAGGTACGGGTGGAATGGCAACAAAACTTCAGGCGGCGGGCGTGGCGGGGCGTGCCGGCATTGATGTGATTATTGCCGCAGGTAACCGGCCGGGCGTGATTGCTGATGTTATTGACGGAAAACCGGTTGGGACACGCTTTCATGGTCTGGCTAGCCCAATGGAGAATCGCAAGCGTTGGATCTTTGGCGCACCGCCGGCCGGGGAAATTATTGTCGATCATGGTGCAGAAGCGGCGATTATTGGGAAAGGCAGTTCGTTGCTGCCCAAGGGGATCAAAAACGTTAAAGGTGATTTTTCCCGCGGTGAAGTCATCTGCATTCGTAGTTTATCAGGCAAAGATTTGGCTCATGGCGTATGCCGTTACAACAGTGATGCTTTACGCCTGATTGCCGGCCACCATTCACAGCAAATTAGCCAGATACTGGGTTATGAATATGGCGCTGTGGCGGTTCACCGTGACGATTTGATCGTCATTTAATGAATTGATCGTGAGTTAAGGATTTCACCATGCTAGAGCAGATGGGAAAAGCGGCCAAAGCCGCATCGTGGCAGTTGGCGCAATTAAGTACCAAGCAGAAAAACCAAGCGTTGAATCACATTGCTGATTTGTTGGAGAGCGAAATGGCCGTGATCCTGGCTGCCAACCAGCACGATATGCAGCAAGCCCGCGAACAGGAAATGAGTGAGGCGCTGCTCGATCGGTTATTACTGACACCTGAACGGCTGAATGCTATCGCCAATGACGTGCGCCAGGTCTGCCGTTTGGCTGATCCGGTAGGGCAAGTCATTGATGGGCAATTATTGGATAATGGGTTGCAATTGAGCCGTCGCCGGGTTCCTTTGGGCGTGATTGGCGTGATTTATGAAGCCCGGCCGAATGTGACCATTGATGTGGCATCGTTATGCCTGAAAACCGGTAATGCCGTGATACTGCGTGGCGGCAAAGAGACTCACCATACTAATCAAGCGATGGTTAAAGTTATACAGCAGGCACTGGAGCAAAGTGGTTTGCCGGCTGCTGCGGTTCAGGCGATCAATAAACCCGATCGTGAATTAGTTGCTGCATTGCTGAAAATGGATCGTTATGTCGATATGCTGATCCCGCGTGGCGGGGCAGGGTTGCATAAATTGTGCCGGGAACAATCAACGATCCCTGTGATCACGGGCGGGATTGGGGTTTGTCACACATTTGTGGATGAAACCATCAATATTGAAAAAGCGCTGGAAATCATTACCAATGCGAAAGTTCAGCGTCCAAGTGCCTGTAATTCACTGGAAACGTTATTAGTCCATGAAAAAATAGCCGCCGATTTCCTGCCCGTTTTGAGCAGTAAAATGAAAGAGCAGGAAGTGACATTGCACGCCAGCAAATCAGCGATGGTATTGCTGAAAGAGGGTCCGGCAACCGTCGTTGAAGTGGCAGAAGCCGATTACTGTGATGAATGGCTGTCTTTGGATATGAATGTGGCCATTGTCAGTGATATTGACCACGCTATTGAACACATTCGTACTTATGGCACCGCCCACTCTGATGCCATCCTGACGGAATCTTTGGCGCAGGCTGATTACTTTGTGCGCCATGTGGATTCAGCCGCGGTCTATGTGAATGCCAGCACGCGCTTTACTGATGGGGGGCAATTTGGTTTGGGCGCAGAAGTGGCTGTCAGTACCCAGAAATTACACTCCCGTGGCCCGATGGGGCTCGATGCACTGACAACTTATAAGTGGGTTGGTTATGGTGATTATTTGCCTCGCCGCTAACCCATCTTACTTTAATTAGAATCTTGTTGAACTATGTTGGGTCACACTTAATGTTAAGTGTGACTTTTTGCGCCATCAAAAATACCTTTTTACACCAGTGTAAACATTTGGTTACTATGCTCGTCATATTCAAGATGCATTGATTATCTCCCCGCAACGCGGGGAGATAATCAATTGCTTTCGCCTTGTGAGCTGCAACTTGAAGTTTATAGGGTATATACTTTATGTTTAGGCTTAATTTTATAGACTCTTCGGCAAAATGACTCTTCAGGAAAATAATGAAATGAAACAAACTCTATTCATCGTAGGTGCACGAGGTGCAGGGAAGACGACAATAGGTAAGTTGTTGTCTGAGGCATTGTCGTATAAATTTGTTGACACCGATGAAAGTATTCAGGCTATAAGTAAAATGACGATAGCTGATCTGGTTGAACAACATGGCTGGGAGCATTTCAGGACATTGGAAAGCCAGACGTTGCAAGCGGTTAGCCAGAGTGAACATGTTATTTCAACCGGTGGGGGAATGATATTGTCGCTTGAGAATCGCCAATATATGCGACAAAATGGCGTTGTGATTTATTTACAAGCTTCCGCGGAAGTTTTAAGCCAACGGTTGTCCCTCAATCCAGAGAATTCACAGCGTCCCAGCCTGACAGGGAAGTCCATCATCGAAGAAATGGAAGGAATACTGGTTGAAAGAGAACCTTTATACCGAGAGTGTGCCAATTTTATCGTCAATGCCAATCTTGCAACAGAAGATATCGTATCTCGCGTTAAATCTTATATCTTAGGCCAGAAAAACAAACTAATTTGATATATTAAGGGCGTTTGAATTTATTTTCTATTCGGCAAGGAAATCTTATATAACAGATGGCCTATACAATTTATAGTATCACTCTATTTACTCACTTTAATTTTATTTAATTATATTTGAGATATGGATATGCTCTTAAATTTTATTCGATTACTTGTTCGTATACTCTTTAGGGTAACAGTTGAAGGTGATAGTAAACAGTTACAATACCCCAAATGTATTATTACGCCCAATCATGTTTCGTTTCTGGATGGCCTGTTAATTGGGCTATTCTTGCCGATAAAGCCAGTATTCGCTGTCTATTCTAATATCGCGACCCGTGGCTTTCTCAAATTTATCAAGCCTTATGCCGATGTTGTCCCTTTGGACCCGACCAATCCAATGGCCGTCAGGACCTTGGTCAAAGAGGTGGATAAAGGGCGTCCAATAGTGATTTTCCCCGAAGGCAGGATCACCGTGACTGGCTCTTTGATGAAGATTTATGATGGAGCCGCTTTTATTGCCGCGAAATCAGGTGCAAAAGTCGTACCCATCCGGATTGAGGGGGCGGAACAAACGGTTTTTGGTCGGTTAAAAGGAATTATGAAGCGGCATTGGTTCCCGAAAATCACCCTCAAGATTTTGCCTGCCGTTGATTTGCCGATGCCGGATGCTTCTGATTCAACAACTCGCCGCCGTTTAGCCGGAGAGCACCTGCATGCCATTATGATGGACGTGAGAATGCAGACGCGTCCAGAAGAGACGTTGTTCAGCGCTTATCTTACCGCACAAAAACGTTTTGGCCGCTTCAAACCCTGCATTGAGGATGTGAATTTTAAAGAAGACAGCTATCACTCATTACTGAAAAAAATATTGGGTACTAGCCGAATCTTAGGGCGCTTTACACAAGAAGGTGAACGTATTGGTCTGTTGTTGCCAAATGCGACGGTGATGGCGGCTGCCATCTATGGCGCTTCATTAAAAGGGCGGGTACCGGCGCTTCTGAACTATACGGCAGGAAGCCGTGGCATTAAGAATGCCATGCAGGCGGCAACCATCAAAACCATCGTAACATCCCGCCAATTTCTGGAAAAAGGGCAATTGACTCATCTGCCAGAACAGGTAACCGAGGCCAATTGGGTCTATCTGGAAGATTTGAAAGACACTATCACACGGGAAGATAAGCTTTGGATATTGTGGCATTTGGTTTTCCCTAGCAAAGCCATTTTGGCTTCGCAAAAGCCGGATGATGATGCTTTGATCTTGTTTACATCAGGTTCAGAAGGCGCACCAAAAGGCGTTGTTCACAGCCATGCCAGCCTGTTGGCAAACGTTGAGCAGATAAAAACCGTGGCTGATTTTACTCCACTGGACCGTTTTATGTCGTCCTTACCCCTGTTTCATGCCTTTGGTTTGACCGTGGGTTTATTTACGCCATTAATGACGGGCAGTCGCGTATTCCTGTATCCAAGCCCATTGCATTATCGTGTGGTGCCTGAACTGGTCTATGATTGTAATTGTACCGTATTGTTTGGAACGTCAACTTTCTTGAACAATTATGCCCGCTTTGCTCATCCTTATGATTTTGTCCGTCTGCGTTATGTGGTAGCCGGAGCAGAAAAACTGTCAGAAAATACCAAGCGCATTTGGCAGGAGAAATTTGGTATCCGTATCCTGGAAGGTTATGGAGTGACGGAATGTGCGCCGGTAGTGGCAATCAATGTCCCGATGGCGGCAAAAACGGGAACCGTCGGGCGGATCTTACCCGGTATGGAAGCGCGTTTACTACCTGTACAGGGGATTGAAGGAGGCCGCTTGCAACTACGTGGGCCAAATGTCATGAAAGGATATCTGCGAGTTGAAGCACCTGAGCGTTTGGAGCCACCCTCCGCAGAAGATGCAGAAGGAAACAATCAAGTCGGCTGGTATGATACTGGTGATATCGTTTCCATTGATGAAGAGGGTTTTTGCACGATTAAAGGACGAGTGAAACGCTTTGCCAAACTTGCAGGGGAAATGGTTTCTCTTGAAGCGGTAGAACAAATAGCCTCGCGCATTTCTACTGATGCGCTGCATGCGGCTACCGCCAGGAGTGATCGCAGTAAAGGTGAGGCACTGGTATTGTTCACAACCGATGCGAAACTCAATAGAAATGCCATGCTGGGCGTCGCCCGCGAAATAGGAATGCCTGAGCTGTCGGTTCCACGAGATATTCGTTATGTGAAGCAACTGCCATTGCTTGGTAGTGGTAAACCGGATTTTGTCACACTCAGAACAATGGCTGAACAGGAGTAAAGAAATGGATGCCACTATGGAGACACAACCACTGTTAAGTCGTGGAATGAAAGCTGTATTATTGTCGCAATTTCTCTCTGCGTTTGCTGACAATGCCCTGTTTTTTGCGATCTTAGCCCAATTGAAGGTGGAATCTTATCCTGAATGGAGTTTGCCAGCCCTGCAAATTGTGTTTGTCCTGACTTATATCGTACTTGCCCCCTTTGTGGGGCAAGTTGCTGATCGGTTTTCAAAAGGGCGTGTCATGCTCTTTTCTAATATCATCAAATTACTTGGAGCCATCAGCATCTGTATCGATATGAACCCTTTTCTGGGATATACCTTAGTCGGAATTGGGGCGGCGGCCTATTCTCCTGCTAAGTATGGGATTTTGGGGGAATTGACCGATGGCAGGCGCTTGGTCAAAGCCAATGGCATGATGGAGGCCTCGACCATCGCCGCTATCCTGATTGGCTCAGTCGTCGGTGGTTTCCTTTCTGATATTAGCCTGGTGCTGGCGTTGGGGCTTTGTGCCTTGTTGTATGGTGTCGCCGTCGTGGCTAATTTCTATATCCCCCGTCTGGCTGCGGCTCGTGAAGGTAAAGGCTGGAATCCCAAAAAAATGTTGCTGGATTTCATGACAGTTTGTGCTTCACTTTGGCGTAATCAAGAAACGCGCTTTTCATTAGTGGGAACTGGTTTATTTTGGGGAGCCGGTATTACGCTGCGCTTCCTGTTGGTTGCATGGGTTCCTGTTGTTCTGGGAATTGATGGCAATACAACCCCGACATTGATGAATGCTGTCGTGGCTATTGGTATCATTGTTGGAGCTGGCATGGCTGCGCGGTTTATTACATTGAAAACGGTTCGTCGCTGTATGCCTGCCGGGATCTTAATTGGGATCATGGTCATTTTTTTTGTTACTCAGCAATCCATCGTATTTTCCTATTTGATTTTGATTGTTCTCGGCGTATTTGGTGGGCTTTTCGTCGTGCCACTAAATGCGTTGTTGCAAGAACATGGCAAGCAGGCAATGGGTGCAGGTAAAGCGGTTGCTGTGCAAAACCTGGGCGAAAACAGCGCCATGTTAGTCATGCTGGGGCTATATTCCGTTTCCATCATGTTGGGCGCTTCGGTGATTGCTGTCGGCATGGGTTTTGGGATCTTGCTTTCTTTGGCCATTGGCGGTCTGTGGATTTGGGATCTGCTTCGGAAAAATTAATTTCTTATAGAATTGAAGGTCGGTTATGGATGAAAAAATCCTGAATCAGCTTAGTATTGAACTTGGAAAGCGATTAAAACAGAAAAAATTATCCGTGACCTGTGCAGAATCTTGCACCGGCGGTTGGATAGCTAAAGTGATTACCGATATTGCGGGGAGTTCGGCCTATTTTAATCGCGGTTTCGTGACTTACAGTAATGACGCTAAACATGAAATGCTGGGGGTTTCTCCCGCGTCGTTAACGCAATTTGGTGCGGTAAGTGAGCAGGTCGTAAAAGAAATGGCGGCAGGAGCCTTAATTGCCGCTAAGGCAGATGTTTCTGTTGCTGTCAGCGGCATTGCCGGACCAGAAGGGGGAAGCGAGGAAAAACCGACTGGCACGGTTTGGGTTGGATTTGCTTTTTACCTTGATGAAAACATCCAGATTGTGACATACCGTCAGCATTTTTCGGGGGATCGTAATTCGGTGCGTCTGCAAGCTGTCATTTTTTCTTTAAAAACTTTGTTGGAAGAAATCATAAAAAATTAGCTTGATGCTGTATGATTATACAGTATAATCATACGGCACTTTGGTATCAGAAACAGTTTATCAGCAGTGGGGCAGCCCCTTCATTGCTTGCGAAGGAGTAAATATGGCTAACGATGAAAACAAACAAAAGGCTCTGGCAGCGGCGCTGGGCCAAATTGAGAAACAATTTGGTAAAGGTTCCATCATGCGTTTGGGTGAAAACCGCTCAATGGATGTTGAAACGATCTCTACCGGTTCTTTGTCACTGGATATTGCACTGGGTGCAGGCGGTTTACCAATGGGCCGTATTGTTGAGATATATGGGCCAGAATCTTCCGGTAAGACAACGCTGACATTGCAAGTTATTGCTGCTGCCCAGCGCGAAGGCAGAACCTGTGCTTTTATTGATGCCGAACATGCTCTTGATCCGGTTTATGCGAAAAAACTGGGTGTAGATATTGATAATCTGTTGTGTTCTCAGCCTGATACGGGTGAACAGGCATTGGAAATTTGCGATGCCTTATCACGTTCTGGCGCTGTCGATGTGATCATTGTTGACTCTGTTGCCGCATTAACACCAAAAGCCGAAATTGAAGGTGAAATCGGCGACTCTCATATGGGCTTGGCTGCGCGTATGATGAGCCAAGCGATGCGTAAACTGGCGGGGAACCTGAAAAACTCGAATACCCTGTTGATCTTCATCAACCAAATCCGTATGAAAATTGGTGTGATGTTTGGTAACCCTGAAACCACTACCGGTGGTAATGCACTGAAATTTTACGCCTCTGTCCGTTTGGATATCCGCCGTACTGGTTCGGTGAAAAATGGCGAAGAAGTGGTTGGTAGCGAAACACGGGTGAAAGTGGTCAAGAACAAGGTTGCTGCGCCATTTAAACAAGCTGAATTCCAAATTCTTTACGGTGAAGGTATTAATACTTTTGGTGAGTTAGTCGATCTGGGTGTTAAACACAAAATGGTGGAAAAAGCCGGTGCGTGGTATAGCTATAACGGCGACAAAATTGGGCAAGGTAAAGCCAATGCCACTAACTATCTGAAAGAACACCCAGAAATGGCGTCCGAGTTGGATAAGAAACTACGTGATTTACTGTTGAATAATACCGGGGAGTTCAATAGTGCGGCTGTGGATTATGTAACAGATTATGAAGACAATGGCGAAGAAGTGAATAACGAGGAATTTTGATTTTTATTTCACGCATTAACGTCCATATTCATCCGTAATACAGAGTTGATCTGGCTTTTAAAAACCACACCTATTTCGGGTGTGGTTTTTGTTTTCATGGAAGAAATAAATATCTTTGAAACAGGCGTATTGAAACTGCTGTCACCAACAGACTTTCAGAAAATCCCCAGACGAATTACAATGCTGAAAAGCGAATGGATTTATATGGGATTTTACTTCTTATGGAAGACACTCTATCTTAACCCTACTTTAATTTATTCGTGAGTTGATATGGTGATGCGATATACCACCTCAACCATTCATAAATCTGTTTTTTCAGCTTGATTTCGGGACAATTATGAGCAAAAGCACCGCTGAGATCCGTCAAGCGTTTCTTGACTTTTTTCATACTAAAGGGCACCAGATAGTACCAAGTAGTTCGTTGGTGCCAACTAATGATCCAACATTGTTGTTCACCAACGCAGGGATGAACCAGTTCAAAGATGTCTTTCTGGGATTGGATAATAGACCTTATTCTAGAGCAACAACGGCTCAGCGCTGTGTTCGTGCTGGCGGTAAGCATAATGATTTAGAAAATGTGGGTTATACAGCCCGCCACCACACTTTCTTCGAGATGTTGGGTAACTTCAGTTTTGGCGATTATTTTAAACAGGATGCCATTAAATACGCATGGGAGTTGCTGACCAGCGAAGCGTGGTTTAGTCTGCCAAAAGAAAAACTGTGGGTGACTGTCTATGAGACAGACGACGAGGCTTATGACATCTGGCATAAAGAAGTCGGTGTTCCGGCAGAAAGAATCATTCGTATCGGTGATAACAAAGGTGCTCCCTATGCGTCAGATAATTTCTGGCAAATGGGGGATACCGGTCCATGCGGCCCTTGTACGGAAATTTTTTACGACCACGGTGAACATATTTGGGGAGGCCCTCCAGGCAGCCCAGAAGAAGACGGTGACAGATATATCGAAATTTGGAACATCGTTTTCATGCAGTTTAACCGCCATTCTGATGGCACGATGGAACCGTTGCCAAAACCTTCCGTTGATACCGGTATGGGGCTGGAACGTGTCACCGCAGTCTTGCAACACGTTAACTCCAACTATGAAATTGACCTATTCCAAAGTTTAATTGCTTCGGTTGCCGAAGTGACTGGGGCAACCGATCTCACCAATAAATCTCTGCGTGTTGTTGCAGACCATATCCGCGCATGTGCATTCTTGATTTGCGATGGAGTTATTCCGTCCAATGAAAACCGTGGGTATGTACTTCGTCGTATCATTCGTCGTGCTGTTCGTCATGGTAATATGTTGGGGGCAAAAGAAGTCTTCTTCTACAAACTGGTTGCACCACTCATCAAATTCATGGGGGCGGCGGGTGAGGAGCTGAAACAGCAACAGGCTTTGGTTGAGCAGGTATTGAAAACGGAAGAAGAACAGTTCGCTCGCACCTTGGAACGTGGTTTGCAGCTTCTGGATGAAGAGCTGGCTAGATTATCTGGTGATACCCTCGACGGTGAAACTGTTTTCCGTTTGTATGATACCTATGGTTTCCCGGTTGACCTGACTGCGGATGTTTGCCGCGAACGTAACATCAAAGTCGATGAAGCCGGTTTTGATGCAGCGATGGAAAACCAGCGTCGCCGTGCTCGTGAATCCAGCGGCTTTGGTACAGATTACAATGAATTGATCAAAGTTGATGGACGCAGTGATTTTTGTGGTTATGAACATCATTCACAGCAAGCTGCTGTTATCGCCATTTTCCGCAATGGTCAGGCTGTTGAGCAAATTCATGCCGGTGAAGAAGCGATCGTGATACTTGATAAAACCGCTTTCTACGCTGAATCGGGTGGACAGGTTGGTGATACGGGTAAATTGTCGAATGGCGATGGCGTATTTGAGGTTCTCGATACACAAAAATATGCTCAGGCAATTGGTCACATTGGTAAATTGACAAAGGGTAGCTTGAGCGTCAATCATACAGTTAATGCTGAAATTGATGTGGTACGCAGAGAGGCGATCCGTTTGAATCACTCGGCGACCCATTTGTTACATGCGGCATTACGTCAAATTTTGGGAGAACACGTTGCCCAAAAAGGTTCTTTGGTCAATGATAAATATCTGCGCTTTGATTTCTCTCACTTTGAGGCCATGAAGCCAGAACAGATCCGTCAAGTCGAAAACTTGGTGAATGAAGAAATTCGCAAAAATTCACCTATTGTTACAGAATTAATGGGGCTGGAAGAAGCAAAAGCCAAAGGTGCTATGGCACTGTTTGGCGAGAAATATGACGAAAAAGTACGTGTACTTAGCATGGGCGGTTTTTCTACCGAACTATGCGGTGGTACTCATGCAAGTCGCACCGGTGATATCGGGTTGTTCCGTATATCCAGTGAATCAGGTACAGCAGCAGGAATTCGCCGTATTGAAGCCATTACGGGGCAAACTGCGCTACACTCTGTCTACCAGCAGGCTGATTTACTGCAAGACATTGCTCATCTGGTGAAAGGTGATATCAGTAGCCTGAATGAGAAAGTGAAAACGACACTGGACAGAACGAAACAATTGGAAAAAGAGTTGCAACAGTTGAAATCTCAGCAAGCGGCTCAGGAAAGCTCCTCTTTGGCGAATCAAGCCAGGGAAATCCAAGGTGTTCGTCTACTGGTGACACAATTAGGTGATATAGAACCGAAAATGCTCAGAACGATGGTTGATGATCTAAAAAATCAATTGGGATCAGCAATTATTGTGCTTTCTACCGTGACTGGTGATAAAGTCAGCCTAATTGTTGGTATAACGAAGGATTTGACTGCTAAAATAAAAGCAGGCGATTTAATCTCTTTTGTTGCCCAACAAGTTGGAGGTAAAGGAGGAGGACGTCCTGATCTGGCTCAGGCTGGTGGGACTGATGTAGCCGCTCTTCCTTCCGCATTAGCTAGTGTAGAAGAGTGGGTAACATTGCGGTTATAGTTGGTATTGCCGTGACAGCCGTGGCACCATGAAAGTATTTTTTATGGTGCCGGATGTTTTTTTGTTGTGAAATTGTTGAAATGTTGGGCACATACTTATATTTTAGCTATCCTATAGATATAGTAAATGTGTTCAAAACTACTTATACTTTAAGTAGATATCATTGCTTTACGTTTTCACGGTGTTTGATGGATAATAGCGGGGAAACCTAGAGACCCGACTCTTTTAAATTTTCAAGGAGCAAAGAATGCTTATTCTGACTCGTCGAGTTGGTGAAACACTCATGATAGGCGATGAGGTAACAGTCACAGTACTGGGAGTTAAAGGCAACCAAGTTCGCATTGGTGTAAATGCGCCCAAGGAAGTTTCTGTTCACCGTGAAGAAATTTATCAACGGATTCAGGCAGAGAAATCTCAGCCTACAACTTTTTAATTCAAGAATGGCGTCCACGCTTTTTTTTAAAACCTGGGCGCTACTCTACTCTTTTCTGCCCCTTTTTTCTGCTTTTTTCCGTTCCCTATTTTGTAATCCTGTCACGTTTATCTCTTTTTGATACCTTGATTCTATTCTCTCACGTCTTTTTATTTTCTATCTGTTGAAAAAGCATCGTTCATGAGTCCATAGAGATGAATAATCATTTTCGTAAATTTTAACGGTTCTTAGATGATTTCACTGCTGATAAAACAGCCCCTTAGATGTTAAACCAAGCATTTTGCATGTTAAGTGCTCAAACAAAAAAAAGTTGCGAAAAATTGTTTGACTTATCAGGCAGGGAAAGTAATATGTGCGCCATCGCAGCGACGAAGAGCTTGAAGAAAAGCTTCTGAGCAAGTATCAGAAGTAAAGATTCTAAAAGTTAAAAATTTCTAAGTCGCAGGTTTTAAAGCGTGAATGTTGTTTACGATTTTAAAGCAAATGGTGAGGTGGCCGAGAGGCTGAAGGCGCTCCCCTGCTAAGGGAGTATGTGGTTAAGAGCTGCATCGAGGGTTCGAATCCCTCCCTCACCGCCATTTAAAATGCATCCATAGCTCAGCTGGATAGAGTACTCGGCTACGAACCGAGCGGTCGGAGGTTCGAATCCTCCTGGATGCACCATTTTAAACACCGCGATTTTTTAGGTATCTCAATTCTGTCTAGTCAGGTAATTAATAGCGCCTGAGCAGAAATAGAAAACCGACAATGCATCCATAGCTCAGCTGGATAGAGTACTCGGCTACGAACCGAGCGGTCGGAGGTTCGAATCCTCCTGGATGCACCAGTTTAAACCCCTGCCTTGATAAGGCAGGGGTTTTTTATTTTGGTTCAACGATAACATTTTCTTTATTATTTTTGGTTGTAATTTAACCGCTAACGCATCGTCACCTTTATGTAATCAGCGACAACTTGGCTTGTTTCATATAAAGTAAACTCTTAGTAATAATCTTTTAAACTCCACGGGAGGACAAATTGATCCCGGACGTATCAAAAGCATTGTCATGGCTAGAGGCAAACCCTACCGTATTAAACGGGATTTGTCGTGGCATTGAACGTGAAACATTGCGTGTTACTCCAGACGGTCATTTAGCTAAGACGGAGCATCCAAAATTACTTGGTGCTTCATTAACGCATAAATGGATTACAACTGATTTTGCTGAATCTCTATTGGAGTTTATTACCCCTGTTGATAGCAACATAGACAGAACCATTGCTTTTCTTCAAGACTTGCATATCTACACAGCCCGGAATCTGGATAATGAAAAAATGTGGCCTTTAAGTATGCCATGTTTTATTGATGATGAAGAAAGTATCACTTTGGCTCAATATGGTACGTCTAATTTGGGCCGCTTTAAGACTTTGTACCGTGAAGGATTAAAGAATCGTTATGGTGCACTAATGCAAATAATTTCTGGTGTGCATTATAATTTTTCTCTGCCAATGAGTTTCTGGCAGGCATGGTTGGGTATTAAAGATGCTGAAACGGGAAAAGAGCAGATTTCAGATGGCTATCTTCGTTTGATCCGCAATTATTACCGTTTTGGTTGGGTGATCCCTTACTTATTTGGTGCATCACCGGCTATTTGTTCTTCATTCTTACGTGGGCGAAATACAGCATTACCCTTTGAGGAAACAGAAAGAGGGACTTGTTACCTGCCTTATGCAACTTCGTTGAGAATGAGTGACTTAGGATATACCAACAAATCACAAAGTGATCTGAACATTACTTTTAATCATCTTCATACCTATGTAGAGGGGCTTAAGAAAGCCATTCATAAGCCATCTGAAGAGTTTGCGGCAATCGGTATCAAAAAAGAAGATAACTACTTACAGCTCAACACGAATGTTCTTCAAATTGAAAATGAGTTGTACGCACCGATACGCCCCAAACGGGTCACGCAAGAAGGAGAGTCACCTTCAGATGCCTTGTTGAGAGGGGGTATAGAATATATTGAAGTCCGTTCTTTGGATATCAACCCTTTTTCTTCTATTGGTGTTGATGAAACTCAAATTCGTTTTCTTGATTTATTTTTGATATGGTGTGCTCTGGCTGATGCTCCTGAAATGGGGAGTGAGGAGCTGGCATGTTGTCGTGGAAACTGGAATAAAGTCATCTTAGAAGGACGCAAGCCAGGGTTATCTATTGGGCTTGGCTATGGGATTGAACAACAGCCGCTTAAGGTTGTGGGACAGGAGTTATTCAGGGATTTAGAAAGAGTTGCTGAAGTCTTGGATGCTTGTTCAGGGACTCAATATCAATCAGTTTGTAAAGAATTGGTGAGCATGTTTGAAGATCCATCACTAACGTTTTCAGCACGTGTCTTGGACAAGATGAAATCGCAGGGGATAGTTGGCTTTGGATTGGATCTCGCAGACCAGTATCATAACAAATTGATTGAAGAGCATTATTCGATTTTGAATGATGAAACTTTTTCTGTTGAGCGTGAGTCTTCTATATCGCGTCAGCATAGCCTTGAGCAGCAAGATAACATGAGTTTTGAAGCGTACTTAAAACTTCATGCGGGGCGTTAAAAAAGAAAATGGCCACCAGTGGTGGCCGAATAAGATATCTTAGAGAATAAGGGATGATAACAATTTTGCGCGTCTTCATATCTTATGACCAGCCGCAAATGAGAAAGTTTCATCTATCTGAAAAAATCTTCGTAAAAAATCTGATGCCTTAGGAGGTAGTATTATGCCTTTATTGGATAGTTTTACAGTTGACCATACTCGCATGGCTGCTCCTGCCGTTAGAGTTGCCAAAACGATGGAAACGCCTCATGGCGACACTATCACCGTATTTGATTTGCGTTTTTGTGTTCCTAATAAAGCAGTGATGCCAGAAAGAGGTGTTCACACACTTGAGCATTTGTTCGCGGGTTTTATCCGTAATCATTTGAATGGCAACGGTGTTGAAATCATTGATATCTCTCCAATGGGCTGTCGTACTGGTTTTTATATGAGCTTGATCGGTGCTCCAGAAGAATTGAGAGTGGCGGAAGCTTGGAAAGCGGCAATGGAAGACGTGCTAAAAGTTCAAGATCAGAACCAGATCCCGGAATTGAACATTTACCAGTGCGGCACATATGAAATGCACTCATTGAAAGAAGCTCAAGATATTGCTCAACGTATTCTTGATTCTGGTGTTCGTGTCAATTATAACGATGAATTAGCATTGCCTGAAGAAAAACTTGTAGAGTTACAGGTATAGGTTGCCTGTCAGGCGGAACTAACTTATATTTTGGGGCCGGCTTGTTTTGCTGGCCCTCTATTTATTATTAATGCCATATTTTAAAAAATATCCATGAGGAGTGAGGCGAGAGCATTCATTTGTCTTTTGAAATAACTTGAAGCTCTTCATGAATAGAGATATTCAACACACTCTTATATTTAGTATTTGTCTATTTCCATTCTCATTATGGGAAAATATGAAGAGGATTCATATTTTTTTATGCGATTTTTGGACTACCCCAGAATATGCAGGTAGTCGAATCTTGGATATTTTACTGGATAACCGTTGAATTATTTAACATATTTTATGTTTCGCTCTGTATTTTATTCATCGGTGTTACGCGAACCTGCTTAATAACATTATCGTTTACCGCAAGAACCTCAAATTTATATTCATTAATCTGCACTTGAGCGTTCAATTCAGGAATTTCACCGAGCTCTTCCAGAATCATTCCATTCATTGTTCTTGGACCATCTTTAGGAAGCGCCCAACCGAAAGCTTTATTTAATTCACGGATATTAGCTGTACCACCAACCAGAACGGTGCCATCACTTTGCGGAAGAACTTCTTCCGCCAGAGTTGGAGACATGGAGGTGGTAAAATCGCCGACAATTTCTTCTAAAATATCCTCAACAGTCACTAACCCTTGAATGTCGCCATATTCATCAACGATCAAACCTGCTTTTTGTTTATTGCGTTGAAAGTTAATAAGCTGAATATTCAATAGTGTACTCACTGGAATGAAGTAAATTTTATCTGCGGCTTTAATCAAATTTCTTTTGGTAAATTCTTTTTTCTCCATCATCAGTCGATAGGCTTCGCGTACTCGGAGCATACCGATAGCATCATCGAGGGAGTTTCGATATAACACAATGCGCCCATGTGGAGAGTGTGTCAGTTGCCTGATAACGGATTTCCAATCATCGTTGATATCAATACCAACAATTTCATTACGTGGGATCATAATGTCACCAACAGTGACTTTCTCGAGGTCTAATATAGAAATCAGCATGTCCTGATTGCGGCGTGATAGATTGCTGTTTGACTCATTGACAATTGTGCGTAGCTCGTCTTTGCTGACAGCATCATTGCGAATATCAGAGGTTTTGATACCTAAACAACGCATAAACAGTAAGCTGATCCTATTAAATGACCAAACAAGAGGCAGCATAATTTTTTCTAGTGGGCGTAGAAGAAAACTACTTGGGAATGCTACTCTTTCAGGGTAAAGCGCTGCGATGGTCTTGGGCATCACTTCAGAGAAAATAAGAATAACGAACGTGAGTACACCTGTGGCAATAGCAACACCGGCATCGCCATAGAGTCGCATACCAACAATAGTAGCAAGAGAGGACGCCAAAATATTGACCAGATTATTACCGATAAGGATCAGGCTAATCAGCCTGTCTGGATGACGCAGTAAAGATTCAACCCGGCGTGCGGAGTTGCTTCCTTGTTTAGCCAAATGACGCAAGCGGTATCGGTTGATTGTCATCATGCTAGTTTCTGAGGCAGAGAAATAGGCTGAAACAATAACCATGACAACAAGAATGATAATCAGTGTGCTTGTTGAGACATGCTCCAAAACAGAATTCCTTCCTAATATTTATACAAATCAGCAATGATAATTTAACCTTTTAATAAACCATCATTTCCTGTAATAGCCTGTTACCGAAAAAAGCCAGTGTCAGAATAAATGCGCCAATCAGATTGAACCAAATAACGCGCTTGCCACGCCACCCTTCATGATAATGTCCCCAAAGCAAAATAACATAAACAAACCATGCAATAATAGATAAAACAGATTTATGGATATTTTCTTTGCTGAAAGCATCATCCATGTACATAATGCCAGTGCATAGCGTCAATGTTAGTAGAATTACACCCACTTGGGTAATGTGAAACATTTTACGCTCAATTGTCATCAATGGGGGAATTCCAGAGGTAAATGTGAGTTTTTTCTTTTTAAGCCGATAGTCCAACCAGCCCAGTTGCAAAGCATAAAGCGCGGCAATGAGTAAAGTCGCATAGCCAAGTAATGCCAGCCCAATATGAATAAATAATTCGACACTATCTTCGAGATGAGTAATGAATTCTCCTGGCATCATGCTGGCCAATATCAAATTGATCATGGCGAAGCTGTAAACAATCGGCAGTAAAAACCATGCACGACCACGGAAAGCGACAACCGTCATGATGATGCACATAAGCCAACTGACAATTGAACCTAAATTTAATAACGTAAGATTTTGTCCACTACTGACGTGAAAAACTTGGTATTTCAATGCAATTGCGTGAGTGGCTAACGCTACAATTGCGAAAGAAAGTGCCAATTTTTGATAACTGTTTTGTTGGCGCAGTAAACCTGGCACGACGAGCGTCAGGCTAATGAGATAGGCAAATAAAGCAATAATTGAAAATATCAGCATAACGTTTATCGTTTTCGCAATTGAAATCTGTTAGGTATGGATTGAACCTGAAAATTAAGTATACCGCTAGCAGGAGTAGCCTCCAACCGTTGTTAATTATACTTGGGAATCTCTTTGCAGAGATCACAAGATCATCGTGCTATAATTCGCTAAATTTGCCTTACAGGTAGACCCACTTGTAGATATCTGAGCTGA
Source organism: Xenorhabdus doucetiae (assembly GCF_000968195.1). NCBI lineage: Bacteria > Pseudomonadati > Pseudomonadota > Gammaproteobacteria > Enterobacterales > Morganellaceae > Xenorhabdus > Xenorhabdus doucetiae. The sequence continues at coordinate 1,196,577 of NZ_FO704550.1, forward strand.
GACAATGTTTGATAATTTAACTGACAGACTATCGCGCACATTGCGCAATATCAGCGGTCGCGGGCGGCTGACTGAAGATAATATTAAAGATACGCTGCGCGAAGTTCGTATGGCTTTGCTCGAAGCGGATGTTGCATTGCCTGTCGTGCGTGATTTTATTGCACGAGTCAAAGAGAGCGCAGTGGGGCATGAAGTTAACAAAAGCCTGACCCCCGGTCAGGAATTCGTCAAAATCGTTCAGAATGAATTGGTTAAGGCGATGGGGGAGGTCAATAGTGAATTAAACCTCTCCGCCCAGCCTCCCGCAGTGGTTCTGATGGCGGGCTTGCAAGGTGCAGGTAAAACAACCAGCGTGGCTAAATTAGGTAAGTTGCTGAAAGAGAAAAACAAGAAAAAAGTCTTGGTTGTTTCTGCTGACGTATACCGACCTGCAGCGATCAAACAGCTTGAAACCTTGTCTGAAACGGTTGGAATTGATTTTTTCCCGTCCGATCCACAGGAAAAACCCGTTGATATTGTCAATAAAGCGGTCCAACATGCTAAATTAAAATTCTATGATGTGCTGTTAGTCGATACAGCAGGTCGTCTGCATGTTGATGAAGCGATGATGGATGAAATCAAAGCGGTTCATGCAGCTATTAATCCTGTTGAAACCCTGTTTGTTGTTGATGCGATGACCGGCCAGGATGCGGCGAATACCGCAAAAGCATTCAACGAAGCGTTGCCATTAACTGGCGTTGTCCTGACCAAAGTCGATGGTGATGCGCGTGGTGGTGCCGCGCTTTCCATCCGCCATATCACGGGTAAACCCATCAAATTCCTTGGTGTTGGTGAAAAAACGGATGCGCTGGAACCTTTCTATCCTGATCGCATTGCATCGCGCATTTTGGACATGGGAGACATGCTTTCACTGATCGAAGAAATTGAAAGCAAAGTTGACCGTACCCAAGCGGAAAAGTTGGCGTCTAAACTGAAAAAAGGTGACGGTTTTGATTTAAGCGATTTTCTTGATCAGCTTAAACAGATGCGTAACATGGGCGGAATGGCCAGCATGTTAAGCAAGATGCCGGGAATGTCGCAGATCCCTGATGCGGTCAAATCCCAAATGGATGACAAAGTTCTGGTTAAAATGGAAGCCATCATTAATTCCATGACGCGCAAAGAGCGTGAAAAACCAGAAATCATCAAAGGTTCTCGTAAGCGCCGTATTGCGATGGGATCGGGAACACAGGTGCAGGATGTCAACCGTTTGCTGAAACAGTTTGATGAAATGCAGCGAATGATGAAAAAGATGAAAAAAGGGGGCTTGGCAAAAATGATGCGAGGCATGAAAGGCATGCTGCCACCCGGATTTATGGGGCGATAATCAACAAAGTTGCGAAAGAAAACGTTCTTTGGATTGCTTTTTACGCCAAAGTGAGTAAAATTTTCGGGCTTTTTAATGGACAGCCGGACTCCATTCCTCGATGGAGTCTGGTTGTTTTGCTAACTAATGAGGATGTTATGGTAACAATTCGTTTAGCTCGTGGCGGCGCAAAAAAGCGTCCGTTCTATCAAGTAGTCGTGACCGATAGCCGCAATGCGCGTGATGGTCGTTTTATTGAGCGTGTGGGTTTCTTCAACCCAATCGCTTCAGGAAATGCAGAAGCCCTGCGTTTAGATCTGGACCGTATCGAACACTGGGTTGGTCTGGGTGCATCTGTGTCTGATCGTGTTGCTGCACTGATCAAAGACGCTAAGAAAGCAGCTTAATCTGTCACGGTGGTAACAATGAGCAAACAATCTGGCCTTAAGCACCCGGTTGAGCCAATTGTGTTGGGAAAATTGGGGTCTGCGTATGGCATTCGTGGTTGGCTCAGAGTTTTTTCTTCCACCGAACACACCGAAGACATTTTTGAATATCAACCGTGGTTTATTCAACGCGCAGGCCAGTGGCAACATGTTGAACTGGAAGCGTGGAAACACCACAATCAGGATATTATTGTCAAAATCAAAGATATTGACGATCGGGATGCTGCGAATTTACTGACTAACTGTGAAGTTATGGTGGATTCCGGCCTATTACCAGACCTGGAAGAAGGTGATTATTATTGGAAAGACCTGATTGGTTGCCAAGTAATAAACACAACGGGTTATAACCTTGGCACCATCCATGACATGATGGAAACGGGTTCTAACGATGTGATGGTAATAAAAGCAAACCTGAAAGATGCATTCGGTATCAAGGAGCGGTTGGTTCCGTTTCTTGATGGGCAGGTTATCAAGAAAGTCGATCTCGCTACCAAAACCATTGAGGTAGATTGGGATCCTGGTTTTTAATCTCCGATAAAGACGGTTTAAATGAGTGGGACACAATATGTGGATTGGGGTTGTTAGCCTGTTTCCTGAAATGTTCCGCGCAATAACCGATTACGGGGTAACTGGTCGGGCTGTAAAAAATGGCCTGTTGAGTATCGAATGCTGGAGTCCACGGGATTTTACCCATGACCGGCATCGTACTGTTGATGACCGTCCTTATGGCGGTGGTCCAGGTATGCTGATGATGGTGCAACCATTGCGGGAAGCCATTCATGCAGCTAAAGTTTCGGCGGGTGATGGTGCAAAGGTGATTTATCTTTCACCTCAAGGGCGCAAACTCGATCAACAAGGAGTTTGTGAGCTGGCAGCAAATGAGAAATTAATTCTGGTTTGCGGTCGCTATGAAGGTATTGATGAGCGTGTCATCCAAACCGAAATTGACGAAGAATGGTCTATCGGTGATTACGTTCTCAGCGGGGGAGAGCTTCCTGCAATGACGATGATTGATTCGATATCACGGTTTATTCCGGGAGTATTGGGGCATCACGCATCGGCAGAAGAAGACTCATTCGCTGATGGATTGTTGGATTGCCCGCATTATACCCGTCCTGAAGTGTTGGATGGTATGGAAGTTCCCCCGGTTTTACTGTCGGGAAACCATGCTGAAATTGATCGCTGGCGAATGAAACAGTCGCTTGGCCGAACTTGGTTAAGAAGGCCCGAACTTCTAGAAAGCCTAGCTCTGACTGACGAGCAAAGGATGTTGCTATCTGAATTCCAACGGGAATATCAAGATCAGGCAACAAATTAATCCAGACATATCCGTGAAGGAATGTCGTTGATATATCAGTTTACCTAGGGTAAGAGAGTTATTATGAGCAACATTATTAAACAACTTGAACAAGAGCAGATGAAGCAAGACGTACCTTCATTCCGTCCGGGTGACACCGTGGAAGTTAAGGTATGGGTCGTTGAAGGTTCTAAAAAGCGTCTGCAGACATTCGAGGGCGTGGTTATTGCGATTCGTAACCGCGGTCTGCACTCTGCATTCACTGTTCGTAAGATTTCTAACGGCGAAGGCGTTGAGCGTGTATTCCAGACTCACTCCCCAGTCGTAGACAGCATCAACGTTAAACGTCGTGGTGCTGTTCGCAGAGCTAAACTGTACTACCTGCGTGAGCGTTCTGGTAAGGCTGCTCGTATTAAAGAGCGTCTGAACGCAAAATAATACGCTTTGCTACATCCGAAAGTTATCGAGGCCAGCACATGTGCTGGCCTTTTTATATTTTGATTTTTGAGCAGCGCCTCTCCATGCTAAAAGCAGCCTGAACCGCCTCGATTGAAGGAGAGGAGCTAATGGCAAGGGCGTTTAAGATTCGTTTAACAGATCCTGCTTACCCAAATCATTTCCCGAGTGTTTCACTTATGATCTGAATTTAGGATCTTTTAATAACTGGTTTAATTGGTATGAGAAATTCAATGTCTTAAATCTAAAATATCACTAAATTCCTTATTCAAAATTGACTTATAATTCGCTAATCGGTTATTAATTTTTTCTAGCTGTGCAGTGTGAGTTTCTAGCTCGTTATTTGATCTGTATAACATACTTAATACCTCGGAAGGTTTTGAACCACCATAGCCAGCGTATGAATTGACCATATAAATAGGATCTAAGTATTTAAAGAATTCTTTTTCACTCAAAGGAAATTTATGTTCGATCCCTAGTTCTTTTAAGCATACGTCTTTGTATAAACTGCAAACTTCGTTAAATGGTAATTCAGAAGGTTTAAAACGATTAGTACGGCCAAAAGTTACTAAAGATGAAGAAAAAGAGTGTGTGATTTTGAATGGAATATTTGTTTCCCTCTGAAGAGCACTGGCAAGCTCACTCGTCATAGAATAGTCTGCATTGACCTGATCTAATCCAGCCTCTTTATCAACCGTTAGGCCACGCAATATTTCATTTAATTCAATCAACATATTACATGCGCGTTCAAGCGTATCCGATGCTTCAGCACGCTTATAGTCTGTTAAGCCAGAATTAACGTTATGTGCTGCTAAACTAGTTCTTACCGCATCTCCAATGACTTCACTTGCAAGTAAGCGTGCTCTGTTTAAAGCAACTGGATTACGTTTTTGAGGCATTAATGTACTTGGACTCTTTAAAGAACTACTAGAAAGTAGCATCCAAGGTCGGATATGATGGAAATTAATGTGTAGATCCTGGATAAATGTTCCAACAGATAAAGCTAAAATGGAAGCTATCGAACTTGTTTCAGCGCCACTATCTATTCCCGATAATTGTACGGCATCAAATGCATTATCTATACAGCTATCAAATCCAAGTAATGATGCTAATTTTTTCCTGTTTATAGAAAAACTAGATGTAGCTAATGCAGCACCACCTAATGGTGAACAGTTTAATCTAGGGAAAAAATCAACAATTCTCTTCGTGGTTCTTGCAATTGAGTTCTCATAGCCCACAAAAAGATGCCCAAGTGTTACAGGTTGAGCTTGAACACCATTAGTATATGAAGGCACAATGGTATCTACATGCTTCTTTGCAATGCCTAAAAATAAACTTCTGGTTTCTAGCGTTAGTTTAAATAATTCTAAGATTCTATCGCGAATCAATAAACGATATACTGTTGCAAGTAAATCTTGCCGACTTCGTCCAACATGTATCATTGATCCTTTTGGACCCGTTAATTTTAATAGCATTGGTTGGATATCTAGGTAATCTGTGGGTCTAATTTCACTTGTAGCTAATTGTTCAATAGCCTTAGAAACCTTTATTGCAATTTCTTTTGTAATAATATTTTCTTTATAAGTCATCACTGTAGAGGCTTTTTCAATTTGATTGATCCAATAAAAAGTATCATTTTTAAACATTTGCTTTTTTTTCCTCTTTCCATCCAAAGGTAGATAAAACTAAACTTAAAATGATTAATCCAATCAATAGGTAAATGCATGAATTCCATCCTGAATATTCATAAATTTTTGCTGGAATAATTCCACCAAAGCAACCACCCATGTAATAGAAAAATAAATACAAGCCAACTGCTGAAGATTTAAATACCTTACAGTATTTAGCAATAAAACTTGTCCCGCAAGACTGACCAAAAAACACAGATATACAAGACAAAGATAACCCTGTAATAACAGCTATCGTATTAGGTAACAAGGTTAAAATAAGACCTGAAACACCTAATAGACAAGTTATGGTAAAAGCCCATATATAACCTAATTTATTAATAAATGTACTCATGATAGGTGTTATTATGGATGGGATTAGAAAAACAATAAAAATAAATCCTGTTTCAAGTAATGATAAATTGAATGGAGGTTTTGCTAGAAGCAAACTTCCGAATGTAAAGGAAGAGACTTGCTGAAATAATAAAACAAAAGCAATAAAACATGTGATTAAAATTTTTTTATCTTTTACATACACAAGTAAACCATTTACGATCTCTTTTGAGGTGCTTATACGGACAAAATTTCTTTCCTTTGGTAGAAACTTGGCAACTACTATAAGGATTATAAATAAAATAGCAGCGAGAGCCACAAATGTTGATTGCCAACTTCCATATAAATCAGAAGTAACTCCAGAGAAGAATCGACCTGAAAAGCCACCAAAGGCTGTTCCAGCAACATAAATACTATTCAGTTTAGTGGACTCATTACCTTCCCATTGCTCAGCAATATACGCAATCGTACTAGAAAAAATGAAAGGTATAGTCAAACCTTGTAAAAATCTAAAAACTAAAAGAGAAGTAAAATTCCAAGCAAAAATAGCTATTAGTGTGATTAAAAACAATAGCGTAATAGCTGTAACTATTACACGTTTACGGCCAAAATAATCAGAAGTTAAGCCAGAAAATGGGGCAACTACAGCCACTCCCAAAGTTGTAGCACTAATTGTTAGAGCCGTTTTTGCCATACTGACATTTGCCCAAAGCGCTATATTCCCCAGGACGGGTTGTGTTGAATAAAGGCAAATTAATGCACATGAACCCAACAGAAATACAGCGATGTTGTTTTTAAAATTTATCATCAATGATTCTTATCTGTTTTGTTGTAGTAACCATGTTAGGTGAGTACGTACAGTCTGCCATTCACCATTTATGATGCTGTAATAACATGTATCACGAATAGTTCCATCTGGCAAAATCATATGATTACGCCATACACCTTCAAGTTTGGCACCAATTCGTTCAATCGCTTTACGGCTTTTAAAATTAAAATAATGAGTTCTAAATCCAACTGCAATGACATTCATATTTTCAAAAGCATTTTGTAAAAGTAAAAATTTGGCTTCAGTATTTACATTTGAACGCTGAACACTTTTTCGATACCAAGTATAGCCTATCTCAACACGCTTATTATCTAAATCCAGCGTCTGATAGGTAGTCATACCTAGAATTTTTCCTGCTTTACTTAGCACAGTAAAAGGCATCATTTGTTTTTTATCAGCGAGATCTAAACGTCTATTTATCTCATCAAACATATCTTCAGGCGATGGTACACGAGCATACCATAGATTAGAAATATCACCATCTTGAACCGCCTCTACTAACCCTTTATGATGGGATATATTTAAAGGAATTAAATCAATAAGTTCTCCTTTTAAGGTATAACCAAAACTCCATCCATCATGAGTAAAATTAACAGATTTATTCATTGTAAAAGATCTCTTTTAGTTGTTAATGATAACAGTAGGCTGTAAGCCATTTTTCTCGTTTAAGAAGCGCGTTGCGAAAATTTTTCCGCATCTCTCTCCGTGTGAATAAATTAAATCAATGGCAGATACAAATAAGAATTTACCTCGAATAAGTTCACCTAAAGCAAATATATTTTGATTAACATCACAATTAGCATTAATTACGTTATAATTTTCAGTGACTTCAATTCCTCCAAACTCGTTATTAGAAATTAAATTCTGCTTGATTAATTTTTTAATTAAAAGTGAGTCTGATTCAGCAAGATTTGCTGGGCTACCAGTACAAAAAACAACTTTATCTATTTGAATTGGCTTATTAATTGATTCCGCTTTGAAAGTTATGGCTGATTTATTTTCTTCTAATTCATATTGACCTGATGTATATGTAAGGCCACCATCACTTAAATAATTTAATATTTTTTCGGCATTTTTACGTGGTATAGATACGCGTATTCCCATAAATTTATTGAAATGATTATGAAGGAAGTTTTTCTTATCTGATTTAGATAATTTATTCCATACTTTAGATAATGAACGATTAGTATCATATAAAATAGCTTGCCAAGGTCGATCTTTCTTAGATGCAATTAATTCATTCTTAATGAACTCTTGTAAGTTAACTATAGGGAATTTATTGTATATTTCTATAATATCTTCAAATTCAAATGCATTTTGTTCAAAATAAGCGCCCAGCTCTTTATGATATAAATTTATAATATCTTGTGTTGTTAGAACATTCTGAAAATTCTTGGAAATATAATCCTTACATAAATATTTATTTGTGTAAGTTTGTTGTTGCCCACGTACTGTAGGGAAAGTTCCGGCAATACAATGCATATAGATTTGACCTTGGTGGCCTGCTTCTTTTAATGCAATAATACTATCAATAGCGCTTAAACGGGAACCCATTATAAGAACCTTTTCATTTTTCTTAATACGAAATGGTAGACAATTTGTTTTATATGGGGTGGTAATGAAATTTGAATTGTTATTGTACTTATCAAAGCATCTATTAGAAGTCCCAGTAGCCAATATTACATTATGAACCTTGAAGCTAAAACCATTTTCAGTTTCAACCAAATAATTATAATTGTTGTTATCATGGGGTTTAATGTGATTAGCTTTATTGAAATAGGGGTGGATTTTTAAATTTTTTGAAGATAATTCAAAAAGTTCATTCCATTTGCTGACTAAATACTTCCCAAAAATGGAACGGGGAAGAAAAGAATCTTTGTTAATTTCATTTAAATCTAGCTTGTATTCCCTTTGAATTTGATCTTTATTTTCTGTTAACCAATGATAAAAATCACCTTTTTTGCTACTATCATAGGTTAAATATCTTGCTTTAGTATTAAGTATATTGCTCTCTGAATCAATAGAATAGGCCATTCCTCTACCAAATGATTCCTTATCGTCAAAAACTATAATTTCAAGTTTTGTTTTATTGAATTGTAAATTTTTTGTCAGAGAGTTTACAAATGATAGGCTTGAAAGCCCTGATCCTATTATTCCTATAGTCATTGTATTCATATTTATCTCTTAGCGAATTCAAGTCTGAAGTGAAATGCCAGGGTGCATTGTTTTTAACTTGCTGAAAAATTAAAGTTTTTCTAAATTACAAATGTTTTCTTGTCCTGCTACTTATAGAGTCTTATTGTGAAATTTTTATATCATATTTATTCTTGATAATTAAAAGCCATATGCCAATAAACTTGAAGATGCATGATAGGATAAAACTCATGTTGTTGATTTTAAATTGTTAATTTAAAAATAAAACCAGCACCTTGAAGTTAAATGAATATAGTATGCATCTATTCTATTTTTTTTTATTTAAAATAAATTAACTTATTATAAGTAACAAGTTTTTTTTCATAAAAACATGAGTAAAATCACAATAACTCTACACTAAGTTAAGATATTTATTAATAAAATTAGTAAGTTAATTAAGGTTAATAGAATATTTATACTGAAAATAAAATTATAAGTTATATTCAACATGAAATAATAACCAAAGTAATTAAATTTAATTATTTTATTTTCATATGATACAAAAACAGAAGTGATGATTGGAAGAATTGAAGTGAGAACAATGATGTAGTAGAGGAATCATGTGTAACGTTAACTTTACATCAATGTGGTGATATTTACATATTTGGATTGTATTCTTTACGACTCATGGTATGTTATCCATCAGACACTTAAAAAAACATTAAACAGACAAAACCCCAAGCAAGGCAGGTAGAAATGATCATGCAAAAAGACGCTCTTAATAACGTTCATATCCTTGGTGAACAGGTGCTCATCACTCCCGAAGAGTTGAAACAGAAATACCCATTGGGTAGCAATGATCTACATGCCATCACAAACGCGCGTAATACTATTGCTGACATTATTCAGCATCGTGATCCTCGTTTATTAGTGGTATGTGGTCCATGTTCAATTCATGATGTGGATGCTGCCTTGGATTATGCCCGCCGTTTGAAAGCACTTTCTGCTGAATTGAGTGATTGTCTGTATATTGTTATGCGTGTCTATTTTGAAAAACCCCGTACCACAGTGGGTTGGAAAGGTTTAATTAGTGATCCCTATATGGATGGTTCATTTGATATGGACGCGGGGTTGCATATTGCCCGTCGCCTGCTGTTGAATTTGGTAGAAATGGGATTGCCATTGGCGAATGAAGCCCTTGATCCGAATAATCCCCAATATTTGGGAGACTTATTTAGCTGGTCAGCCATTGGCGCCAGAACGACTGAATCTCAAACTCATCGCGAAATGGCATCAGGATTGTCTGTGCCAGTTGGATTTAAAAATGGCACTGATGGTAATTTGAATACTGCAATTAATGCCATGAAAGCAGCAGCAATGCCTCATCGCTTTATGGGGATAAATCAGTCAGGCCAAGTTTGTTTGCTACAAACTCAGGGTAATCCGAATGGACATGTGATATTGCGTGGCGGCGCAGTACCGAATTACAGTGCAGAACATGTCGCTGATTGCGAATGCCAAATGATGAAAGCAGGGCTGACACCATCTCTGATGATTGATTGTAGCCACGGTAATTCCAATAAAGATTTTCGTCGTCAGAGTATTGTTGTGGATTCTATTGCTGAACAAATTATGTGCGGAAATCAATCTGTCATTGGTATTATGTTGGAAAGCCATATCAATGAGGGAAATCAATCCTCCGAACAGCCTCGTGCTCAGATGAAATATGGTGTTTCGGTAACCGACGCCTGTATTAGCTGGCAGACTACGGAGCAAGTATTGAGAAAACTGCATCAGCAAATCGCTCCGCATTTGCCTAACCGAAATATGACGATGGAAAAAGCAGGGTAATCAATATGACAGCAGAATTGTCACCGTTGAGGGCTGAAATTGATGAGGTAGATAAGACCTTATTATCTTTGCTGGCAAAAAGAATGCATTTAGTGGCACAAGTTGGTGAAGTTAAAAGCCAGCTTGGTTTACCGATTTATGCACCCGACAGGGAGGCAACAATGTTGGCCTCCCGCCGCCAGGAGGCGGAAAATATAGGCGTTCCGCCTGATTTAATTGAAGATATCTTGCGCCGAATTATGCGAGAGTCTTATGTCAGCGAAAACAACAAAGGCTTTAAAAAGCTCGGTACTCATTTGGGGCCTGTAGTCATCGTAGGTGGGGCAGGCAAAATGGGGAGATTATTCGGTCGATTGTTGACGCTGTCAGGCTATGAAGTCAAGGTACTTGAAGCTGGCGATTGGGAGAATGCCGAACAGATATTAGCCGGAGCGGGAATGGTGATCGTCAGTGTTCCCATTCATTTGACAGAGGAGATTATCCGTCGATTACCTCCTTTGCCGGAACAATGTATTTTAGTTGATTTAGCTTCAATCAAACAAAAGCCGTTAAATGCAATGCTTGAAGTCCATCCGGGGCCTGTTTTAGGGTTACATCCTATGTTTGGGCCAGATGTAGGCAGCTTTGCTAAACAGGTCGTTGTCTATTGCGATGGGCGTTTTCCTGAGACATATCAATGGTTTTTGGAGCAGATAATGGTATGGGGAGCGAGACTGCATCAAATCAACGCGGAAGAGCATGATAAAAATATGAGCTTCATTCAGGCGTTGCGTCATTTCACTACCTTCTCTTACGGGCGGCACCTTGCAAATGAAGGTATCGACTTGCAGCAATTGCTTGCATTATCTTCACCGATATACCGGTTAGAGTTGGCGATGGTAGGACGATTATTCGCACAAGATCCTCAACTATATGCTGATATTATTATGTCTGGCCCTGAAAATATTGAACTTATCCGTCGGTATTACCAGAGTTTCGGGCAGGCTCTGGAAATATTGGAACATCAAGATAAATCAGCTTTTATCGAGAGCTTTAACCAAGTGAGTGATTGGTTTGGTGATGAAGCCGCTAGATTTATGAAAGAAAGCCGAGTGCTTTTGCAGCAGGCGAATGACAACCGAGTGTAATATTTTGAAGTAATTACGAAATGTTAAAACCGGATGGAAACATCCGGTTTTGGTTTTTTACTTTAGGCGGGATCGATAGGAATGACATTTTCTGATGGGTAAGATCCTAACACTTTCAGAAAGCAAGTCATTTCCGTGAGTTCCTTTAATGCCTGTTGCATTTTTATGGAGCGCAGATTGGCTTGCACATCAATATAAAACATTTCTTCCCACGGTTTGCCATTTATTGGGCGAGATTCCAATTTACTCATGGGGATATCATGTTTCTTTAAGATAATGAGTACATCAACCAGCGCTCCAGCTTGCTGCCCGGTTGACATGATGAAAGTAGTTTTGGCCGGAACCTGATCGGAGACTTCAATCGGTTTGCGGGAAACAACAATAAAGCGAGTGCTGTTCTCTTGCTGATTTGCCAGGTTGTTTTCTAAAACATGCAATCCATAGAGCATGCCACCAGCTTCACTTCCTAATGCAGCTATTTCTGGTGAGTTGAGTTCAGCCACTTTTTGCATGGCAGCAGCCGTGCTTTCACAGTAGATAATATTCCAGTCAGGATATTTATTGAGATATTGGCTACATTGTTGAAAAGGTTGGGAATGGCTATAGACGGTTTTTATCCTTGAGATATCCGTTTGCCCGGCAATCAATACACAGTGGTTGATTGGCAGGGTTATCTCGCCAACGAGGGATAAAGGGGTATGTTGCAATAAATCATAAACTTCATTGATTGCCCCTGAGCTGGTATTTTCCAGTGGCAGGATGCCATAATCGGCCTGACCAATCTCAACCAAGGAAAAAATATCTGAGAATTTATGACAACTGCATTCAACCAACTGATTAAAGTGGCGGGCAGCAAATTGTCGCGCTGCAATATGAGAATATGACCCTTTTGGCCCTAGAAAAGTAATACGGGCAGAATCGTAAGGTGTTTGATTCAGATGTTGCTGCAATAAAGCCTGTTGAGTCAGAACAGAATCCTCAATGATCATCTGAAATAATCGTGTAATGTAAAATCCATCTAATCCACGAGTTTTACCTTTATCAATCAATACGTTCAATAACTCTCGTTCACGATTTTTATCTCGGATAGGGCGATGATCGAGCAGTTTTGTCTGGGCGATGTTACTGGCTAATTGTCGGCGCTTAGCAAGCAGATCCAGCAAATTCGCATCAATATGACTAATTTCTTCTCGTAAACTAACTAAATCTCGTTCCATAATATGTTCCTGACATTTTTATTCTGAGCATAGTCTGTGCATTGTGGATATGTTTATGATCAATAAAACAAAAAAACCTCCCGGTTGATGGAAGGTTTTTATTCGTCTTCATAAATTTTCTTTGAAACGAACCAACCTCCTTATGAGAAGGTGAAAAAAAAGAAAAATAGGAAAGACGGTTTAATAATCATTTAGCCTGTTAGCACGTTACTTTATGGTTTCAATACTCTATTTTAATTAACCTATTTAGCATGAAGTGTCAACAAAAGGCTTTTTTAGCCGAAATAGAGAAAACAAGGCTGGATGGTTAAGCAATAGTGAAACGCGCTCGTAGAGCGCGTTAGGAAAGAATAAACAATATTTATACTTCTAAGTTAAGATTGGACTCTTTAACACTATTATCTGCACGACGAGCTTCTGCTTTGTGCTGTACTTTATTGAGTTGGCGCTCTAATTTCGTCAGAAGTTCATTGATCGCAGCGTACATATCTTCATGCTTAGCACTCGCCACTAATGTGCCATTTGGTGTACCAATTGTGGCATCAACCAAGAATCCTTGCGGTTCTTTTGATAGTACGATATGTGGACTGATTAGATTGACTTGCCATTTGCCCAACTTATTTAGACGGTCTTCCACATGGCTACGAATTGCGGGGGTAATTTCCATTTGTTTGCTGGTAATATTTACTAACATATCGTTACCTCTTTAAATGTTGCTCCGTCTTCAATGTGTCCAGCATAACGCTATTTTGCGTAAAAAGAATGATCTAGATCACCTTTATTCAGCGATTTCGCAAGCGAGTGACAGAATTGTGATAGCCAGGGAAGATATGAAGAATATTTGTTGCGGAGAAGAGTATTATGCGTCATTATCGGTCAGTTATGGGATTATAAATTATGTTATAGTTCCAAAATATGTATTATTTTCAGAGTGAAAATAATACAGGTATAACCAAATATCACTCAAATGTACTAATGTGTTCAATTTCTCGGCTAAACAGAACAAAAAGACAAGTCTGACAAAAATTACATCCCTGCAATAGTATTCCTGACAACTCATTGCCTACTGTGTTGTAGATTGCAAGATATAGAGAACAATAGATAAAAAAACAGTAGCCGGTTAGCTACTGTTTTTGATCACTTGTTCAATTCTCTGATGAGATTAGATTTATGCAGGGTTAGCAGCAATCAACTGTGCCACCTTATTGGCTTCAGCGGTCAGCCCTAATTTCTTATAAGCTGATTCCATATAAGGAAGCGCCTCCTGAGTAGCATTAGTATCAGGATAGTCCCGTAACATCTGTTCTACGCGATTAACAACCGCTACGTAAGCACTGCGTTTAGTGTAATATTGCACCACGGCAAGCTCATATTTAGATAAGCGTTCTTTAAGAAATATTAATCGTTTAGTCGCATCGGTCGAATACTGACTGTTTGGATAGTAACGCACCAGTTGGCTGAAATCACGGAATGCGGCACGGGCATGTTCAGGATCACGATTTGATCGGTCAATGCCAAAAAAGCCTTGTAATGGGCTGTCATCCAAAGCCTGCGAGATCAATCCACGCATGTATAGTACATAGTCAACATTAGGGTGGGTTGGATTCAGGCGCATGAAACGGTCAATGGATGCGAGAGCCAGTGGGTATTCCGCTGATTTGTAATAGGCATAGATCAAATCAAGCTGGACTTGCTGGGAGTACGGTCCAAAAGGATAGCGGTTATCAAGAGATTCCAATTGCTTGATAGCCAATTTATAGTTACCTTCTTGCAGTTTTTCCTGCCCAATTGCATAAATTTGAGATGGCGGGATATCAGGGACCGCATCCTTATTGCTGGAGCATCCAGATAGAACCAGGCTCAATGTGGTCACTGCCACCAGATATTTCATGCGAATCATCACGTGTTGATTATCCTCTGAGTGTTTTCTGGGAGACTGTCCGTGAAGCTCCCGGCAAAATATGGGGTTACAATAGCACATTATTTTAAATGAAACGGCCTCGCCGTCAAAACTCAACGTAAAATATAGAAGTTATATATGGCACAAAAAATCCGACTTAATGCAATAGTCGCTGAATCTCAGCTTGGTCAACGTTTAGATCAGGCTTTGGCTGAATTGTTCCCTGATTACTCAAGGTCACGTATAAAAGAGTGGATCTTGGATAATAAAGTTCAAGTGAATGGCAAATTAATTAGCAAGCCAAAAGAAAAAGTCCTGGGCGGTGAAGAAATTTTCATCGATGCTATCATTGAAGAGGATGTCCGTTGGGAGCCTCAGGATATCGAACTGAATGTTGTCTATGAAGATGACGATATTTTGGTCATCAATAAACCACGTGATTTGGTCGTTCATCCGGGAGCAGGTAATCCTGACGGCACGGTATTGAACGCCTTGCTATATCGTTATCCTGAAATCGCAGATGTTCCCCGCGCAGGTATTGTTCATCGCCTTGACAAAGATACGACAGGGTTAATGGTTGTGGCAAAAAACGTTCCGGCACAGACCCGTTTGGTGGAATCTTTGCAATTACGTGAAATAACCCGTGAATACGAGGCTGTTGCGTTGGGATGTATGACGGCGGGAGGAATGGTAGAAGAGCCCATTTCCCGTCACCCGACAAAACGGACACACATGGCGGTGCATCCTATGGGGAAACCTGCTGTTACCCATTATCGCGTTATGGAGCATTTCCGGGCGCATACTCGTCTGCGTCTGCGTTTGGAGACGGGCAGAACACACCAAATTCGTGTGCACATGGCACATATAAAACACCCGTTGGTGGGAGATCCTTTGTATGGTGGGCGGCCTCGTCCTTTAAAAGGCGCCTCTGATGAATTTCGCGAAGTGATGCGCAATTTTGATCGCCAGGCATTGCATGCAACCATGTTACGTCTTTACCATCCGATTACGGGAATTGAGATGGAATGGCATGCTCCATTACCGGATGACATGGTTAAATTGATTGAAGTGATGAAAGCGGATGCCGAAACTTTCAAAGATGAGATGGATTGGTAGGTAAATGACACCACTGATTTTTCCTGATTGGCCACAGCCTGATAGTGTTGGTGCTTGCAGTACCACTCGTTTGGGCGGGGTAAGCCAACCTCCGTATGACAGCTTAAACCTGGGTAATCATGTTGGGGACGTTCCAGAATACGTGGAACGAAATAGAGCGTTGTTGGTTGAATATGCCCAATTACCACAGCAACCTACATGGTTAGAACAAGTACATGGAACGCGTGTTATTACACTTGATGGTCAGTCATTGGTAAATAATCAGGCCGATGCCGTTTACACGAATAAGCCAGGGCAGGTTTGTGCTGTGATGACAGCAGATTGCCTGCCGGTGCTTTTTTGCAGTATTTCTGGTGATGAAGTTGCTGCGGCCCATGCCGGATGGCGCGGATTATGTGCAGGGGTATTGGAGAATACTGTGTCCCGATTTAGTGCAAAACCTGACATGATCCGTGCATGGTTGGGGCCTGCTATTGGCCCTGAGCAATTTGAGGTGGGAAGCGAAGTGAGGGACGCTTTCACCACAATTAATTCTGATCTGGAACAAGCTTTCGTACCTTATGGTGATAAGTTTCTGGCAAATATTTACTTACTGGCTAAATTAAAGTTGCAGTCAATAGGAATAACAGAGATTTTTGGTGGAACCGCATGTACTGTCACGGAGGAAAAAAACTTTTTCTCCTATCGTCGTGATGGCAATACAGGGCGAATGGCAACGTTAATCTGGTTGCGATAACCTACTTCACAGGACGATCTTTGGCGTATGGCGGTCAGTTTCCAATTAACTTTTCAGAAGACCTTGAATATTTAAGGAATGACCTTATCTAGTCTCCAGTAGCAAATTCTGACCAGTATTGGAGGTGTTATGCGTCTGGATCGTCTTACCAATAAATTCCAGCTTGCTCTCGCTGACGCCCAATCCCTCGCATTAGGGCGTGATAATCAATTCATCGAACCTCTTCACTTGATGAGTGCATTAATCAATCAAGAAGGCGGTTCAATACGTCCTTTATTGGCCTCGGCAGGGGTGGATACGGGAAATTTCAATCATCAACTGAATCAGGCTCTAAACCGATTGCCGAAAGTCGAGGGCAATGGGGGCGATGTGCAGGTGTCCAACGAATTGGGTCGTCATTTAAACCTGTGTGACAAACTTGCACAAAAAACGGGTGATAACTTTATCTCTTCTGAACTCTTTGTGTTGGCAGCGATAGAAGAGCGTGGAACATTAAGTGACATGCTGAAAGCTGCGGGGGCAACTAAAGATAAAATCACTAAGGCAATAGAACAAATGCGCGGTGGTGAAAAAGTGAATGATCAAGGCGCAGAAGATCAGCGTCAAGCCTTAAAGAAATATACCATTGATCTGACTGAACGAGCTGAACAAGGCAAATTGGACCCTGTGATTGGGCGCGATGAAGAAATTCGTCGAACGATTCAGGTATTGCAACGCAGAACCAAAAATAATCCAGTTCTCATTGGTGAGCCTGGGGTTGGGAAGACCGCTATCGTTGAAGGTTTGGCACAACGTATTGTTAATGGTGAAGTGCCAGAAGGACTGAAAAACAAACGTGTTCTGTCGCTTGATATGGGAGCATTATTAGCAGGTGCTAAATATCGTGGTGAATTTGAAGAGCGTTTGAAAGGTGTTTTGAACGATCTTGCCAAACAGGAAGGCTCTATCATTCTGTTTATTGATGAATTGCATACCATGGTAGGGGCAGGTAAAGCCGAAGGTGCAATGGATGCCGGTAATATGCTGAAACCCGCTCTGGCGCGGGGCGAATTGCATTGCGTTGGGGCAACAACACTTGACGAGTATCGTCAGTATATAGAAAAAGATGCAGCTTTGGAGCGTCGTTTCCAGAAAGTTTATGTGGCGGAACCGACTGTTGAGGACACAATTGCTATTTTACGTGGACTGAAAGAGCGATATGAATTGCATCATCACGTCCAAATTACCGATCCGGCAATTGTGGCGGCGGCAACATTATCTCATCGCTATATTTCAGATCGTATGTTGCCTGACAAGGCAATTGACCTGATTGATGAAGCAGGGGCAAGCCTGCGTATGCAGATGGACTCTAAACCAGAAGCATTGGATCGCCTTGAGCGCCGCGTTATTCAATTAAAGCTTGAGCAACAGGCACTGAAAAAAGAGTCTGATGATGCCAGTAAAAAACGTTTAGAGATGCTGAACGAAGAATTGGCAGAGAAAGAACGTGAATATTCTGAATTGGAAGAAGAGTGGAAAGCGGAGAAAGCGGAACTTAGCGGTACTCAGAATATTAAAGCGGAATTAGAAAATACCCGTATTGAATTAGAAAAAGCGCGCCGTAGCGGTGACTTAGCTAAAATGTCTGAAATTCAGTACGGAAAAATTCCAGAATTGGAAAAACGTCTGGCAGCGGCAACGACAACAGAAAATCGCCATATGAAGTTGCTGCGTAACAAAGTCACAGATGCTGAAATCGCTGAAATACTTGCGCGTTGGACAGGTATTCCTGTCTCCAGAATGTTGGAAAGTGAAAAAGATAAGTTACTGCGCATGGAGCAAGAATTACATAAACGCGTGATAGGGCAGAATGAAGCCGTTGATGCCGTATCGAATGCCATTCGTCGTAGCAGAGCAGGGTTGTCTGATCCCAATCGCCCAATCGGTTCTTTCATGTTCTTGGGGCCGACTGGGGTGGGTAAAACAGAATTGTGCAAGGCGCTGGCTAATTTCCTGTTCGATAGTGATGAGGCTATGGTGCGCATTGATATGTCGGAGTTTATGGAGAAACACGCAGTTTCAAGGCTGGTGGGGGCTCCTCCGGGATATGTTGGATACGAAGAAGGCGGATATCTGACAGAAGCGGTGCGCCGTCGTCCTTATTCTGTCATTTTGCTGGATGAAGTTGAGAAAGCCCATCCGGATGTTTTCAATATCTTGCTACAGGTATTAGATGATGGCCGTTTGACTGATGGTCAGGGCAGAACCGTTGATTTTCGTAACACGGTTGTGATCATGACCTCTAACTTAGGCTCCGATATGATCCAAGAACGCTTTGGTACACTGGACTATACGGGGATGAAAAATATGGTGATGGAAGTGGTTGGTCATCATTTCAGGCCTGAGTTTATCAACCGAGTAGATGAAGTTGTTGTGTTCCATCCATTAGGAAAAGAACATCTGAAATCGATTACGAATATTCAATTGCAGCGTTTATATCAGCGTCTGGAAGAACGTGGTTATCAGGTGGAGATAACCCCTCCTGCATTGGAAAAACTCAGTGAAACTGGTTTTGATCCTGTATATGGGGCGCGCCCATTGAAACGGGCTATCCAGCAAGAGATTGAAAACCCGCTGGCGCAGCAAATTCTTTCTGGTCAGTTGATCCCAGGTAAATTAGTCACTTTGGCGCTGGAAGATAATCGTATTGTTGCAAAACAATGATATTGATTGCCTGGAAAGTTTTTAAATATAAAAACACATAAGAAACCAGAGCCACGTGAATATAAAAAGAGGTGTTTTTTGCATCTCTTTTTTGTTTTTGTCGATTAGGAAAGCATCAAATTAGGGTGTTTAGGGTGATAAATAAGCGATTGAGTCTTTTTTTTAAAATAACGGTTGCCAGTATCACAAAACTCCCTATAATGCGCTTCCGTTGTCACGACAAACACACAAACCTGTCGGGATGACAAAGTGAAAAGCCTTGGAAAATAAGGCTTGACACAATAAGAGGAAAGCGTAAGATACGCAGCCTCGCAACCCGGCAGAAACGCCCGGTTGCCAACGCTCTTTAACAAATTAATCAGACAATCTGTGTGGGCACTCGCAAGACACTATCCAACGCCGAAAGGCGGAAAATATTAAAGTCTTGAAGAGTGAACAACAGTTAATTCATTACGAACTAACAGTGAAATTCTTTGAGCATCAAACACTTTGAATTGAAGAGTTTGATCATGGCTCAGATTGAACGCTGGCGGCAGGCCTAACACATGCAAGTCGGACGGTAACAGGAAACAGCTTGCTGTTTTGCTGACGAGTGGCGGACGGGTGAGTAATGTCTGGGGATCTGCCCGATGGAGGGGGATAACCACTGGAAACGGTGGCTAATACCGCATAATCTCTGTGGAGCAAGGTGGGGGACCTTCGGGCCTCACGCCATCGGATGAACCCAGATGGGATTAGCTAGTAGGCGGGGTAATGGCCCACCTAGGCGACGATCCCTAGCTGGTCTGAGAGGATGACCAGCCACACTGGGACTGAGACACGGCCCAGACTCCTACGGGAGGCAGCAGTGGGGAATATTGCACAATGGGCGCAAGCCTGATGCAGCCATGCCGCGTGTATGAAGAAGGCCTTCGGGTTGTAAAGTACTTTCAGCGGGGAGGAAGGCGTAAGCTCGAATACAGCTTATGATTGACGTTACCCGCAGAAGAAGCACCGGCTAACTCCGTGCCAGCAGCCGCGGTAATACGGAGGGTGCAAGCGTTAATCGGAATTACTGGGCGTAAAGCGCACGCAGGCGGTCAATTAAGTTGGATGTGAAATCCCCGGGCTTAACCTGGGAACGGCATCCAAGACTGGTTGGCTAGAGTCTCGTAGAGGGGGGTAGAATTCCACGTGTAGCGGTGAAATGCGTAGAGATGTGGAGGAATACCGGTGGCGAAGGCGGCCCCCTGGACGAAGACTGACGCTCAGGTGCGAAAGCGTGGGGAGCAAACAGGATTAGATACCCTGGTAGTCCACGCTGTAAACGATGTCGATTTGGAGGTTGTGCCCTTGAGGCGTGGCTTCCGGAGCTAACGCGTTAAATCGACCGCCTGGGGAGTACGGTCGCAAGATTAAAACTCAAATGAATTGACGGGGGCCCGCACAAGCGGTGGAGCATGTGGTTTAATTCGATGCAACGCGAAGAACCTTACCTACTCTTGACATCCACGGAACCTGGCAGAGATGCCGGGGTGCCTTCGGGAACCGTGAGACAGGTGCTGCATGGCTGTCGTCAGCTCGTGTTGTGAAATGTTGGGTTAAGTCCCGCAACGAGCGCAACCCTTATCCTTTGTTGCCAGCACTTCGGGTGGGAACTCAAGGGAGACTGCCGGTGATAAACCGGAGGAAGGTGGGGATGACGTCAAGTCATCATGGCCCTTACGAGTAGGGCTACACACGTGCTACAATGGCGGATACAAAGAGAAGCGACCCCGCGAGGGCAAGCGGAACTCATAAAGTCTGTCGTAGTCCGGATTGGAGTCTGCAACTCGACTCCATGAAGTCGGAATCGCTAGTAATCGCAGATCAGAATGCTGCGGTGAATACGTTCCCGGGCCTTGTACACACCGCCCGTCACACCATGGGAGTGGGTGGCAAAAGAAGTCGGTAGCTTAACCTTTTTGGAGGGCGCTGACCACTTTGTGATTCATGACTGGGGTGAAGTCGTAACAAGGTAACCGTAGGGGAACCTGCGGTTGGATCACCTCCTTAACCTGAGATGGTGAAATGTGAGTGTTCACACAGATTGTCTGATGAAAGAAGAAATGAGCAGCGTCTGCGAAGAAGACTCGATGTCCCCTTCGTCTAGAGGCCTAGGACACCGCCCTTTCACGGCGGTAACAGGGGTTCGAATCCCCTAGGGGACGCCATCTGCTCAAGGCCCTGGGTGAAAGGCGGCGGCCACCGATATTGTTAAGCGTGACTTGCGAGTCAGTTTAGCAATATTTGCTCTTTAACAATCTGGAACAAGCTGAAAATTTGAAACAATCAGTATGGTCATTAATGGCGATATTGATGAGTCTCTCAACACACTCCGACCTGAAGACACCTTCGGGTTGTGAGGTTAAGCGACTAAGCGTACACGGTGGATGCCTAGGCAGTCAGAGGCGATGAAGGACGTGCTAATCTGCGAAAAGCGCCGGTGAGCTGATATGAAGCGCTATCAGCCGGCGATGTCCGAATGGGGAAACCCGGTGCAATCCGTTGCACCATCATTCACTGAATCCATAGGTGAATGAGGCGAACCGGGGGAACTGAAACATCTCAGTACCCCGAGGAAAAGAAATCAACCGAGATTCCCCCAGTAGCGGCGAGCGAACGGGGAGCAGCCCAGAACCAACAACGGCTTGTGTGTCAGTGGAAGCGTCTGGAAAGGCGCACAGTAAAGGGTGACAGTCCCGTACACGAAGATGCATCAGCCGGGAGTTCGATGAGTAGGGCGGGACACGTGGTATCCTGTCTGAACATGGGGGGGACCATCCTCCAAGGCTAAATACTCCTGACTGACCGATAGTGAACCAGTCCCGTGAGGGAAAGGCGAAAAGAACCCCGGCGAGGGGAGTGAAAGAGAACCTGAAACCGTGTACGTACAAGCAGTGGGAGCACCCTTTGGGGTGTGACTGCGTACCTTTTGTATAATGGGTCAGCGACTTATATTCTGTAGCAAGGTTAACCGCATAGGGGAGCCGCAGGGAAACCGAGTCTTAACTGGGCGCTAAGTTGCAGGGTATAGACCCGAAACCCGGTGATCTAGCCATGGGCAGGTTGAAGGTTGGGTAACACTAACTGGAGGACCGAACCGACTAATGTTGAAAAATTAGCGGATGACTTGTGGCTGGGGGTGAAAGGCCAATCAAACCGGGAGATAGCTGGTTCTCCCCGAAAGCTATTTAGGTAGCGCCTCGTGAACTCATCTTCGGGGGTAGAGCACTGTTTCGGCTAGGGGGCCATCCCGGCTTACCAACCCGATGCAAACTGCGAATACCGAAGAATGTTATCACGGGAGACACACGGCGGGTGCTAACGTCCGTCGTGAAGAGGGAAACAACCCAGACCGCCAGCTAAGGTCCCAAAGTCATGGTTAAGTGGGAAACGAAGTGGGAAGGCTCAGACAGCCAGGATGTTGGCTTAGAAGCAGCCATCATTTAAAGAAAGCGTAATAGCTCACTGGTCGAGTCGGCCTGCGCGGAAGATGTAACGGGGCTAAACCATGCACCGAAGCTGCGGCAGCGACATTTTTATGTTGTTGGGTAGGGGAGCGTTCTGTAAGCCGTTGAAGGTTGGTCGTGAGGCTGGCTGGAGGTATCAGAAGTGCGAATGCTGACATAAGTAACGATAAAGCGGGTGAAAAACCCGCTCGCCGGAAGACCAAGGGTTCCTGTCCAACGTTAATCGGGGCAGGGTGAGTCGACCCCTAAGGCGAGGCTGAAAAGCGTAGTCGATGGGAAACAGGTGAATATTCCTGTACTCGGTGTTACTGCGAAGGGGGGACGGAGAAGGCTATGTCATCCGGGCGACGGTCGTCCCGGTTTAAG
This sequence comes from Xenorhabdus doucetiae, assembly GCF_000968195.1. Classification (NCBI taxonomy): domain Bacteria; kingdom Pseudomonadati; phylum Pseudomonadota; class Gammaproteobacteria; order Enterobacterales; family Morganellaceae; genus Xenorhabdus; species Xenorhabdus doucetiae. The sequence goes on from NZ_FO704550.1 coordinate 1,219,590, forward strand.
CGTGTAGGTGGGCAGTCCTGGTAAATCCGGATTGCTGATAACACTGAGGCGTGACGACGAGGCACTACGGTGCTGAAGTGACAGATGCCCTGCTTCCAGGAAAAGCCTCTAAGCACCAGGTAACATTGAATCGTACCCCAAACCGACACAGGTGGTCAGGTAGAGAATACTCAGGCGCTTGAGAGAACTCGGGTGAAGGAACTAGGCAAAATGGTGCCGTAACTTCGGGAGAAGGCACGCCGGCACTAGGTGAAGTGACTTGCTCACGGAGCCGAAGCCGGCCGCAGATACCAGCTGGCTGCAACTGTTTAATAAAAACACAGCACTGTGCAAACACGAAAGTGGACGTATACGGTGTGACGCCTGCCCGGTGCTGGAAGGTTAATTGATGGGGTTAGCCGCAAGGCGACGCTCTTGATCGAAGCCCCAGTAAACGGCGGCCGTAACTATAACGGTCCTAAGGTAGCGAAATTCCTTGTCGGGTAAGTTCCGACCTGCACGAATGGCGTAATGATGGCCAGGCTGTCTCCACCCGAGACTCAGTGAAATTGAACTCGCTGTGAAGATGCAGTGTACCCGCGGCAAGACGGAAAGACCCCGTGAACCTTTACTATAGCTTGACACTGAACCTTGAGCCTTGATGTGTAGGATAGGTGGGAGGCTGTGAAGTGCGGACGCCAGTCTGCACGGAGCCATCCTTGAAATACCACCCTTGAATGTTTGATGTTCTAACGTGGGCCCGTTATCCGGGCTGCGGACAGTGTCTGGCGGGTAGTTTGACTGGGGCGGTCTCCTCCCAAAGCGTAACGGAGGAGCACGAAGGTTGGCTAAGCATGGTCGGACATCATGCGGTTAGTGCAATGGCATAAGCCAGCTTGACTGCGAGCGTGACGGCGCGAGCAGGTGCGAAAGCAGGTCATAGTGATCCGGTGGTTCTGAATGGAAGGGCCATCGCTCAACGGATAAAAGGTACTCCGGGGATAACAGGCTGATACCGCCCAAGAGTTCATATCGACGGCGGTGTTTGGCACCTCGATGTCGGCTCATCACATCCTGGGGCTGAAGTAGGTCCCAAGGGTACGGCTGTTCGCCGTTTAAAGTGGTACGCGAGCTGGGTTTAGAACGTCGTGAGACAGTTCGGTCCCTATCTGCCGTGGGCGCTGGAAGATTGAAAGGGGCTGCTCCTAGTACGAGAGGACCGGAGTGGACGCACCACTGGTGTTCGGGTTGTCATGCCAATGGCACTGCCCGGTAGCTAAGTGCGGAAGAGATAACCGCTGAAAGCATCTAAGCGGGAAACTTGCCTTGAGATGAGTCTTCCCTTGTCCCTTTGAGGGCACTAAAGGAACGTTCGAGACGAGGACGTGGATAGGCCGGGTGTGTAAGCGTCGCGAGACGTTGAGCTAACCGGTACTAATGACCCGTGCGGCTTAACCTGACAACACCGAAGGTGTTTTGGGGTGATTTTGAGAAAAAGACGAAAAGTTTCAGATGAAAGAATGTCACAGCTTGTTCGGGATTGAAAACAGGATTTGTCTGGCGGCAATAGCGCGGTGGTCCCACCTGACCCCATGCCGAACTCAGCAGTGAAACACCGTTGCGCCGATGGTAGTGTGGGGCCTCCCCATGCGAGAGTAGGGCACTGCCAGATATTATTTTAGTCAGGAAAGCCATCCGTCACCGGGTGGCTTTTTTGCGTTTAGAAATAAGAAAATGTGAAAATTACTTCATAGACTGATATACACTATAGCCTGCTATCGCCCCAGCTATATCATAAGCAATATCATGCCAACTCCAGCCTGTTCCTGATGGGCGGCTATCATAAAGTTCTTTTGCCGCACCAAGACTGACTGATAGTAATACACCAAATTGTGCACTTTCACGATGTCCCCAATGTTGACGATCACCATAAGCATTTCCTGCGGTGGCTGCAATTGCAGAAAACAGGAAATGTTGTGCTTTATCTTTCCCTGTCCAGTTATCATTTGCTTGACGTATATTAGAGCAAGAAGTATTCAACAAAATAGGGAAGATTATTAATATATTTTTTATCGAGGTGATGATGTCTTTTTTCATCGTCATTTACGCCATGATTTATTTTTTAAAATCATAGCGCCTTGATAAATAAGATACAAAAATCCCCTCTGGCAATAGCGAGAGGGGATTCAAAAAAATGATAATTAATTATCTATTTTACAGTATTCTACTGATTAATCGGTCTACCCGAATGCGGCGTAAGCGCCGTATCAGTTTACGTACCTTAACAGGATAGAGCTGGATACTCTCCAATTCCTGATAATTATGGATGATTTTTGTATGAGTACGGATACAATCCAACTCCATTGCCCGTTGCTCTTTCATCTCTTGATGGGGATCGTGAATAAGAATGGCATTTTCCAGATCCAATCCCCATGCGCGAGGATTAAGATTATTACCCGTAATTAATTGCCATTTATTATCTACCCAGACCCCTTTTAAGTGATAAGTATTCTCTTGATCTTTCCACAACCGGATAGTGAGTTGCTGGTTATCGATGAACTTTTGCAGCCGGCTCGTGAATCGACGCAAGTTAATTTCATACAGATAAGGCAACGCACCAATGATCTTAAAGGGTTCTTCTGGTGGGATATAAAAATCGTTAGCGGTTTTGTCACCAATGATGATCTCAACTTGTTTCCCTTGGCGGAGCAGCCGCGATATTGCACGCACCAACACGGCAGGTAAATTAAAATAAGGGGTACAGATAACCAACTTATTTTCGGTACAAGATATCAGATGGCAAATTGTTTTATTCAGCAAATTCTTTTTGCCCAATCCAACAAGAGGGGTTACCGCCAATTCTTCATTTGATGCTTGATTTTCAATGTGATACTCAGCATTTCTCAATGAAGCACGAAATTGACGGATCAAATTTTTAATTTCAAGACTACGAGGGCGATTGTGGCTGGTTAAATTTTTTACGGCTTCAGCGCTAATAATGCTGTCATCAATAAATTGCTTCATGATCGCGGCAAGTTTAGCATTATGCAGCAAATGATAACGGTCGTAGCGATATTTTTCATGGCGGTGCAGATAGACATCGTTAATGCTGGCTCCGCTGTAAATAACCGTATCATCAAAGATAAAGCCTTTTAGATGTAAAACGCCCAGTGCTTCCCGCGTGTTGACGGGAACACCCAAAATAGAAATGTTGACATCAGGGTAGCTTTCAGCCAAAGAACAGTACCAATCTGCATTTGTTGCCACTGCTTCTGCGCCAATACGACCACGTTGAGCACGGTGCCAATCAACCAGGATTTTTATGTCCAGCTCAGGGCGTTTTTGTTTAGCGGTATATAATGCGGTCAGAATATCCCGCCCTGCATCATCATTTTCTAAATACAATGCGGCAATATAAATATGCTGTTGGGCATTTGCTATACGCTCCAATAAGGTGCTGCGAAACATTTTAGTTTGATAAAGTGTCTCAATGTCAGCAACTGATTGCGATAGCTTAGGCAGTTGTGCAAGGTGTTGTTGGTGTTTTGCTTGTTTAAATTTGGACAACATCACAGTGCGTTTTTTCTCTTAGTTTAGATGGAATCAATACCATCATAAGGTGTATGAATCAAAATGATCCGGTGATGATACCATTAGTTTGGCTCATTGTGAGTATGAATTAACTTTCTTAAGCTGATTGCGTTAAGTCTGTGCGATTAATCACGAAGTGAGAATTTTTCCTACTTATCATGAAATGTATGCTGAATTTATTTTTTGCTAGAGCGTCAACATCAGATTAACAATGCCATCCTCTAACTGTATATCAATGTTAAATCCAAGTTTTTTTGCCAGTTGGATCATATTACGGTTTTCAGGCATGGTGATAGCAGTCAGTGTTTGAATACCATGTTCTCTTGCGTAGTGAATCAGCTTTGTCATGAGTTGATAGCCTAACGTAACCCCTTTGAGATCTGAACGGACTAATACCGCAAATTCTGCTTCGATATTATCGGGATCGGCCATGGCACGAGCGACACCAATAATTTCAGGGGTTGTTGATGGATGACGGATCGCCACGAAGGCCATTTCTCGGTCATAGTCAATTTGGGTCATGTTGGCAAGATCGTCATGAGTAAACTCGCTGATCTCACTGAAATAGCGGTAATAGAGATCTTCTTTTGTCACTTGGCCGATAAATTCCTTCAGCAGAGGTTCATCTTCTGGCAGGATTGGCCGTAGCAAACATTCGAGACTATCTTTTATATGGATAGTTTCTTCCAGCTCGTTGGGATAAGGCCGGATAGCCAGTCTTTTGCGAGGATCGCCTGTTACAGGCGTCAACTCCATGGCCACATCCAATAGGGTGAACTCATTGCCTGATGCAAGCAGTGGATGAATATTCATGCGAGTAATTTGGGGACAATCGATCAGAAGATTGGATACTCTGACCAATAACTGGCTGAGAGCCGGAATATCCAGTGGCAAAAATGACCCCCCTGATTTTATTTTGCCGCCCTTAATTGCCTGAATCACCAGATAACGGGCTAATGCCATATTAAGAGGCGGGAGGGCGACAGCCGCCTGTGTTTCATGTACCCAATCAACCCCTCCCTCCCCAAGCATGATTAAGGGGCCAAATATCTCATCTTGCTCAATAGAAATTCTCAGCTCTTGTGTACCCGCCCGGTTAGCCATGCTCTGTACTAACAATCCATGAATTCTGGCTTGCGGGAAGTTCTGTTTGACACGTTCAATGATCGCTTGCGTTGCTGTTTTCAGTTCATCGGCATTACGCAAGTAAAGCATCACGCCCTGAACCTCTGATTTATGGGGGATATCCGGTGAGCGGAGTTTTAAAGCCACGGGGTAGCCAATTTTTTCTGCAATATTGACGGCATCATCACTGGTATGAGCGATCCAAGTGGGTAAGGTATTTAAACCGTAAGCATCAAGAATAGGTTGTACCTCATGGGTATCCAGCCGGAAATTCCCGTTATCAAGGGCCTGCTGGATACATTCATGGGCTCTGGCCGTATTTGATGTAATGCCAATTGGCAAGGAGGGGGTTTCTTTGAGTTGTTTTTGGTTGCGCTGATATTCCACCATATGCATAAATGCGGTAATGGCACCTTCTGGGGTCCGATAAGTCGGAATACCTGCCTCACTAAACAAACGCCGGGCTTCCAGTGAAGAATATTCTCCACACCAATTCGTGAAAATAGTGATCCATTTTCCACGAGGATGCTCTTTAATGGTCTGTATCACCCGAACCGCCGTAGTTTGGCTGTGGGATATGGCACAAGGAGAATGGATTAGCAACAAGGCATCATAATCATGGCTATCCAAAAGTAGCTTGAGTGTCGCAATGTAGCGTTCGGTTGAGGAGTCATCACCGATATCCAAGGGATTACGTAAAAGAAGCGTGTCGGGAAGTAGGCCAGACAACCTGTTTATCGTTTCCTCTCCTAATATCGCGAGTTTTCCTGTCCTCCTGAATAGCTCATCCAGCGCCATGGCTGCCGGAGCGGAACCATTACTGACGATTAACAAACGTTCCCCGCGCAATGGCCGCATAAAACTCAATGTTTCCACTGCGGAAAACATTTCATGTGTATCCTGTACACGCAGTAACCCGGCACGTTGAATGGCGGCATCATAAGCCACATCGAAATTTTGTTGTTCTCCCAATAACTGTTGTGCTTTTCGGGTACGGCTGCTTTTCACGACCAGAATGGGTTTATTGCGTGAAGCGCTGCGGGAGGCGGAAAGAAAACGTCGGGCATCGCTGATATGTTCGAGATGCAACAAAATAGCACTGGTCTTACTGTCTCTTGCCAGAAAGTCGAGCAAGTCATCGATATCAATATCAACACTGTCACCCAAGGCAATAAAATACGAAAAACCAATATTGCGATGATTAGCCCAGTCCAGAATGGTATTTGATATTGCTGCCGATTGTGAAATAAACGCCAGTTTCCCCTTAAGGATAGGAATGGGCGAAAAACTGGCATTCAGTCCGCTCCAGGGGGCTAAAATGCCAAGGCTATTTGGCCCCAGAATCCGAATATGATGCTTTTGGCTGCACTGCTTCAATTCCGTGAATTGTGAGGGTGGAGACGATAAAATAATGACGGTCTTACATCCGTGTTGAGCCAGTTGCTCCAGTAAAGGCAAATTGCGACTGTGATGGGTACAGATCACCGCCAAGTCTGGCGTCAGGGGTAATTTATCGATAGAAGGATAAGCTAATACACCCAGAACGGCATATTTGTTTGGTGTTACGGGAAGAATCGGTCCCGTAAACCCACCCATTAACAAGTTCCGCATCAACACTGAACTGGCTTTTTCCGGCTTTTCAGAAGCCCCAATAACGGCGATCGATTTAGGGCGCAATAATGCTTCAAGTCCACGCTGACTCATTTCTGGGGGTTCCTTATCAGTTATTACATCAATAAACAATCACTGTTGCTTAAACCATTAGCATGAATAACTTTAGCCACCATCAGTGACTTTAGCGCAGATTGTCAACCATTATTGTGATTTATTCCTACAGATGATTCGATTTTCCGGCCAGATATTGTTCACGAAAGTGATTGAAATGGCCCAACAATGACTGCGATGCGCCAACATCCCCTGCCAATTCCAGTGCCGCCGCCGCGACTTCAGCGGTACAATGTTGCTCCATTCTGGAAGGTATCCGAAGTAAATAGTCCATTTTGGCAATACTATTAATGGACAATAGGGGAATATCATCCAAATATGGGCTTTTGCGAAACATTTTTCTTGCTTCAGGCCAAGTACCATCCAATATAATGAACAGCGGTGGTTTCTGGTTCGCAGGGAGCTTCTGGTACACCATGCGGGGAGGCGTAGCATAACTGTCTGGGAAGATCAGATAGGGTTGTCGGGTTGGATCGCGTAATGCTTCAAGCATGTGTGGATCAGGCTCGGTTCTGGACCAGAGAAAAGCAAGTGTATCGGGCAGGATATCTGCAATCAACTTTCCGGTATTGCTGGGCTTCATCGGCTCAGTATCAAACATGATGAGACAGAAGCGGCTTGCCGCATTTGCAGGTGAGATCATTTCACACAGACATTTTTTTTGGGGTAATAAACAATGCAGGCAACGCTGCACCCGACACCCTCTTGCCTGAAAAGGGCGGGTAGAGCGGGCAAGGCGGTGTTGGCGAAGCTGATAAACGGCGTTGTTATTTCTCATTTAAGAACTCAAACATGTTCGTGAATAAAGCCAGTAAAAAATTAGCGGATATTTTAATGGATTGTCGTTGCCAGAGGTAGCTTCGGGCGCGCACATCGGGTAATCTTCGCGCCATAACGCAGTTGGAGAAATAAATGAACGATTCCTATAGTGGTAAGAGCGGCAAAGTCAAAGTCATGTATGTCCGCAATAATGAGGACAATAACGATAGCCGTAAGGACGGAGATCGTCGTAGAAACAGTGGCGGCCGTAAAAATGATAACCGTCCGTTTGGCAAAGGGCGTGAGCAGGGTGACCGCCGTCGTGGCAATGAGCGCCCGCCTCGCTCAGATGATCGTTCTCCGTGGAGAACAATCTCCCGTCCAGAGGGAGAATCGCTTAAACCAGATCACAATGGGATTAGTGGCAAAAGTCACATTGATCCTGAACAGCTTCGCCGTCAGCGTCTGGAGGAAACCCGTATCTATGGGGAAAACGCGTGTCAGGCAATGTTTCAGAGCCGTCCTGATGCGATTGTTCGGGCTTGGTTTGTGCAATCAGTCACCCCGCGTTTTCGCGATGCCCTGAAATGGATGGCGGCAAATCGCAAGGCTTACCATGTGGTGGATGACGAAGAGCTGGCGAAAGCATCAGGCACAGAGCACCACGGCGGCGTATGTTTCCTGATTAAGAAACGCAATGGCTTGGATGCGGAAACCTATTTGCAGCAGGCACCGGCAAAAGATTGTGTGCTGGCATTGGAAAACGTGGGTAACCCACATAACCTTGGGGCCATTATGCGTAGTTGTGCGCATTTTGGTGTACAAGGTGTGATTTTGCAGGATACCGCGCTGCTGGAATCAGGCGCGGCTGTTCGTACCGCAGAAGGCGGTGCTGAACACATCAAAGGCATTGATGCCGATGGGTTTACAGCTACGCTGAATAAATTCCGCGATGAAGGCTACACCATTGTGACGACATCCAGTCATAAAGGCAGCACAGCACTGGCACAAGCCACATTACCAGAAAAAATGGTCTTGGTATTGGGTCAGGAAAGCGACGGATTAAGTGACAGCACTTGGGAAGATGGTGACATTCGTCTTTCTATTGGTGGAACGGGGCGCGTGGAAAGCCTAAATGTTTCCGTTGCAACCGGTATTATGTTAGCGGAATGGTGGCGTCAGAATAAGGTTTAACTTATCTCTGGAATAGATTTCAAGTTGCCATTTGTCAAAGAATAGTGACTTGAAAATAGAAGAGATAGTTCAATTTTCGTTATTAATAAAGCCCTGACTATTTAGTCAGGGCTTTATTTTGTTTTTTTTAATTTATTGAGTTTGTTTTTAAATAACAATTCAAAATTGTCGATTACTTCTTTACTCCTCGCGGCGCGAGGAGTAAAGAGTCTTCATAATTTGAATGTATCACTATGATGAAAATCCATTTAATACCGTAATGAAAAGTGTTTCACCAAATTAAATAAAAACATTTGTTATTATTTAAAATGAAATTATTAAATTTGATGCTGGATTAATACAATAAGATTTAAAATAACACACATAAAAATCATGCCATTTATGGTTTTATCCATATTATTAATCTGTGTTATTAAATAAGTTAGCTAATTACTCTAAAAAATTTACTTTTTTATGGTTGTTAATGGTAATGGTTTTAATTATCATTTAACTAAACAAAGAAGAAATACCCTAATTTTCGTGAGCCAAAATTAATACCCCACTAATTGGATAGTGATATCCAGAAATTTATAGAGAAATGTATCACCCCGTTAGCCGTGTTCTTGTATGGAAACAGGGGTATGCAGAATATGGATGAAAGGGCTTTATTAAATGCGTTCGTTGAATACTTGTTGGGGGTATCAAACCTCCCATTTAACTAAGGAAAACTGGCTGCATGCCAATCGACATCTTGTAGCAAAAATATTGCGCGAACTTTGTCACGAAAAACTGATTACTCCAGTCCATGATGGTGAAGGGCAAGACTATTCTGTTGAAATAGATAATTTCCAATACCGTTTTCAAGCACAAGCCTACCAGCTTGATCACTTGGATATTGATGCTGCATCAATATCCAAAGTTAGTCATGGTCAACTTCAACCTTTAGATGCCATCGAGTTGATTATTGAGTTGCACCCATTGCTGGATATTTCTGAGAAGTTACTGCCAATTTATCTCGATGAAATTTCCAGTACCCTCTATGGTCATGCTTTTAAATATCAAAAAAACCGACTGACTGCACAGGATTTAACACAAGCAGATTATCAAACAGTAGAAACATCAATGAACGAGGGGCATCCGGTCTTTATTGCTAATAATGGCCGCATTGGTTTTGATGCTGATGACTATTTGGATTACGCGCCAGAAAGCGCCCATCCAGTCACATTAATTTGGATTGCAGTACATCGAAAGAAAACCGTTTTCTCTGCACTGTCTTCACTTTCTTACTCACAGTTAGTAGCAGAAGAATTAGATAAATATCTGCCCGCCCAATTTGAACGGCAAATGCAGTCATTAGGATTAAAGCTGTCTGATTATTATCTGATGCCTCTACACCCTTGGCAATGGAAGCACCGTATTGCCATTAGCTTTGCTGCGGATATTGCCAAACAAGAAATTGTTTACCTTGGTGAAGGTCATGATCGTTATTTAGCCCAACAGTCTATTCGCACATTTTTCAATATTAGCCAGCCTAAGAAAAATTATGTGAAAACCGCATTGTCCGTTCTCAATATGGGATTTATGCGTGGATTAGATCCACACAGTATGGTAACGACGCCTCAAGTCAATGAGTGGCTTGGCAACTTGGTTGAAGCTGATACCTTCTTCCAGGAAAAGGGATTCACCATATTGAGGGAACGGGCAGCAATGGGTTATTTCAACCACTACTTTGAATCCGCCATCAAGAAGGATAACCCGCATAAAAAAATGCTGTCTGCACTATGGCGTGAAAGTCCCATGACGATTCTGAAAGAGAATCAACGCCTAATGACCATGGCATCACTGTTACATATTGACCGAGAAGGCGGTTCGGTTGTTGCTGCTTTAGTCCAGGATTCAAGTCTATCCGTAGAAGATTGGGTATCACGCTATCTGGATGCTTACCTTTCTCCACTGTTGCGTTCCTTCTTCACCTACGATTTGGTCTTTATGCCACATGGTGAAAACTTGATGCTGGTACTGGAAAACAATGTACCGGTAAAAATGCTGATGAAAGATATTGGCGAAGAAATTGCCATTTTGAATGGCGATCTTGAATTGCCCGAAGAGATTGATTTCCTGCATGTCACTATCAAGGATGAGATGAAGATTAACTATATCTTCCTCGATATCTTTGACTGTTTCTTCCGCTATTTGATTCCGTTGTTGCAAAAACATCTCGCCTTGCCAGAAGCACGTTTCTGGGAATTGGTTGCCCACTGTGTTCACCGCTATCAATCACAACATCTGCATCAGATAGAAAAATTCCGCAAATTTGATCTGTTTAAGCACGATTTTGTACGTACTTGTCTGAATCGCCTGCAAATGGCGAATAACCAACAGATGATCGATCTGGATGATCGCGAGAAAAATCTAAAATTTGCTGGAACTTTAGTGAATCCGCTTCACGCTTTGCGAGAAAAATACTCTGTCGTATTTGAGGCAGATGGATGATGGAAATATCAAGGTAAACATAACAACAAATCATTTTGGTAACGGGATAAATAGAGTGACAAATTTAATTTTGCAACAGAATCATTTGACCAAAAGAACCATGCTTTCTTTGATAATCCCGCTGATTTTGGCGGGAAATAGTGTGGCTATGGCAGAAGAAACACAAGGAAAGAACGATAAAATTATCGTAACGGCAGCACCCATATCGTCAGGGCATGAAGGTATTACGGAAGACACCGGCATGTATAACACCTCTTCTATGGTAACGTCGACAGGTTTGAATTTATCTGCGCGTGAAACACCACAGAGCGTCAGCGTCATGACCAAGCAACGTATGCTGGATGAAAACCTGAATAGCGTGAAAAGTGCTATCGACAGCATCACAGGTATGACTGTCCATCAAGCTGACAGCGATCGTTTCACTTTCTCTTCAAGAGGAATGACGGTCAAAAATATGCTGCGTGATGGTGTCCCGACTTTTTACGACATCCGTTTTAACTATGGTGATAACCTGCTGGATACGGCCATCATTGATCGTCTTGAGGTGGTGCGTGGTGCTGCGGGTTTAATGGTAGGGCCAGGTACGCCTTCTGCGGCAGTGAACGTGATCCGCAAACGTCCTACCCGTGATTTTCGGGGTGAAGCTACGTTAGGTGGTGGTTCTTGGGATAAGTGGCGAACTAGCCTTGATTTATCGGGTCCATTAAATGAAAACGGGACAATCAGGGGACGTTTTGTCACCGCCTATGAGCGTTCCAATTCATTTATTGACCGTGACAAGCATGAAAAATATCCTTTCTACGGCATCCTGGAAGCCGATCTGACAGAGAATACCTTGTTATCTATTGGGACTGATTACCAAATCAACCATACTCGTGGTGGGATGTCTGGTGGTTTGCCGATTTATTTTAACGATGGCAGCAAAACGGATTACAAACGCAGTAATAGCTATGCACCTGATTGGACCTTCTCTAAGGTACGGTCGTTCTCTGCTTTTACCAGCTTGCAGCACAAATTTGATAATGGCTGGAGCGTGAAAGGCACCTTTACTTATGACAGCAACGTGCTTGATCAGAAAGTATTATGGGCAACGGGATATCCTGATCCGGTCACTAATGTGGGTATGTATCCGGGTAATATAACCTTGATTGATGGGTCTCGTCGCCAGCGTAATGTTGATTTACAACTCAATGGTGATTATGGGTTATTGGGGCGTAACCACCACGCCAGCTTTGGTTTGAATTACCAAAAGCAGAATTTCCAGAATGATTATTACTGGGCGCCATGTATGAAATCACGTCGTTGCCCGGATTTTCCAATAGGTGACTTTACCCGGTCTTCCTGGGGTTATCCAGAACCCACATGGAGTAAAACGAGAAATACTGGATCTCATGGCTATATCGAACAAACCGCCGGTTATGCCGTCACTCAGCTCTCTCTGGCAGAACCTGTGACATTGATCCTCGGCGGACGTCTCACCTCTTGGAAAACCCGTGGTGATAGTTTTGGTACACCGCAAAATGCAGACTATAAACATGAATTTGTGCCATACGGTGGATTGGTTTACAACATCACGCCAGATTTCTCTGTTTATGGCAGCTATACCAAAATTTTTGACCCGGAAAGTCGAATTAATCGCAATAACCAACTGCTTAAACCGGTTTCAGGCGAAAATTATGAGTTGGGTCTGAAAGGTGTCGCTTTTGATAACGGCCTTGATTATTCATTGGCCGTTTTTGAGATCCGCCAAAATAACTACACGGCGGAAGATAATTCAGGAAAACCATTAGCGCCCGGAATTCCTAAAAATGCCAGAGTCTATTATGCCACCAATGGCGTAAAAACCCGTGGTTTTGAAGCGGAAGTTAGCGGGCAACTTACCGATGACTGGCGTATTTATGCGGGTTACACCCAATTCCGTGCCACTATGCCAGGGGGTAAACGTACTAATACGGAGGACCCAAATCGCTTATTCAAATTATTCACGACTTATACCTTGCCGGGCATGATGAATGATTTAACGTTGGGTGGCGGTATTAACTGGCAGGATAAAACACGCCGGGAGCTGAGCAGTCCGAAAGGAAATCGTCAGGATGGCCAAAGCAGTTTTGCTACCGTTAACTTGATGGGACGTTATCAATTCACACCGGATCTCTCCCTGACGGTGAATCTGAATAACCTGTTTGACAAGAAATACTATACCTCGTATGGGAGTTACACCCAGTACTACTATGGTGCTCCACGTAATGTCGAAGCAACCTTGAGTTACAAGTTCTAATGAGATCACGGACGGCGACAATGTATTTTTATCTATTTGGGCAACAAGTTAGACAACAAGCAATGGCTTTGACGCGTTGCAAAATGCGGGTCGCCGTACCGTTGATATTACTGGTGAGTTTGCTGGCAGGTTGTGATAACGCGACAACGCCAGACAAATTACCGACGAATACCATGGGTTATCCGAAAACCGTTACCACTGCGCTGGGCACGGCGGTGATTAACCAACCGCCACAACGGATTGTGGCATTGGGAACGGGGTCGGAAGATATCCTATTGGATTTGGGCATTGTTCCCATTGGTATTGAGTCCCATCGCTGGGGTGGAGATTTTGACGGCTATTTGCCGTGGTTCAGGGAAGAAATTGAACGTCGTGGTGCAACATTGCCCGCCATTATTGAAATGTATCCTGAATTGGATATTGAAAAGATCATCAATTTGCAGCCGGATCTCATTCTGGCAACACAATCGGGTATTACGCAGGAAAATTACGATCACTTATCCCATTTTGTCCCCGTCATTGCCTATCCAGAAAAACCGTGGCAAACAACACCCCGGCAGCAGATTGCGCTGGCAGCGCAAGTGTTGGATAAAACAGAACAAGGTAAGAAACTGATTGCTGAACTGGATAGTATGCTGACTCAGACAGGAAACGCTATTCCGAATATTGCACGTTATCATTTTGCCTATATTAAAGCGGGAACGACCAGTAATACCTTATCGATCTACGTTAAAAATGACCCCCGTGTTGATACGTTGGTGCACCTTGGTTTATCCCTGCTTTCATTGGTCGATTCTTTGACTGCCCCTTTCGGCAATTTTGCCGCCAATATCGGTTTGGAGAACGCCGACTTACTGAATGGAGCAGATATTCTGGTCACTTGGTATAACAGTGAAAAAGAGCGTCAAGAGACGGAAGCCCAACCCCTATTTCGTTCCATTCGTGCGGTTAAGCAGGGGGGATATATTCCGTTGACCGATCAATCAATTGTTATGTCTATGTCCTATGGTTCCCCGCTGAGTTTACGCTGGGGATTGCCGAAATTTATGCCGCTGTTAAAACAGGAATTATTGAAGCAGGAGATAGCCAAACATGATGAACCCTAAACGGCGAACCGCCCTTATTTTGGGGTTAGTATTCATGGTCGTGTTGACCTGTTTTTGCATGGCTGCCAGCTTAAGTCTGGGTTCCAAATCATTGCCTCTGTCGGCCGTTTGGCACCATTACTGGTGGGGAGAGAGTGGCAGTTATTACGATTTAGTGATCAATACGCGTGAACCGCGCACCCTGATTGGGTTAATGGCGGGTGCAGCGTTGGCATTAGCGGGGGCAGTCACACAAGGATTATTGCGTAATCCACTGGGCGATCCTGGGTTGTTGGGCGTCAATGCGGGCGCTGCGGCAACAGTGGTATGTTTCTCTTTTATTCCGGTTCTAGATGGCATACCTCGATTCTGGACAGCATTTATCGGTGCAGGCCTGTCCACGCTTTTATTTTACTTGCTTAGTGGGGGATCACGTCATACCAACCCCGTCCGATTGGTTTTAACTGGCGCCGCCATTAATACTTGCCTGTTTGCACTGGTACAAGGCGTCATCTTGCTGTCTCCACAGGTAATGGACAGCTATCGTTTTTGGTCGATTGGTTCATTAAGCTCCATGTCATTAAATGAAGCCAGTTTGTTGATCCCGTATTTGTTATTGGCCGTGATATTGGCGCTTTCCTTGGGAGCTTCCCTGAATGTGATGGTTTTTGGCGAAGGGATCGCGGGTTCATTGGGGGCTAATGTTGCCAGAACCCGAATCGTGTCTTTGCTCAGTGCCACCATGCTAGCGGCGGCAGCGACGGCAATGGCGGGGCCAATTGCTTTTGTTGGTCTGGCGGCCCCTCATTTAATGCGGGCGCTGGTGGGTAATGATTTTCGCTGGTTGCTGCCTTATTGCCTGCTGGCTGGCTCTTGTTTGTTGTTGATATCCGATATCGTTGCCCGATTACTGATAGCGCCGGAAGAAATCATGGTTGGTATTATTACGGCGAGTATTGGGGCGCCTCTCCTTTATCTAGTGGCGAAAAGTCGCTCCCAAAAGATGATGGCGGAGTAAATGATGACATTGATTCATTCGCCAAAAACGAAAACATTCAAGATGGGAAATGCTGTTTTTATCGCACCTGAGTGGCAGGTCAGCAGAATCGTTTTTTCCATGTTGTTGCTGATTGTGGGGCTTTTTTATCTCTCTTTAGCGATGGGCAGGGAAGGGATGGATAATCCTTTTTTACTGACCGAAACCCCTTATCAAGCGTTTATCTTAACAGAGATCCGCTTACCGAGAGCCTTAGTCGCAATCGGAGCCGGAATAACATTGGCACTTTCCGGCTCCCTGTTTCAGCTTACGACCCGTAATGCACTCGGTAGTCCAGATATTATCGGTGTGAATGGTGGAGCGGCAGTCGGTATTGTCATGGCAATGGTGGTTTGGCCTGATGTATTGCCTGTTCCAGTGGGGGCATTATCAGGCGCTATGATTGCCGTATTGTTGATCTATCTCGGTAGTGGTGCCGGCATTGGCAATATGCAGGCTAACAAGATTATTATTTCGGGAATTGCGATTGCTGCACTGTGCACGGCGGTTGTCGAGTTTGCCTCTTCGAATATTCGCCTTGAGCAAGCTCAACAACTGAAAGCATTATTGAGAGGCAGCCTTGCCAGTCAAAACTGGCAAAATGTGGCACTGATCAGCGGCATGGTGTTGTTTATTCCCGTTTTATTTTGGCTGGGCAGGCAATTGAACTATACCCATTTGGGCCATGATATCGCCAATACCCTTGGTGTACCTGTGCGCTTTATCCAGATAGCCAGCATATTACTCGCAGTGACTTTTGCCACCATGTCGGTATTGGTTGTCGGGCCAGTAGCATTTATCGCTTTATCTGCCCCGCAAATTGCCCGACGACTGGTACGGAATAAAGGCTCTGCACTATTTTGCACGGCACTGGTAGGCGCTTTGTTGATGCTGGTTTCTGATTTAATGACCCTGTTATTACCAACGACAGCGCGTTTGCCCGTCGGTGTGATTACGGCGGTGGTGGGTGGTGTTTATTTGATGTATTTACTGTATGCCGAATTAAGGAGAACGCGATAATGTCATCGGATGCTTATTCCCCAGAAGTGACTTCACGGTTAAAAGCCCATGATCTTTCACTGGCATATGGTAAAAAAACCATTATTGATGGCGTTAACCTCGCCATTCATGACGGTGAATTCAGTGTCATCATTGGCCCGAATGGATGTGGGAAATCAACACTATTGCGGGCGATCAGTCGCAGTATGCCGCCTCAACGTGGTGAAGTTTTGCTGGATGGAACCAATATCCACCGTTATAAACTTAAATCCGTTGCGCGAGAGTTATCATTGCTGACGCAAGGTACCGCCATCACTGAGGCACTGACTATTTATGATCTCGTTTCTCGCGGGCGCTATCCTTATCAATCTTTCCTGCGCCAGTGGTCGGCAGAAGATGAGAAAGTGGTTAATGATGCGCTGAAAGCAGTGGATTTATGGGATATGTCGCAAAGTTTAGTGAGTGAGCTGTCAGGAGGCCAGCGTCAGCGTGCCTGGTTTGCGATGACGTTGGCACAACAGACGCCGATTATTTTGTTAGATGAACCAACCACTTATTTGGATATTTCTCACCAGATTGAACTGCTTGACCTTTGTCAGCGTTTGCATCAACAAGGCAAAACGCTGGTATTGGTTTTACATGACATTAATCTGGCTCTGCGCTATGCCTCGCGCCTAATTATGATGAAAGAAGGTCAGGTTTATGCTGAAGGTGTTCCAGAGGAAATTGTCACAGTACAGAATATTGCCGCTGTATTTGGTTTGGCATGCCGGATTATTCGTGATCCTGAATCTAATAAGCCATTGATTATCCCTAAATATAAAATCAATGAATGATGGGATATAGACTCAGCGTACTTGAAGATGCAACTTGAAGTTTATTAGGTATAGGTTAAGGTTGATAATAGGTGATAGGAGAGTATGGAATGATAAACGAAAATAATCAGAACTCTATTGAAGTGGCATCTGAAATAACAATTGAAGATATCACTAACCTATTTGGTGGTGCATTTGATCATTTTAATTCATCAATAAAAATAAACTCAGAAAATATTCCGTCAGAAAGTATGGGGTTTTACCAATGGTCGAATGATGAAAATTTCCCATTATTGATAAAAAGCTACCAAGATTCATATTATAGTCATAATGAGTTAAAGCCAAATCAGAAAGGACTTTATTCTTTATGGGCTCAGTGGTATTTTGGATTAATTGTTCCGCCAATGATGCTCATGTTATTGGAATACCCGCAGCCTGTTGATACAGATTATAGTCTCTTTCAAATTGAGTTTCATGAAACAGGCCGGCCAAATGTTGTTTATTACCAATTAACATGGTTGAATGAATCTGCTTCTTTATTGGAACGTTATCATTCTATGTTAGATCGGCACATTATACCTGTGTGTGAGAAGATTGAATCTTATCGAGGAATAAATGGACGTTTATTGTGGAATAACATTGGTTATGTTATGCATTGGTACTTAAATAATTTTAAAGAAAGAATGGATAAAGAACAATATGATAGATTAATCCAGGATCTTTTCTTTGAACAAACTTTGCCTGATGGCAGGGACAACCCGCTTTATCGAACTGTGATTATGAAAAACAATGTAATACAACGCCGCTGTTGTTGCCAAAGAAATAAACTACCCGGAGTGGGAAATTGTCACGACTGTCCTCTTGAATCGACGGCATAAATAGTAAAAACTATCTATATCTATTTATTACGAAAATAAAAAATCATCATGGATTGATGATATATCTTTGCCCTCATTAGCTAATGAAGGCACTTAATGTTTTAAAAATAATGTCGAGCAATTATCTAAGATATTTAATGTTCTTAGGTTCACAGCCAGAAAATTGACAACTTGAAATATAGAGAATATAAAAATTAAGGATATATAATGCCTGACAAAGTTCAAATTATTGCCGAACCGTTGGCTAAAAAGACACCTTTAATGGGAAGTGGTTATTTGGAAGATGGCCATTTTTATCAATATTTGTTTAATGGGGATAATACCGAGCGTTATTTAGAAAATGCTTATGAGGCTATTGTTAAGATTAAAAGAATATTACGACAGACAAACAAACCATTTAGTGGAGTCCTTCCAAAGGAATTATCACCATTATTTTCCAGTGTCAATCTGGATAATCCATTGGATTCTTGGGATCTGGCTTTGGAAGAATTAGAACATCTTTATATTAAAGATGCGGTTTATTTTCATCATCCTAAATATGTCGCTCACCTGAATTGTCCACTTGTCTTACCCGCCGTGATTGCGGAAACAATAATTGGCGCTATCAATTCATCAGTAGATACATGGGATCAAAGTGCTGGTGGGACATTGATAGAACAAAAAATCCTTGATTGGACGCTGGAGAAATTAGGGTTGGGAAAAGAAGCCGATGGAATATTCACGAGTGGTGGAACCCAATCAAATCTAATGGCGATGTTATTGGCACGGGATTGGTTCTGTCATCAGCGTAATCCAGAGCATAAAAATCAATTGCATGGTTTGCCCGCTGATTTTCATAAATTGCGTATATTCACTTCATCTGTTAGCCATTTCAGCACACAGAAAGCAGCGGCGATACTGGGATTAGGATATCACTCTGTTATTTCGGTTCCGCATGATCATGAATTTTGTATGTCACCTCAGATGTTGGAGGCTTGTATCAAACAGTGTCTTGAGGAAGGAAATATTCCTTTTGCCATTGTGGCAACGGCAGGCACAACTGATTTCGGTAGTATTGATCCATTACCTGCGATTGCTGATCTGGCACAACAGTATGGTGTATGGTTGCATGTTGATGCGGCTTATGGAGGTGGGTTATTAGTTTCATCCCGCCATACGCATTTGCTTCAGGGGATAGGACGGGCAGACTCTGTCACAGTGGATTACCATAAATCTTTTTTCCAGCCAGTGAGTTGCAGTGCCTTTTTTATCAAAAATAAACAACATTTCTCCCATCTGACTTACCACGCAGAGTATTTGAATCCTCTGAGCGCAGTTCAGGAAGGCACCCCCAATCTGGTGAATAAAAGTATTCAGACGACCCGTCGTTTTGATGCCCTAAAAATGTGGCTGACTTTGCGAATTATGGGGGCTAAACAACTTGGTCAGGCATTTGACAAGGTACTGGATACGGCGCAGACCGCATATCGTTTGATGAAAGAATACGCTTGTTTTGAACTCGTTCATCAACCTGTGTTGAGTACATTGGTTTTTCGCTTTATGCCAATGCAACCACTTTCTGAAGATCATCTTGATCGCCTCAATGCTGATATCCGTAAGGCGTTGCTTAGAGAAGGAAATTGCATTATTGCCGGAACAAAAATCGAGGGGAGGCAATATCTGAAATTTACTTTTCTTAATCCAGCAACGACTCAGCAGCACTTGCAAGAAATTGTGAATGAGATAGTTGCTCAGGGAAATCTGTTACTGACAGATATTGTGTTCTCCAGTAGTGAATTCGTTGGAAAACAATGATTGTTATTTTTCAAATTAAGTTGTTTTCCAAATAAATGGCATTGATGAGGAGTGATTATGACAACCAAAATTTATGATTTTATTGCGATTGGAATTGGCCCATTTAATCTGGGATTAGCCTGTTTGGTACAGCCAATATCAGGGGTTAGCAGCCTGTTTATTGATCAGAAACCTGCTTTTGATTGGCACCCAGGTATGATGTTGGAAAATTCAACAATGCAAACGCCCTTTATGGCGGATTTGGTGACATTGGCATCTCCGACGCATCCATTGAGTTTCCTTAATTATATTAAGCAGAAAGGTCGTATTTACTCATTCTACATTCGGGAAAGTTTTTTCCTGATGCGCAAAGAGTATAACCAATATTGCCAGTGGGCAGCAGAGCAGTTGTCTAATCTGCGTTTTAATACCCGTGTTGAAAGTATCAGTCATGACGTTGCATCTTCGCATTATGTTTTGCACTGCGCAGATACAATAACGGGAGAAAAACATGAATTCTTTTGCAAAAAGTTAGTACTGGGGACAGGTCCTTCCTCTTATATTCCAAAATGTTGTAGACCTTTTACCCAATGGATAGCGACATCAGGAAGTTATTTGAAAAATAAATCCGCTTTACAGAAGAAGAAATCCATCACTGTGTTGGGAAGTGGGCAGAGTGCAGCGGAAATTTTTTATGATTTGCTTGGGGACATTGATGTTTACGGCTATCAGCTCAATTGGGTAACGCGTTCCCCGCGTTTCTTCCCTCTCGAATATACCAAGCTAACATTGGAAATGACGTCACCTGAATATGTGGATTATTTCTATGGTTTGCCAGAAAACAAGCGTGATGCGCTGAATCGTACGCAAAAATCGCTGTACAAAGGTATTAACAGCTCACTCATCAATGAAATTTTCGATTTGATGTACACTAAGCGGCTGAATGGGAAATTGAATGCCGCGTTGTATACCAATAGTGAATTACGGCAAGTACGTCATATAGCAACAGGTTCAGATACACCAGAAAAGTTAGTACTGGATTTATTCCAGCGAGAACAGGAAGCCGAATTTTCTTTGGCAACAGAGGGTCTCGTGCTTGCTACAGGTTATCAATATCAAACGCCTGATTTTATCGAGGATATACGGCATCTTATCCGTTGGGATGAGAAAGGGCGCTATGATGTTCAACGCAATTATAGCATTGACCGTAACAATGAAATTTTCGTACAGAATGTTGAACTTCATACCCACGGTTTTGTGACACCTGATTTGGGAATGGCGAGCTACCGAAACTCTCGTTTAATTCAAGAAATCACGGGAAATGAACATTATGTGATAGAGAAAAGCATTGCATTCCAACAATTTGGTGTTGTTAGTGAAGAGGTTATCTGATGTCTACTGTTGCTACTGTATTATTTGAAAAAACGTTTCCTGAGTTGGGGACATTTTCCTTGCGTCCGCTGTCTTTAGCAAATGATATTGCAGTGATTACTGATTGGGTTAATCGGGATTATGCCTATTATTGGGGAATGCAGGGTCAAACTAAACAGCAAGTCAATGATTTTTATCAAGAGCTGCTGACTCGTCAGCCTAATTCTGTCTTCATTGGAATATATCAAGGGCAACCTGCTTTTTTATTGGAATGCTACCGTGCACAAGAAGATCTGATAGGAAAATATTACCCAGCTCGTTCTGGTGATATGGGGATGCATATTCTGGTTGCCCCGTCAGAACGAAAAATCAGACAGTTTACGTGGGGAATTTTCCAGACAGTCATTGCTTTTATTTTCAGTAACCCTGCGACTAAACGAATTGTCGTTGAACCAAATATCCGAAATGAAAAAATTCATCGTCTTAATTTACGAGCGGGTTTTGTTTACGAAAGAGCCGTACAGTTGCCACACAAAATGGCAGGATTGGCATTTTGCACGAGGGAACAGCATCAAATGGCATTAAATACAGATGTATTATCAGAACTGACAAACCAAAACCATTCCTTTGTGAATCATTTAAATCCGGCTATTTGGCAGAAAGTTAATCGTCTGCATTTACGCAAAGCTATTTCGGAATTTACCCATGAATGTTTATTGTCTCCAGAGCAAGTGACAGAAGAAACCGATAAAGAAGGTTATCACTGTTATCGTTTAGATAACCATGAACACACCGTTAACTATTACTTTCGAGCACGCAGACTTGCTTTGGATCACTGGTTTATTGATGCTGATTCATTGCGAAAAATGCAAGCAGGTGATTGGGTTGAACCGGATCTCATTGCTTTTGTCATAGAATTCAAAACGCAACTGGGTATCAGTGATAGTGTGATGCCGACTTATTTGGAAGAATTGACCAGTACCCTGCATAGCAGCGCATTTAAGCATCGTCGTGATGGCATCAGTGTTGAAGATCTGGTTAATGCGGACTTTCAGACGATTGAAGCTGAAATGATGGAAGGACATCCCATTTTTGTTGCCAATAATGGGCGTATTGGCTTTGATGCAGAAGATTTCCAGAATTTTAGCCCTGAATCTGCTTCAGAAATGCATTTGATATGGCTGGCTGCCCATAAGAGTAAAGCCCATTTTGCCTGCATTGAACAACTCAGTTACCAACAACTGCTAGAGCAGGAATTGGGGCAATCTGAGATTGATAAATTTAACCATCAACTTATTTTGTTGGGGCTGAACCCGGAAGAATATCTATTGATGCCTTTCCATCCGTGGCAATGGCAAAATAAATTACCCTCGGTGTTTGCTCACGATCTTGCCAGTCGGAAATTGGTGTACTTAGGCAAGGGAACTGATACTTATCAGGCGCAGCAGTCAATACGAACTCTGTTTAATCGTAGTCATTCTCAACGTTACTATGTCAAAGTGGCTCTCTCTATCCTTAATATGGGATTTATGCGGGGGTTATCACCTTATTACATGGCGACAACACCCGGTATCAACGATTGGCTATTTGATTTGGTACAAAAAGACCAAGTTTTACAAGGATGTGGCTTCCGAATTTTGCGAGAAGTTGCCAGTATAGGGTTCAGAAATAGTTATTATGAGCAAGCTATTCAGGGGGATACGCCTTATAAGAAAATGATGGCGGCATTGTGGAGAGAAAATCCATTGCAATTGATTGAGCCGAACCAAAATGTGATGACGATGGCTGCATTATTACATTACGATCAACATGGACAGGCTTTTTTACCCGCCTTGATATCGGCATCTGGTTTGCAAGTTGACGAATGGATTCGTCGTTATCTAAATTGCTATTTCTTACCCTTATTGCATTGTTTATATGCTTATGACCTGATGTTTATGCCGCACGGCGAAAATATTATTATGGTGTTGGAAAACCACATTCCACAATATATTTTTATGAAAGATTTGGCAGAAGAGATCCTGGTTATGGACCCTGACGCAGAATTGCCAGAAAAAGCCAGCCGCGTGAAAGTTAATATGCCGGAAGAAATGAAAACACTGACGATTTTGTCCGATGTATTCGATGGTGTATTTCGTTATCTAGCGGCAATCCTTGATGAACAGGCAGGGTATGCGCAAGAACAATTTTGGCAGAGGGTGGCGGATTGTATTTTGAGTTACCAATCTCAGCATCCAGAATTTAGCCAACAGTTTGAGCGTTATGATCTGTTTACTCCAGAAATTAAACGTTGTTGTTTGAATCGCCTGCAAATTGCTAACAATCGTCAGATGCTCGATTTGTCTGATCCGGCTCAGAGTTTTAAGTTTGCGGATAATTTAGTGAATCCAATAGCTCAATTTGCTAAGAACCTAAATAGCGTTTCAAAATGATAGGAGTAAATCTTGTCCCGCGCGGCGCGCGGGACAAGATTGCAAATTCGCACTATTATGAAAATTTATTTAGAAAGATTATGTGATTGAGCAATTGTTTTTCTTCTAATATGTTTAAACCCACATGTTTCATAACGGGAGCAAATACTCCCGTTAAAGTCAGTTTACTGAATAGATTCAAGGTAATCAGTTAATGTGCTCCCCCGTGATCTTTACCGCCAGGAGAAAAAGGTGGTTTTGCCAGCCAGATCAATAGCGTCAAGGCCAAGAATATACCCGCTGAAAGCCAGAATATCTCATTAGCAGAGATAATTAATCCTTGATGAGTAATCTGTTTTGCCAGATAAACTGATATTTGTTCATTATTCATGCCCAGTTGGGTCAGTTGCTGGTGTACTTGCTGATAATTAGGGTTATATGGATTGATGTATTCTGTCAGATGCGAGTGGTGCATCGATTCACGCTGTGTCCACAATGTGGTTGTGAGGGATGTTCCAATTGAACCCGACAATATACGGGTAAAATTTGACAGGCTGGAAGCGGAAGCCATGCGTTCCGGCGTTAACCCTGATAATGTAATGGTTGTCAAAGGCATAAAGAAACATGCCATGGCAAGTCCCTGAATAAACTGAGGCCATGCAACGGCTGCAAAATCCATGCCCGGCTCAAAGGCATAAGCCCGCCAATAGAAGCAAATAGCATAAGTGATGAAACTGAATGTTACGATATAGCGCATGTCTATCTTATGGCCAAACTTGCCAATAACGGGTGACAGTAACAGGGGCAGAAACCCTACAGGTGCGGCCGCAAAGCCGGCCCAAGTTGCGGTATAACCGAAAACTTCTTGCAATAGTTGTGGCAATAAAACAATCGTACCAAAGTACATCATGAAGCCGAGACTAATACTCAGTGTACCAATGGAAAAATTGCGTTGCTTAAACAGGGATAGATCGATAATCGGATGATCATCAGTCAGTTCCCATATAATCAGGAAAATAAGTGCGATAACCGCAGTAATAGCAAGGACAATAATCTCGGTGGAATTAAACCAATCAAGTTCCTTGCCCTGGTCAAGCATAATTTGCAGGCTGCCTACGCCAATTACCAGCAAAAACAATCCGGTAATATCGATGGGGCGGATTTCGGTTTTGGTTTCGCGGTCACGCAATAGCTGCATGACGACAAAGATAATGGCAATACCAATCGGGATATTGATAAAAAAGATCCATTCCCAATGGTAGTTATCACTAATATAGCCGCCAAGGATAGGTCCACAAATGGGGGCAACAACAATCGTTACCGACCACAGTGCTAATGCCATGTTCCGTTTCGCCAGTGGATAGTTATTCAGCAACAAACTTTGGCAAAGAGGGAGGACGGGACCTGCGGCCAACCCTTGCATCACACGAAAAAAAATCAACATGCTGAGGCTGTTGGAAAGACCACACAACCAAGATGCCAGAGTAAAAATTGCGGTAGACCAGAGGAACAGTTTCACTTCGCCAATGCGCTTCGCCAGCCAACCAGTAATGGGAATGGAAATGGCATTTGCGACACCAAAAGAGGTAATTACCCAGGTTCCTTGGGAGCTTGACGCACCTAAATTACCCGCAATCGTCGGTATGGCGACGTTGGCAATGGTAGAGTCAAGAACCAGCATGAAAGTCGCCATGGAAAGTGAAAGGGTCAGAAAGGCGAGTTTCGCGCCTGTAAACGGTTCTCTTGTTACCATGACTCCCCCTTAAATTTGGTTCCCTGAATTACTATTAATAATGTCAGTCACTATTTTGCTTGCAGGAGCCATATCTATGGTTAAGGCATTGGTATGATAGGCGGGGAGGGTACGTTCAGTGGCCGCCAGTACAGTTCCATCACGGTTTGCTGTATCCACGGTGACTTTTGTTGATAGCCCAATTCGCAGGGGATGCTGTTTTAATTGTTCAGGATCAAGCTCAATACGGACTGGCAGACGTTGTACAACCTTAATCCAGTTTCCGCTGGCATTTTGCGCTGGCAATAGGGAAAAGGCGCTACCGGTTCCCATATCAATGCCTGCAACTTTGCCAGTATAGACAACATCATCACCATAGAAGTCGCTGATGATTTTAGCGGGTTGCCCAATCTGCATGTTTGCCAGTTGGGTTTCTTTGAAATTAGCTTCAATCCACATATTGTTGGCAGGCACGATCGCCATCAATGGCGTTCCTGAATTGATACGGGAACCTACCTGAACGCTGCGGCGAGCGACATAACCATCAATCGGGCTGACAATATGGGTTCTCTGCAAGGCAAGCCAGGCATCACGAACACCAGAAGCGGCTTTTTCAATGGCTGGCTGTTTTTCCAGCGGCGTATCCAGAATAATGGCTTGATTACTTTGGTATTGGGCGATCGCGACATCCAGATCAGCTTGGGCAGCAGAGACAGCTTCGCGCATATGTTGCAACTCTTCTTTACCAATCAAGTCTTGAGTGCCTAATATTTCCCTTCGGTTAAGGTCATTTTGAGCCTTTCTCAGCGCAATTTTTTTCAATTCAATGATGGCTTGATATCGTTTACTGTCGATCATTTGCTGATGAGTGATTCGGACAGTATTAGCTAATTCATTTTCAGCTCTTTTTAAGGCTAATTCGGCGTCACGGGGATCGAGTTGGACGAGGAACTGACCACTTTTCACAAAATCAGTATTGTCAAAGTTGACAGTCACAACACTGCCCGCAATTTGTGACATCACTTGTATCTGATTACCTGTGACATAGGCATTATCGGTTTCTTGGTGGTATCGTAAAGTGAGAAGCCAGTAAACGGTATAACCTGCCCCAAGCAGAAGGAAGAATAACGTTAATGATGTCATGATACGGCGGCGTTGCTGTTTCTTAGTCCTATTTTTAGTCCCTTTTTTCACCTTTGAAGGTGATTGTTTTTCAGGTGACGGCTTTTCAGATGACGGTTCTTCGCTGGAGGATGGTATTTTTTCACTGGACGGAAGTGATGCTTTCTCACTAACACTCATGGAGATTCTCCGTATTTGTTCTTAACTCATTATTAATTGTGTGGTTTCAACAGGACGAAACATGCTTCCAGTAGTGTGCGCATACACTACTGGAAGGGGCGAACGATATGGATTTATTTATTATCTGGAGATAATAGCCAGCCATACGAAGTATCTGATGATACAGGCTAGCAGGAAAGTTTTTTTAGATTATGTTGCTATAACATGTTTTTTTGATGCGAAACGGTTCAGAAAAATGATAATCACTTATTTAAACAATCCCCAATAGTATCTAATTGTCCCAAGATTTTTCTCATCAATTTTTCTAACTGTTTTTTCTCCTCAAGATCCAAGATAGACCAAAGTTTAACCAAGCAATCATGCTGAGGTGGAAGTAAACTATTCAAGAAATTTGAACCTTTCTCTGTGAGATGAAGATGGAGACAACGACGATCGTTCTGGCTCTCTTTTCTCTCTATCCAACCTTGCTTTTCTAATTCATCTGCAATCCGGGTTGCATTTGTACGGGAAGAGCCTAATGCAGCACTCAGTTCTGATGGCTGAATGCTACGACTTTGTTTGGTATCCAGAATCATCAGAGCCATAAACAAGGTTTCATTGATTCCTTGTGCTTTCAGCATGTTGTTGCGATTTTCCAGAAGTTTACTCTGGACATGCATGGATAAGCGAGTCAGTAATATCTCTTGATAGGGTAGACTTTTTTGCTGTGCTACACGGCAATTAAGTAACTCTTCTGTGGGAGTGAATGAACTTTCCATTGTTTAGATACCTTATTAGTTTCAACCGGTAAAGTAACTTCTGTTAAAAACCATACGAATACTATATTAAAAGTTAAATTTAGCAATTATAGTTATTTATTATCATCACATTTCTTTTAATATTGATACCTAATTCATAAATACCTTGAATATTACTCCAAAAACGACGGCACCAGACAGTGTTGAAATGATGATGCTTCGTGTTTTGTAGAAAAACAGGCAGATAGTTAGGCAGCCAATGAGTGTCGGAAAAAGTTTGTTGTGCTCTTTCATGACGTCAGGAATGCTTGAAACGATGAGAAGCGAGCAAATCGATGCAATACCAATGCTGTCGAGGATGATCCCTATTTTCCCCTTATTTCCTGTCGGTGAGTGGTTGTTTCCCAAACGCAAGGGAAGATAGCGGAATAAAAAGTTGGCGGCACCGACAACCAAGCCGATAAAAAGTATCTTATTATCAATCATAAATGGACTAATCATGTGAAGTATTGATATTTAATTGTGCGTTTTTCGTTTGCAGAAGAGCGGCTAGACATCCCCCCACGATCCCCGCAAGAATGGCGATGGGTATTGAAAAAAAGGTGATACCCATTAAAGCGCCCAATAAGGAAGCGGTAACACAGTAGGTATTTTGTTTTTTGAAGGATGCCAATAAAAAACTTAAAAATAGCGCCGGAAGCATAAATGTCATCGCGGCCTCAACAGCAGGGTAAGAGCTCAGGTAGCCATTACCCAATATGGCGCCTGCTACAGTTCCCAACACCCATGAAAGCCAAGAGCATATGGCGATGGCGACCATCCAGTTTTCACTCCAGCTCCGTTGGTCTTTAATCAGTTTGGTGGTTGCTGCGGCAAAAACCTCATCAGTCAAACCAAAAGCCCAAATCACGGTTTTCTTGTTCGACAGTTGCTGTTTGATGCGATAGCGCAAGGCAGGGCCATACAAAATATGGCGAATATCCATTGCCATTACCGTCAGGGCAGAAATCCACAATGACATGCCTGCACTCAGTAAGGCCGTGATAACAAACTGGCTGGCTCCGGCATAAATGACACATGAAAAGAATATGGCTTCTATGGGCGTAAACCCCAGTTTAGTGGCGCTTAAGCCAAATGCAAAAGCAATGGGAATATAGCCAATCGCGATAGGGAGACTATCAAAAATACCTTCTCTAAATGAAGAAACGGTGTTTGGTAGGGGGGTTCCGGATTCTGATACTTCAGATACTGGTATATCAGGTGCAGATTTATCAGGCATTGGCATGGAATATTTTGTTTTTTTGTTAACAGATAAAACAACCTTAACAAAATATGGTGAAAGTGAAAATATGAAATAGATAAATTATTTAAATAACATCATTGAGAACAAAGAGATTAGCCGTGAAAAAAGAGTAGGGGGAAATAGCCGTGAATTTTTGTTAACGTTTACACGGCTATCTGTACAGCGTGAAAGAAAAGTGAATTTATACTTTAATCCGCGGCTTTTCTGGCTGCTTTTAGCCAACTATCCACCGTTTTCTGATGCGATTCGATCCAGCCCTCAGCCTGGCGTTCAATATCAGCTTCTGACGTTTTAGCGCTATGCATATTCCGATTTTGCGTATTGATATCCGCAATCGGTAAGGTCATCACCGCAAAAAGTTTCGCCGCAGCCGGGTTCTTTTCTGCCCATAGTTTGTTTGCCACGATATGCATGGTACTGGGCGGAAAGCCATAGTTACGGCCGTTGGGCAACTGCGTATCGATGGTTTCTCCCTCACCGAGGGCAGAGAAAGGTACTTGGAGCCAGATAACGTCTTTTCCGGGTTTCAGTACATCACTCACCCAGTAAGGTGTCCAAGTATAATAGAGGATCGGCTTACCTTCCCGATAACGGGCAATCGTATCAGCCATCATGGCGGCATAATTGCCCTGATTATGTTTTACGGTATTTTTCAATCCATAAGCTTCTAATTGGCGGTTGATTGCTTTTTCACATCCCCACCCTGGATTACAGCCGGTTAAATCGGCTTTTCCATTGCCGTTACTATCAAACAATTTGGCCAGTTTAGGATCTTTTAATTGGGCGATATTGGTGATGTGGTATTTTTCGGCTGTTTTCTTATCAATCAGATATCCTTGTGCCGCATTGACGACATAATTTCCCTTGCGATAGAAGACTTTATCTCCTCCCGCAGCTTTATATGGGGCATTATGGAGTGGCACCCAATTGACGGCCATGAATGTGGCATCACCAGAAGCAATGGAAGTATAAGCGACGTTATAATCAACCTCCTTGATTGGTTTAACGTCATAGCCGAGTTTTTCCAGGGCCTTGCAGACAATCAACGTCTGAAATGTTTCTTCGCTGAGGGTACTTTGTAGCGGTTGCACACTGATACCTTTGCCCGGCAGTTCAGTCGCAGATGCCGCAGGTGATAGGGAAAGACTCATGAATGCCATTAAGAGTGCGCCGAAAATTATCCTCTTATTTATGGTCTTTTTGCATAAGGTGATTATGCGCATGATGGTTTCCTCCTTTTGTTGCCAGGTCGGATATCGTTTTGGGGGGATTATTTTGACTGGCATGATTTTTAAAAAAAAGCAGGTTAAGTAACCCTATTGGCCCGGAGTGATACCAGTGTCCTCCTCGGGTTCGGTGGTTTTTTCCCAGAGATTGGGTCAGGCGATCAAGGATAATGGCAAGAATGACGATCCCTGTACCACCAACGGCGGCCAATCCTATATCAAGACGGCCAATACCGCGCAATACCATCTGCCCCAAGCCGCCAACCGCAATCATGGAAGCAATGACGACCATAGAAAGGGCTAACATCAATGTTTGATTCACACCCGCCATAATCGTGGGCATCGCCAGCGGAAGTTGAACTTTGAACAACATCTGCCGTGGGCTTGCACCAAATGATCTGGCGGCTTCAATTAAATCTGATGGAACTTGTTTTATGCCCAAAATTGTCAGGCGAATAATGGGTGGCAAAGCGAAAATTATTGTGACCATGACGCCGGGAACGTTACCTATGCCAAACAGCATGACGATGGGAACCAGATAAACAAAAGCAGGCGTAGTTTGCATGGCATCCAGTAAGGGGCGAACAATGTTGGCTAGCCGTTCATTGCGCGCTAAACCGATGCCCAGGGGCAGCCCAAGGATAATGCAGAACAGCAGGGCAGTCAGCACCAGAGCCATGGTGATCATAGCTTCTGACCATGCGCCAATTACGCCGATCATGATCAGTGAAATGAAGGAAATCACGCCGATTCTTGCACTGGCAAGCTGCCAGGCCAGTAATGCAAAAAACAAAATGGTGATGGGCGGCGGCAAGGTTGTCAGGAATTGCTCAAAACCACTGAGGACAAAATCTACCGGAACGCGGATGACTTGAAAAACAGGCCGGAAATGTACGACAACCCAATCAACAATCTGGGTCACCCATGAATCAAACGGAATGAGCTTATGCTGAAAAGGTGACATGAGGCTAAAATGTTCGGGCGGGATATCGGTTGCAGATGGATTTAGCCAATCAGAGTTTGATGGGGGAGAAGTCGTGGTACTGTCCATCCAGGGATCACTGCCAGCCGTGGGATCAGTGACTGTCTGTGGTGAGTTATTGCTCATTGGGTGCCTCCTTATCTAAGGCCTGTAGTAATATTCCTTTGGAAATGACACCTAAATAACGACTATTATCACTGACGACAGGAACGGCGCAGGGAGATTGTGCGACGGTGGATATCAATTCATTCAGCGGAATATCAGCCGCAACGGCGGTTGGTTTTTCCAATATGGCATGTTTAATGGATTTTTCTTCTGCCAATGCTTGTTGCAGGGAGTTGACAGAGACTACGCCAACAAACTTCTGGCCTTTTTCGATCAAATAACCATAGTTTCTGTCTTCATTATCCAGCACTTTTAACGCAGAACGAGGATCAAAACCTGTTGCGACATGAAGCAGAGTCTCCGGCTGACGGCGGGCAATATCTTTCGCTGAGAAAACATGGCTGATATCCACACCACGGAAAAAAGTTTTGACATAATCATTAGCTGGCTTATTCATGATTTCATCGGGTGTGCCGATCTGAACGACAACACCGCCCTGCATGATGGCAATGCGATCGCCGATACGCATGGCTTCATCCAAATCGTGGGAAATAAAAACTACCGTACGTTGATGTTCCCCTTGCAGGCGCAATAATTCATCCTGCATTTCGGTACGGATAAGCGGATCGAGGGCTGAGAAGGCTTCATCCATTAACAGAATATCGGGATTGTTGGCTAAGGCTCTGGCTAACCCAATACGTTGCTGCATACCACCGGAAAGTTCATCGGGATAGGATAGGGCGTAGCTTTCCAAGTTGACTTGTTTCAGCGTTTCAAGTGCTGTTTGATGGCGCTCTTCTTTGGGAATGCCCGCAAGCTCCATGCCAAATGCCGTATTCTCCAGAATATTCAAATGCGGCATCAGCGCAAAAGACTGGAAAACCATGCTGATCTTACTACGGCGAACATGCCGTAACTGAGTTTCTGTGATGGCAGAAATATCTTCTCCGTCGATAAGTACATGGCCTTTGGTGGGTTCAATCAGACGATTGAGAAGACGTACTAGTGTGGATTTACCTGAACCCGATAATCCCATGATCACAAATATTTCGCCTTCTTCAATGGCCAGATTGACATCTTGAACACCGACGGTGAGACCTGTTTTTTCAAATATTTGCTCTTTGCTGAGGTCAGACGCTAATAGCTGAAATGCCGGCTCAGGGTTATCACCAAATATTTTATAGAGATTTTTAACTTCAAGTTTAATTGTCATGAAATAAATATTTTCCTGTTGTTGATGATAGGTTGTTGATATATTTCGGTCAATTACTCCAGCGCTATTTTACCAATATAAATAGGTTTTCAAAATAGTAGATCACTTGAAGGGAACTCAGTCCGATTTTCGCGATCTGATTAATCGCCAAATCAAAACAAATCCCAAAATGGACTGAGTCATGCCAATCATAACATCAATACCCCGAAATGAACGACGTCAAATGAAAAAAGCTATCCAGAAAACCCGGGATAAGAACTATGCACGTCGCCTCACCGCGCTCTTGATGTTGCATGAAGGGAGTACGGTTTCTCACGTTTCCAGAACGCTTCACTGTTCACGTTCTTCAGTTAATCGTTGGGTAAATTGGTTAACATTATACGGGTTGGAAGGGCTTAAAAGCCTCCCTGCGGGAAGGCCTGCCATCTGGAATTTAGCCCCGCTTCTCTCCGTCATTTCTTTCTTATTAAACACCTTCCCCAAAATTTTGGCTATCCCCGTTTCCGATGGAGCCTTGAACTGATTACACTTAAAATCAATGAGATTCTGAATATATCGCTTTCTCAAAGTACACTCAATTGCTACTTTGTTCGGGCGGGCATTGTTTGGCGAAGGGCCGCGCCCACCTTAAAATTACCTGGACCCTGAGTATGATGAAAAAATGGCCAAAATCAGCGAGGCGTTATCCAATGCCTCAGGGAAACATCCTGTCTTATATGAGGATGAAGTGGACATCAACCTTAACCCGAAAATCGGTGCAGACTGGTGCTTCAAAGGACAGCAAAAGCGTGTTGTTACCCCCGGAAAGAACCAAAAACACTACCTTGCGGGTTGCCTCAATGCGAAAACGAAAGAAATCACGTATGTCGGTGGCTTGAGAAAGAACTCAGATTTATTTATCAAATTGTTAGATGAAATTAATCATCAATATACCAGTGCCAAGACAATCACGTTAATTTTAGATAACTATTGCATTCATAAGAGCCGGAAGGTCAGGGTTTGGCTGGCAAAAAATCCCCAATTTAACCTTCTCTTTTTACCGTCCTATTCCCCGTGGTTGAATAAAAGGGAACGTCTATGGCAATCCTTGCATGAAACCGTGACACGAAACCACTGCTGCCAATTTATGTGGCAGTTGCTTCACCATGTCAAAATCTTCATGGAAACCGCTTCCTTACAACAGCAGAAACCGGGGATGAGAAAAATGGGTGTATCACAATTATGAAAACCTATTTATACCCTAGCATATTGAAATATGTTGACAACCCCTTATTTAAAAGTCATTAATAAAAAAGTGATGTTTTCTCGTGACGTAATATTGGAATTAGAAAGTGATTTTTTTGATATTAATTTATCAAATTAAACTTTGAATATGAGGTTTTTTAGGGTCATTTATTCTATCTTTTTGTTATAAAAGGTTTTTTGTAATGTGAAGTGGATTTATAATATTGTTCAGTAGCGTTTAATTTATATTTTTAGCTTATTTTAAAATTTTTCAGAAAATTAAAATAGATGATCATGAATTGTTTTAATTATCAGGTTATCAGTATATCTGATATTAAGCAATACGTTAATAGAACAGAGTTTAATATCTAAGGGTCGGTGAAATAACGGATAAACTGACTGTAAGCTACAAATTATTTCTTGCTGCGTCAAGCGGTATACTTTATGGATAGAGAACTGAAAAAATAGATAAAAACTTTAGAAATTATCTATAATTACATAGTTAAATGGTTATGTAGAATCACACATTGTGAATTGAAATCCATTATATCGGATGGGTTTCACACAGTTTGTGCGTTAACGCTTTTAATGATTGGGTATAACGGGCTTGTTCGCACCATTGTGTTCATCGCCGGCAGTGTAGTGTATCTCTTTTAGGGGAATTATCCCCTGATCGTTGTTTCTGTTTGCCATAAATGATAACGCTTTTGGTAAAATTTCTGGGTATAATATTAATTAGTAATAATAAAATATAATATATGTGTATTGTATTGAGGTAATTTATTTGTGAAATTTACACTGTATGTAGTGGTGAATTTAATTATTTTGTCTATATATAGTGTTTAAGTCTTTTTTAAACAGGTGACATTAAAAATAAAGTGTCATAACTTATTGGCAGAGCCATAATTTTAATTGTCAGAGGGCGCGATGGTTTCTTTATCAAATTGTCAGATGTGTAACCGAATTCATCATTGCAAATTGATGAATGAGAGCTTTAGGCTAGTACAGAAATTTTTAATAATAAATTAAATGGAGGTAGTTTATGTATCATCATTACCTGAATACTCCAGAAGGATTTCCCAAGCCTTATGTACATATCACTGCGGACGATGAAGGAGTAACCAGTATCTATTTCGTCAACGAAAAGAAAGCATCAGAATCAAAAAGTACGATTACCAAGCAGTGCGCGAAAGAATTACAGGAATATTTCAAAGGGAAGCGGCTCACATTTACCGTTCCTTTAAGTATGCAGGGAACTGAATTCCAAAAGCGCGTTTGGCAGCAGCTTTGTCACATTCCTTATGGCGAAATGTGGAGTTATAAACAATTGGCACTCACGTTGGGATCGGTAAATTATTGTCGTGCAGTCGGTATGGCGAATTCACGCAATCCTATTTCATTAATTGTGCCTTGTCATCGAGTGATTGGGCATGACGGTAAATTGGTTGGCTATACCGGTGGGCTGGATATCAAAGGGTGGCTACTCGATCATGAAAAAAACAGAAAGGAGAAAAGTAAACAGAATTAAAATAAAACGCTAATTTATTTGTGAAATCACCATTGGCGTATAAAATCAATCAGTGTAATTAAACAAAAAGTGTGTTTTTTTACATTCGGTTATATATTTCGTGATCTATGTTGCAGACAGTGGACGATATTATTTGTTGTACTGTACGCGACACTGAGTTCGTGTCTTTTTTATAAAGGTAAGTTTTGATGTCTAAAATTAAAGGTAACGTTAAGTGGTTTAATGAATCCAAAGGATTCGGTTTTATCACTCCAGAAGATGGTAGCAAAGATGTTTTCGTACACTTTTCCGCCATTCAGTCTAACGGATTCAAGACTCTGGCTGAAGGCCAAAAAGTAGAGTTTGAAATCACTGAGGGTGCGAAAGGTCCATCTGCTGCGAACGTTGTCGCAATCTAATTTCAAATCCCGCATTTTGAAAACCCGTTTTGATAACGGGTTTTTTTATTCTTATTAACTTCTAGCGTCTTATCAAATCATTAGAGTTTGCTTATTACCGCGAAAGCCAGTGCAGTCATCAGCAATGAACCGATCACATTTGCCAGAATAGTGAACAGTGCCCAATCTGTTTTTCCCGTCTGTAATAAGTCAATGACTTCAGCCGAAAAAGTGGAAAAGGTTGTTAGCCCGCCGCAAAAACCTGTCATTAGCATTAGCCTCAAAACCGGATTGAGATGTGTGGCTTTATTAAAATAGGCCAAACCTAACCCAATAATAAATGCGCCAATGCAATTCGCCGTCAGCGTACCAACGGCGATTGGGGAAGATGGATTGTTCAGGCGGAGACTGATGAGCCAGCGTAGTACACTACCCAAGCCACCACCGATAAATACGGCAATAAGATTCATCATGATGGTGGCAACAGCTTATTTGACTTCTACGCCCTTAGCCTGCAAGTCAGCATGGTAAGAAGAGCGCACAAACGGGCCACAAGCCGCATGGGTAAAGCCCATTTCTAATGCGGCTTCTTTCATTTCATCAAATTCAGCAGGGCTGACATAACGCTGTACTGGCAGGTGATGGCGGCTTGGCTGTAAATATTGCCCCAGGGTCAGCATCGTGACCCCGTGGCTGCGCAAATCGCGCATAACCGCTAAAATTTCTTCGTTGGTTTCACCCAACCCCACCATCAAACCTGATTTCGTTGGGATATCTGGATGCGCTTCCTTAAATTTCTCCAGTAGTTTCAACGACCAATCATAGTTAGCCCCCGGACGAACTTGACGATAAACCCGTGGCACATTTTCCAGATTGTGGTTGAAGACATCGGGAGGTGTTGCGGTCAGAATTTCCAGTGCACGATCCATGCGGCCGCGAAAATCAGGTACTAAAGTTTCGATCTTAATTGATGGATTTTTTTCACGAATAGCCGTGATACAGTCAGCAAAATGTTGCGCCCCACCGTCACGTAAATCGTCACGGTCAACCGAGGTAATAACGACATAACGCAATCCCATATCCTGGATGGTCTGTGCGAGCTTAGTCGGTTCATTGGCATCAGGTGCATTCGGGCGGCCGTGGGCGACGTCACAGAATGGGCAGCGACGGGTACAGATGGCGCCAAGGATCATAAAGGTGGCGGTTCCGTGGTTAAAACACTCTGCAAGGTTAGGGCAGGAGGCTTCTTCACAGACGGAATGCAGCCCATTTTTGCGCATTGCTGCTTTGATACCTTGAATGCGGCTGGAATCCGCAGGAAGTTTGATTTTCATCCACTCAGGTTTACGCAAGAGTGCTTCACGTTCTGTGGCGATTGTCTTCACAGGGATCAAAGCCATCTTGTCTGCGTCGCGGTATTTGACACCGCGTTCCATCTGAATTGGTTTACTCATAATCGTGCTGGTTCCAGTTATATTCTTCAGATTTTGATTTACTGCCTGATAATGATGAAAAAATGTCAAGGCAGATAAATCCATTCAAATTTTTTTGAAAATTGTTAAAAAATTATATCATCTTTTATCGACGAGTTGGTATCGATTAGTTGGAATCCCAAGATCTGACAGAATTTTTCCACCAGAACAGGTTGTACATCTTCGATGGTTACTCCGGCAACAAAGTCACTGAGTTGGATCATTTGCATTCCGGCATAACCACAAGGATTTATGCGTAAAAAGGGGTGTAAGTCCATGGCAATGTTCAGTGCCAGACCGTGAAAAGAGCATCCTTTGCGGATACGCAGCCCAAGGGAACAGATTTTGTTACCTGCAACATAAACGCCGGGGGCATCTGGGCGGGCATAGGCTTCCACACCAAAATGTGCCAATGTTTCTATCACCGTATTTTCAATAGAAGTGACCAATTGGCGAACCCCGATTTTTGACCGCTTCAAGTCAATCAAAACATACATGACCTGCTGTCCGGGGCCGTGATAAGTCACCTGTCCTCCCCTGTCTGACTGGATGACAGGGATATCACCGGCTGCAAGGATATGCTCGGCTTTGCCGGCCTGACCTTGCGTAAAGACTTTTTCATGTTGGACAAGCCAGATTTCATCAGGTGTTTCCGCAGTACGCTGCTCGGTGAACTGGTGCATAGCATCAGAAACCGGTTCGTAAGGTTGAATACCTAACTGGCGTAAAATAACGGTGTTATGTTGCAATGGGAATTTCATCATTCGTTAACAAAAAGTGCCCGCCAGTATAACGCCGTAAGAGGATTCCCACCAGTTTGAGAATGCCTTAATGCGATAATATTGTTAATTAGACGAATATGTTTTAATTTTATATTATCATGGTCATATATTTTGATGATTTTCCCTTTAATCTCTGTTTGAGCTAACAGATGGTCAAAAAAAACCAACTTCTCATTGTTGGGCATCTTTGTAGTTTTTTGGTGCTCCTTTACAGCCTCTCCATGTTGCTGCCTATTTTTGTGGCTTTGTTTTATAAAGAAAAAAGCGTTTTTGCCTTTTTTGAGACATTTATCATTGGCTTGGTTACGGGAGGAATAGGCTGGTACTTTACTCGTAAAACCAAGGCACAACCCAGTACGCAAGATGGATTTCTTATTATTGTACTCTTCTGGTTGTTGTTCTCGTTGCTCAGTGCCTTGCCTTTTGTGCTCGATAAAAGTTTAAACATCAATCTGGTGGATGCGATGTTTGAAGGTATTTCGGGTATCACGACCACCGGTGCCACGGTATTGAATGATGTTTCAGCCTTGCCGAATTCCGTGCTCTATTATCGTGCTCAACTCAATTTTATCGGCGGATTGGGCGTCATCGTGCTTGCCGTTGCTATCTTGCCTTTACTGGGGATTGGTGGCGCCAAACTGTACCAATCAGAAATGCCGGGCCCCTTCAAAGAAGAGCGATTAACCCCACGGCTTGCAGACAGTGCCAAGAGCCTGTGGGTCGTGTACCTGTTGTTGGGAGGGCTATGTTCAGCCAGTTTCTGGGCGGCAGGAATGTCGTGGTTTGATGCTGTCTGTCATGGGATTTCGACGGTTTCCTTGGGGGGATTTTCTACCCGTAATGAAAGCCTCGGTTATTACGACAGCGCTGCCATTGAAATGGTAGGGGGCATTTTCTCAGTATTGTCAGCGGTTAACTTTGCACTCTATTTTGTTGCTTTAACGCGCAGAAGTTTAAAACCCTTGCTAAAGAATGCGGAACTGCAATTTTTCTTACTGGTACTGGCGGCGATCGTCGCCATTATCTGGATAGAATTATACCGTTCAGGCATGTATGGCGTGAAAGAAGCCTTTGTTCACGGTTTTTTCATGACCAGTTCCATGATGACGGATAACGGCTTGTCGATCTCTGATTACGCCCAATGGCCCCCGCATACGGTATTGCTGCTGTTGGCCGTGAGCTTTTTTGGTGGCTGCGTGGGGTCAACGTGTGGAGGCATTAAAGCCCTGCGTTTTATGATCCTGACAAAACAGAGTGTCAGTGAAATTAACCAGCTCATTCACCCAAATGCCATCTCAACGATTAAAGTGGGCAAATCGGTGGTTCAGGAAAGGGTGCTGCGCTCTGTCTGGGGCTTCTTCTTTCTCTATGTCTTTTTTAGCTGTTTCTTTATCTGGGCTTTGAACCTGCTCGGTTATGATTTTATGACGTCATTTGCCACCGCTGCGGCGTGTATCAATAACATGGGAATAGGGTGGGGTGTGACGGCACAAGGTTTCGGTGCGCTTGACCCGATAGCAAAATGGATGATGTGCGCAGCTATGTTATTGGGAAGACTTGAAATTTATCCCATATTGATTTTATGCTCAAAAGCGTTTTGGCGTTTTTAAACAGATAGCCGAATATGGTTTCCCTATATTCGGCTATTTTCCTGCCATTGGCATTAGAGACATCAAACTTTGCTGATTTGTACATCAGCATATGATGTTAAGAGAGTAAAGCGTGTTCAGACAGGAAACGCAATTACAGTACAACACGCACCAGTTCCAGATTACCCAACTCTTCATACAACGTTTCAACTTGCTCAATATGCGTTGCATTAATGGTAATGGATACGGAATGGTAGTTACCTTTGCTGCTTGGTTTCACCACTGGAGAATAGTCGCCCGGTGCATGGCGCTGAACGACTTCAATAACTTGATCCACCAGCTCAGGTTGAGCCAAGCCCATCACTTTGTAGGTGAATGAGCAGGGGAACTCAAGGAGTTCATTTAATTTTGTTTTCATGGGCGCTCCTAAAATAGATTTGCCACGGCATAACGATGGATTTGCCGTGGCGTGATAATTTTCTAACGATATTGAATGAATATAAGGTTTAATCCTTGTCTTTCAAGCAATTAACCGAACCAGTGATGGAACATCAGTCGGATATAGTCGATGATGCGGCTGAAAAAACCACCTTCTTGGACTTCCTGCATCACGACCAATGGACGTTGTTCGATGGTTTTGCCATCAAGCTGGAAGTTGATCGTGCCAACAACTTGATTTTTAGCCAGTGGTGCATGTAGTTCGGTATTATCCAATACATAGCTGGCTTTCAGGTCTTTTAAGCGGCCACGAGGGATCGTTAGGTAAACATCTTTGTCAACACCCAGTTGAACCTTATCTGTATCACCAAACCAAATGGGTTCTGAGGCGAATTCTTTACCAACTTGCAGTGGTGAAACTGTTTCGAAGAAACGGAAGCCCCATGTCAGTAATTTTTTGCTGTCGGTTTCACGTCCCTTGAAGGTTGGACTGCCCATCACCGCAGAAATCAGGCGCATATTGCCTTCGGTAGCAGAAGCAACCAGGTTATATCCTGCGCCGCTGGTGTGGCCTGTTTTAATACCGTCAACATTCAGGCTCTGATCCCAGAGTAAGCCATTACGATTAGGCTGACGGATATTGTTGTAAGTAAACTCTTTTTCTTTGTAAATAGAATATTCATCCGGTACATCGCGGATGAGAGCCTGCCCAATCAGTGCCATATCATGGGCAGAGCTATATTGACCGTTAGCATCCAGACCGTGAACAGTTTGAAAATGGGTGTTTTTCAGCCCCAGACTTTGCACATATTGATTCATCAGGTTGACGAAGGCATCTTGGCTGCCTGCCACATAATCTGCCATAGCGACACAGGCGTCGTTGCCAGATTGCAAGTTGATACCGCGGGAGAGCATCGCGACAGAAACTTGGTCACCCGGTTTTAAAAACATTAAGGATGAGCCTTTAAAGATCGGATTACCCGTTGCCCAAGCATCTTTACCTACTGTAACGATATCATTCGGGCCGATTTTTCCTGATTTGATGGCCTGACCAATAACATAGCTGGTCATCATTTTGGTCAAACTGGCGGGATCGCGGCGGATATCCGCATTCTTTTCAGCTAATACCTTTCCTGAGTTGTAATCAATCAGAATATAGGCTTCTGAATCCAGTTCTGGTACACCGGGGATCATGGTCTTGAAATTATCATCCGCGTTGGCAGATGCAGAAATGCTGGCAGCCAGGGCAATGCCAAAAGTGGCACTTTTGATAAAACGGGAAGTAACTAGGTATTTCATGATTGATTAGATAACATCCGTGAGAGAAGGATTGATAGTAGGCGATATAATAACAAATGAAAAAAAAGCTGACATTTTATTATCGCGATTAAGTTTCATCAATCAAGGAGCAACAATAAAAGAGGATTGCTGCATCTGATCGGTTAATTTTTTCTGTAGTTCCTGCGCTTGCTGACGGTTATTGAACGGCCCCAATTGAACACGATAGACGTTACCAAATTGGGTAATGCGCCCTTGTACATTAAAGCGCTGGCTCAATGATTGTTGCCATCTTTGGCTTTTTGTTCAACGCTGACAGCGCCGACTTGCACCATGTAACCGTTTGTTGATTCAGGGGCAGGTGATGTCGTTGCAGGAGGTGTAACAGGCTGGCGTGTTGTACTTTCAGTCAAGTTTTGTTCGGCTGGTGGCTGCTTTACGGTATTTTCGCCGGCAGAATTGTCTGTCATCTCAGGAGGAGTTGATATTTGGGAAGTAAGATTAGGCCTTTCAGGTAATGCAAAGCTCTGCTTAACAATCGTTGATCCTTTTGTTCCCAGCCCGGAAAGCGAACCATCAGGTGAAACGAGAATACCCTCCAATTTCACTTTGCTTTGCGGCATCAAATTGAGACGTTCTGCTGCGGCATAAGATAATTCAATGATTTTTCCCGGCTTATTGTAAGGGCCTCGATCATTGACCCTAACAATCATCATGCGTCCGTTGCTTAAGTTAGTGACACGAACATAACTTGGAATAGGCAGTGTCGGGTGTGCTGCCGTTAAAGCGTAGGGGCTGGCGCGTTCACCAATGGCAGTGAGTTTTCCAGTGGATTCTTCACCGAACTTACTGGCATAACCGGTTTGGCTAAAGTGAGCAAGGTCTTGCACGATGTGATAGGTTTGCCCATCCCGCTGATAGTCTTGATTCGCGCTGGGGTGATAAGGCTCATATTGGGGTTCAGCACCCAAAACATCCCGCGTTGGAATGGGGGGAAGGGAAGAGGTCCGATCGTTATCGGTGATAGTACAGCCTGACATCAATACTGCTACGACGCTAAGTATAAGCCACTGTTGACGCATGAAACTTCTTCCTCATAAACTTTTGGACAATAACTTACGATGCGTATGTATCGACATGATAATGCCGAACCCCGCCATCAGGACAATTAATGCTGATCCCCCATAACTGATCAACGGCAGGGGAACACCGACGACCGGCAGGATACCGCTTACCATGCCGATATTGACAAAAACATAGACAAAGAAAATCAGTATCAACCCGCCGACCATCACCCGGCCAAAGGTATTCTGTGCTTTGGTGGCAATAAACAAACCACGCACAATCACCAGCAAGTAGAGGCCGAGCAAAATAAGCACGCCAATCAACCCCAACTCTTCAGACAGAACCGCGAAAATAAAATCGGTATGTCGTTCCGGCAGGAATTCCAACTGTGATTGGGTGCCTTGTAGCCAACCTTTGCCAAATATTCCCCCTGAGCCAATGGCAATTTTGGACTGAATGATATGATAGCCTTTGCCCAAGGGATCACTTTCTGGGTCCAATAACATCATCACGCGGGCACGCTGGTAATCGTGCATCAGGAAAAACCACAATATGGGAATAAAACAGGCCAGCAGTAACACGGCAACGCCGATGAGCTTCCAATTCATTCCCGCTAAAAACAGGATAAAGACCCCGGAAGCGGCAATCAGAATCGAGGTGCCTAAATCGGGTTGCGCTGCGACCAATAGGGTAGGGACAAAGGTCAAAACCAGTGCAATGCCGGTGTTTTTCAGTGTGGGTGGGCAGAGATCCCGATTCATAAAGCGAGCGACCATCAGGGGGACGGCGATTTTGGCAATTTCTGATGGTTGGAAACGCACAATACCCAGATCCAGCCAACGCTGCGCTCCCTTACTAATCTGGCCAAAAACATCAACAAAGATCAGCAGAATGACACAGGCAATATAGAGATAAGGTGCCCAATTTTCGTATATGCGTGGCGGGATCTGAGCGAAGACGATCATCACGATAAGCCCCATGATGACCTGCCCTATTTTACGCTCCATCATATCAACGTCTTGCCCACTGGCACTCCACATAATGAAAAGACTGTAGGCCAGCAATGCCATTACGCATAACAGTAATGGAATATCGATATGTAGCCGGGTCCAGAAAGGAACCTTGTTTGATGAGTCTGTCATGGTATTACTCAATTAGCATCTTTTTTGGTAGACCTAAGTAAAATATGATCCAGAATTTGACGAACGATCGTGCCGACAGGCGGTCCAGATCCCCCATTTTCAAGGATGATGGAAACGGCAACCGTTGGATTGTCATAGGGTGCAAAGGCAATCATCAACTTGTGATCACGCAGATGT
Source organism: Xenorhabdus doucetiae (assembly GCF_000968195.1). NCBI lineage: Bacteria > Pseudomonadati > Pseudomonadota > Gammaproteobacteria > Enterobacterales > Morganellaceae > Xenorhabdus > Xenorhabdus doucetiae. Next base: position 1,262,753 of record NZ_FO704550.1, read on the forward strand.
TCAGCCAGTTTGCTGGCATTGTAGGTTTCATAACTGAAAACCTGAGCCGTCCCTGATTTAACAGCCGCTTTATAGGGCGTACCGGCAAAGGATCGGCGGGCTGTGCCATTTGGGGCATTGGCAACACCATACATGCCATCTTTGGCGATTTCCCAATAGCCAGAATGAATATCCCCAATAGGCTCTTGGACTGGGGGCTGGTAAGGTTGCATTTCGCCATTGACGCGAGTATTCATCAGGAAATGCGGTGTTTTCACTTCACCATCATTAATCAAGATCATCAGGGCCTTAACCATCTGCATAGGCGTTGCCGTCCAGTATCCCTGGCCGATACCTACGGAAATCGTATCGCCTTGATACCACGGCTTTTTATAGCGTTTGAGTTTCCATTCACGGTTAGGCATATTGCCGGGATTTTCTTCTTTCAAATCAATGCCCGTAAATTCGCCATAGCCAAATTTTGTCATCCATTCAGACAGTCTATCGATACCCATATCATAGGCGAGTTGATAGAAAAAAGTATCCGCTGATTCGACAATGGCTTTATGGACATTCAGCTTGCCATGCCCCCAGCGTTTCCAGTCACGGTAACGTTTGTCTGAGCCTGGCAGTTGCCACCAACCGGGATTATTGGTCGTGGTGTTCTTGGTAATCACATCACTGCTGAGGGCGGCAACGGCAATAAACGGTTTTACCGTTGATGCGGGTGGGTAAGCCCCTTGTGTGGCCCGGTTAATTAAGGGGCGATTGGGGTCATTGAGCAGGGATTTGTAGTCCTTGCTCGAAATGCCATCGACAAACAGATTCGGATCGTAGCTGGGGTTGGACACCATCGCTAACACTTCCCCGGTACGGGGATCGGTAACCACGACACCAGCACGGCTGGTTGTCAGTATCTCTTCAATATAGGTTTGCAGTTCTAAATCGATTGACAGGTAAATATCTTTGCCAGCCTGTGGCGGCTGTTCATGCAGTTGGCGGATCACTTTCCCCCGATTGTTGACTTCGACTTCTTCATAACCGGGTTTGCCATGCAAGATGGATTCATAATAACGTTCAATGCCCAGTTTCCCGATATCATGGGTAGCGGAGTAGTCTGGCAGAATACCTTCTTTTTCCAGCCGTTCGACATCCTTATCGTTGATTTTGGCAACATAGCCGATCACATGGGTGAGGGCGGAGCCATAAGGATAATAACGACGTTGGTAGCCCTTGATTTCCAGCCCGGTAAAACGATATTGATTGACGGAGAACCGGGCAACCTGAACTGAGTTCAATGATGTTTTCAGGGGAATGGCAGTAAAACGACGTGCACGTTGACGCTCTTTTTGGAAGGTCTCGATATCTTCATCGGTAAGCCCAACGACAGAGCGCAGCTCATTGAGTGTCTTATCAAGATCAGCGACTTTTTGTGGCACGATTTCTAGCTGATAAATGGTTCGGTTAGTTGCCAGCGGTGTGCCATTACGGTCATAAATAATGCCCCTGCTTGGCGCGATGGGAACGAGCTTAATCCGATTGCCATTCGAGCGGGTTTGGTAATCTTCATGGCGTGTAATCTGGAGATGATAGAGATTGGCAATCAGGATGCCCGTTAAAATGATAACGCCGACAAACGCCACGAGTGCGCGGCGTATGAATAAGGCCGATTCAGCCGAGTGATCGCGAAAAGGGGTTCGTTGATTCTTCATCCCATTGCCAGAATTCACGGTGTTAGATTACCCAATTTATTCCCGATGATAAGGGTGGTTAGTCGTGATGCTCCACGCTCGATAAAGGCTTTCCGCAACCAGAACCCGTACAAGAGGATGTGGCAGGGTTAAGGGAGAAAGTGACCAGCTTTGTTCCGCGGCGGCTTTGCAGGCTGGCGCCAAACCTTCAGGGCCACCAATCAACAGACTGACATTTCTGCCATCCAGCTTCCAGCGTTCAAGCTGCTGTGCTAATTGTGGGGTATCCCAGCGAGCGCCTGGAATATCCAGTGTCACAATACGGTTGCCTTTACCAACAGCGGCCAGCATCTGTTCGCCTTCTTTTTCCAGAATGCGCTTGATATCCGCATTTTTGCCCCGTTTTCCCGCGGGGATTTCAATCAGCTCAAAAGGCATATCCTTGGGAAAACGATGCAAATAATCCATGAAGCCGGTCTGTACCCAGTCCGGCATTTTTGTTCCTACAGCGACCAGTTGTAACTTCAAACTCAGCTCCAGAGTTTTTCCAATTCGTACATACGGCGGCTGTCTTCCTGCATCACATGGACCATGATTTCGCCAAGATCGACGACTATCCAGTCTGAAATGCCTTGTCCTTCAACACCTAACGGCATGATGCCAGCTTCGCGGCAGTCATCCACCAGATTATCAGCCACAGACATCAGGTGGCGGTTTGATGTTCCGGTGCAGATGATCATACAGTCAGTAATGCTGGATTTTCCGCGAACATCTATAGAAACAATATCTTGTGCTTTGGAATCTTCAAGCTTATCAATAACAAATTGTTGTAGTTCTGTGCCTTGCAAAAGGATCACCTTTATTTCATCAAATTGGTTAAGTAACGCAGAATAATAGCATGCCAATCTCTATAAAAGTAAGCGAGTTAGCTGCAAGTCACCGCATAGTCTTGTTATTTCTTATATAGCCCCTGTGCATCGATATAATTTTGTATCGATGGAGGAAGCAAATCATCACAGCTTATCCCTTGCTGATGACGTTGGCGAATATCCGTTGCTGAAATGTTTAATAACGGAGTGGTGGCCGGGTAAATATAACCGTGTGGTTTTTGGCTTAATGGGAGTGGAGAACTTATTTGGTGCTTTTCAAGCCATGATTGCATGCCCGGAGCCGAAAGTTGGCTTTGATAACCGGGGCGGGAGCAGACCAACAGATGACAAATATCGAGCAGTTCTTCCCACTTATACCAGGTATGGAGAGTTTGTAATGAGTCTTGCCCAATAATGAATGCCAGTGGGTGTTGTTCACCGATTTCCTGACGAAAGGATTTCAGCGTTTCTATGGTGTAAGAGGGCGATTGTCGTTCCAGCTCACGGGTGTCCACCGTAAACAGCGGGTTATCCCGCACGGCCAGACGAACCATTTCCAGCCGTTGTTGGGCCGTTGCTTCTGGTTGAGGGCGGTGTGGGGGAACGTGATTAGGTAATAAGATAACCTGTTTGAGTCCCACTAATTGAGCCAAGGCTTCCACAGGCCGCAAATGACCATAATGGATGGGATCGAACGTACCCCCGAATAGCGCCTGAATTACCGGAGAGGCCGTATTTGCTGAGTTAATATTTTGAGCGTCGGTCTTGATGGAATCAATAGAGTCAGGCATTCAGGAAGTTCTCTGGTAATGGTTTTCCGCATAACAACATAGAAAGCGTTTCCAGGTCAGCCCAAATGGATTGGCTATAATCCTGTTTGACACGCAGTTCCATCTGGGTCAACAAATGGATGGCAGATTGCAGTTCTCGTTGTGACAGACGCTGTAATGCGGTTGACAGCAATGCCCGGCGATTTTGCCAAACCTTGTGTTGATCAAACAAAGCCTTCAACGGAGTAGTGGTATATTGACGTTTAAGTACCAGAAGTAGCATGAGCTCCCGCTGTACAGTACGCAGCAAAATAACCGCCTCAGTATCTTCTTGCCGAAGTTGTTTCAATATATGCCATGCCCGTTTTATTTTTCCGGCCAGCAAAGCATCAACCCAATGATAGGGGGAAAAGTGAGCCGCATCACTGACGGCTTCTTCTACACGAGGAAGTGTCAATCGATTATCAGGATAGAGCAGGGAAAGACGTTCCAGAGCCTGAGCCAGTGCCAATAAGTTTCCTTCATAGCAATAGCACAGTAGCTGATTGGCTTCATTTTCCAGTAAGAGCCCCTTGTTTTTGGCGCGTTGTGCCACCCATTGTGGCAGGCGATTCTGCTCAGGTGTCAGGCAACTGACGTATACGCCATTTTGCCCAATCGCCTTGAACCACGGGCTGTTTTCTTGCGCCTTGGTGAGCTTGTGTCCACGCAATATCAGCAAGATATCAGCATGCAGCAGCCCCGACAGTTTGGTCAGCCGTTCTGCCATTGCGGCATTAGGACCATTTTCCGGCAGCAGCAGGTTAAGGGACTGACGGTTGGCAAACAGGCTAAGTGACTGACAGAGACTGAAAATTTCATCCCAATCGGTATGGTTATCCAATGCGAAGGTGAAATGCTCCATAAATCCATGCTGTTCAGCCACTTTGCGGATGTTGTCCTGACTTTCCTGCAAGAGTAAGGGTTCGTTGCCCCACAACAGGTAGCTGCCTCGCAGCCCTTCATTGAGCTGCGAGAAAAGTTGTTCAGGATAAAGTCGGATCATGGTTTCTGTGTAGCCACCGCTTTCTGTTTTTCTTCGGCTTTCAGCAGCTCAGCACTATGAACGGTCAATAATTGGCGCATTAGCTGACGGGCAGCCTGTTCGCGCATTTCCTGTTGAACCAGTTCATTTTCTGCATCTTTTGCCAGCGCTTCCAACGGGTTATCGAAGAAAGAACGATCAACCTTTGCCCGCAATGGATAGATGCTGCCATCCGGCATCAGAACCTGAGCATCAACACTCAGTACCAACAGACGTTCTGCCGATTTGCCATCCTGAAAGACAGAAACTGTCTCTTTATTTTCATTAGAGCCAACCAGTTTCAGGATAGGTAGTGAAGCATCGCCATTTTCAATAATTTTGACATCATTAAGACGAAGTTGCTGACGCACTGCTCGTGCCAGAGGCCCGTAAGGGTCACCAGAACTTAATTGCAATGTTTGAAGCTCTTTTGGTACTTGTGTTGTGCCCCGAAGATGAAAACCACAGCCAGCGGTGACCAGCACCGCCAACCCGAGCAACAACGTGAAAATATGATGCCGTAGATGATTACCTACACCATTTCTTACCACACGTTTTACCACAAATAGAATCTCCTGTTATCAGCCTACAATTATCAACCTACAACCAGATTCAGTAATTTACCTGGAACATAGATGACTTTGCGGATACTGACGTCTTCAAGATATTTCTTCACACTGTGTTCTTGTGTCGCCATCTCTTGGACGTGCTCTTTTGCTGCATCTGCGGGTACAGTAATGCGACCACGCACCTTACCATTAATTTGAATAATGACCAGCTTAGTATCGTCTACCATGGCCTGCTCATCAGCTTGTGGCCATGCCGCCGTGTCAATATCGCCCTCATTGCCAAGCGCTCTCCACATCACAAAGCAAGCGTGTGGCGTGATAGGTGAAAGCATACGGACAACCGCAATGAGTGCTTCCTGCATCAGAGCGCGATCTTGCTCTGTTTCCTGTGGCGCACGCGTCAGTTTATTCATCAGCTCCATGATGGCGGCAACGGCGGTATTGAACGCTTGACGGCGACCAATATCATCAGTGACTTTCGCGATGGTTTTGTGCAAGTCACGGCGCAGATCTTTCTGTTCTGTCGTCAGGTTATTAACATCCAGTGGCTGAGTTGCCCCTTTGTTGCTGTGTTCGTAAACCAGACGCCAAACACGTTTCAGGAAGCGGTTAGCCCCTTCCACGCCAGATTCTTGCCATTCCAGCGTTAGCTCTGGTGGTGCCGCGAACATCATGAACAGACGGACGGTATCCGCGCCGTATTTATCGACCATCGTTTGGGGATCGATGCCGTTGTTCTTGGATTTCGACATCTTGCTCATGCCGGTATAAACCAGTTCATGGCCATCTTTATCCGTTGCTTTCACAAAGCGGCCTTTCTCATCACGCTCAACAATGGCATCAGCCGGAGATACCCAGACTTTCTCGCCGCTGTTACCTGTGTAGTAGAAGGCTTCAGCCAGAACCATGCCTTGGCACAGCAGGCGCTTAGCGGGTTCATCCGAGTTGACCAGACCAGTATCGCGCATCAATTTATGGAAGAAACGGAAATACATCAGGTGCATGATGGCGTGTTCAATACCACCAATGTATTGATCCACGGGCAACCAATAGTTAGCCGCCGCCGGGTCCAGCATACCTTTATCATAATCTGGGCAGGTATAGCGCGCGTAATACCATGAGGATTCCATGAAAGTATCAAAGGTATCGGTTTCAAGCAGCGCCGGTTGGCCGTTGATGGTAGTTTTTGCCCATTCAGGATCAGCCTTGATTGGGCTGGTGATCCCATCCATCACAACATCTTCCGGCAAAATGACCGGTAATTGATCGGCTGGAACAGGAACCACCGTGCCATCTTCCCGTGTTGCCATGGGAATTGGGGCGCCCCAATAACGTTGGCGGGAAACACCCCAGTCACGCAGGCGGTAATTCACTTTACGTTGGCCGACACCCATGGCAACCAGTTTGTCAGCGATAGCATTGAAGCCTGCTTCATGGTTCAGGCCGCTGAATTCACCGGAATTGACCAGTGCATTTTTATCTGTAGCCGCCGCGTCCTGAAGGTTTGGTACATTACCCTCGTTGTCAAGGATAACGGCTTTCATTGGCAGGTTGTACTTGGTGGCAAATTCCCAATCGCGCTGATCGTGTGCCGGAACCGCCATCACTGCGCCTGTGCCGTACTCCATCAGGACAAAGTTGGCAGCCCAGATAGCGATCTTTTCGTTGGTCAATGGGTGGATGGCGAACAGGCCTGTTGGTACACCTTTCTTCTCCATGGTTGCCATATCCGCTTCGGCAACTTTGGTATTACGGCATTCGTTAATGAATGCTGCCAGTTCAGGGTTATTTTCCGCCGCGTGTTTGGCCAGAGGATGACCCGCCGCGACGGCGACATAGGTGGCGCCCATGAAAGTATCCGGGCGAGTGGTATAAACGGTCAGTTTTTCTTGGCTGTCGGCCACATTGAAGGTGATTTCGACACCTTCAGAACGGCCAATCCAGTTGCGCTGCATGGTTTTGACCTGTTCAGGCCAATCTTCCAGTTTATCCAGATCATTAAGCAACTCTTCTGCGTAATCGGTGATCTTGATAAACCATTGTGGGATCTCTTTACGCTCAACCTGAGAATCACAACGCCAGCAGCAGCCATCAATAACCTGCTCATTGGCGAGAACCGTCAGGTCATGTGGGCACCAGTTAACGGCGGACGTTTTTTTGTATACCAGGCCCTTTTCGTACAATTGAGTGAAGAACCACTGTTCCCAGCGATAGTATTCCGGCGTACAGGTCGTCACTTCACGATCCCAGTCATAGCCAAAACCCAGCATTTTTAACTGGTTTTTCATGTACTCAATGTTGGAATAAGTCCACGGGGCTGGCGCGGTATTATTCTTGACCGCCGCGCCTTCTGCCGGCAGACCAAATGCATCCCAACCGATAGGTTGCAGTACGTTTTTGCCCAGCATGCGCTGGTAACGGGAAATCACATCACCAATGGTGTAATTACGGACATGGCCCATATGTAGTCGGCCAGAAGGATAAGGTAGCATAGACAAGCAGTAGTATTTTTCTTTGCTGTTGTCTTCTGTCACTTTGAACGTTTGCTTCTCTTGCCAATGAAGCTGGACTTGTTGTTCTATGTCTTCTGGACGATATTGTTCTTGCATGGCACCGATAATCCTATGGTGAGTAATAAAGCCACGCCATTAGCGCGTTTGGTTGGTTTATGAAATCTAAGGTTCCATAGCATAGCTGATAAGGGATAGGGGCAACAACTCTTGTTAAAGGCGGAATGCGGAAAATGACTTATTTTTAGGGAAAATTTAAGGTCGGCGGTCGTTTTTCCATCCGCCGACGAAGAACCATCAGTGCAGAATTTTCGCCAGAAAATCGCGGGCGCGCTCTGATTTTGGGTTGGCAAAGAAATCGTCTTTCTGACTGTCTTCGACAATTTTGCCTTCATCCATGAAAATAACGCGGTGCGCCACCTTCCTGGCAAATCCCATCTCGTGGGTGACCACCATCATGGTCATGCCTTCGTTCGCCAATTCCACCATCACATCCAGCACTTCATTAATCATTTCAGGATCAAGTGCAGACGTCGGCTCATCAAACAGCATCGCAATCGGGTCCATGCAGAGTGCACGGGCAATGGCAACACGTTGTTGCTGACCGCCGGAGAGTTGTGCCGGGAATTTATCCGCATGGCTGGCTAACCCAACTCGCTCCAGCAGTTTTAATCCCTTTTCAGTCGCTGCTTTCTTATCACGCTTCAACACCTTGACCTGAGCCAGAGTCAGATTCTCAATGATGGATAGGTGAGGGAAAAGTTCAAAGTGCTGAAACACCATCCCGACTTTGGAACGCAATTGGGCCAGATTGGTATTCTTGTCATTGACTTTGGTGTCGTTTACGCGAATTTCACCTTGCTGGACAGGTTCAAGGCCATTGACCGTTTTTATCAGTGTGGATTTACCGGAACCCGAAGGCCCGCAGACCACAACGACCTCGCCTTTTTTGACTTCCGTCGAGCAGTCAGTCAGAACCTGAAATTGGCCATACCACTTGGATACATTTTTCAGGGAAATCATCAAACAGTCCTTTTCTTCAAATAGTTAACCAGCATAGAAGCAGAAAAACTAATCACAAAATAAACAAAGCCAGCAAACAGCACCATTTCAACCTGAGTGCCGTCACGCTCACCAATATTCGTCGCGGTACGGAAAAAATCCGCCAGACTGAGTACATAGACCAGAGACGTATCTTGGAATAATACAATGCCTTGTGTCAGCAGCAAGGGGATCATGGCCCGAAATGCCTGTGGCAGTATCACCAGCCGCATGCTTTGCATAGGGGTCATACCCAGCGCCAGCGCAGCAGAGGATTGCCCGCGAGAAATGCTCTGGATACCTGCCCGAATGATTTCGGCATAGTAAGCGGCTTCAAAGAGCGAGAACGCTACCATTGCAGAAATTAAACGGATATCAGTTTTTGGTGATATGCCTAGAATATTTTGTAATAAGTTAGGCACAATCAGGTAAAACCACAGTAATACCATCACCAGAGGCACTGAGCGGAACAAGTTAACATACAGGGCGGCAAACCAGCTCACTGCCTTGATGGATGAGAGGCGCATCACCGCCAGCAGGGTTCCCCAGATAATGCCGATGATAATGGCTATCACGGTAATTTTTGCTGTTATCATCAACCCGTTCAGAAGAAAAGGTAGACTCGGTATAATCGAACTCCAGTCAAACTGATACATTTCTTTATCGCCCTCCCATATTGCCCGGTAAACGAACTTTTTTCTCCAGTATGCTCATGGCAAGCATAATCACGAGATTGATGCCGACATAAGCCAACGTGATTGCGGTGAATGATTCATAGGCATGTGCGGAATAATCCAGCAATTTATTGGCCTGAGCCGCCATGTCAACCAGCCCGATGGTGGAGGCAATGGCAGAGTTCTTGACCAAATTGAGCATTTCCGAGGTCATCGGGGGAATGATCACGCGGTAAGCATTGGGCAGCAGAACGTAACGGTAGGTTTGTGGCAGGGTTAAGCCCATTGCCAGCCCGGCGGATTTTTGCCCTCTTGGCAGTGACTGAATTGCTGCGCGAACTTGTTCACATACACGGGCAGCGGTAAATAATCCTAAGCAAATGACAGAGGAAATAAAAAATTGGATATTGGGGTCCAGATCCATTTTGAACCAATCGCTTAGGTTTTTGGGCAGGAATTCGGGAACCACCAGATACCAGGTAAAAAATTGGACAATGAGAGGCACGTTGCGAAATAACTCAACATAACAGGTCCCAAGCCCGGACAAGAATTTATTCGGGACGGTACGGAGGATACCAAACAATGAACCGACAACGAGTGCAATGATCCAAGCGCAGATGGAAAGTGCAACCGTGACTTGAAAACCAGAAATAAGCCACCCCAGATAGGTGGTATTACCAAAAGGGGCAGCTTGTAAAAAGATATCCCAATTCCAATTAACGGACATAATCGAACTCCCTGATATGGGGTTAGCTGTCATTCATCGAATTTAAATATGAAAAAAATGAGGTAGGGAACGACTACCTCATACCCGCCTTGCCAATAAAATCAGAATTTTTAGTTCTTAAATTAATTCAATGCCTTATCGTTTGGAGCTTTAAACAGTGCTCTCATTTCATCTGACATGGAGAAGTTTAAGTTCAGGTTTTTAGGTGGAATAGGTTCCTTGAACCAGTGATCAAACATTTTTTCTGCTTCGCCGGAGGTTTGCACTTTGACAATCACGTCATCAATCAATGTCTTGAATTGAGGATCATTTTTGCGCAACATACAGCCGTAGGCTTCTTCCGATTGTGGTTTGCCAACGATGGTCCATTGATCAGGTTTTTTCGCTTTCGCGCGTTCACCGGCAAGTAAGGCATCATCCATCATAAAGGCGACAGCCCGGCCTGATTCCAGCGTGCGGAATGAATCACCATGATCTTTGGCACTGATAATACGCATTTTCATTTGCTTCTCATCATTGAGCTTATTCAACAAGATTTCAGAGGTTGTGCCGGAAGTCACAACGACGTTTTTTCCTGCCAGATCATCAAACCCCTTGACGCCTGAATCTTTTTTGGTCAGCAGGCGAGTACCGACGGCAAAGATGGTATTGGAGAACGCGGCTTGTTTCTGTCGTTCAAGGTTGTTGGTGGTAGAACCACATTCAAAATCGAAAGTGCCATTTTGCAGCAGGGGAATACGGTTCTGGGAGGTAATCGGGATCAGTTTGACTTGCAGATTAGGCATGTCCAGTTTTTTCTTAACGGCCTCAACGATCAGGTTGGAATAATCCTGGGAATAACCCACGACATTTTGCTGATTGTCGTAGTAGGAGAATGGAACAGAAGATTCTCTGTGCCCGACAACAATCACGCCATTCTCTTTAATTTTTTTCAGTGTCCCCGTCAATTCCTGTGCATGGGCAGCGCCCACCGCACTGAGTAACATCATGGTTAACATCAACTTACGCATATACAGCTCCTTTATCTTTATGTGGTTATTTTTGTGAAGTTGGTTTTTTTACAGACAATTGTGTTTCTACATGAATAAATAAGGCTGTCTATAGAAACGATTTTCTGAGTTGTTTTGTTTATGTGCCGTAAAAAAATAATTCATAATGTTACTTTTTTGAAACCATAATGTTTCTGTTTCGCGACTCACATCGCACTATAAATAAACAATTTCATTTATGTGTGGTTAAAAAGCGAATAATATTGAATGTTGTTCACACTTTGCGTTATTTGAAGCAATCTTCTGTTTGTGTGGGGTATTTGTGGTGAGATATGTGATGAATTTCAGTTATCTTAGTGATGAGAGCGATGATTAACTAAAACCAGGGCATAAGTAATATGCCCTGACTTTTGTTAACGTTTCATTAAAAATGAGAGGAAATTAATTTTTGCGGCGGTTTTTCATCAAAGCAACGATGAAAAATAGCGCACTTGCTCCCCATATCGGCCAGTTTCCAAAACGAAAATAGGGGGTTAATCCTGTCGCGGGTGTGACTTTGGCTTCCAATACCTGTCGGGTAAATGATTTTCTCGCCGGCTCTCCCGGAGAATGGGAAAAAGCTGCCAAAACCGGGAAAACTGATGGCAGAGTGAGTATTGATGGGGGCTATGTCAGAAATCAGGACGATAAAAAACAGCATTTCGAAGTTACCGCCGGAAAATCTTTCTCAGCTGATGTCCCTGTTAAATGCTAAACATTTCGGGTTTGTGCAGTGTCTGGAAACTCACCCCAGAAGAAAACTTCATGCGCAGTTATCTTCACAGGGGATGCAGGCCAATCAACAAATTACCTTCTTATCTGATGGAGCCGATAATCTTAGGGAACTGCAATTGAACCTATACCCTGAATCCCTGCACGTCCTCGACTGGTTTCATATTACAAGCGGCTGACCGTATTAAAACAATATGCCAAAGGGATATCAAAAAACGCGCCTGAACTTGGTATGGAATTATCCGACTATTTAAACAGCATAAAATGGTCTATCTGGCATGGAAATATCGATAATGCATTGGAATATCTGGATGATTGTGTCCTGATATGTGATAACGATACATTGCATTATGAAAATCATAAACCATTGTTAAAACATATAGATGAAATGTACTGGTATGGAGAAAACCGATTTCCTCTTCATTTGTTGAATCGACAATCAATGAAGTTATTGCTAAGCGCATGGTGAAGAAACAGCAAATGCAATAGAGTCAACAGGGGGTACATTATTTACTCCAGACACGAACAGCGGTACTCGATAATGATTTAAAAACTCGATTTGAGCATTGGTATCTGAGGATCAAATTAAACGAAGATACGGATCGCTATTTGGCAGAGGCTGTTGTTGCATGAGTATTTTTATGTTTTCTTATCTTTTTCTTCTGAAAATCACGTTGGGAAAGCTATTATTCGCCATGTCGGCAGGAGTGGAAGACTTTACCCTTGCATAAGAATGAAAAGCTTTGAAAAAGCATTGCTGGCAAATGGTGATACTGGAATTTATATTGACATCCTGATTCTTGGGAATAAAGACAGAAGAGAAATTATATTGTGTAGTCCCAATGTTCAAGATTTTCCGGCACTTATCACACTGCCAGACAGTAGTAATCATTAGGATATCTCCATTACGGTAGGTAGATTTAGGCCAAATAAACTGAAAACTATGCCCTGATGGGCGTTAATCACGCTAAGGTTTCTGTTTCTAAATTGGTGTCCTTGTCGGGTTTCCTATCATTGTACAACTAGTGAATTGTCTCCTTGATAACACCCTTTGCATCGATTGATTACATATAGGACACCTCACCAATTATTCTTTCCTGAATAACCCATAAATGCTATTTATAAGAATATTTTTATGATAATTATCTTTTCCAAGTCTAAGACACGGTTTGCTTTTTCCCCAATAGATTATTAAATATGTGTGCTAGTTCCTCTGACTACATTTTTTGATTGAATTTTTGTTGGATTCAGTGCTTTTTTAATTTCACTGATTGCTAAATTAGGATTACAATTACCACAAGTAAAAATATCAATAAATGCTGCGGAATGACTGGGGTAAGTGTGAATTGATGCATGTGATTCGGCTAGCAAAAACAATACTGTCACCCCCTCTGGGTTAAATTTATGTGATGTTTCATTTATAATTGTAGCTCCCGTTGTTTGTATAGCTGATCGCATGATCCTAGTAAGAATATTCTGGTCGTTGAGGAGAATAAAGTTAACACCATAAAACTCCGCTAATACGTGTTTTCCATTAAAAGAATAACCAGAGACATCCATTTTATTAAATGAAATCATTTATATTTCCTTAGTGAAATTACATACTCTGTTAGCCATTGGGTTACATACTATCTTTATCAATCCTATTAGCCTAAGCCAAATTATTGTAATAAATCTATGTCTTGGATTCGCATATTAAGCGCAACACCGTAATGAACGAAGTAAATGAGTTGGGGTTCCTGTAAATAACTCATTCGGTGTTTTATAATCTCGTGTCTTACGTGGTCGATTATTTAGTCGGTTTGCCACAAGGTTAACCTCCCGCTCTGATACCTTATTAAAATCGGTTCCTTTTGGGAAGTAATCTCTGATTAATCCATTTATGTTCTCATTTATCCCTCTTTCCCAAGGGGAATACGGATGAGCAAAATAAATTTTTGTCTCTAAATTTTTACCGATCCGTTCGTGTTCGGCAAATTCGAGTCCGTTATCAAAGGTAATTGTTTTAACTTTATGTTTTATCATCGATAAATGTCTTGTCGCCGCTTTGGCAACACCTTCTGCTGTTTTATCTTCAAGTTTAATGATGATCGTAAATAACGATTTTCGTTCAACTAAAGTCAATAAGGCACTTTTACGATCTTTGCCAACGATAGTATCCCCTTCCCAATCCCCAATACGCTGCTTTTTATCAACAATTTTTGGGCGCTTATCAATACTGACTCTGTTTTTAATTTTTCCTCTGTGCTCATGGCTTCCATAGCGTTTACGATACGGTTTTTTCGCTATCCTAAGATGTTGCCATAAATCACCGCCATTTATTTTATCTTTATAAATCAATCGATAAATTGTTTCATGATGTAAAGAGATTTTCGCTTCCCGCTTGAGATAACCCACAACTTGTTCCGGACTTAAATCTTGCCAAATTAACTGTTTTATCCACTTTGTTATCTCTGGCGTGATTTTTACGGCTTTTACCTTAGAATGACGGCGTTCTAATGCTTTACGCTGAGCTTGTTCAGGTTCATATTTCTCGGCTTCCCGGTTTCGTCTCAATTCCCGGCTAATTGTTGATGGGGCCCGATTAAGCGACGTTGCAATAAAACGTTGTGTAAAACCGGCTTCTTTTAAGCCGAAAATCTGGTATCTTTCTGTTTCGGTCAGTTGCGTATAGGCCATAGTGCATTTTCCTTTGGCGAGAAAGATGCCTACTATAGCAACTGACCGCCTTTCTTAGAAATTGCACTTACTATGCGAATCCAAGCATCAAATAAATTTATTATTATTTTATTAAATTAATGTTTCAATTGTGACGTTGATCATGAATCTTGTTAACATTTCATTGATAACGATAGAAAATATATACCCTGCAAACTTCAAGTTGAAGTTCGCAAAAGGTGAAGTTCGCAAGATGAAAGCGGCTGATTATCTCCCCGCGGCGCGGGGAGATAATAAATGCATATTGAAGTACGACGAGTATAGGAAATTAATTTTTGCGGCGGTTTTTCATCAAAGCAACGATGAAAAATAGCGCACTTGCTCCCCATATCGGCCAGTTTCCAAAACGAAAATAGGGGGTTAATCCTGTCGCGGGTGTGACTTTGGCTTCCAATACCTGTCGGGTAAATTGTGGTAATTCCGCTTGAACCGAACCATCTGGGTTGATGACTGCGGTAACACCATTATTTGTCCCTCTCAGCAGAGGGCGACCCAGTTCAAGGGAGCGCATCCGGGCCATTTGGAAATGTTGCCACGGGCCAATGGAATGCCCAAACCAGGCATCATTAGAAACGGTCAGCAGGAACTCGGTATCCGGCTTGAAGTTATTGCGTACCTGTTCACCCAAAATAATTTCATAGCAGATAGCCGCAGTAATATTGTGCCCGGCAACAGAAAGTTGAGGTTGGATATAATGACCCCGGCTAAAAGAAGACATCGGCAAATTGAACAAAGGAGCCAGTGGGCGCAATAGTGATGCTAAAGGCACAAATTCACCAAACGGCACGAGGTGATGTTTGTCGTAACGGGTTGGCGCCGGATATTGGTAAGGTGTCTTATCCCCCAGTACGATAATACTGTTATAGAATTGATAACCTTCCAATGTCGGCCGGGCATCGACAATGCCGGTGATCAGGCTGGTATTGTGCTCTCTCAGCACGCTATCCAGTTTGGTCAGGAAATCTTTTTGGCTATGTTCATAATCAGGGATCGCCGATTCCGGCCAGATGATGATTGGCGCTTTACCAATGAAAGGACGGCTGTTATCCAGATAAATATCCAACGTTTTTCCAAGAACAGCAGGGTCCCATTTTATGGCTTGGGGAATATTACCTTGCACCAAAGCAATTTCAGTGGCTTTTTCGGGTTGCAGGGTATACCACGGGTAGTGCCTCATTGGCCACGGTAACAGCAGCAGAATAATGGCGAAGATAGCCGCCGAAATTTTTTTCTGCGTAGCAGCAAGCACCAGCAGCCCACTGATTAGCATCAGTAAGAAAGTAATGCCTTCTACACCCAAAATAGGCGCAATGGCTTTCATGGGGCCATCAATCTGGCTATAACCAAATTGTAACCACGGAAATCCCGTTAATACCCAGCCACGCAAGAATTCTGTCAATTGCCACAGTGCCGGACTGGCTATCACCAGCCTGATGCCATTGGCAGCCGGAAAAAAACGGTTCAATAAGCCGGCAAATAGCGCAGGGTAAAGGGCAAGATAGGCAGACAGCAGGATCACCAAAAAGATATTGATGGCGGTTGGCATGCCACCAAAGTCAGCAATACTGACGTAAACCCAGTTTGCGCCACTGCCAAACAAGCCAAGACCCCAGCATAAACCAATAAAGCAGGCTTGGCGGGTGGTTCTGTCCAAAGAAAGGATTTGCAGGCCGAAAAGAGCAACCAGTGCCGCAGGCCAGAAATCAAAAGGTGAAAAAGCCAGTGTTCCACTGGCTCCGAAGAAAAGTGCCAGCACGGCACGTAACCGCTGGCAGCTCATTAATGAGGCTTTGTTCATCTAGATCCTATTATTGTTTGTCAAGGCTAGGAACGTCAGCATCATCCGGTATTTTTACATGAACCTGAATGATCTTACGACTATCAGACATGGTCACTTTGAAAAGATAGCCATCAATCGTGATAGATTCCCCACGTGAAGGCAGATGCCCAAATGCCTGCATGACTAGCCCACCAATGGTATCAACCTCTTCATCGCTGAAATGGGTGCCAAAAATGTCATTGAAATCCTCAATTTGAGTCAATGCCCGCACTGAATAGGAGTGGCGGCTTAAAGCACGAATATCGTTATCTTCGTCATCATCGTATTCGTCCTCTATTTCACCCACAATCAGTTCAAGAATATCCTCAATGGTGACCAGCCCTGAAACACCGCCAAATTCATCGATCACAATCGCCATATGGTAGCGTTGGGAACGGAATTCTTTCAGCAGACGGTCAACACGTTTACTTTCCGGCACGACAACAGCCTGACGAAGGACTTTATCAATGCTGAAAGGCTCTGCATTGGTACGCATGAAGGGTAGCAGATCTTTCGCCATTAATATGCCTTCGATGTGATCTTTGTCTTCGCTGATCACCGGAAAGCGTGAGTGGGCCGAGTCAATAATAACATCCAGACATTCGTCCAGAGATTGGTTGCGTTTTAAGGTAACGATCTGTGAGCGTGGGATCATAATGTCACGCACGCGTTGATCAGCAATATCCATCACACCTTCGAGCATCTCTCGGGTATCAGGATCGATAAGGTCGTTCTGCTCAGAATCACGGATCAGTTCAACCAAATCATCACGGTTTTTTGGTTCACCGTGAAAAAGCTGATTAAGCAGCGCAAAGAAGCCTTTCTTAGGGCCAGGGCTATCGTTACTTGAAGGATGGTCGTCGCTCATGGCGTTTTAATGAAAATTCCCCATTAATAAAATCGTAGACTAGTATGTTTAACATAAAAATATTGGCAAGGGTTATTCTTTTTCCACCAGATAGGGATCAGGATAACCCATTTTTTCAAGAATCTCTGTTTCTAAAGATTCCATTTCTTCCGCTTCATCGTCTTCGATATGATCATATCCCAGCAGATGAAGACTGCCGTGAACCACCATATGTGCCCAGTGTTCCTCGACGGTTTTTTGTTGCTCTTCTGCCTCTTTTTCAACAACTTGACGACAGATAATTAAATCACCGAGTAAGGGTAATTCAATTTCAGGTGGCACTTCAAAGGGGAAGGATAGCACATTGGTTGGTTTATCTTTCCCACGATAAGTGAGGTTTAAATCGTGGCTTTCTGCCTCATCGACCACCCGAATGGTCACTTCACTTTCTGCCTGAAATTGTGGCAGAACCCCCTCCAGCCAGCGTTGGAAAAGCGCTTCCTCTGGAAGCCCTGCGGGATTTTCACAGGCAATTTGTAAATCTAGTACCACTGAACTCATTGTGCTTCCTGTCTGCGTTTCTCATTAAGCGCTTTTTTGCGTTCCTGTTCTGCGGCTTCCCATGCTTCATAGGCAATAACCACTTTTGCCACCACCGGATGG
Source organism: Xenorhabdus doucetiae (assembly GCF_000968195.1). Classification (NCBI taxonomy): domain Bacteria; kingdom Pseudomonadati; phylum Pseudomonadota; class Gammaproteobacteria; order Enterobacterales; family Morganellaceae; genus Xenorhabdus; species Xenorhabdus doucetiae. The sequence goes on from NZ_FO704550.1 coordinate 1,280,453, forward strand.
CGAACAACGTCTTCACTATGCAAGAAGTTAAAACTCAGTTCATCAACATCAGATAACACTTCTATTGCATGACTCAGGCCTGATTTTTGCCCTCTTGGCAGGTCAATCTGGGTCACGTCACCAGTAATGACCGCTTTGGAATTAAAACCAATGCGGGTCAGGAACATTTTCATCTGTTCGATAGTGGTATTCTGGCTTTCGTCGAGAATAATAAAGGCATCATTGAGCGTCCGTCCACGCATATAAGCCAGTGGAGCGACTTCAATAACGTTTCTTTCGATCAGCTTCTCAACTTTTTCAAATCCCATCATCTCAAACAGGGCATCGTAAAGCGGACGCAGATAAGGGTCGACTTTCTGGCTTAGATCGCCGGGCAGAAAACCCAGTTTTTCGCCGGCTTCAACCGCCGGGCGGGTCAGCAGGATACGGCGGATTTCCTGACGTTCCAGCGCATCAACCGCCGCAGCGACCGCCAGATAAGTTTTCCCTGTGCCCGCCGGCCCAACTCCGAACGTGATATCGTGATCAAGGATGTTGGCAATATATCGCGCCTGATTGGGTGTACGGGGCTTTACCACACCCCGTTTAGTTTTGATATTAACGGCCTTGCCGTATTCAGGAACGCTTTCTGCGGCTTGTTCCAGTACCCGGCTTTCGGCAATGGCGAGATGCACTTGCTTAGGCTCAAGATCGGGTATTACGCCGCGCACAGGCGCAGTTTCGACATAGAGGTGGCGCAGTATTCCTGCTGCCGCACTCACACACAGTGGTTGACCTGACAGTTTGAAACGGTTGTCACGGTGGTTGATCTCAATGCCCAAACGATGCTCAAGTTGTTTCAGATTATCATCAAGGGGTCCACACAGGCTCATCAGACGTTGGTTGTCTGCGGGTTCCAGAAAGATTTCTTGGGTTGCTACTTGTGGGTTTATTTGTGTCACTGATTATCTCTATGTTAGGGCCTGTTAAGGCTGATAAACGCCAACGCCGAGCTCATCTTCCTTACGAGTACGAGCAATGACGGATTCAGGTGACTCATGGATGCGTAGATCCATTTCATCTTCAGTACGGATGACTTTACCACGCAGGGAATTGGCGTATACGTCAACAATTTCGACATCAACAAATTTGCCGATCATGTCAGGCGCTCCCTCAAAGTTAACCACGCGGTTATTTTCGGTACGGCCAGAGAGTTCCATGATATTTTTGCGTGATGGCCCTTCAACCAGAATACGTTGCGTGCTGCCAAGCATGGCGCGGCTGAAACTCATGGCTTGTTGGTTAATGCGTTGCTGGAGCAGGTATAAACGCTGTTTTTTCTCTTCTTCACTGACGTCATCGGGCAAATCGGCAGCGGGGGTGCCTGGGCGCGCTGAATAGACGAAGCTAAAACTCATGTCGAAGTTAACATCGGCAATCAGTTTCATGGTTTTTTCAAAATCATCCTGAGTTTCGCCCGGAAAACCAATGATGAAGTCAGAACTGATCAGGATGTCAGGACGCGCCTTGCGCAGCCGGCGAATGATGCCTTTATATTCCAGCGCAGTATGGGCACGTTTCATCAAGGTCAGTATGCGGTCAGAACCACTCTGGACGGGCAGGTGCAGGTAGCTGACCAGCTCAGGTGTATCTTCGTAGACGGCGATAATATCGTCAGTAAACTCAATAGGGTGGCTGGTGGTAAAGCGAATCCGGTCGATACCGTCAATGGCCGCCACCAGACGTAACAACTCGGCAAAGGAGCAGATCCCGCCATCAAACGTTGCACCCCGATAGGCATTCACATTTTGACCGAGCAGATTAACTTCACGTACACCTTGTGCAGCAAGTTGTGCAATCTCAAATAACACATCGTCACAAGGGCGGCTGACTTCTTCCCCACGGGTGTAAGGTACGACGCAGAAGGTACAGTACTTATTGCAGCCTTCCATGATGGAAACGAATGCGCTTGGGCCTTCGGCACGCGGTTCCGGCAGGCGGTCAAATTTTTCAATTTCAGGGAAACTGATGTCAACGACCGGGCTGCGAGTGCCTTTTACGTGATTAATCATTTCGGGCAGGCGGTGCAGGGTTTGCGGCCCAAAAATAATATCGACGCTGGGTGCGCGCTGGCGAATGAAATCGCCTTCCTGAGAAGCAACACAGCCACCCACGCCAATAATGATTTCAGGGTTTTTATCTTTCAGGCCTTTCCAGCGGCCAAGTTGGTGAAAGACTTTTTCCTGCGCCTTTTCACGGATTGAACAGGTATTCAGGAGTAAGATATCTGCTTCTTCGGCGATATCGGTTAACTGATAACCGTGCGTGGTTTCCAGCAAATCGGCCATCTTGGATGAATCATATTCATTCATCTGACAGCCCCAGGTTTTAATATACAGTTTTTTTATCGTCGACATTTTGTGTATCCGGTGTTTCCAGTGGAATGATGCTTCAACACTGAAAAGCGCATATATCGCACAATCTTGCATTGTACGTCATTGCACGTCGTGTATTTAGCATAATATTGTTGGCTATTGTAGTCATTTGAGACACCAGTGACCAGACTGTAACAGCGGATATTCACAGCTGGAAAAGGAAAATTCCGGTACACTATTTTAATCAATAAGTTAATGATGTGATGAATATGAATAATCCTCAACAAAAATTCGATATTGTGGTTGTTGGCGCAGGTATGATTGGCGCGGCGACAGCATTGGGATTGGCGCAGGAAGGTTGGCGTGTTGCATTGTTGGAGCACGCCAACCCCGCGCCTTACGATGCGGATAGTGAACCCGATGTTCGCATCTCTGCAATTAGCTGTGCTTCGGTGGATTTATTGAAGCAGTTGGGCGCATGGGAAAATGTCTTGCAAATGCGCAGCGCTCCTTATCGCAAGCTGGAAACTTGGGAGCAAAATGATTCGAACGTCATTTTCGATGCTGAAAGTTTGGGGTTGCCAGAGTTAGGCCACATGGTTGAAAATCGCATCTTACAACTGGCATTGTGGCAGGCGTTTGAGCGTTATCCCAATCTGACCTTGTTTTGTCCCGCAGCGCTGAAATCTATGCAGCGCCAGCATGAGAACAAAACCTGGCGGGTGGCATTGGCGGATGGCACGGAAATGGATACCCGGCTGATAATTGGTGCCGATGGTGCCCGTTCTCAAGTTCGTCAATTGGCCGGTATTGGCAGTAAAGGGTGGCAATATCGGCAGTCGTGTATGCTGATCACCGTCAAGACTGACCAGCCTCAACAAGATACAACATGGCAACAATTTTTCCCTTCTGGCCCCAAGGCTTTTCTGCCATTGTTTGATCAATGGGCTTCATTGGTTTGGTACGATTCTCCGGCGCGTATTCGCCAATTGCAGTCGATGACGATGGCACAACTTGAGCGGGAAATTTTTCAGGCATTTCCCACTCGCTTGGGTAAAGTCACCCCGATTGCCGCAGGTTCATTTCCACTGACCCGTCACCATGCCAGCCATTACGTACAAGCAGGATTGGTTTTGTTGGGCGATGCGGCTCATACCATCAATCCACTGGCAGGGCAGGGCGTGAATTTGGGCTATCGAGATGTGGATGTTTTACTCAAGGTGCTGACCAATGCTAAAGAATTATTGGAAGAGTGGGACGCTTTGCCCGTTTTGATCCGTTATCAACGCCGCAGGATGCCGGATAATTTGGTGATGCAGGCAGGCATGGATTTTTTCCATACCACATTCAGTCATGATTTACCGGGATTGAAAACGGTACGAAATCTGGCATTGATGGCCGCGCAGCGTTCCGGCGTCATGAAAAATCTTGCTTTGAAATATGCGTTGGGGTTGTGATAGAGATTGTCTTCTTATCAAACAGCAAGAATTGACTATTGTTTGTTCCAGTCTGGCGCCAAGGATGGCCGATATTACACATCTCTTGTATTTAATCCATTTGTTTGTATATACAAAATATTGTGAATTACGTATGCTTTCTTTAGTATATCTAGATGTTATACTAAGGATTGTTATGTGTTCTAGTATTGTTTTCTGCTGTGTAAAGTCATATTTTGTATATACAAAATTTAATTGACTATTTACATACTAAAAGAAGGCTGCTATTGGACATGAAGCTTCTTATTTCGTCTAAGATTAGGCAAAAATTATCGGACAAGACACCGCCGGTAAATGAAGAAGATATATTGCAATGTTTCTCTAATAGAGTTGGGAGATTCCTTGAGGACACAAGGGAAGATAACAGATCTAATCCTCCAACGAAATGGTTCATATCAGAGACAGATTATGGAATGACGCTAAAAGTAGTATTTATTTTTCATCCTGATAAAGGTATTGCAATCAGAACAGCGTATGTTCCTGATAGTGAAGAACTTCACATTTACAATAAATATAGTTTATGAATGGGAATTAAAAAAATGAGCAAGCAAAGTGATAAGCAAAAAAGTGACCTTATAGCTTCAACTGACGAAGCTTGGGATAGTCGCGAGCTTGGTTGCAGCGAAGCTCACGTCAAAGTATCTGAAGATATAACGGAAAAACTCATTAATGGAGAACTCGAGTTACAACCTATATCGATAAGACTGAATAAATCTTTAATTGAAGATTTAAAGCTGATTGCGGAGCTAAACGGTCTTGGTTATCAGCCACTCATCCGACAGGTGCTAACTCGTTTTGCTGACTGTGAAAAGAAACGGATTTTAAAAGAATTTCATAGCAAGGTAGTCTGCAAAAGTGAAAAGAATAAGTCGACGAAGAAAGGCAAGAAAAAAGATCAAGCTGCTTGATCCTAAATAACGCATATACCCAATAGATCTCAAGTTGCAGGATAACAGAGACAAATCTGATTAGGTGGTTTTGTTCTTGTGGAAATCAAGAGGCTAAGCACGACGAAATGGAAAACAAAAAAAACCACCTTTTGGTGGCCTTGTCACATCATGTAACTCATTGAAAATACTGGCTGGGGTACCAGGATTCGAACCTGGGAATGCCGGAATCAGAATCCGGTGCCTTACCGCTTGGCGATACCCCAACTGGATTTTTAAATGGTGGCTACGACGGGAATCGAACCTGTGACCCCAGCATTATGAGTGCTGTGCTCTAACCAGCTGAGCTACGTAGCCATTTACGATAATCGTAAGATTTGTGACAACGTTCAGTGATATGGCTGGGGTACCTGGATTCGAACCAGGGCTATGCCAGGATCAAAACCTGGTGCCTTACCGCTTGGCGATACCCCACCTGAAATAACACACTAAAACTTAAAATCGCTACTAAGACATATTCTAAGTATAACCCGATAAAGAAAATGGTGCGGGAGGCGAGACTTGAACTCGCACACCTTGCGGCGCCAGAACCTAAATCTGGTGCGTCTACCAATTTCGCCACTCCCGCAAAGATGGTGGCTACGACGGGAATCGAACCTGTGACCCCAGCATTATGAGTGCTGTGCTCTAACCAGCTGAGCTACGTAGCCATCTTTTCGCTTTGCCTTCATCGGCGGTGCGGGGCGCATTATGCGTATATCAGGCAGATGCGTCAACTGCTTTTTTAAAGAAATATGCACAAAATCGTTTGTTTGTTTGTCTTATAAGCGTTTTGTCGACAAAGCCAACGAAAACGATTGAAATTATCCTCCAAGAAGATGTTGCAACAGGACACCATTCAGCATTGCCCGTTTCGTGAGTGCGAATGCACCAATCGCTGAACAGTGATTTAGCTCAGAAACCACCACGGAGAGATCTTCGCGGAATGCTTTTAATACTTGGGTATTGATGCTGCTTTTAATCGTCGGCAGCAATATCTGCTCTGCTTCAGTGATTTCCCCTGCAATCACTACCTTTTGAGGATTAAACAGGTTAATCGCTATTGAAATGGCCTTGCCAAGGTAGTGCCCTACTTGCCTGATGACTTCTGTTGCCAGAGGATCTCCCGCATTGGCGGCAAGGCAAATTGCATGGATATTACAATTATTCAAGGCAAGCTGGCTTGGGAAACCTTGGCGTAATTGATGTTGTACTTTGGACTCTATTGCTGAATTGGAAGCGATGGTCTCCAGACAACCAAAATTACCGCAATGGCAGCGTTCACCTAAAGGATCGATCTGGATATGGCCGATTTCACCCAAATTGCCGCGTTTGTTGAGCAGAATATTGTTGCTAACGATAACACCGGCCCCTGTACCACGATGAATGCGCACGAGAATGGAATCCTCACAATCACGCGTTGCCCCGAAATAACTTTCTGCCAATGCCAGGCTGCGAATATCATGCCCAATAAAGCAGACGGTATTGAAATACGCTTTGAGGTGCTTAACCAGAGGCCAGTTATCGACCTTAATATGGGGCATATAGCGGATGATACCGTGGTCATGGTCAACCAGACCAGGAAGAATGACGGAAATGGCAATCAGTTCACGGATACGGCGCTGGTTTTTGTCAATGAAACTTTCAATGGCGTGAATAATTCGCTTTTCGACTTCCTGCTGTGTGTTTTCCCGTACAGGATAGAGAGCTTCCACCAACGTCTTGCCGCTCATATCGAACAGCGCCACAGTTGCATCATGGCGCCCAAGCCGGACGCCAATCGTATGGAAATGCCGTGTTTCGCTAATAATGGAGATGGCGCGCCTTCCACCAGTGGACGCCTGATGTTCGACCTCTTTTATCAGGCCCCGTTCCAACAACTGACGAGTAATTTTGGTTACGCTGGCAGGAGCAAGCTGGCTCTCTTCTGCGATCTGGATGCGTGATATTGGCCCATGCTGATCAATCAGCCGATAGACCACAGCACTATTGAGTTGTTTGACCAGGTCAATATTACCAATTTGCTTCTGCGCGTTTTCATTACTCATCAATTTTTATACTCACGGTAGTTTGATTTCATTTCCGTTAACAATAGTCTTGACGATGTTGAAATTGTGAGTAAATGCGGTCAGATTCGCGACCTTGCCGGGTTCAATCGTGCCGAGGTATTTATCAACACCGATTGCTCTAGCCGGGTAAAGCGTCACCATGCGCAACGTTTCATCCAAAGCAATACCAACATGTTCCACACTATTTTTGACACAATCAATCATGGTGATTGATGAGCCGCTCAGTGTTCCATTTCCATCAACACATAAGCCGTTTCGATAATATATTGTTTTATTAGCAAAGGTAAATTGTTCCATGGCATCGTGGGAAAGCCCGGCAGGAACAATAGCGTCTGTGACCAAGATCAGTTTTTCATTTTTTAATCGCTTGGAATTGCGGATATTTGGCCATGAAACATGCATCCCATCACAGATAATGCCGGCATAGACGTCTGAGGAATCATAAATGGCACTGACCAATCCAGGCTGGCGGCCAGAAATCGGCGGCATGGCATTATATAAATGAGTAGAGAAAGTAATGCCATTTTGGAAACCATGACGCGCTTCTTCATAAGTCGCATTGGAATGACCCGCAGAAACAGTTATGCCCGCTTCGGCCAGTTGCTGAATATATTGGTCTTCTACCATTTCAGGCGCGAGGGTTATCTTGGTGATAACATCCGCATTCAGGCACAGGTAATTGACCATTTCAGGCGTGGGCTTGCGGATATAAGCAGTATTGTGAGTGCCCTTTTTTATTGGATTGATATAAGGCCCTTCCAAATGCAGTCCTAATGCTTGATTGGGATTGTTTTTCAGATAGGCGCGCATCACTTCAATGGCTTTTATCATGAATTCATCGGGGCTGGTGATAAGGGTGGGCAGGAAACTGGTACAACCGTAGCGCTGATTAGTTTTCTGCATGGTATGCAGCGTCTCTTCTGACAGATCTTCCAATCGTTCATTAAACTGGACACCACCACAACCATTCACTTGTAGATCAATAAATCCGGGGGCGAGATTTGCGCCCTGTAAATCGTGTTTCTCAATCTCTTCTGGCAACTCGTTTACCGGACAGACTTGCTTAATTAAACCCTCTGCGATGATGACTGCATGGTTATCAAGCCGGTCATATCCGGTATAAATAATTCCATTAGTTAATGCGTACATGGATATCTTAACTCCTAAATCAGTTTAGCTGGCGAATTCATTAACGATGTCAGCTTCTAACTGGTGGAAATACTTCACCGTCTTGACCTTGAGTTCCATTGTGGCGGGTTCATCACAGACAATCAGTGATTTTGGATGCATCTGGAGACAGGAGACTGTCCACATGTGGTTGATATTCCCTTCGACCGCCGCTTGCAGGGCTTGCGCCTTATTCATCCCGGTTGCCAGGATCATGATTTCTTCGGCATCCATTAACGTGCCCACACCCACGGTTAAGGCATATTTGGGAACCTGTTCCACATCATTGTTGAAAAAACGGGAATTGGCTGTCCGTGTTTCAATGGTCAGTGTCTTGATTCGCGTGCGTGAAGAAAGAGACGATGCCGGTTCATTAAAGGCAATATGTCCATCATTACCGACACCGCCCATAAATAAATGTATCTTGCCATACGATTTGATCTTATTTTCGTAACGTTGGCATTCAACCTCAATATCTTCCGCATTGCCGTTTAACAAATTGATATTTTCTTTTGGGATATCAATATGATTAAAGAAATTTTGGTACATAAATGAGTGGTAGCTTTGAGGATGATCTTCCGGCAAACCCACGTATTCATCCATATTAAATGTCACAACATGCTTGAAGCTCACTTTTCCCGCTTGATAGAGGGAAATCAGTTCCTTATAGGTTGTCAGTGGTGTGCTGCCGGTAGGAAGCCCAAGCAGGAAAGGACGTTCAGTCGTTGGCTTGAACTCATTAATCTTACTCACAATATAGTGAGCAGACCATCGGCCAACGTCACTTGCCGTCGTTAGGGGGATCAGCCTCATGATTACCTCTTAAAAATGATGCAATAATTTAGTTATGGGAGTTATACACAGCACATGTGATATCAGAGTTCTCAATGTTACCAGTGTAGTGCGTGATAACTGTAGAACAAAAGCGCGCATAATATCTTTTTTGAACAGAGTCTTATCCCATTCAATGTGATATTGATATTTTATATCACAAAATAAGTTTTGTGTTCCAGCCGGATTTTGATTAAAAAATTATCTGTTCTGGTGATTTTAATCACATATCAGAAGGATTTAATTTGCGATACAAAATAATCTTTTTAGACTGAAAACGTTTTAACAAAAAACCCATAAATGATGGTATCCGTCATTAATTAACTAAAAGACTCCATCACGGAGCTTCAAGGGGGCATAAGTGAATATTCTGAGCTACTTACAACGGATTGGCCGGGCATTAATGGTGCCTGTGGCAACGTTGCCCGCAGCGGCAATATTAGTTGGTGTAGGTTATTGGATTGATCCAACGGGTTGGGGAGCCGAAAACGCGTTAGCGGCATTTCTGATCACGTCAGGTAATGCCATTTTGGAAAACATGGGGATGCTGTTTGCAGTCGGTATTGCCTATGGTATGTCGAAAGATAAAGATGGTGCCGCAGCACTGGCGGGGCTCATCGGATTTATTGTTGTCATGAAATTATGTTCTCCGGCTGCGGTGGCAATGATTAAAAGTATTCCGATTGAAGAAGTCCCAAAAGCATTTGGCAAGATCAATAACCAATTTGTTGGGATCTTGGTGGGTGTATTCTCTGCTGAGCTGTATAACCGTTACAGTAATGTAGAATTGCCACAAGCGCTGTCTTTCTTTAGCGGCCGTCGTTTAGTGCCCATCCTGAACTCTTTCTTGATGATTATCATTTCTTTTATCCTGATGTTCATCTGGCCTGTCGTTTATGGTTGGTTAGTGGCATTTGGTGAAAGCATTATGGATCTTGGGTCAACAGGAGCAGGTTTTTACGCTTTCTTTAATCGTCTATTGATCCCAGTTGGCCTGCATCATGCACTGAACTCAGTATTTTGGTTTGATGTTGCTGGTATTAATGATATTCCTAACTTTCTTGGTGGGCAGAAATCCATTGAAGCAGGCACTGCGGTTATGGGGATTACTGGCCGCTATCAAGCGGGGTTTTTCCCGATCATGATGTTTGGCTTACCGGGTGCGGCGTTGGCGATTTACCACTGTGCACGGCCTGAAAATAGAGCCAAAGTTGCCGGTATCATGATGGCTGGAGCATTTGCGGCCTTTTTTACCGGTGTCACTGAACCGCTGGAATTCTCTTTCATGTTTGTTGCACCGGTGCTTTATGTTCTGCATGCCATAATGACAGGGATTTCAGTTTACATTGCGGCAGCGATGCACTGGATTGCCGGTTTCGGCTTTAGTGCGGGGTTTGTTGATATGCTGCTCTCCTCGCGTAATCCTCTGGCTGTCCATTGGTATATGCTGATCCCACAAGGCTTGGTCTTCTTTTGTCTTTACTATGTTGTCTTCCGTTTCACCATCAAAAAATTCAACCTGATGACACCGGGGCGTGAACTGGCAGCGACAGATGAAACTGATGGTTATGATGTTGATGTAGCGAAAAAAGAGAAAAATTCAGCGAATACTATTCAGGAAGAAGCTTTTCACTACATTGCTGCAATAGGCGGTTCAGATAATTTGACGGAAATTGATGCTTGTATCACTCGCTTGCGTTTATCTGTGAAAGATTCAAGTCTGGTTAATGATCAATTAACAAAAAAACTGGGTGCTTCAGGTGTTATCCGCCTGAATAAACAGAGTGTTCAGATAATTGTCGGAACCCGTGCAGAATTGATTGCTAACGCGATGAAAGAGATATTGGAAAACGGCTTGTCGCAGTAGCAACAGATGGCTCCAGAAAATGATATTCCGGTGATCGCTCTTGCGGTCACCGGGTTCTATCCCTATAGACTTCAAGTTACAGCTCACAAGGCGAACAATGGTGATACATTTGAAAGTAGATTAAATATCAAAGGTATTGTTTCTCGGTTCAGCTTATTAGATTATAGAGGGTTATGTTGAAGCGCTTTTTGCATTGAGGAAAAAACAATGAGTGAGGCAGATGCCCGCCCGACAAACTTTATTCGTCAGATTATTGACGAAGATCTGGCAACGGGTAAACATACATCCGTACATACCCGTTTCCCGCCTGAGCCTAACGGCTATCTGCATATCGGCCATGCCAAGTCGATCTGCCTGAACTTCGGCATCGCTCAAGACTATCAGGGACAATGCAACCTACGTTTTGATGATACCAACCCAGTCAAAGAAGACATCGAGTACGTTGAGTCGATTAAGCATGACGTTCAGTGGTTGGGATTCCAGTGGAGTGGGGATATTCGTTACTCCTCTGACTATTTCGATACCCTGTATCAATACGCCATTGAATTAATCAATAAGGGATTGGCGTATGTCGATGAATTGAGTCCTGAAGCGATCCGTGAATATCGTGGCACGTTAAAAGAACCGGGCAAAAACAGCCCGTATCGTGATCGCAGCGTAGAAGAAAACTTGGCCCTGTTTGAAAAAATGCGTGCCGGTGAATTTGCGGAAGGGAAAGCGTGCCTGCGTGCCAAGATTGATATGGCATCCCCGTTTATTGTGATGCGCGATCCGGTCATTTACCGCATCAAGTTCGCAGAACATCACCAGTCAGGAAATAAATGGTGCATCTATCCGATGTACGATTTCACGCACTGCATTTCCGATGCGCTGGAAGGGATCACCCATTCCATCTGTACGCTGGAATTTCAGGATAACCGCCGTTTGTACGATTGGGTGTTGGATAACATTACGATTGATTGCCATCCACGTCAGTATGAGTTTTCTCGTCTGAACCTGGAATATACGGTGATGTCCAAGCGTAAACTTAACCAACTGGTGACAGAAAACATCGTTGATGGTTGGGATGATCCCCGTATGCCAACCGTTTCTGGCTTACGCCGCCGTGGTTATACTTCGGCGGCTATCCGTGAGTTCTGCCGTCGCATTGGGGTGACTAAACAGGATAACAACGTGGAAATGGCGGCATTGGAATCCTGCATCCGTGATGATCTGAATGAAAATGCACCGCGTGCGATGGCGGTTCTTGATCCGGTGAAACTGGTGATTGAAAACATGCCGGAAGGTGAAGTGATTCTGACGATGCCTAACCATCCGAACAAACCCGAAATGGGCAGCCGCGAAGTGCCGTTCAGCCGTGAACTGTACATTGACCGTGCGGATTTCCGTGAAGAAGCCAACCGTCAATATAAGCGTCTGGTTCTGGGTAAAGAAGTGCGCCTGCGTAACGCTTATGTGATTAAAGCAGAGCGTGTCGAGAAAGATGCGGCAGGCAATATCACGACGATTTATTGCCAGTACGACGAGCAAACCCTGAATAAAGATCCCGCTGATGGCCGCAAGGTCAAGGGTGTCATTCACTGGGTCAGTGCGGCACATGGCGTACCCGCGCAATTTTATCTGTATGACCGCCTGTTCAGCGTGGCCAATCCGGGGGCAGAAGACGACTTCTTGTCTACCATCAATCCAGAGTCGCTGGTGATCCGTAAAGGGTTTGTCGAGCCGGGCTTGGCAAAAGCACTGCCAGAAACAACCTATCAGTTTGAACGTGAAGGTTACTTCTGTGCTGACAGCCGCCTCTCAAATACGGAACATCTGGTCTTTAACCGCACCGTTGGCCTGCGTGATACTTGGGCAAAAATCTCACAAGAGTAACAATCTCACAAAGATAATCTGATTCAGATTATCTAGCCCATACAGCAAAAAGCGTGATGACTTCACGCTTTTTTTATCGTTAATAACCGCGTAATGAAAATTAACTCTTTCAGCTAAGATTAAAAATTGCCTTATAGTCCTATATTGTGTAGGGTTATTGCCTGATCAGGCTTGTGCATTATTTGCCCAAAAAATTTGTCCATCGAAAAAATAGTCAGTTCGGACGAGGTAATTTATGAAAACCCTTAAATTACGTACCTTGGCAGCACTTATTACGGCAGTTGGATTGATAGGCAGTACCCATGCAGAAATGGCATCACCAATATCATCACAACAACCCATGTCATCACAGCAGATCGTAGATTTACTCAGTCAGTTAAAGGTTAATTTCAGCGTCATTGATAATCAGGCGGGTTCACATGGTACAGATTGCGCCATGCTTGGTGCGGATTCGGCGGTCTGTAATCGCGTCAATATTATTTTGCGCAACGGTGATCAGGCCATCAATACTTCAGATTGGGCGCTCTATTTTCACAGTATTCGCCAGATCCTGAAACTGGATAATGATCAGTACAAAATTACCCCTATCACAGGTGACTTACATAAACTGGAACCGACGCAGAAATTTACCGGCATCAAGGCCAATGAAAAGGTCGTATTACCGATTATTGGCGAATACTGGCAGATTTTCAGTACCGATTTTATGCCGCGTTGGTATGCCACTTCCGGTAATGCTAAGCCGAAGGTATTGGCAAATACCGATACGGAGAATATCAGCGAATTTTTATCTGATCTGAAAGGCGAACAGTGGAAACGTACCACAACGGATAACAATCTCCTGATGACACCCGAAAACCGCTTTGCCAAAAATCAGCAGGTAGCAACAATCAGCGAGGATAAACTGAGAGGGCAGATTATTCCGACACCGAAAGAACTTGCCATTCATTCTCAGGATGTGGATTTATCCCGTGGCGTGAAATTAGAGTTGGGCGGATTGAACAGCGAATCGATTAACGTGATCAGGGAACGTTTCCAGGCCCGTGACATTAAATTAACCGATCAGGGTTATCACATAGCGACGCAAATCAACGCCAACCAATTTACCGGGCCTTGGCGGGTAAAGGGGGCGTATTTATTGGAGATTACCACCAAAGGAACAAAAATCGTCGCGTTTGATCAGTCCGGCGTGTTCTATGGCCTGCAATCACTGTTTTCCCTGCTTCCTGCCAACGGCGTTCCCAAGATGGCTACGCTGACGGCAAAAGACGCACCGCGGTTTGAATATCGTGGGATATTCCTTGATGTTGGACGAAATTTCCATAGCAAAGCCGCCGTTCTGCGTCTGCTTGACCAAATGTCTCACTATAAGCTGAACAAATTCCATTTTCATTTAAGTGACGATGAAGGCTGGCGTTTGGAAATCCCTGGGTTACCGGAATTGACTGAAATCGGCAGTCAGCGCTGCCATGATTTGAGTGAAACTCAGTGCTTGTTGCCGCAATTGGGATCGGGGCCGGATAATCACAATATGGGCAGTGGTTATTTTAGCCGTCAGGATTACATTGATATTCTGAACTATGCCAAAGCCCGCCAGATAGACGTCATTCCGGAAATTGATCTCCCCGCCCATGCGCGTGCTGCGGTGGTATCGATGGAAGCGCGTTATAAGAAACTCATGGCGCAGGGCAAGGAGCAGGAAGCCAATGAATATCGCCTGCTTGATCCGACAGACACCTCGAATACCACCTCCGTCCAGTTCTATGATCGCCACAGTTATCTTAATCCGTGCCTGAATTCTTCAAAGCGGTTTATCGATAAAGTCATCAGTGAAATTGTTGCCATGCACAAAGAAGCGGGGCTGCCATTGAATACATGGCATTTTGGTGGTGATGAGGCGAAAAATATTCGTTTGGGGGCAGGATATCAGGATAAAGATGGGCAGATTGTGCCGGGCAAGGGAATTATCAACCAGAAAATCGAAGATAAGCCGTGGGCGAAATCTCAGGCTTGTCAGAAGCTGGTTGCGCAAGGTGTTGTTAAAGATGTTGATGAACTCGCCAGTTATTTTGCGATTGAAGTCAGCAAAATCGTCAATGCCCACGGTATCAGCACAATGCAAGCATGGCAGGATGGCCTGAAACACGCCAAATCAGCCAAAGAGTTCGCCACTAAACAGGTTGCAGTGAATTTCTGGGATACCTTGTATTGGGGAGGCACGGATTCAGTCAATGACTGGGCGAATAAGGGCTATCGGGTGGTTATTTCCAGCCCGGATTATGTCTATTTAGATATGCCCTATGAAGTCCATCCGCAAGAGCGGGGCTATTATTGGGCAACGCGCTTTAATGATGAAGCGAAAATTTTCAGCTTTGCACCAAACAACCTGCCACAAAATGCGGAAACCTCAGTGGATCGCGATGGTAACCACTTTAATTCCCATAGCAATAAACGCTGGCCGGGGGCTTATGGCCTGTCGGGGCAGTCATGGAGCGAAACTGTGCGTACCGATGAACAAATGGAATATATGATCTATCCTCGCTTACTGCCGCTGGCGGAACGGGCATGGCATCAGGCAGAATGGGAGCAGAATTATCAGCAGGGCAGGGAATATAAGGGGGGAATAACGCACTATGTTGATACTGTGCGATTGCAACAAGACTGGGAACGTTTCGCCAATCTGATGGGGCAGCGTGAGCTGGCTAAACTGGATAAAGCCAAAATAGCCTATCGCCTGCCTGTGCCGGGCGGCAAAATTGTTGCTGGCACACTGGAAGCCAATATCGCATTACCGGGGGTGGTTATCCAATACTCACTGGATAAGGGGAAAACATGGCAGGATTACAATGACAGGCAGCGGCCGCATGTCAGCGGCAATGTAAAAATTCGTTCTGTCAGTACGGATGGAAAACGTTTTAGCCGTATAGACGAAGTGAAATTTTAATGATTCGTTTTGAGCAATAAGTGCAATAAATTGAATAAGCTACTGCCGATTAGCGAGAGTGCTAATCGGCAGTAGCTTATTCAGACGAACAACCAACCGAAGCCAATTTTTTAATCACTTCATTGGCGTTTACTTATCCTGCCTTTTCATCATGAAGCGCGTTATCTTTGCGGCAATCACCAGTAGCACAGTGACCATATAAATAGAGGCTGTGGTTTGAGAGCTTAATGCCATAACGGTCAGCGATGTTTTTCTGGCGCTCTTCAATAAACTCATCATTAAATTCAATGACTTTACCGCAGTCGAGACAAATCAGGTGGTCATGGTGATGTTGCTGAGTGAGTTCAAAAACCGATTTACCACCTTCAAAATTGTGGCGTGTAACAATGCCGGCATCATCGAACTGGTTCAACACGCGATAGACAGTGGCGAGGCCAATCTCTTCACCGATATCAATCAGTTTTTTGTAGAGATCCTCCGCACTGACATGATGGCATTCTGGGTCCTGTAGCACTTCCAAAATTTTCAAGCGCGGAAGTGTTACTTTAAGTCCAGCATTTTTCAATGCTTTATTGTTGTCGGTCATGCGGATTCAGTCCTGTAACTTGGGTTAAGTGAACTTATGATACTTGGGGGTATCGTGAGGGAATCATGATTCTGTTTCACATTGCTGATTATAGGCATGGATATTTAAAATGAAAACCATGCCTGGCCCGATATCATGACACATTATGCAGGAATTATCCTGCCTGAAAGGGTGCTTATTCCCGGATTATGCACCCAGGATCTCTGACAGGCTCATTTCAGCCTTGATCTGTTGTACCCAGGCTTCAACGCGCTCATCCGTCAGTTCGGGTTGGCGATCTTCATCAATGGCCAAACCAATAAAATGGTTATCGTCGGCCATGCCCTTAGAGGCTTCAAAGTGATACCCTTCGGTTGGCCAGTGGCCTACGATAATTGCGCCACGGGGTTCAATAATATCGCGGATGGTGCCCATGGCATCACAGAAGTACTCTGCATAATCTTCCTGATCACCACAGCCGAACAAAGCAACCAGTTTCCCTTCGAAATTGATCTCTTCCAGTGTTGGGAAGAAATCATCCCAATCACATTGGGCTTCGCCGTAATACCAAGTTGGGATGCCAAGCAGCAGGATATCGAAGGTTTCAATATCTTCTTTGCTGCTTTTGGCAATATCGTGGACTTCAGCAACCTCAGCACCGCCCAATTTTTCTTGGATCATTTTGGCGATGTTCTCTGTGTTGCCGGTATCGCTGCCGAAGAATAGACCTATTATTGCCATAAAATGGGTTAACCTCTTGTTTTATCTGTGCATTAAAGTTATACACATCACGCTGAAATCAGCTAGAAAAATGTCAGTTTGGGTAACATGAAAAGCGTTATTCTGACCAAACATCCATGACAAATCTGTCAGATTTGTGTGGTGATAGCGCTTTATTGCTGTTTAATAAAAGCCGTTAACCGGCAAGGTGATTTGTTTCTGCCAGTTGGGCCAGTAACATTTGTTCAATCAATTCACTGCGGCTGATGTTGCGCTGTTTTGCCAGATGATTCAGTGCATCGACGGCATCTTCATTGAGTTTGAGTTCCACTCGACGCAGTCCCTTGACTTTATCTCGCCGCAACTGGTTGCGTTTATTGATCCTAAGCTGCTCATCCCTGGACAGCGGGTTTGTTTTAGGTCGCCCTGGCCTGCGTTCATCTGCGAACAAATCCAGTGTGGTGCGATCAGTTTGTTCTTTTGCCATAAATTCAATTGATAATGGGCGTGTACCAACAATATAGCGGGCAATAATACCTTAGCTGGGCGCGTGTCGCTACTGCTTGATGGGAGAGATTGTTGGTCACGTATTTGTCAATAGGGCATCAAAAGCGGAAATTATTTCACTTCTGGATGCTGTGACATTACAAACAAAGTCCATTTTGTTGATTTTTTTGGCATCAAGAAATGTCATCGCAGGGGTAAAGACATAATAATCTGCGCCGTTAACACTGACGAGAGGGGTTATACGTTTTTGGTTGAGGTTCAGATCATTCTTAGACACCAGCGGTACAACCAATCGGGTTGATAAATTTTCGAAATAATCATGCTGAATGATCAGATAATAAGGCCAAAGTGGGTTTGATTTAACCGATGGGTTTCGGTATACGTCAAATTGTGACATTACAGGCTCCCAAAAAAATCATCATCCGTGAGCATTCCTGCTCGTTCTATAAATGCGTTCATAGCTTGCATATCCTGTTTTTCCTGTATTTGTTCGTTTTTTCTGGCCTCTATTTCCTGTGCCAACAATTTATCCAGTGTTGCTGACAGGTTGATATTCATGCTGCGGGCTGTTTCAACCAAGGCAGCAGTCAGGTAGACATTCGTGCTTTTTTTAATGCTATGGCGGGAGGTGGTCAAAGTTCTCATGATAATGTCTCTTATGCGCAATACTCTGCGCATAATTATGATCTTGAGAGAGCAAAAAATCAACAGTAATGATATTTCTGCCGGTACTCTTTTGGCGTCAACCCGTTGCAACGCTTGAATAACTCCCTGAAATAACGGGTATCCTCATAACCCACCTTATGACTGATTTCCTCAATGGTTTTATGGGATTTTTCCAGCCAATGCTTGGCCTGTGACAGGCGGATCTGTTGAATATATTGAATCGGTGTTTTGCCGGTGGCGAGCTTAAAGCGCCGTTTCATTTGGCGTTCACACAGGTGAATTTTATTCGCCAAATCAGCGACAGATAAAATTTCAGAAGGAAAAGCGTGCATCCAATCTTGCAGTTTGTGGATCAGCGGATCGGCATGTTGGCGATAAGGGGCAAAACTGGCGGGATCGTATGAACTTGAATGGTCATTTTCGTCCAACAGGAATTTTGCACATTGCTCTCTGGCATATTGTCCGTATATCAACTCAACGATATTCAACATATGGCTTCCGCATCCATAGGCGCTGGAGATACAGAAACGGTGGTTATCGCTGATGATTTTTTTGTCGGTGTAGAGGGGAATATGGGGAAATAATTTTTTGAATTCAGGGGAAAAATGCGGATGAATGGTTGCGCCGGTGTCTAATAATCCTGCTTTGGCAAGTATAAATGTGCCTGAGCAGATTGAGACAATGGGAATGCGTCGTTCATCCATGGCCTTAAGCCACGCCATGACTTCCTGTGAGCAGTGCCGCGGTTCCCACTCAGGGAAACCCAGTGAGCCGACCAGAATAATATCGGGTTGCTGTTCGTCGTCGGGATCAGAGAGGAGTGAACTGGGAGCGAAGTCCATCAGCAGATCATCGGTATGATTGATGCTTTGGCGGGTTATGCCCTGATGGGTCGGGGAGATAATGCTGACGTGAGGCACTGCGCCGCCAATAGCGTTGGCGGCGAGGGTAAGAATTTCGATCGGCATGGCAACCGATGTGACCGAGGTGTGAGAAAAGACCAGTGCTGTAATCGAGAGTTGTTTCATAGTGATATTCTCTTCCTTAAGAACATGTTGTCATGCTATACCCGATAAACTCCAAGTATCTCCCCGCAGCGCGGGGAGATACTTCATGTATATTGAAGTGCGACGAGTATCTATTAATTTCATAATGAAATTGATTCTAAGGCGAAAAAAGTCTCATGTCTTCCCTCAATTGCTTTTTTCACAGTCATCACTGGGTTTGTTGATGCCAAAGTTGTGCATATAAGCCATCTTGTTGCACCAGCGCATCATGTGAACCGGATTCAGCGATTTTCCCCTGATCTAAAACGAAAATTTTATCCGCATGGCGGAGGGTATTGAGCCGGTGAGCAATGCTGATC
Source organism: Xenorhabdus doucetiae (assembly GCF_000968195.1). Classification (NCBI taxonomy): domain Bacteria; kingdom Pseudomonadati; phylum Pseudomonadota; class Gammaproteobacteria; order Enterobacterales; family Morganellaceae; genus Xenorhabdus; species Xenorhabdus doucetiae. The sequence goes on from NZ_FO704550.1 coordinate 1,299,803, forward strand.
ACCGTGCGGTTCCGGCAGATTTCATCCATATTGCTCATGATGGCGGCTTCAGATTCATAATCCAGCGCGGAAGTCGCTTCATCAAGGATCAAAATTTTGGGATCACTCAGCAATGCCCTTGCCAATGCGATACGTTGCCGTTGCCCGCCGGAAAGATTGCATCCTTTTTCGCCAACCGGATGGGCAAATTGATGGGGAAAGGCATTAATGAAGTCAACTGCGCCCGCCAGGGTTGCCGCCCGATAGACCTCTTCATCACTGGCATTGGGTTTGCACAGGCGGATATTATCCGCAATGCTGCCGGAAAACAGAATGCTCTCCTGCAAGACCACGCTCATATTACGGCGCAGTGAGACGGGGTCAGCAATCGCCAAATCCATGCCATCCACCAAAACCTGACCGTGTTGCGGCACATAGAGGCGCTGCAACAATCGGGTCAGGGTACTCTTGCCGGAACCCGACGGCCCGGTAATGCCAATAAATTCCCCGGCTTTAATTTCCAGTGACAGATTTGCCAGAACTTCGGGGGTATCGGCATGATAGCGGAAACGGATATTTCTGAACTCAATCTGACCGGCCAGTTCGGGGGCGGAGGCCAGCCCCTGTTTACTGCTTTCCATTGGCTCATCAAGAATATCCCCCACCCGGCGCAGGGCGATCAGGGTATGTTGAAAGTCTTGCCAGACTTGCGCCAGCCTTAAAATAGGCTGGGTAACATGCCCCGCCAGCATATTAAACGCAATTAATTCGCCGGGGGATAACTCGCCCTCCAGCACGCTCCGGACGCCCCACCACAGCAGCAGGGCGGCAACCACTTTTTGGATCAGTTCAATCCCTTGTCCCGCTGCCAGCCCGCTTTTTTGGGCGGTAAAACGTTGGATTAACTGCTGACTCAACACCTTTTGCCATTGGTGCAAGAAGCGTTTTTCGGTTGCGGTGGTTTTAATAGTTTCAATCCCCGTGACCGCTTCGGTCAGAAAGCTGGTGGCATTGGCATCCGCTTCATACTCTTTTTCTACCTTGCGCCGAATCATTGGCCCGACGGCTACCCATAACAAAAAGTGGAGAAGCAGTGAACTGATGACGATCCAGGTCAGCAGGGAGGAATAATGGAACATCACGCCCAGAAACAGAACGATGAAAATCAGGTCGAGCAACAGCATCAGGGTCGAGCCGGTCAAGAACTGGCGGATCTGCGCCATTTCCCGGACTCTGGCGATAACTTGCCCGGTTTGCCGTTGCTTAAAATAGGGCAGGGGCAGCCCCACCAGATGGCGATACAGCCTGCCGGAGAGTTCAGCATTAATCTGGCTGGCCATATGCCCAAACACGGTATTGCGCAGGAAGCCGTACAGCGGTTCCGCCAGCGCCAGTGCCAGCATAGCCATGCCCAGCACATGCAGGCTGGAAAGACTCCGCCCGACCAGCACCTTGTCGATAATATTTTCAAACAATAGCGGGGAAGCCAGTGCAAAAAGCTGCAACACGATGGCAAACAGGAAAATATCCCGTAACTGATTTTTTTGCCTGAAAATGGAAGGATAAAACCAGCTCAGGCCAAATTTAACCTGCTGTTTGGTCAGGGATTTATCTGCCACCAGTAGTATCTTATAGTTGTATCCGTTGTGATCCGTTGGTTCAGCGGGCATGGGATGAACTAATTCACGGACGGCATATTTTCCGCTGCCGGGATCGAATATCGTCAATGTGTCGGGACGGATTTCTGACAGCACCCACCAGCGCTGATCCCATTCAATCAATGCCGGTAACGGTAACGTAGCGGCGGTATCGGGTGTCAGGCGTTCAAACTTACTGTGCAACCCAATGGCATCCGCCGCTTCACGTAGCTGTGGATCGGTCAGCGCAAGGGAATCCACCCCCAGAACATGATGCAGTTGTTCGACAGACGCGACTTTGTGAAACTGTGTGCCCAAATAGGCAATGCAATCCAGTGCACGGTTGTTAGTACCAGAAGTATCAGGCGTGAAATTTTCGCTGTGGGTGAAAGAGAACATCTCAGCCATGATTATTTTTCCCTCAACGCTTCAGATTGATATTCCTGAATTGGGCTGAGCAGATAATCAATCACCCTTCGCTGATCGGTTTTGATTTCCGCCACAATGGACATCCCCGCCGTGATTTCAACCGGTTTGCCATCCACCATGATATTGTTCTGTTTGAGGCTGATTTGTGCGGGGAACACCAGACCCAGCCGTTCATCGTGGGTGGAATCTCTGGAAACGCTGAGTAATTCCCCTTCAATGGTGCCATAGCGGGTATAAGGGAACGCATCGACTTTCACCGTGACGTGCTGACCGGGATAAACAAAACCGACATCTTTGTTGAGGATTTGGATTTCAGCGAGTTGGACATGCTCATCAGGCACAATCACCATTAAATTCTGGGCAGGTTGCAGCACGGCGCCAAGGGTATGGACACTCAACTGTTGAACTGTGCCGCTCACCGGCGAGCGTACCACCTCAAGTTCTTCCCGTTCCTGCATTTTGGAAATTTCTTGTTTTATGACCCCTAATTGCATGACAGCCTGTTTTCTTTTCTCAAACCATTCCCGCTCTTTTTGTATTTTGACGCCCTTGAAACGCGCTTCCAGACTTTGGTATTGGGTGACCAAAATACCCAGTTCGGATTTTTGTTGGGCGATCAGCCTCTCGGTTTCCAGAAATTCTTTTTCCTGCTCCAGATATTCCACCTTGCTGATAACCTGCTTTTGGCTCAAGGTCTTCCGGGCCAATAAACGCTGGTTGATATTGTCACGCAGATGGGTCAAGGAGCGTATATCGCTATTGCGTGATGCTTGGGAAGCCAGATTCACGGCCATTTCCGCATGGATATTGTTAATGATGGAGTCGAATTCCTGCTTCTCATGAGCGTAATGCGTCAGAATTTTTTCCTGCCTGTCCGCGGATTGCTGCTGGAAAAGTGGCAGAGACTTGGGATCATGCTGCTCAAGCAAGGCTTGATAACGGATTTCCTCTTCTATCGTATAGTCGCGTTGTTCGAACAAACGCGCAATATCCTGATTGACGCCGAGCGTGTTGAGCGTCAGCAAAGGGGCACCTTTCTCAACATGCTGACCATTGGCGACATGAATCGCCATCAGGCGGCTCTGTTCGTAAGCCTGAATGATCTGGGAACGACCCGACGCGATTAAACGCCCGGTTGCGGTTGCTTGTACATCCAGTTTTCCCAGACAAGCCCAGAGCAGCGCGATCAGAACACTGATGCTCAGCGTGATGGCCGTATAACGGGCGAACGGGGAAGGAGGTCGTTGCGACAAGGCCAGATGGGTCGGTAAAAAATCGTAATGGGGGTGGGTCGTTCGCAACCGTTTGATCCCTCTGCGCAAGATAGCCTTAAACATGGGCAGTCTCCTCCTGTTTTGTTTCTTGTTTTAGCTCTTGTTGTAACTGCCAAAGTTTCCGGTAGTGTTGGCCTTGTTGCAGAAGCTGTTGATGGCTACCTTGTTCAATGATTTGGCCTTGGTTTAAGACAATGATCCGGTCACATTGGCGCACCGTGGAAAGCCGGTGGGCAATGGTGATCACCGTTCTGCCTTGGGCAATCGCGGCCATATTGGATTGAATGATGGCTTGTGATTCATCATCCAGTGCGCTGGTCGCTTCATCCAGGATCAAGATCTTGGGATCGGATAACAGGGTTCTGGCAATGGCCAGACGCTGCCGCTGACCGCCCGAGAGCGATTGCCCCCCTTCCGCGATCACCGTGTCATACCCCATCGGCAATTTGAGAATAAAATCGTGTGCCCCTGCCAGCTTTGCCGCCTCAATCACTGCGGATAACGGGGCATCAGGGCAGGATTGAGACAAATTCTCATACACGGTTTTATTAAACAGAAAGTTTTCTTGCAGAACGATACCGATCTGCTGCCTGATGGCTTCAATATTAAGATGTTGCAAAGGAATGCCATCCAGCGTAATAGCGCCACTTTCCGGGGTGTAAAGCCGTAACAGCAAACGGGCAAGGGTGCTTTTTCCCGAACCGGAGGTGCCGACGACGCCCACGGTTTCCCCCGCCCGAATATCCAGCGTGAAATGGTTGATGGTGGGGGGAAGATCCGGTTGATAGCGAAAGACGATATCAGCAAATGAGATTGCCCCTTGCAATGCCACCTGATGGTTGCCTGATTGTTGCTCTGTCGGCAGGTTCAACATATCGCCCAGCTTATCAATGGCAATGCGTGAGCGGATAAATTGCCCCCAGAGTTGCACCAACTTAGACAAGGGTTGCTGGGTGTGGCTGACCATCATATTGAAAGCGATCAACTGACCAATGGTCATGTGCAGGGAAAGCACTTGTGAAGCCCCTAACCAGATAATGACCGCACTGGTCACTTTTTGTAACACCGTTACCAGATGACCGGAACGGTTATCCCATTGCTGCACATCATAACTGGTGCTGACCATCTGCTCGGTCTGGCTATCCCAACGGCGGATAAAGCGGGGTTCAGCCGCAAGGCTTTTCAGTGTTTCGGCTCCGGCAACGGTTTCGGTCAGGAAAGAGGTATTGATGGCGGCATGAGTGAACTGTTTTTCCACCGCTTTTTCAATTTTCGGCGTCACCCACCAGGCCAGCAGGGCATAGCAGGGCAGGGTCAGCAGGAAAATCAGCGTCAGCAGGCCGGACAGTAAGCTCATGACATAAAGAAAGACAAACATGAACAGGACGTCGATACACAGGGTAAACATCGAGCCGGTTAAAAACTCCCGGATCGTTTCCAGTTCCCGTACCCGTGTCACAATCGCCCCCACTTGGCGGGATTTAAAAAACAGCAATGGCAGGCCAAACAGGTGCCTGACCAGCTTCAACCCCAGTTTGATGTCAATCCGGTTGGCGGTATGGGCATACTGATATTCACGTAACCCCCGCAGAATGATTTCAATCAATCCGGCAGCCACCAGCCCGAAAATCAGGACATCCAATGTGGAAAGCGCCTGATGCACGAGAACTTTGTCCATAACAACCTGCACGACCAGCGGTGAGATCAGAGCCAGAAGTTGTAGGACGAAGGAGAACAGGAGTATCTCCGCAAGGTTCTTCTTTTGCCTGACAAATTCAGGGATAAACCAGCCAATATTAAATTGGTTGCTTTTTTGTTTTATTTTTATCCACCTGCCGCTCCATAGATTGATAAATTCTTCTTTACCTAATATCTCTGGTGTTGCTTGATTGGGTTTTTGGATTAATACCCGCTGCTCATCATATTTAGCCAGAATAAAAGGTTGCCCATCGTTGCCAAACAAAATGGCAGGCAAAGATATTTCGCCTAACTTCTTATTTATAGAGTATTTATTTTTAATTTTAATATGGCATTCTTTTTTCAGCCTGTTTAGCGTAGAAATATAATCATCATCATTATTTAAGTTTTTATTTGATGTGGTCGCATGGTTCTTATTAGATATCATTATTATTAAATTAATTAATGATATTGTTGTTTTTTCTATTTCATTCATTAAATTAAATCTATTTTAAATAAAAAATCACGCTCTTGATTAAAGAGATAACCTGAAAACTAATGAGACATTTATTTTTAAATAATTTTAACAAATTTATTATACCCTATAAACTTCAAACTATAGCTCACAAGGCGAAAGCCGCTTATTATCTCCCCGCAGCGTGGGAAGATAATAAATGCATCGTGAAGTACGGCAAGTATAAAAGATATTATCTGTTATCAAAGCGCCTATGGGTGTTGGTAATTGGGACAAAATGTAGAGGCTAAACAGACATTTTACTATTTATATGTTGATTTTAGCCGATAAATGGATATATTTTTATCTAAATTAGTCGTAAATGTCGTTGGAAAATCATCTCATTTTTCGATCCAGACTTAATCGGTTCACACTCAACTTACCATTTTGTATTTAGGATAGTGCTTGAAGAATAATAGACCTTGAAAACGAATAGACCTTGAAAACGAATAGTGATTGAAAGATAAAGGAAAACTCAATTACTTTAGCTTAATCAGATAACCGTAGCAATAAGGTTTAATCATAAATGAAACTATACGAAATATGGGGTCATTTATGATTTAATCATTTTAATTTAATGTAATATTAACATTAAATTAATATTTATTTAATGGATAATGCTATGTCTGAAAAATTTGTTCAAACCGTCTCAAGTGTTAATTATAACAAAGGCGTATTCTCGCTTTATTTTGTCGGGCAAGAGCCTAATCGCATGGCGAGTGGTATGCTGGCAGAGAATGATCAGGAATTACAGTTAAAACAAGTTATCCATATGCCGGCTTCTGGTTTTATGTATATGGTTTCTATGGTTAAAAGTATGCTTGAAGATCCCAGAATGGAAGCTGAAATCAGCAAACTGATTGCCGCGGGCTTTTTACCTGTGCCTGAGGCTAATGAAGGTGAAAAACCGGTTACAGCAGAAGCGGCAGTTGCAGAAACCGCTGAACCGAAAAAACGTTCACCACGCCATTCTGAAACAGCAAAATAATATCAGCAAAACGTTATCAGGTAGTTGCTAACCTATGGTGATCACACATCAACCGGCAACACTGAGTGCGAATGAGATACAGGCAATGATGGGTGGGGTGATGCTGCTTTGCCAACACTCCCCCTTGCACCGACGCTATTTAGTTGCTGAATGGCAACAACGTATCTTGCCGTCATTCCAGCTTAATCAGTTTTGCTACTACGAAGATAAACATCAACGCCCAGTTGCTTTTTGTAATTGGGCTTTTTTGTCTGACAGCAGCCGGGATGCGATCTTGGCCGGCGAACGGGAAATTTCGCGGGAAGATTGGCGTTCCGGTCAGCATATCTTTTTTCCAGAGATGATTGCGCCTTTCGGACATGCGCGTGCCATTGCCTGCGATCTTCGCCGGCGGGTTTTTGCGGCATGGAAAGGGCAAAAAGCCTGCACTGTCAGGGGAACTCTGGATGTTCACAATGACCACTGTATCCGTCGGGTGCAGTGGTTTACTGTTTAATTTTTCTGCCCAATATCAGGATTATTTATGGGAAAATCAGTCGGTCGTAGCTTAGCGTATACCTTTACCGGTGTATATGAAGATGATGACGATGGAAACAATATCACTGCCATCGGTTTTGGCGGCGTCATTAATGCTTATGGCGGGAATGACTATATTGTTGTGGGTTCCCTTGCGGCAAGAGTCAATACGACATGGGGACACGATACGATTGTCGGGGGTGCCGGGTATCTGGATATCCATGATACAGGCGGCGATCTCACGGTCAAAGGGGGAAGTGGTTACACTTCGATCAATAAGACACAGAGCGGCCCGATAACATATGAAGGCATTTCTGGTGCGGTGAAAATCAACCATACCGGTGACAAGAGTGGCATCTTTTATTCTGGGGCAGCCGGGTACAATAGCCTCACTCGCAAAGGTTTGCAGGGTGATATCAGCTTCAAGGGCGCAGGTGCCTACAACGAACTCTGGCATGAAACCAACCAAGGCAATCTCTCTTTTGCAGGTGCAGGTGCCGGCAATAAGATCGACCGTACCTGGTTTAACAACTACCAAGGCTCTCAGGGAAATGTGACCTTTGACGGTGCCGGCGCAGCGAACGTTATCAGTTCCAGAGTCGAGACGGGGAATATTCATTTTACCAGCGCCGGTGCCTATAACCATATTAATCGCAAGGGTAAGGCGGGAGATATTACGCTGGGCGGCGCGGGAGCGTATAACCGTGTTGAGCGTACCCGTCAGGTAAATGATGTCTACTCTGAAACCCGAGGGGATATCCGGTTTGACGGCGTTGGCGGGTACAATAGCCTCTACTCCGATGTGGCACACGGTGATATCCATTTCACAGGTGCGGGCGGTTATAACGAAATTACCCGCAAGGGCGCAGGCAATGATTTCGGCAGTGAAGGGATAGAATATGCCAAAGCGGAAGAGGTTGTGCTGACCCATGCCACCATGAGTGGTGAATGGATTGGCGCCTCTCATCAGGTGACAGGGTTTAAATCGGCACGGGAGCCGAACACCTACCTGTTTGCGTTTGAGGATGGGACTCATACGAAAATCAATAAGGTTAAGCTCTCCAATGATCCTGCAACCGGCAAATTAAGATACTACTCGACGGCATGGTATAAAGTCGGGAAACATCTCAAGGGGCTGGATAAACAGGATATCTCGGCAGGGGGAGGTTTTCAGGCCGTTAACGCTGATGGTGCCTATACGTTGTCAAACCTGACGGTTGAACAACGGAAAGCCGTATCCATTGATGCTGTTGAGCAAAAACTGACGGAAAACCAATGGGTGAATTATGGTGGTGGTGTCCTGATTAACGCCGCCGATATCACCTTGTCCGATGCCAAAATGGGCGGTTATGCCGTTTACGGGGATGGAACTAAGGTCGATGTGACGGCGGTGAAATCCAACCGGATGCCAAACACCTATATTTATGCCAAGGCGTTTGGCAGATACAAGAAGGTGGTGGTGGTTGAACTGAGAAACGATCCCAAGACCGGCGTGCTGCAATATTTTGCGCGTCCTTGCTACAAGTTCAGTGAGCGTTCCCCGGATTTTGCCAACGAAACTTTCTCGGCTGACAACGGTTATAACCCGATGGGAACCGGCAGCTATTCGCTGAGTGACTTGCATTATCGTGTGAATACCGAACGCACCATTTCCGCCCGTGTGTCGGATATGCATGAATATCAAGATCTTGAACTGTTCAAATCCGCCACTGACAGCGGGGAAAGTTCGGGGGATATTCATTTTATCGGCGCGGGGGCTGGCAATGTCATTAAATCCAACGTCACGCGCGGCAATGTCACCTTTAACGGTGCGGGTATTGCCAACGTCATTCTCCATCAAGCGCAATATGGCGATTTGGATGTCAACACGGGGGGAGCCGCCAACGTACTGGTGCGCGTGGGCGATGGCCGCTACCTGGCCCATCTGCTGGCAGTGGGCAATATCTCCATTCACAAAGGCAATGGTAACAGCCGGATCGCCATGGGCGGCGGTTTTAATACCCATACCCAAATCGGTGATGGTGATGCTTTCTGGTCTGGTATCGGTGGGGCTAATGTCCTGACCCAAAAGGGGAACGGCAAAGTTTCCTCAATACTGGCCGGCGGCGCGAATATCCTGACCAAAATGGGTGAAGGCGATCTGGAATCCGCCATGTTTGGTGGTGCCAATATTATTACCCATATCAGCAACCATGATGCGGCTGATGCCGGCACCTCAAAGACATCGGCAGTCACCTTGGGTGGCGTTAATGTGCTGACGAAAAAGGGCAAAGGTGATGTACAGGCTGTTATGGGCGGTGGTGCCAATGTGCTGACCCATATTGGCGAGGGCAAAACCACCGGCATTATGCTGGGCGGTGCCAATATCCTGACTAAAGTCGGCGATGGTGATACCACCGGCATCATGTTTGGTCTGGGGAATATTCTGACCCATGTCGGTAACGGCCAGACACTGGGCGTGATGGCAGGCGCAGGTAACCTCTTTACCAAAGTGAAGGATGGCACCGCGATTGCGGCCATGATCGGTGCAGGCAATATCTTCACCCATGTGGGTAACGGCAATGACTGGGCGCTGATGGGCGGCGCGGGCAATATCTTCACCAAAGTCGGTGACGGTGATGCACTGGCCTTGATGTTGGCGTTGGGTAACGTGTTCACGCAGGTGGGCGATGGCATGAGTGTTGCCCTGATGATCGCCAAAGGCAATATTGCCACTAAAGTCGGTGACGGCGATGCGCTGTCTGCCATGATTGGCAAAGGCAATGTTTTTACCCAGATTGGTCATGGCTCCACCTTTGCCGCCATGATTGGCGGGGCGAACGTCCTGACCAAAGTGGGCACAGGTTTGACGGCGGCGCTGATGGTGGGTAAAGCCAATATTTATACTCACGTGATCCGTGACGATAAAGCCAGTACCAGCATCGGCTTGTTTGCGGGTACAGCCAATGTCATGACCAAAGTGGGGAATGGCACCACACTGGCCGCCATGTTTGGCAAAGCCAATGTCATGACCCATGTCGGTAACGGTTTGACCGGGGTATTGGCATTAGGCAAAGCCAACATCGTGACCAAAGTCGGTGATGATTTTATGGGCGTTGTCGCGGCTTCCGAGGCCAACGTCGTGACGCATGTCGGTGATGGTACAACAGCTGCCGTGTTGGCTGGCAAGGGCAATATTCTGACCAAAGTGGGAGATGGAACCACGGTCGGCCTGTTGATTTCCAAAATCGGCAATATCATGACCCATGTGGGTAACGGCACGACGGTCGGGTTTGCCAAAGGGGATGCCAACATCATCACCAAAGTGGGTGATGGGTTAGCCATTCATGCCGCCTGGGGCAAGGCTAACGTCCTGACCCATGCGGGTGACGGTGATCGTGATAGCTTTGCCAAAGGTGATGCAAATATCATCACCAAAGTGGGTGATGGTCAGGAAGTGACGGTCGTTCAGGGGCAAGCCAACATCGTGACCCATGTGGGTGATGGTGATGATTACACCGGTGCCTGGGGCAAAGCTAACGTCATTACCAAAGTGGGCGATGGCCGTAATGTCGTGCTTGCCAAGGGTGATGCCAATATCGTGACCCAAATCGGTGATGGTGACAGCTTTAACGCACTGTGGAGTCAGGGCAATGTGGTCACCAAAGTGGGTGACGGCATACAAGTCACCGCCGCCAAAGGCAAGGGCAACATCACGACAACCGTCGGCGACGGCCTGAGCGTGACAGCGGCGCATGGCGACCTGAATATCAACACCAAGGTGGGTGATGGTGTTTCCGTCAATGTGGCGTGGGGTAAACTCAACGTTAACACTAAAGTCGGTGACGGCCTGAATGTTTCCGTCATGAAAGGTGAGGGCAACGCCAATATCCATGTGGGTGATGGCTTAAACATCCACGCCTCTTATGCCCGCAACAACGTGGCCATTCAGGTGGGGAACGGGGATTTCTATAGCCTTGCCGTGGCAAAAAGCAATACGCAGAGCGATAAACTGGGGACGCTGTTCAGCAATATCAAGCAGACCTTGCTGGGTGTGGCCGGCAGTCAGGGGATCAACTATCTGGTGAATGGCGATGATGCCAATACCTCAGGCACCCATAAGGGACGCGGGGCTATTGACCTGCCGGCAGTCTCTTCCCTGAATGGCTTTAAACTGACCGAAATCGGTGAAGTGACCTCGGATTTGCAAAACAGCCTGCAAGGTGCGGTGACGGGGGTTGAGTCTCCTGATCTTGGCCGTATTGAGAAGACACTCGGCAATGAAAATCACCTGAATCCAAATCAGTCACGCAACTTGATCGTCAATGGTGATTTTGAGCAAGGCACTGCGGGATGGCAGCATACCAATGGTATTGAAGCCAGCCATTCAGCTAAGGCATACGGCCTCAGTGTTGAAGGGCATGGTGAGCGAGTCAGTGAGCTTGATGTCAACGGCAACACGCATCTCTATCAGGATATTCAGAATTTGACGGCGGGTGAAGAAATTGTCGTTAAGTTTGATTTTGCAAGACGTGTCGGCAGCTCAGCGGATAACGGGCTGGAAGTGTGGTGGAATGGCGAGGTTGTTTTTGCGGCTGCCAATGGCAATACAGAATGGCAAAACAAAGCGTTGACCTTAACGGCCAAGGCTGGCAGTAACCGACTGGAATTTTCTGGAATAGGCTTGAATGATGGCTTGGGCTATGTTCTGGATAACGTGATTGTAACATCCGAACGATCAGACAGTGGTGTTGCTGACTATGTGCAGCAAGATCAAGCCGCGCAGAACGCCTTGCAGGATAAGGAACAGGCAGAAGCCGATCGCGAGCGTTTGGCACAGGAACGTGATAAACAACTGGACGCCATTTCGGGTACACAGGCACAACTGGAAGCCACCGATCTGGCGGCACTGAACGCAAATGGGCAAACCCAGCGTGATGCGATCCAGGGAGAAGCTCAGGCAGTGACCGATGAACTGCTGGCAAAAGCCAAGGGCTTGGAAGCGCTGGACAGCCATGCCGCCTATCATGGGAAATCCGGTCAACAGCATCGTGATAAATTTGCTCATGGGTTGTTGGAAGGTGTTCAGACCAAATTGAACAAAGCAAACGAGACGGCACGGAACCAATTAGATAACGCCCAAACAGCGGCCGCGGGGCGTCTGGGCGATATCAAAGAGGCGGTTGCCAAATCAGAAGCCGGCGCACTCAACGCGGAACAAAACCGTCAACATGCCGAGCAGGATAGTGAAGATGCTCGTCTCCAGGCCGAAAACCGGAAAAAAGCAGCCCTCAGCGATGAACAACGGGCTTATCAGGCGGGACGTGATGGCGAATCAGCCGCGCAAAAAGCAGAACAACGTGGTCAGCATGAAATCTCCGCGGCAGACAGCAAAACCGCGCAAGTACAACATGACGCCAAGGGTGCCAAACTGGATGGCAGTTATAAGCCGCAGCGCACAGGCGCAACCGGCAGCGGTCTGTCAGGTAACACTGATGAATCCCACGACTCTGAAAACATTGAAAAAGCAGAACAATCCAAGAGTCGCATTAATCCTGAATCAACCGTTCAGGCTGACGGTGGGTTCAGTGAAGAATTGCACTATTTGGATGAAGATCTGAACGAACTTGGCCATGCCAAAGAAGCCCTGAATCGTTTACAGATCAATGCAGGAATACGGGTTAAAAAATCCACACTGACCTCTGGTCATAGCGAACTATCCGTTAATCAATCGGTTAATCCACCCGCGGCTGTCGTGACTGAGTGGGTCAGAAACACACCGAAAATTTCAGGACTGGATCTCAGCGGCCTGCAAGCACTGGGCGAAGAACTTATTCGGCAAGATATTCAGCAAGAAGCCGTGAAGAGTTCAGCCACCGAATCCACTGCCGCAATCAGGGCGCAGAAAGTAGCGGATGTTTACCGTTGGCTGGATAGCGACAACGATCTGGCCAGCGAAAAATACATTCCTGTGCCGGGGTTTGATCGCGTGGATGCAGACATTCCGGATGAGATCAGACAGAAAATGGTGGCTTCCATTGAAGGCTACTTAGAGTATTGTGGCGAAAAAGTACCGAAAGAGCAGCACACTTCACTGGCAAAACTGTTTGTTGATGCCACCATCGATTACGACTGGGACAAGCGTGTCGAATTGGTTTTGCGGCTGGAAAGCTATGATTATAGCTTCGCGCCTGTGCATGGTGATAAGAGTATTGTTTCATTTTGGTCTGGCAAAAACTTCAAATCGTACCGTAAGGTTCTTGATGCCGCACAGACTGATGGCAAGAAAGTGGTTTACGACATTGATGTCAAGGGTAACGCTTTTGCGATTGATCTGAACAAACAGCTCCAGCGCTGGAGCAATATGCTCGAATACACTTCTGACATCCCGGAGCAGGAACGGCAAGCCCTGCAATCGGCCATTAGCGCATCGACCCGCAGCAATACCGGATTCTGGAGTTCCCTCTATGCAACGGGATCGCGTGACGATGTTTATGTGATTGCGGAAGGGGGATTACGCCTTGGCAACTATTTCTGGAATGTGGAATTACCGGTATTGCGTCAATTGCAACGTGAAGGGCTGGTGGGCGAAATCCGCCTGCTGGATAAGCCTGCCGAAGCCTATCAGGGAATGTCACCTGAATCCATAGGCCGCCGATTGACAGAAGCCGGTGTTGCCGTGAAAGCGCGTTTTGATTCACTCAGTTTTGCAGAGCAGGAGAAGCTGCTGGCATTGAATCCGACAGGATACCAGCCGGACACATTGGTTGATCTGGATATCAAAACCAGTGCCATCGATAACCTGCTGAACCAAGCGCTGCCATTCTATGGATTGCGTACCGAGCGCAATTTGCTGGTGCGTGAATCTGACGACGATGACGGCTTTGAAGTCCGTCCGTGGCCGGGTCATCAGAGTGATGAATTCAAGACCATCATGGTAGAAGATCCGACAGATTCGGCTCAGATCAAAGCGGTTGAACGTTTTATTCTGGCTAATTACGACAATTATGACCAACTGCCTGACGAATTATATCTGGCGGAAGGCCGTATGGTTTCCCACGAACAGGGACGCACCCGCATTCTTGCCGAGAAAGTGGAAGGTCGCTGGAACTACCTGCCGAAAACTGACCTGATGTCTGCGAATGAGTTGCAGGAAGCGGCTTATGTGAAGGGCAAAATTCTGGGTGACAGTTATCGGCAGGTACTGGATGCGCTCAAGGACTATGGGAATATCCGGCAAGACCACCAAGATTACTCTCTGGAAGCCGTGGAAAAACTGACCCACTTGCGTCATCAGGTTGAAGGTTATCTGCTGGGGCATCCCGATTCAGCGCGTACACCGGCACTGAAAAACCTGCTGTCACAGCTCAATGTGCGTATGGAAGAATCGCGGGTACTGGCCGAACCCACGCTGGCAAGCACAGGCAAAGGCAGTTTCAGCGATCTCTACAACAAACTGGGCAATGCCAATCTCAAAGAGACCAAACATCTTTATCTTGATGAGCAAGGGGACTTTGTGACCCGTGGCAAATCCAATATTCAGATTGCCCTGAAAGCACAAAGTGCGGAAAACGCGGTTGAGCAAATCAAGGCGGCGGTGAGCGGGGAATATGGCCAGCCCATCGCTGATGCCGTCTTCGCCAACGTGCAAGCCCGTGATCTGGCAAAAGATGGTAAGGGCATTGATGTTTCAGGCTTGAGAAAAGTCCATCAGGCCATTGAACAACAATTGTCTCCGGTCAGCGCCACGCTGTTTGTCTGGAAACCGAGTGATCATAGCCGCCTGGGACATGCTGCCCTGCAAATTGGGCAAGGGCGTATTCAGATCAATGCAGAAGATGCGGGTGAATTCAACCAGAAAAACTACGTCAGTTGGTGGCCGAAAGGGAGCAAATCGTCCGATATTCGCCGCATTTTCAATGTCTCTTCTGAGCAATATCCCGATTTGAAGCTGCGTTGGCGTGATTTCAGCCAGCCAGCCGGCCAAAATACCGCACTGGAATCGGACGTAGGTTCTGAAGAGGGCGATAAATTTGGTATGCAGGACGGCACCTACAAGCTGGAGAAATTTATTGAAAAACTTCAGGCGGCCAAAGGGGTTGATGAAAAATTTGCGGATTTCAGTGACAACCTTGGCATAACGATGCTTGAGAATCCTAAGTTTCTGCAATCTTCGGGGATACCGGAATACATTTCGCGACCGTTTGTGCAACAGATGGAAGCCGGCGGCGTTGACGTATTTGAACTGGGCAAAGCGTTTGCCGAAACGCTGCGTACCGCCGCGAAACAACAATACTCTCCTGAAGTGATAGAAAAACGCACTGCTCATGTTATTCGCCAGTTCGCAGAGCGTGAACTGAGTGACACGCAGGATTTCAAAGCCAGTGAAGCCGATCAGGGACGGGTCTTCCGTATCAATCTGGCAGGATTGGATATGGCGGCGATGCAGGCGGAATGGCATAAAATCAGCCAGGATCCGGATGCCCGTTACCAGCTTCTGACAGATAACTGTTCAAGTATTGTTGCCAGAGTCCTTAAGGCGGGTGGTGCTGATAACGTTATTGGCCATACATGGCGGCCAAAATGGGGTATCTGGACACCTACCGAGCTGTTTAATTATGCGCAGACCTTGCAGGAAGCGCAGATTGAAACTTACCTGCATAAGCCGAATCAGGTTGCCGATGAAGCTCTGGAAGCACTGGGTCAGTCGGATAAAAAAGACAAGGCGCTGGAAAAAGTGGCGATTGACAACGACGGCACCCCACCGCGTGACAAAGAGCCGCTCAATCCAATCGCCCGTTTCCTTAACGGTGAGCTTTATGGTGCCAGAGAAGATCGGCGTAACGTCGGGTATGGTACTCAGATAATCCTGGATGAGGCAGTCACCAAAGGTACAGCGAACAAGATCACACTACAGGGTGACGCGGGACGTCTGACCGGTTATTACCATCACGGCGATCAGAAAGATCAGGGTGAACTGCATCAGGGTGAATCTCATCAGGGTAAAGATAACCCGGCGAAAAAGGTGGTGCTTTTCATTCATGGTTCCGGTTCCTCTGCGGAAGAGCAAGCGAGTTTTATCCAAAGCCACTACCAAAAGCAAGGCGTTGATATGCTGGCGGTGAACCTGCGCGGCTATGGCGCCAGTGACGGCCATCCAAGCGAGAAAGGGCTGTATCAGGATGCCCGCACGATGTTCCGTTATCTGGTAAATGATCGCGGTATCAAGCCGGAACATATCATCATTCATGGTTATTCTATGGGTGGGCCGATTGCGGCGGATCTGGCGCGTTATGCTGAACACAACGGACAGGCGGTGTCCGGTTTGTTGCTCGACCGGCCAATGCCAAGCATGACCAAAGCCATTACTGCCCATGAAGTGCCGAATCCGGCAGGGCTGACCGGCGCGTTGGCGAAATCGGTCAATGGTCGTTTCTCTGTGGAGAAAAACCTGCAAGGTATCTCGAAGCAGACGCCAATCATGTTGTTAACCGACAATGAAGGATTGGGCGAAGCAGGGGAAAAACTGCGTGCCAAGCTTGCCGAAGCAGGTTATCAGGTCGCGGGTGAACAGACCTTCTATGGTCATGAAGACAGCAGCCGTTTGATGAGCCAATATGCGGATAAGATTGTCTCAACACTTTCTGTTTCTGACCCTGTTTCTGATCCTCAGCCTGAAAATGGCCGCGTAAAAACAGGGTTGGTGGAAAAAGCCCTTTATACGCTCTTTGATGCGAAGTCAGGTGGGAAAGAGCTGGATCAGTATTCCTTCCACTTCACGCAGGGAGAATCCCTGCTCAATAATCTTGAAAAACTGGTGCCGGAAATTGGCAACGTACTCCTGACGAAGGGTAATCACGTTGAGTCAAAAGAATTTCTGGAAGGTATCTGTTTCGCCTTGTCTGGCCGTTATCTGATGGAAGAGCGGGTACATGGCGTGGGTGGCGGTAAAGCGTATTTGTCGTGGCTGACGGATGCGGTCAAAGCCTACAATGACAATGTGGTGAATAAAAAGAGTGACATCCATTCGGTTGAAACCGCTTTGCTGAATCAGTATCGCCGTCAGAATATCGGTTCGGCCATTCAAGATCTGCTCTCAATGCAGTATAGCCAAACACAAAATATGTCCAATCTGGTCGATCGTGAGAAAGCCAATCAAGCCTATGGCGGCAAGCTCAAAGCCAATGGACTGACGGGCAACAGAATCGACCGTTCATTGAGTAATGATGTCGCTGGCTATGAATCCGTGATGGAACAGCTACGTCAAGTAGATAAAACGACATATATGTCCTTTATGTCTGAAGATCACGCAATGGCAGTGACCGTGCATAAAGGGGAAAACCAAACCGTTTGGTCGTTCTATGATCCTAACTTTGGTATCAAGTCTTTTGATAACTATCAAGCCTTTAAAGGCTTTATGGATTCTTTCCATAAGGGAATGATAACCGGCTATAAATCCAAATTTGGTTATGAATACCTGGCCAGCCAAGAGAAAGATCAAAGCTTCTACGTTAACTACAATACGTTTGAAGATGGCACCATTACCCAGTATGACGGGGTCTGGAAACAGGCACGTGAAGGTGAACAACCCTACGTATTGCGTGCGCTGAAAGAGCAGGACAAGACCTTCAAACTCGGTTCAAACATTACGGGACGGGTGGTCGATTACCGTGATGATGCGGTGACGCTGGAAGTGACCGCGAAGAAAGGTGAGAAGGTACTGGTTGAAGTTGAAAGTCACAATTTCAAACAGGCGGCACACCTTGTACAGTCGAATATCGATAAGGTATTTGCTAACCCGACCGTCGGCCAATTAACCCTCAAGGTATCGGGAGATATCAGTGTAACTGATGAGGTGAAAGTACCACTTAAAGGTGATGTATCTAAGGACAATGCGCCGGAAGGGATTGACCGAATCGTCAATAACCACGATGTCGATTCGTGGGAACGTGCTGAGGTCAAACCGCAATCTGAAAGTGAAGGGAGTGATAGCCGCTTTAATGGTCAGATTATTATCCAGACGGAAAATGATCCGGTTGCGGCTAAAGCGGCCGCGAATCTGGCTGGTAAGCACCCAGATTCCAGCGTGATTGTTCAGCTTGATGCTGATGGTCGATATCGCGTGGTGTATGGCGATCCGGCGGCATTATCCGGTCAATTACAGTCCGGCAAATTACGCTGGCAGATAGTTGGGCATGGGCGTGAAGAATCCGCACAAAACCACACTCGCATCAGTGGTTACAGTGCGGATGAACTGGCCTTGAGACTGAAACAGTTCAGTACCGATTTCAAACAGATCGGTAAACCTGACCATATCAGTCTGGTCGGTTGCTCGTTGATCAGCGATGACAAACGCGATGGTTTTGCCCGCCGCTTTATTTCGGCACTGGATGAGCATGGCATTCGTACCACGGTATCGGCGCGCAGCAGCGAAGTTGCGGTGGACAGTATTGGCCGTAAATACACGAAAGATGCGCGGGAACAATGGGTTCACAAGCTCACGGATAACAAGATCGTGTTGGGTTGGAATGACGCAGGTGCGGTGGAAAGCCACGCTGAACGAGTGCGCCGCGGTATCTCTGAAAGTGATATCATCCTGTCCCGCGTGGGGCAAACCGATGTTGGTGCCAAAGCACAAGGTGCCATTGCGGAAAATACCCAAACATTTCATGCACCAAAACAACACGATGCCGTGGATAATCATTCCGCAGCAAAATCATCCAATAATCAACTGAGTTATTCCGGCAATATTCAGGTACAGGCGGGTGATGGCGAATTTACGGTCATGAACTGGGGAACCAGCAATGTCGGTATCAAGGTCGGCACAGGCGGCTTTAAGTCTCTGGCCTTCGGCGATAACAACGTCATGGTTCATATTGGTGATGGCGACAGCAAGCACAGTGTGGATATCGCCGGCTATCGGGCATTGGAAGGTGCGCAACTGTTCATGGGCAACCGGAACGTCAGCTTTAACTTGGGGCGCAGTAACGATCTGATCGTAATGCTGGAGAAATCCATCCCAACTCCTCCGTTGGTTAACCCGTTTGAGGGAGCTGTCCGTATTTCTGGCGTACTGCAAGAGATTGCCGGATCGTTTAATTCACCCGATTGGCTGGCGAAACAAGATCAACAATGGACTCTGGAAGGAGCGAAGAAATATGTCCGCGATCTGTCCGGTCTTGATTTGACCAGCAGTGTGGATTATCAGACCCTGACCGATCTGGATTCGCAAAATGAACGCAGCAGCCGTGGCCTGAGAAGTGATCTCGAAAACACCCTGAACAAGAAATACAACCAATGGTTGAGTGGCAAAGGCAATACTCCGGAAATGGGTAAAATGAGTCGGGCGGACAAGTTCCGTCAGGCGAATGAAAAGCTGGCCTTCAACTTTGCAGTGGGTGGGCAGGGTGCCGATATTCAGGTCACAACCGGTAACTGGAACTTTATGTTCGGTGACAATATTCAATCGATATTGGATACCAACTTGGGTTCACTGTTTGGTCTGATGACCCAGGATTACACCTCGACGGGGCTGGCGAAAAATCCGTTTACCTTTACGCCAACGGATTTGCCACGTCAGATCAAAAACAAGTTGCTGGGGAATCTGGCAAGTGTCGGTGCGGACACCACACTGGCGGATATCTTTGGCGTGGATTATACCCCGCAAGGCGGCATTGTCTCCCGCTCAGGCCAGCCGGTGGATGGCGTTGCCATTCTGCGTGAAATGCTGGAAATCATCGGTGAATTCAGTGGCGACCAACTGCAAGCCTTCACCGATCCGGAAAAATTGCTCAACAGTCTGGAAGCCGGGCTGAATATCGGGGCTGATGGGGTGAAATCTTTTGCTGAAAGCCACGGCCTGAAAGCAAAAGCGCCTGATGAAAGTCAGGAAGGGCAGGTTTCCATTGGTAAAGGGGAGCAATCAGCACCGCAAACTGATCGCCCATTTGGGTTGCCTTCACTGGATATGCCGAACCTGTTTGCCACCTTGTTCGATAAGGATAAGCAAGCCAAGGTGGGATCACAGGTCACCAACCTGAAAGAGAACCTGACCGCCGACTTACTGAACATACAGGAGAAAACATTTGATTTCCTGCATAACAGTGGCCACCTGCAAGGTGATGGTGATATGAACGTCTCCCTCGGTAACTACAACTTTAACTGGGGCGGTGACGGTAAGGATCTCGGTGCTTATCTGGGAGATAACAACAACTTCTGGGGCGGCCGTGGTGATGACACCTTCTATTCCGTCGGCACCTCGAATATCTTCGCAGGCGGTGAAGGTCATGATACGGGCGTTCTGATGGGGCGTGAAAACATGATGTTTGGCGGTACGGGCAACGATGTTGCGGTATTGGTCGGACGCATTAACTACGCTTATCTGGGTGAGGGTGATGACCAAGCCTTTGTCTTTGGTGAAGGCGGTGTGATCAGTGGCAGTAAGGGACGCGACTATATCGTGGCTTCCGGCAACTTTAATCGCATTCATGCCGGCGAAGATCAGGATTACGTTGTTACCATCGGCAACAATAATCAGGTTAATCTGGGAGAGGGTAACGACTTTGCGGCGGTATTCGGTAACCATAACCAGATCGATGGCAGCACGGGCAACAATGCCATCAAACTGATGGGTTATCACTCAGTCATTAATGGGGGGACAGGTAATGATCACCTGATTGCCGATGTCGTCTCCAAGTTCAGCCAGCTTAATGGCGGTGAGGGTGATGATCTGCTGGTACTGGGCGGCTATCAAAACCGCTTCAAGGGTGGCACGGGCGTTAATCGCTTTGTGGTCAGCGGGGATGTGATTGATAACGTGGTTGAAGATATCAAGCAGGGCGACAAGATTATCTTCAACGATAATATCAACTGGCAAAACCTGTGGTTCCAACGCAGCGGTTACGATTTGGTTCTGCTGACGCAGCGTCATGTCAAAGATACCTCCGCACAGGGGCAGTTTGAAGCTTTGGGTTCTGTGACCTTCAACAATTACTTCGATGGCAACCGTGCGGATATCATCACCCAAATGGGGGATAAAGACGCACAAGGCGAGCGTGAATATACGGCATTCTCTGCCAATGCCGTGGATTCTTTGGTGCAGGCCATGAGTGGATTTGCGCCTAAGATGGGTGACAGTGGGTTTATTGACTCGCTTGACAATAAAACAAAATCAACCATTGTGACTGCGTGGTCGGATACGACAAACGGGAAAGCGAAGTTGGTTTAATTGACCTAAATTGGTTTAATTAATCTTAAGCCGTCATCAGGATATTTATCTCTAAGCAGGTAATATTCAGTGACGGCTTATTCTTTTGTCATACTCAGGTTACTTACCCTATTGTTTACCCTAAAATAGGACATATCTGAATCACATGATGCTGAAAAGGGCAAGATGATGAAACCAATAACTAATCATGATCACTTAAGCAGAGTTAAGATAATAGGCTACAAATCTATCGAAAAATGTGATTTACAAATGGGGTGCCTGAATGTCCTCATCGGAGCCAATGGTGCCGGAAAATCCAATTTTATCAGCTTTTTCCACTTGATCGCCGTCATGCTTGATCATCGTTTACAATCTCTCGTTGGCAAAAAGGGGGGACCCGATACCTTGTTGCATTTTGGACGTAAAAAAACGGAGTCCATGAATGCTGAACTTTATTTTGGTCACAATGGCTATAAATTTGGACTAGAGCCCACCAATGATAATCGTATGATGTTTCAACATGAATCACTCTTTTGTGACATCAAGGGCGATTACGATATTGGTGCCGGGCACTTTGAATCTCATGTTGATAAGCATCAGGCCAACGTTGGGGGTTATACTTTACCTACCATGCTCCGTTGGCGGGTATATCATTTTCATGATACAAGCGATAGTGCCAAAGTTAAACAAACCCATCGTATTAATGATAATGACTATTTACGGGCAGATGGCGCTAATTTAGCCGCATTTTTATATCGTTTGCAAAAACATCATCACCTGCATTACAAACGGATTATTAAAACCATTCAAATGGTCGCTCCCTTTTTTGGTGATTTTTATTTACGCCCCACGCCGGATAATGCCGATTATATTCAACTTGAATGGACAGAAAAAGAACAGGATATTCCCTTTAAAGCCAGTGAGTTATCCGATGGTACTTTGCGCTTTATGCTATTGACGACGGTGTTGCTGCAACCCGAAAACTATATGCCTGGCTCAATTATTATTGATGAACCAGAGCTCGGACTTCACCCTTATGCCATCAACGTACTGGCTGGTCTAATTAAAAATGCCAGCAATAAACACCAACTGATTATTTCTACCCAATCAGTTGAGCTGGTTAATCAATTTGATGCTGACGATTTGATTGTTGTCGATAAACAACAAGGAACATCCACCTTTAACCGCCTGAATAATGAAACTCTTTCAGAATGGCTTGAAGACTACAGCCTTGGTGAATTATGGAAGAAAAATTTACTCGGAGGGAGACCACAACGATGATCCGTATCAACGTTTTTGTAGAAGGGCAAACGGAAGAAACTTTCGTGCGGGATGTATTAACCCCTTATTTTGTCGCACAACAAATTTACCTGACACCAATATTAGCGCAGACGAGCCCCAGTCAAAAAGGCGGGATTACGAGTTATGGCAAGGTGAAACACCAGATTACCCGTTTATGCCGACAAGATCCCAGGGCTTTTGTCACAACACTAATCGACTACTATGGTCTGCCTACGGATTTCCCTGATTATAACGAACAACAAGATAATACTGCTAATGAACGGGTAACAAAGCTGGAGCAAGCTTTCGCTGATGATATCGGACAGGCTAATTTTATTCCCAATCTGTTACTGCATGAATTTGAAGCGCTGCTATTTTGCCAACCCGAAAAATTTGCCGATTGGCTTGATGACAATGCGCCTATTGCCGCATTACAAGCCATAAAAGCTCAATTCGTTAACCCTGAAAATATCAATAACAGACCACAAACTGCGCCATCCAAGCGTATTTTGGCAATAATTCCCAATTACCATAAGACTTTGCATGGTCCACTTATCGCGGGTGATATTGGTTTGGATGTAATTTGCTCACAATGCCCGCATTTCAATCAGTGGTTAAATAAGATAATGGCTCTGAAGGTAAGACCCTGAAAAATAGATTTCAAGTCCCTGAATAGGGAAATATAAAACAATCCGTCGAGACATAGCTAAAATATATCCCCCAAATTATTGGGGGCATATTTTATCTAGAGTTGGTATTAAAATACACTATTTATAGCAAATGCTATGGCATCCAACAGGTCAGTCCCGTATGCATACAATTTTGTTGGTAAGTATCCCAAAAACCCGCAGGGTAACGTTCAATATCACTTTCTAACACCATCGGTTTTCTCCATTCAAAATGACCGAAACCTGCTTTGTGAATCGCATTTTTATAAGTTTCACGATCCCAGCGATAGAAAGTTAATAGAATAGGGGGAGTGGTAATAAATTCCACTTGGTGAATGAAACCACCTTGTAAGGGTTCTTCGCTGAGAATATTCAAACCATAATTATGGCAATTGCCTTTTTCTAATTGATAATCTGGTGCAGCCATATAAGCGACTAATTTACCCGAAGGTTTAAGGTGATTAGCGACAGAACGAAACATACTTTCCAGTTCTACAATGGATTTGGCATAATGAAATAAGAAAGTCGCGGTGATAATATCGAATTTTTCATTTAATTGCATATCAGACACATTTGCGACATGAAATTCAATGTTATCGCCGTATTCCGTTGATTTTTTCTTGGCCAGTGCGATCATTTTTTCAGAGATATCGACCCCAACGACTTTTGATGCACCACGGTGATATAATTCCCGACCAAAATAACCATAGCCACAGGCTAAATCCAGAACCGATTTTCCTTGAACATCACCGACCATATCAAATAAAGTGCGCACTTCGACTTTGCGTTGGGGGACAGAATTGTAGAAGTGTTCATAACCTTCCCCAATAGAATCATAATGTATCTCTTCTTGCATAATCATGGTTCCCTTATTAAGTATTAGGATAGTACTCACAGTCTGTTTATTTTTTCATTTGTTATCTCGCTGTCGTACAATAAAATATCAGTCACATATCCGATATAATTATTTTTATCATTAGATCATCTATTTGGTTATATATTAAATTCTGTGTTGTACTTTGTGTATAATTCTTCTTTTTACAAAAGAACTCTACCCTACAATAAATGGAATCATAAACAGATGTTGCAAATAGCCCTTGAAGCAGTAAACACGCTAAGAGAAAAGACTCAGGATGCTTTTGGCGGTGCGGGATTGTTTGATTACAAACCCGATCGTTCCGTTGTTACCCAAACTGATTTAATGCTGGAAGCAGAAATTCGGGATATATTTGGAAAACGTAGCCCTGGTGTGCCAATTTGGGGAGAAGAGTTTGGCTTGAATGGGGCGGAAGAATTTGAATCGGGGTGGATCATTGATCCTATTGATGGGACAAGAGCATTTTTATATGGCATTCCGTTATTCAGTACCTTGATTGCTTTTGTTGAACAAGGCGAACCTGTGGTTGGGGTAATGAGTTTTCCGGCAATTTCAACCGTTGTTTATGCGGCAAAAGGTGAAGGTTGTTGGATGAGTATCGAAGGTAAACCGTTGCGCCAACTCAAGATCACCCAAAATTCTCCGGAAACGGTAGAGCAGGCGGTGATCGCTGCCTCAGGGATACACAGCACCCGCTATCATCTTGCCGATGGGAAGGTCGCTTATAATTTAGAGTCATTGGTAAAATCGGCGCGTGATTTTACGTTTGTTAATGATGCCTACCAACACGCGATGGTGGCTGCCGGCCGTCTGCATTGTGCTATCGATACGTTAATGAAACCGTGGGATAGTGCTGCCATCCTGCCTTGCATTAAAGAAGCGGGTGGTGACTTTTGTACGCTAAATGGCAGTCGGGAAAAAGTTATATTTGGTGGCAGCTTGGTATCGGCATGTACGCCAAAATTGCTTGATAGTGTTGTGAGGATAATGAATCCATCGATTACTGCGGATTAAACCATATCCCTCTGTTTAACATGGATCTTCCTCTTTAGTGGGAAACCCTGAGGAAAATCCATGTTGGGTGGAGCGGTTACAATTATTTGCTGATGACCAGATCTTTTTCATGGTTGCCGACGGTTGATGCGACCGGAATATCGATTCTCCTCATATTGTTAATCACCCGAGTCGCTATATTTGCAACCACGACCAAGGCATTGGGTACCCATAACCGCCTGTGTGCAGGTGTTCCGACAAACCAAATACTTTCCTTTTCCTTAAAGTAGGGATGGCTGGCCGCCATTTCTGGCGAGATTGATACTGCGCATTCTGAACGATGTCCGTAAGCGTCAATCTCAAGTTGCCCGTTCTCGTCAATGACGAAATAAGGGCGGTGATAACCAACCGCAGTAACAACTGCATCAAACCGTTGATAATCTTGCCCTAAATTGACTAACCAAGCCCCTTTTTCTCCCTCCTCTACGACGACATTTAGAATGGCGCCTTGCTGAATGGTAAGAACATCACTATCCATATAGTGCAGGAGCTTTCGTGCATTGGGCAAAGCAATGGCGGTAATATATCGGTGAAGCATTTTTTCAACGTTGGGATGAAACGTACCATCAAAATAGGTTTTATCTGTTAGGTGTATTTCGTTAATGACATCCATAAAATTGACTGTGATATCTTGCCATTGGCTTTTTCCTTGCTCTGCAATCGATATTTCTTCACGAAGACGCTCTCGATAACTATTGGCATTAGAAAACTGTTCTCGCCAGGGTATTTTTGTGTACTTATTCAAAGTACGGCGAAAATATTTGAGATACGCATGCTTCAATGAATCAGGAAAAAAGTTTGTCGATTGATTTCCTTTATGGGTCATTATTGATGTCATGCTTTTATGCTCAAAGAAGGCGCCAGAGCTGCGCATAAATCGCGAACGAACAGCGGGAATATCTCCTGACGGCGATGTCATGGTGACATGATGGCCTTCACGGCAAAGCAGAATAGCCGCATCGATTGCCGAAAGTTTACTTCCGATAACCAATACCCGTGATTTCGTGGGTATTTTGGTTAACATACCTGTCTCTGGATAGGGACAATGAATAAAAGTTGGATGAGCCAAGTGTGGTTTCAAAGCGTCAGGAATGCGAGAAGCGCCAAAACCTGTGCAGAAAATAACGTCAGTCACCTCCAGCGGTTTAGGTGCCAGGACATCACCGTACCAAAGCGTATAACGACGATGTGAGTTTACCTTCAATTGCCTAAATAAATGAGGCACATGAAAAACATCAATACCGGCCTGACGAGCAATAGCGCTAAATTCTGAAAATCTTTCATTCAGATAGTTTCCTACCCATTGCCGTGGCACGAAAGATTCCGGTGTAACGGCATGACCATGTTCATGCAGGTAATCTAGAAAATCCAAAGGGTTATCTGATACGACTGACATCGTATCGACGGAGGTGTTGCAGAGTATATCGCCATCCAAATTGAAAAATGCCATGCCTGGACCAATAGGTCCAGGATCAACGATATAAATGACTTGTGCCGCACGGTGTTGTACTGCCGCGATGAATGTCGTCACTCCCGCCGCACCACCTCCTACAATTGCAAGACTTCTTTTTTGAAAAGACATCATTATTTCCCCTATATGTTAATAAGGAAGTTTTATCTATCTGCCTTAATGTAGAAGGAATTTATTCGGCAATGGCTTCGACAATCGATACATAGCAACCTGTATCAATGACACGATTGAGTTTCAAGCCTGCACGAGTCAACAATTGTTGTAGCTCACCCCTTGTTCGCTCGCGTCCTCCTTCGTAGATCCCCATACAGAGGAGATCCATTTCCTTACCTGCGTGCGAAATGTTGCCATCAGGGATCACCGGGTCCATCACCAGCACCCGCCCGTTAGGCGCCATAGCTTTCCGGCAGTTACGCAGAATGCTGATACATTGTTCGTCAGGCCAGTCGTGCATAATGTATTTGAGCAGGTAGATATCACCCTGAGGACATGATTCGAAAAAGTCGCCGGATGCAAGCTCCCACCGCGTATCATCACCCAGTGCCCCAAGTTCGTGCCTGTCCAGTACGTGTTGTCTGTCGAAAAGGATACCGCGCAGAGTGGTATTATCCTGTAGCACCCTCAGTAACAGGCCGCCAAATCCGCCGGCCACGTCGACCACGGTTGCATTTTTCGGGAAGTCATAACTGTGCACCAGAAACAGATTTTCCACCTTTGACATTGAGGACATACCGACGTGGAAGTCATCAGCAGGCATACCTGTTTGCGCCCAATAATCAAAGAAAGGAAGGCCGTAGATGTGCTTGAAAGCTGGATTACCGCGAACGCTTTCTACAACTTCACCGAGCGGTTGCCAAAATGTCTTGTCAGTCAGCATCAAGACTGCGGCTCGCAGGGAATTGTTGACGTCTGTGCGTAAGAATTCGGCTGCCGGTGTGAGTGCAAACCGTTTTTCTTCAATCTCGTGAAAGATGTTCCGCGTGGCAAGTAACCGCAGTACCCGGTGTAGCTGTTGCTCTTGGGCCCCGACGGCTTGGGCCAGCTCATACACGGTTTTTGATCCATCAATTAAATGGTCGGCGACACCGAGAACGGTAGCCGCACGAAGTGCAGCTTGATAGGTGTAACCCATTGTTTGATGAAGTAGGTGTAAAGCGGATGATGTATCGTTGGAAATAATTGCTGTGTCGTTATAATTGAGTGTGTTCATATCAATGCCCATTTGTTGTTAGTTAAAAAATAGAAAAATTTATTGTTATTTTAAGAATATTCTTAACCGAAAAAGAGTAGTTCTGACAACAATAAAAAATCTTATGTGCAAATATATTGTTATGGTCATTGTTATTAAGGTGAAATTAATGATCGGCGTTATTTTCACAAGAAAATCCTATTGTTGTATTTTTAAATTTATATCATGTTGATAATAAGGATAATTAAGTGTCTTGTGAGTGAGGTTGAAAATAACCAGCGTTATTAGAACGGAATAAAAATGTATTATTAATATGGGGAGGTATTAACAAATGCGTCCTTACCCCTCGCGCCGAAAGGGGAAAGGATAAGGGTAAAATGATCCCCCATAAAAATTATGAGGGATTATTTTGTTAGCGTTGACAAACAAGAGCGGCATCAAGACAGTTTTTCTGGAAAATATCCCAAAAACCCGGAGGATAGCTCTCAATATCGCTCTCCAACAACATTGGCTTGTGCCATTCAAATTGTGTTAAACCTGCTTTAATAATTGCATCTTTATACTGTTCTCGGTTCCAGCGATACATAGTGAAAGGGCTGGGTGGGGTAGTAAGAAATTCAGCCTTTACAAGGGTTGTTTCTTTTATTGGTTCTTCACTCAGAACGTTTATACAATAATTTTTATAGTTCCCTTTTTCTAAGCGATAATCAGGTTCAAATGTATAAGCAATGAGTTTACCGGAAGGCTTAAGATGATCGGCAATGACACGAAACATATTTTCAAGTTGTTCAAGTGATTCCGCATGGCAGAATAACCAGGCTGCAACTATCAGGTCAAATTTACCAAATGATTCCATCTTGCTGACATCCCTGACATGAAATTCTATACCATCGCCAGATTGTTGCGATTTGTTCTTGGCAATTTCTATCATTTTATCTGATATATCGACACCAATCACTTTTGCAGCACCGCGGCTTTTGCATTCCCGACTAAATAGACCATATCCACATGCTAAATCTAATACTGATTTGCCTTCTATATCCCCCGCCAAATTGAAGATGGTTCGAGTTTCTATTTTAATTTGGGCGCCGGCGTCGGAAAAACTCTCATAAAGATGTGCAATAGGATTATATAAGATGTTATCTTTCATAATTATTTTCCTTTAATTAAAATGAAGGTGTTTTATCTTTCTGTAGAATATATTATTTATTACTGACGTAATGTTTTCTGATTATTTTTATTTGTTTGATACTCTATAAACATCAAGTTGCGGATCGCAAGACGAAAGAAAATTATTATTTCCCTACGTTACGGGAGATAATAAATGCATCTTGAAGTACAACGAGCATATATTAAGTTATCAGTAATAAATTAGATATCATTATTTTTATATTAGTATTGGTTCTTTTTTTATCAACCCACATTCAATGGGTTGATAATGTCATTATTTTGTGCCTAAAAAGCGATGAATTGCCCTGAGTACCGCCTCAGGTTTTTCTGCATGAACCCAATGCCCACAACCGACGACAACCCATGCGGTTGCTTGGGGAAATTGGCTGATAATATTTTCACGATAGGTTTCAGTAATATAATCTGAATTTCCGCCGCGAATAAACAGGGCGGGTTCATGCCATGCGGGAATAGTTTCCCAACCGATAATCTTCTCGTACTCTTTTTGCAAAACCGGCAGGTTAAATTTCCATTCCCCTTGACGGAACGATTTCAGCAGAAATTGAATCACGCCGTCTTCCCGAATATCCTGACGCATAATTTCTGTCGCGGCTTGCCGGGTTTGTACTCCAGATGCCGTGACGTTGTTCAGTGCGGCAAAAATGCGGTCATGGCGGCGGACGGGATAAGCGACGGGAGCCATATCAATCACGACGATTTTTTCAATCCGTTCTGGTGCCATTGCCGTCATAGTCATGGCGATTTTCCCCCCCATGGAATGCCCGATAATCACCGCCTTGGATACATTCAGCTCATCAAGGAGTTGCAGGACATCCTGTGCCATATCGCGGTAATCCATGTTTTCCATCCGTGGGGAAATACCGTGGTTACGCACATCGATTTGGATCACCGGATAATATTGCTGTAAATCGCGCCCCAAGATCCCCAGATTGTTTAAATCCCCAAAAAGCCCATGAATCAGGACAATGGGCGTTGATGATTGCGGATTTTCCGGTGTGTGGAAATGATAATTTAATTGACGATTTGACTTCATAATTTGCCTGAGTTTAATAGCGTTTATACCCTGTTTAATATTGAGATGCTTAATATCATGATACGTGAGCAGTGACAAACCCAGCGGAATGAAATAGTTGTAACTGTTTGATTTATTTTAAAGGAAAGTCACTTTTTTGCGGATTCTCAATTTTAAAAGGAATCACTTTAAGTTATTGAAAGTTTAATTGTTTTGTTTTGTGGCATTATATCTTATAATCGCAAGATAATTTTTTCATTAAGAACAGTACTGGATAGAAATGAAAACGATAGAAGTTGATGAAGACCTTTACCGCTTTATTGCAAGCCAAACTCTGCATATCGGTGAAAGTGCATCTGATATTTTACGGCGCATATTGAAGTTGGACGCCGGGCAGCCAGTACAAATCACAGAGCCTGCCAACGACCCTGCACCTGTTGTTAAGACCCCGGCTGCCCGTTCCCGTGATGCTGTCCGCGTTATTCGTGAATTATTGCTTTCTGATGAGTACGCTGAAAAGAAAAAATCGGTTGAGCGTTTTATGCTGACCCTGTCTACACTGTATAGCCTGAACAGCGAGAGTTTCACCAAAGCAACGGAATCGATGCACGGCCGTACTCGTACCTATTTCGCCGGTGATGAGCACACTTTATTAGCCAGCGGTAAGCAAACCAAGCCTCGTCATATTCCCGGCACTCCTTTTTGGGTGATCACCAATACCAATACTGACCGTAAACGCAGCATGATTGAACATATCATGCAGGATATGAAGTTTCCGGCAAATTTGATTGAGAGAGTGTGTGGCACTATTTAATTTTAGTTAGTTGCCCTATCATCCAATCGCTTAATTTATTAGCACTGCACTGGCGATAAGCCGGTGCGCTCTCCCAGGAGAAATAATAAAGTGGCCATTCATCCAAGAGCCGGGCAGCTCGCCCAGCAGTATGACTTAATCAATGTTGCCCAGCTCACTTCACAGTATTACACCTTACAACCCCATTCTGAAAACCCAGCGCATAAGGTCAAGTTCGGAACTTCCGGCCATCGTGGCAGCGCTGGGCGCAATAGTTTTAATGAATCACATATTCTGGCCATTGCTCAGGCCATTGTGGAAGTGCGTTCGCAACAGGGGATCACCGGGCCATGTTATGTGGGTAAAGATACCCATGCGCTTTCAGAAGCGGCCTTTATCTCCGTATTGGAAGTGTTAACGGCGAATGGTGTTGATGTGGTTGTGCAGGAGAATAATGGGTTTACGCCAACGCCTGCCATTTCCTATGCCATCTTATGTCACAATCGGCAGGGAAAAAGTCTGGCCGATGGTATCGTGATCACGCCATCCCATAATCCGCCGGAAGACGGTGGCATTAAATATAATCCGCCTAATGGCGGGCCGGCCGATACCGATCTGACGGCAATCATTGAGCAGCGTGCCAATGAATTACTGGCGGTTGGCCTCAATGGCGTCAAGTGCCTGCCTTATGAACAGGCATTAAAGAGTGAATATTTGCATCCTCAGGATTTGATTGATCCTTATGTTACTGCGCTGGGTGATGTTGTCGATATGGCTGCGATCCAGCAAGCAGGCTTAAAGATTGGTATTGATCCATTAGGCGGTTCAGGGATTGCCTACTGGCAGCGGATTGGCGAATATTACCATCTCGATCTGACACTGGTTAATGATAAAGTCGATCAAACATTCCGTTTTATGACACTGGATCATGATGGCGTGATCCGCATGGATTGCTCATCCCGTTGGGCTATGGCGGGGCTGCTGGAATTGCGGGGTAAATTTGATTTGGCCTTTGCCAATGATCCTGATTATGACCGTCATGGCATTATTACGCCGGCGGGTTTGATGAATCCTAACCATTATTTGGCAACGGCGGTTGATTACCTGTTCCGTCACCGTCCACAATGGCAGAAAAATATTGCCGTGGGTAAGACACTGGTTTCCAGCGCCATGATTGATCGTGTGGTCGCCGACTTGGGACGTGAATTAGTGGAAGTTCCCGTCGGTTTTAAATGGTTTGTGGATGGATTGCATCAAGGCAGTCTGGGCTTTGGCGGAGAAGAAAGTGCGGGGGCTTCTTTCCTGCGTTTTGACGGCACACCGTGGTCAACGGATAAAGACGGCATGATTCTTTGCCTGTTGGCGGCGGAAATGACCGCCGTGACGGGTGAGAATCCGCAGCAACGTTATGATAAATTGGCCGCCCGATTCGGTACGCCAAGCTATAGCCGCATTCAGGCTCCGGCGACGCATCAGCAAAAAGCCTTGCTGTCTAAACTGTCCCCGGAAATGGTTAAGGCCGATATCTTGGCCGGTGATCCGATTACCGCTCGTCTGACAACCGCATCGGGCAATGGGGCTTCCATTGGTGGCTTGAAAGTCATGAGTGACAACGGTTGGTTTGCTGCCCGTCCTTCTGGTACAGAAGAAGCCTATAAAATTTATTGTGAAAGTTTCCTCGGTGCCGAGCATCGTGAAAAAATTGAGCAAGAAGCGCAGGAAATCGTTAATCAGGTATTTGCTGCGGGTTGATTAGGCTGTGAAAAAACAAGAGCCGTAGCAATTGCTGCGGCTTTTTGCTTTACCCCAAAGCGACCATCAACGCCCCGATGGTAATGAGTGCGACGCCTGCGGCAGCTATCAGCGAAATTTTCTCCCCAAACAGGATCACCGCCAGAATGACCGCAAATACCACGCTGAGTTTATCGATAGGCGCCACTTGGGAAACTTTGCCATGTTTGATCGCCAGAAAATAGAATAACCAAGAAAGCGCGCCGGCTATTCCGCTTAACAGGATAAACAGCAGCGCCTTGCGATTGGCCATAATCTCACTGATAAGATTCAATTTTCCCTGCACAATGACCACGCCGACCAAAAACAGCGCCATAATGACCGCCCGAATGGCCGTTGCCGTATTGGCATCTAAATTTTGCAAGCCAATTTTGCCAAAAATAGCCACCAGTGCCGCGGTTAGCGCGGAGAGTAAGGCATAAATCAGCCATGTACTCATATTCAATTCATCCTATGCTTGATATTACCGTGTTGTCTCAGAGGAGTGAATCATAGGCTAATTTTGTTGATATGTGAAAACCCAATAAATAAAAGATTGCCCAAGGTGCAGATAAAATCACTCATCCTTTATCTTACTCCCTATATTTATAAATAAAGGATGAGGTGGGTGGCTTAATAGCGTGTTTAAATAGATTTTCATAATAGTGATACAGGCAAATCTTCCCTTTGGGAACGTTATTTAATGTAATCTTTCTATTAACAAGGTTTGGCGATGAAATCTGACTTTTGGAGGAAGATTTATCTTATTTTAATAAGCAGTCTATTTATTTTATTGCTCACACAGTGCGTTCCAAATAAACGCGCTTCAAATAATTGTGTTCAAAATAAAAGTGACTTGTCGCAAACTCAGGAGAAACCAATGGTACATGGTTTGAAGCATAGCTTGAAGCATGATTTGAAACCAATATCAGACAGTGAACAAATCTATTGTTGTCGTATTGGAAATGCTAATTCTGAGCCAGAAATTTCTCAGGCTTCCGCGCACTGGGTTGATAAACAAACGTTATTGTGGTCAGGTGGCACAGGTAAACCGATTGTTCGTTTATATTATAATAAAAACAAAAAGATAAAGTTAAATGATCGCGGTTATTTTACGGATCATTACCTGACACTCAGACCGACAACTTTAAACCAAGAAACAGCAAAAAAATTCCCTCATTTGGCAAAATGGGCCGCATTCCGTCTGCCTGATAATGTGGATATTGATCCGTTGTTGATGGGGGATTTGGTCGCTTTGGCGGCGAATGAACACGGTGCATTACTCTCGGCAACCCAAGTACAAACCGCGGGTATGTTGGATGATCGTTTCGCTGAGGCTGCTGGTAAGTTGGACTATGGAGCACGGATAAACGACAAGGGCGTGATTTTCCGTTTGTGGGCACCGACTGCCCAAGAGGTTGGTCTGGTTATTTATAATCAAGATAAGCAGATGATGACCAGCCATACCATGCAGCGTGATGCAGCAAGTGGCTCCTGGTCATGGCAAGGTGGCAAAGCGTTGATTGGCGCTTATTATCGCTACGCCTTAAAGGTTTACCATCCCTATTCCCGCCATGTGGAACGCTACGAGGTGACCGATCCTTATTCTTATAGCCTGTCGACGAATTCAGAATATAGTCAGGTCGTCAATTTGGATGATACCTCACTGAAACCGCAAAATTGGGATAACCTGCTGACGCCGCACCCACAAAATACACCAACGGATATTGCCCGCATGACCATTTATGAAGCGCATATCCGTGATCTTTCCGTTGCAGACAGCACAATACCAGACGTTTGGCGTGGTAAATATCTGGCACTGACTGACAATAACAGCGATATGTTTAAGCATCTTAAGGCGTTGAGTCGGGCGGGAATGACCCATATGGAGTTATTGCCGGTGTTTGATATCGCTTCCGTGAATGAATTTAGCCATCAGGTGGCTGATCTTGAACACCCTTTTAGTCGCCTGTGTCAAATCAATCCAGAGGTGAAAAATAGCCGTTTTGCCGATTATTGCCGTAGCACATTGACTGTGCGGGAGGTTTTGCAGCAATTGCTGCGTGATGACAATATCAATAATCCGCAAGTACAAGAATTAAATACATTGGTGGCAAAAACGGATTCTTATAATTGGGGTTACGATCCGTTTCATTACTCCGTACCGGAAGGATCTTATGCCACTGATCCAGAAGGTGCCGGTCGCATAAAAGAGTTTCGCGCCATGATACAGGCTATCAAACAGCAATTAGGCATGAATGTGATCATGGATGTTGTCTACAACCATACCGACGCGGCAGGCCCTACATCTCGGACATCGGTGTTGGATAAGATTGTACCTTGGTATTACCACCGTTTGGATGAAATAACAGGCAGTATTGAAAATAATACCTGTTGTGCTGATACGGCGCCTGAACGTCGTATGTTTGCCAAACTGATTGAAGACTCACTGGTGACTTGGGTTAAAGATTATAAGATTGATGCCTTTCGGTTCGATTTAATGGGATATCACCCCAAAGCGCAAATGATATCGGCACTCGAAAAAGTGCGAACCATTAACCCATCAGTCTACTTTTTCGGCGAAGGCTGGAATTCCGGGCAGGATGATCGATTTGAAACCGCGTCGCAAATCAATCTTAAGGGAACAGGCATTGGAACTTTCTCTGACAGGATGCGGGATGCAGTACGTGGCGGTGGGCCATTTGACGTTGCTGACCGTATTCGCAGTCAGCAGGGGATAGGTAATGGAGCTGAAATATTACCTAATGAGATCGCCAAATTAGATGCCGATTACGTTCGTCATTTATGGGATCTGGTGCGCCTTGGCATGGCGGGTAATCTGGCTGATTTTGTCATGATTGATAAAGATGGCGCAGTGAAAACCGGCAGAGAAATTGATTATAAGGGGGTTGCTGCGGGTTATGCGTTAGATCCTATTGAAGCACTGAATTATGTCTCTAAGCATGATAATCAAACATTGTGGGACATTATTAGCTATAAAGCGGCCCATGAAGCCTCCCTGATGACAAGAGTGCGTATGCAGGCGATCTCGCTTTCTACGGTATTTCTGGGGCAAGGATTGGCTTTCGATCAACAGGGTTCAGAGTTATTGCGCTCAAAATCATTTACCCGTGATTCTTATGATGCCGGCGATTGGTTTAATCGGGTTAGTTATGATTACAAAGACAATAATTATGATGTGGGATTACCCGAACGTAAGAACGATGGCAAGAATTATCCCTTGATTGATCGGGTGAAAAATCGGGTAAAAAAACCAGGTCAAAATGAATTATTACAGATGGTGGCATTTTATCAGGAGCTATTGCGGTTACGTCAATTTTCACCCTTGATGACGCTTGGCGATGGTGCGGCTGTCAGGCAACGTGTCGATTTTGTGAATGTTGGCCCTCATCAGCAAATTGGCTTACTGGTCATGACGATTGATGACGGCAATCTGACTTCGCGTGATCGTGATTGGCGGTTTGATGGCTTGGTGGTTGTGATTAATGCCGCGCCTTGGTCTGTGACTGTCAAAGATATTAATGCCAAGGGTTTGCAATTAAATGATATTCAACGTGAATTAGGCGAGGCGTCTTTGGCGGCGGGAATACGCATAACAGAAAATGGAGAGGTAATCATGCCTGCATGGTCGGCAGCCGTACTGGTTCTGCCACAACACGGGATACGTGGGACAGGTTTGCCGGTGCGCAGGAAATAACGCAATCAGGCACCTTGCCTGATTGCCGTGGGGCTTACTGTTTTGGAATCTCCTTGGGAACCATATCAAGCAGGTTATTGACTTGTCGCGAAGTACTGAGGATTTGCTGGCGAATTTGGTTAACTTGTTGAGTATGAGGTGAATTTTCTGCGGATAAATCCAACATCAGCATTTCAGTTTGTCCGAATAGTACGGTTAACGGGGTCAGTAAGTCGTGAGATAGTGCTGCCAGTAATGAGTTACGCAGTTGCTCCCGCTCAATTTCCAGTTTGGCGGATTCTGCGGAGCGGGCAAGGTATAAGCGTTCCAGTGCGTTGGCGATCAGTCCCGTGAAGATTTGTAATAACCGTTGTTGTTCCGGCACCAGTAATTGATGCTGATTAGGGGATTCAATGGCAAGAACGGCAAAAACCTGTGAGGGGTTAGCGATAGGTAATAACTGATAAGGGACTCCTGGTAATGTATCAGTACCCGCTCCGGCAGGTTGTTTTTTCTCAAAACACCACTTAGCTATCGCATTATCAATTTGCATCTGACCACCGTTATGGGATCGCACTTGGTGTAAATGGTGGTTGCTATCTGGTAGTAACAACCCCGTTTTTGCCTGAAAACTATTGGACAGAAAGTGATAGCTAATACGGGCTACATCTTCTTCATTCAGGGCCTTACTGAGTTCACGGGTGATTTCGTACAGGTGCCGTGTCCGTTGTTCGCGATAACGAGCGACTCTGGCTTGATAGCGTATCCCTGCGGTGAGGTTTCCGACAACGGCCCCGACAATCAGCATAACGGTCAGTGTGAGCAGATACTGCATGTTTTTGACTTCCAACGACCAGTGTGGTTGGACGAAAAAAATGTCAAAACTGATAACATTGACGAAAGCAGCAAAGACAGATGGCCAACGACCATAAAACAGCGCGATAATGACCACGCCGAGCAGGTAAATTGCCACCAAATTGGCTTGATCAAGGGTCAGCAAGAATGTTCGGGAAAAGAGGGTAATCAGGGCACAGAGCACAATGGCCATCAAAAAGCCCTGAATCGAGATCCGCCATTTATCATTGAATGTTCGGTTATCTTTTGGTTCTTTGTCCCCACGTTTTTTATCTTCCAACGCAACAATAATCAAATCCAAATCAGGACCGAGTTTCCCCAGTCGTTCTGAAAAATCACGATGCCATTTGAAGCCAAAGAAATTGGTATGTGAGTTGTAATAGCGGCCAATCAGGATTTTCCCCAGATTATGCTCTCTGGCGTAGCGCAGGATGGCTTTTTCTTCATGAGAATCGGAGAGGGTTGCAGTTTCTGCACCGAGATCTTGCGCCAGCTTCAAGGCTTGTAAGATGGTGCGACGTTTGTTTTTTGGTAATCGGTGTAGTTTGGGGGTTTCAACGTAAACGGCATGCCAGACACAATCGAGTTTTGCTGCCAGACGAGCGGCTTTCCGAATCAGCTTTTCATTGCCTGCATTGTAGCCAATACACAATAGTAGATTTTCTCGCGTATGCCATACGGGTTCTCTTCCCTGAGTATCACGAAAGGCGCGCATTTGATCATCTACACGATCGGCCGTGCGGCGCAATGCCAATTCACGCAGGGCAATCAGATTCCCTTTGCGGAAAAAATGTTCAATGGCACGTTCGGCCTGACCTGAAATATAAACCTTGCCATCATTGAGCCGCTGACGCAGATCATCGGGCGGAAGATCGACCAGAACAACATCATCAGCCTGATCGAAGATATGATCGGGAATCGTTTCTCGAACGCGAATGCCGGTAATACCGCCGACAACATCATTCAGGCTTTCCAAATGCTGCACATTGATGGTAGTCAGCACATCAATGCCAGCTTCCAGTAGTTCTTCGACATCCTGCCAGCGTTTTGGATGGCGGCAGCCTTTGGGATTACTGAATGCCAGCTCGTCCATCAGAATAATGGCCGGATGGCGGGCAAGGGCAGCATCAATGTCAAAAGCCGCTATCCTGCGTTCATGATAGTGGAAATATTTGGGGGGTAATTGAGGCAAGCCTTGCAGCAGAGCCGCCGTTTCTTGCCGTTCATGGGTTTCAACAACGCCGACAATAACGTCTAACCCTTGTGCCAGTAACCGTTGAGCTTCTTGCAGCATGGCATAAGTTTTACCGACACCGGCACAAGCGCCGAAAAATATTTTTAGTTTGCCACGTGGCTTTTTGTTTGCCAGTGTCAGTAAGTCATCAGGATCAGGGCGCTGGGGTTCATTCTGTGCCATATCTTATTCTGCCTTTTGGTTTGCCTTTTGGGTCCAGGTTATCCAACGCCAGATTCAGTTCCAGTACGTTAACTATCGGCTTCCCCATATATTTCAGCAGGGGATACTGAATGCGTTGCTGAATCAGTTTATCAACCACGTCAAGTGGCAAATAACGGGCTATCGCCACACGTTGTGCCTGAAATTCAGCCGCTTCCGGGGATATATGAGGATCGAGCCCGCTACCCGATGCCATGATTAAATCAACGGGGATCGGAACATTGCCGGAATGATTAAATGAACGCACTTGGATTATGTTTTGCTGTATTTTGCTGTCCAGTGCCGGGTTGGTCACAGCGAGATTACTGCCTCCCGATGACAACGTGTTATAGGGTTTTTCGGCCGTCATGGAAGGCCGTCCATGAAAATAGACGGGGTTGGTAAAATTTTGCCCTATTAATTCAGAGCCAACCCATTTGCCATCTTGCTTGATTAGCGATCCCCCTGCTTGGTGGGGAAATAACAATCCTGCGACTCCCGTCACCAGTAAGGGATAGGCAATCCCCGTGATTAGGCTAAGAAATACCAGCAACACAATGGAAGAACGTAACCAGATCATTTTTCATCACCTTTATTTGTATGCCCTGATTATTTAAAGATTGTCAGTTAAACATGAAGACCGTGAGCAAGAGGTCAATAAGTTTGATGCCGACAAATGGCACCAGCAGGCCACCAAGGCCATATAGCCATAGATTCCGGCGCAAGAGTGACAGTGCGTTCATGGGACGGTAACTGACGCCTTTTAAGGCTAAGGGTAGTAAGAAAATTATGATTATCGCGTTGAAGATAACCGCAGACAGTACCGCAGATTCTGGCGAATGAAGACGCATGATGTTCAACGCATTAAGTTGTGGGTATGTGACCGAAAAAGCAGCGGGAATGATGGCGAAATATTTAGCAATATCATTGGCAATGCTAAAGGTAGTCAAAGCACCGCGGGTCATTAACATCTGCTTACCGATATGGACAACTTCGATCAATTTGGTGGGGTTGGAATCCAAATCGACCATATTACCGGCCTCTTTTGCGGCTTGTGTGCCTGAATTCATGGCAACGGCAACATCGGCTTGTGCCAGCGCGGGTGCATCGTTGGTACCATCTCCCGTCATGGCAACCAGACGCCCTTCGGACTGATATTGGCGGATCAGGGCAAGTTTCGCTTCGGGAGTGGCTTCTGCCAAAAAATCATCAACGCCGGCTTCGGCTGCAATGGCGGCGGCAGTGAGATGATTGTCCCCCGTGATCATGACGGTTTTGATCCCCATTTTACGCATTTCACTGAAGCGTTCTTTAATCCCACCTTTCACGATATCTTTCAAGGCGACGACGCCCAAGACTTGCTGGTTCTCAGCAACAACCAACGGTGTTTCCCCCTTGTGCGCCACTTTCTGTACCAATTGGTCAATCACTTCCGGGAATTGACTGTGATTAGCTTCAATATGACGGCGAATAGCATCGACAGCGCCTTTGCGGATCATGCGATGACCAATATTGACCCCGCTCATGCGGGTCATGGCAGAGAAGGGAACAAATGTCGCTTTTAATTCCCGCAGATCACGTTCACGCATATTGAAACGTTTTTTTGCCAGGATCACGATGCTGCGCCCTTCCGGTGTTTCATCGGCAAGGGAAGAGAGTTGCGCCGCATCAGCTAACTGCCGTTCTGTTACGCTTGGTGCGGGTAAAAATTGGGATGCCTGACGATTTCCGAGCGTGATAGTACCTGTTTTATCAAGTAGCAGGACATCCACATCTCCGGCGGCTTCAATAGCTCGTCCGCTGGTAGCAATGACATTAGCTCCCAACATACGGCTCATACCCGCAACACCGATAGCTG
The DNA here is from genome assembly GCF_000968195.1 of Xenorhabdus doucetiae. NCBI lineage: Bacteria > Pseudomonadati > Pseudomonadota > Gammaproteobacteria > Enterobacterales > Morganellaceae > Xenorhabdus > Xenorhabdus doucetiae. The sequence goes on from NZ_FO704550.1 coordinate 1,340,152, forward strand.
ACAGTAAACCGCCAATCGTGGTGGGGATCAGGCAAACCAGTAAGGCAATCAATACCGTCAGGGTAATCGGTGCGCCGGATTGATTGGCTTGGACACTGAACAAGGAGAAAGGCAGCAGGCTGACACAGACCAGCAGGAAAATAATGGTCAGCGCCGTGAGCAGAATGGTAAGGGCGATTTCATTAGGGGTCTTACGTCGTTTAGCCCCTTCAACCATTGAAATCATTCTGTCTAAAAAGGTTTCGCCCGGATTGACGGTGCATTCGACGATTAACCAATCTGATAAAACGCGCGTACCGCCAGTGACAGAGGAGAAATCACCACCGGATTCACGGATAACAGGCGCAGATTCTCCGGTAATCGCGCTTTCATCAACGGACGCCCCGCCTTCAAGGACTTCACCATCGCAAGGAATAATTTCTCCCGCCTCCACCAGCACAATATCGCCTTTGCGCAAAGTGTCTGACGTGATTTTTTCTTTTGCGGCTTCGCGGTCGGGTGATGCCAGTTTGGTCGCCCAACTGGTTTTTTTGACACCTTTCAAACTGGATGCCTGGGCTTTGCTACGTCCTTCAGCCAAGGCTTCTGCAAAGTTGGCAAACAGGACAGTAAACCATAACCAGAGAGTAATAGCCCCGGTAAATAGGGCGTTACCGGTAAATAGCGCGTTGCCCGTTAATTGTCCCACTAAGATAGCAATCCATAATGCGGTGGTCAGGCAACTTCCCACATAAACCACAAACATAACGGGATTACGCCATTGGCGGGCCGGATGACATTTTTTTAACGAATCGATAAGTGCATGGCGAATTAAAGTCGGCTCAAATAATACTTGTTGTCTGTTTTTCATGCGTTACCTCACTCTCTCAACCTGACATTCTCACGGCCAATTCTCACAGTCAAAATTGTAGGTGTTCTGCGATAGGGCCAAGCGCCAGTGCAGGAATAAACGTGAGAGCACCAATCAGTAAAATGACCAGAATTAATAATCCAATGAAGAGGGAACCGTGGGTCGGTAAGGTGCCACTGCTAATAGGCTGGCGTTTTTTGTGAATCATGGAACCCGCGATGGCCAGAACAGGCAGAATGACGCCAAAGCGCCCAAGAAACATGATGATCCCTAACACGAGGTTATAAAAGACATTGTTGGCATTGAGTCCGGCAAAGGCGCTTCCGTTGTTGTTGGCCGCGGATGAAAAAGCATAAAGGACTTCAGTGAAGCCGTGAGCGCCGGGATTGGCAATAGCGCTGCGACCGATGTCGGTTGAAATCGCCAGAGCGGTGCCTAATAAAACCAGCGAAGGCGTGGCTAAGATCGCTAATGCGACCATTTTCATATCATAAACATCAATTTTTTTGCCTAAGTATTCGGGGGCGCGACCAATCATCAAGCCTGCGATAAATACAGCAAGCAGAACGAACAGTAACAGGCCATAAAGACCAGAACCTACCCCACCGAAGATAACTTCACCAATCTGCATCAACCAGAGCAGTATCATGCCACCCAGCGCGGTAAAGGAATCGTGCATGGCATTGACGGCACCACAGGAAGCGGCTGTTGTCACCACCCCATAGAGAGAAGAGGCAAGGATACCAAAGCGGGATTCTTTGCCTTCCATATTGACGTGGTCACTGATATTGGCATGTATAAGATGAGAATTACCGGCGGTTTCGGCATACATCACCACGCTGGTGGCAATAATGAAAACGATGCTTATCGTCCAGAGCAGAGCATATCCCTGGCGATTGTCTCCAACAACCAGACCGAATGCGAAACATAAGGCACAGGGGATCAAGAAAATCGCCAGAACTTGGACAAAGTTACTGAGTGAAGTTGGGTTCTCAAACGGATGGGCTGAATTTGCCCCAAAAAATCCGCCGCCATTGGTTCCCAACAGTTTTATGGCCTCTTGAGAAGCAACCGGCCCCATAGGCAGCCATTGCGGTTGTCCCTCAAGAGAGTGGATGAGGACATAGGAAGAAAAGTTTTGGATAACGCCTTGACTGACAAAGAATAAGGCAATAATGATCGCAAGCGGGAGCAAGAGATATAAAGTGATACGTGTGATGTCGATCCACGCATTTCCCACGGTTTTCATGCCTTGGCGGGAAAACGCCCGCATTAAGGCGAAAGCCACAGCAATTCCGGTTGCCGCAGACAGAAAATTCTGTACGGTCAATCCAGCCATTTGGCTTAAGTAACTGAGGGTATTTTCTCCACTATAGGCTTGCCAATTGGTATTGGTGACAAAACTGATTGCAGTATTAAGTGCCAAATCCCATTTCATGCCGGCAAAATGTTGTGGATTCAATGGCAAATGGTCTTGGCTTACCAGCAGCGTAAACAGGAGCAATAGCCCGGCGATATTGAATATGCAGATGGCGAGAGCATACTGCCACCAGTTCATTTCTTTGATATTGCTGCCAGGTTTTTGCAAGCCACAACAACGCCACAGGATGGTTTCCGTTTTTGTCAACCAGCGGGGCAATTCTCCTTCGACGAGTCTGGCGATCAGGTTGCCAAGCGGTTTGCTCAATAGAAACAGTATGAGCAGAAAACTGGTAATCAGTAAAAAAGCGGATACTGCCATTTAGAAATCCTCCGCATTCAATAACGCATAAATGAGATAGCCCAGTAATAGCGTCACCAGAAAAATGCCAAGGATGAGGAAGATATTCATGGTGTACTCTCCTTGCTTATTTCTTGCAGAAATAGTCAGTTACAGCATAGGGATGACCATACAAAGAAGTTATTAAAAGCGTTCCTGAAAGCGTAAAAAAGTATAAATGATCTGCGGAATTTATCGACAAAGTATCATAAGGCAAGTGTATACCCGATAAACGTCAAGTTGCAGCTCGTAAAACGAAAGCTGCTTATTATCTCCCCGCGATGCGGGGGGATAATAAATGCATTTTGGAGTACGACGAGTATAGCAAACTAAGTCGGGTTGATTTTTTGTTTTCAATTTGTTTGTTTTGTTTCTGTTTAGGTATAATTCTGTAATTAAATTACGTAATGATAAAAAAAAGGTGATTTATGCCACTAAAAAAGTGGTCGGATGAGTGGTAAGTTTTCAATTTGTAGCGTAAAATTTCACTCATCTTACAGGTTAAGCCCATGAGGGGGTATCAATGTCTCTATATCGTGAATACTCTTGGCATCAGATTCTCTTACGGCGTCTTGGTGCTATCGCGCTGGGCACTATTGCGCTGCCTGTTATGCTGTTTCGCCGTGATCGTGCCCGCTTTTATAGCTATCTGCATAAAGTATGGTTAAAAACCAGTGATAAACCAGTATGGCTGGAATGTTCAGAAATGGCTTCAGGTATTCGAAATCGTTAAAGTGGCATAATGACGTAGCCTAACTGAACATTTTGAATATAACATTTTGACACCTTGTCGATTTATACCGGCAAGGTGTTTTGTTTTATAGGCCATTTAAACGTACATTTGTAACTCAAGATATTGACTCCAATCTATTTCTATTTCGGGTCTGGCTTGTAAGGCGGCGGGCAGAGGCAACCTGGCAAGTGAATTGACTTAATTCATGGCAGCTAGGTATTTTATGGTGAAGAAAATGCTAAGAGATAAGGGGAATGTGATGAACAATGTTGAACTGGAGCATGTGCTCAATACGGAATTGAGTATCCGTGAATTTCAAGATTATGCTCCCAATGGATTACAGGTAGAAGGTCGTCCCCATGTTCAGCGGGTGATTACGGGTGTGACAGCCTGCCAGGCATTGTTGGATGAAGCGGTTCGCCTTGAGGCGGATGCTGTTATCGTTCATCACGGATACTTTTGGAAGAATGAATCTCCTGTTATCCGTGGCATGAAACGCCGCCGCTTGCGAACACTCCTTTGCAATGATATCAACCTGTACGGCTATCATCTCCCGTTAGATGCCCATCCTGTTTTGGGTAACAATGTCCAATTGGCGCGCCAGATGGGAGCGAAGGTCATCGGCGAGATTGATACGCTTCTGCCTCATGGTGCTTTTGATCAACCTGTTACATCGGCAGAATTGACTGAACGTCTTGAAAAAAGTCTGGCGAGAAAGGTACTGCATTGTGGCGATAATGCACCCGAAGAGATCCGTACACTGGCATGGTGTACCGGTGGCGGCCAGAGTTTTATTGAACAGGCGGCTGAGTTTGGTGTTGATGCCTTTGTGACAGGCGAAGTCTCAGAAAAGACCATCCATGTTGCCCGTGAAATGGGGCTGCATTTTTTTGCGGCAGGGCACCATGCGACAGAGCGCTATGGCATCAAAGCGCTCGGTGAGTGGTTGGCAAGTCATTATGGATTGGATGTGACTTTTATCGATATTCCTAATCCGGCTTGATTTTTAGATAGCCCCTGGATTTTATTTCCCTTTTGGCATCTGGGGGCTTCTACTTTTTTGTGGGAAATTTATAGGCAAAAGGGACAAAACAAGCATGCTGCTCCCACAGCAGACCAGTACATTGCCCAATGCTTGGTTCCAGCCTGCCAACGCTAATCCAAGTCCCAACAGCAAATAGTAAAACAATCCGAATAAAGCGCCGGCAGTGCCCAGTCTGTCTGAGTAGTGAGTTAATGCAGAAGCCAGAATATTCGGAATAGCCAGACCATAAGCGATAACGATTCCAGACATAGGAAAAATAAAGAACCAGCTATTTTCAAGCAGGTATACACCTATTCCACTTAACAGACTCATTAATGAGGCAAGGGTAACTAATTTGGCAGATATCCACGATTGTTTTAATAGGTATTTATTTAATAACGAACCTAACCCAACACCGAAAGTCAATAATAAACCAGTATAACCAAATAATTCCGGCGACAATCCAAATTGTTCAAAACGGAATGGCGCTAATTGATAGTAGCTAAATAAACAAATATTGAAAAATGCGATCAAAAACGCATTTCGCCAGATTGAAAGATCTTTAAGCATCATGATTGCTGTGCTGAATAAAGCCACTTTTGTGACATTATTTGGCCGGGTTTCTGGCAATTTTACAATCGACCAACCGGTCAGAATAACTGCCAGAATGGCGAGTCCGGCAAAGACAGCTTGATAGCCAGCAAAAGCGTTCAATAGTGAACCGCTAAACATGCCAATGGCAGGGCTGGCAGCCAAGGCAATGCCCATAATGGAAAAAATCCGCGCCAATTCTTCTCCGCGGTAGGTATCTCGCATGATGGTTTGTGTACCGACAGAACCAACGGCTGCCCCGAAAGCAGACAGCATTCTGGCAATCAGCAATAACCAAAATTGTTGTGTCAGTAATGCCAGCAGAGAAGCGAGACTGTAGAGCGATAAGCCAATAATGATAGTCGGGCGTCTGCCAATCACATCACACAGGCGTCCCCATACGACTACACCGAGAGCAAAAGCAAAGAAGTAGAGTGATAGTGTTTGAGCGGCTTGTTCAGAGCTGACGGAAAATCCATCAGCGATGTTGGTCAATGCAGGACTGTAGATAGTTTCTACAATTTGCGGGAACATCATCAAAGCGATAGCGAGCCAAAGTGATGGTTTAGTTTGCATGATTTTTTCTGATGATAAGTGAGTCATGGCTCAAAAGGTTAGCATTCCGGTTTCTGTCTTTTTATGATAATAAAGACGATTTATTTATCTAAACAGACATTGAGTCAAAAGGCATTTATATGGTGTGGTTGCAACAAAATGATTATTTTGATCCTGATAGATTGAATATGCCTGTGATAGGGATCGCAGCGGAGATGGGGCAACACGATTCTGGCTTTCATCGGCATAATATGGGGCAATTGCTGTTTACCCGGCGGGGCTGTATCAAGATCACATTGGCAAATCAGATCTCTATTCTGCCTCCAACCAGAGTGGCATGGATACCCGCCAAAACACGGCATCGGGCAGAAATACGCGGCTCTGTAGGCTATCGTTCTATCTATTTGGATACTGATTATTTGAATGCTTCTGAAACAGCGTTACTTTCTAACCAAAGTGAAGTATTGGAAGCCACTCCACTATTACAGGCGCTTTTGGAGCGTATCGCGATATCTTCTTTTGACTCTGATGGGTCTCAGGGAAAAGGAGCAAATTTGCTGGCCGTATTTTTTGACGAAATCCGTGAGGCGCGTAGGGAACCGACTTTGTTGCCTCTGCCTTCTGATCGGCGTTTAACACCTCTATCACTTGAACAATTGCCGCCACCACTGCACATATTAGCCACTTATATTGGTGCTAGTGAAAAGACGATTACGCGGATATTTCATCGTGAAACAGGCATGAATTATCAACAGTGGCGACAGCAATGGCGGTTAGTAAAGGCGATAGAGCTATTGGCACAGAACAAAACATTATCTTATATTGCTCAGGAACTGGGTTTTGCCAATGATAGTGCATTTGTGACATTTTTCCGTAAAGTCATGGGAAGACCGCCAAGGGAATATATAAAAAACTACACCCCTAATATCAGTAAAAACTGACGTGAGAGGTGCAGAAATACACTATTCAGAATGTGTCAGAATATGAATAGTGTTATTGGCGTCATTAAATTACTTTTTCAACTGACTCTTGAAATCGCGTTCAGCATGACCCGTATAAAGTTGACGTGGACGTGCGATTTTCAAACCTTCATCGTGCATTTCATTCCAATGTGCAATCCAGCCAATAGTACGGGCAATGGCGAAAATCACAGTGAACATGGTGGAGGGAATCCCCATCGCTTTCAGGATAATGCCAGAGTAGAAATCGACATTGGGATACAGTTTTTTCTCAATGAAGTAGGGGTCGTTCAGCGCAATACGTTCTAATTCCATTGCTACTTCCAGCAGACTGTCATTCAGGCCAAGTTCATTCAGCACTTCATGGCAGGTTTCACGCATCACGGTTGCGCGCGGGTCATAGTTTTTGTAAACACGGTGACCAAAGCCCATCAGGCGGAAAGAATCATTTTTATCTTTGGCGCGCGCAATGAATTCAGGAATGTGTTCGACAGATTGGATCTCTTCCAGCATCCGCAAGCAGGCTTCGTTTGCTCCACCATGTGCAGGTCCCCACAGGGATGCAATACCCGCAGCGATACAGGCAAATGGGTTGGCGCCGGAAGAGCCAGCAGTACGTACCGTTGAGGTTGAGGCATTTTGTTCATGATCGGCATGCAGGATGAAAATGCGATCCATAGCGCGTTCTAATACAGGATTAACCTTATATTCCTCACACGGTGTTGAGAACATCATGTACAGGAAGTTGGCGGCATAAGACAGATCATTACGTGGATAAACAAAAGGCTGCCCAAGGGAATATTTGTAACACATTGCCGCGACAGTGGGCATTTTGGACAGCAGACGGTAAGCGGTGATTTCACGGTGGCGAGGATTATTGACATCCAGTGCATCATGGTAGAAAGCAGCCAGTGCGCCCGTAACACCACAAAGAACCGCCATTGGATGAGAATCACGGCGGAAACCGTGGAACAGACGGGTGATCTGTTCGTGGATCATCGTATGGCGAGTCACTGTCGTTTTAAATTTTTCGTACTCTTCGGGAGTAGGCGGTTCGCCATATAGCAAAATGTAACAGACTTCCAGATAGGTCGATTCCGTTGCAAGCTGATCGATGGGAAAACCACGGTGCAGCAAAATGCCTTCATTGCCATCAATATAGGTGATTTTCGACTCACAAGAGGCAGTGGAAGTAAAGCCCGGATCGTAAGTATAGAAGCCTTTTGAGCCGAGGGTTCGAACGTCAATTACTTCAGTACCTAGGGTCGGCGTTAGTACGTCTAGTTCGATAGCAGCTGAACCATTTATGTTCAACGTAGCCTTTTTATCAGCCATTTACATCTCCTTAGCGCTTATTTTTTATAACCCCTAACAACCAGATAGGCGCAATTTATACTGTGCCGAAGGCATTGTGCTACCGGAGAGAGTTTAAAATCAGGCTGGTATCACATTTAACGCTGAAATCTCATTACGGATGACAATGGTTTTCAGGTTGTTAAAAAGTTTTTGGACGTTATGTTTAAAGTATTATTCACATTAAATGTTAACATTCTGTGCTTATACGGTACTTTCACATAACTTTTATTTTTCGTTAAGATTAATTTTTCATCATAAAATGACGGCAAATAATATATAACGATATATATGTAAGATAAATGTTTAATCTTTGTCAAACAAGATCATGTATTTTACGAAAAGTGTTTGAAGCGTGATCTTTCTCACTGTTCAAGCTAAATGTTAATAATCATATTGTGTGGGAATTGTAATAACAATGTGAAGTACTTATACTTCGGTAAGGTCTCCGGATTACCCTGTTGTAGGAGCACCCAGCGTAATCAAATCACAACTTTTGATGAACAGTAAGGATTGTTGAGTTAATTACGTTGTGTCTTTGTATCCTCTAAGCGCTGTCTGATTCCCGCCCAGGACCGGAGGATGGAAAATAAAAAAAAGCTTTGTGGGCAAAATTGTGAAAAAACAAAGACCTGTCAACCTCGATTTGCGGACGATTAACCAACCCGTCTCCGCGATAGCATCGATCTTGCACCGTATCTCAGGCGTCATCACCTTTATCGCAGTGGGTATCCTACTGTGGTTATTGGGTATGTCACTGTCTTCGCTGGAGGGCTTCCTACAAGCATCTGAAATCATGACTGGCTTCTTCGCCAAATTTATCCTGTGGGGGATATTGACGGCGCTGGCTTACCACATCTGTGGGGGTATTCGCCATGTGTTGATGGATTTTGGTTTCTTGGAAGAAACTCTCGCTACCGGTAGTGCATCTGCCAAAGTAGCAATAGTCATCGCGGTTATTCTGTCTATTCTGGCTGGGGTATTATTATGGTAAGCAACGCATCCGCATTGGGTCGTACGGGTATTCAGGATTGGCTGCTGCTACGTGCATCCGCAATTATTATTGTTTTGTACGTCCTTTACCTTGTCGGTTTTGTCGCAACAACGTCGGATATGACTTATGAAGTCTGGCGCGGTTTCTTCTCTTCCTCCCTCACCAAAGTATTCACCGTGTTGGCGCTGCTTTCCATTCTGGTTCACGCCTGGATTGGCTTGTGGCAGGTACTGACAGATTATGTCAAGCCGCTCGCACTGCGTTTGGTTCTGCAACTGGTGATTATTGTCGCGCTGTTAACTTATTTGATTTACGGAACAATTGTGGTGTGGGGTGCATAAATGAAACTGCCAGTAAGAGAGTTTGACGCTGTTGTTATTGGTGCCGGTGGTGCAGGTATGCGTGCTGCACTGCAAATTTCACAAATGGGTTTATCTTGTGCCTTAATTTCCAAGGTATTCCCAACGCGTTCCCACACTGTATCAGCACAGGGTGGGATCACGGTTGCTCTGGGCAATACCCATGATGATAACTGGGAATGGCACATGTACGATACGGTGAAAGGCTCCGATTACATCGGTGACCAGGATGCTATCGAGTATATGTGTAAGACTGGCCCGGAAGCCATTTTGGAACTGGAACACATGGGGCTGCCATTCTCCCGTTTGGATGATGGCCGTATTTACCAACGTCCATTCGGTGGGCAATCTAAGAATTTTGGTGGCGAGCAGGCAGCTCGTACTGCGGCGGCGGCCGACCGAACCGGTCACGCCTTATTGCATACGCTATATCAGCAGAATTTGAAGAATCACACGACGATTTTCTCTGAATGGTATTCGCTGGATCTGGTTAAGAATCAGGACGGTGCGATTGTGGGTTGTACTGCTATCTGTATTGAAACCGGTGAAGTCGTTTATTTCAAAGCCAAGGCAACCATTTTGGCAACTGGTGGGGCTGGTCGTATTTACCAATCCACAACCAATGCACATATCAATACCGGTGATGGTGTGGGCATGGCGCTGCGTGCTGGCGTTCCTGTCCAAGATATGGAAATGTGGCAATTCCACCCAACGGGTATTGCTGGTGCGGGCGTGCTGGTCACAGAAGGTTGCCGTGGTGAAGGGGGTTACCTGCTGAATAAAGATGGCGAGCGCTTCATGGAGCGTTATGCACCCAATGCCAAAGACCTTGCTGGCCGCGATGTAGTCGCACGTTCTATCATGATTGAAATCCGTGAAGGCCGTGGTTGTGATGGGCCATGGGGACCTCACGCGAAATTGAAATTGGATCATCTGGGCAAGGATGTATTGGAATCCCGCCTGCCGGGTATCCTTGAACTATCCCGCACTTTCGCCCATGTCGATCCAGTAAAAGAGCCGATTCCGGTTATCCCAACCTGTCACTATATGATGGGCGGTATTCCAACCAAAATCACGGGTCAGGCATTGACCGTCAACGAAAAAGGTGAAGATGTTGTGATTCCGGGTTTGTTTGCCGTGGGTGAAATTGCCTGTGTCTCTGTTCACGGCGCAAACCGTCTCGGTGGTAATTCACTGCTCGATCTGGTGGTATTCGGTCGCTCCGCTGGCCTGCATTTGAAAGAGTGCCTGATGGAGCAAGGAAGTAGCCGTGATGCCAGCGAATCCGATGTTGATGTTGCACTGCAACGTCTGAACCGCTGGAATAACACCCGTTCAGGGGAAGATCCGGTTGAAATCCGCAAAGCCTTGCAATCCTGCATGCAGCATAACTTCTCAGTATTCCGCGAAGGTGAGGCGATGGCAAAAGGATTGGATGAACTGAAAGTGATCCGCGAACGCCTGAAAAATGCGCGTCTGGATGATACTTCGTCAGAATTTAATACTCAGCGTATCGAATGCTTGGAATTGGATAACCTGATGGAGACGGCTTATTCGACGGCTGTTGCGGCGAATTTCCGTACAGAAAGTCGGGGTGCCCATAGCCGTTTTGACTATCCAGAGCGTGATGATGCTAACTGGCTGTGTCATAGCCTGTATTTACCGCAAACTGAGAGCATGACGCGTCGTGAAGTGAATATGCAGCCAACACTGCGTGAAGCTTTCCCGCCGAAAGTGCGTTCTTACTAATTTACTCATTGCGTTTTGCGTTGCTGATGTTCCGGTTGCGGAGAAATAGATTATGAAACTTGAATTTTCAATTTATCGTTATAATCCAGATGTCGATGATGTGCCTCGTATGCAGGATTACACACTGGAAGCTGAGGAAGGACGCGACATGATGTTGCTGGATGCGCTCATCCAGCTAAAAGAGCAAGATCCCACCTTGGCATTCCGCCGTTCTTGTCGTGAGGGGGTTTGTGGCTCTGACGGCGTGAATATGAATGGTAAAAACGGCTTGGCCTGTGTTACGCCTGTTTCGGCATTGCGTCGTGGTAATAAAAAAATTGTCATTCGTCCATTACCTGGCTTGCCTGTAGTTCGTGATCTGGTGGTGGATATGGGGCAGTTCTACGCGCAATATGAGAAAATCCGTCCTTACCTGATTAATGATGGTAAAAATCCACCTGCGCGTGAGCACCTGCAATCACCGCAACAGCGGGAAAAACTGGATGGCCTGTATGAGTGTATCTTATGTGCCTGCTGTTCAACGTCTTGCCCATCATTCTGGTGGAATCCGGATAAATTTATCGGCCCAGCCGGTCTTTTGGCAGCCTACCGTTTCCTGATTGACAGCCGTGATACTGAAACAACGTCACGATTGGATAACCTGAATGATGCATTCAGTGTTTTCCGTTGTCATGGGATCATGAATTGCGTCAACGTCTGTCCTAAGGGGTTAAATCCGACAAAAGCGATTGGCCATATTAAATCTATGTTGCTGAAACATAGCGCATAGCAAAATAGAATTTGTGCATAAATAACACATATTTAGTGTGTAAATAGTGCATATAATGTTGCCCTCCACAATTTTGAAATAAATATCAAATCAGTGGAGGGCATTAAAGAATGAAAAATGATAAATTGCCCACTGCTAAAGACGAAGTTTGTTTCTAAATAAAGGAACCTTTAAAAACTGAGAGTTAGTTTTTAAAGGTTCCTTGAAGGGTAGGAAAACCCAAAGAAGAACATGCATTAAGCACGTCCAAATGAACCTTTTATCAACACCGCTGATTAAGCGGTATTAGTTAACCACGGCGAAAACTAAAGCTTTTAAAGCTTAAGGGATCACAATGCAGAACGGCGCAATGAAGGACTGGCTGGACTCAAGCTTTCTGGCTGGTGCAAACCAGTCTTACATAGAGCAAATCTATGAAGACTATATAACCGATCCTAATTCTGTTGATGCAAGTTGGAGAGAAATTTTCCAACAATTACCGGATGCAGGATTTGGCGGGGAACAACTTCACTCACAGACACGCGATTACTTCCGTCGTCTGGCAAAGGATGCCACGCGTTATCACACTTCAGTCAGCGATCCAGCAATGGATGCAAAACAAGTCAAAGTTTTGCAGCTCATCAATGCATTCCGCTTCCGCGGACACCAACATGCAAACCTTGATCCATTGGGATTATGGAAGCAGGAACCTGTCTCTGATCTTGATCCTGCTTTCCATAATTTAACAAAAGCGGATTTTGAAGAAACGTTTAATGTAGGCTCTTTTGCCATTGGTAAAGAGACCATGAAATTGGCTGATCTGTATGACGCGCTGAGACGCATTTATTGCGGTTCAATTGGTGCGGAATATATGCACATCACCAATACCGAAGAAAAACGTTGGATCCAGCAACGGCTGGAGTCTGTGACAGTCAGTTCACAGTTTAATGCAGAAGAAAAGCGTCGTTTCCTGAAAGAATTAACCGCAGCGGAAGGTCTGGAACGCTATTTAGGTGCGAAGTTCCCGGGGGCGAAACGTTTCTCCCTGGAAGGCGGCGATGCACTTATCCCGATGTTAAAAGAGTTGATCCGTCACGCAGGTAAACAAGATACCCGTGAGGTTGTGTTGGGCATGGCTCATCGCGGTCGTCTCAACGTTCTGGTCAATCTCTTGGGGAAAAAACCGGGTGATCTGTTCGACGAGTTTGCAGGTAAACACAAAGAGCATCTGGGGACGGGCGACGTAAAATACCATCAAGGTTTTTCTTCTGATTTTGAGACCGAAGGGGGTCTGGTGCATTTGGCACTGGCCTTTAACCCATCTCACCTTGAGATTGTCAGCCCTGTTGTTATCGGTTCTGTACGTGCCCGTCGTGATCGTCTTGATGAAGGTCGCAGCAACATGGTTCTGCCTGTCACCATCCACGGTGATGCAGCGGTAACCGGGCAGGGGATTGTTCAGGAAACGCTGAACATGTCGCAGGCTCGCGGTTATGAAGTGGGCGGTACGGTCCGTATCGTGGTTAACAACCAGATTGGTTTCACCACATCTAACCCGAAAGATGCTCGTTCAACACAATACTGTACTGATGTTGTGAAAATGGTTCAGGCGCCGATTTTCCACGTTAACGCGGATGATCCGGAAGCGGTTGCATTCGTCACACGTCTGGCGCTTGACTTCCGCAATACCTTCAAACGTGACGTGATGATCGACCTGGTTTGTTACCGTCGCCACGGTCATAACGAAGCGGATGAACCAAGTGCAACTCAGCCCCTGATGTACCAGAAAATCAAAAAGCTGCCAACTGCCCGTAAAATTTATGCAGATAAGCTGGTCGCGGAAGGTTTACTGGGTGCCAATGACGTTACTGAGATGGTGAATTTGTACCGTGATGCACTGGATCATGGTGAATGTGTTGTCGATGAATGGCGTCCAATGGGGCTGCACTCATTCACATGGGAACCTTACCTGAACCACGAATGGGATGAAGAGTATCCGCATAAAGTGGATATGAAACGTCTGCAAGATCTGGGCAAAAGTATCAGCACGGTTCCTGCCGAAATAGAAATGCACTCACGTGTTGCGAAAATCTATGGCGACCGTGCAGAAATGGCCAATGGCAATAAATTGTTTGACTGGGGTGGTGCGGAAACACTGGCTTACGCGACGCTGGTTGATGAAGGTATTCCGGTGCGTCTCTCCGGTGAGGATGCGGGACGTGGTACGTTCTTCCACCGTCATGCCGTTGTTCATAACCAAAACAATGCCTCTGTGTATGTGCCCTTGGCGAATATCCACAATGGTCAAGGGGTATTCAACGTATGGGATTCGGTACTTTCAGAAGAAGCGGTACTGGCCTTTGAATACGGTTATGCAACTACTGAACCTCGTGCCCTGACAATTTGGGAAGCGCAATTTGGTGACTTTGCCAACGTGGCTCAGGTTGTGATTGACCAATTCATCAGCTCCGGTGAACAGAAATGGGGCCGTATGTGTGGTCTGGTGATGCTGTTGCCGCATGGCTATGAAGGGCAAGGCCCGGAGCACTCATCGGCACGTCTGGAACGTTATCTGCAACTCTGTGCTGAACAAAATATGCAGGTCTGCGTACCATCGACTCCGGCTCAGGTTTATCACATGCTGCGTCGTCAGGCTCTGCGTGGTATGCGCCGTCCGCTCATCGTTATGTCACCGAAATCATTACTGCGTCACCCATTGGCTGTGTCCAGTCTGGATGAATTGGCGAATGGCAAATTTGAGCCAGTCATTGGTGAAGTTGACGCTTTGGCTCCAAAAGGTGTTAAGCGCGTTGTACTGTGTTCCGGTAAGGTCTATTACGATCTGTTGGAACAGCGTCGTAAGAATGAACAGACCGATGTTGCTATTGTGCGTATTGAACAGTTGTATCCCTTCCCACGTCAGCATCTGCAAGCCCAGCTTGAGCAATATGCCCATGTTCATGACTTCGTTTGGTGTCAGGAAGAACCACTGAACCAAGGGGCTTGGTATTGCAGTCAACATAATTTCCGTGAAGCAATCCCGTTTGGGGCTTCTTTACGTTATGCAGGTCGTCCGGCATCTGCTTCCCCGGCTGTGGGATATCCGTCTGTTCACCAGCAGCAACAGCAAGCACTGGTTAATGACGCACTGAACGTTGAATAAATAAGGATAGAAAATGAGTAGCGTAGAAATTCTGGTCCCAGACCTTCCTGAATCGGTTGCAGATGCCACTGTTGCGACATGGCATAAAAAACCAGGTGACACCATAGAGCGTGATGAAGTGCTGGTTGAAATCGAAACCGATAAAGTTGTTCTGGAAGTGCCAGCAAGTGAAGCAGGTGTTTTGGAATCTATTTTGGAAGAAGAGGGCGCCACTGTACTCTCCAGACAACTGTTAGGCCGTATCCGCCTGGGTGACAGCACGGGTAAGCCTGCCGAAGTCAAAGCAACAACAGAGGCAACACCAGCACAACGTCAGACGGCGTCTTTGGAAGAAGAAAATAACGATGCACTGAGCCCTGCGGTTCGTCGTCTGATTGCAGAACATGATTTAGATCCTGCGGCCATTAAAGGCAGTGGTGTGGGTGGCCGTATTGTTCGTGAAGACATAGAAAAACATATCGCTGCGCATAAAAAAGAGAGTGATAAACCGGCTACGTCTGCTGAACAGCCCTCCTTATTGCCACACCGCAGTGAAAAACGTGTCCCAATGACGCGTCTGCGCAAGCGTGTTGCAGAACGTCTGCTTGAAGCGAAAAACAACACGGCCATGCTGACGACTTTCAATGAAGTCAACATGAAGCCAATTCAGGAATTGCGCAAGCAGTATGGCGACGTGTTTGAGAAACGCCACGGTGTACGTCTGGGTTTTATGTCTTTCTATGTGAAAGCGGTTGTTGAAGCATTGAGACGTTACCCGGAAGTCAACGCTTCCATTGATGGCACCGATGTGGTTTACCACAACTATTTTGATATCAGTATTGCAGTATCTACACCACGCGGTCTGGTGACACCTGTATTGCGTGATGCAGATGCCCTGAGCATGGCTGACATTGAGAAAAGCATCAAAGAGCTGGCTATCAAAGGCCGCGACGGTAAACTGACCGTTGAAGAACTCACTGGCGGTAATTTCACCATTACCAACGGCGGTGTTTTCGGCTCCCTGATGTCCACCCCGATCATTAACCCACCACAAAGCGCGATCCTTGGCATGCACGCCATTAAAGATCGTCCAATGGCCGTTAATGGTCAGGTTGAGATCCTTCCGATGATGTATCTGGCACTGTCCTATGACCACCGTCTGATTGACGGTCGTGAGTCTGTCGGTTTTCTGGTGACCATCAAAGAAATGCTGGAAGATCCAACACGTTTGTTGCTGGATGTATAGCATCACCTATCGGTGATCCCTATTGGCGGAGGGTATTAACTCCGCCAAGTCTGAAGTAGTACGACGTTGATGTAAAAATGTATATGCAGGCCAGCCTCTTGGGGCTGGTCATATCCAGAGCAACAAAATAGAAGGTAATTTACCTTTCTTAGATTAAATTATGGATAGAACATCATGAATTTACACGAGTATCAGGCAAAACAACTTTTTGCACGGTATGGTTTACCAGCGCCTGCGGGCTATGCTTGTACCACTCCGCGCGAAGCAGAAGAAGCAGCATCCAAGATTGGTTCAGGCCCTTGGGTCGTTAAATGTCAGGTTCATGCAGGTGGACGCGGTAAGGCTGGTGGCGTGAAAGTCGTCAACAGCAAAGAAGATATCCGTGCTTTTGCTGAACAATGGCTGGGTAAACGACTGGTCACTTACCAGACTGATGCACAGGGGCAACCTGTCCATCAGATCTTGGTAGAAGGGGCAACCGATATTGCCAAAGAGCTGTATCTCGGTGCTGTTGTTGATCGCGGTACGCGTCGTGTAGTGTTCATGGCCTCTACTGAAGGTGGCGTCGAAATAGAAAAAGTGGCGGAAGAAACGCCCGAGCTAATCCATAAAGCCATTATCGACCCACTATCTGGCCCTATGCCGTACCAAGGCCGTGAATTGGCATTTAAACTCGGTTTGACGGGTAAGCAAGTTGGTCAATTCACCAAGATTTTCTTGGGATTGGCTAACCTGTTCTTGGAGCGTGATTTGGCATTGGTCGAAATCAACCCTCTGGTGATCACAACGCAAGATGATCTGGTGTGTTTGGATGGAAAATTGAGCGCTGATAGTAATGCGATGTTCCGTCAGGCTGAACTGCGTGAAATGCACGATCCTTCACAGGAAGATTCACGTGAAGCTCAGGCAGCACAATGGGAACTCAACTATGTTGCGCTGGACGGTAACATTGGTTGTATGGTGAATGGTGCAGGTCTGGCAATGGGAACAATGGATATTGTCAAACTGCATGGCGGTGCACCGGCAAACTTCCTTGATGTGGGTGGTGGTGCAACTAAAGAGCGTGTTACCGAAGCATTCAAGATCATTTTGTCAGATGACAATGTGAAAGCCGTTTTGGTAAATATCTTTGGTGGTATTGTCCGTTGTGACTTGATTGCTGACGGCATTATTGGTGCAGTGGAAGAAGTCGGCGTCAATGTGCCGGTGGTCGTTCGTCTGGAAGGAAATAATGCTGAACTGGGCGCTAAGAAACTGGCAGACAGTGGCTTGAATATCATTGCCGCGACCAGTTTGACAGACGCAGCTAAACAGGCAGTCGCCGCAGCGGGGAATAAATAATGTCTATTTTAATCGATAAAAACACCAAAGTGATTTGCCAGGGATTTACTGGCAGCCAAGGCACTTTTCACTCCGAACAGGCGATAGTCTACGGGACTCAAATGGTCGGTGGTGTCACTCCGGGTAAAGGGGGTACTGAACATTTGGGTTTGCCTGTATTCAATACCGTGCGTGAAGCGGTTGAAGCAACGGGTGCAACCGCTTCTGTTATCTACGTTCCGGCGCCATTCTGTAAAGATTCCATTCTGGAAGCGATTGATGCGGGTATCAAATTGATCATCACGATCACAGAAGGTATCCCAACACTCGATATGCTGACCGTTAAGGTAAAACTGGATCAGGCGGGTGTACGCATGATTGGCCCTAACTGTCCGGGCGTTATTACACCTGATGAATGTAAGATCGGCATCATGCCTGGTCACATTCACAAATCAGGTAAAGTGGGTATTGTCTCTCGTTCAGGCACATTGACTTATGAAGCTGTTAAACAGACCACCGATGCTGGATTAGGGCAATCTACCTGTGTGGGTATCGGTGGTGACCCGATCCCAGGTTCAAACTTCATTGATATTCTGAAACTGTTCCAGGAAGATCCACAGACAGAAGCGATTGTCATGATCGGTGAAATCGGTGGTACAGCGGAAGAAGAAGCGGCTGCTTATATCAAACAACATGTGACTAAACCTGTTGTTGCTTATATTGCAGGTGTGACCGCACCTAAAGGTAAGCGCATGGGCCATGCTGGTGCGATTATCGCAGGTGGTAAGGGAACAGCAGATGAAAAATTTGCTGCACTGGAAGCGGCGGGTGTGAAGACGGTTCGCAGTCTTGCTGATATTGGCGATGCTGTAAAAGTGTTACTGGCATAAGACATACAAAATAAAGCTATTTTTATAGAAAAAGGCTGCCTTAGGGTAGCCTTTTATTTTTATTTATAATATTAACAGTAGGTTAGTTCATTTATAAGATGCTTTTTTTCAATTTAATTGAACTGGATTTTAGGAAAACCTATTTATTTGATTAATTAAATTAGAAATATCGAGAAAATATATTTTTTAAAGAATGAAAAAGAAAGGTTAATTTTCTAATGCATTTGACAGCAAAAAATAAATTACACGCCATTGCAAATAACAACTTATTAACACTCGGTAAACCATAATGAAATAATAACGGTAATGCTTAACAAAACAAGGAAAAAATTGACTAAAATCAAGTTATTACTCTGGATTGTATTCGCTAAAATTGATTAAATTGATCTAGTATATATAGGTATTAGCCTGAGAATGTATAGTATTGTTGACCTATATTCAGAATTCCAAGCTGAGTCACGTAAAAGCTATTTATTGTATGTGAATATAGGCGTAATATTATTGTGGTATCTATTGAATTTTTGATTTTGTAATAATTCATTGTTGTGTTTGAGGCATTTATTGCTGGTAGTTACGAGGCTTTCGTTTTACGAAGTCGGGTTGCCGCAAGTCGGTGTCTTCCTGCTAGGAGCAAGGAGTCAAGATGTTTGATATTGTCGAACTGTCACGATTACAGTTTGCCTTAACTGCTATGTACCATTTTCTGTTCGTACCCTTAACGCTCGGTATGGCGTTTTTGCTTGCGATCATGGAAACGGTATATGTCCTTTCTGGCAAACAAATCTATAAAGATATGACAAAATTCTGGGGTAAGTTATTTGGTATTAACTTTGCTCTGGGTGTCGCAACGGGCTTGACCATGGAGTTCCAGTTCGGAACCAACTGGTCATATTTCTCACATTATGTTGGTGATATTTTCGGTGCGCCTTTGGCCATCGAAGGTCTGATGGCATTCTTCCTCGAATCTACATTCGTTGGTCTGTTTTTCTTCGGCTGGGATCGACTGAGTAAGAAACAACACTTGGCGGTGACCTGGCTGGTTGCATTAGGCTCTAATTTCTCGGCACTGTGGATCTTGATTGCGAATGGTTGGATGCAAAACCCGATTGCGTCTGACTTTAACTTCGAAACCATGCGAATGGAAATGGTGAGCTTCAGCGAACTGGTACTTAACCCTGTTGCTCAGGTGAAATTTGTTCACACTGTTGCAGCCGGTTATGTGACAGGTGCCATTTTTGTATTGGGTATCAGCGCTTACTATCTGCTTAAAGGGCGCGATTTAGCGTTTGCCAAACGTTCTTTTGCGATTGCAGCCAGTTTTGGTATGGCTGCGGTACTGTCCGTTATTGTTCTGGGTGATGAATCTGGCTATGAAATGGGGGACGTGCAGAAAACCAAATTGGCAGCCATTGAAGCAGAGTGGGAAACCCAGCCGCCTCCAGCTTCATTCACACTGATTGGTCTTCCTGATCAGGACAAAATGGAAAATAAATATTCCATCCAAATTCCTTACGTTTTAGGTTTGATTGCTACCCGCTCCACAGATACGCCTGTCGTTGGTCTGCGTGATCTGATGAGCCAGCATGAGCAGCGTATTCGTAACGGTATTAAAGCCTATGAATTATTGGAAGAACTGCGGGCGGGTAATGTTGATCCGAGTGTTCGCAGTGCATTCAATGAAAGTAAGAAAGATCTTGGCTATGGTATGCTCGTGAAGCGTTACACCCAAAACGTCACTGATGCGACAGAAGAGCAGATTAAAGCCGCAGCGAAAGATTCTATTCCACGTGTTGCACCACTCTATTTCGCATTCCGTATCATGGTTGCCGCTGGCTTTATCATGCTGTTGGTTATCGGTCTGTCATTCTTGAGTGTTATCCGTAACCGTATCGGACAACATAAGTGGCTATTGCGTGCTGCATTGTTCAGCATTCCATTGCCGTGGATTGCCGTTGAAGCGGGTTGGTTTGTCGCAGAATACGGCCGTCAGCCGTGGGCGATTGGTGAAGTGTTGCCAACGGCTGTTGCGTCTTCAACACGCAGTGTCGGCGATCTGATTTTCTCAATGGTGCTGATTTGTGGTCTGTACACTTTGTTCTTGATCGCAGAGATGTTCTTGATGTTCAAATTTGCCCGTCTTGGCCCAAGCAGCCTCAAGACCGGACGTTATCATTTTGAACAAAAAACAGCTTCTTCAGCGAATAATATTGAGTAAGCAGGAGTCCACTTATGCTTGATTATGATGTATTACGATTTATATGGTGGCTGCTGATTGGTGTGTTACTGATCGGTTTCACCGTGACTGATGGTTTTGACATGGGTGTCGGTATCTTGTTGCGGATCATTGGTAAAAATGATACTGAACGCCGCATCATGATTAACTCCATTGCCCCACACTGGGATGGTAACCAAGTTTGGTTAATTACTGCCGGTGGTGCTCTGTTTGCCGCATGGCCGATGGTTTATGCAGCCGCTTTCTCTGGTTTTTATGTGGCAATGATCCTGGTCTTGGCTGCATTATTCTTCCGTCCGGTTGGTTTTGATTACCGTTCAAAACTGGAAAACAGCAAGTGGCGGAATATGTGGGATTGGGGGCTGGTTATTGGCAGCTTTGTACCTGCGCTGGTGATCGGGGTTGCGTTTGGTAACTTACTGCAAGGCGTACCGCTGGCAGTGGATACTTACCTGCGTGTCTCTTACGAAGGTTCGTTCTTCGGATTGCTGAATCCTTATGGATTACTGGCTGGTGTGATCAGCCTGATGATGATTGTGACGCAAGGCGCAACTTATCTGCAAATGCGTACCACGGGCGAATTGCACCTGCGCTCCCGTACCGCGACCCATGTTTGTGCAGCGGTAACCGCAATTGCATTCCTGTTGGCGGGGATCTGGCTGATTTATGGCATTGACGGCTATGTTGTCACGGGAGGGCTGGATGTTAATGCAGCATCTAATCCGTTACATAAAGAAGTGGTTCAGCAGGCAGGCGCATGGCTGACCAATTTCAATCACTATCCGATTTTGTGGGCGATACCTGCGTTGGGCGTACTGCTTCCTCTGCTGACTATCCTGACCACTTGGATGGATAAAGGTGCTTGGGCATTCTTCTTCTCATCACTAACAGTTGCTTGTATTATCTTGACTTCTGGTATTGCGATGTTCCCGTTCGTGATGCCATCAAGCCTTGACCCGAATGTCAGTCTGACGATGTGGGATGCGACATCCAGTCAATGGACGTTGCAAATTATGTTCGTTGTTGCACTTATCTTCGTTCCTATTGTGCTGTCTTACACCATTTGGTGTTATTACAAAACCTTCGGGCGTTTGGATAAGAATTATATTGAAAACAACAAACACTCACTGTACTAAAGGAGCATAGGCATGTGGTATTTTGCTTGGATTCTCGGAACGCTTTTAGCTTGTAGCTTCGCTGTTATTGCTGCCTTGGCACTTGAGCATAGCGAATCACAAACAGCCTCTGAGAGTGACAAAAAATAATGTTGGCTGATAAATGTTACCAACTTATGGATAAGAGCCTGTTGAGGGCTCTTATCCTCATCATCGCCTTAACGCTTGCTGCATGTGTGTTTTGGCAGCCTGCTCGTTTTGCTGCCAACACCAGTTCACTACAAATATGGCAAGGCATTTTATTGATCTGGGCAGTTTGTTCTGGCGTGACTTTTGGTATTGGTTTTCATCCTAAACGTATTATCTGGCGTCTGTTTTTTCACCCATTACCTGCATTTTTCATTCTTCTTTTTGGCTTATATCATTTCTTTAAGTAAACTAATCGTAATTTTATAGGAGATTGGCCTATAAATTTTTTTTACTAACAGGCCATTCCAAAGCGCTATTGTCTTGAGTATAGTGGCAGCGTCAATTCGCCTAATTAGGATTATATGAGTAATATGTTATTCCGTTGGCCTATCCGTGTTTACTATGAAGACACAGATGCTAGTGGTGTGGTTTATCACGCTCGATATTTGGTCTTTTACGAAAGAGCTCGTACAGAGATGTTGCGTGAAAAAGGCTTCCACCAACAACCTATGTTAGATGAGCAAGTTGGCTTTGTTGTTAGTCGCATGACGATTGACTATCGAAAACCAGCAAAACTGGATGATGAGCTGGTGGTTGAAAGCGAAGTTACGAATATCCGTGGTGCTTCTCTGACATTTATTCAACGAATTGTTGATTGCAATGGCGTAGTTATCAACAGCACAGAATGCCTGGTTGTCTACGTGAATTCATCTCAAATGAAGCCGATGGCGCTTCCAAAGTCTATTGTCGCGGAGTTTAAGCAGTGACTGACATGAACATCCTTGATTTATTTCTTAAGGCAGGTTTCTTAGTTCAGCTAATCATGTTGATTTTGATTGGCTTTTCTATCGTTTCTTGGGCAATTATTATTCAACGGGCAAAAATTCTTAATGCAGCCAGCCGTGAAGCTGAAGCATTTGAAGATAAATTTTGGTCTGGCATTGAATTATCTCGTCTTTATAAAGAAAGTCAGTCACGCCGTGATTCGCTAAATGGTGTTGAACAGATATTCCATTCTGGGTTTAAAGAGTTTGCTCGTTTACATCAGGCAAATAACCATGCACCCGAAGCGGTTATCACAGGGGCTACTCGTGCTATGCGCATTTCACTCAATCGTGAATTGGAAGTGTTAGAAAATCACATTCCGTTTCTGGGAACGGTGGGTTCTGTGAGTCCTTATATTGGTTTGTTTGGTACGGTCTGGGGCATCATGCATGCCTTTATTGCTTTGGGGGCAGTCAAACAGGCAACATTACAAATGGTTGCGCCCGGTATTGCGGAAGCGCTGATTGCTACTGCAATCGGTCTGTTTGCGGCAATTCCTGCGGTGATGGCTTATAACCGCCTGAACCAGCGTGTTAACAAACTAGAACAAGTTTACGATAACTTTATGGAAGAATTCCTGGCTATTCTGCATCGTCAGGCCTTTGCTTCCAATACCAATAAGTCGTAATAAATCGTAAGGGGAAATCAGCGAATGGCGCGCACTCGTAGTCGCAGACGTGAGCTAAAATCTGAGATCAATATCGTCCCCTTGCTGGACGTGTTGCTGGTATTACTGCTTATTTTCATGGCAACAGCACCGATTATCACGCAAAGCGTAGAAGTCGATTTACCTGACTCGGTGGATTCACAAACAGTTTCCAGCACTGATAATCCGCCGGTCATTGTGGAAGTTTCTGGGGTAGGGCAATACAACATGGTTGTTAACCAGGAACGTTTGGAATTGTTACCTGAACAGCAAATCGTTGCAGAAGCTCAAACCTTGATGAAAGCCAATTCGAAAACGATTTTCCTGATTGGTGGTTCTAAAGAAGTTCCTTATGATGAAATTATCAAGGCATTGAATATGCTTCGTCAGGCAGGGGTAAAATCGGTGGGCTTAATGACTCAGCCTATCGGCTCCTGACAGCGGCGGTCACTTAAAGTTTCTGGATGTCGAACGTGGGAAAGACAAACGAGCAAAACAATAGGCTGAATCGCGCTATTATCATTTCGGTAATATTGCATGCTATCCTGATCGGTTTTCTGATTTGGGGTTCTCTGGTGCAGAAAACAGAAATGGGCGGCGGCGGACAAAATGGGACTGTCATTGATGCTGTTATGGTCGATCCAAATGCGGTTGTTCAGCAATATAATCAGCAGCAACAGCAACAGGCTAATGCCAAGTTAGCCGAGCAACAGCGGAAGAAAAAAGCCGAACAACAGGCGGCCGAATTGCGGGCAAAGCAGGCGGAAGAACAGGAACGTTTGAAAGCGGCTGAAGAAGAGCGGATTAAAGCGCTACAGGCAGCCGAAACACAGAAAAAACAGTCTGAGGCTGCGGCGGCCAAAGCGCGTGAAGAGCAGAAACAAGCAGAAGAAGCGGCTGCAAAGGCACTGGCAGAAAAAGAGAGAATTCTAAAAGAGCAGGCCGAAGCCCAACAGAAAGCAGAAGCTCAAGCGAAGAAAGAAGCGGAAGAGGCAGCAAAACGCAAAGCCGCGGCTGAAGCAAAAGCTAAAGCGGATGCAGAAGCCAAAGCAAAAGCTGAGGCAGAAGCTAAGGCCAAAGCAGAGGCTGAGGCGAAAGCAAAGGCTAAAGCCAAGGCAGAAGCAGCCAAACAGGCTCAGACAGTTGATGATCTGTTAGGTGGATTAACATCTAATGCACCTAAACAGGGTGGGGCGAGCGCGGCAGGAAAGGGGGGCGGTAAGAAAAGCGGCCTTTCTCAGCAGGATATTAATAGTTATCTCGGAAAAGTTCAGGCTGCAATACAGAGCAAATTTTATGATTCGAATTTATATATCGGACGAACCTGTGAATTAAACATAAAATTGGCTCCAGATGGATTGCTCATTGATATCAAAGCAGGGGCAGGTGATCCGGCGTTATGCCGGGCAGCAATTACCGCTGCTAATCTGGCGAAAAAAATGCCACCTCCACCAAGCAAAGAGGTTTATGAGTATTTTAAGAATTTCACACTAGAATTTAAACCGCAGTTAAATTAAATGCTTAGTGGATAAGCATCCTCCTCTAAGTAAACTTTCGAATAATTTATATGTACAAACAAAATTATTAGATTTTATTTAGGTGTCTAGTTTTGTTTGTTGGCGTTTGTGTTAGAATCCGGCGGATTATTGCGTCAGGTAAGAGATCGCGATAAGGGAGAGATGATGAAGCAAACTTTTAGACAAATGTTTAAGGTCATATTGGGCTTTCTGATGCTGTGGGCAACAGTTGCTCAGGCAGAGGTTCGCATTGAGATTACACAAGGCGTTGATTCTGCTCGTCCTATTGGGGTCGTGCCATTTAAATGGACTGGGGCAGGCGATGCGCCTGAAAATATCGGTTCAATTATCGCTGCGGATTTGAGAAACAGTGGAAAATTTAATCCGATTGATGCCACTCGTATGCCGCAACAACCGACGACGGCATCAGAGGTAACGCCTGCTGCATGGTCTGCGTTGGGGATTGACTCAGTTGTTGTTGGGCGCATTCAGCCCAGTGCGGATGGTAAATTTCTGGTCTCTTATCAGCTTGTCGACGTTGCAGGTGCACCAGGAACAATGTTGGCACAAGAACAATTTACCATTGAGAAGAAATGGTTGCGCTTTGCGGCACACACAGTCAGTAATCAGGTTTTTGAAAAACTGACGGGCATTAAAGGTGCGTTTACCACCCGTATAGCTTATGTTGTCAAAAATAATGGGGCGGCTAAGTTTCCGTATGAGCTGCGGGTTTCTGATTATGATGGTTATAATCAATCCACCGTACATAGCTCACCAGAACCCTTGATGTCGCCAGCATGGTCGCCGGATGCGTCCAAACTGGCTTATGTGACATTTGAAAGTGGTCGCTCTGCATTGATTATTCAAACACTGGCAACAGGTACTGTACGCCAGGTGGCTTCGTTTCCTCGCCATAACGGAGCGCCTGCATTTTCTCCGGATGGGACTAAACTTGCCTTTGCATTATCTAAAACGGGTAGTTTGAATCTTTACGTGATGGATTTAGCTTCTGGTCAAATCCGTCAAGTTACTGATGGCCGCAGTAATAACACTGAGCCAAGCTGGATGCCGGATAGTCAGACTTTGGTCTACACCTCAGACCAAGGTGGGCGTCCACAATTGTATAAAATCGATATTAATGGCGGTGCTCCACAACGCCTAACTTGGGAAGGATCACAGAACCAAGATGCAGATGTTAGCCCTGACGGTAGTTTTCTCGTGATGGTTAGCTCGGCAAGTGGCAGTCAGCATATCGCCAAACAGGATCTGGTAACGGGATCTGTCCAAGTCTTGACGGATACGTTTCTGGATGAAACGCCGAGTATCGCACCTAATGGCACTATGGTGATTTATAGCTCCACTCAAGGGTGGGGAACTGTATTGCAGCTAGTTTCGACTGATGGGCGTTTCAAAGCGCGTCTTCCGGCTACCGATGGTCAGGTAAAATCGCCTGCCTGGTCGCCGTATCTGTGATGCATAATAATATGTATGGCAAACTATAAAAGGATCAAAGAGATGCAACTGAACAAAGTGCTAAAAGGGCTGATGTTAGCTTTACCAATCATGGCCGTAGCAGCGTGTAGTTCTCAGAAAACTGGCAATAATGATCAGTCTGGTGTAGGCACTGTTGATAATTCTTCTAAAGCAGCACTGTCTGCGGAAGAATTAGCACGTCAGCAGATGCAAGAGCTGCAAAACAACAATATCGTCTACTTCGGTTTCGATAAATATGATATCAACAGCGAATTCGCTCAGATGCTGGATGCGCACGCGGCATTCCTGCGTACTAACCCATCTGTTAAAGTGACTATCGAAGGTCACGCAGATGAGCGCGGTACTCCTGAATACAACATTGCTCTGGGTGAGCGCCGTGCGAACGCAGTGAAAATGTATCTGCAAGGCAAAGGCGTGACTGCTGATCAGCTTGCTATCGTTTCTTACGGTAAAGAAAAACCAGCTGTACTTGGCCATGACGAAGCAGCATACGCGAAAAACCGTCGCGCTGTGGTCGTATACTAAGAGTAATACATGAACAGTAACTTCAGACGTTATCTATTGGGTCTGTCGTTATTGGTTGGCGTAGCGGCTCCTTGGGCCGCTACTGCCCGAGCGCCAATCAGTAATGTCGGCTCAGGCTCCACCGATGAGCGCCTCTCCCAATTAGAGCGTATTTCTGACGCTCACAGTCAATTATTAACCCAGCTTCAGCAACAACTTTCTGATTCCCAACGTGATATCGATACACTCCGTGGTCAAATTCAGGAGAATCAGTATCAATTAAACCAGATCATTGAGCGGCAGAAAGATCTTTATCTGCAATTGGATAAAATCACCAATCCATCAAGTGCGGAGAATACAGACTCAGAAAATCGCAATGCAGCGTCTTCGGCACAAGCTGAAAATAAACAATCCGCTGCGCCGGCGAGCACTGGAAGTGAGAAAGGTGATTACGATGCCGCCGTTTCTTTGGCTATCAACACCAAAGAATATGATAAAGCGATAGTCGCATTTCAAAACTTTGCTAAAACTTATCCTAAGTCTAAGTACTTGCCGAATGCTAATTATTGGTTAGGACAGTTAAATTACAATAAAGGCAAGAAAGACGATGCGGCTTATTATTTTGCTACTGTCGTGAAAGATTATCCTAAGTCACAAAAAAGCAGTGATTCCCTGTATAAAGTTGGTTTAATCATGCAGGAAAAGGGGCAAAAGGGTAAAGCAAAAGCGGTTTATCAGCAGGTGGTTAAGCAATATCCTGGTACGAATGCGGCAAAAATGGCAGAGAAAAAACTTTCTGGGATGTAATAATTATCCCCGAAAGGTCAGATATCGGTCTTTTTGGGGATAATTGATTGCTTAATAAGCGCTTAAACAAGTTTTTTAAAATAAACGTTGCGCCATGCTGAGAAATCAGTAATATATGCCGCCGTTGGCAGGGATAACTGTCAAACAGATTTAGATGGGTCGTTAGCTCAGTCGGTAGAGCAGTTGACTTTTAATCAATTGGTCGCAGGTTCGAATCCTGCACGACCCACCATCTAAATGCTCACTTCAAATATGTCTTAGATGGGTCGTTAGCTCAGTCGGTAGAGCAGTTGACTTTTAATCAATTGGTCGCAGGTTCGAATCCTGCACGACCCACCATCCAAATGCTCACTTCAAATATGTCTTAGATGGGGCGTTAGCTCAGCCGGTAGAGCAGTTGACTTTTAATCAATTGGTCGCAGGTTCGAGCCGAGCGAAGCGAGACAACGATGCGACAGCATCGGCCTGAAGGGTGAGGCCGCAGGCCGAATAATCCTGCACGACCCACCATCCAAATGCTCACTTCAAATATGTCTTAGATGGGGCGTTAGCTCAGCCGGTAGAGCAGTTGACTTTTAATCAATTGGTCGCAGGTTCGAGCCGAGCGAAGCGAGACAACGATGCGACAGCATCGGCCCGAAGGGTGAGGCCGCAGGCCGAATAATCCTGCACGACCC
This sequence comes from Xenorhabdus doucetiae, assembly GCF_000968195.1. Classification (NCBI taxonomy): domain Bacteria; kingdom Pseudomonadati; phylum Pseudomonadota; class Gammaproteobacteria; order Enterobacterales; family Morganellaceae; genus Xenorhabdus; species Xenorhabdus doucetiae. The sequence continues at coordinate 1,368,431 of NZ_FO704550.1, forward strand.
ACCATCTAAATGCTCACTTCAAATATGTCTTAGATGGGTCGTTAGCTCAGCCGGTAGAGCAGTTGACTTTAATCAATTGGTCGCAGGTTCGAGCCGAGCGAAGCGAGACAACGATGCGTAAGCATTTCTTAGATAACGCTTTAATCCAATCGCTAGAGAAACTAACTTAATAAGTTGATTACTAGTTTCATATTTTTTCCTTATCATTTTTTAAAATCTTTAAAATACCTAAAGACTTTTTCCTTTAAATTAGCTATTTTGTTTAGTGTGTAAAACAAAGGAGGGTCAAATAGCCTATTTATCTTGTAATTTCATGTTTGTTGTATTGATATACTAAACATTATTTATGGTAAGGATAAGAAAGCATGGATTTTTTCAACATTAATAACATATTAGTACATATACCGTTAGGAACAAGCGGCTATAACCTTTCGTATATTGAAGCGATAGGTACGATAGCGGGTTTGTTATGTATCTGGCTTGCTAGTCAGGAGAAAATCATTAATTACCTGTTTGGGTTAATTAATGTCTCACTATTCGCTGTCATCTTCTTTCAAATTCAACTCTACGCCAGCCTCATTCTGCAAATCTTTTTCTTCGCGGCCAATATCTATGGTTGGTTTGCCTGGAGCCGAGTCAATGAGCAAAAACAAATAGCGCTTAAAATTCGGTGGCTCAGCCTTAAACAGATGGCTATTGTTGCCGCGATTTCCCTCTTTGCCATATTGGTGATGACATTTAATATCGATCAAGTATTTGGTTATATGGCAAAAGTGGTGGTGCTTGTTCTACAGGGAATAGGCTTTAATATTACCTCGCCTGTTTTACAGCCCGATGCTTTCCCATTTTGGGATTCTGTGATGACAGTGTTATCTATAGTGGCAATGATATTGATGACACGTAAGCATGTAGAGAACTGGCTGATTTGGGTCGTTATCGATGTTATCAGCATCGTAATTTATTATCATCAAGGTGTTCTGGCGATGTCGCTGCAATATGTTATCTTAACGGGTATTGCCCTAAATGGTACCCGTTTGTGGATCAAATCTGCTAAACAGCTAAACACAACGGATGGTGATCAAAAATAAATGTAAATTAAAATTTATCATTGGCCATAGATAATTAATCTATCTGTGGCCTGTTATTTGCTGTTTAACCGCAAAATATTCTCTTCTTATGAATCCATTTATCTGAATTAACTTCATTTTTATGTTAAACGGTATTTTCTATAAAAAAACAATCCTATTTTTACACACAAAGATTATTTACAGCACAACGCCTAACCGTTAGATTGAGATCACAAAATTATGTTCAAATAACTGTAAACACATTAGGTGAAAGGATCATGAATTACCAAAATGACGATATAAGAATAAGAAAAATAACAGAATTATTGCCACCAGTTGCATTACTCGAAAAATTTCCGGCGACAGAAGATAGTGCTATTACTGTTCATAAGGCACGTGAATCTATTCATAATATTTTAATTGGTGAAGATGATCGTCTACTGGTGGTGATTGGTCCCTGTTCAATTCATGATCCGCAAGCAGCATTAGAATATGCCGGGCGCTTGAATAAATTACGTGAAGAGCTACAAGCAGATTTGGAAATCGTCATGCGGGTTTATTTTGAAAAACCTCGCACAACTATAGGCTGGAAAGGGCTGATTAACGATCCAAACATGGATTGCAGTTTTGATATCAACGATGGATTGCGTACTGCCCGCAAGCTATTGCTTGATATCAACAATATGGGGCTACCTGCGGCAGGTGAATTCCTGGATATGATTTCCCCCCAGTATTTGGCAGATCTCATGAGCTGGGGCGCAATAGGCGCACGCACAACAGAATCTCAGGTTCATCGCGAATTGGCCTCCGGCTTGTCTTGCCCGGTGGGTTTCAAAAACGGCACGGATGGCACCATCAAAGTCGCGATTGATGCAATTAGTTCAGCCAGCTCATCGCACTGTTTCTTATCTGTCACGAAATGGGGCCATTCTGCAATTGTTAATACTACCGGTAATCAGGATTGCCATATTATTCTGCGTGGCGGCAAAGAACCTAATTATAGCGCCAAACATGTCAGTGCAGTTAAAGAAGGGCTGGAAAAAGCAGGCTTGGCTCCCCGTGTAATGATTGATTTCAGTCATGCAAACAGCGCGAAGCAGTTCAAAAGACAGATGGATGTCGGCGTGGATGTCTGTGGTCAGATTGCAGGCGGTGAAAATGCCATCATCGGTGTGATGGTTGAAAGCCATCTGGTTGAAGGGAATCAAAACCTGGAGAGTGGTGAGCCTTTGGTTTATGGCCAGAGTGTGACAGACGGTTGTATTGGTTGGGAAGATACAGAAACATTACTGCGCCAGTTGTCTCAGGCGGTCCGGAGCCGCAGAAGCTGATTTATCGTCAAGACGTGATAAAAAAAGCCGGAAATTAATCCGGCTTTTTAACATTCTTTTCTTTTTGGCTTATGCGATCTTTAAGGATTACTTCGCCTTACCCTGATTGGCAACGGCTGCTGCTTTTGCCGCGATTTCATCAGCATTGCCCAGATAGTAGTGTTTGATAGGTTTCATGTTTTCATCAAACTCATAAACCAGTGGTACAGCCGTTGGAATATTCAGCTCAAGAATTTCTTCTTCGCTCATATTATCCAGATACTTTACCAAGGCACGCAGGGAGTTACCGTGAGCGGCAATAATGACTTTTTCACCTTTTGCGACGCGTGGTTTGATAACTTCTTCCCAATAAGGTACAACACGCTCAATCGTTGTTGCGAGGCTTTCCGTTGCCGGCAGTTCTTCGGGTTTCAGGTTTGCGTAACGAGGATCGTGGCCTGGGTAACGCTCATCATCTTTGGTCAAATCAGGAGGTGTAATCGCGAAGCCACGGCGCCACAATTTAACTTGATCATCACCATATTTAGCGGCGGTTTCTGCTTTATCCAGACCTTGCAATGCGCCATAGTGACGTTCATTCAGTTTCCAGCTTTTCTCAACGGGCAGCCATTGCTGATCAACTTGGTCCAGAATGTTCCACAAAGTGTGGATGGCACGTTTTAAAACGGAAGTGTAGGCGAAATCAAAAGCAAAACCTTCTTCTTTCAACAGTTGGCCAGCTTGTTGTGCTTCAGAGCGGCCTTTGTCAGACAATTCAACGTCAGTCCAGCCAGTAAAACGGTTCTCTTTGTTCCACTCGCTCTCTCCGTGCCTTACAAGAACCAGTTTAGTTACAGCCATAGCTTAAACTCCTATCAGTACTTTTTAATACAAAATGAAAAGATCGCTGCGGGCATTATATGGCGCGACAGACCAAAACGGCAAACAATAGTCTCGTATCTTCTGTTTTAAATCATGTTTGGTGATAATTACGGCGGTTACCTATCTGGAAGGGTTGAGGGGATAGCAGGGAGTTTATGATCTGAATTGTCTTCCGATAAATAGAGGGAGACAATTCAGATTAAATGGAATTTAGTTTAGTGCATGATGGCCAATTTTATTGGATAGGTGAAAAATAGCAGGTGCATCAGATTGAGTGAAAAATGGAAAGCTACCGCGACCCATAAACGACCACTCCACAACCATGTCAGACCATAAATTAACCCTGCCAGTGTAGCGAAAATCATCAGTAAACCACCGCCGGCAAAATGGGCTGCACCAAAAAGCAGGGAAGTCATGACAAGCGCTAAGTAAGGATTCATCCATTGGCTTAACTTTTGCTGAATATAACCACGAAACAGCGCTTCTTCGGCCAAAGAAACAAAAAACAGATTAGCGATAACAAAAGCAGGGAACCAATTAGGTAAATGGAGTTCAACGGACAATCCACCCAATGCTGTCGCAAGCCCTAATAGTGCTGGAATGGCTGCGATCAATAATGCCCATCCGTGAGGCGGTGCCTCAACCAACGGTTTTCGGGTGAACAAAGTCGGCATACAGAAGATTAGGATGAAGGGCAGCAACGCCTTGTCAAAGTTGAAATACATTGAAAAAGGTGTACTGAGCGGGCCGACCTGCACTTTATCCAGATATTTGAGATTATGGAACCCTGGAATGTAATGGATAAACAGCAAAATACCACCAGTGAGCAATAACAACTCTGTGATAACTCTGAGAGCGCTGTTTTTTTGGCAATAAATGTGTGCCACACCTAAAAGCGTCATCACTGACAGCGTGATTATCGCCGGATAAGTCAGTACGTGAGTGCTGATCCCGGCAATGATAGCGAAAAACGCAATGAAAAAAGCAATTTTCTGGCGACGATCTAAAAGTGCCAATGAAACGGCAAGAAATGCCCAAGCCATATAATTCCCTGTTATCTTTGAAAAAACCAATGAAATAGTCTAAAAATAGGCGGTGATTTTATAGTAATGGTTAAAAAATTCAAAAATAATAACAAAAATATCAAAAAATATTCCCCTCTATCACAAGGGGAATCGCAATAAGGTTGTGGATAAGAAGATTACAGCGATTTTAAGGCAACGCTCTCGGTTTCATACCGATAAATATCACCGTCAGGAATAAATCGCAGGCGATGAGTAATGCACTCTGGTGCATCTTCCTGATGATGAGAAACAAACAGAAGCTGCGTGTCACCATGAGAAATCATGATATCAATGAAACGCAGGACTAACTGGCGGTTTAGGGGATCAAGCCCTTGCAAGGGTTCATCTAAGATTAATAAAGCCGGATGTTTCACCAGCGCGCGGGCAATCAAAACCAGTCGTTGCTGTCCCCATGACAAACTATGAAATGGGCTAATCGCCGTTGATCCAGATAACCCCAATAAATCCAGCCATTCATCAGCTAATTGTTGCTGCCGATCTGAAACCGCCTGATACAATCCTATCGAATCGAAGAAGCCTGAAAGGATAACATTTCGCACGCTGGTACTGACACGATATTCCAGATGAATACTGTTACTGACATAACCAATATGGCGTTTAATATCCCAAATCGTTTCGCCGCTTCCCCGTTGACGACCAAATAAGATTAACTCATTGCTGTAACCCTGAGGGTGATCGCCGGTAATCAGGCTAAGCAGTGTCGATTTTCCGGCTCCATTTTCACCGATAATCTGCCAGTGCTCATTGGGATTTACCTGCCAGCTCAGGCCGTGCAAAATGGGTTGGTCATTGTATTGGACAACAACATTACGCATTGATACCAAGGGTTGATCAGCCGGAAGTTGCTCGTCAGAGCGGTATTCATCCGTTTCGGGCAGATGAATATTTTGCAGGTTTTCGCTGTGAGCCAACTGCGCCACAAGCGATTCTGCCAATATATGCGCTTTTTTTCCGGCCAGCGTCAGATGGCAATCCGCCAATACACCGACTTGTTCGACAAAATCAGGAATTTCATGGAAGCGGGTCAAGACCAAAACTAGAGTAATACCTTTTGCCGCCAAGGTGCTCAATAATTGGGAAAGTTGTTCTCGTGCATAAGGATCTAAGCCATCAAAAGGCTCATCAAGGATAAGCAAGTCAGGGTTTGCCATCAATGCCTGACACAGCAGCACCTTACGCACTTCTCCGGTTGAGAGATATTTGAATCGTCGTGAAAGCAAGTCCTTAATGCCAAAATACCCGCTTAATTCAAGGCACAACTCATTGTCTTTACGATAAAGTTGAATGATATCTGCGGCAGTGCGCCCAATATCCTCTTCTCCTTCACTGAGCAAATCGGTATTGTTGCGTTGCCATTCTTCATCAATCAGTTTTTGCAATTGTTCGAAAGAGAGACGGATGGGGGAGCGAAAAGAGCAATGACGTTCACCTGCCAGTTGAATTAACTCATCCGACAAGGCACGGGCTAACGAAGATTTTCCACTGCCGTTTGCGCCCACAAAGGCCCAACTTTCCCCGGAAACAATTTTCAGTGACGGTAGCCGTAGGATACGGGTGTCACTTAAACGGAAACTCGCTTGCGTTATTTGCAACTCAGACATTCTTTTTCCTTTTTAAGCAACATTAACCAAAGGATCACCAGAAATAAGCGGAATCATGTGTAATGTCAATGTGTCGCAGTCTGTTATTCAGGCTTGCGGACTGTCACCTGATAACACTCTTGTAAAATCGTTTTATGGAAGTGTTCGCAGATATCCGGATTGAACAATAAAAATCGCACGTTTCGTCGATTACTGTTACTGTTTTATTGTCTAGAATGATGAGGTTGCCGTCTGTGTCAAATTCAGATATGACGCAGTTAATTTGTTAGTCACTAAGGATATGAGGTTAGCATGTTTGAATTGCTTAAAAGTTTGGGATTTGCGCTGATTATGGTCCCCGTGGTGATGGCCGCTATTTTGGCGTTGATTTACGGGTTGGGGGGCGTGTTCAATATGATCTCCAAAACAGAAAATACTCGCCAACAGCCTTGAACCTTGTGATTTCCATTACCCGGTTATCCGGGTAATCAATTCCACTTTCTCTTCATCTTTAATCCCTGCCAGATGTAATCCTTGCATTAAAATTAACATAAAAACTAAAACTGGCTCACAACCTGCCGATTAATCTCAGGATAGCATTTTCATTTAACGTAGTATCTTGTTATATACAACGTACCATATTGATTATCTTAGGTAAGTATAAAATGAAAAAGAACGTTTATCCGTTGCTGACAGGGGCTGTAGTATCTTTTGCGCTGGCCGGAAATGTTTCGGCAGCAGATAAAGTGACAGTTTTTGCGGCGGCTTCATTAACCAATGCCTTGGATGATATTGCGGCACTGTATAACCAAAAGAAGCAGGGCGATATTGTGACTTCCTACGCTTCATCCTCGACACTGGCACGTCAGATAGAACAGGGTGCACCGGCGGATATTTTTATTTCTGCCGATCAGCAGTGGATGAATTACGCGACTGATAAACAATTAATGGCTGAGAATACCCGCCATACCTTGTTGGGTAACCAGCTTGTCCTGATTGCGCCTAAAGAGAGCAAACTGGATAAAGTGGCGATCAACCGGGAAACAAAATGGGCATCCTTGCTGGCAGGAGGGCGTTTAGCGGTGGGTGATCCCAATCATGTGCCGGTGGGTATTTACGCCAAAGAATCACTGCAATATTTGCATGCGTGGGAGATGGTTAATCCACTGATGGCGCGAACTAACAATGTGCGTAGTGGCATGGCACTGGTCGAGCGGGGCGAGGTGCCGTTGGGCATTGTTTACGGTTCTGATGCCGTTGCCAGCCATAAAGTGAAAGTGGTGGGTGTTTTCCCATCGGAAAGCCATAAACCAGTGGAATACCCGATTGCAATCGTTAAAGGTCATGAAAAACAGGCTGTGCGCGACTTTTATGACTATCTTGAGACCCCTGAAGCCGCGGCTATTTTTAAACGCTATGGTTTTACTCCACTGTAGGAACTGATCTTTTGGAGATGTTAAGTGAATATGAATGGCAGGCAATTTTACTGAGCTTAAAAATCTCAGGCATTGCGGTGTTATTCAGTTTGCCATTCGGGATATTAATGGCATGGATGCTGGCCCGTTGCCAGTTTTTTGGAAAATCCCTGCTTGACAGTATCATCCATCTGCCACTGGTATTACCGCCAGTGGTGGTGGGATATCTGTTACTGATTAGCATGGGGCGCCGCGGAGTCATTGGTGAATTCCTTTATGACTGGTTGGGTGTCAGTTTTACCTTTAACTGGACAGGAGCGGCATTAGCTTCGGCGGTGGTGGCTTTTCCGCTGATGGTCAGGGCTATTCGGTTATCCTTGGAGGGCATCGATCAGCGTTTGGAACAGGCCGCCCGTACGTTGGGCGCGGGTTCACTTAAAGTCTTTTTTACCATTACCCTGCCGTTGTCATTACCCGGCATTATTGTGGGAGCGGTATTGGCGTTTGCCCGCTCGCTGGGGGAATTTGGCGCCACCATTACCTTTGTATCGAATATTCCGGGGGAAACCCGAACCATTCCTCTTGCCATGTATACATTGCTGGAAATGCCGGGTGCTGAAGCCGCTGCCGCCCGCCTGTGCGTTATCGCGATTGCATTGGCGCTGATTTCATTGATGCTGTCCGAATGGCTGACACGTTGGGGCAGAAAACGTTTGGGGGCGGCATGTTAGAACTGGATTTTGAACAGCGCTTGGGTGAGCTGCATATGCAACTTGATACCACGTTGCCCACAGAAAGCATCACCGCCATCTTTGGGCTTTCGGGGGCAGGAAAAACCTCACTGATCAATGTGATTGCGGGATTGAGCCGCCCACAACAAGGCCGCATTGTTTTAAACGGTTCTACGTTAGTGGATACGGAACGCAACCTCTTTTTGCCGCCAGAAAAGCGCCGAATTGGTTATGTTTTTCAGGATGCACGCCTGTTCCCGCATTATCGTGTGAAGGGAAATTTACAATACGGCATGGCACCAGAGATGAAACCGCAGTTTGACAGCATCGTTAGCCTGTTAGGGATTGAACATTTACTGTCACGTTTTCCCGGCACATTATCGGGTGGAGAAAAACAGCGGGTAGCGATTGGCCGGGCATTGCTGACCGCCCCTGAACTCCTGTTGATGGATGAGCCACTGGCATCATTAGATTTACCCCGTAAGCGCGAGTTATTACCTTATCTCGAAAAATTATCCGCAGACGTCAAAATCCCGATCCTGTATGTGAGTCACAGTTTGGATGAAATTTTACGTCTGGCAGATAATGTTATTGTCATGGACAAGGGAAAAATCCGGGCGACAGGAACCTTGGAAGAGGTTTGGTCGAGCAGTGTACTGCGTCCGTGGCTGCAAAAAGAGAGTCTGGGCAGCATCCTGAAAGTTTCGGTTATGCAACATCATCAGCGTTATCACATGACCGCCGTCGCGGTGGCGGATAAACTCCTTTGGTTACCGCAAATAAATGCCTCTCCGGGAACGGATCTGCATATCCGCATTGATGCCTCAGACGTTTCCTTAGTGCTGGAGCCACCAAAAGTCAGCAGCATCCGTAATACTTTGCAAGTCAAAGTCCTTGAGTTTTTTGAGGATAATGGTCAGGTCGATGTCAAGCTGGCGCTGAATGAACATAGTTTATGGGCGAGAATCACCCCTTGGGCACGGGAAGAGCTTAATCTGCGGGCTGGGCAATGGTTATATGCACAGATAAAGAGTATTTCGCTAAATCGCCCCTTATGAACAGGTAGAAAGTTAGGTTAATAGGGAGCACAGCCGTGGACGGATTTGCTCCCATTGAATGGATGTCAAAGGTCATTACAGCACATATTTTCGCAGGATTTCAGCGATGCCGGGCTGGGTATTATCCCGTGTGACAATATCCGCCCGCGCTTTGGCGGCATCGACGCCATTCCCCATGGCAACGCCCAGCCCAACGCTTTCCAGCATACTGAGATCGTTATAATTATCACCAAAAGCAATCACCTCTTGCATGCTCATGCCTTGCGATTCGACCCATTGTTGCAGCCGCATACCTTTGCTATTGCCTTTTTTGGCGATATCGACCTGATCAAACCATGACCATTCACACTCAAGGCCAAGATTCTCCTCAATTTGCTTGCTAATTTCCCGCAGTTTCACTAAATCGGATGAGCTGGTGGCGAGTTTCCAGATAGCTCCCACATTATGGATAGCATCTTGGAAATTTCCGGTTTGCCGGATATTGGGGCGTTGGTGTTCAGGCAGGGAATCCGACCAGGCCAGAGTTTGGGCTACAGTGTGAGGAAATTGATATAAAATAGCATCATCAACATACATCAGATGCTGAATTTCCGTGTCTTGCAGATAGGAAAGTACTTGGGAGGCTTCTTGAATAGAGAGTGGATTTGAGGCCAAGACTTTCTTTGCATGATAATCATATGAATAAGCCCCATTGCAACAGATGGCAGGCGTATCGAGTTGCAGCGCTTGATAGAAAGGATGGATGGCGACATGATGGCGCCCGGTGACAATCAAGACCTTGATTCCTGACTGGCGGGCTTCATTTAGGGCCGCCAGTGATTCTGGCAGAATACGTTTTTGTGGATCAAGCAGTGTTCCATCGAGATCCAGCGCGATAACGCGATATGACATGGGTTGGCCTCTGGGTTGTCTATGATATAGGCAAATATTATACGGTAGTTGAACATAATAAACTGTTATATGGGCAGTTTAGCCGACAAATCTTTTCAAGAATCGTTATAGATCAATGAAATGGCAATAAAGCATTAAGGAGAGAATATGAAACAGGTGGTTTATACAGCCAGCCCAAATAGCCGACAGATCCACGTATGGTCACTGAATGAGGCCGGAAAACTTTCGCTGCTCCAGACCGTCAATGTGCCGGGTGAAGTACAACCCATGGTCGTTAATCCTGATGGCAAACACTTATATGTGGGAATTCGTCCACAATTTAGTCTCGTTACTTATGCCATTAAGGAAGATGGGCGTCTTGAACAGCAGGCCATTGCACCTTTGGCGGGTAGCCCGACCCATATCTCCACTGACAGGGCGGGGCGTTTTTTATTTTCTGCTTCCTACAGCTTCAATAACTTAAGCGTCCATCCTATTGATGAAAATGGGATCGTCAAAGCACCCCGCCAAATTGTAGAAGGTCTGCAAGCGCCACATTCTGCCAATATTGATCGGGAAAACCGTCAATTACTGGTTCCATGCTTGAAAGAAGATCATATTCGTATTTTCAACTTGGATGAGCAGGGCTGCTTAACAGAAAATCGGGCTGATGAAGTAACCACAGCAGCAGGCGCGGGTCCGCGTCATATGGCATTTCATCCGAAAAAACCAGCTATCTACTGCATTAATGAATTGGATTCAACCGTTGATGTGCTGCGTAAATGGGAAAAATATCGCATTGTGCAATCTATTGATTCTCTGCCAACCGATTTTTCCAGCGTTCGTTGGTCGGCGGATATCCACATGACACCGGATGGCCGCCACCTTTATGTCAGTGAGCGTTCTGAGAGTCTGATCAGCCACTTTCGCGTGTCAGAAGATGGCTATCATTTAACATTAGCCGGGCATTATCCGACAGAAACCCAACCCCGAGGTTTTGCCATCGATCATAGCGGTCATTTTCTGATTGCATCGGGGCAGAAATCGGATCATATTTCAGTCTCACATATTGACAACTGTTCGGGAGAATTAACTCAACTGGCACGTTATCCGGTTGGTAAAGGCCCGATGTGGGTGACGGTATTGGCACTGTAAACTTAAGCCGCGCTATTTTTTGGCGCGGCGATATTAGGCAGATATTAGGTATAAAAATGAAACCAGCCACCTTATTGATTCCTGTTCCTGACGTTGAAGCTGGATTGGCATGGTACAAACGTGCATTTCCGGCAGCTCGTGTTGTTTATGTCGCTGAATTTGATTTTACCGTATTAGAAATAGGCGATTTTTCATTGGATATTGTACAAGCTGATAAGAAAGTCAATTCCGGTCAGCAGGGAACAGTTTTATATTGGTCTGTCCCTTCTCTTTATGCTGCTATTCAACATTTCCAGACTCTAGGCGCATCTCTCTATCGTGGGCCTATAAAGATTGATAACGGTTTGGGGATGTGTCAGGTTAAAGATCCGTTTGGTAATCTGATTGGTTTGAAAGGGCGATTTAAGGATGAAGAATGGCGATATAAATCACCATTCTAATAATGATAATTATTCCTTTACTTTTATGGTGTAAGTTTTATTAAATTTACCCACTTTTGTAAACATGTTTCCATAAATCCCACCAGATATTTTGATGTGTATTTCTCCAGCACGTATTGGAGTTCCTTGAATTTGAATACGGCTATAGTCTTTTGCTGTTGCTGGTTGCACAGGAGTCGTATAATCACTCGGGTTCCATGTTAGGCCTGAGTCTGAAGGTGTTACTTGGGCTGAAAAACCCATGTCTATAACTCCCGGTATATTTATTAACTCATTATATGGAACACCGACTTGAGCATCTTTTAAAGAGTTTCCATTAGGATAAATATAAACAGTTTGTCTTGTGCAAGCAGAAATAAGAAAGACGGATATAATGAAAAAAAGTCTTCTCATGTTTATTTTATTGGTTTGAAAACCAATCCTCCAAATGTATGTTTTAAAAAATAATTTAAATTGTTATTGGGCTTAACCCGTTCACTAATTCCTACCCAAGTAAACATGTTTAAATTAACTATGTTATTTTCACTGTTTACATCATCTAAGTTTATTGTTTTTCCTTTTGAGCCTACTTTACCTTCCCATACAATCCAATGATTTTTAACTGAAGTATCGCCAGGGATTCCTTTTAGCATTCCAACAGATATTAAACTTACGACCCTATATCCTTTTTTTATATAGTCGTTTAAAGTTATTATGTCGGTGATATTGCTATGGGAAAGACTTATATTATCAAAAATTTTTTCATAACCTGCTTTTTCAAACCATTCGGTTAATTTACCCCACATTGTAATACCAGCTATTTCATTATCAACTTTATCATAGCTGAAAATGATATTTTCAGAATCTCTTAAACTCGCTAATGTTATCCAGTCTAAACCTGAAATTGTTGGTTCTCCATCATTATGAAAGGAACCGCTAGGATGACGACAACCCTCACCCGGCTTAATTTCTAATTGACCAATCTTAGTTCTACCGTACTGCCATAATTCACGTGCAGCCTGTTCATAAACATCGGGTCTGTCCATCTGTAAGCAATAAAAAAATGCCGCAGGTCCACACAAACTCGCCCATCCTTGTTGGGGATAAGTTCTTTTAGACAACCTATCCTGAATTTGTGATTCAATTTTACGTTTTTCAAACGGATCGTATGGATGACCAATTGGATATTCTTTAGCAATAAAAGGTCTTTCAGAAACAGTAATCTTTAGTTCAACGGTATTATCCCCATCGCTGACAGGTTTTGTTTCAATCGTACTTTCAAAATAACAGGCATTCTCCCATTTTTTATCCGAGCAAGCTTTGCCTGATACAAACTCACCAAGTGTATACATCTTTTTAAACGGGGCTTGCAATGCCTGAATTGTATTTGAACCATGCTTACGGTAAAGCATCATTTGCATAATATAAATCACGGAAAGAGAGTCATCTGTTACCTGCGTGACATGCTGTTGTGTTGCATAATTACTCTGTAGTTTCTCCTGAAAAACATCGAGTAATATATGGAAATTACCTTTTGCATCCTGACGATAAATGGTTAAATCGTAAAGTAGGTTTTCCGCAGGAACATTGGATCCCCTCGTAAGTTGAAATAATGTTAATAAATTAAGTTTTCCTGTTTTGTGTACTTAATTAACCGAGTATGCAAAATGAGAATACTTCCTATTACTTCCCCCAAAGGGGGCGAAGGTAAATCGACCCATTCAGCCAATTTAGCCGGATTTCTTGCTGATGCCGGTTTACGCGTTCTCCTGATTGATGCTGATTATTCCCAACCCACATCCAGCTGTATTTTTACTCTGAGCCATGAAGCACCCGCAGGTCTGTATGAATTACTGATGCAGACCGCAGGTTTGAACCAACCCGATCAGATCATCTCCCGCTCGGCGATCAAAAACCTCGACATTATTATCTCCAATGATCCGGATGAACTCCTGCCGACAGCGATGCTGCACGCGCCCGATGGCCGTTTACGCCTGAAAAATATCTTGCAGCACCCTCTCTTTAGTCAGTACGACATCATTATTATCGACTCCAAGGGGGCAACCGGGATAATGACCGAGCTGGTTGTGCTGAGTGCCACGCACAGTGTGCTGGGGATAATCAAACCGATCCTGCCTGATGTGCGTGAATTCCTGCGCGGCACGCTGCGGATGTTGACCCGCCTTCAGTCCTTTGAAAATTATGGCATCCGGTTGCCCTCTATTCAGATACTGGCAAACGGCATTGAAGCTACCAATCTGGATCGGGATACGCTTAATGAGCTGGCTGATATTATTGAACAGCAACGCTACGATACGTCGGCGTTAGGCGGCAGGCGTGTTTATCAGCTGTTGCAAACCCGCATTGACCTGCTGGATATCTACAAACTGGGACACGTTCGTGCCCAGCCCGTGCATCGTCTTGAATATAAAACCAACCGAAAAAGCCCGGCTGCCGCGCAAACCATGCACAGTCTGGCCTGTGAACTGTTCCCCGAATGGACAGCGAAGTTTGATGCCGTATTGGCTAAACAACCGACGGGGGATGCGCAATGAATGTTATCTGGCGTGCCGTCTGTTTTTGTTATGACAACATGGTACTACCGTTCACGGAGATCCAGGATGAGTGGGTCGTGTTTGTTGATGCGCCGGATCGTAAAGCGGCACTGGCAAAATATCAGGCTTTGTTGCCGGTTATCTGGGATGTTTCTCCTGATAACGTAGAGCATTTCAGTCCCCTCAATGAAGCGGAATTGCGCGGTCGGGCACTGCGCCCCGATGCCCCGCATGATTTAGCCTTACTGGAATGTAGCCGGTATGCGGGAAAACCCCGGTATTTAACCGCAAACGACGTCCTGTTCTGGGTCTCTTCGCCCCGTCTGCAACAGCGGTTAGTCAATGCACTGAATAGGGTCAGCAAGGAGGTCACTGATGGATATTATGGCGCATGATTATCTACAGGCCATCAGTGACGTGGCTCCAAGTTACGCTTATGCCGAAGCGGGCGTTATTGGCGGGCTGGTGCTGGAGAATGATCGCTGGGATGACATTGTTCAGTTACTGGCACCAGAAGATTTTTTCTTTCCGGCACACCGGATAATGTATCAGGCCATCGCGGAACTGAGTGAAAAAAACTGCCCGTTCGATCTGATAACCCTGACCGATATGCTGACCCAACAGGGAAAAATCGACAATGTAGGGGGTTTTGCCTACGTGGCGGAAGTGTGTAAAAACACCCCCAGTGCGGCCAATATTGAGGGATATGCTCGTATTGCGGTAGAAAAAAGCCGCTTACGTCAGTTATTGATACTGTGTAATTCCCTTAGCGCGGAAGTCTTTCAGCCGAATATCCGTTCAGAAACCCTGATTGAACAAGCTGAAAGCCAGCTGTTTAATCTGGCGGAAAAAGGAGCCATTCGGCAGCATCAGGCCATGACCCTGCTGCAAGGGGCGGATGCCCTGATTTCCCATCTGGAGCGAATACAGGGCAGCAACGGGATTACCGGTACGCCAACGGGATTTCAGATTCTCGATGAAAAAACCTGTGGCTTGCAACCCGGTGATTTGATTTTGCTGGCCGCCCGTCCTTCGATGGGCAAGACCGCGCTGGCACTGGCATTCTGTCTCGGTGCACTGCGCCATCGTGACGATGCGGTGGTGCAGATTTTCAGTCTGGAAATGCCAACCTCACAACTGATGCTGCGTCTGTCTGCGATGGAAGGCGGGGTTGCTTTAACGGCCCTGCGCAGCGGGATATTGGATGATGAACAGTGGGGACGGATAAGCCAGAGTCTGGATCAGTTTGCCCGGTGGGATCAGCGGCTGATAATTGATGATTGCAGTTACCAGACCCCCGCGCTATTGCGTGCCCGCGCGCGCCGTTACACCCGTCAATACGGTCAGCCCGCCCTGATTATGGTGGACTATCTCCAGTTGATGTGTGCGCCCGGACAGGAAAACCGCACACAGGAAATTGCCGAAATCTCCCGCAGCCTGAAAGCCCTGGGCAAAGAGCTGAATTGTCCGGTACTGGCGCTGTCCCAGCTTAACCGCCAGGTCGAAAACCGATCCGACAAACGCCCCAATAACGGGGACTTGCGCGATTCCGGGTCACTGGAGCAGGATGCTGATTTGATCCTGCATCTTTACCGCGACGAGGTCTATCACGCTGATACCCCGGACAGCGGTATCGCTGAAATCATTATCGGTAAACAGCGTCAGGGCCCGACGGGGACGGTGCGGGTGCGTTTTGACGGTCAATATACCCGTTTTTCGGACTTATCAGCAGACACCTATGGCTACGGGAGTTAAGTGATGGCACGGCAAAATCTCAACTTAGGCAATGCCCTGTTACAACCAGGTCGGCAGGCGACGGCCACCATCAATGACAGCCCGCCGATGGCAGAAATGCCGATGGTACTGACGTTGGATCAACTGCGCCCCAACCCGGATAACCCCCGCACCGGACGTAACCCGCGCTATGACGATATCAAGGCCTCAATAAAAGCCCGCGGTCTGGATACGGTGCCGAAAGTGACCCGTGACCCACAAGGCGAGGAAGCCTATATCTTCAGCGATGGCGGTAATACCCGCTACCAAATTCTGTCTGAACTGTGGCAGGAAACGGGCGAAGAGCGTTTTTTCCGTATTCACTGCCTGTTTAAACCGTGGCCGGGCAGGTTGCAGTGTGTTATCGGGCATCTGGCCGAAAATGAGCTGCGGGGTGAGCTCAGCTTTATTGAAAAAGCGCTGGGCGTGCATAAAACCAGAGGCATTTTTGAGGAGCAGCAGCAAAAGAAAATTTCTTTGAGGGAATTCGCTGCATTGTTAAGTCAGGCAGGATTTCCGGTCAGCGCCAGCCATATCAGTCGCATGGAAGATACCGTGCAGTATCTGTACCCGTGGATACCCAACCTGTTGGAATCCGGGTTAGGTGGCCCACAAATCCGGCCTTTATTGGCATTACGGGCTGATGCTAACACCGTGTGGCAACAACATCGCATCAGTCTAAACCCGGAACCCATACATTCATTTGATGAGGTGTTTGGTCTCTGTTGTCAAAAATTTGATGCGCCGGAATCCTGGTCATTGGAGATGTTCCGGGATGAACTGATTGGGGATTTATTGCAGGCCTTACCCCATCCGCTGCTGAATTACGACCGCTGGATGCTGGAACTCGATCCGAAGGAAAGTAACCGCAGGCAGCTCTTTGGTGAGCAGGCTACCGCAGTGGAATATACACCGGAACCAGAGGGATCTGAGGCGGAGAAGGCGGAGCCGATTCGAGTGCAAAACAGGGAATCGAAGCTGCGCCGGATGTCTCAGCCTGCAACGGAGGCGGTACAGGTGCCTGAGACCGCTATTTCATTATCTGATGAGGAACAAACGCCTGCCGCGTTTTCCAGCAAAAATCCGGTGATCCCGCCTTATCAGCCGGATAACCCGCCTGAACCTGGGCAGTCTGTCCCTGAGGCAGAGTGCCTGCCTTTTGCTCAAACCGGTCTGGAACCGGTCAGTTCGGTCTGGGAAATTTCCCCGATGCAGGACGATATCGAGCACCTGCAAGGCATGGCGTTTCGGCTGGCCTTTGAACTGGCGGAGGCCACGGGTTGTGAAAACGATGTGGTCTCTGCCCCGGATGAATTATCAGCAGGATACCGGCTGACTGAACCCCAACATGCCCAACCTTTTGCGCTGTTGCTGCTGTCCCTGACCAGCGAAATTCCACCGGAAACCTGTCCCCTGACGCTGACCGACATTCTGCTTGGCAGCGCCGTGCAGGGGGAAACACCCTTACTGGATGATATTCAGACGGTGAAATTCCTACGTTTGATACGCCTTATCCGCCGCCTGCGCGAGCTTCAGCGCCGGATGACTCCGGAGAATGCGATGACCTGATAACAGCGCGGGTTGAGGCGGTCCGTTTTTCCAATTTGTTCACATCATATTGATTGGCCTGATATTGGGAGGAAGCAGTGTATGAATCATTTATCGCAAGCGACCAACAGCCTGCTGATGCAGCTGGTGATGGATTTGAAGAACGGCTATATCCGCCGTTGTGAATCGCTGGGGCTGGCACCTTCGGAAATGCAGATGTTGCAGAATCTGACCCTGGAGGATTTGCACTACTTAGGCAACAGCCCGGTGTCAGTACTGACCGTGCATATTCATCACAGCAACCTCGCCCGCATATTGCATCAGGCGCGTCTTGAGCAGCAGCGGACACAGCGCATTGACCGGGCGCTGGGGCTGGGCGGCTCAATTGAAATGATGCGGTATTTTTTCGGCTTATCCAGTCTGGAAATTGCCGCCCGCCGGCGTATTGCGGGCATTGAAGTGCGGGCGGGCCGGGGGCTGGTACTGACGGAAGCCGAAAACCGTGATTTATGGCAGCGCTGGCAGGCAGCAGCGGTTGCTGACGCAGACAGCGCGGCAGGGCTGGATATCATGATGGATGTGGCGGAACAGAATGACATATCCTTAACCTCAGTCTGGAATGCAGTGAAAGAGTGGCAGCAATCCGCGTCACCGGGAATCGAACCCGCTACAACGAAATAGCGGCATGGCAGGGAGAGGAAGGAAACAATGTCAGGAAAACTCAGGGAAATTATGCCCGGCCTGCATGTACCGCTGACAGCCCCGCTGTCATTTTGCCGTAAGGCGCAACAGCAGGTGCGGCGGTATCAACGGGGCGAGCGTAATTACGTCAGGCTGAAAGAAAAAGGCACGGGGTACTTGAAAATTAATGTGGGGCTGTTCTGGCGGCTGTTAAGCCGCAATGGCGGAAAATCCTGGGAACTGATGCACCATGAACGTTACAACAATGAAATCCGCAAATCATAAACGCTGAAGTGTTGTCATTCTGCATCCGGTTAAGGCATGGATACCGGGTGCAGCCCTGAGAATATTTTTTGAAGACTTAAACCTTGGAGATAAGGGAAACTCATGGATCTGCCCGCAGACAGTCTAATCGCTCATACCATTGCCAAAATGAAAACCCGTCTGGAAACGCGTGCAGACGGAGATGTTTCACAACTTCGCAGTGGCCTGCTGTTTATGGGGAATATTCAGGATGCGTATCCCCGGCGTTTATTGCTGGATGAGCGTTTATCTCCGCTGGATAAAACGGGCTGGATGATGATCCGCCTGTACGCGCAACAGAATGAAGGGGCGGTTTTCCCCAGTTATGACGAATTGCAGGTGCTGCTGGCCTCGCCCTATAAAGGCAAGGCGTCCCGTGAAACGGTCAGTCGGGTGTTATTGATGTTGCGAATAACCGGCTGGCTGAGTTTATGCAAGCGCATTCGTGATGAGAACGGGCGGGTCAGGGGCAATATCTACGCCCAGCACGATGAACCGCTGACCTGCCGCGATGCGGAAACCTTCGATCCCGGCTGGCTGGATACGGTGGCCGAAGCGTGTCGCAGTAAAAACAGAACTGTCAGCCAGACCGCCTGGGAGGTGTTGACAGAAATTAAAGCCGACCCACTGATGCGTCATCGTCACAGCCATATCCGTTTACTGGAAGATCGTCTGGGGGTAGCGCAAACACCGCAGCAGGCAGTGATGCGACAGACGATAACAGCGTCATCCCCACAGCCGGCGATGCAAACCGAACCCGGCAGGAAAATACCGGATTCGGAAACCGAACTGAGTCGCCGAAAGTCGCAGCCTGAACTGAATTCGGAATCCGAACTCAGTCTAAAATCAACGAGTTATCGACAAACCACTAAATCGAACTGTAACGTACGTTCTTCCACACAGGGTGTGAATAAAAAAACGTACGTAGATCAGCAAGCTGGCATTTCTCTGCCTGAAGGGCTTTGCAGGCAACTGGATGCCGATGATGTTCAAATGCTGAATAACCAGCTGCAAGCCTTACCCGTAGAGCAGGGGCAGGCGGTATTGGGGAGTCTGGATAACGCCTTGCAGACAGGCAAAATCGGCAATCCGGTGGGCTGGTTGTTGACCGTGATGAAACGGGCACGGGAAGGCAAATTATTTGTTCAGCCGGGACAGGGTGAATCTGCCGCTGTGGCTGCTGAACCAGTCAGGTGGCAGATTGGGCCTGAACAGGTTATTCCGCGTCCGGTACGTCCCTCTTCTCAGGTGCATGTCCGCAGTGTGGTGAATGATATTCGCCAGCGGCTGAATCTGGCGAAATACCATCGGGACAACATTGAATGAAAATTGTACGGTGTTGGCAGTGCCAACAGCGTTTGAAATTTGTACAGTCTCTGGCGGCGTCGATTGTGGATAAAAATTAAGCACTGTTGGCACTGCCAACAGTGCCTAAAAAATCATCTCTTTTGACAATCAATAAAAATGATCAATTTTCCTCCTTTTCTATAACTGATTATCCTTGGGGCCGGGAACCCCTTGGCCCGGATGGCCCCCCAGACCTTTCCGGGCCAAACGGGAGTCTTTGTTCAGCGGGATTGGGTGAATCTGCCGCTGCGGCTGCTGAGCCGCGCAGGCGAGCAGATTGGGTCTGAACAGGCGATTGCGCGGCCGGCTCGCCCCCTTCTCCGGCGCATGGGCGGGGCGCGGAGAGTGAGAGTCCGGCCCGGCTGAATCGTGGTGAAAGACCCTCGGTATGCCACAGGTGATCAAACGCGCCGGTAACATCAGTATCGATTCGGCCGCTGATAACCCTTATGCCGATGCCTGGCTGGTCAAACTGGAGCAGGCACTGGATGTTGCTTCCGAAAACCTTCAGCAGGGTATTGCCAGCTTGCAGGAAATTTTGACACTAGCTGAACATATCACCTTATCCCCGGTTTCTTCCGTTGAACCGTTGAATATCGATGTCTACAGCTATTCCCCTCTGGGCTATCGCTGTGTCTGGTTGCTGGTCGGTTTCGACCAACTGGCGATGAAAACCTTTCAGGCCTTTCATTACGGATTGATTTCACGCTCAGAGCGTGATGCGTCATTGCACAATGGCAGCCATGCCATCCGCCGGATTTACGGCATTGTGCGCTCTTACCGTTCACTGCCCGTTACCCGCCGTGATATTGAGGCAAAAACCCCGGCAGGCCTTGAGGCGATTAAACGGCTGGGAGAACTCCGCCCCGATATTCTGTCGGGTCAGTTGCGTTCGGCGTTCTCTCCACCGTTGCGTCCGGTTAAACAGGATGAAAGGAGGGAATGAGATGCCGCTTTATCTGTGTGAGAAGCCCTCCCAGGCCAAAGATATTGCCAGAGTGCTGGGTGTGAAGCAGCGCGGGAAAGGGTATTTCTTTGGTGCCGGTATCACCGTCACCTGGGCAATTGGCCATTTACTGGAGATGGCCGCGCCGGAACATTATGGTGAGCAATTTGGTCCGCCGTGGCGCATGGAAGTCCTGCCGGTTTTGCCTGCGCAATGGCAATGGGCCGTGAAAAAAGAGACCGCCGATCAATTTGCGGTCATTAAACAGTTATTGAAACAGGCGGATGAGGTGATTATTGCCACCGATGCCGACCGGGAAGGGGAAGTGATTGCCCGTGAACTGCTGGAGTATTGCCGTTTCACCGGAACGGTCAGGCGGCTCTGGCTGTCGGCACTGGATGACACCAGTATCCGGCAGGCCTTAGCGGCAATCTTACCGGGCGAGAAAACCGAACCGTTATATCAGGCCGGATTAGGACGGGCACGGGCGGACTGGTTGATGGGGATCAATCTGACCCGTCTGTATACCCTGAAAGCGCAGGCGCAGGGATTTGGGGAGGTGCTGTCTATCGGGCGGGTACAGACACCGACGCTGGCACTAGTCGTGAACCGGGATAAAACCATTGCCCGTTTTGTGCCAACCCCCTACTGGCAGGTGGTTGCCGGGCTGGAAAAAGAGAACACCCGTTTTCAGGCCGGATGGCTGCCGGCGGCAGAGTATTGTGATGAAGAGAAACGCTGTATCCGGCAGGATGTGGCTCAGGCGGTGCTGCAACAGTGTCAGCAAACGGCGCAGGCGACAGTCATCGAAGTGAGTAAAAAACGGGAGAAAATCCCGCCGCCGCGCTGTTTTGATTTGGGCACGCTACAGCAGGTTGCTTCCCGCCAATGGGGCATGGGTGCCAGTCAGGTGCTGGCAATTGCCCAGTCCCTGTACGAGACCCATAAGGCAACGACCTATCCGCGCACGGATTGCGGTTATCTGCCGACCTCCATGCAGGCCGATATTCCGGTGGTTCTGACAGCGCTGGCACGCACTGATCCGGCCATGACGGGCATTATCAACCCATTGGATAAGCAATGCGTTTCCCGTGTCTGGAATGACAGCAAAATCACGGCCCACCATGCCATTATTCCTACCCGGCATGCCTTTGATATCACCCGGTTAACCGCTGATGAGTTAAAGGTTTATCAGCTTATCCGTCGGTATTATCTGGCGCAATTTCTGCCGGCGCAGGAATCGGATGTGACCGAGGTGATACTGGATATCGGCGGGCAACGGTTCCGGGTCAAAGGCCGGATCAATGTTATCACGGGCTGGCAGACGCTGTTTGCCGATGAGACGGGAGAGCATCAAAAGGAAGAAGAAAAAGAGGCTGATTTACCGCTGCCGGCATTGGATCAGGGAGACCGGTGTCAGGTGATTGACGCGAAAATCCGGTCACTGCAAACCCAACCGCCCGCCCCTTTTACCGAAGGGACATTGATTGCGGCGATGAAAAATGCCGCCAGTCTGGTCAGCGATCCGCAATTGAAGAAAGTCTTGCGGGAGAGTGCCGGATTGGGTACGGAAGCGACCCGTGCCAATATTCTGGACACGCTGTTTAAACGGCAACTGATTGAGCGGAAAAAACAACAGATTCATTCGACCCCGCTGGCACAGGAGCTGATTGCCGGGCTGCCGGATGTGCTGACCCATCCGGGGATGACCGCATTATGGGAACAGTCTCTTGATGATATCGCGCAGGGCAACGCACAGCTGGCAGTTTTTATGCAAAAACAGGTGCAATGGCTTCAGCATCTGATTGAACGGGGAAAGGCACAACCGCTTCACCTGACCTTACCGAAAACGCCGGTTTGTCCGGTGTGCGGCAGTATGATGCAAAAACGGCAGGGAAAAACCTCGCCGTTCTGGGGTTGTGTCAATTATCCGGCCTGCAAGGGAACGCTGAATGCCAGGGCCGTGACGCAATCGCGCCGAGTCAGGCGGGGAAATCAGAAAGCGTGAAGATCTGATTGTTGATTGACGGTTTGGTGTGGTGTTCTAAAAATCAACCTGTTTACCTGAATGATCTGTGAGCCTGCAAAGATCGCCTCCGGGTGGCTGGAAAACTCCTGTAGCCTGCAAGGGAGAGCGTCACGCGGTACATCTGCGCACCTTTGGAAGCAGATATTGCCAACATCAGGGCAATGAAGGTTATTTATCACTTATCAGGCAGCCAGACAACGTGCACGTCCGGCACCCGGCGGGAAAACCACTCCCGTCAGGGAAGGGAATTTTCTCCGTCACACCGTATTTTTTACCTCTATGGAGAACTTCTTATGTCTGAGAATACAACGCCATTAACCAAAAATGATTATTTCAATCTGAACATTAAAGGACTGGGTTATTTGAATAACATTCGCCATGTCAGCACCGCCAGCGGCACGTTCCTGAGCTGTGTGATTAACGCGCTGAACGGGCCCAGTGATAATCCGGTCTATGTGCGTTTTGATATTACCGTTGTCGGCAAGGAGGCGACCAGTCTGGTCGGTCGTTGCCAGAAAGCGGTGGATGAGGATAAAAAAGTGCTGCTGGGTTTTACCCTAAGCAACCCTTCGACCGACATTTTTACCCTGAAACGCGGTGATCATGCCGGCGAACAGCGTGTCAGCCTGAAAGCCCGCCTGATCAAAGTCGACTGGATTAAAATCGGCCAGGAAAAAGTGTATCAGGCCGAACAATCCGATTCGACGCCGCCGCAGAACGGCATCACGCAACAAGAATATGCAGAAAACTCGTTCTGATAACTTGTTATTCCTCTGACTTGTCCTGAATAGCTTCAGGGCAAGTCCCTTTATGATCACAAAACAGGATACCGCCATGAATGTTGCATCAATGGGTTTTCTGGCCCTGCAATATTGTCATAAGCAATTACCGTTAACGGTATTGCAAACCCGTGTGGGCTTTTATATCGGAACGATGGAGGACGGCGTGCCGTGTTCCCGTGAGTCGGTGGAATATGTTGCCAGCCGCGTGCAGGCAGAATTTGCCCTCAAGCAGGGGCAGTGGACACAACGTCAGTCAGTTTAACAGGGAGGAAAACAGTATGTCTTTACGTGGTATTAACAAGGTGATTTTAGTCGGTTTTCTGGGACAAGATCCGGAAACCCGTTATCTGCCCGCCGGCGGAACCGTGGCAACGCTTTCACTGGCCACTTCGGAAAGTTGGCGTGATAAACAAACCGGTGAACTGCGGGAAAAAACCGAATGGCACCGGGTGGTGATCTTCGGCAAATTAGCGGAAATCGCGGCGGAGTATTTGCAGAAAGGCACTCAGGTGTATATTGAAGGCCAGCTGCAAACGCGCAAGTGGCAGGATCAAAATGGACAGGATCGCTATTCAACCGAAGTGGTGGTGAATGTGAACGGCACGATGCAGATGTTGGGCAGTCGCCATGATTCAAAAAGTGCGGTGTCTCAGCAGGCAGGGCATAAGTCGCCACAGTCACAGAAACAACCACCTTCTCAACCTCAACCCCAATCCGTTAATAAGGAAAAAAACACGCGTGCGGTACAGGTTTCAGCCTTACCGGAAGAGGAAGAAGTTGACTGGAATGATGAGATCCCTTTTTGAGTGGTACTTTATTATTAACCTATTGCCCTGTTACCACAGGGCGTAGTGCTGTTTCAACAAGTAACAAGAAAATGTTATTTATCCTAATGATTCAAAAGGGTTTTTGCGTTTAAATGACACTTTTTGCTAAAAAATATTGTCTCAGACAAGTATAATTCATCGCAAGTACACCTGCCACGCTGAGTCCCTGAATCAGGGAATGCGCAAATCGGCGGGTTTTTTTACCTGAATTTTACTTCCTGTGACATTTTTATGACTACCGCTACGCAAAAAAAGCATTATCAAAAGCGTCCGGAAGATATTTCTTTTTTCAGACAACTATCAACTTCTCAAGTTTACACAGCCATTCGTTGAATAACGGGCATTTTTCTCTCATCTTAGGAATGCCTGTTTTTTCCGCAATTGCGATCCCTGTTGTCGTTTTGGCAAACGCGCCACTTGCTGACCATCTTCCTAATCTCTTTGAAGGGGCTGTCTGTGGGCTATTATTGATAGATTCCGGTTCTCCACATTCCCGGAGGACTTGCTCTACGGTTTGCGTACTAATATTTAATTCATGAGCAAGTATCTCTTTGTCACTAAAGAGCAAGGCTTCAAACTCATGCATAACAATGTACGGGATAAAACGTTCCTCAGCCCTCTGTGCTGACAGGCATTGACGAATTTCAGCCTGTGTTGACAGATTCAGGTGCTCCGCTATTTGTCCCGGTTCCCAGCATCTATTTAATGTCTCTAATCCTGGCCATTCATGGGTGCCGTAGTAATCAATAAATGTTGTTACATAAGTATCTGAACGTTGTTTCAGGTGCATTTCAATGTCTTTTTTGACCCGTGAAAAACGCACATCTCCGCCTTTTTGTCCGGGTTTGGAAACTTGTGTTGCAGAGATGAAAATCATTTTCCCAGCCAGATAAGGTTGAAGGATTTTTTCAATAAATATCTGTTCTGTCTTACCTTCAACGATGGCCATGACTTCAATGTAATTACTCATAAGTTGGCCCCCCGGCGATGACGTTTTTAGCCCATAATTCACCCAGTGAATAGTTTTCGAGCCATTGAGAAAAATCTTTCTCATTTAAACGTTCAAAGCTTGAAGCGCCCTTTTTACGATTCACGATGACAATATCTTCGGCAGAGAACTGATCAATTAAAACAGGCGATTGGGTAGCAATAATGACTTGGGTACGTTGAGCTGCTTGCTGGATTAATTCCGCAAGGATCACAATGGCCGCAGGGTGCAAGCCCAGCTCGGGTTCATCAATAATAATGGTCGATGGCGGATTCGGTTGTAATAATGCGGTTGCCAGGCAAATGAAGCGTATTGAGCCATCTGATAAATGATAAGGTTGCATCGGATAGTCTGAACCTTTTTGCGTCCAGCTAATGTTAACCTCTTCCTTCAGGCCGCTTTGGCGAGGCTCCAGAATGAAATCATCAAAGAAAGGAGTGACCAGCCTGATGGCATTCACAATCGATTTGTATTCATTGGGGGCATCATTTCTGAGTTTCAACAAGAATGCACCGATGTTAGAGGCATCTGTACGCAATGTTTTGTTATCCTGGACAATTTCATATTTTCGCATTCCAGCTGTAGCGCTGGTATCGTGAAAATGATAAATCTGCCAGGAAGCGATGGCGTCATAGATGGGTTTTGAATACGGTGCGTCAGAGGAATTGTTCTCGATTTCAGCAACCATTCTGGATCTGCCATCGTCGCTATCCCCTAATAACCACCAGTCAGCACTTTTCGCGTAATAGCGGGCTTCATCTTCAATGGCACAATTGTCTGCTGGGGTTGGGACTAATTTAAAGCGAAAGCCTCTTTCACCGAAGCGGGTTTCAAACTCCATTTTCTGAGTCACTTTATTACCATGAAAGAGCAAATCGCTTGCACCACCGCTATCACGCACATAGCGATTTAATGTGCCGTCGATTAATGCACGCAGCATTTTAAAAAAGGAGATCAGATTACTTTTACCTGCGCCGTTAGCACCAACAATGACGTTTAAACTTTTAAGTTCAAATTCATTGAGTTCGTGGATGGATTTAAATCCTTTAATCGTGAGTTTGTCCAAAGACGTAGTCATATCGCCTCCTTTGAAATGCTTTACTTCAGTACCGGACAAGGGGTAACTATCGATAACAGACTGTGTATCAAGGCAGTTATATTCAATGTTAACATAACCGGCCGATGGTCGGTGCACTATTCTCTGAACCCAGGGCTTCTTCAGTCATGCTTATCGTTGGAGATGAATAACTGCAATTTCAGTGTTGAGTTATTGATTGTTTATTGATCCTGATTTGCCGTTTGTCAGTCACCTTATGATAGATATTCATTTCTGTGCTTTATTTTAAATTATTTGTATAATACGGAAAAATTTCATCATATTGATATTAAAGTGATTTAATTCAATTTAATCACTTTGATTACCTGATTTACTTATTAAACTTACCAGTTCGATTATTGAATTAGCTAACGGAATTCGTTAAAGTAAAAAAGCTATCGGCACATCCGATAGTGAGGAATCTCAGGCCTCAAAGTTATCCACTGGTAGGAAGTTTCTACCAGTGTGCCTGCTATCATCCTTTCAATGGTGATTCAGGCAGGGGAGGCTTCGGCCTCGCCGGCTGATAACTCCGGTACCTGAGAATCCCTGCCTTGAATCACCACCAATAATCAAGAAAAGGGGAAGCAGGTATGACTATGACTCACACTCAGAAAGACTGGCACCCAGCCGAAATTATTTGTGCATTACGCAAACGTGGTACGACACTCGCCGCAGTTTCCCGCGAAGCCGGATTAAGCTCCTCAACCCTCGCCAACACCCTGTCACGCGCCTGGCCGAAAGGGGAATGGATCATTGCGAACTACCTCGACGTCCATCCCTCTGAAATCTGGCCAAGCCGTTATTTTGACCAGAATGGTCAGTTGATTGAGCGTGCGGCGCGTAAAGCGGTTTCAGCAGGTTCTTCAGAGCAATAAGCGATAACGTTTTTATTTTCCTAAAGGCAGTTCCAGTTGTTGATTGAATAAATCCTGTTATTTCCTGCACAGTCAAGGATATTTTATTGCCGGGCAGGAATAACAGGAATGAAAATAACAGTCTTCATTGGCGTCTTGGCCATTAGCCTGACGGGTTGCCATGCCCCGTCAAAGCAACCGCAATCTCAGCGTGCTTCCGAAAACGTGGTTGCAGTCACACCGATCACACGCAATATCCAGCCCGCTTTACCCGATATTTATCAACATACGCGGGAAGTCGTCCGCTATGGACGTTATTTGCTGGTCAGCACTGACCCGACAGAGGTACAGCGTGACCCGCTTTCCCAACTGGTTGATATTCATATCCCGGCCTCTCAGAATCCCACAATTGCCTATGCCATGTGTTATGTGTTGCGTCAATCGGGTTACACGTTATGTGCGCCTGAAAGAACCAATGATATTTTATACCGCCAGCCACTGCCGTCGGTGCACGCCCAGTTAGGCCCTGTCCGGTTGCGTACGGCGTTGCAGATTATGGCCGGTCCGGCCTGGCAACTGGAAGTCGATGAGGTTCAACGCGTGGTTTGCCATCACTTGCGGCAGGGCTATCAGCTCCCGCAACCTCAGCCGGGAGGCCGTTGATGAGACTAAACCGAATCGGTCTGGTGGCATGCGTATTGCTAAGCAGTTCAGCGTGGGCAGCCACACCGGCACCGTTAACGTCGCAGCCGGTGCAATCGGTGGAAAGCCAAAAGCAATCCCTGAAAATCCAGGCTGAACAATGGGGATTACGGGCGGATGAATATCAGCGTTACCAGCAATTACTTAAGGGACCCAGGGGGATTCAGTCACCGGGACTTGATCCGCTGACGACACTGGGCATTGAAGCTGAAAGCGAGGCTGAGCGCCGCCGTTATGCCGAGCAGTGGGTTAAG
Organism: Xenorhabdus doucetiae; assembly: GCF_000968195.1. Taxonomy (NCBI): domain Bacteria; kingdom Pseudomonadati; phylum Pseudomonadota; class Gammaproteobacteria; order Enterobacterales; family Morganellaceae; genus Xenorhabdus; species Xenorhabdus doucetiae. The sequence goes on from NZ_FO704550.1 coordinate 1,396,691, forward strand.
GCCGAATTTGCCCGCGCCGAAAAAGAATTACGCTTTCAGCGTGCAGTGGATGCGGCCTGGCAGCGGCTGTTTCCGGATGTGTTGCCGGTCAATATGGCAAAATCCCGTGAAGCTGATGGCCGTCTGGCGCTGTTTGTCAAAACCAACGATTGCCCGGCCTGTGATACCCGTTTAGCCGAAGTCCTGACCGCAAATCAGCCGGTTGATATCTATCTGGTCGACAGTCAGGGCAATGACAACCTGTTACGGCAGTGGGCCAACGCGCACCATATTCCCGTTGAACGGGTACGCAACCGGCAAATCACGCTCAATCATGATGCGGGGTATTGGTTCCGGTTTGGGCGCGGCGTGATGCCGGTATTACTGCGGCAGGGGGAACAGGGATGGCATATCACGTCATTATCATAAAATGGCTAAGTTTATTGCCCATTATCGGGATGTTATGGGTGAATGTCTGTTATGCCGAACTGAAAGTGATTGCTGATTTAGGCGGAAAAGATGCTTCGCCCTTTTATGACGGCATTAATGCGCAATCAGATAATATTCCTGCGTTGCCACCGCATTTCTCACCAGAAGCAGCAAGTGAAGCCGTGATGTTGCCGGTCAGAACACCGGAACTGACACCGGGGAAAGTGGCAAGCCGACCACTGCAATTGCCGGGGATTGGCGCATTGTTTCTGATTGGCGATGATCCTGACTCACGCCAATGGTTAAACCAGCATGCAGCGCGGCTTAAGGCACTGCATGCCGTGGGTCTGGTCATTAATGTCCGTGAGAGGGCAGGTTTACAGTCACTGCGGGCATCAGCACCGGATTTAATCTTATCGCCCGCTTCCGGCACCGAGCTGGCCCGCCGTCTGCAACTGCAACATTACCCGGTGTTGATCACCGCAACCGCACTCACTCAGCAGTTATCGCCATGAGCCGTCGTTACGTGATCGAGGCCCTGCTGCGTCCTGCTGTGGAGCTGAATACCGCCGTGGTGTCAGCCGTCGCCGCGTTTGTTTGTCTCAGAGCGCCCTGGGCCATCGCACTGGCACCATCAGTCAGCTCTGTGATGGCCGGCGGTTTTGCCATACTGGCGGTAATACGCGCGTGGCAGGGCATTCAGGTGATACGCTATCGCAGAAACCTGCGCCGCCTGCCACGTTATCAGATGAGCACAAAGCACATTCCCGTCAGTCATAAGCAATTGTTTCTGGGCAGGGGCTTTCGCTGGCAGCAAAAACATACCCAGCGTTTGCAGGATACCCGCCGGCCCGAAGTGGAGCGATTTGTGCAACCTTCCCATATCTATCAGCTTGCCCGCGCACTGGAGCGCAGAACCGAATACCGTTGGCCGACATTATCTGCGCTATTACGTCAAGACTCACCATTTAATCCGGTACGTCCGCTGCCGCCGGTGGGGGGCAATCTGATGATCCACGGTATTGAGCCGCAGGAAGCCGACGTATTTATGGATCTGCGCGAGCGGGTCGGGCACACCCTGGTGATGGGCACCACCCGTGTGGGAAAAACCCGGCTGGCAGAGTTGTTGATCACACAGGATATCCGGCGCGGCGAGGTCGTGATTGTCTTTGATCCCAAAGGGGATGCGGATTTGCTGAGGCGCATCTGGGCGGAAGCGCACCGGGCAGGACGGGGCAATGAACTTTCCCTTTTTCATCTGGGCTGGCCGGAAATCTCAGCGCGTTATAATGCCGTCGGGCG